>DATGIZ010000034.1:0-117500 GCA_035295465.1 Binatia bacterium | reverse complement strand
GGCTACAAGTTCGATGGCGAATTCAAGCCCGACGTGAAGCACGACCGCCCGGGCCTGCTCTCGATGGCCAACGCAGGGCCGGGGACCGACGGGAGCCAGTTCTTCATCACGTTCGTCCCGACTCCCTGGCTCGACGGCAAGCACACGATCTTCGGGGCGGTCGTCGACGGGATGGACACCCTCAAGGCGCTCGAGGCCGCCGGGTCGCAGAGCGGTAGGACGAGCGAACCGCTCAAGATCGACAAGGTCACGATCGAGGTGCAGTAGCCGGCGTATGCCGCTCGCTCAGAGGGGCGGCGGCACGAAGCCTCCGTGGCTCCCACGGTGTTCCGCGGGCGGGGGGTCGGGGTAGGGCTGCGGCACGTGATCTCCGGCAAGATCACGCCCCGTGAGGTACCAGTCGCCCGCCCACCCGCGATAGAGGATGGCGCGCGTCTGCGCCATATCGCCGAAGCCGGACATGAGCAGGTGAACCTCGGCGACCGCGGTGTTGAAGACGGCGAACCCCACCTTGCACAGGACGTACCCGGGAAGGCATTGGGGTGCGACCAGCCCGGACAGCACCGGCGTGACGTTCAGCACGGCTGCGCCGGCCGTGAGGGCGGCACGCTGGTAGAAGGGGCGCTCCTCGTAGGCGACGCGGGCTGCCGCGGAGCGAGCGAAGAGCACCGACAGCATGAGGACAGCGAGCAAAGTGCAGGCGCCTCTGCGCATGGAACCCCCTTCTCGCGACGGCCTCGCGAGCGTGTACCGCGGGCCGGCGCCGCGCGCAAGGTGAAAGACACGTTGCGCCCGGCGCGCCGCCTCGGCTAGGACCTCCGGCATGAGGCACCCAGGGCTGCTCGACCGCCACCGCGCGGTGCTGCTCCTCATCGACCTGCAGGAAGCTTATCGCCCGGTCCTCCACGGCTGGGACGGGGTGCGCGACGCGTGCGCCGTCCTCGTCCGCGGGGCATCGATCCTCGAGCTCCCCCTGCTCGTCACCGAGCAGTACCCCCGCGGCCTCGGGCGCACCGCCGCCGAGGTCGCGGCGCACTTCCGCCCGGGCCAGCCCGTGCTCGAGAAGCTCTCGATGAGCTGCTGCGGCTCGCAGGCCTTCATGGACGCGCTCGCGGCGAGCGGGCGGAAGCAGGTACTGGTCGCGGGCATCGAGACGCACGCCTGCGTGAACCAGACCGTCCACGACCTGATCGCCGCGGGCTATCAGGTGCACGTGGCGCGTGACGCCACGTCGTCGCGGCAGATGGCGGATGCGACGGTGGCGTGGGAACGGATGCGCGGTGCCGGAATGCTCGCGACCACGTCCGAGCAGGCCTTGCTCGAGCTCGTACGAACGGCCGAGGCGCCGGAGTTCCGGCCGCTACAACGCCTGCTGAAGGAGCGGGGGGCCTCGGGCGCCGACGTCAGTGCTTGTGCTCGACCCGCTTCCCGTAGCTGACCTCGCCCTTGTCCACACGCAGGGAGAAGCCGCAGTCGGGGTTCGTGCACACCCACGCCTTGAACATCACCGAGGCCCCTTCTTGCCCGTAGTCGGACAGCGGGATCAGCGTCCCGTTGTTGCACTTCTGGCACTTGGGAAGTTCCATCAGCCACTCCTCACGCCAAGCAGGGGCCCGGCCCGGGCGCCTCGCAGAACGTCGACTCTATCCGGAGGAACCACGAAGAATCAAGCGCTTAGTCGACGCGAGGAGGGCGTGTGCGAGTGCCCCCGAGAGGAATCGAACCTCTACCCCAGGCTCCGGAGGCCTGTGTGATATCCATTTCACCACGGGGGCCCGATGCGTGCGTAATTACACGAGTGGGCCCTGGGCGACAACGACGGCCGGTCACCGTGCGGCGGGCAGCGGACCGACACGAGCGCGGACTTGGCGGAGCATGGCGAGCAGCTCCCCGTGCAGGAGGCCGTTGGAAGCCACGATCTCCGGGCCCGCCAGCGTGAGCGGGCCGCCGGCCACGTCGCTGACGGCCCCGCCGGCCTCCTCGACGACGAGTCGGCCCGCCGCCGTATCCCAGGGCTGGAGCTTCCACTCCCAGAAGCCGTCGAGCCGGCCGCAGGCGACCCAGCAGAGGTCGAGCGCGGCCGAGCCGGCGCGGCGGAGGCCCTGCGTGCGCTCGAGGGCCGACTGGACGTATGCGAGGTAGTAGGCGGCGTGGTGGCGGCGGTCGTATGGGAAACCTGTCGCCATGAGCGCCCGGTCGAGCGTCGCCACCGACGACACGGTGATGGGCCGATCGCCGAGCCGCGCCCCCTCGCCGCGTCGGGCGACGAACGTCTCGCCGCGGAGCGGGTCGTGCACGACGCCGAGCAGCAGCTCCTCGTCGCGGGCGAGGCCGAGCGACACGGCGAAGTGGGGATGGCCGTGTGCGAAGTTGGTGGTGCCGTCGAGCGGGTCCACGTACCAGCGATAGGGCCCGGCGCCCGGCACGGCCGGGGATTCCTCGGCGACCACGCCGTGCTCGGGAAACGCCTCCCGGAGGGCATCGACGATCAGGCGTTCGGCATCCCGGTCGGCCGCCGTCAGCAGGTCGACCTCCGACTTGAAGGACACCGCCTGCGGCGCGGCGTAACGCGCGCGCAGCAACGCGCCGGCGCGGCTCGCCGCCGCCCGCGCCACCTCCTCGAAGGCGCGCACCCCGATCCTCCTGCCATGGGGCGTCGAGCGAACAAAGCCGCGGTCGGAGTTGACAGGCGCGAAGGCGAAAACTAGCATCCCCGGTTTCGCGGACGCACCAGACCCTTTGGGCGGTCGCCAAGCTGGTAAGGCACCGGACTTTGGATCCGGCAGCGAAGGTTCGAGTCCTTCCCGCCCAGCTCCGGGGCGGCGTGGACGGAGGATCGTGAAGGACGAGGTCAAGATTTTCGCCGGCAACTCCAACCGGCCGCTCGCCGAGGCGATCGGCCGCTACGTGGGCGTGCCCCTGGGACGGGCCGAGGTCGGACGGTTCAGCGACGGCGAGGTTCAGGTCGAGATCCGCGACAACGTGCGCGGCGGGGACGTCTTCGTCATCCAGTCCACCTGCATGCCGACGAACGACAACCTGATGGAGCTGCTGCTGATGCTCGACGCGCTCAAGCGTGCCTCGGCGCAGCGCATCACGGCGGTGATGCCCTACTACGGCTATGCGCGGCAGGATCGCAAGGTGGCTCCCCGCGTGCCGATCAGCGCCAAGCTCGTCGCCGACCTGATCACGACCGCCGGGGCGGCGCGCGTCCTCACGGTCGACCTCCATGCTGGTCAGATCCAAGGGTTCTTCGACGTCCCGGTCGACAACGTGTACGCGACCCCGCCGCTGCTGCAATACCTGCGCGAGAAGCTGACGGGGCGGCCGACCACCGTGATCGCGCCCGACGCCGGCGGTGTCGAGCGCGCGCGGGCCTTCGCCAAGCGACTCGACGCCAACCTCGCGATCATCGACAAGCGCCGTGTGCGCGCGAACGAGGTTGCCGAGATGCAGATCATCGGCGAGATCGACGGGCGAGCGGCGGTCATCGTCGACGACATGGTCGATACGGCCGGCACGCTCTGTGCCGCGGCCCAGGCCGTTCGTCGCGCGGGCGCACCGGTCGTTCTCGCCGCCGCGACGCACGCGGTGCTCTCCGGACCGGCGATCGACCGCCTGGCCGGCTCGACGCTCGACGAGATCGTCGTGACCGACACCATTCCGCTGCGCCCCGAGGCGTCGCGGCTCACCAAGCTCCGCGTGCTTTCGGTAGCGACGCTCCTCGGCGAGGCCATCCGCCGCACGCACGAGGAGGACTCGATCAGCTCGCTGTTCGTCTGAGGGACTCACGCCATGGAAACGGTCGAGATCACCATCGTGCGGCGCACGGGCCACGGCAAGGGAACCGCCCGTCGGCTGCGGCGCGAGGGTAAGGTGCCGGGGGTCCTGTACGGGCCCAAGCGGACGACGACGTCGATCGCGGTCGGCGCTGACGAGATCGAGCGCAAGCTCACCCACCTCGAGGGCTCGCACTTGATCCGGCTCCTGCACGCCGAGCGGGAGCCGGAGCTGCACGAACGCATGGTTCTCCTGCGGGAGATGCAGCGCCATCCGGTGACGGGAACGGTCCTCCACGCGGACTTCTACGAGGTCGATCTCACCGAGCGGCTCACGGTGTCCGTGCCGCTGCACTTCGTGGGCAAGGCCGCCGGTGTCGTGGAGGGCGGGATCCTCCAGCCGCTTTTGCGCGAAGTCGCGGTCGAGTGTCTGCCGACGGAGATCCCGGAGTTCATCGAGGTGGACGTGGCCGGCCTCGGGATCCACGAGGCCGTGCACGTGGGCGAGCTCAACCTGCCGGCGGGGGTCACGGCGGTCGCCGATCGGGCCCAGCCGGTCGTGACGGTCCTGCCTCCGACGGTCGAGGCGCCCAAGCCGGGCGAGGCCGCCGAGGCGGCACCCGAGGCCGCGGCGGCCGAAGGGGCGGCGGCGCCGGCTGCGGAGGCCGCGCCGGCCGCGCCGAAGGGTGGTGCGGAGAAGTGAAGCCAGCACAGACAGAGGGAGATTCCACATGGCGGACCGCCGCTATGAGACGCTCGTCCTGATCCATCCGGAGCAGGGCGAACCCGGCTCGAAGGAGATCACCGCCCGCATCCGGACGCTCGTCGAGGAGCAGGGCTGCCCGATCGGGCAGGTGCAGGAGTGGGGGCTGCGCGAGCTGTCCTATCCGGTGGCCAAGCAGCGCCGGGGGTTCTACGTGCTGTTCGAGTACCGGGCGACGACCACGGCTCTTCAGGAGATCGAGCGCAACCTCAAGCTCATGGACCCCGTGCTGCGGTTCGTCTCCGTCCGCCAGGAGGAGAACGCCCCGCCCACACCGCCGCGCACCGTCCGTCGAGCCGAGCGCGAAGAGGTGGAGGAGGCGGGAGGCGGTGAGGCGGAGCTGGGCGACGGGGAGGGCATGTAGATGGCCAAGGAACGCGAGCGGCCACAGGCGGGCGGGCGAGGACCGCGGCGCCGGGGCATGGGCCGGCGCAAGGTGTGCCGCTTCTGCGCCGACAAGACGATGCTCATCGACTACAAGGACACGCGGGTGCTCGGGAACTTCCTCTCCGAGCGCGGCAAGGTCATACCGGCGCGCATCACGGGTAACTGCGCCGGCCACCAGCGGCGCCTCACCGTGGCGATAAAGCGGGCGCGCACGATGGCGTTGCTCCCGTACACAGCGGTCTATCCGTAGCGGAGGGCGCGACGATGGCGGTCGAGATCATTCTCCGGGACGACGTGCCCAACCTCGGCAAGATCGGTGACGTGGTGCGGGTGCGGCCGGGCTACGCGCGCAATTACCTCCTCCCCCGCGGGCTTGCGGTGGAGGCGAGCACGGGCAACCTGCGCCAGCTCGAGCACCAGAAGCGGATGATCGCCGCCAAGGCCGACCGCGAGCGCAAGTCCGCGCAGGCGGCCGCCGCGAAGGTCGACGGGCTCACGCTGCGGGTGCGCGCCCGCGCCGGCGAGGAGGGGCGGCTGTTCGGCTCGGTCACCAACCTCGACGTCGAGCGCCTGCTCGCCGAGCAGGGGTGCGCGGTCGATCGGCGGCGGATCGCGCTCGAGGAGCCCATCAAGCAGCTCGGCACGTACGGGATCGTGGTTCACGTCGGCCGCGACGTGCAGGCGACCGTCCAGCTCATCGTCGAGGCCGCCGAGGAGTGAGAGCGGGCGCGCCGGATGCTCGACCGCGCCGCATTCGAGACGCGCGAAGACGGGCTGCTGGCGCCCTACGCGATGCGCAGCCGCGACTCGCGCGGCCGGCGCCACGCGGAAGCCGAGCATCGGTTCCGGATGGCGTTTCAGCGCGACCGGGATCGGGTGATCCACTCGACCGCGTTCCGCCGCCTCGAGTACAAGACCCAGGTCTTCGTCAACCACGAGGGCGACTACTACCGCACGCGGCTGACCCACACCATGGAGGCCGCGCAGGTGACGCGCACGCTCGCGCGGGCGCTGCGTCTCAACGAGGACCTGGCCGAGGCGGTGGCTCTCGCCCACGACCTCGGCCACACGCCCTTCGGGCACGCGGGCGAGAAGGTGCTCGACCGCCTGATGGCGGGCCACGGGGGCTTCGACCACAACAGCCAGAGCCTGCGCATCGTCGACGTCCTCGAGGAGCGCTACCCGCACTTCCGCGGCCTCAACCTCACGTGGGAGGTGCGCGAGGGCATCGTCAAGCACTCCACGCGCTACGACCGCCCGCAGGTGGCCGAGTTCAACGCCGACCTGGCGCCGTGCCTCGAGGCGCAGATCGTCGATTTCGCGGACGAGATCGCCTACAACGCGCACGACATCGACGACGGCCTCCAGTCCGGCATGCTCGACCCCGAGGAGCTCGCCGCGGTGCCGCTGTGGGCGGACGCGCTCGCGGAGGCGGAGCGCGGCGCCGCGGGGGTTCCCGTGCGCGTGCTGCGCTACCAGGCGGTGCGGCGGCTGATCGATCGCATGGTGACCGACCTCGGCGAGGCGATCGAGCGGCGGCTGCGCGAACGGGGCGTCGAAACGCTCGCGGACGTGCGGCGTCACAAGCCGCGCCTGGTCGAGTTCTCGCCGGAGATGACCGCGTGTAACCGCGATCTCAAGGCCTTCCTTTACGAGCACCTCTACACCCACCACCGCGTGACGCGCATGACCCAGAAGGCGGAGCGCATCATGACGGCGCTCTTCGAGGCGTACGTCGCCGAGCCGCGCCAGCTTCCGCCGCACGTCACGCGCCGGACGCGGGAGGAAGGCGAGCCGATGCACCGCGTGATCGCGGACTACGTCGCGGGCATGACCGACCGCTTCGCGGTCGAGGAATACAAGAAGCTCTTCGACGCCGACGAGCGCGTCTAACGGCCGCAGGCCGCGGTCAGGACGTCGAGGTAGCGCCCGGCGACGACGGGCCAGCCGAAGCGCGCGCAGGCGATGGCGCGCGCGCGGGCGCCGAACGCGGCCCGCCGTGCGGGGTCGCCGAGCAGCGCCGTGAGCGCACCGGCGAGCGCGGTCGGCTCGCGCGGCGGCACGAGGAGCCCGGTCTCGCCCGGCGTGACGGCGTCGGGGATGCCGTCGACGTCGCTGCCCACCACCGGGCAGCCGCTCGCCATCGCCTCGAGGCAGACGAGCGGCAGGCCCTCCCAGCGCGATGGGCAGGCGAGCAGCAGCGCGCCGCGATAGAGCGCGGCGAGCCGTGCGCTCTGCGTCGAGCCGAGGAAGTGGACGCTCGCGGCGATACCGAGCTCGGCGGCCTGCCGCTCGAGGGCAGCCCGATCCGGACCGTCGCCGGCGAGCAGCAGGTCGACGCCCGCGGCGGCCGGCCCGGCGAGCGCCCACGCCTCGAGCAGGACGTCGAAGCCCTTCTGGTGCGCGAGCCGTCCCACGGCGAGGACGTAGGGCCGTCCGTGCGGATACGGCACGACCTCGGGCGCGAAGCGCGCGAGGTCGACCCCGTTGGGCACATAGACGACGCGCGAGGCCGCCTCGGGCGCGAGCGCGCGTGCGCTCGCCGCCAGCGACGAGGCGCAGGCGACGACCCGGGCCGCACGCCGGAAGGCCCAACGCAGCGCCCGGGGGTGCTGCGCGAAGTCGGGACCGGCGGTCTCGATGCTGAACACGAGCGGGAACGCGCGGGCCAGTCCGATCGTGTACGGGGTGTAGGACGAGACCGCGAGCGAGAGGACGACGTCGGCGCGCCACGTGCGCAGGAGACGGCGCGCGGTCACGAGCAGCCCGGGCAGGCGCACGACCAGCCGCACCCGCCGCAAAAGCAGGTGGGAGCGGCTCGGGAGGTGTCGTAGCGGAAGACGGTGGACGGGCACCTCTCCCGCCGGGGCGGAGGTCGCGCGTCGCCCGCGGGCGACGACCAGCGTCGGGTGCCCGCGGCGACGGAACTCGGCCACCAGGCTCTCGGCCTTGCGCTCGATGCCGCCGAGGTCGCCCCACGTGGGGCAGAGCAGCGCGATGCGCATCCGCTCGCTACCTCCACAGCGCCTTGCGCCGGCAGCGGGCCACGATGCGCCAGTAAGCGAGCCGGGCGCGGCGGCGGAGCCGGGCGATCTCGGGCTCGAGGTGGGGCGAGGCGAACAGGTCGCCGAGCATCGCATCCAGCATCGCGGTGAGCCGTCGCCAGTCGGCGAGCACCGCCGCGTCGGACTGCCCGCCAACGGGAAGGAGCAGGCGGCAGAGGCGGCGCATCGCGCGCGGCCCGGTGAGGAAGGCGGGGTGGGCGCGGACGGCCGTGCGGAGCCACCGCGTCGCGGCGCCGCGGTCGCCCGCGCGGTAGTGGTCGCAGGCGGCCACCAGCGCCACGTTCTGGTAGGCGAGCGGGCGCAGGCGGGACAGGCCGCCGGGCAACCCGGGGTCGGCGAAGAGCTTGTCGAGGACGCGGAGGCAGCTCTGCGCCATGCGCTCGGGGTGCTGGTGCATGGCGTCGGGGCGGACGCGATACTCGACGAGCGGGCGATCGACCAGGGCCCAGCGCACCCCGGCGCGGGCAAGCCGCAGCCAGAGGTCCCAATCCTCGGCCGAGGCGAGCGTCTCGTCGAACCCGCCGGCAGCCGCGATCGGCTCACGGCGCACGAGCAGGGCATGTGGCGGGCCGACGTTGCCGAGGACGAGCTGGGGGAGCACGTCCCCCTCGAGCTGCGCCCAGCCCTGCGGGGGGAGCGGCACGCCGGCCTCGTCCACGTAGCGCACGCCCGCGGTGACCACCCCGACGTCGGGTCGATGCTCGAAGACCGCGAGCTGCGCGGCGAGCTTCTCGGGCAGCAGGCGGTCGTCGGCGTCGAGGAAGTTGACGAACGGCGCGGTGGTCGCGCGCAGGCCCGCGTTGCGCGCCGCCGAAAGGCCGCGGTTGTCCTGGCGGCAGACGCGGACGCGCCCGCCGTAACGGCGCGCGACCTCGCCGCTGCCGTCGGTCGAGCCGTCGTCGACGACCACGACCTCGACGTCGCCGGCCGGGAGCGTCTGCGCGAGCGCGCTCTCGATGGCCTCGGGAAGATATCGCGCGAGGTTGTAGACGGGAATGATGACGCTCACGCGCGGCACGGGCTCGGTGCGTCGTAGACCTTCGCTCGCCTGGGGGCAATCGCCGAGGCGGCGGACGGGGCGGCTCGACCGGCGCGCTCGCGGCGGTTGACAAGCGGTGGGGGTCCGGCCTACCGAGGCGAGGTGCGCGAAACGTTGACGCTCGTCGACGACGGCCGTCCCTTCGCGGTCGCCGCGACGTTCGCTGGGGGCGGCGTCCGCATCGCGCCGGCGGACCTCGAGGCCACGCTCGGCTGGACGCTCAAGCCCGAGGGCCTCTGCCAGGGCGCGCGCTGCGTGGCCACCCGTGGCCACGACGAGCTCGTCACTTCCGACGGCGTCGATCTCGAGCGCTTCGCGGCCCTGGTCGACCGTCCGCTCGCGCTCGATGCGGCGGAGCGCGCGGCGTACCTCGGCGCGTCGGCCGGCGAGCGCGCCGCGCGGCTCGAGTCGCTCGAGGCGCCGGACTTCACCCTTCCCGACCTCGACGGTCGCCCGCACACGCTGTCCGCATATCGCGGTCGCAAGGTCTTCCTCATCGCCTATGCCTCGTGGTGAGGGTGTCGTTACGACCTGCCGGTCTGGCAGGGCCTGTACGAGGAGCTGGGGCGCCACGGGTTCGTCGTCCTCAGCGTCGCGCTCGACAAGAGCGTGGACGAGGTGCGCCCGTGGGTCGAAGCGGCGCGGCCGACGCATCCGAGTCTCATCGACACGGAGCACCGTGTGGCCGACCTCTACCATGTCGTCAACGTGCCGACCGGCATCTGGATCGACGAGCGCGGCCGCATCGTCCGCCCGAACGATCCGGCGTTCGGGAGCGACACGTTCGTGCAGATGCACGGGATCCACTCCGGCCCGCACCTCGACGCGCTGCGCGCCTGGGTGACGGCGGGCACGCTCCCCTTCGACGAGGCCGGCGTCCGGCGGCGGCAATCGTTGCCCACCCCCGCCGAGCAGTGCGCTCGGGCCGAGTTCGCGCTCGCGTGGCACCTCCACCAGCGCGGGCGGAGGGAGGCCGCGGAGCGCCACTTCGTGCGTGCGGGCGAGCTGGCGCCGCTCGACCTCACCATCCGGCGCGGCTCGATGCCGATCCGCGGGCTCGATCCGATGGGGCCGCCGTTCGTCGAGCTGTACCAGGAGTGGCTCGCGAGCGGGCGGCCTTACTACGTCGCAATCGCGCCGTAGCCGCGTCGGCCGTGCCGGCATCGCGGTCGCTCAAGGCGACTCCCTCGGGCCCGTGGGGATGTCGTCTCGCTCGAAGGCGACCAGACGGTCGTTCGCGGCGGAGAGCCGGGCCCGGCGGCGCCCGCCCGCGAGCGCTGCCTTGGCTCGGCGGTGCAGCAGCGGACGGATCGTGCGCCAGTAGGCCAGCTCGGCTCGCCACCGCAGGGGGGCGAGCCCCGGGTCGGCGAGCGCCGCGGCCATCGCGGCGCGCAGCGTGCGTCCGAGCGACCGCCAGCGCGCGGCCATGAGCGCGCCGGTCTGGTAGCCCATTGGGAGGAGCAGGCGGCAGAACCCCGCGAGGGTGTCGGGCTCGGTGAGGAGCATGGGCCGGGCCGCCACCGCGGCGCGGAACTCGCGGGCGCCCGCGACGCGATCGCCGGCACGGTAGTGATCGGCGGCGGCGCGCAGATGGAGGTTCTGGTAGGCGAGGGGCCGCCGATCGGCCACGGCGGCGGGCAGTCCTGGCGTGGCGAAGACGTTGTCGAGGGCCCGCCGGCAGTTCTCTGCCATCCGCCCCGGATGCTGGTGCATGGCCGAGGGGCGGATCCGATACTCGGCGAGCGCGCGGTCGACGCACGCCCAGCGCACGCCGGCGCGGGCGAGGCGCAACCAGAGGTCCCAGTCCTCCGCCGAGGCGAGCGTCTCGTCGAACCCACCGGCGGCGACGACGGCGTCGCGGCGCGCGACCGCGGCGCCGACGTGGATCAGGTTGCCGACGACCAACCGGTCGAGGACCTCGCCCTCGGCGCGGGGCCAGCCGTGCTGGGGCAGCGGGGCGCCGGCGACGTCGATGCACTGGACGCCGGTGTAGACCAGGCCGACGTCGGGCTGCCGTTCGAACGTCGCCAGCACGGTCGCGAGCATCTCGGGGCGGATGCGATCGTCGGCGTCGAGGAAGAGCACGAAGGGCGCCCCGGCCGCGGCGAGGCCCGCGTTGCGCGCGGCCGAGAGGCCGCGGTTCTCCTGCCGCAGGCAGCGCACGCGCGCCCCATGGGCGCGGGCGACGTCCCCGCCGCCGTCGGTCGAGCCGTCGTCGACCACGATCAGCTCGACGGCCTCATGCGGCAGCGTCTGCCCGAGGACGCTGTCGATCGCCTCGCCGATGAACGCCCGCAGGTTGTAGAGCGCGACGACGACGCTCACGCGGGCCATCATGCCATGTAGCCGAGCGCGCGCAGGCGCCGGCTCACCTCGTCCTCCTCGTCGGCGGCGAGGCCTTCGGCCTCGCGCTCGGCGCGTTCGGCGGCCGGGCCGTAGGAGACCTCCGGCGCTTCGAGGAACAGCTCGGTCAGCACGCGGCCGTCCATGTCGGCCGGCACGGGGACGCCGGCGGTCGCGAGCACGGTGGGCGCCAGGTCGACGAGGTCGGCGCCGGCGGCGAGCGGGCCCGACCGCACGCCGTCGCCGGCGGCGACGAGCACGCCCTCGGGCCGGTGCGTGCCGTTCATCACCGCGAAGTGATCGAGCCACATCTGCGGCATCAGGTCGCGGCCGACGGTGTAGCCGGGGCGGGGCACCAGCACCAGGTCGGGGCGGCGGCCGAACGGATCCTCGGGGTACACCGCCTCGCCCGGAAGAACCTCGGCGAACACGGGCGCCCCGTCCTTCGGGTCGGCGAGCGCGGCGAAGCGCGCCCGCAACTCGTCGCGCAACGCGCCTGCCTCCTCGGGCGGCACGATGCCGCGCGGCTCGCGACCGCGCACGTTCAAGTAGAGCAGGCCGTACATCTCGGCGACCGCGACGTAGGCACGCGTGCGCCGCCAGTCGAGCGCGAGGACGCTGGCGAGGCTCGTCTCGCGCACGACCGAGATCCATGCCCCTTCGGGCTTCGGCCGCTTCGCCGGGGGCTCGACGAGCCCGAGCCACGCGAGGCGCTTGCGGATCGAGCGCCGCAGCTTGCCCGGCCGATCCTTGCGGAGGTAGCCCCAGTCGCGCAGGACCGTGTTGGGGAACACGCGGCCCCAGTGCGGGCCAAAGCCGTGGTCGGAGACGACGAGCACGAGCGCCCGTGGCGGCGCGGCGGACAAGAGCGCGGCGAGCAGCGTATCGAGACGCCGGTAGGCGCGCCGGACCTGTGCCGTCCGCTCCGGCTGCGCGTCGGGCTCCTCGAGGCAGCGCCACGCCCGATGCTGGAGGATGTCGACGTCCTGGTAATGGACCATGAAGACGTCCCAGGCGCCGTCGGCGAGGAGGTCGAGCGCCACGGCAGTGCGCTGCTCGAAGCCGCGCTCCACCTGGCGCACGAAATCGGCGAAGCTCTCGTCGCGCTCGAGGTTCGGATCCTTCACGTCGGGCACCGCGATGAAGGCGTAGTCGGGCATCTCGGCGAGGATGCGCTCGCGCAGCGCCGGCGGGTGGGTGAATGCGGCGGCGGTCGACGGCGTGTCGAAGCCGCTCACGACCGTGCCCGCGCGCGGGTCGGGCGGGTAAGTGACGGGCAGGCCGATCACCCCGACGCGACGGCCGGCCGCGGTCAGGGTCTCCCACATCGTCGCGTCGCGCAGCGCGCGGCTGGTCACGAACACGTCGCGGTAGGTCCGCGGATCGTACAGCCGGAAGTCGTAGACGCCGTGCTTCCCGGGATACTTGCCGGTCATGAACGACGACCACGCCGCGGGCGTGATCGGCGGGACCACGGAGCGGACCACCCCCGAGGCGCCGCGGGCGACCAGACCGCCGAGCGTCGGCATCTCGCCGGAGGCGATCAGCGGTCCGAAGGCCGCGTGCGAGGCTCCGTCGAGGCCGATGAGCACGACCGGACGGGGGCTCATGCCACCGTCGCCTCTGCGGAGAGAGGTGGCCGGCTGCGGAGCCCCACGGCGTCGAGGATCTGCGCGGCACGATGGTCGTAGGTGTGCGCCCGCAGCACGATCTCCCGCGCGCGCGCCGCCCGCTCGGCCCGTAGCGCGGGCGAGGCGAGCGCCTCGGCCACGCGCCGCCGCAGCGTCGGCACGTCCTCGAAGGTGGTGAGATCCTCGCCCAGCCGGAACCAGCGCGCGAGGTCGGGCTTGGGGGTGGTGAGACAGAACGCGTCGCAGGCGGCGACCTCGAACAGGCGGAAGTTCTCGCCGTTGACCATGTGCGTCCCCTGAACGTTCAGGTTGATCTTCGAGGCACGGTAGATCTTCGTCTTCTTCACCCCGTAGACCGGCTCCGCCATCGCCGCGCGCGGGACCACGCGCAGGCCGGGGTCGGCCAGCGCCGCCCAGCCGCCGCCCCAGAGCTTGAGCCGCCACGCGCCGAGCGCCTCGGCGAACGCGATCCGCTCGGGATACGGCGAGCCGACGAAGCCGACGTCCGCGCCGTAGCGTTCCTCCTCGTCGGGCCCGAGGACGAGGGGACGGTGCTCCTCCGGGTCCGCGCACGCCGGCAGCAGCTCGACGTGCGCGATCCCCGCCGCGCGGGCGACTGGCAGGAAGTGCGTGTCGTAGTCGAAGTACCAGTCGTAGCGGCGCATGGACTCCGCCTGGTGCGGCTCCGCGAACCGATGGTTGGTCTCCCAGATCGCGACCGTGGTGCCGCGCCGGCGTGCGGCGTCGAGCGTGGCCGGCAGCACGTTCCAGTTGGAGCCGAAGAGGAAGAGGAGTGCCGGGGGGTACTGCGCGATCCGGCGGCCGAGGCGCCGGTTGAACGCCGCCATCGCGCCCGGATGGTCGCGGTGTGCGCCGAGCGCGTCGAGCACGCGCTCGCGGCTCGACAGGTCCTCGTCGACCGCGAACACCTGGGCGCGCTGGCCGAGGCGGTCGAAGGCGCGGGCGAGCAGCAACGGCACGTCGCTCGTTCCCGGCCCGACGTGGGAGACGATCAGGATGGACGCCATCCGAGACTCCGGGCCGCGCGCAGGGCTGCGTACTCGAGCAACCGGGCGAGGTACCAGCGCCCGATCCGATTGCGCGGGATCACCTCGGCGCGACGGCGCGTCACGTCGAAGAGCAGGAGCGCCGGCGCGCCCGTGCGCAGCCCGCGCACCAGGAGCCGGAGCTTCTCGTGGAGGAGGTGGCGATGGAGGCGGTGGCGGAAGGCCAGCACGACGAGGTGCGGGGCGGTCGGGCAGGGTTGCTCCGGCGAGACGATCCTCGCGGTGGGCAACGCCGCGTGCAGCTCGGATTGGAGCTCGCGCAGCGGCCAGCCCTCGAGCGCGGGCACGACGAACACCGTCCCGACGCGGTCCAACCCTGCCTCCGCGAGGCGATGCCGAAGGTAGGCCAATCCCCCGTGGTTTGATAGAGGATGGGCTCCGGGGGCGCAACCGCTCGCTCCGACGCGGGCCCCCCGGCGGAGGCGTGCATGAGCCGTCTGCTGACCAGGCCGCGAGAGGCGTCTTCAGGGGAGGACGAGCGCTGGGCGTTGATCGATCGATTCGCCCCGGGGCGGAGCTTCACCGACGTGGGTTGCATGTGGGGCGTGCACGGCGCCTACGCCTTCCACGCCCATGCCCGTGGCGCGGTGGCGGTCGTCGGCTTCGACCGGGCGCCCGCGACACCGGAATTCCTCGCGCGCAACGCGGAGCTGGGCGATCCCGTGCGCTTCGTGCGCGGCGACGTCAACGCCGCCGGCGTCGAGGCGCTGCTCGGCCGGGCGGACGTCGTGTTCTGCTCCGGCGTCCTCTACCACATGCCGAACCCCGTCCACACGCTTGGTCAGCTCCATCGGGTCTGTAAGCAGGTTCTGATCCTCACTTCGGCGATCATCCCCGAGCGGGCCGAACCGCAGGCGGCGATCTTCTTTCCCTACCTGGACGCGGAGGCCCGCCGGCGGCTCGCGTTCCGCGGCAAAGGGCTCAGGCGCGGCCTCGACACGGAGTTCGCCCCGGAGAAGGAGTACGGCAATTGGTTTTGGGGTCTCACGCCGAGCTGCATCCGCGCGATGCTGCGGACGGCGGGCTTCGAGGTGCTCGAGGCGTACGAGCGGGAGGGGCGGTTCACCGCCGTGTGCGGCCCGGCGGAGGCCAAGGGATAAAAGTTAACATAACGTCCCTTATCAGACGTTGGGCCGGGGCGCGGGCTTTTGCGCGATCACCCGAATCATGGCCGCTTCGGGACGTCCCCGGGCAGCTTCGAGCGCAGGAACTCCTGTAGCTCGCCGTTCGACGCTTCAGCGAGCAGCTTGCGGTAGAGCTCCTGTGCCTCCGCGGTTTTGCCGGCCGCCTCGTCGAGGCGCGCCGCGCCGAGCAGCGCATCGGTGCGAAACGGGCCGTCGAGCGCGCCGGCTCGCGTGTACGCGTCGAGCGCGCCGCTCGCGTCGCCGCCGGCTTCCTTGACGTGCCCCAGGGAATCGAGCGCCTCTTGCCGGAGGTAGTCGGCCGGCGGCGTGCCCGCGAGGAATTCCTCGTAGGCCGTGGCGGCGCCCGCCAGGTCCCCGGCGCGAGCGAGCGCGTGGCCCGCATAGAGGCCGGCGAGCCGTCCGAAGGACGTCGAGCCGTAGTCTCGGCGTAGGTCGGCGAACGCCGTGGCCGCATCCTTGAACTTGCCCGCCTCCAGCACCGCGCGCGCGCTCTGGAAGGCATAGGCCGCCGCGGCCTCGCGGCTCGCGCGGTAGCGCCCGACCGCGATCGCCGCGACGGCGATCGCCACGAGCACCCCTACTCCCGTGAGCAGCTCGCGAACGTGCTGTTCCGCCCAGGTGAAGGCGCCGCCGGCGATGGTCTGGAACTCGTCGGGCTGGCGGAGGCTCTTGCGGCTGATGCGGACGCGCTTGGCGTGCTGGGGCATCGACGACCCGCGCGCTCACATCTTGTACTTGAAGTCGTCGGGGGCCATCTTCTCGAGGATCTCGGCCCACTTGTCGCGCGAGACGTTGGACAGGTCCTGCTCCTTCCCCTCCTCCATCTGCTGGAGGACGCTGGATGCTTCGAGGACCTTCTTCGCCACGTAGATCGGGCTCTTCGTCCGCAGCGCGAGGCTGATCGCGTCCGACGGGCGCGCGTCGATCGTCACCTGCCGCTCGTTGAAGCGCAGGTAGATGAGCGCGAAGTAGGTGTTGTCCTTGAGATCGGTCACCTCCACCCACTCGACCACGCCGCCGAGCTCGGTGATCACCGTGCGCAACAGGTCGTGGGTCATCGGCCGGGCCATCTTGATGCCCTCGATCTCGGTCGCCATCGCGGTCGCCTCGAGGAGGCCGATCCAGATGGGGAGGTTCAGGCGGTTGTCGGGATCGCGCAGGATCACGATGGGGGTCTTGGTCACCGGGTCGAGCGTGAGGCCGCCGACGCTCATCAGGATGAAGTTCTCACGGCTCATGGGTGCTTCCCTTCCGGGCGCGGAGGCATTGTGAAACAGCCCCCCGGGGAGGTCAATGGCTCACGCGGTCACCAGGCGATCGACGACACGATAGAGCTGGTTCAAGTTGCGGCACTCCTCGACGACCGTGCAGTGCGGCGCGTACCGATCCATCTCGCTGTCGCCGAAGCCCCAGGTCATGCGGTTCTCCGGGTTGAGCCAGATCACCTGCTTCGCCCGCTGCTTGATCTCCTTGAGGACCCACTCGTGTGGGAGGTTGTAGTTGTTGCGGGCGTCCCCGAGGACGATGACCGTCGTTCGCTTGTTCACCGCGGCGAGGTGATCGCGGTGGAACATCTTGAACGCACGGCCGAAGTCCGAATGCGCGTAGACGTTGATGAGGTCCCCGCGCAGCGCGCTCTCGATCGCCTGGTTGATGTCGCGCTCGGCGAACAGCGGCGTGATCTCGCCGAGCTCGGCGACGAAAATGTAGCTACGCACCTTCGAGTAGAGGTCCTGGAGGGAGTACATGAACTGGAGCATGAAGCGCGAGACGTTGCGCACCGAATCGGAAACGTCGCAGAGGACCATCACCTGCGGCCGGTCCTTCTTCTTCCGATCGAACACGACGTGGAAGGGCACCCCCCCGTACTGGAGGTTCTTGCGCAGCGTCGCGCTCGAGTCGAAGCGGCCGCGCCGCCCGCGCCGGCGGCGGATCGAGATCACGTTGCGCAGCCGCTGCGCCAGGCGGGTGACCGCCTCCTGCATGCGGCGGATCTCCTCCTCGCTCAGGTAGAAGAAGCTCTTCTCGGCCAGCGAGTCGAGGCGCTGGCGCTCGCGGCGGCTGAGATCCTGGCGGTCGAGCTGGGCCCGCACCATCGCCTTGACGACGTCGCCGAGGTCCTGGAGACGGCGCTCGACGTAGTCGCGCAGCGCGGGCGGGGCATCGTCGCCCGCGAGCGCGGCCTTCAGGCGCTCGAGCTCCTCGCTGAGACTGCCCACCCCGAGGGCGGCGGCCACCGCGTGGGCGAAGCGCCCCTCCTGGAAGGCCTGCTGGATGTCGCCGAGGTTCGCGCGCTCCGCCGCCTCGCGCAGCAGGCGCTCGAGCGAGCCCCCGTCGGCGGCAAGCAGCGCCCGCGCGAGCTCGGACAGCTCGATCCCCTGCTCCTCGAGCCAGCGCCGCAGCTCGTCGAGGAGACGCTGGAAGTCCGGGGCGTCGAGGCCGAGCGCCTCGCGGGTCGCCTCGGTTGCCGCCTCGATCGCCTCGCCGACGCCCGAGAAGAAGAGGTCGAAGAGCAGCTCGTAGGTCGCCAGATCGACGCCGCGTTTGACCATCGTCGCGCGCAGCGTGTCGCGCACGGTCGTGCGGTCAGCGAGCCCGGTCACCGCGAGCGCGCGGCACGCCTCCATGCTCTCGGCAAGCGACACGCGCAACCCGTTCTGGCGCAGCAGGGTCGAGAACTCGATGAGCTTGGCGTCCACGGGACGGTCTCGGCCCGCTAGTTGAGGAGGTCCTTGTCGCTCGTCGGCTGGGCGGTCTTGAGCTTCGCACGCTGGAGCTCGAGGTGGGCCTTCAGCTCCTGCTGCGCCTTGCGGATGTCGCCCTCGTACTTGAGGATCGTCGACAACGTGTCGGTGACGAGCTGGTCGTCGAGCGCGCCGACGTTGAGCAGCGTCAGCGCCCGCGCCCAGTCGAGCGTCTCGCTGATGCTCGGCACCTTCTTCAGATCGAGCTTGCGGATGCGCTGCACCACCGCCACGACCTCGGCGGCGAGCCGCTCGGAGACGCCGGGAACCTTGAGCTTCACGATCTCGAGCTCGTGCGCCCGGTCGGGGAAGTCGATGTAGAGATGGAGGCAGCGGCGCTTGAGCGCGTCGGACATCTCGCGCGCGTTGTTGCTGGTGAGCACGACCAGCGGCACGTGCCGGGCGCGCAGCGTCCCGAGCTCGGGCACGCTCACCTGGAATTCGGAGAGCATCTCGAGGAGAAACGCCTCGAACTCCGTGTCCGACTTGTCGATCTCGTCGATCAGGAGCACGCAGGGCGTCTCGGAGGTGATCGCGCGCAGCAGCGGCCGGGGCAGGATGAAGCGGTCGCTGAAGAACACGTCGTCCTCCCGGGCGATGCGGTCGACCGCCTCGCGCAGCGAGCGCGCGCCGCCCACGACCTCGGTGATCTTGTCCTTCAGGATCTGGGTGTAGAGGAGCTGCTTGGCGTACTCCCATTCGTAGAGCGCCTTCGCCTCGTCGAGCCCCTCGTAGCACTGGAGCCGGATCAGCTCGCGGTCGAGCGCCCCGGCGAGGACCTTCGCCAGCTCCGTCTTGCCGACGCCCGCCGGGCCCTCGACCAGGATCGGCTTGTCGAGCCGGCTGGCGAGGTAGACGACCGTCGCGATCGTGCGGCTGGCGATGTACTGGAGGCGCCCGAAGCGCTCGATGACGTCGTCGATGGAGGCGAACACGCGCACGACCCTCAGGTCGGCGACGCTAACACAGGGGTTTTGCCCTGACAAACCGCGCGGGGCGCCCGGCGGGCGCGCTCACCACGCGAGCCAGACGGTCTCGAGGCGCGCGGGGCGCAGCGGATGGAGGCGGTAGTCGCGCACCCGCGGATGGCGGACCGCAAAGCTCGACGGATGGAAGAGCGGCACCCAGGGGGCGTCGGCCAGGATGCGCACCTCGGCCGCGTGGTAGAGCTGCCAGCGCCGCGGGCCCGCGAGCAGCGGCTCGGCCTCGTCGAGGAGCCGGTCCACCGCCCGGTCGGCGAAGAACGTGTTGTTGTTCGTGTCGCGGTTGCGGCTGTGGAAGAGGACCGCGAGGAAGTTCGACGGATCCGGGAAGTCGGCCTCCCATCCCATCAGGAACAGCGGCACCATGCCCGGCCGGCGCACCGCCTCGAGGAGCGCGGGGAAGTCGACCGGCTTGATCGCGAGCGCGATCCCGAGCGCGCGCAGGTCCTGCTGGATCGACTGCGCGATACGCAGCGTCCCGTCGTCGCGCGTGGCCCAGAGCGTGGTCGCGAAACCGCCGGGGTGCCCGGCGGCCGCCAGCTCGGCACGGGCGGCGGCGAGGTCGAACGCGTAGGGGTGGAGCTCTGGGTCGTAGGCGGGCATGTCCGGGGGCAGGATCTCGTCCGCCACCACGCCGCGCCCGTCGATGAGCGCGAGCAGCCGCTGCTTGTCGACCGCGCGGTTGAGCGCGCGGCGGACGTCGACGTCGTCGAACGGCGGCAGCGCGCAGTTCATGCCGAGGTACTGCGTGGTGAGGGTCGTGCGCTCGAGCAGGAGCGGCCGGTAGCGTGGGTCGATGACCACCCGCGGGAACTCGGCCGACGGAATCCCGGCCAGGTCGAGCTCACCGCGCTGGTACTTGAACCACGCGAGCTGATCGCTCACGCCGATGGTGACCTCCACCCCGTCGAGGTACGGCAGGCCGGCGCGGAAGTAGTGCGGGTTGCGCTCGAGCCGCAGCCGCTGCCCGTAGGTCCACTCGGCGAGGCGGAAGGCGCCGGTGCCGACCGGGTGCTGGGCGAAGGCGTCGTCCCCCACCCGCGCCACGGTCTCGGGGTCGACGACCGACGCGAACGGCATCGCGAGCTTGTGCAGGAACAGGGGGTCGGGCTCGCGGAGCACGAACTCGACGCGGTCGGGTGCCGGCACCACGATGCCCCGCACCTCGGCTGCGCGTCCGGCGCCGAAGTCGGCGGCGCCCTCGAGGCCGGCGAAGAACTCGGCCCCCTGCGAGTGGATGGTCGGTTTGAGCAGGCGCTCCAGCGAGAACTTGACGTCCGCGGCGGTGAGCGGCCGGCCCGTGCTGAAGCGCACGTCGGGCCGAAGCCGAAACGCCCAGCGCCGGCCGTCGGCGCTCACCTCCCACGACGCCGCCAGCTCCGGAACGAGGTTCGTGCCTTGGTCGTAGGCGACGAGCGTGTCGAACAGCATCAGCTCGAAGGACCACGACGCCGTGTCGTATCCCTTGGCGGGGTCGAGCGTGTGTGGGTCCTCGGGCGAGCCGAGCCGTAGCACGCCGCCGGGCCGCGGCGGCCCTCCCCCGTCGGCCGGCCCCGCGGGCGGCGGGTCGAGGGGGACGGCGCAGGCGGCGGCGAGGACGAGCCCCGCAAGGAGCGCGCGGCCGCCCCCGCTCACGTCCGCGGCGCCCCGAGCAGGTCGACGAGCCCGTAGCCGATCAGGTTGAAGCCGATCACCGCCGTGGAGATCGCCACACCCGGCACCACCACGAGCCAGGGGGCCACCGCGAAGTACGTCTGGGTCTCGCTGATCATCCGCCCCCACGACGGCGTCGGCAGCGGCACGCCGAGTCCCAGGTAGCTGAGCCCGGCGTCGAGCCCGATCGCGCCGGACATGCCGAGCGCGGCGAGCACGAGCACGCTCGGCAGCGTGCCCGGCAGCAGGTGGCGCACGATGACGCGCCCGTGCGACGCCCCCAGCGCGCGCGCCGCGAGCACGTAGTCGCGCTCGCGCAGCGAGAGCACCTCGCCGCGCACCGTGCGCGCGAACGTCGTCCAGCCGACGATGCCGATCACGAGCGGGATGGTGAGCAGCGACGGCGGTAGCAGGGTCGCGAGCACGATCAGGAGCAGCAGCGTCGGCATCGTGAGCAGCAGGTCGACGACCCACATGAGCGCCGCGTCGAGCCAGCTCCCGAAGTAGCCGGCGAGCAGGCCCACCGCGACGCCGATGCCGAGGCTCACCAGCATCGCGAGCGCCCCCACGGCGAGCGACGTCCGCGCGCCGAAGACGATGCGCGCCCACACGTCGCGCCCGAGCGTGTCCGTGCCGAGCGGATGCGCGGCGCTCGGCGGCTGTGGCCCCGTGTAGCGCGCGACCACGGTCACGTCGGGGTCGTAGGGCGTGAGCCGGGGCGCGAGCAGCGCGAGCAGCACGATCACCGTGATCATGCCGACGCCGACGAGGAAGAGGAGGCGGCTGCGCCCCGTGTCAGCCATGCTGGACGCGCGGGTCGATCACGCCGTAGAGGAGGTCGACGGCGAGGTTGCACGCGAGCACGAGCACGGCCGAGAACAGCACCGTGCCGGCCACGAGCGGGATGTCGAGGTTGAAGACGGCCTGCACGGCGAGCCGCCCGAGCCCGGGCCAGTTGAACACGGTCTCGGTGAGCACCACGCCGCTCATGAGCGAGGCCACGTCGAGGCCGAGCAGGGTCACGATCGGCACGAGCGCGTTGCGCAGCGCGTGACGGAGGTAGAGCCGCAGCGGAGGCACCCCCTTGGCGCGCGCCGTGCGGACGTAGTCGCTCGCGAGCGTCCCGCTCACGTTCGAGTGCACGAAGCGTGCGTAGAAAAGCAGCTCGACGAACGCGAGCGTCGCCGCCGGCAGGATCAAGTGGGACAGGCCGCCGTAGCCGCCGAGGGGCAGCAGCCGCAGGCGGTAGCCGAAGGCGTAGACGAGGAGGTTGCCGACGAAGAACGTCGGGATCGAGAGCCCGACGAGCGTGGCGATGAGCACGGCCAGGTCGGCGGCCGAGCCCTGGCGGGCCGCGGTGAGGAGCCCTACCGCGACGCCGAGCGTGAAGCCGATCGCGAGGCTGGTCACGGCGAGCAACGCCGTGGCCGGCAGGCGCTCGCCGATCACCGCCGCCACCCCCCGGCCGGTGACGTAGGAGCGGCCGAGGTCGCCGTGCGCGAGCCGCCAGAGGTAGCGGCCGTACTGCACCGCGAGCGGATCGTCGAGGCCGAGGTCCTTGCGGATCGCGGCGAGGGTCGCCGGATCGGCCTTGGGGCCCGCGATCGACACGGCCGGGTCGGCCGGGATGACCCGCACGAGCACGAAGAGCACCAGCGTCGTGCCGAGCAGCGTGGTCGCCGCCCGCAAGAGCCGCCGCGCCACGTAGCCGGCCATCAGGCGACGAGCCGGCCACCGTCGACCAGGTAGACCGCGCCGGTTGTGTAATCGGCCTCCTCCGCGAGGAAACGCACGCACCGGGCGACGTCCTCGGGGCGGCCGATGCGGCCGAGCGGTGTCGCCCGGCGGATCGCCTCGCGCTCGCGGTCGCCGACGTCCTCGGGCAGCAGCACCGGCCCGGGCGCGACCGCGTTCACCTGGACGGCGGGCGCGAGCTCCTTGGCGAGCGCCTTGGTGAGCCCGATGATGCCCGCCTTCGAGACGAAGTACGGGAGGAAGCCCGCGTAGGGCCGGTCGACAGCCCAGTCCGCGAGGTTGACGATGCGGCCGGCGCCGCGCGCGCGCATCGCCCGGCCGAGATGCCAGGCGAGCAGGAACGGCGCCCGCAGGTTCGTGTCGAGGCTCGCGTTCCAGACCGCGTCGCTGATGTCGTCGAAGGGGATGCGCAGGTAGTTCGCGGCGCAGTTCACCAGCACCGCGATCCCGCCCGTGCGCGCCTCCGCCGCCGCGGCGAGGCCGGCCACCGCCGCGGCATCGCCGAGATCGGCGGCCATCGCGACGGCCTCGACGCCGAGCCCGCCGAGCGCGCGCACCGTCTCGGCGGCGTCGGCCGCGGAGCTGCGGTAGTGGACGACGACGTGCATGCCGCGGCGCCCCAGCTCGAGGGCGATCTCCCGTCCCACCCGCTTCCCCGCGCCGGTGACGAGCGCCCAGCGGCCGCGCACCTCCACGGTGCCCGAGGATAGCCGAACCGCCCGGACGACGCCACGACGTGGACTTTTCGGCTTGACGCCGCCGGGGGCGGCGGGTGTACGAGTCGCGTATGACGCCGCTACGGCTCGTCGCCCGTGGGGCGGCGCTCTGCGGGCTCATCCCCGGCGCGGCTTCGGCGGCGGCGCTCTGCCTCGCCAATGCGAGCCCGCCGGTGGCCTGCCCGCCGCTGCGGCTGCGGGCCCCCCACGTGCGCATCAAACGCGACGCCTACGGCGTGCCCCACCTCAAGGCGCGCACGCTCTACGACGTCGGCTACGGGGTGGGCCAGGCGCAGGCCGAGGATCGTCTCTTCCAGATGGAGTTCACGCGCAAGTCGGCGACGGGCAATCTCGCCGAGGTCGTCGGCACGGACTTCCTGAGCGACGACGAGGACACGCGGCGCCAGTTCTATTCCGAGGAGGAGCGCGCGGCGCTCTATCAGACCCTCTCGTGCGACGTGCGGGCGATGATCCAGGGATTCGTCGACGGCGTGAACGCGTTCATCGACGCCGCCTACACCGACCCGACGCTCGCCAAGGTGCCGCACGAGTTCTTCTTCCTGCCGGCGGTCATCCGCCTGGTCGGCAACGGGACGATCCCGAGCGGCGTGCGCTACTCGGTGGTCACCCTGGCCGGCAAGCAGGTCTACAAGCCCGACCCCTGGCGCGTGACCGACGTGGCCGCGATCACCGCGCTGCTCGCCGGCGAGTTCGGCAGCGGGGGCGGCCGCCAGCTCCGGCAGGCCGCGCTCCTCGATTACCTCACTGCGAAGCTCGCGCAGATCGGCCCGCCTCCGGGCAAGACGCCCGCCGAGGCCGCGCGCGACGTCTTCGAGGACGTGCGCTGGCTCGACGACCCGAAGGCGCCGACCACGGTGCCCGCCACCGGCGCGATCAACCCCGTGAGCCACGGCACGACCCCGGTCCCGCTCGCGGCCGCCGCCCCTCCCCTGCCGGTGCTCGCCGCGCGCACGGCCCTGCTCTTGGGCCCGGCGGCCGCCGTGGCCGCCCCGCGCCCGGTGCACGAGGCGCAGCTCGCCTTCGTGCAGAGCCTGCCGCCGGCGAGCGTGCTCCGCGGGCTCGCGGCCGCCGAGCGCATGCGGCGCGAAGCCGAACGGCTCAACCGCCTCTTCGGGGTCTTCCTGCGCTGGGGCAGCAACGCCTGGCTCGTCGCCCCCGCGCGCAGCGCGAACGGCCACGCGCTGCTGTGGGGCGGGCCGCAGGAAGGGTTCGGCAATCCCAACATCGACTGGGAGGCCTACGTCACCGCGCGCACGATGCGTGCGGGCGGGATGTTCATCACGGGCGTGCCGGGCGTGCTGATCGGGCTCACCAAGCGCTTTGCCTACACCACGACCTCGGGCGAGATCGACAACTCGACCCTCTACGTCGAGACGCTCGCGGCGCCCGCCTTCCCCGAGCCGCAGGCCGACAGCGCCGCCTACTCGTTCCTGCTCGACGGCGCCTACTACCCGATGGACCGGCGCACCGAGGTCCTCCACTTCGCCGGCGAGGACTCGACGAAGCCCCCCGCCTACGCGCCGAGCGGCCCGGCCCCGGGCGACGGCCCGGTGCTCTTCAACGTCTTCCGGGTAAACGACTGCGACCCGGCGCACTTCCACGGGCCGGTGATGGCGTTCGACCTCGCCGCCTCGCCGCCTCGGGCGTTCACCTACAAGACCGCGTACTGGAAGAACGAGACGGCGACGGCGCAGGGCTTCCTCGAGTTCGAGCTCGACCGCGGCTTCGACGACTTCTTCGCCTCCGTGAACAAGGTGGTCTCGCTGCACAACTTTTTCTACGCCGACCGCTTCGGGAACATTGCGTACTGGAGCGCCGGCGCGCGGCCCGCCTTCCCCGCCGGCTTCGATGACCGGCTGCCGGCCGACGGGACCGGAAGCCAGGAATGGGGGACTTTCCCCGACGGCGCGCGCTACGTGCCGTTCAGCCGCTCGCTGCTGAGCGTGAACCCGACGCAGGGGTGGCTCGCCAACTGGAACACGAAGCCCGCGGCGGGCAAGTCCTACATCGAGGAGGGCAACAGCCACGACGAGCATTGGGGCGAGATCTACCGCTCCGATCGGATCGCCTTCCTGCTCGCGCACGACGCTCAGATGACGCTCCACGACGTCGAGGAGATCGAGCGCGACGTCGGCACCATCGACAACAGCACCGACACCGTCCGCGCGGCCGCTCCGTTCCTGATCCCGTACATCGAGCAGGCGTACGCGAACCTTCAGGCGGCCGGGAGCCCGCTCGTCGATCCCACGGCGCATCCGACGCTCGGCACCGCCGTGACGGTGCTCGGCGAGTGGCTCGCGTACTTAAGCGACCTCTCGCAGATCTACCCGGACGGGCACTACGGCCCGGCGTACAGCCCCTCGCGCGGGCAGCCGGGGATGTCGATCTTCTTCCAGTGGTGGTACGCGCTCAAGCTGAATCTCTGGGGCGGCGGCGCGAGCCCGAACGCGGCCTTCGTCGGGGCGGTGAACTTCGCCGACCCCACCATCGACGGCAACAGCTACCTCGACGAGACCACCTACAACATGCTCCTCCACCTCCTCGAAGGGCCCGCCGCCGGCGTGCCGCAGCGTTTCACCGGCGACTACTTCGGCGGCCATCGCGACGAGATCGTCGTCGAGAGCCTGAACGACGCGATCGCCGCCCTCTCGGGTACCGGACCGCTGCCGCGGATGGGCTACGGCACCTGCTCGGGGCACGCGGACACGCCGGGGTTCGGCGATCCCGATCCGCGCCACTGGGGCTGGCAGCCGCCGGTGAACCTCGACTTCGACTGCCTCGACTCCTTCGCCGATCCGCTGCTCGCGCTCGGCACGCAGCCGACGAGCTTCGGCAAGGCCGCGGAGGAGAACCGCAGCACCTACATGCAGGCCGTGGACGTCGGGCGCACGGTGCGGGGCGAGAACGTGCTGCCGCCGGGCGAGTCGGGCTTCATCCACCAGCTCCCGAGCGGCCAGGGGCAGGCCGACCCCCACATGGGCGACCAGGCCGGTCTCTTCCGCACGTTCACCTACAAGCCCGTGGGCCTGCCCTGAGGCGGCGGGACGAGCGCGTCGAGGCGTGCGTAGAAGTCGAGGAGGTGGCGGGTGTTGGCGGCCAGGTCCCCCTTGCCCACGCGCGAGGCCGAGCGGGCCACGAGCACCGAGCCGCCGCCCGTCCCGTCCGGCTCGACCCGGATCGTGAGGTCGTCGCGGTAGCCGACAAGGGGCGTTCGCACGACGGCGTGCACCTCCCGCGCGGCGGGCCGCCGCTCGGCAATCCGGGTCCGGGGCATCGCCTGGAGAGCCTCGACGGCGAGGCCGTAGAGGCGCTCGGGGGCGAGGCCCGGGTAGTGCCGCGAGCGCAGCTCGGGGAAGGGCGAGTCCGGGCGGGTCTCGGCGACGTGGGTGGTGAGGTAGGTCTGGAGCCGCGCGGCGAAGCCCGGCGGATCGCCCCAAGGCGGGTTGTTGCGGGCGAGCGAGCTCACCAGCGCGCCAACCCCGATCACGACGAGCAGCGCGACCACCCGGAGCAGCCGCCGCATGCGTCATCGTCCTCCGCGCTCGAGACGGTGCTGCGTGAACAGGTCGTCCTCGAGCCCCTGGTTGAACTGCACGTCGCTGATGTCGATCTCCGTCTTGGTACCGGCGGCGAGGGTCTCGACGTGGACGTGGTGCGCCACCGGAATTGCGCCCTGCGCCTGCACGTCGCTCTGGTGGATGCGCTTCACCGGCGCGGCGTCCTCCCCGTAGAACTCGAGCTGGCGGGCGACGAGGTCGTCCGTGGCGAGCCAGGCGACGATCTTCTTGTAGCCGATGTCCTCGCGCTGGGGCGTGAGCTCGATCGCGTGACACGGCGTGCCGTCGATCGGCTCCTCGCCGCGCAGCTTCGAGCGCGCGTCGGCCTCCGTCCACGACGGCATCTCGGTGATCAGGTCGAGGTCGTGGTAGCTCAGATCGGTGCCGACGAAGCTCTCGTTGCGGATGTTGGCGGTGATCTGGCGCACGCGCTTGAGCTCGGGCAGGTAGAGCCACTGGTCGGCGGGCTTGCCGCGGTGGGTGAAGGCGAGGAAGGCCGTGCCCTTCACCTCGGCGGGCGCCAGGAAGAAGAGGATCGCCTTCTGCTCGTCTCCGGGATAGCGGCGCTCGTAGACCTCGAGCTCGCGCACGCGCTCGCCGCCGCGGCGGTCGGTGATCGTGAGCTTCATTCGCTGGTGGCGGTCGTCCCAGTGGCGGGTGGTGTCGTCGAGCTGCTTGGCGCGGTCGAGGATCTGGCGGGCGGTCTCGGCGCCGCGGGCGAGCGGGCAGAGGCTGCTCGCGAGCGCCACGGCCGCCGGCAGCAGGAGCGAAATGCGCATCCCGGCTCCATAGCAGGGTGCCCGCACGCGGCACAAAGCTCGGCGCGTCATGCGCGCCGGCGGCCCGGGGGCTCGGCCGCCGCCCGCGGCGTCTCCGCCGGGCGATCCTGGCGCTGGAGCCAGTTGAGCCCGCGCACGACGTACTCGAGCCCGGCGGCGCTGGTGGCGATGCCGCTGGCGTAGCCCACCGCCGTCTCCGCCGCGGGCGCGACGACGCCCGGGTGTCCGAGGCGCAGCAGCGCGAGCGTCACCACGCAGAGCTGGAGGAACGTGCTGAGCTTGCCCGTGACGCTCGGCCGCACCTCCATGGTCCGCTGGGTGAGCATGAAGAGGAAGAAGTAGCCGAGCACGATGAGGACGTCGCGCGAGATCACGATGACCACGAGCCAACGCGGGACCGCGTGCATGAAGCCGAGCGCGATGAACGCCGAGACCAGCAGGAGCTTGTCGGCCGCCGGGTCGAGGTACGCGCCGAGGGTCGTTTTCGTGTGCGTCAACCGGGCGATGGCTCCGTCGAGCGCGTCGGTGACGCCGGCCGAGACGAACACGATCAGCGCCTCGGGGTAGCGGAAGTCCTCGAGCAGGATGAGGAAGACGGGGACCATCCCCAGCCGGAGCAGCGTGAGCAGGTTCGGGATGGTGAGGACTGTCAGCACGCTCCCGCCTCGGGGAGCCGCTTGCGGAGCTGGCCGGCGACCTTCGGCGGCACGAGCGCGGTGACCGTCACGCGCCCGTCGCGGTAGTATTCCTCGACGATCCGCCCGCTGCGGCGGAGCCACGCGAGCAGGTCGCCACGCGCCTGCGGCAGGTCGCAGCGCACGCGCTCGAGGCCGGCGGAGAGCCGCTGCTCGATCGCCCGCAGCAGCGCCGGCAGCCCGGCGCCCGTGCGCGCCGAGATGCGCACGCCGTCCGCGCCGGGCGCGGCCGCCGGAGCCAGATCGGCCTTGTTGAGCGCCTCGACGCGCGGGCGGTCGCCGGCGCCGATCTCGTCGAGCACGCGCTCGACCACGCGCACGTGCTCGGGCCAGCTCGGCGCCGCGACGTCGATCACGTGCACGAGGAGGTCCGCGGTGCGCACCTCCTCGAGCGTGCTCTTGAACGCCTCGACGAGCTGGTGCGGCAGCTTGTGGATGAAGCCCACCGTGTCGGTGAGAAGCACGGTCTGCCCCTCCGGGAGGCGCAGCCGCCGGACGGTCGGGTCGAGGGTGGCGAACAGCCGGTCCTCGACGAGCACGCCCGCCTGCGTGAGCGCGTTCATCAGCGTGGACTTGCCCGCATTGGTGTAGCCGACGAGCGCCACGGTCGGGAACGGCACGCTGGCGCGCTCGGCGCGGTGGAGCCGGCGGGTGCGCTCGACGCCCCGCAGCCGCTGGCGGAGCTGCGCGATCCGCTCGCGCACGCGCCGGCGGTCGACCTCGAGCTGCGTCTCGCCGGGGCCGCGGGTGCCCACGCCGCCGCCGAGCCGCGAGAGGTGCGTCCACTGTCGCGTGAGGCGCGGCAGCAGATACTGGAGCTGCGCCAGCTCGACCTGGAGCTTGCCCTCGAGCGAGCGCGCGCGCTGCGCGAAGATGTCGAGGATGAGCGCGCTGCGGTCGATCACCTTGCAGGCGAGCGGCTTCTCGAGGTTGCGCTGCTGCGCGGGCGTGAGGGGGTCGTCGAAGATCACGACGTCGGCGCCCGTGGCCGCCACCTGCTCGCGCAGCGCCTCGACCTTCCCCTGCCCGACGAACGTCGCGGGGTGAATCCGCCGCAGCGCCTGCACCGCGTGGCCGACGACGACCAGCCCGGCCGTCTCGGCGAGCCGGGACAGCTCCGCGAGCGACTCCTCGACGGGGAGCAGCATGCGCGGCAGCTCCGCCGCCACGATGATGGCCCGCTCGGCCGCGCGGGCCGTCGTGTGGGCGCGCGCGTTCACCGGAAGGAGATGGCGCCGGCTCCGAGCACCGTCTCGACAGCATCGACGATTGCGTCGCTGGCCGCAACCCGGATCGCCTGCGGCAGCGCCAGCACCGCCTCGGTGTCGTCGGGGCGGAGCAGGTGGAGGAACGTCTCGCACGGCCCGGGGTGTGCGGCGAGCACGTCCTTGAGGCGCTCGAGGTCACCGCGGCCGGCCGCCGGCGGGACGCGCACGTGCGCCTGGCGAACGGCGTCGGCCCGCGCGGTGGCGAGCGCGACGAGCTCGTCGGCGATCACCTGGCAGCGATCGGCCGACACGTCGAGCGCGCCCGCCACCACGACCGGCGCGCCCGCCTGCACGACGCTCTCGTGGCGGCGGTAGGCGTCGGGCCAGACGATCACCTCGACGACCCCCTCGCGGTCCTCGAGCCGGAAGGTCGCGTAGCGCTCGCCGCGCTTGCTGTTCTTCAGCTTGACCGTGTGGATCACGCCGCCGAGCCGCACCCGCGGGCGCGTATCGGGGCGGCCGCCGCGCTCGCCGTTCTGCGCCGGCGGCAGCTCGGGGCCCTTGGTGCGCAGCGTGCCCGTGGTGACGTTGGTGAACTTCTGGAGGTCCTGCTCGTAGCGGTCGAGCGGGTGGCCCGTGATGAAGAGGCCGATCGCCTCGCGCTCGCGCCCGAGCTCGTCGTCGGGGCGCCAGGCCGGCACGTCGGGCAGCGGCGGCGGTGGCGCCTCGGCCGCGCCCGAGGCGGCGAAGAGCCCCATCTGCGGGCTCGCCTTCTCCTCCGCCCGCTGCCCGGCCCAGCGCAGCACGTCCTCGACCGCAGCCCAGAGCCGGGCGCGGTTGCGGTCGATCGAGTCGAACGCCCCGCAGGCGATGAGGCTCTCGACCACGCGGCGGTTGACCACCTGCCCGCGCACCCGCAGGCAGAAGTCGTGCAGGCTCGCGAACGGCCCGTCGCCCCGGGCGGCGATGATCGCCTCGATCGCCTTCGAGCCGATGCCCTTCACCGCGCCGAGGCCGAAGCGGATCGTGTCGCCGACCACGGTGAAGTCCTCGCGGCTCGCGTTCACGTCGGGGGGCAGGATGCGGATCCCGCGCTCGCGGCACTCGGCAATGTTCTTGTAGGTGGCGTCGCTGTCCCCCGCCTCGAGGGAGAGGAGCCCGGCCATGAACTCGGTCGGGAAGTGCGCCTTCAAGTACGCGGTCTGGTACGTGACGACCGCGTAGGCCGCGGAGTGGCTCTTGTTGAAGCCGTAGGCCGCGAAGGTCTCCATCTGGTCGAAGATCTCGCCCGCGAGCCGCGCGTCGGCCGTGCCGAGGCGGGTGGCGCCCGCGATGAAGCGTTCGCGCTCCTTCGCCATCTCCTCCTTCTTCTTCTTGCCCATGGCGCGGCGGAGGTTGTCGGCGTCGCCGAGGGAGTAGCCGGCGAGCGCCTGCGCGATCTGCATCACCTGCTCCTGGTAGACGATCACGCCGTAGGTCTCGCGCAGCACGGGCTCGAGGGCGGGGTGCGGGTAACGGATCTTCTCCTTGCCGTGCTTGCGGTGGATGAAGACCTCGACCATCGAGCGGCCGTCGTCGAGCTTCGCGTCGAGCGGCCCGGGGCGGTTGAGGGCGTTCGCCGCGACGATGTCGGCGAAGCACGAGGGCTTGAGCTGCGTGATCATGCGCCGCGCGCCGCCCGACTCGAGCTGGAAGACGCCGACCGTGTCGCCGCGCTGGAGCAGCGCGTAGGTCGCGGGATCGTCGAGCGGGAGGGCGTCGAGGCGCAGCTCGATGCCGCGGCCCTCGCGGATGCGGCGCACGACGCCGTCGATCATCGTGAGGTTCTTCAAGCCCAGGAAGTCGAACTTGATGAGCCCGATCGCCTCGACGTCGGTGAAGGTGTACTGGGTGACGACCGCGCCGTCCTTGTCCACCCAGAGCGGCACGTCCTCGACCAGCGGCCGGGGCGAGATCACGATGCCCGCGGCGTGCTTGGAGGTGTGGCGGAGCAGGCCTTCGAGGCGCAGCGCGAGATCGAAGAGCCGCGCTTCGCGCTCGCCCGAGTCGCGTAGCGCGCGCAGCCGCGGCTCCATCTCGAGCGCCTTCTCGAGCGGGAAGTCCTTCCCCTGCTTGGGCTCGGGGTAGAGCTTGGCGATGCGGTCGGTCTCGGCGAACGTGAAGTCGAGCACCCGCCCGACGTCCTTGATCGCGGCCTTGCCCTTGAGCGTCCCGAAGGTGACGATCTGCGCGACGCGGTCCTCGCCGTACTTCTCGCGCACGTAGCGGATCACCTCGTCGCGGCGCACGAAGCAGAAGTCGACGTCGATGTCGGGCATCGACCGGCGCTCGGGGTTCAAGAACCGCTCGAAGAGGAGCCCGTGCTCGATGGGGTCCAGGTCCGTGATGCGCAGCGCCCATGCCACCACGCTGCCTGCGGCCGAGCCGCGCCCGGGGCCGACGGGGATCCCCTGCCCCTTCGCCCAGTTGATGAAGTCCGCGACGATGAGGAAGTAGCCCGCGAAGCCCATCGAGTTGATGGTGGCGAGCTCGCCCGCGAGCCGCTCCTCGTAGACGCGCTCCTGCTCGACCGTCCAGCCGAGGGTGCGCCGGGCGTTCAACCGCTCGTCGAGGCCCGCGCGGGCGGCGGCCTCGAGCGCGCCCTCGAGCGTCTGGCCCTCGGGCACGCGGTAGGCCGGGAAGCGCCAGCGCTGCTTGAACTCGAAGTCGCAGCGGCGGGCGATCGCGAGCGTGTTGGCGACCGCCTCGGGCACGTCGGCGAAGGCGGCCGCCATCTCGTCGGGCTTCTTCACGTAGAGCTGGTCGGTCTCGAACTTCCAGCGCTTCTCGTCGGAGAAGGTCTTGCCGGTCTGGATGCAGAGCAGCACCTCGTGCGCGGCCGAGTCCTCGGGGCAGAGGTAGTGGCAGTCGTTGGTGCCGACGAGCGGAAGGCCGAGCGTCCGGGCCAGCTCCTTCAGCTCGGCGTTGACCTTCTCCTGCTTGGCGAGGCGGTTGTCCTGGATCTCGACGTAGAAACGGCCGTCGAAGATGCCCGCCAGCTCCTCGGCCGCCGCGCGCGCCTTCTCGGGCTGCCCGGTCATGAGGCTGTGGGCCACCTCGCCGCGGAGACAGCCCGAGAGCGCGATCAGCCCGCCGTTCAGCTCGCGCAGCAGCTCCTTGTCCACGCGGGGCTTGTAGTGGAAGCCCTCGCGGTAGCCCGCCGAGACGAGCTGGCAGAGGTGGCCGTAGCCCTCGCGGTTCATGGCGAGGAGGATCAGGTGGTAGTTGCCGCCGGCCTCGTAGTCGTCGATGCGGCCGGCCTTCTCGTGGCGGCTCTGGGGGGCCACGTACATCTCGCAGCCGACGATCGGCTGCACGCCGAAGCGCGCCGCCTCCTGCGCGAACTGGACGGCGCCGAACATGTTGCCGTGGTCCGTGATGGCGCAGGCCGGCATCCCCGCCGCCTTCACGCGCGGGATCAGCTCGCGGATCTTGTTGGCGCCGTCGAGCAGCGAGTACTGCGTGTGGAGATGCAGGTGGACGAAGGACATCGCCGCGCTCCCCTCCTCCGTTCCGTCGTCCGAGTGACGAGCGAGGGTAGCGCGCGGGCGGCGGGGGGGTCAACCGCGAGAGTGGCTACTCGTCGCGCAGGGCGGCGGGGACCGGAAGGCGAGCGGCGCGCACCGAAGGCACCAGCGATGCAACGACGCAGATCGCCAGCGTGAGGCCTGCGGCCCCGAGCGCGAAGCGAGTGGGAAAGTGCAGATCGAGCTGCCAGCCGAGCAATGCGGGGAACTGGACCTCGACCCAGAAGACGCCGAGCCCGAGGCCGGCCACCGCGGCCAGAGTGAGGCCGAGGACACCGATCGCCAGCCCCTCGAGGACTACGATCTGCGAAATGTGCCGACGCGGAAGACCGACGGCACGAAGAACGCCGATCTCCCGCGTGCGCTCGAGGACCCCGCTCGCGAGGGCGTCGCTCAGGGCGATCAATACGAGACAGAAGACGATGATCTGCATCGGGTAGACGAGCCTAAAGCCCTCTCGCGCTTGACCGGCAAAGTAGTTCACGAGTGTGTGACCGTCGCGTACCTGAAGCCGCTCCCTCGTTCCGAATCTTCGCATGATCAGTGAAGCAACGTCCCCCTCCTCGGCGTCGTTGCTCAGCGCCAGGTGTATCCACGTCACTGTCCGATCGCCCCATACGCGCCGATACCACGCTCGGTCAATGAAGATAGCCGCTGTCGGTTCTGCTCGTGTCACACCGACGACCCGAAGCCGCTGCAGTCCGCGTGGAGACTCGAGTGTGATTTCGTCACCAACGCCAAGGTTGAATTCGTGCGCGAACGATGCGGAGATAATCCCCCCGCTGCCCCCCACGATCGACGCGGCAGTGCTAGCCCTGACGGCTTCGTCGATGCCGAAGTCGCACAGCCGTCGGTCGTTGAAGTACGGCGCATCGTAACTGGCCAAAATCACGCTCGCGCCGCGATAGTCGATCTCATGATATTGCCCACCTGCAACCACTGCCACGCCGGGAATGGCCCGCACGTCATCGACCAGCGTATCGGCGAGCGGAGCGTTCATCCAGCCGCCGCTAACGAACGCCGAGGTGACCACAAGGTCGCTGCGCACCCGTGAAGTGAGCTGCGAAACCAAGGTTCGCTCGAAGCTCCTGGTTAACACCGCGAAGAGCAACACGGCCGCTAGGCCTACGCCAAGAACGCCGACGGTCAGGCTGATCCGACGCGGTGTCTGCTCCAAATGCCCTGCGGCGAACTCACCTACCGCAGCGAACAGGTGCCCCCACAGCGCATGGATGATTCTCGCGCCAACGCTCACTAGGGGCCGTGCACAAAGGCAGGCGGCAACCATACAACTTCCGGTGATGAGATTGCCTGCCGCAGTACTGCCGAAGCGTCTTTGCCACGCAACCAATATCGGGATCAGCCCCAACACGAAGGCGGCTGAAACGAGAAGGGGCAATGGTGTGCTTGGCTGCTCGCGGCCGCGCAGGCATAGCAACGCGAGAGGCGAACGCCGTGACAGTGTGAGAGCAGGAATCATCGCCCCAAGAAGCGCCGCGAGAAGGCCGACGATGGAACCTAGAGCAGCAGCGTGCGAGTCCCATGCCGGGCTCGCTGAGGCAACGGGCATGTGAAAATTAATCGCCGTCGCGTTGGCGACCAGCGGGAGGGCGGTGCGGGCTATCGCTATACCGAGCAGCCACCCGGCGAGCGTCCCGGCCGCGCCCAGTAGCAGACTCTCCTTGAGGAGTTCTGCGAAAACAGCCGCCCGGCGCATGCCAACTGCCCGCAAGACACCGCATTCCCAGGCACGACGTTCGAAGATTGCTCTGAGCCGGCTGTAGCAAATGACGAATCCTGCAACTACTGCCAGGAAGCCGAAGGCCGTCAGCATGACCTGGAAACCGCGTACGGATCTTCGAACGATATCCTTCCGCAGGACGGGCTCCTCTACGAGCAGCCCTGGAGGCAGAACCCCTGCGATCGCCGCCCGCACCGCAGCGAGATCCGCGCCAGGTGCAAGCAGGAGGTCGATGCGGTTGATATGCCCCTCCGTCGCGAAGGCACGCTCGGCCGCGTACAGGTCCATCACCACGAGCCGGCCACCGAGCGTGCGCGCGAGCCCCTCCGGGTCGAGCAGCCCCCGCACGACGAAGCGCTGGACGCCGTGAGGAGTGACGAGTGGCAGAGGACTGCCGACATCGAGGCCGCGGCGGGCCGCGAACTCGCGGCCGACGATGATCGAGTCGGTCTGGTTGAGAAAGCCGACGATGTCGTCGACGACCCCCGCGGTGGCGGCTCGATGGTAGACGCGCACCTCCGCGTCGTGCGTGAGGTCGACGCCGTGCACGGTGAGGAGCTCGCCGGACGTGTCGTCGGGAAAGGCGACGCCCGTGACCAAGGGAACGGCGAGCGCCACGCCCGGGACCGCGGCGACCGTCTCGCGGACCTCCTCGGGAAAGGTGAAGCCTTCGCCGGCGGAAACGGTGAGTGCGGCCCGACCGGCGGTGCCGTCGAGAGTGTCGAGGAAGGCGTTCAGGACGGCGGCGTTCATGAGCTGAATGGCGACGACGAGGCCGACGCCGAGGGCGATCGCGAGTGCCGCCAGCGCCATGCGACTGAAGCCGAAGCGCACGTGCTCGTAGGCCATTTGAAAGGACAACCAGACCTTCATCGCTGGCCCACCCCGACGGTGGAAAGCCCGTCGGGCGGTGGCGGCGCGCGAACTTCACGCAGGATCCTTCCGTCCTCGAGCTCGAGCGTCCGATCGCCGTGGGACGCTGCAAGCACGCTGTGCGTCACCATGACGACGGTGGCGTTCGCCTCGCGGCTGAGTGCCACGAGGAGGTTCAGGATGTGCTGTCCGGTGTGCGAGTCGAGGTTGCCGGTGGGCTCGTCGGCGAGCAGGATCTCCGGCCCAGCTACGATGGCGCGCGCGATCGCCACACGCTGCTGCTCCCCGCCGGAGAGCTCTGCGGGGCGCCGCATTGCGTAGTCGGCCATCCCCACCCTCTCCAACGCCTCCAGCGCTCGCGCGCGCTGCTCGCGACGCGAGAAGCCGGCGAACTGCAACGGCCAGGCGACGTTGCGTCCGACGGTGAGCGCCGGAAGCAGATTGAAGGCTTGGAACACGAAACCGATCTTGCGCAGGCGCATGCCGGCGAGCTGCGCGTCGGTCAGGGTCTGAAGGTCGATGCCGCTCACGATCACGCGCCCGGCGTCGGGCGTGTCGAGCCCGGCGATCAGATTGAGGAGCGTCGATTTGCCGGCGCCACTCGGACCCATGATGGAGACGAACTCGCCTCGCCGGATGCGCAGGTTGAGCCGGCTGACGACGCGCGTCACCAAGCGTCCGGTCCCGTAGGACTTGCTCACGTCCGCCAGCTCGATGATCACGTGGCTCACGCGGGCTTCAGCGCCGGTCGTCCGCGCGGCGCTCGGCGCGCGCCGCCGCAACCGGACTCACCGCAAGCTGCCCGCCCTGGCGCAGCCACGATCCGAAGCTCGACCGAAACTCCTTGAGAAATTCCAGCTCCGCGGCGACGATCTTCATCTGGCGCTCGAGGATGGCCGGAAGCGGATCGTAGGCCGTCGTGGGTGGTCGCTCGGGCCGGCGCATGCCGACGTCTTCGAGCGCGCGCGCGAGCTCCTTGCTCCGCAACCACAGATCTTCCTGGCGGCGATCGAGCAGGCGCTCGCGAACGTCGGCGGGAACACGATCGATGAACAGCAACCAATTGTGGAATTCATCGCTCTGCGTGCGCGAGGCGACGAGCCACTGGTCGAAGGTCCGCCGTCCTCGATCCGTGATCTCGTAGGGAATGCGGCGCGGGTCGGCATCCGGCGGATTGATGCCCGCGGCGATGAGCTTCTCGGTGGCGAGCCGCCCGAGCTCGCGGTAGAGGTTTCCCGGACTGGGAAGCGTCCCGGAGCGCAGTCGGTAGTCGTTGATGAGCTCGTAGCCGTGCCGTTGCCGGCCGTCACGGAGCAGGCCGAGGATCACGTGCGAGAACATGTCCCACCGTTCCGGATCATCCGTGCCTCCAATGGTCGGCGAAGTCGCGAGCCTGCGGGGCGGCTGGACCATAGAGGCAGTGTCGTGATGGAGTCAAGATATTTTCCAGGTGCGGGGCATGTATGCCCTGCACGGAATGGCTGGGCTGGTGCGAGACTCCCTTGGGACGTTGGGAGTTTGTCAGAGAATGCCGAAGGGCGGCCTCGCTCAGGACCCGTACCGCCCGCCTGACACGTGGATCACCTCGCCCGTGACATACTCGGCGTCGTCGCTCGCCAGGAACGCCGCCACGCCGGCCACGTCCTCGGGCTTGCCGAGCCGCGGGATCGGCAGCGTGGGGGCCACGCGCTCGACGAGGCTCTGGTAGTGCGGGAGCGAGGTCACGCCGGGGGTGGCGATCACGCCGGGGGCGATGCAGTTGACGGTGACGCCGAACTTGCCCAGCTCGAGCGCGAGCGAGCGCGAGAGGCCGATCACGCCCGCCTTCGACGCCGAGTAGTTCACCTGGCCCTTGTTGCCGAGGTGGGCGCGGCTGCTCATGTTGATGACCCGGCCCCAGCGGGCGGCCACCATGTGGGGCGTGGCGTGCTTGCAGCAGAGGAAGGTGCCCCGCAGGTTCAGGTTCAGCACCGCGTCGAAGTCCTCGAGGGTCATGTCGCGGAGCAGCTTGTCGCGCGTGATCCCGGCGTTGTTGACGAGGATCGTGAGGCCGCGGAGGTCGCGGACGGTGCGTGCCATCAGCTCCTCGACGGCGGCGGGGTCGGTGACGCTGCCGGCGAAGACGGCGGCCCGGCCGCCGGCCGCGCGGATCGCGGCGGCGGTGCGGCCGGCGGTCTCGGCGTGGAGGTCGTTCACCATCACCGCCGCGCCCTCGCGCGCGAGCCGGAGCGCGATCGCCTCGCCGAGGCCCTGCCCCGCCCCGGTCACCACGGCCACCCGCCCTGCGAGCCGCATCGTCCCCTCCTCCCTCAGCGGATCGCGTCGAGCCCGAGCAGCTCGCGCCCGATCACGAGATGCTGGATCTGCGACGTTCCCTCGGCGAGCGTCAGATGGCGGAGGTCGCGGTAGTAGCGCTCGACCGGGAACTCGCGCGTGTAGCCGTAGCCGCCGTGCACCTGGATCGCCAGGTGCGCCACGCGGAGCCCCGCCTCGGTGGCGAAGAGCTTCGCCTGCGACGATTCGAGGACGGCCTTCCCACCGGCCTCGAGCGCGGCGGCGGCCCGGTAGGCCATGAGCCGCGCGGCCTCGGTGAGGCCCGCCATCTCGGCGATCATCTCCTGCACGAGCTGGAAGGCGCCGATCGGCTTGCCGAACTGGCGGCGCTCCTTCGCGTAGCGGACCGCCGCGTCGAGCGCCGCGCGCGCGAGCCCCACGGCCGCGAACGCCACCGAGCAGCGCCCGGTGGCGAGCCCCCGGAGCGCCAGCGCGAGCCCGCTGCCCGGCTCGCCGAGCAGGTTCGCCGCCGGCACCGGGACGTCCTCGAACGCGAGCTCGGCGAGCGGCGTCGCGAGGTTCCCCATCTTGTCGAGCGCCCGGGCTGCGAAGGGCGACTCCTCGCGGTCGACGATGAACGCCGTCGGCCCCGCGTCGCGGAGCCGCGCGAAGACGACGCCGGTCTCGGCCACGGTGCCGTTGGTGATGAGGGTCTTCGTCCCGGAGAGCCGGTAGGCGTCGCCGTGGCGCGTGGCCGTCAGCTCTACCCCCGAGGCGTCGGAGCCCACGTTGGGCTCGGTGAGGCCGAAGAAGGCGATCCGCCGGCCGTCGAGCAGCGGCGGGAGATGGCGGGCACGCTGCGCCGGGGTGCCTGCGTGGGCGATCACGCCCGTGGCGAGGTTGTGGGTGGTCACCGAGCTGCGCAGCGACCCCCAGCAGTACGCCAGCTCCTCGACCAGCACGCAGTACGAGGTGGCGTCGAGGCCGTGGCCGCCGTGCTCGGCGGGGACCATGGCGCCGATGAAACCCGGGGCGACGAGCCGCGGGTAGAGGTCGCGGGGGAAGATGCCGTCGGCCTCGTGGCGCGCGACCCGCGGCGCCACTTCGCGCTCGAGGAAGCGGCGGGCGTTGTCGCGCAGGAGGCGCTGGTCGGGCGTCAGCTCGAGGTCCATCGCCGAGGCCTGGCTCTACCAGGCGCGTCGCGGCCGGGACAAGCGCGGTGCGTCACCCGTCGCAGCCTTGAGAAGCGCCGCCCGTCGCTGCGCGGCCGCGCGGTGGTCCGGGGATTGCTTTTCTCGGATTGCATGGAGGGGGGCACGGCAGTGCAGGGGCGTCGCCGCCGGCTGCTCTCGCCGCTCGACGCGTCCTTCCTCTACTTCGAGCGGCCGACGCAGCTCCTGCACGTCGGCAGCGTCGCGATCCTCGACGCGAGCGTCCCGTTCGAGGACCTGGTCGCCGCGATGGACGCGCGGATCAAGCCCTTCCGCCGCTACCGCCAGCGGCCCGTGCGCCCCTTCCTCGATCTCGGCTGGCCGCGCTGGGAGGAGGATCCCGACTTCGACGTCCGCCGCCACGTGCGCCACGTGGCGGTCCCGCCCCCGGGCGGCGAGCGCGAGCTGCACGAGCTGGTCGACACGCTCTTCGCCGTGCCCCTCGACCGGGAGCGCCCGCTCTGGGAGCTGTACGCGATCGACGGCCTGGCCGACGGCCGCAGCGCGCTCCTGTGGAAGATCCACCACTGCATGATCGACGGCGTGAGCGGCGCGCAGCTCCTCGAGACCATGGCCGACGGGACGCCCTTGGCTCCCCGCCTCCCTCGGCCGCGGCCGGGGCCGTTCGAGCAGGCCCGCGCCGCCGCCGAGGCGGTGCGGGCCGCCCTGGCGCCTGCCGCCCTCCGCGAGCGCATGGCGGACGCGTTCGAGGCCGCGGGCACGATCGTCTCGATGCTCCGCCACCCCTCCCCGAGCCCGCCCTTCGACGGACCGCTGAGCGACCGCCGGCGGATCGTCTGGGCGGCCTTCCCGCTCGACGCGCTTCTCACCGTGCGCGGCGCGGCCGGCTGCAAGGTGAACGACGTGGTGCTCGCCGTGATCGCCGGGGCGCTGCGCCGCTACGTGCTCCGCCGCGGCGCGCTCGATCGCGCGCCCTGGGTGCGGGCGCTCGTCCCGGTGAGCCTCCGGGGCGCCGCCGAGCATCTCAAGCTCGGCAACCTGGTCTCGGCGATGTTCCCCGTGCTGCCGCTCGACGAGCCCGACCCGGCCGAGCGGCTGCGGCGGATCGCGGCCGAGATGGGCAGCTTGAAGGATCGCGGCCAGGCGCGCGCCTCGGCGCTCGTGCTCGGCCTCGCCGGCGTGCTCTCGGCGCCGGTGAGCGCGCTCCTCGGGCGGCTCATGCCTTGCCAGACGACGTGCAACACGGTGATCACCAACGTCCCCGGGCCGCGGGAGCCGGTCGTGCTGCTCGGCCGGCGCATCCTCGACGTGCACCCGATCGTGCCGCTGTTCATGGGCATGGGGCTCGAGTTCGCGGTGATGAGCTACACCAATCGGCTCTCGATCTGCGCCAACGCCGACGCGCGGCTCGTCCCGGACGCGCACCTCCTTCCCGACGACCTGCGCGACTCGTTCGCCGAGCTCGTGGGGGCGTGCGGCGCGCGCCCGGACACCGCCGCCGCGGCCCCGCTGCCCGGGGGGTTACGCGTCGCCGACCTCATGGTCGAGCGGGTGATCGCCGTCGGACCGGGCGACTCGGTGCCGGAGGCCTACCGGCTCATGCGCGCCTGCCGCATCCGCCATCTGCCGGTCGTCGGCCCGGCCGGCGAGTTGCTCGGCGTGGTGAGCCACCGCGACCTGGTGGCCGCGGGCCCGAGCTCGCTGCTCGGCCGCCCCGAGGAGGAGCGCGTGCGGCTCCTCGCCTGGGCGTGCGTCGGCGACCTCATGGAGACGCACGTGAGCACGGCGTCGCCCGAAGAGCCCGCGGCCGAGGCCGGCCGGCGCCTGGTGCGGTACAAGATCGGCTGCCTGCCGGTGGTCGACGCGCGCGGCGGGCTCGCCGGCATCGTCACCGAGGAGGACTTCCTGCGCTGGGCCACCGAGCGGATGGCGGGATAGCTCAAAACGCGCACGCCGCCGACGCCGCCGGCGCGTACGCCGCGTCGCCCGGCCAGCTCGCCTGCGCGCTTCCGCTGTTGATCGTGCCGGCGGGCAGCGTGTCGCTGAAGGACCCGTCGGCGGCGGTGGTCGCGGTGCGGTCCACCGGCGCTCCGCCGACGGCCGGCGTGTAGCTGATCGTCACCGTCGCGCCCGCCCGCGCGGGGATGAGCGTCCCGGTGAAGGTGAGCGGCATCCCGGCGGGGCACGTGAGCGTCAAGCTCGATGCGAGCCGCTGCACGTCGACCGCGCACGCGGACGACGCCGTGACCTCGCCGCCGACTGAGGCCCAGCGCCCGCGGAGCATCCACGTCCCGCCCTCGGCCGGCACGAGGCTCGCGGCGAGCATCCCCGTGCCGTCGCCGCCGGGAATCACGATGAGCCCGCCCGACGGCGGGGCGAACTCGATCCCGCCCTGGCCGTCGCCGAGCGGCGGCGTGACCGTCGCGGTCGCGGCGAGCGGGCTCCCGACCGTGCCACCCGCCGGGCAGGCCACCGTGACCGCGGGCGGCGTCTCGTTCGCGGTGAACGCGCACGCGCCGCTCGCGGGCGCGTGCGCCGCGTCGCCGGCCCACGCGGCGCGCACGGTCCACGTGCCGGCGCGATCGGGAAGGAGGGGGGTCTGGAAGCGCCCGTCGGCGCCTGCGGCCGCGGCGAGGGTGGTCGTCGTCCCGTCCGGTGCCTCCACCTGCACCTCGACCGCCGCCGCCAGCGGCGGAGCGAGCGTCCCGGACGCCGCCGCAGGTGTCCCGGCGGTCGCGCCCGCCGGGCAGGCCAGCGCGATCACGCCGGCGTCGAGCAGCGTCGCCTGCCGAACGAGCGCCGAGCGCGCCGGCCCGTGCTTCGGCCGCGCCCGGGCCGCGAGCCGGATCGGGGCGAGGCCCTGCCCGAGCACCGCGAGCGCGGCGGGTCGGATCGTCAGCTCGAGCGTCTGCGGGCCGTCGCCGGGCACCGTGAAGCGTCGCCGCGCGAGGAGGAGACGGCAGCGCTTGCACCCGGGCTTGCGGCCCGTCGCCTTGACGATGCCCGTGCAGGCGTCGCCCGTGCACCCGAGCGTGACCAGGAGCTTGTCGTTCACGCCCGGCGGCCGGCGGAGCGCGGGCGAGAGCGCCAGCTCGAAGTGCTTGCGCTTCGTCCCGCACGGCGGCGGGGGCGCGCCCGCGTTGCGGTACTTGAGGATCCGATCCGCGCTCGTGACGTAGAGGTTCCCCGCGCAGTCGAAGGCGAGGTCGTGCGGCGTCCCGAAGTTGTTCATCTGTGGATCGCGGCAGATGAGGCACGGGATGTCGAGCTCGGCGCCGATCCCGAGATAGGGGGGCGTGTCCGGCACCTGGCGAACGAAGTGCTCGGCCATCGATGCGAAGAACGAGCCGTCGGTCGGGTCCACGGCCACGCCGCGCGCGTCGCCGTCGGAGATCGAGACGTACACGCACGAGAAGGAATAGCGGCTGAGCCAGCCGTTCGCCCGGACCACGCCTTGTGGGGAAAACACGACGATCTCGCCGCTCGCGAGCGGATCCGCGAGCGGGCGCGGGTCGTACTGCCGCTGGTAGTCCCAGACCTGCCGCGCGCAGGTGTCGTCGTCGGGCTGCTGGAAGCGCTGGAAGGACCGGCCGACGACGATCACGTTCCCGGCCGCGTCGGTGGCGAGCGCCGTCCCCGTGTTGAGGTAGTGCGGCAGATAGTACTCGGAGGGGCCGAAGTCGTCGGGGAACTGCGCCGGCCACGTGCGTAGCTCGGTGCCGTCCGCGGCGCGCGCGGTGACGAAGGGATACGGCGAGAGGAGCACGTTGGCGAGCACGTAGATCGTCCCGCCCGTGTCCGCGGCGACCTCCCGCGCCCCCGGGATGTCCCATGCGGCGAGGAACTTGCCGTTCTCGTCGAAGTGCTGCACGCGGCCGTTCCCGGAGTCCGCGACGTACACGTCGCCGAAGGGATCGACGGTGATCCCGCTCGCGTGGTCGATCTGGCCGGGGCCGCTCCCGGGTCCGCCCCATACCCGGACGAAGACGCCCGTCGAGTCGTACTCGTAGACGTAGTACGTGTCGGCGACGTACACGAGCTGTCCGGTCGGATCGACGGCGATCCCCTGCACGTCGTCGAACCCCTGCCCGAACGGCCCCGTCCAGACGACGGTATCGTTCGGCGACAGGCTCGACGCGGGCACCACGGCCGCCCGGCAGGCGAGCAGGAGGACGGCGGCGACGGCGGTCCTCGTGGCGGCTATCTGCGTCATGGGTCGGTAAGATAACATCTCATCAGGACGGAGGGCCACGGGCCGCGGGACGGTTGCGCAGGGCCGCGACCTTCGGGTATTCGCGTCCTCGTGGTGCGCACGGGGGGTCGGGCGCTGGCGCTTGCGGCAGCGCTCGCTGCGGCGGGCCCCGCCGGAGCGGCGGGCACCGTCGGCACGGGCTCGGCGGGGAGCTGCACGGAGGCCGCCCTCGTCACGGCGCTCACCGGCGGCGGCAGGGTCGTGTTCGACTGCGGCGCCGCGCCGGCCACGATCACGTTCACCGCCCAGAAGGCGATCGCGCAGGACACGATCATCGACGGCGGCGGGAGGATCACGCTCGACGGCGGCGGCGCCACGCGCCTCTTCCAGGTGGGGAGCGGGGTCATCCTCGAGCTCGACAACCTGAGCCTGACCGGCGGCAGCGCGACGCCCGGCGGCGCGATCGACAACGGGGGGAGCCTGTTCATCAGGAACTCCACCGTGTCGAGCAACAGCGCGCCGGGCGGCGTCGCGGGCGCCATCAACAACCGCAGCGGCGCCGCGGCGACGATCACGAACAGCACGCTCGCGAACAACTCCGCGTCGGCCGGGCTCGGCGGCGCCATCGACAACCTCGGCTCGCTGGCGATCAGCGGCAGCACCCTCTCGGGCAACTTCGGCGGCCTCGAAGGCGGCGCGATCCTCAACGGCGGCACGCTCACGATCGACGGCTGCACGTTCCAGATGAACCAGGGCAGCGACGGCGGGGCGATCGCGACCAGCGGCCCGTCGGCCTCGCTCGCGGTCGGCGCCAGCACGTTCGCCAACAACACGGCGATCGGCAACAGCCCGGGTGGCGCCATCTACGCCGACGGCGCCCTCATCGTGACCGGCAGCACCTTCGTCGGGAACAGCGCCGGCTCGAGCGGCGGGGCCATCTATGCCGCCAGCGACACCGCCAATGTGTCCACGAGCACGTTTTCGGGCAACGGCGCGGCCCAGTCCGGGGGCGGCATCTTCAACGCCGGCGCGGCATTCACGATCACGGCGAGCACGCTCTCGGCCAACGCGGCGCCGTCGGGCATGGGTGCCGGCGTCTTCAACGACGTCTCCGGGACGCTGATGCTCGTCAACGCCACCGTCTCCGGCAACGTCGGCACCGGCGTCCGCTCGGCGGGCACGGCCACGCTGCGCAGCAGCACGGTCTACGGGAACACGGCCGAAGGCCTCGTGAACCCGGGGCTCCATCAGGTGGCGGTCGAGGACACGATCCTCGCCGGCAACGGCACGAGCAACTGCCTCGGCATGATCACCTCGCTCGGCGCCAACCTCGACGACGCCGACACGTGCGGCCTCGGCGCCGCGGGCGACCTCCGCAACGCGAACCCGATGCTGGGAGCGCTCGCGAACAACGGCGGCCCGACGAAGACGCACGCGCTGCCCCCGGGCAGCCCGGCGATCGACGCCGGCAACGCCGACTGCCCCGCCACCGATCAGCGCGGCATGCCGCGGCCCGCCGACGGCAACGGCGACGGGGTCGCCCGCTGCGACATCGGGGCGTACGAGTACGAGCCCCCGTCGGTGGGGACGACGACCACGACGACGCTGCCCTGCGTCGTCGCGCCGACCTTCGCCTCGATCCACTGCCGGCTCGGCGCGCTCGTGAGCCTGGTGGCAGCCGAGGTGCCGGCGGGCGGTTTCCAAGCCGGGCTCTCCGGGGCGCTCGCCAAGGCGAGCGCGCTCGTCGCGGACGCCGAAGCCGCGGCCGATCAGGCGCAGGCCGGCCGCGCACGCCGCAAGCTCGCGAAGGCGATCGGCGCGCTGCGCAAGTTCACGGCGCGGCTCGGCTCGCGGCCGGCGAAGAAGCTCGCGTCGGGGCTGCGCAGCGACCTGCGGGCCAGGTCCGCCGATCTCCGCCAGGCGCTCGCCCTGCTGCGGGCGGCGCTCGCCGCTCACTCCCACTCGATCGTCGCCGGCGGCTTCGACGAGACGTCGTAGACCACGCGGTTGACGCCGCGCACCTCGTTGATGATGCGGCTCGAGAGCCGCGCGAGCAGGTCGGCGGGCAGCCGCGCCCAGTCGGCGGTCATGCCGTCGGTCGAGCGCACGGCGCGGATCGCGACCACGTGCTCGTAGGTGCGCTCGTCGCCCATGACACCGACGGTCCGCACCGGGAGAAGCACGGCGAACGCCTGCCACAGCTCGTCGTAGAGGTCCGCCGCGCGCACCTCTTCCTGCACGATCGCGTCGGCCGCCCGCACGATCGCGAGCCGCTCCGCGTCGACCGTGCCGATCACCCGGATGGCGAGCCCGGGGCCGGGAAACGGCTGGCGGGCGATGATCGCGTCGGGGACGTCGAGCACGCGCCCGAGCGCACGCACCTCGTCCTTGAACAGCTCGCGGAGCGGCTCGAGCAGCTCGAGCCGCATGCGCTCGGGGAGCCCGCCCACGTTGTGGTGGCTCTTGATCGTCGCCGAGGGGCCGCGCACCGACGTCGACTCGATCACGTCGGGGTAGAGCGTGCCCTGGGCGAGGAACCCGACGTCGGGGATGTCGCGCGCCTCCTCCTCGAACAGCTCGATGAAGGTGGCGCCGATGATGCGCCGCTTGCGCTCGGGATCCTCGACCCCGCGGAGGTTCGCGAGGAACCGTTCCCCGGCGTCCACCAGGCGCACGTCGAGCGCCATCGTCCCGCGGAAGAGCTCCACCACCTCCGTCGCCTCACCGGCGCGGAGCAGCCCGTTGTCGACGAACACGCACGTGAGCCGGTCGCCGACGGCGCGGTGGACGAGCGCGGCGGTGACCGTCGAGTCGACGCCGCCCGAGAGCGCGCAGAGCACGCGGCGGTGGCCGACGCGCTCGCGGATGCGCGGCACCGTGGCCTCGACGAAGCCTTCCATGGTCCACGTGGGCTCGGCGCCGCAGATGCGCAGCACGAAGTTGCGCAGGATCTCGCGGCCCTCGACCGTGTGGGTGACCTCGGGGTGGAACTGGAGCCCGTAGAGCGGCCGCGCGTGGTGGCGGAAGGCCGCGTGGGGGGAGTTGTCGCTGGTGGCGAGCGTGTCGAGCCCGTCGGCGAGCGTCTCCATCCGGTCGCCGTGGCTCATCCACACGCGGGTCGTGCGCCCGCCGAGGGCGAGCAGCGGGTCGACGCGCACGATGCGGAGGTCGGCGGGGCCGAACTCCTTGCGCTCCGCGCGGCCGATCCGGCCGCCGAGCGCCTGGTTGAGGACGTTCATGCCGTAGCAGATGCCGAGCACGGGGACCGGGGCCCTGGTGAGGAACGCGAGCACGTCGGCCGCCGGCAGCGGCGCATCGGCCCGATAGACGCTCGCCGGGCCCCCCGAGAGGATGATGCCCTCGGGCGCGAGCCGCTCGATCGTGGCGAGCGGCACGTCGTAGGGATGGATCTCGCTGTAGACGTGCAGCTCGCGCACGCGGCGGGCGATGAGCTGCGTGTACTGCGAGCCGAAGTCGAGGATGAGGATCACGAGCGCGGCGGCCTACTCGAGGCGATAGTTGGGCGCCTCCTTCGTGATGTAAACGTCGTGGACGTGGCTCTCCTTGAGCCCCGCCGCCGACACGCGCACGAACCGTGCCTTCTCGCGCAGCTCGGCGAGCGTGCGCGTGCCGAGGTAGCCCATGCCCGCGCGCAGCCCGCCGACGAGCTGCTGCACGATGAAGGAGAGCGCACCCTTGTAGGGCACGCGGCCCTCGATGCCCTCGGGCACGAGCTTGGCGGCGCCGGCGAGCTCTTCGTCGTCCTGGAAGTAGCGGTTGCGGCTGCCCTCCCGTTCGCGCATCGCCTCGAGGGAGCCCATGCCGCGGTAGAGCTTGTAGGTGCGACCCTGGTAGAGGATCGTCTCGCCCGGGCTCTCCTCGGTGCCCGCGAGCAGCCCGCCGAGCATCACCGCGTGCGCGCCTGCTGCGAGTGCCTTGGTGATGTCCCCCGAGAACTTGATGCCGCCGTCGGCGATCACGGGGACGCCCGCCCGCGCGCTCGCCTTCACCGCGTCCGCGATCGCCGTGATCTGCGGCACGCCCACGCCCGAAACCACGCGCGTCGTGCAGATCGACGCCGGCCCCATGCCGACCTTGACCGCGTCGACCCCGGCGCGCAGCAGCGCCTGCGTGCCCTCGGTGGTGGCGACGTTGCCGCCGATCAGCTCGACGCGGGGGAAGGCCCCCTTGATCGCCTCGACGGTCTCGATCACGGCGCGCGAGTGGCCGTGGGCGGTGTCGATGACGAGCACGTCGACGCCCGCGCGCACGAGCGCCTCGGCGCGCGCCTCGCGGTCCGGGCCGGTGCCGATCCCCGCGCCGACGCGCAGCCGCCCGAGGTCGTCCTTGGCGGCGTTCGGATAGCGGGCCGCCTTCTCGATGTCCTTCACGGTGATGAGCCCGCGGAGCACGTTGTGCTCGTCGACCACCGGGAGCTTCTCGATGCGGTCGCGGTGGAGGATCTCCTTGGCCTCCTCGAGCGTGATCCCCGGGCGGGCGGTCACCAGCCGCTCGCGGGTCATCACCTCGCCGACGGTGCGGTCGAGGCGCTTCTCGAAGCGCAGGTCGCGGTTGGTGAGGATGCCGACGAGCTTGCCGTCGCGCGTGACCGGCAGGCCGGAGATGCGGTAGCGCTGCATGATCTCGAGCGCGGCGGCGATCGGCTGCTCGGGGTGCACGGTCACCGGGTCGACGATCATCCCGCTCTCGGACTTCTTCACCTGCTCCACCTCGAGGGCCTGGGCGGCGATCGCGAGATTGCGATGGACGACGCCGAGCCCCCCCTCCTGCGCCATGGCGATCGCCGTGCGGGCCTCGGTGACCGTGTCCATCGCGGCGGAGAGCAGCGGGATGTTGAGCCGGATCGTGCGCGTGAGCTGGGTGGAGACGTCGGTGTCGCGCGGCAGCACGTCCGAGGCGGCGGGCACCAGCAGGACGTCGTCGAAGGTGAGTCCCTCACGCAGCTCGTCGAGCGGCATGATTCCTCCTCGAGACGCGCGAAGGGGCCCACCCGGACGTGCGGATGAGCCCCTTCGAACGTGCCATGCCGTCGTGTAGCAGGCGCCTGGGGGTCGAGCAAGCAGACGGCGGCGCGCTCAGCCGCCGCCCGCCGCGGGTCCGGCGACGAGCGCGCCGAGGGCGTAGGGCGCAACGGCGTCGGCCTGCGGGTGGAAGTCGTCGTACGCCGCGCCGGGTGCGAAGGCGACGGCGTCCATCAGCCGCGCGACGGCACGGCGCGCGACCGCGTAGTCGGCGGGCGCCGCCGCGAGGTTCAGGCGTACGTAGCCGCGGCGGCCGAGGATGCGCGCGCCGAGGTTCATCACCGCGCCGTCGTCATCGCGCAGCGCGACGCTCCACAGGAGGACGTGGCGGCTGCGCTCGTAGCGCGGCTGCTCGCCCCAGCCCTCGACGCGCAGCGGGCTGAACCCGCGCGCGGCGGTCGCCGCGTTGGTGCGGGCCGTGTCGGCCCGGACGGCGGCGAGGAGCGCCGTGGCATCGAGCGTGCGGGCGTCGGCGTCGCGCACGTACCCCTCCTCCACCCACGCCACCTCGATGAACCAGTCGGCGCCCGGGGGCGAGACGAGGGCGAAGCGGTCTTTCGGGGGGACGTTGCCGATGTCGGCGAGGATCCGGCGCGCGCGCGGCCCGGTGACGATGCGAAAGCCCGCGGGCAGGCTGAGCGAGACGCCGGGCCCGAGCTGCACCGCGGTGCGCGGCGCGGTCGGGAGGGCGGCCCGTGCGGACGGGGCCACGAGCAGGCCGGCGAGGAGGAGGTAGCCGAGGCGCATGGCTTCGGCGGAAGCAGGCCGCGTGCCAGGACGCGGGAACCGGGGGTCGGTCCTCGCGCTGCGGCATCACGGTGCCAGGCGCGGCGAGATCGCGGCGGGCGCCGGCTTGCGCCGCGGTGCGCCCCGGGGCTATGGACGCGCGATGATCGCCCCGTACGGCGGCAAGACGCCCGCGATCGACGCGAGCGCCTACGTGCCCGACTCGGCGGTGGTGATCGGTGACGTCGTCATCGGCCCCGAGGCGAGCCTCTGGTTCCACACGGTGGTGCGTGGCGACATCGAGCGGGTGCGCATCGGCGCGCGCACGAACGTCCAGGACAACGCCACGGTGCACGTCGCGCGGGACCGCTGGCCGGCGATCGTCGGCACGGGGGTCACCGTCGGGCACGCCGCGGTGCTCCACGGCTGCACGGTCGGCGACCACTGCCTGATCGGCATCGGCGCGGTCGTGCTCGACGGGGCGGTGATCGAGGAGGAGTGCCTGATCGGCGCCGGCGCGCTGGTGGCCCCCGGGACGCGTGTGGCGGCGCGCTCGCTCGTCCTCGGCAGCCCCGCGCGGCGGGTGCGCGAAGTCAGCGGCGAGGAGCTGGCCCGCCTGCGCGGGCTCGCGCAGAACTACGTGGAGTACGCCGCCCGCTACCGCGCCCAGGGGTTGCGCTGAGCGCGCCCTCGCGCCGCGCGCGCAGCGTGAGCCGCAGCGGCACGCCGTCGAGCCGGAAGGCCTCGCTCAGGCGCGCGGTGAGGTAGCGGACGTAGGCGGGCGGGACCGCGGCGGGCGCGTTCGTGAACACCACGACCGCCGGGGGCCGCCGGCCGACCTGGGTGGCATAGAAGAAGCGCAGCGCGCGGCCCCCGGGGCTCGGCGGCGGCGTCGCCGCCACCGCCGCAGCGAGCGCGCGGTTGAGCGCCGCGGTCGGCAGCGTGCGCGCGTGGGCCGCGTCGACGCGGGCGACCAGGCGGAAGAGGTCGGCGAGCCCCTCCCCCGTGCGCGCGGACACGCAGAGGAGCGGCAGGCGGGCGAACGCCGGCCGCTGCTCGGCGAGCGTGCGGCGGAAGGCGGCGGCGTCGCGGCGTGTGGCCGGCACCGTGTCCCACTTGTTGGCGACGAGGACGACGGCGCGCCCCGCTTCCCAGGCACGGGCGACGATGCGCGCGTCCTGGTCGGTCATGCCCTCGGCCGCGTCGAGCACGACCAGCGCCACGTCGGCGCGGGCGAGCGCGCCGAGCGCGCGCACCGCGCCGTGGCGCTCGACGCGGTCCTCGACGCGCGCCCGCCGGCGAATGCCTGCCGTGTCGACGAGGACGTAGGGCACGCCCGCGACGACGAGCGGGGTGTCGACCGCGTCCCGCGTCGTGCCTGCCTGGGGCGCGACGATGACCCGCTCGGCGCCGAGGAGCCGGTTGAGCAGCGAGGACTTGCCGACGTTCGGCCGGCCGACGAGCGCGAGGCGCGTCCCGGGCGCCGCCCCCGCCGGTGCGCCGGCGGGCGGCAGCGCGGCGACGATCGCGTCGCGCAGCGCCTCGAGGCCGCGGCCGTGCTCGCCCGACACGGGCAGGAGCCGCTCCACGCCGACGGCGTAGAAGTCCGAGAGGAGAGCCTCGCGCGCCGGCGTGTCGACCTTGTTCACCACCCAAAGGACCGGCCGCCCGCTGCGGGCGAGCAGCCGCGCCATCTCCCGGTCCGCGGGGGCGAGGCCGGCGGTGACATCGAAGACGCATACGACGACGTCGGCCTCTTCGACGGCGGCCAGCGCCTGCGCGCGCACCGCGGCGGCGAGGGTCCCGGGGTCGGCCGGCTCGGCGAAAAACCCGCCGGTGTCGACGCACAGGAAGCTGCGGCCGCCGTGCTCGGCGGGGGCGACCACGCGGTCGCGGGTGACGCCCGGCGTGTCGTCGACGATGGCGCGCCGCGCGCGTACGAGCCGGTTGAAGAGCGTCGACTTGCCGACGTTCGGGCGCCCGACGAGGGCGACCCGCGGCGGGCCGGCGGCGGTCACAGGCCGAGCTCGGCGAGTCGGCGCGGGTTGCGCGACCAGCCCGGCTCGACGCGCACGAACAGCTCGAGGAAGATCCTTCTCCCGAAGAACGCCTCGAGCGCCAGCCGCGCGCGGCGGCCGATCTCGCCGAGCTGCCGGCCCCCCGTGCCGATCACGATCCCCTTGTGCCCGGGGCGCTCGACGAGGATCGTCGCCTGGATCAGCAGCAGGTCCCGGTCGGCATCCTCACGGAAAGTATCCACGACGACCGCCGTCCCGTACGGAACCTCCTCGCGCAGCGCGAGCAGGAGTTGCTCGCGGACCGCCTCCTGCACCAGGAAGCGCTCGGTCTCGGTCGTGAGGTCGTCCTCGGCATGGAGGCGCGGGCCCGCGGGCAGGAGGCTCACCACGGCCCCGAGCAACGCGTCGATTCCCTCCCCGGTGCGCGCGCTCACCGGCACCACGTCGCGCCCGGGCAGCAGCACGCCGAGGGCCTGCATCTGCGGCAGCAGCGCCGGCTTCGCCACCCGGTCGATCTTGTTGAGGACGACGAGCGCCGCAACGCGGCTCGCGGCGACGTCGGCGGCGAGCGCACGGTCGGCGGCGGTGACGCCCGCCGCGGCGTCGAGGACCAACGCGGCGACGTCGGCCTCGCCGAGGGCACGGCGGGCCGTGTCGACCATGCGGCGGTTGAGCCCCGAGCGCGCCGCGTGGATGCCTGGGGTGTCGAGGAAGACCACCTGCGCCCCGGGCAGCGTGCGGATGCCGGCGATACGGTTGCGGGTCGTCTGCGGCTTCGGCGTGACGATCGCCAGCTTGACGCCGACGAACGCGTTCAGCAGCGTCGACTTGCCGACGTTCGGCCGGCCGACGAGCGCGACGTACCCGCTGCGGTGCGGGCGGGTCATTCGACCGCCCCGGGGTGCTCGCGCGCGAGCGCCGCGAGCGCTTCCATGGCTGCGGCCTGCTCGGCGACCTTCTTGGTGCGGCCGGCGCCACGCCCGTACGGCCGGCCCCCGATCGTCAGCTCGGAAACGAAGGATTTGTCGTGGTCCGGACCGCGCTCCTCGACCAGCGTGTACTGCGGCGTGGCGCGGAACAGCCGCTGGGTCACCTCCTGGAGCTGCGTCTTGTAGTCGCGCAGCCCGACGGTGGCGTGCGCGGCGAGGTCGGCGGCGAAGTGCGCCTCGACGATCGTGCGGGCGGCGTCGTAGCCGGCATCGAGGTAGACCGCCCCGAGCAGCGCCTCGTAGCCCGCGGCGAGAATCGACGTCTTCTCGCGTCCCCCGCTCTTCTCTTCCCCCTTGCCGAGGCGGAGCCAGCGGCCGAGGTCGAGCTGGCGGGCCTTGCGGGCGAGCGCCTCGGCGTTGACGAGCGCCGCGCGCATCTTCGAGAGGTCGCCCTCGCGCGCCTCGGGGAAGCGCGCCATCAGGAGATCGGACATCGCCAGCCCGAGGACCGCGTCGCCGAGGAACTCGAGCTTCTCGTTGTTGGGCGCCCCGACCGCGTGCGAGCGATGCGCGAGCGCGGTCGCGAGGTGCTCGGGGCGCACGAAGCGGTGGCCGAGCCGGCCCTCGAGGGCGGCGCGCGCCTCGTCCGTCATCGTGCGGCCGGCACGGGCCGCGGCTCGTGCACCGCGAGCTCGCCGACGATCCAGCCCCCGCCGAGGACGAGGTCGCCACGGTAGAGCACCGCGGCCTGTCCGGGCGTCACCGCCGGCCCCGGCGCGTCGAAGGCGAGGCGCACCTCCGTGCCGTCGGCGGCGAGCACGCGGGCGGGCACGAGCGGCTGGCGGTGGCGGACGCGCACGCCGACGGCGGCGCCCGGCCGTGGCGGGGTGCCGGCGCTCCAGACCACGTCGCGGGCGACGACTCCCGCCGCGGGCCGGGGCGCGGCCCCGACCGTCACCGTGCCCGTCGCGGCGTCGATCGCCCGCACGTAGCGCCGGGGGCCGCCCGCGCCGCCGAGGCCGCGACGCTGGCCGATCGTGAAGCGATGGACGCCCGCGTGCGTCCCGAGCACGCGCCCGCCCTCGTCGACCACGGGGCCCGGGCGCAGCGCGCCGGGCGGCGCGTGCCGGGCGACGAAGGCGGCCGTGTCGCCGCCGGAAACGAAACAGACCTCCATGCTCTCGGGCTTGTCGGCCACCGGCAATCCGAGGCCGTGCGCTTGGCGCCGCACCTCGGCTTTCGTCAGGTCGCCCACCGGAAAGAGCGTGCGCGCGAGCGCTTCGGCGTCGAGCGCGAAGAGAAAGTAGCTCTGGTCCTTGTCGGTATCGGCGGCTGCGCGCAGCGCCGGCCGGCCGCTCGCGGGATCGCGCGCGATCCGCGCGTAGTGTCCGGTGGCGAGCCGTGCGGCGCCGAGCTCGCGTGCCCGGCGCCAGAGCAGGTCGAACTTCACGTGCTGGTTGCAGCGCGCGCACGGGTTCGGCGTGCGCCCGGCGAGGTACTCGGTGACGAAGGGACCGACCACGCGCTCGGCGAACGCCTCGGTGAAGTCGAACACGTAGTGCGGGAACCCGAGCCGCTCCGCGACCGCCCGCGCGTCGTGGAAGTCGTCGAGCGAGCAGCAGGCGCCGTCGCCGCCGGGCGCGAGCCGCAGCGAGATGCCCACCACCTCGTGCCCCGCGGCGGCCAGCCGGGCGGCGGCCACGCTCGAGTCGACGCCGCCGCTCATCGCCACGACGACGCGCTCCCGGCTCATGCCGCCGCCCTCGCCCGCACCTCGACGACCGCGCGCGCGAGCACGTCGACGGCGCGCGCGACCTCGGCCGGCGTCGTCTCCGGGCCGAGGCTCAAGCGCAGGCTGCTACGCGCCTCGTCGGCCGAGCGCCCCATGGCGCGCAGCACGTGCGAAGGCTCGGGGGCGCCGGCCGCGCAGGCCGAGCCGAGGGACACGGCGATCCCGGCGAGGTCGAGCAGTACGAGCAGGCTCTCGCCGGGGCAGCCGGGGAACCGCACGTTGAGCGTGTTCGGCAGGCGCGGGCCCTCGGACGGACCGTTGCGCACGACGTCGGGGACGCGTGCGCAAAGCCCCGCGAAGAGCGCCTCGGTGAGCGCCGCCATGTGCGCGGCGGCCCTCGCCAGCTCCTCGCGGGCGAGGCGTGCGGCCACGCCGAAGCCGACGATCGCCGCCACGTTCTCGGTTCCCGCTCGCCGCCCGCGCTCCTGCGGGCCGCCGGTCACCTGGGCCGCGACGCCGACCCCGCGGCGGACCCACAGGGCGCCCGCCCCCGCCGGACCGCCGAGCTTGTGCGCGGAGAGGGAGAGCAGGTCGACGCCGAGCGCGCGCACGTCGAGGGGAAGCCTTCCCGCCGCCTGCGCCGCGTCGGTGTGCAGGAGCACGTCGCGGCCGGCGAGGCCAGCGGCGATCGTCGCCACCGGTGCGATCGACCCCACCTCGCCGTTGGCGAGCCCGACGCTCACGAGCCCCGTGTCCGGGAGGCACGCCGCGAGCACGTCTTCCGCGGTCACGCGGCCCTCGGCGTCGACGCCGACGACGGTGGCGGGTCTGCGGGCGCGCGCGGTCTCGAGCACCGACGCGTGCTCGATGGCGGTGGTGAGGACCCGCGCGCCGGCGCGCACGCCGCGCAGGGCGAGGTTGTTCGCCTCCGTCGCGCCGCTGGTGAAGACGATCTCCGCCGGTGCGCCGCCGACGAGGGCGGCGACTTCCCGGCGCGCCTCCTCGAGCAGACGCCGGGCCCGCGCCCCTTCTCGGTGGGCGCTCGACGGGTTGGCGGGCGGACCCGCGAGCACGGCGAGGACCGCGTCGCGCACCGCCGGGCGCAGCGGCGCGCCCGCGTTGTGATCGAGGTAGACGCGCACCGGCGCTCCTCAGCCCGGCCGGGCCGGGCGCCGCCGGCCGCCGGCCCGCCGGTGCTTGTGTAGCTTGTAGTCCATGCTGTCGACGAGGGCCTGCCAGCTCGCCTCGATCACGTTGTGCGAGACGCCGACGGTGCCCCAGCGCTCGTGCTCGTCACCCGACTCGATCAGCACGCGCACGAGCGCCGCGGTGCCCTCGCCGCCCCCCAGCACCCGCACCTTGTAGTCGTGGAGGCGGATCGTCGCGATCTCGGGGTAGAACTTGCTGAGCGCCTTGCGCAGCGCGCCGTCGAGGGCGTTCACCGGGCCGTTGCCCTGCGCGGCGGTGTGCTCGACGCGGCCGTCGGGTCCCTCGAGCTGGATCGTCGCCTCGGCGATCGGAGGCTCGCCCTCGTGGCGCTTCTCGTCGATCACGCGGAAGCCGATCAGCCGAAAGAATCGCTCGCGCTCGCCGTCGAGCGCCTTGCGCATGAGCAGCTCGAACGACGCCTCGGCGCCCTCGTAGGCGTAACCGCGCGCCTCGAGCTCCTTCAGCTCGCGCAGCAGCGCCTGAACGGCCGGCTTGTCGCTCGCGAGATCGATGCCGAACTCGGCGGCCTTGGCGAGCACGTTCGAGCGGCCCGCAAGGTCGGAGACCAGCACCCGCTGCACGTTGCCGACCAGCGCGGGGTCCATGTGCTCGTAGGTCGCGGCGTTCTTCTGGACCGCCGCGACGTGCAGGCCCCCCTTGTGCGCGAACGCGCTCTGCCCGACGAAGGGCTGGCGCTTGTTGGGCTCGAGGTTGGCCAGCTCGTAGACGAAGTGCGCCACCTCGGCGAGCTGGCGGAGCTGCGCCGGCGTGACGCACTGGTAGCCGCGCTTGAGCTGGAGGACGGGGATCAGCGAGACGAGGTTCGCGTTGCCGCAGCGCTCGCCGAAGCCGTTGATGGTCCCCTGCACCTGGGCGCAGCCGTGCTCGACCGCGGCAAGCGAGTTCGCGACGGCGAGCTCGCAGTCGTTGTGACAGTGGATGCCGAGCGTCGCTCCGGGGAGCGCGGCGCGGGCCGCGTCCACGCCGGCGGCGACCGCGCCGGGCAGCGAGCCGCCGCGCGTGTCGCAGAGGCAGAGCACATGGGCGCCCGCGTCGGCAGCGGCGGCGAGGCAGGCGAGCGCGTGCTCGGGATTGGCGGCGAGCCCGTCGAAGAAGTGCTCCGCGTCGAAGATCACCTCGTCCGTGTGACGCTTGAGATAGGCGATCGAGTCGTGGATCACCTCGAGGTTGGCGCCGAGCGCGATGCGCAGGTCCTCGCGCACGTGGAGGTCCCAGGCCTTGCCGACGATGGTGATCACCGGCGTCTCGGCGCGCACGCAGAGCTGGAGGTTACGGTCCTCGCTCGCGCGCACGCCCACCCGGCGGGTGGAGCCGAACGCCGCCACGCGCGCGTGGTGGAGCCGCAGGCGCTTGACCGCGCGGAAGAACTCCTCGTCGCGCGGATTCGAGCCCGGCCAGCCGCCCTCGACGTAGTCGACGCCGAGGGCGTCGAGGCGCTCGGCGATGCGCAGCTTGTCGTCGAGCGTGAAGGCGACGTCCTCGGCCTGGCAGCCGTCGCGCAGCGTCGTGTCGTAGAGCCGGATGCGCCGAGCGGGCATGCGTCAGCCGACGAAGGCGTCGTGGAGCGCGCGCACCGCGAGCTCGGTGTACTTCGCGTCGATCACGACCGAGATCTTGATCTCCGAGGTGGAGATCATCTGGATGTTGATGCCGTCGCGCGCGAGCACCTCGAACATGCGCGAGGCGATCCCCGCGTGCGTGCGCATGCCGCTGCCGACGATCGACACCTTGGCGATGTCGGTCTCGCCTGTGACCCCCTGCGCGCCGATCGTCCGCGCCGTGGCCTCGACGAGGGCGCGCGCCCGCTCGTAGTCCCCGCGCGGCACGGTGAAGGTGAGGTCGGTGGTGCCGTCGGCGCTCGCGTTCTGGATGATCATGTCGACCACGACGCCGGCCTTGGCGACGGTGCCGAAGAGCGTCGCCGCGACCCCGGGCCGGTCGGGAACGCGCAGCACGGTGAGCTTCGCCTGGTCGCGGTCGTAGGTGACGCCCGCGATCGACTCCTCTTCCATCGTGGGATCCTCCTCGACGACCCAGGTGCCCTCCCCCTCGTGGAACGAGGAGCGCACGTGGATCGGGACGCGATAGCGCCGCGCGAACTCGACGGAGCGGATCTGGAGCACCTTGGCGCCGAGGCTCGCGAGCTCGAGCATCTCGTCGTAAGCGATGCGCGCGCGCTTGCGGGCGCGCGGCACGAGCCGCGGATCGGCCGTGTAGATGCCGTCGACGTCCGTGTAGATCTCGCACTCCGCGGCGCCGAGCGCCGCCGCGAGCGCGACCGCGCTGGTGTCCGACCCGCCCCGGCCGAGCGTGGTGACGCTGCCGTCCTCGGCGACGCCCTGGAAGCCCGCGACCACCGCGACCGCGCCCGCGGCCAGGGTGCGCCGCAGCCGGTCCTCGTCGATGCGCAGGATGCGCGCGCGCCCGTGATCGGCGGTGGTCACGATGGGGACCTGCAATCCGAGGAACGAGCGCGCGGCGACGCCCGCGGCGTGGAGAGCGAGCGCCGTGAGCGCGGCGGTCACCTGTTCGCCGGTGGCCAGCAGCGCGTCGGTCTCGCGGCCGTCGGGGGCGGGCGCCGCCCGCCGGGCGAGCGCGAGCAGCCGGTTGGTCTCACCCGCCATCGCGGAGACCACCACCACCAGCTCGTGGCCACGCGCGCGGCTGCGCGCGATGCGTCCCGCGACGTGCCGGATGCGGTCGAGATCGGCGACGGAGGTGCCGCCGAACTTCTGTACGATGAGCGCCATCGGCCGATCACGTGCCGAGCGCCGCCGCCAGCAGGCGCTCGTGACGCGGGCCGTGCGCCTCGAGTCGGATGGTCCGCCGGTCGCCTCCCCCATGCCGGAGCGTGACCAGCAGGGCCTCCTCTCCGGCCGCCGGGGGCAGCCGCTCGAACCACTCGACGGCCGCGACACCCTCGCCGTAGAGCACGTCGCGCAACGATAGCGCATCGGTGCCGGGGCTCTCAAGGCGGTAGAGGTCGACGTGCGCGAGCGGCAGCCGGCCCCCGCGGTACTCGGTGGCGATGACGAAGGTCGGGCTGTGGACCAGGTCGGGATCGGCGCCGAGGCCCCGGGCGATCCCGCGCACGAGGCAGGTCTTTCCGCTGCCGAGGTCGCCCGTGAGCCCGATCAGCTCGCCGCCCGCCGCCGCGCGGCCGAGCGCCTCCCCGAGCGCCTCGGTGTCGGCCGGCCCCGTGCTCTCGACCTCACGCGTCCGCATGGCGCTCTTTCCGGCCGGCCGCCGCGGCCTGGAGCCCGGCGAGCGTCGGCGGGAGCTCCGCGAGGAGATCGCGCGCGAGGAGCCCGACCTCGCCCCGCCGCGCGGCCACCGTGTCCCCCGCGAGCCCGTGCGCGAAGACCCCGAGCGCGGCCGCATCGGCGGGCCCGAGGCCCTGCGCGAGAAGCCCGCCCACGATCCCCGAGAGCACGTCGCCCGTGCCGCCGCTCGCCATGCCGGGATTGCCCGTCGGGCAGATGACCGCCCCGCCGTCGGGCGAGGCGACGACCGTCCGGGCGCCCTTGAGCACGACCACCACGCCCGCGGCGGCGGCGAGCCGGCGCGCGACGCCGAGCCGGTCGGCTTGCACGGTGGCCGTGTCGGCACCGACCAGCCGCGCCATCTCGCCGGGGTGGGGCGTGAGCACGGTGGGCCCCGGGCGCGCGGCGAGGACATCCGTGCCGGCGACCGAGTTGAGCGCGTCGGCATCGAGAACCAGCGGCGCCGAGCAGCGGCGCACGACGTGGGCGACCAGCGCCCGCGTGCCCTCGGCGAGGCCGAGGCCCGGTCCGCACACCACGGCGGCCCGGCCGGCGAGCAGGCGGTCGACGGCGGTTCCGTCGCCGAGCGCCGCGGTGCCGTCGGGACCGTCGGGCAGCGCGGCGGTCATCGCCTCGCGCACGTGCCCCTCGAGCAGCGGCTGAAGCGCCGCCGCCGCGGCGAGCGTCGTGAGGCCCGCGCCGCTGCGCGCGGCCCCTTCGGCCGCGAGGAGCGCGGCGCCGGTCTTGCCCCGCGACCCGGCGATCACCAGCACGTGGCCGAAGCTCCCTTTGTGCGCGTCGCGCCCGCGCGCGGGCAGGAGCCGCCCCACCTCGTGCGCCTCGAGCAGCGCGGTGCGGGGCCGCACCGCGGCCACGGCCTCGGGCGGGATGCCGATATCGACGACCGCGAGGCTGCCCGTGTGCTCGATTCCGGGATGAATGCACTGCCCGACCTTGGCGAAGCCGAAGGTGGCGGTGACCGCGGCGCGCACGGCCGTCCCGAGCGGCCGCCCCGTGTCGGCGGAGAGGCCCGACGGGAGGTCGATCGCCAGCACCGGCGCCGGCGCGGCGTTGATCGCCTCGATCACCGCGGCGGTGAGCCCCGCGACCGGCTCGTCGAGGCCGGTGCCGAGGATCGCGTCGACGACCACGGCGGCCCGGGCGAGCCGCGCCCGCAGCGTGCCGAGCCGGGCGTCGTCGGCGAGCGACTCGACGCGCCCGCCGGCCCGCCGCCACGCGGCGAGCATGCGGGCGGCGTCGCCCCGCACGGCGTCGGGGCGGCCGAGGAGCCAGGTCTCGACCTGGAAGCGCGCCCGCTTGAGGTGCCGGGCGACGACGAATCCGTCGCCGCCGTTGTTGCCCCGGCCGCAGACGACCACCGCGCGGCCGCGGGCTGCGGGCAGCCGCTCGCGCAGCACGCGCGCCGCGCCGGCGCCCGCGCGCTCCATCAGCACGTGGCCCGGCGTGCCGTGCGCGATCGTCCAGCGGTCGAGCGCGCGCATCTCGGCGGCCGTGGTGACGATCACGCCCTCGCCCCGCCACCCGCCAGCGCGGCGCGCATCTCGGCCACGGCCGCCCCGAGCCCGACGAACACCGCGCGAGCGACGATCGCGTGTCCGATGTTCAGCTCGGCCAGGTGCGGCAGCCCGGCCACGGGCTGCACGTTGTCGACGGTGAGACCGTGCCCGGCGTGCACCTCGAGGCCGAGGGCGTGTGCGCGGCGGGCCGCCGCGGCGAGCCGTGCCAGCTCGCGAGCGGCCGCCGCGGCCGTGCGTGCGGCGGCGTAGTCGCCGGTGTGCAGCTCCACGCCGTGGGCCCCGATCGCGCGGCAGGCCTCGATCTGCGCCGGCTCGGGGTCGACGAACGGGTGCACGCGGATGCCGGCGGCGACGAGCCGGGCGACCGCGTCGCGCACCCGCTCGACGTGGCCGGCGACGTCGAGGCCGCCCTCGGTGGTGAGCTCCTCCCGCCGCTCGGGCACGAGGCAGACGTCGTCGGGCCGCAGGCGGCAGGCGAACACGACGATCGGCTCGGCGACCGCCATCTCGAGGTTGAGACGCGTGCGCACCGCCGCACGCAGCGCCTCGACGTCGCGGTCCTGAATGTGCCGGCGGTCCTCGCGCAGGTGCACGGTGATGCCGTCGGCGCCCGCCGCCTCCGCGACGCGCGCGGCCGCCACCGGGTCGGGATAGGTCACGCCGCGCACCTGGCGCAGCGTGGCGACGTGATCCACGTTCACGCCGAGCCGCACCATGGGGCTACGGCGCCGGCTGCCGCGCCCGGATCGCGCGTGCGCGCGCCGCGACGCGGTCGGCCTCGGACGCCCGGTCCGCCTTGCGCAGCATCCGGCTGTAGTCCTCGAGGATGAGCGCGACGCCGGGATGGTCGGGGCCGAGCGCCTGCTGCTCGATGGCGAGCGCGCGCCGGTAGAGCAGCTCCGCGTCGCCGTAGCGTCCCCGCGCCCCGAAGAGCAGTGCCAGGTTCGTCAGGTTGCCGGCGACCGCCGGGCTCTCCCGGCCGAGCGCGCGCTCGTCGATCGCCAGCGCCTGGCGCAGCAGCGGCTCGGCGTCCGCGTACCGCTCCTCGGCGAGGTAGACGACGCCGAGGCTCGTGAGGGTCTGGGCCGTGTCGGGGTGGTCCGGACCGAGCTTGCGCTCGGCGATGCCGAGCGCCCGGTGGAGCAGCGGCTCGGCGTCCTGGTAGCGCCCCTCGGCGTAGTAGAGCGTGGCGAGGTTGTTGAGCCGCCGCGCGACCTCCGGATCCTCGGGGCCGCGGTCGCGCTCCTCGACGGCGAGCACCCGCTGGAGCAGGGGCTCGGCCTCCGCATAGCGCCCCTGCTCCTTGTACAGCTCGGCCAGCGTGGCGAGCTGGCGCGCCACGGTGGGATGCGCGGGTCCGAGCGCGGCCTCGTCGATCGCGAGCCCGCGCCGCAGCAGGGCCTCGGCCTCGGCGGCCCGGCGCTGGGCGAGGTAGACCCCTCCGAGCGCGTCGACGCTGCGTCCGAGGCGGGCATCCTGTCCCCCGAAGCGCTCCGCCTCGCCGACCGCCGTACGGAAGTGGGCCGCGGCGCCGGCGAGGTCACCGCGGCGCTGCGCCTCCTCGCCGGCGAGCTGGGCGGCCTGCCACACCTCGCCCGGCGGCCGCGGCTTGGCGCACGCGGCCAGCAGCAGCGCGAACGCCGCGATCGCGCGCGCCCCGCCGGTCGTCATGCCTCCGCGCCGCCCCCGAGGGCGGCGCGGGCCGCCTCGGCGATCGCCTCGGCGAGCTCGCCGATGCGCGCCTCGTGCTCGCCCTCGAGCATGATGCGCAGGAGCTTCTCGGTCCCCGAGTAGCGGACCAGCACCCGCCCGCGCTCGCCGAGCGCCGCCTGCGCCTGGGCGACGGCCGCCTGGACCTCGCGCACGCCGTCGAGGTCGCGCTTCTCGGCCACCGGCACGTTCAGCAGGATCTGCGGGAAGCGGCGCATGATCCCCCGCAGCTCCGAGAGCGGGCGGCCCTTCCCGACCATCAGCGCGAGCACGGCGAGGCAGGTCACGAGCCCGTCGCCGGTGGTGTTGTGGTCGAGGAACACGACGTGCCCGGACTGCTCGCCGCCGAGGTTGTAGCCGCCGCGGAGCATCTCCTCGACCACGTAGCGGTCGCCGACCGGCGTGGTGACGATCCGCACGCCACGCTCGCGCATCGCCACGTGCAACCCGAGGTTGCTCATCACGGTGGCCACCAGCGTGCGCGAGCGGAGCTCCCCGCGCGCGTCGAGCTCGGCCGCGAGCATCGCCATCACCGCATCGCCGTCGACCAGCTCGCCCCGCTCGTCGACGAAGATCGCGCGGTCGGCGTCGCCGTCGAGCGCGACGCCGACGTGCGCGCCGCTCACCCGCACGGCGTCCTGGAGCGCCGCGGGATGGAGCGCCCCGCATCCCTGGTTGATGTTCTCGCCGTCGGGTGTGATCCCGAGGGGCACCACGCGGGCGCCGAGCTCCTCGAGCACCTCGGGGGCCACCTTGTAGCCGGCGCCGTTGCCGCAATCGAGCGCCACGGTGAGGCCGTCGAGCGTGAGGTGCCGGGGAAAGGAGCCCTTCACGAACACGTTGTAGCGCCCGACCGCGTCGTCGATGCGGAACGCCTTGCCGATCTCGGTCGCCGTGGGCCGCAGCGCGTCGATCGAATCGGAGAGCACGAGGCGCTCGATCTCGGCCTCGACCTCGTCGGGGAGCTTGAACCCCTCGCGGCTGAAGAACTTGATGCCGTTGTCCTGAAACGGGTTGTGCGACGCGGAGATCACCACGCCCGCGTCGGCGCGGAGCGAGCGGGTGAGGAAGGCGATACCGGGGGTGGGCATCGGGCCGACCAGCAGCACGTCGACCCCCATCGAGCAGATGCCCGAGGCCATGGCGGTCTCGAGCATGTAGCCCGAGAGCCGTGTGTCCTTGCCGATCAGGATCTTGTGCCGGTGCGGCGAGCGCTTGCTCACGTGGGCGAGCGCTCGCCCGAGCCGCAGCGCGGTCTCCGAGGTCATCGGCTCGACGTTGGCGATCCCGCGCACGCCGTCGGTGCCGAAGAGGCGGCGTCGGGTCACGGCTCGGTCCCCGCGGCCGTCAGGGTGAGCTGCACCTCGGGCGGGTCGCCCAGCAGCTCGAGCCCGGGGGGCAGCTCGACGTGGACGCCCGCCGTGTGCCGCCCGGGGCCGAGGCCCGCGGCGTCGACGTACACGCCGCCCGCGGCGAGCTTGAAATTGTGGAACAGCCGCTGCGGGCCGCGGACGGTCAAATCGACCGCCGCAGGCCGGACCTGTACCTGGAATCCCTCGGCGTGGAGCACCCCCACCTCGACGTGGCGGAAGTCGCGCGAAACCATCACCTCCTCGAAGGTCACGCTCACCACCACGTGATCGGGCGCGAAGCTCACGAAGTCCCCCGCCCAGGCGAGCAGGACGTTACGCTGCAGGGTGTCCTTGAGACCGCGCAGGTCGATGGGCTCGGTGGTCACCTCCTTCAGCTCGTCCACTTTGCCGGCCGGGCCCGTGACCTCGACGTGGTCGGGCACGACCTGCGACTCGGCGACGGTATAGCCGAGCGCCGGGGCGCCCGCCAGTTCGGCGTGCACGGGGACGGTGCGCCGGGCCAGGCGGTCGACGCGGAGCGTGAGGCGTGCGGGCTCCATGCGGACCACCTTCACCCGCCGCGGCAGCTCGGGGCGGATCATGTCGGTGTTCAGCTCGATGCGCGTGTCGCCGGGGGCGATCCCGGCGAGATCGAGGGCGATGCGCTCCTTGCGCTCGTCGACGCCGTCGAGAATGGTGCGCGGCCCCCGGAGCGTCATCGCGATCGGGCGCACGGGCGGGTTGGTCACGATGAGCCCCGGCTGGAGCTTGCGGATGCTCAGCGGCAGCTCGACGAGCCGCTCGGCGTCACGCTCGGTGAGGTTGATCGTGAACCACAGCAGCGTGGCGAGCACCAGGGAGAGGAGCTTGAGGCCGGGGTTGCGGCGCAGGCCCTCGCGCAGCGCGCGCCAGCTCGGCAGCGGCACGCGCCGCCGTCGCCGCGGCTCGTCGCCGGGCGCCACGGTGTCGGGACGGGGGCGCAACACGGGCAGCCTCATGCGACCAGCAGGCGGTGCAGCGTCGTGCGGAGCGTCGCGGCGTCGACGTCGCGCGTGATCTTGCCCTCGCGCACGAGCGAGATGGTGCCGTCCTCCTCCGAGACGACCAGCGCGAGCGCGTCGGTCTCCTCGGTGAGGCCGATGGCGGCCCGGTGGCGGGTGCCGAGGGTCTTCGAGACGTTCGGGTTGGTCGTGAGCGGCAGGAAGCAGCCCGCGGCGGTGATGCGTCCGTTCTGGATGATGAGCGCTCCGTCGTGGATCGGGGATCCGGGGAGGAAGATGCTGGTGATCAGCTCGCGCGACACCTGGGCGTCGAGCCGGGTGCCGACCTCGATGTACTCGTTGAGCCCGACCTCGTTCTGCAGCACCACGAGCGCACCCACGCGACGGCTGGCGAGGTAGGTGACCGCCTTCACCAGCTCCTCGACCGCCTGTCCCTGGAGGATGCGCTCGCGCGGCGAGAAGAGCGGCCGCGTGCCCACCTGCGTCAACGCACGGCGGATGTCGTTCTGGAAGACGATGATGACCAGCACGAGCGTCCAGTCGAGGAGGTAGTTCAGCAGGACGTTCACCGTGTAGATCTCGAGCATCCCCGAGACGACGTAGACCGCGTAGACGATGCCGAGCCCGATGAGCATCGGCACCGCGCGCGTGCCGCGAATCAGGTTGATGCCCCAGTAGATGAGGACGGCCAGGAGGAAGATGTCGAGCGCGTCCTGCCAGCGAAAGGAGAGGAGGAGGTCGATCATGCGGCGGCCACCGCCTCCGCCACCACCGCCGCCTCGCGCATCGCCGCGACGTCGTGCACGCGCAGGATGCGCGCCCCACCGGCCACCGCGAGCGCCACCGCCGCGGCGCCGCCGAAGAGGCGCCCGGTCGGCGGCGCCCCGCCGAGGAGCGCGCCGAGAAAGGCTTTCCGCGAGACGCCCACGAGCACCGGATAGCCGAGCGCGGCGATCACGTCCACGTGACGGAGCAGCGCCAGGTTGTGGGCGACGGTCTTGCCGAACCCGATGCCCGGGTCGACGACGATCGCGTCCGCGGCGACGCCGGCGCGGCGGGCGGCGGCGGCTCGCGCGGCGAGAAACGTGGCGACCTCGGCGACCACGTTGCGGTAGCGGGGGCGGCGCTGCATGGTGGCCGGCACGCCGCGCATGTGCATGAGGACGACCGGCACACCGGCGGCGGCGCACAGCGCCAGCATCTCCGGGTCGCGCCCCGCCGACACGTCGTTCACCAGATCGGCGCCCGCGTCGAGCGCCGCCCGCGCGACCGCCGCCTTGCGCGTGTCGACCGACAGCGGCACCCCGACCGCGGCGCGCACCGCTCGGAGCACCGGGAGGAGCCGGCGGAGCTCCTCCTCCGCGGCGACCGGTGCCGCTCCTGGTCGGGTCGACTCGGCGCCGACGTCGAGCAGGACGGCGCCCTCGGCGACCATCGCCGCCGCAGCCTCCGCGGCGCGCGCCGGAGAGGCGAGGCGACCGCCGTCGGAGAAAGAGTCGGGCGTGGCGTTGAGCACGCCCATCAACGCCACGCGGTCCAGGGGGACGGCCCCCGAACGCGTACGCAGCACCGCGCCCGTGATCGCCGGGCTACGCCGTGGCCGCGGCCGCTTCGCGGAGGCCACCGTTGCGGTTTCCGTACTGGCGGAGGATGTCGTCGATCTCGGCGCCGTCGAGGACTTCGCGCTCGAGCAGCGCCTCCGCCATCTTGTGCAGCGCCTCCAGGTTGCGCCGGAGCAGCAGCTTCGCGCGCTCGTACGCCTCGAGGATGATGCGCCGCACCTCGGCGTCGATCTGCACCGCGGTGGTCTCGGAGTAGTCGACCCGTTGCGTGAAGTCGCGGCCGAGGAAGATCTCTTCCTCTTTCTTGCCGAAGGTCATCGGCCCGAGCTTCTCGCTCATGCCCCACTCGCAGACCATCTTGCGCGCCATCTCGGTGGCCCGCTCGATGTCGTTGCCCGCGCCGGTGGTCATGTGGCCGAGCACGAGCTCCTCGCCGGCGCGGCCGCCGAAGAGGATGGTGAGCTGCCCCAGCAGGAAATCCCTCGAGTAGGTGTGACGGTCGTCGAGCGGCACCTGCTGGGTGAGGCCGAGGGCCATGCCGCGCGGGATGATCGTGACCTTGTGCACCGGGTCGGCGCCCGGCATGAGCTTGGCGACCAGCGCGTGCCCCGCCTCGTGGTAGGCGGTGTTCCGGCGTTCCTCGAGCGGGATGATCATCGAGCGGCGCTCGGAGCCCATCATGACCTTGTCCTTCGCCAGCTCGAAGTCGGCCATGTCGACCCGGTCCTTGTTCATGCGCGCGGCGAGCAGCGCGGCCTCGTTCACCAGGTTCTCGAGGTCGGCGCCGGCGAAGCCCGGGGTCTGGCGGGCGAGCAGCTCGATGTTCACGTTTTCGCCCATCGGCACGCGGCGGGTGTGCACGCGCAGGATCCCTTCGCGTCCCTTCACGTCGGGGCGCGGCACCACGACCCGGCGATCGAAGCGGCCGGGCCGGAGCAGCGCCGGGTCGAGGACGTCGGGGCGGTTGGTCGCCGCGATCAGGATGACGCCCTCGTTGCTCTCGAAGCCGTCCATCTCCACGAGGAGCTGGTTGAGCGTCTGCTCGCGCTCGTCGTGCCCGCCGCCGAGGCCCGCCCCGCGGTGGCGCCCGACCGCGTCGATCTCGTCGATGAAGATGATGCAGGGGGCGTTCTTCTTGCCCTGCACGAAGAGGTCGCGCACGCGCGAGGCGCCCACCCCGACGAACATCTCGACGAAGTCCGAGCCCGAGATCGAGAAGAAGGGCACACCGGCCTCGCCGGCGATCGCCCGGGCGAGCAACGTCTTGCCCGTGCCCGGCGCGCCGACCAGGAGCACGCCCTTGGGAATGCGGCCGCCGAGCTTGGTGAACTTCTTCGGGTCCTTGAGGAACGCGATGATCTCCTCGAGCTCCTCCTTGGCCTCGTCGATGCCGGCGACGTCGGTGAACGTGACCTTGTGCTGGTTCTCGGAGAGGAGCTTGGCGCGGCTCTTCCCGAAAGACATCGCCTTGCCGCCGCCGAGCTGCATCTGACGCATGAAGAAGATCCACACGCCGATCAGCAGCAGCATCGGCGCCCACTGCACCAGCGCCACGAAGTACCACGGCTCGGCGTCCTCTGGACGGGCCTCGATGTCGACGCCCTTCTCGCGCAGGAGCCGCACCAGGTCGGGGTCGTCTGGCGCAAAGGTCTTGAAGCCCTCGCCGAGCTCGCCCTTCTCGGCGCGGTAGCGCCCGCGGATGTTCTTGCCCTGGATCGTGACCTCGGCCACGCGGCCGTCCTCGACCGCCTGGACGAAGCGGCTGAAGCTCACCTCCGGCTCACGCGGCTGCTGCTTGGTCACGATGGACCACAGCAACACCCCCATGAGCAGGAGGAGGAGCCAGAGCCCGAGATTGCGGGAGACCGGATTCAATGCGTCGTCCGGGAGCCGGAAGCAGACCGTTGCGAGGTTAACACACGGTTCTCGTTGCGGCAACGCGCGCTCAAGCGCGCCGCTCGAGCGTCCCGACCACGATGCGCCGGGTGCCCGGCCCGAGCAGCGCCCCCGTGCCACGGGCCACCCCGGCCACCCACAGGACCTCCCCGGCGCCCACCAGCAGCGGCAGGGTCGCCCGCGCCTCCCGCGGCACGCGCGCGTCGACGAGCACGTCCTGGAGCTTGCGTGTCCCCACGCGCGCGATGTGCACCCGATCGCCGGGCGCGGGCGAGCGCACGACGAGGTCCGCCGGCAGCGCGTCGGCGTCGAACACGGCCCGCCACGGCCCGGCTGCCGCGAGATCGTCCCCTGCGGCCGCGCGGGGGGTGGAGAGACACAGCTCCCACCGGCCCGCAGGGTCACGGACCCGCTCGCCCGGGGTGATCCGCACGTGGATGCGCAGCACCGGAGCCTGGCGTCCTCGGCGGCACCACAGGCGGTCATCCTCGCGCACCACCCGGGCGGGTCCGGGGATCGCGACGCTGCCCCGGCCGCGCCCCCGGGCGAGCGCGAGGATGCGCTCGACGTGGCGGGCGTCCACCGCCCGGCCCGTGAGAGGCCCGAGCCAGACGCGCACGATCCGCCGACCGAGCGCGGGGGGCTCGGTGCCCACGGCCACGTCGAGGGCGGGCCCCGGGCCGAGAGCCGCGGCGCGCGCGGCGGCGGCGGCCGCGAGGAAGCGATCCTCGTCGCCGAGCCGTTCGGCGAGAGCCGCGAGGGCCGGGCCGAGGCGGGGGTTGAACTCGGCCTCGAGCCAGGGCACGAGGAGCCGGCGGACGCGGTTGCGCGCGTGGCGCAGGTCGGCGTTGCCGCGATCGACGGCGAAGCCCAAGGCACGGTCGGCGAGGAAGCGGCGCACGTCGGCGCGGGTCACCTCGAGCAATGGCCGCCAGAGGCGGCCGCGGCGCGCGCGCATGCCCCCGAGAGCGCCGCGCCCGGCGCCGCGCAGCAAGCGCAGCAGCACGGTCTCGATTTGATCGTCGCGGGTGTGGCCGGTGACGATGCGCGAGGCGCCTGCCTCGTCGGCGAGCGCCTCGAGCGCGTGGTAGCGCACCCGCCGCGCCCGCGCCTCGAGGCCGGGACCGGCGGGCACGGCCGCGCGCCGGCAGCGAAACGGCACGCCGAGCGTGCGCGCCAGCCCTTCGGCCAGCGCGCGGTCGGCATCGCTCTCCGCCCCCCGCAGGGCGTGGTCCACGTGCGCGCCGGTGAGGCGCAGCTCGCGCGCGGGTCCCAGGTCCGCGAGCGCGGCGAGGAGCGCCGTCGAGTCGGGGCCGCCCGAGACCGCGACCAGCAGGTGCTCGCCCGCGCGCGGGCCCTCCGGGCCGTCGAGCGCTGCGGCCAGGCGGCGAAGCACGATCGGGACCGCCGTGCGGGGTGACACGGCGCGATCCTAGCAGAAAACCCCGTGGGCCGTTTGGCATCGGCATGCCCGCGTCATATATGGGACCCAATGGAACGGACCCTCGACGGCCGCGGGCGCCGGCGCACCGAGGAGCTGCGCGCGGTCATGGACGCGCTCCGCCGGCTGGTGCGCGCGCTGCGGCTGTCCGCGCGCGCGGCGGAGAAGGCGATCGGGATCAGCGGGGCGCAGCTCTTCGTCCTCCAGCAGCTCGCGGCGGCGCCCGCGGAGTCTCTGGGGGCGCTCGCCGCGCGCACGCACACCGACCAGAGCTCGGTCTCCGTGGTGGTGCGGCGGCTCGTCGAGCGCGGGCTCGTGGCGCGCCGCAGCGCGACCGCCGATGCGCGCCGGATCGAGATCGCGCTCACCGCGGCGGGGCGTGCCCTGCTCCGCCGCGCGCCCGAGCCGGCGCAGACGCGCCTGCTCGACGCGCTCCAGCGGCTCTCGCCGCCACGCCGCCGCGTGCTCGCGCGCGCGCTCGCCGAGATCGCCCGCGCCGCCGAGCCGGAAGCGAACGCGCCCGGGATGTTCTTCGAGGACGAGATCGCGCGCCGGCCGCTGCGGAGGCGGCCCCATGCCTGACCGTGGACGGGCGGCACTTCCGGTGGCGCCGTCGTTGAGCCCCGCGCTCGCCGGGCTGCGTTTCCCGCGCCGCCGGCGGCTGGTGGGGCGGCGGGTGGCGTTGATCGGCGCGGTCGCGGTCGCGGTCGGCGTCGCGGCGGCCGGCGCCGCGCAGGCGCTGATGTGGCTGATCGGGCTGATCACGAACCTGGCCTTCTACGGCCGCTGGGCGAGCGGCTTCGTCTCGCCGGCGGGTAACTCCCTCGGCGCCCTCGAGATCGGCGTACCGGTCGCCGGGGGCCTGGTCGTCGGGCTCATGGCGCGCTTCGGCGCCGAGGCGATCCGCGGCCACGGCATCCCGGAGGCGATGGAGCAGGTGCTTTTCAACGAGAGCCGCATCCCGCCGCGGATCACGTTTCTCAAGCCGCTCTCGGCCGCGATCGCGATCGGGACGGGCGGTCCGTTCGGCGCCGAGGGGCCGATCATCGCCACCGGCGGCGCGCTCGGCTCGCTCGTCGGCCAGCTCCTCACCGTCACCTCCGAGGAGCGCAAGACGCTGCTCGCCGCCGGCGCCGCCGCCGGCATGGCGGCGACCTTCGGCAGCCCGGTCTCCGCCGTGCTGCTCGCGGTCGAGCTGCTGCTCTTCGAGCTGCGGCCCCGGTCGGTGATCCCGGTGGCGCTGGCGAGCGCCACCGCCGCCGCGGCGCGAGCGGCAATGGTCGGGCACGCGGCGATCTTCGCCGTGCCGGCGCTCGCGCCCGCGGGCGGCACGGCCCTTGCGGCCTACGCCCTGATCGGCCTCGTCGTGGGCGTGGTGTCGGTCGGCGTCACCCGTGCGGTCTACGCGGTCGAAGACGCGTTCGACGGGCTGCCGGTCCACTGGATGTGGTGGCCGGCGCTCGGCGGGCTCGCCGTCGGCGTCGTCGGTCTGATCGCTCCGCACACGCTCGGCGTCGGCTACGACAACATCGAGAACATCGTCGGCGGCTCGATCGTCGGGCGGGCGCTGGTCGTGCTGTGCACGATGAAGTTCGTGTCGTGGGCGATCTCCCTCGGCAGCGGGACCTCCGGCGGTACGCTCGCTCCGTTGTTCACCATGGGCGCCGGTGCGGGCGCGGTGCTCGGCACCGCCGCGGCGCGTATCCTGCCCGGCGCCGCGATCGATCCGCGCATGGCGGCGGTGGTGGGCATGGCCGCGCTGTTCACCGGCGCCTCGCGTGCCTTCCTCGCGTCGGTCGTCTTCGCCTACGAGACGACGCGGGCGGGCTCGGCGCTGCTGCCGCTGCTCGCCGGATGCGCGCCGGCCCTGCTCGTCTCGTGCATGCTGATGCGTGACTCGATCATGACCGAGAAGATCGCCCGGCGCGGGGCCCGCGTCCCCGCGGAGTACGCGGCCGACTACCTCGACCAGGTGCTCGTGCGCGACGCCGCGAGCCGGCCGGTGGTCACGCTCGCCGCCGCCGACACGCTCGCCCGTGTGCGCCGGTGGATGGGGACGGACGGGGTCGGCGCCGGGCATCAGGGCTTCCCCGTGCTCGACGCCTCGGGCAGGCTGCTCGGCGTGCTCACCCGGCGCGATCTCCTCGATCCCGCGGCGCCCGAGACGCGCACGCTGGCGGAGCTGATTCGCCGGCCGCCGGCCGTGGCCTACCCGGACAACTCGCTGCGGGAGGCGGCGGACCTGATGGCCGTCGAAGGGGTCGGCCGCCTGCCGGTGGTCGACCGCGACGCCCCGGGCCAGGTGGTCGGTATGCTCACGCGCAGCGACCTGCTGGCCGCCCACCGCCGCCGCCTCGACGGCGCGCGGCGCGCCACGCGCGGTCTCGGCGGTCCGCCGCGCGCCGCGGCGCACGGCGCGTAGATGCACGCTTGCCGGAAAGCCACCGTTCTCGCCGCCGCGCTGCTCCTCGGCGCCACGGCGTGCCGCGCACCGGCGGCATCCCACGACGCCACGGCGCACCACGACTTCGTCGACGTCGCGCACTGGGCGGCGGTGTTCGACGACCCTGCGCGCGACGCCTGGCAGAAGCCCGACGCGGTCGTCGGCGCGCTCGGGTTGCGGCCCGGGATGACGGTCGCCGACCTCGGCGCCGGCACGGGCTACTTCGAGCGCCGGCTGGCCGGGGCCGTCGGGGCCGTGGGGACCGTGTTCGCGGTCGACACGGAGCCGGGGATGGTCGAGCACCTGCGCGCGCGGGCCGAGCGCGAGGGAACGGACAACGTCGTTCCGGTCCTCGCCTCGCCCGCGACGCCTCGGCTCCCGGCCGGCGCCGTCGACGTGGTGCTGATCGTCGACACCTTCCACCACCTCGACGACCGGCTCGCGTACCTGCACGCGCTGCGCCGCGTGCTGCGCCCTGGCGGGCGGGTCGCCATCGTCGATTGGCGCAAGCGGCCCCTGCCCGTGGGCCCGCCCCCGGAGCACAAGCTGCCCCGCGGCCAGGTCGTGGAGGAGATGGAGGCCGCCGGCTACGCGCTCGTCGGGGCACCCGACGTGCTGCCCTACCAGTACTTCCTGATCTTCGCGCCCCGCTGAGCGCCCGCCCGGGGCACGTTTTCGATTGACGCTGGCCGGGGCTTCCGTCTAGGGTCGGCGGCCACGAGGGTCGTCCTCTAAGGAGGGATGCACGAGATGAAACGGACATGGCCGGGGGCTCTCGCCGCCGCGCTGCTCCTCGGGGGAGCTGGAGCGGGCGAGGCGGCGGTGCTGGTGGTCACGCAGAACGCGGTCGCTTACCAGCACTTCACCACCATCCAGGACGCGGTCAACGCCGCGCAGCAGGGAGACTGGATCCTGATCGACAAGGGCGTCTATCCCGGCGCGGTCTACATCACGACGCCGAACCTCCACGTGCGCGGGATGGACCGCAACGACGTGATCGTCGACGGGCAGCACCAGGTCGGCAACGGCATCGAGGTGTGGAAGGCGAACGGCGTCACGATCGAGAACCTCACCGTGCGCAACTTCGACCGGCCGTCGCTGGACGGTCCGAACGGCAACGAGATCTGGTGGAACGGCGGCGACGGCTCGGGTGTGATCGGGCTGTCGGGCTGGACGGGGCGGTACCTCACCACCTACGACGACGGGCTGCTCGGCGGCTACGGTCTCTTCGCCTCGAACTCGATCAACGGCTTCCTCGACAACGTGTATGCGTCCGGATTCAACGACTCGGGGCTGTACATCGGCGCCTGCCGCGATTGCCGTGCAAAGGTCCGCCACGCGCTCATCGAGAACAACGCGCTCGGCTATTCCGGCACCAATGCCGGCGGCCACCTCATCATCGAGAAGTCGACCTTCCGCAACAACTCGAACGGCGTCGGCCCGAACTCCCTCAACAACGACGACCGGCCCCCGCCCCAGGACGGCGCCTGCGACTCCGGGTCGAACTCTTCGGCGACGCCCGCCTTCGTCTCGACCCGCATCCAGCGATGCACGATGTTCCGACACAACCTCGTGGAGAACAACGGCAACTTCTCGACGCCCGCCAATTCCACCACGGCATCCATCCCCTGGGGCGCGGGCTTCGTGCTGATCGGCACGTATGCCGACCTGATCAAGGACAACACGATCCGCGACAACCCGAGCGCGGGCATCTTGGGCTTCGAGAATCCCGACCCCTTCCCGCCCACGCCGAGCACGGTCTACTTCCAGCTCTCGGGCAACAAGATCGTGCACAACACGTTCAGCAACAACGGGACGCCGAACGTGACCGGATCCACCGACATCACGCTCGTCGGCGGGCTGTTCGGCACGCAGACGTCGGTCAACAACTGCGTCTCGGGCAACACGATCTCGACGTCGAGCCCGGCGAACATCCAGGGCACCTGGAGCTGCAAGAACCGCACGACACCCAATCCGGGCGGCGAGGCCCTGCTCTACCTGCTGAACCTCCAGGCCGCCTCGCAGGCGCGGACGTCGGTCGGCCAGCCGCCGCCGCCGCCCCAGCCGTCGATGGGCAATCCCTGCGCGGGCGTGCCGCGCAATCCGCTCTGCCCCTGACGTTTCGCCCCGTGTGGCCGGCCGGGGAATGTCCACCCCCGGCCGGCCACGGGGGACTCAGAGCTTGCCGAGGTACTGCACCAGCGCCTCGATGTCGTCGCTCGAGAGGTTCTGGTTCGGCATCACGATGTTGCCGTACTCGGCCGGCCAGCTCCGCAGGCTCGGATAGGCGCGAAGCGTCGCGGCCGGGTCGGCGAGCCAGTGCCGCAGCCAGTCGGCGTCGCGCCGCGCGCCCACGCCCTTTAAGTCGGGGCCGATGACGGTCCCGCTGCCGACGCCGTGGCAGCTCGTGCAGCCGCGGGTCACGAACACCTCGCGGCCCGCCTCGGCGCCGACGATCTGGGGCGGCGGCGCGGCCGCCGGCACCGGCCTCGCCTCGGCGACGCCCGCCGGCGGCGGCGGTCCGGGGAGGTAGCGCGGCGGGAACGACTCGCGGCGCCAGCTGAGCAGCAGCAGCGCCAGCGCGCGCGCCTCCTCGGGCTCGAAGTCGAAGTCCGGCATCGCGGTGCCCGGGCTCACGACGTCGGCATGGGTGAGGTGCTGGACGTGCCAGTTGAACGCCGTGCGCGGCCCGGTGACGTGGCTGAAGTCGAACAGCTCGGGGTTCTTGTCGCCGATGTAAGTGAGGTTCGGCGCCTTGAGCCCGCCGCGGCCCTCCACCATGTGGCAGACCAGGCACTTGTTCTTGCGGAAGAGGACCTTGCCGCGGTCGATCGTCTCCATGCCCGGGGTCGACTCGTCGCGACGATGGCAGCCGTTGCAGCGCATCTGCATCAGCTCGGCCGCGGTGAGCCCGTAGCGCCCGGCGAGCGCGGCGTCGAGGAGCGGCTCGTCCCAGTGCTCGACGTGGCCGTGCGCGGCCTCGGTCGCGGTCGCAAAGCCCTGGCCGGCGTGGCACGACGTGCAGCCGAACTCCTCGAACGGATGCGCGCCGAGGTACGGCAGGGGCGGATGCGGCGCCAGCGGCGCCGGCAGGTCGGCTGGCAGGGTCCCGCTCCACTCGTAGCCGAGGTGGCAGGTGACGCAGCGGTCGACGCGGCCGAGCTGCGGGATCCAGAGCTGGCGGACGCCCGGGACGAAGGCCCGCGCCGCCCCCACCTGCCCGTTCTGCTCGAGGACCCCGCGGAACCGCGTCTGGATCGGGCGCCAGTCGCTGCGCTCCTCGCGCGCCACGCCGGCGATCACCAGCGCGAAGAAGAGCAGCGAGAGCACGACCAGCGCCGGGAAGTCGAAGCGCTCGAGGCGGGAGAAGGGACGGCGCACGGCTAGAGCCTCGTCGGCTCCTGCGGCCAGGGTTGCCACGGCCAGTAGAAGCCCCACGACGGTCCGCGGAAGTAGAGGCTCACGATGATGAGCGCGATCATGGCGAGCGCGACCAGCCCGAAGACCAGGTTCTGGCGCCGGCGCTCGCGGGGCAGCCACACGCCCTCGGTGCCGCGCGGGCTCTGATCGAGGAAGGGCCAGGCCGCGGCGAGGAGCAGCAGCACGCCGGGCACGAGGATGCCCCCCACGAACCCGCCGCTCACCGAGAAGCCGCCGATCCGCACCGTGGTGCTCGCCACCAGCTCCTGGAGCCAGAGGAAATACCACGGGGCCTTGGCGGGGTTCGGGGTGAGGGCGGGATTGGCGGCCTCCTCCAGCGGGGCGTTGAACAGCACGCTCAGCAGGAGCGTCACGTTGAAGACCAGCAGGAAGACCAGCACGACGCGCCGCACGAGCTCGGGCGACGAGAAGGCCACGTCCTCCTCCTCGAGGTCCGTCGATACGAGCGTTTGGATCGTCGCCCCGCGCGTGACCCCGAAGAGCGAGTAGCTCTTCGTCGGCGCGGGCGGCCCCGCCGCCTGCGCGCGCGCGCGGCGCAGCGGCTCGATCGCGGCCAGCCCGCCGTCTTTGCGGACGCGCCACATGTGATAGGCGAACAGCACCAGGACTGCGGCGGGCAGCACGAACACGTGCAGGACGTAAAAGCGTAGCAGCGTCGCCTGCCCGATCGTGCTGCCGCCGAGCAACAGGAAGCGCAGGGTCTCGCCCACGACCGGCGCCTCGCGCGCGATGTTCGTGCCGACCGTGACCGCCCAGTAGGCGAGCTGGTCCCAAGGCAGGAGGTAGCCGGTGAACGAGAGGAGCAGCGTCAGCAGCAGGAGGGCGATGCCGACCAGCCAGTTGAGGCTGCGGGGCCCGCGGTAGGCGCCGGTGACGAACACGCGTGCCATGTGCAGGAAGGTCGTGCCCACCATCAGGTGGGCGGCCCAGCGGTGCTGGTTGCGCAGCAGCCAGCCGAAGCTCACGGCGAACCGGATGTCCTTCATGCTCCAGTACGCCTGCTCGACCGACGGCACGTAGAAGAACATGAGCAACATGCCGGTGACCAGCAGGATCAGGAACAGCGAGGCGGCCGCCGTGCCGAGCCAGAGGGAGTAGCCCCAGCTCGCGCTGCGCACCGTGACCTTGTTCGGGAACCAGTGCAGCCAGAGGTTGCGGACGATCGCCTCGCCCGCCTCGCGCTCGCTCTCCGGCGCCCACGTCCACGTCGACGTGCGCCAGAGGGCCCGCAGCCGCCCGCCGCCCCTCACGCCTGCCCCGGCGGCGGGGTGAAGCGGAATCCCCGCGCCACGGTTTCCGCGGTGTCGATCTCGAGGTAGCCGTCGGGGGAGAGCGCCACCGGGTACCAGGCGAGCGGCCGCGGAGCGGGCCCGGCGATCACCGTCCCATCGCGGTGAAAGCGGCTGCCGTGACAGGGGCAGTCGAACTCATCGCGATCGGGCTTCCACTGGACCGTGCAGCCGAGGTGCGTGCAGACCGCGGAGACCACGTGGAAGTCGTTCTCCTGGCGGACCACGAAGAGCCGGTGCTCGTCGTTGAACGTGACCCCCTGCGGGTAGTCCTTCGGCTTGCGTACCTTGAAGCGGCGCGACGGCTCGTAGAGCACGTTCGGGACGAAGGCGCGCGCCGCCGCCACGATCTGCACGAGGAAGGCGAGAAACACCGAGCCCTTGCCGATCAGCCGCAGGAAGCCGCGGCGGCTCTCAGCCATCCGAAGGCACCTCCGCGAAATGGAATCGCTCCATCGTGATCGCCGCGGTCGGGCAGCGCACGGCGCAGAGCCCGCAGCGGATGCACTTCGCGCCGTCGTAGAGGAAGACGCTGACCGGCCCCTCGCCCGGCGGGCTCGGCAGGGCCTTCCGCTGCTCGGGATCGAGGTCGACGGCTTCGAGCGGCGCGAACCGCAGGCAGTGCTCGGGGCAGACATCCGTGCAGCGGCCGCAGAGCACGCAGCGCGCGCCGTCGTAGATCGGGTGGATGTGGCAGTAGAGGCAGCGGCGCGCCTGCTCCTGCGCCTCGGCGGCGCCGTAAGGCAGCTCGACCTCGGTGATGCCGCTGCGCCGGTCGAGGGGGACGACCGGCGTGTGGCGCGCAATCGTCTCGCAGCCCGGGGTGAGGTGGTAGGTGTCGGTCGGCAGCTGCTCGACCGTCACCCGGAGGACCGGCGGGCCCGCCGGCCGCCCCCGCAGGTAGGCGTCGATGGACCGGGCGGCCACCTTCCCCTGCTGAGCGGCCGTGATGATGAGGGCCGGCGGAAACGCGCCGTCGCCCCCGGCGAACACGCCGGCTGCGGTCGTCGCCAGGGTGAGCGGGTCGACTTTGATCGTGCCCGCGGGCGTCGTCTCGACACCGTCCGCCGGGTCGAGGAATGAGACGTCGGGCCCCTGCCCGATCGCGAGGATGACCGCATCCGCGTCCAGGACGCGCGTGGTGCCCTCGTCGAAGAGCGGGTTGAAGCGGCCCGCCTCGTCGAAGGTGCGCAGGCAGCGCACCAGCTCGATGCCGCTCGCCTTCCCTCCCGTGCCGAGGATGCGCCGCGGCCCCCACGACGGCAGGAAACGGATGCCCTCGCCGGCGCAGATCTCGACCTCCTCCCGCCCCTGCACCGAGCGCGCGGCGGGCATCTCCGCCGCCGACTCGAGGCTCACCACCGTCACCTCGGCCGCGCCCCGACGGACGACCTCGCGCGCCGCGTCGAGGGCGACCCGGAGCGTGGTCGCCTCGATCGCCGCCTCCTCTTCCGGGGCCATGGCGATGCCCGGCAGGATCGCGCGCATCGCGGTGCGTGCAGCGTCGAGCGCCACGAGCCCGCCGCCCACCACCACGACACGGCGGCCGACCGGCACGCGATACCCGCGATTGATGTTGAGGAGGTAGTCGATCGCCTTCACCACGCCGTCGAGGTCCGCCCCCTCCAGGCGGAGCCCGCGCCCCCGGCTGGCGCCGATGGCGAGAAAGATCGCATCGTATCCCTGCGCCCGCAGCGCCGCGATGCCGAAGTCGGCCGTGAGCGCGTGTCCGTAGCGGATCTCGACGCCGAGCCCCTCGATCTCCGCCACCTGGTGGTCGATCACCTCGCGCGGCAGCCGGTAGCTCGGAATGCCGTAGCGCATCATGCCCCCGGGCAGCGGCATGGCCTCGAACACGGTGACGCGGTGGCCGAGGAGCGCCAGGTCGTGCGCGCAGGCGAGCCCCGCGGGCCCGGCGCCGACGACGGCGACCCGGCGCCCCGCGCCCCCGGCGGCCCCTGCGGCCAGGCGCTCGCCGTGGCCCGGCGTCGAGCTGCCGCCGCCCATGCTCCCGCGCAGGACCTCCGCCAGCGTGGCCGCCGAGAGCGACTCGGGGCCGTAGCTCTCGGTCACGAACCGTTTGAGCGAGCGGATGGTGACCGGCTCGTCGATCCGCCCGCGCCGGCAGGCGTCCTCGCACGGGGCTCCGCAGGTCCGTCCGCAGATCGAGGCGATCGGGTTCGGGGCGCGGGCGACGCGATAGGCCTCGGCGAACCGCCCCTCGGCGATCAGCTGGACGTAGCGGCCGGCGTCGGTCTTGACCGGACAGGCGTCGAGGCAGGGAACGTTGGCACGGAACCACCAGAGATCCCGGGCCTCGGCGTGCAGGCTTCGACGCACCGCGGACCGTCAGGGCTTGCAGAGGGTGCGAACGTACGCGACGAGGTCGTGGATCTCGTCGTCCTCCATGCCCTCCTTCCAGGCGGGCATGTCCTTGCTCAAATGCACCGCCTCGCCGCCTTCCTTGATCGCCGTGAAGAGCGTGGCGTCGTCGATCGCCTTCATGCGCGCGCAGTCGGTGAAGTCCCGCGGCTTGGTCGAGAGCGCGTCCGCTTGCGGCCCGTCGCCCTTGCCCTCCGGGCCATGGCACTTCGAGCAGAAGCGCACGAAGTCCTTCCGGGCCGCGGCGAGGTCGGCGGCCGCAGCGGGAACCGCGGTTCCCGCCGTCAGAAGCAGTGCGAGCAGCGTCGATCGCATCGAGGTCCTCCCTGGAATCCGTTCCCCCGGCCTCACCACGGCGTCCACAGCAGCAGGTAGAGCGTGTTGTTGTCCGAGGCGCTTCGGCCGGAGCCGTCGTAGTTGGAGGTCGCGCCGTTGAACTCCCCGTAGAAGGTGTACTGGAGGGCGACCTGCGTCATCGGCAGCGCGGGCCAGTGCTGCTGGAACCACCGCGACACGGGCAGCAGGTTGAGCTGCACGAACCCGCCCACCGTGTCGGGGCTGCCGGTGCGGCTGCCGCTCACGGGCGCCGGCCCGTAGAGCAGCGGATCGCGCGACCCCCCGATGTCGAAGAAGCTCAGGGTGAGGCCCGCGAGGTCGTAGTAGTAGTACGAGGTCCAGAGCTGCACCGTGTGCAGGTCGTTGGTTCCGTTCGACGCCGTCCCCGCCGCCTTGGCCGCGGAGAGCCCCTGGTTCTCCCAGATGAACGCCGAGCGGAACGTCACGAAGTGCGGCTTGCTGTTCCACTGGTACTGGACGTCGGCCCCGAGGTCGAGGAAGCTGTTGCTCGGGCCGTGGCTGCCGATCTGGTGAGCCCGATCGTAGAGCCCCACCCCGCCGACCTCGAGCGAGTGGTGCCCCGCGTTCTTGTAGAGCGCGAGGCGCCAGTAGGGCGAGACGCCGTCGGTCACGGGCGCCTTGGCGTTGCCGGTCGTGAGGAAGCTGAGCGCGCCGGTCTTTCCGTTGAGATACGGGGTCACCTCCGCGTAGAGGAAGTTGTCCCAGAACGCATAGGCGCCGACGCCGCTCACCTGCGCGGCGAGGTTGGCGATGCTCGGCGAGGCGGCCGGCCCCGGGGCGACCTCCGACGCCACGAGCTGGCTCCACGCCGGTAGCGTGTTCCAGACGTCCTGCACGGTCGGGCCGTTGTTGAGCGTCGCCCCGTAGACGAGCGTGTGGTTCTCGCCGATCGAACGGACATCGGTCAGCCGCACGTCGACGTTGTCCGTGGCCCACCGGTTGTCCGCACCGTCGTAGGTGCCCATGATGAAGCCGCCCAGGTGCCCGTAGTAGCGGCCGGCGAGGAAGAAGTTCGCCTGCTGCGGATACGAAAAATTGTCGTTCCCGTTCTCCGTAAACGCGATCGTGGGCAGGTTCGCCGTCCCGGGCTGGCCTTTCGCGGTGTGCGTGTACGACCAGGATTGCGCGGCGGAGATCGGAGGATACGGCTCGTAGGACTGCTCCTCGTGCGCGCTCCACAGGTAGCCGTTCAGCTTGAACATGCGACCGAAGTTGTTGAGCTCGGGATAGAACCCCGCCGAGTGGCAGGCGTCGCACGGCATCCCCGTCTGGCGTGCAAAGCTCGGCACGGCGCGTGCCTCGGGGACTTCGAGGAGAAGAAGCAAGAGGCCCGCCAGCGCAGCCGTCAGGCGGATTCTTTGGCCGGTTTCTCGGGATGCGAACTGACCAACGCGTGCCCTCGTGCCACCCATCACGGTCCTCCCCTGGTTGCCCACGCGGCGAGCGCTCACGCGCCCCGTGCGCCCTTAGCGCCGCAGTGCCCTGCTGTCAACGTAGCTTGCGGAGCAAGCAGCGTACCGGCGGAGGCGGCTTCTACGGGCGGGTTCGCGGCGCTGCCGTCCCACATCGGCGAACGGGGAGCCCACGGCCGTCTCGCGGAAGAGAATCGGGGAGCTTCATGGGAGGTTCATCGCCGGCTCACCCGGGCGCAGCCTCGGCGTGGCATGCTGGCAGCATGCAGGGCCTCTTCGATCGCGCAACGGTGAGCCGGGCGGATGTGCGCGCCGCCGCCGCGACGGTGGCCGGCGTCGCGCTCGCCGTACCGGTGGTGGCGGGCTTCGTCGCGCTCGCCGCGACGATGCTCGTCGGCCGCTCGCTCCTGGACGTCATCCGCGCCGCGCGCCGGCGCCGCCGCGCGACGGTCGCGGCCCCGGCCTCACGGCGGCGGCTGGCGGCCTGAGGCCGGCGCGATCACGAACGACCCCTCGAGCGGGAGGGCATCGGAAGATGGACCGACACGCACGACGTACGTGATGGGCTCGACGGTGAACGCTCCGGCCGCACTGTCCCAGAAGGCGAGGTCCTGCGCACGCACGTCGAAGGCGACCGTCTGCGTCTCCCCGGGGGCGAGATGCGCGCGGGCGAAGCCCTCGAGATCCTTGACCGCCCGGTCGACGCGCGAGCCCTCGTAGCTCACGTAGAGCTGCGCGATCTCGTCGCCGCCCACGGCGCCCGTGTTGGTGACGTCGGCGGTCACGCGCACGCGGCCGGCGGGCGAGAGCGTCGTCGGGGCGACGGTGAGGTTCGTGTAGCGGAAGGCCGTGTAGGAGAGCCCGAAGCCGAAGGGAAACAGGGCCGACGTCGCGTTGCGGTCGAGCCAGCGGTAGCCATGGTAGTAGCCATAGGTCACCGCCAGGCTCTGGTCGTCGAACGGCGGCAGGTCCTGCTCGACGCGCGGGAACGAAACCGGGAGCTTGCCCGACGGTGTCACGTCGCCGAAGAGGACGTCCGCGATCGCCCGGCCCCCCTCCTCCCCCGGGTACCAGGCCATCAGGATCGCCGCCACGTCGTCGACCCAGGGCATCGTGACCGCGCCGCTGCCCTCGAGGACGACGATCGTGCGCGGATTGACCGCGGCGACCGCCGCGATGAGCTGGTCCTGGCCGTCGGGCAGCGCGAGCGACTTCCGGTCACCGACGGTGATCTGCCCCTCGCCCTCGTCGGCGAAGGTGAGGCCGGCCACCACCACGGCGGCGTCGGCGGCGGCGATCGTCGTCTGGTCGCTCGCCGAGAGCGCCGCCGACGGCACGTAGGCGACCGTGACCGGGCCGGCCTGCGCCCGGATGCCGTCGAGCGGTGCGAGCGCGAAGGACGGTACGACCGTGCTGCTGCCGTGATCGCCGAGGTTCGCCGTCGCGGCGAGCGGACCCACGACCGCGACCCGGTGCACGCGCGCGCGGTCGAGCGGCAGCGCGGCGCCTGCGTTCTTGAGCAGCACGATGCTCTCGCGGGCCACGGCGAGCGCCAGGTCGGTGTGGGCCGGGCTCTCGATCTGGGTCGGATCGGGCTCGGGCGGCTCCGTGTCGAGCCGAAAGCAGAGCTGCGCGCGCAGAATGCGGCGCACGGCGGCGTCGATGGTCGCCGTCGAGACCTGGTGTGCGGCGACCGCGTCGGCGAGCGGCTTGGCGTAGTAGTTCCCCGCCGGCATCTCGATGTCGAGGCCGGCGACGGCGGACGGCACCGTGCTGCGCGTGCCGAGGTACCAGTCGGACTCGACGAAGCCCGGGAAGCCCCAGTCGCCCTTCAGGATGTCGTGGAGCAGGTGGACGTTCTCGCCGCAGTGCTGGCCGTTCACGGCGTTGTACGCGGACATGACGGAGCCGGCGTGCCCTTGCTGCACGGCGCGCCGGAAGTGCGGAAGGTAGATTTCGCGCAGGCTGCGCTCGTCGATCGACACGTCGACGTTGAAGCGCGTGTCCTCGATGCTGTTGGCCGCGAAGTGCTTCGCGCTGGCGATCACGTGGTTCTGCGCGCCGCGGATGAACGCGACCCCCATGCTGCCGAGGTGGAAGGTGTCCTCGCCATAGGTCTCCTGCGCCCGGCCCCAGCGTGGGTGACGCAGGATGTTCAGCACCGGCGCGAGGATCACGCTCATGCCCTTGGCGCGCGCCTCGGCGCCGATGGCCTCGCCGACGCGCTCCTCGAGCGCCGTGTCCCAGGTCGCGCCCCGCGCCATGGCGACCGGGAAGGCGGTGGCATGCCCCGCCGCGACGCCCACGCCCCGCGCTCCGTCGATCATGCGGAGGCCGGGGATGCCGAGCTTCGCTTCGGCGGCCGGCCCGGGACCAGCGAGGCGACCGTCGCCGTGCATCTGGGCGATCTTCTCGTCGAGGGGCATGCGCCGCAGCAGATCGTCGATGCGCCGCTCGACGGCCGCGGTCCCGTCGCCGCAGAAGCCCCCGTCGCGGAACTCCGCGGCGATCGCGTCGTCGACGGCCGTGGTCGCCGTCGCCAGCAGGCACTGCGCGAGCGCCCCGCCGTCGCCGGGCGTGGCGCAGGGAAACCCGAAGCGCGCTCCGGCGAGCGCGGCGGCCGGACAGCGCGCGAGGATGCGGCGCGCAGCTCGCCCGCCCAGCCCCACGATGCGCGCGGCGACGCGCGGGGCGGCTGCGCAGTCGGTGCCCGGCGGGAGGCGACGCGGGGGATGGCGCTTGCAGGCCTGGATCGCGCGCAGGCGCGCCAGCGCGAACCTGCGGACGGCGCGGATGGCCTCGTCCTGGCAACGCAGCGCCGGCGCGGCCAGCTCGCCGGCGGGCGCACCGGCAGCGATCAGCGCCTCCGCATCGGCCTCGTGGCTGCCGGCGACGCAGGCCGCCAGCGCGGCGGGGGTGCGGGCGCCGGCGCAGTCGCCCCCGGGCATGAGGGCGGCGGCCGCCGTCTCGGAGCACGCGCGGCGCACCCGGTGCGTGAGCGCAGCGGCCGCCTCGGCCCGCCGCCGCGTCGTGGCGGAGCGAGCGAGGCAGTCCGTGCCGGCGGGAAGCCGGCCGCGCGCGATGGCCGCGCGGCAGGCCGTAAGGATCGCGAGCGACCGGTCGAAATAGCGCGCGCCCGCGGCGGCGACGCCCGCCTGACACCGGCCTTCGGGCGTGAGCGCCGGCGCCGGAGCGGCGGTGAGAAGCGCCGCAAGCAGGGCGAGGCGGCTCGGTAGCGACATGGCGCTCCCGTATCGCACCGCCCGCGCGGCCGGCAACCGTCTTGACCGTCTCGCGCCGGCCACGATAGAGGGCGAGCGGGTTTCGAGCACGGGGGAGCGATGCGCACGATCTACCGAATCTTCGCGTACTTCGGCCTGGGTTCGATTTTCGCCGCGCTGCTCCACGGCTTTCGCTTCGCCCACGGGGCACCGGCGGGCAACTACGTCTTCGACGTCGCGCTTTACGGCGCCTTCGTGATCCCCCACCTCGTGATGACGCGCGGCTGGTTCAAGCAGGCGGTGTACGGGTCGCCCGCGGGGTCGGCCTTCGAGCGGCAGGTCTTCATCGCGGTGAGCGTGGTGACCTGGCTCGCCGTGCTCTGGTTCCACCGACCGGTGCCGGGCGGCGCGATGGGCATGCCGGGGCCGCTGCGCTTCGCCGCGACCGTCGGCTTCGTCCTTTGCATCCTCGCGTTCTTCGAGGGGCTGACGTTCGCCATGCTCGACGGGCTGCTCGGCGTGCCGGGCAGCGCGATGACGCACTCCCACGGGGGCGAGACGCCGCTGCTCACCGAGGGCAACTACGCCAAGGTCCGCCACCCGATGTACCGGGCCGCGCTCCTCGCCGGGCTGTGCTCGATCGCGATGCACCCGCACGCGGCACAGGTGCTCTGGTGCCTGATGATCGGCGGGACGTTCGTCGCCTTCATCCCCGTCGAGGAACGGCAGCTCATCGCCGCCCGCGGCGACGCCTATCGGAGCTACATGCAGGCGACGCCGTGGCGGCTCGTGCGCGGCGTCTGGTAGCCGGGCGCCGTGAGGAGGATCGCCAGCGCGAGCACCTCGACCACCGCGTTGCTCGACGCCACGGCGCGCCAGGCGCCGCCGGCGAGGCCGAGCCGGGCGGCGACCGCGTACGTCGTGAGATAGTTCGCCGCCTGCGCCGCGACCAGCGCGAGCAGCAGCCCCCGGACGGCCGGACGGTCCGCGAAGAGCCGCCCGCTGGCGAGCGCGACCGCGGGCAGCACGAGCAGGAGCCCGTCGTAGGTCTGGTGGTAGGCGCAGGCGAGGATGGCGTAGGCGCCGAGGCTCGCGGCGTGCAGGTCCGCCGGGCCGCCGTCGGCACGGCCGCCGCCGGCGAGCCGCGCCATGCGGCGGGCGGCGAGGCCGAGGAGCGCCAAGCCGACCGCCGCCTCGGCGACGAGGCCGAGCGGCCGGCCGGCGAGCCGCGCGAGCAACGCCGGGACGTCGACCCGGATGAGGCTGGTGGCCGGGTCTCCCGCGGGATCGGTGATCACCCGCCGCAGGCTCTCCTCGAGCAGGCGCCACAACGGGATCACCCCGCCCGCCCGCGCGGCGAGCAGCGCCGTCAGCGCCGCCAGCGGCACGGCCGTGATCGCCGCCGCGGTCGCGACCGCGCCGCGCCTCCCGGCCGACCACAGCAGCGCGGCCAGCGGGAGGCCGAACGTCGGCTTGGCGCAGGCGACGGCCAGGCTCGCGCCGGCGAGCCCCGGGCGCGCGCGTGCCCAGCGCACCGCGGCGAGACAGGCGAGCACGACGTAGAGGGTGCACTGCCCGAGGAACAGCGTCTGCTCACCCGGCCGGCTGAGCACGAGCGCGGCCGCCGTCGCGAGCACGCCCGTCGCCGTCGGCTCGACGCCGCACGTGGAGAGCGCGAAGGCCGCGAGGACGACGATCAGCAGCACGTTGACCGCGTAGTGCGCCCACTGCGCCAGGCCGAGCGGCAGGAGCGCGAGGGGCACGTGGAGCAGGATCATCGTCGGCGGATACGGCGGAAAGCTGCGGGCGACGGGATAAGCCGCGACGAATTGCCGGGGATCGTAGGGATCGACGCCGTCGAGCAACGCCACCGCGGGGTAGTAGAACCCGACGCGGAAGTCCTCGAGCCCGTGACGCTCGGGGTCGGGCCGATCGAGCGGAGTCAGGTGGCGCGCCGTGCGCCACGTCGTCGCGCCGATCGCCGCGACGAAGACGGCGCCGGCGAGCCCGGCGAGAAGGAGGCGCCGACCCGAGGCGGCAGCCCGCGGGCCGGCAGTCCCGCACGCGACCGCCCGAAGGTCGCAGCGCGCCTCCCCTCGTGACCGCCCTGTGAATCGCCAGAAATCTCGCAAATGACGGATTGACGCCGGACGGGGCGTTGTGGCACGCAAGAGCCCGTCGGCGGCTGCCGCGATCGCGGCGATCGCTCGCCGGAAGGAGGTCGCGATGCCGAACCGTCCGCTACGGCAGGCGCAGCTCGCACCCTCGACGTCGCCGAAAGCCACGCGGCTGCGGCCGCCACCGCTCACCCCCGACGAGCGCGCGCGGCTCAGCCTCCCCATCGGCTCGGGTGCCCTCGCCGCTCAGTTGCGACACCGACCCGCGACGGGGGGGAAATCCTGAGCCAGGCGCCACACGCGGCTCGGGTATAGTCGGGCACGCTCGGTCAAGCAACGGCGGGGGCTTCTCCGTCGCCGCACGAAACCCGCACGGCGCCCCGGCCGGCGACGAAGGCGCGCAAGAACCGCCGGGCCTGCGGCCGTAGCTACTCGCCAGCGATGCGCCGCAGGGCGCCGGGGTCGATCACCGACACGCGCCCGACGCCGCCGCGGATGATGCCCTGACGGTGGAAGCGGCGCAGCACGCGGATCGCGGTCTCGACGGTCGTGCCCGCGGCTTCGGCGAGGGTGCGACGGGTGAGGTGGGCCTCGCCGTCGCTCGCCGCGCGCAGCAGCTCGCGGGCGAGCCGGGAGGGCGCGGCGTCGTGGGCGAACGCTCGGATGCGCTCGTGCGCGGCGTGCAGGCGGCGAGAGACGACCCCGAGAATCTCCACCCCGAGGCGGGGGTCTTCGGCGAGCAGCCGCAGGAACGTGCTGCGCGCGAGGGTCCAGGCGACGACCGAACCCAGGCTCTCGGCGCTCGCGGGATAACGGTCGACCTCGAGCGCCGAGAGAGCCCCGAAGATCTCGCCGGGCTCGAGCGTCTCGAGCGTCGTCACACGCCCGTCGGAGGAGGTCTTGTAGAGGCGCACGGCACCCTGCCCGACCGCCCAGAGCGCCTCCGCCGGCTGGCCCTCGACGAACAGCGTCGTACGGGGTGGGAGGCGGCGCTCGCGCACGGACGGTCGGACGCGCGCCAGAAGGGTCGGGCCGAGGGCGCGGAAGAACTCCGCGCGCTCGAGCGCGATTTCGCTGTCCGGGTACCCCGTCAAGCGGCCTCCTGTTATGATACGCATCATATTGGGCGCAACCGGCGCGCACTAGGGAAACGAGGCGATTCGAGACATGGCCGAGCGGTCGAACGGCAAAGGTCCGCGGGCAGCGCGGCGCGTCGAGGCGGAGCACCGCCGACTCGAGTCGCTCTTTCGCCGCACGCGTCGCGCGCTCGTGCCCCCGTGCGCGCCGGCCGAGGCGGAAGAGGCGTTCGGCCGACTCCGGCGCGAGGTGGACGGCCACCTCGCCCAGGAGGACAGCCTCTACTACCCGCCCCTCTGGGCGCTGCGGCCCGAGTACAAGGACGCGCTTCAGCAGCTCGTCGGCGCCCACGACGCCTTCCGCCGCCGGCTCGCCGAGATCGCGGCGGACCTCATGCGCGGCGCCGTCGCGCCGGCGCTCGCCGGCTTCGACGCCTTCGTCGAGGACTTCGGCCGCCACGAGCTCCGCGAGGAGCGATTGCTCGCGCGGATCGCGAGGTAGTCCCTCAGGCGGCGTATCCCCACAGGCGGGCGATCGGGGTCACCTCCTCGAGCCGGTAGACTCGATACTTGAGCAGCGTGTCGAGCCCGTCGCAGGCGCGCTCGAGGTTCGTCGCCTCGCCGGGGAAGTTGCCCCAGCCCTGCGGATTCTTCACTTCGACGATCCACGCCATGGCGGCCTCGACGGCATCCTGCGCCGCGATCTCGGGCAGCACGCGCTGCGCGAGCATGAGCGCGCGCGTCGCGTCCATCGTGTGATCGACGTTGCCGCCGTCCCAGGAGCCGTCGGGATGCTGGGCGGCGACGAGCCACCGGGCCGCGCGCCGCGCGGCCTCGCGCACCGTCGGCGGAGCAGAGGACACGGTGAGCGCTCCAGCGAGGCTGTCCTCGAGGATGTGCGCGGTCATCTCGACGGGGCTCCCCGAGGCCACGACCTCGGTCGGTGCACGAAAGCCCGGGTCGCGAAACGCTCCGTCCCGATCCTGCCCGGCGAGAATGAACGCGAGGGCCGCGCTGCGGGAGGCGTCGATTACGGTCGTCCACGGGTAGGAGTCGCGCTGCACGACGTGGAGAAAGCTCAGAGGGTGGCTGGTCGCGTCGAGGCGCGTCCAGCTCGGGGGATCGGCCCACGACCCATCGGCGTTCTGGTTGATGAGGAAGAAGACGACGGCCCGCCCCACCGCACGGGAGAGCCGGGCGTCGCCGACGACGCGCACCGCGCGGGCGCAGGTGAGGGCCGCGAAGGCCGACACCCAGGGGCCGCTCGGCGCGCCGTCGAGCCCGCTGTTCCAGCCGCCATCGGGGCGCTGTACGTCGGCCAGCGCCTGGAACTCGGCCGCCTCCGCGGCGACACGGTCGAGCTGCAGGAGTACACGCAACGCGTGCGCCGTCAGCTCGAGATCGCGGGTGCCGGTGAGGATGCTCCATTCCGTTCGCCGCTCCAGCAGGTGATTCGTCTCGGTGCGGATCGTCTCCTCGAGTGGGACCGGCGGAGAGATCGTCGTGGTCATCGGCGCGTTCTTCCCTCGCGTGCTATGGACACCGCTTCGCCAGGAGCGGCGGCACGACGTAGGTGAGCGTGCCGTACGTGTTGTGCGCAAAGCAGTTGCCGGCGTCCGGCGCGAGCACCAGGTACGTAATGTCGGCCGCGAACGCCTCGAGGCCGCCGAAGGGAATGGGATGGAGGCCGTTGTTCGACAGGGCGTTGGACACGTAGGCGTTGTTCCGCGGCACCGGATCGGCGAGCGGCGGATTGTCGGTGCAGTTGAACGGCGTCCCGCCCGTTGCCAGGCACCAGTCGACCACGGCCGTGCCGAAGAAGTCGTTGTTCTCGACGCGGTTGTCGAGGATGTTCACGTCGTGGACGCCGAGGACCGCGATGCCACCGCCCGGGGGAAGCTGCGCCGACATCGTGCCCGGGGGCGCGCCATTCGCCTGATTGTTGTCGTGCACGTGGTTGCCGAGAAGGGTCCAGTCGCCGTTGTTCTCGAGCGGCTCGAGGGGCGGCAGCGACGCCGCATTGGGGTGGTACAGACCGACGCCCACCGTGTTGTCGTGGATGTCGTTTCCCTGCGCCAGGACGTTGTGGGACACCGTGATCTCGAGGCCGGTCGGGCTGTGGTGCAGCTCGTTGGCGATGACGCGGATGTTCTCGGACGCCTCGACCCACAGCGCGCTGTCCTCCGAGCCGTAGGCCACGTTCTTCTTCACTAGGCCGTTGGCCGAGAGCGTCGGCCAGATGCCGTTCTCGAGGTTGTCGATCGACTCGTTGCGCTCGATCCGGAAGCTGTCGACGTATCGCGTGAGGATGCCGTTGTTCGGAAAACCTTGGACGGTGAAGCCCCGCAGGCGGAAGCCCTCGATGCGCGTGTTGGGGACGGCGGGCTCGACGACGATCCCGTTTCGCTGCCCCGGATAGGCCTGGAGGATCACGCGCAGCCCTGCCTTCGGCTTGCTGCGGCCGATCAGTTGGATGCCGCTCTTGCTGACGGTCACGGCGTTCGGGCGGCCGTGGGTCTCCTGGTAGGTGCCGGGCATGACGTAGATCCGCCCGCCGGGCGCAATGGCGTCGACCGCGTCCTGGATCGACTGTCCGGGATAGAGCCGAAGCATTCGCGGACCGGTCGGCAGCGTGGTCGTCGTAGTCGTCGTCGAGACGATCGTGGTCGTCGTCGAGGCGAACGCCTGACAGGCGGAGTCCGCCATGTCGGCGTAGCCGTTGCCGTCGTTGTCGAGGCCGACGGTGTTGTCGAAGCTCTCCTGCGCCGTGCTGCACGGGTTGGTGAGGTTGTTGGTCGGCTGGCCGTAGTACGGTGGCGGGACGGGCTCCGGGAAGATCAGAGGAGGCGGATCGGGCTCCCCGGTCTCGGCGGAGCCGGGGAAGTGACACGTCGCGCACACGGTCACGCCGAGCAGCGCGTGCTTTCGACGCAGGCCGTAGCCGCTCGCTTTCGGCAGCCCGCTCAGCACGGACGTCTCCCCGTAATCGTTGCCGTGGCAGCCCGCGCAGCCGAACCCCTCGCCGCTCCAGTAGGTGAGGACGGGCAGGCCGTCCCCGCCGGCGGTTTGGTGGCAGAGGGTGCACGCCCCCGTATTGATGATGTTGAACTTGGTGAGGTGGCTCGAGTGGAGGTTGGGGCTGCCGCTGAAGTAGTCGTGACAGGATACGCAGCCGTTGTGCTGGGCCGTCCCGTCGTCGTAGCTCGGGAAGGCCAGGGCCCGCGGGGCCCAGATGACGGAGGCCGTGAGCAGCACGAGCGCGGAGAGGAGCGTACGCCGGTTCATCGCGTCCCGATCGTTCATCTCGCCTCCTCTCGGCAGGTCGATCTTCAGGCCCGGCCGCTTCCGAGCTGATAGGCCCGCCCTTCACCAGCGCGCTATGACCGCCGTCATACCCGGGGGCACGGTCCGCGCGGGAACAGCTTGGCGACGAGCATGTACGACCCCAGCGCGGCGGGAGCCCGGGATCATCGTCTCGAGGGCGATCCCTCGACTACGGTTCGCCGGTTTCGCGGTCCGGTCGCCGACGAGCTCTTCGTGCTCTGCCGTCCGGGCGAGGGCCGAGCCGCACCGGCTCGACAGGCCGAGGTCGTCTACGAGGCGCTGATCGACGCTCTTGCCGCGGAGGGCGTCGGTCCGGAGGCGGTCGTCGCCGAGACCGTGTTCCTCCGGCACGTTCGTGGCCATCTCGACCCGGTGCGGTCGGTGCGGTCGCGGGTGCTCGGCGAGGCCCGGCATCCGGCGCCGACGTTCATCGGGCAGCCGCCACTCCGCGAGCATGCGCTGCTCGAGGTCGCGGCGATGGCCGTGCGTCCGCGACCCACGTGCCCGTGGGCGGCGCGCGACGTGCGTCGGGCAGCCGCGTGCCGGTGTGCGGCGTGCGCGCGAGGGATCGGCGCGCGGATCGTTCGCCAGGGCGACCAGATCTCCCTCTACGCCGGGAACATCCACGGTTCGGGCCGCGGCGCCTCCGAGGAGGCTGCCGACATGTTCCGCGTCGCCGAGGGCCTGCTCGCCGACGCGGACCTGGGCTTCGCCGACGTGCTGCGGACCTGGATCCACGTGCGCGACATCCGTCGGGATTACGCTGCCCTCAACGAGGCCCGCCGCGACTTCTTTCGCCGTCGCGGGCTCGACCGGAGGCCGGCGAGCACCGGCGTTCAGGGCGTCCCGGTCTCGGACGTCCACGGCTTCTCGCTGAGCCTCTACGCGGCGAAGCGGCGCCGAGGGCTCGACGTCGCGGCGATGTCGACCCCGCTCCTCAACGAGGCCTGGAGCTATGGGGCGGACTTCTCGCGCGGGCTTCGGGTCGCGGAGGCGAACAAGGTGAGCCTCTACGTCTCGGGGACCGCGAGCATCGACGAGGCCGGCCGCTCCGTGCACGTGGGCCACGGCGAAGCCCAGGCCGAGCGCATGCTGCGCAACGTTGCTTCGTTGCTCGCCCGGCACGGCGCGACCCTCGACGATGTCGTCTCCGGGGTTGCGTATCTCAAGCACCCGACGGACGCCGCGCCTTTTCGCGCGCTGCTTCGCCGGCGGCGGCTCGACCGCTTCCCGTGCGCGTTGGTTGCCGCCCCGCTCTGCCGGCGCGAGCTCCTCTGCGAAGCGGAGGTCGTTGCGATGTTGCCGCCGACGGCGGCAGGCGCATAGCCGGCCGCCATGTCGAGAATCCTCTCCGTCGGGGTGAGCGTCGTCGCCGCGGCCGGGATGGTCGCGGGCCTGGGGGCTGCCGGACGCGACCGCGGACCCAGCACGCGGGCGATCGTGGCGGCGGCCGGTGACGCGGCCGGCGCTCGGCTGCGGATCGCCTATCCGCTCGAGGGGACGCTCTTTCCGCCCGAGATCGTCGCCCCGACCTTCGTGTGGGAAGACGGGACGCCGGAGGTCGACCGGTGGTACGTCGTCGTGCGCGACGCCACCGGCGCGGTGTTCTTCCGGACGGCGGTCGATGCGCCGCGCTGGAGGCCGTCGGAGGCAAGCTGGAGGCGGATCAAGCAGCGGAGCGCCGAGCGCGACGCCGAGGTGATCGTGGCTGGCGTCGCGCCCTCGAGTCGCGGGACCGTCGCGTCGTCGGCGCGCGTGCACCTGCGGACGTCCAAGGACCCCGTCGGCGACGCGCTTTTCTATCGGGAGGTCCCGCTGCCGTTCCTGAGCGCCGTCCAGGACCCGTCGCGCATCCGCTGGCGCTTCGGCACCATCGACGCCGAGTCCGGCCCGCGGGTCGTCCTGCAGAACCTCCCGGTGTGCGGCAACTGCCACTCCTTCGCCGACGACGGAAGCGTCCTCGGGCTCGACGTCGACTACGGCAACGACAAGGGGGCCTACGCCATCCTTCCGGTGTCGCGGCGCATGCTGCTCGACGACGCGAAGATCATGACCTGGGCCGATTACCGGCGCGAGGACGGCGAGCCGACCTTCGGGCTCCTGTCCCGCGTGTCGCCGACGGGACGGTTCGTGATCAGCACCGTCAAGGACCGGTCCGTCTTCGTCGCGATGCCCGATCTGATGATCTCGCAGCTCTTTTTCCCGATCAAGGGCATTCTCGTCGTCTACGACCGGCAGGCAAAGACGTTCGCCCCGCTCCCGGGCGCCGACGACCCGCGGTACGTGCAGACCAACGCGGTATGGCGCCCCGACGGGAAGGAGATCGTGTTCGCCCGGGCGCAGGCCTACCGAGCGGAGCACCTCGCGCAGGAGAACGGCGCCCTCGCCGACGCGAAGGACGTCCCCGAGTTCACCGCCGAGAAGCGGCCGTTTCGCTACGACCTGTATCGGATCCCGTTCGACGACGGGAAGGGCGGAACGCCCGAGCCGGTCACGGGCGCCTCGAACGACGGGATGAGTAACTTCTTCCCGAAGTACTCGCCGGATGGGCGGTGGATCGTCTTCTGCAAGGCGCGGAGCTACATGCTCCTGCAGCCCGACAGCGAGCTCTACATCGTGCCGGCTGCGGGCGGCGAGGCGCGGCGGCTGCGCTACAACACTTCACGCATGAACTCGTGGCACAGCTGGTCGTCGAACAGCCGCTGGCTGGTCTTTTCGTCGAAGGCGAACGGGCCGTACACGCAGCTCTTTCTCACGCACATCGACGAGCACGGCGACGACAGCCCGCCGGTCTTGCTCGAGCGGTTCACCGCGCCGGATAGGGCGGCGAACATTCCGGAGTTCGTGAGGCTCCCCGGCGACGCGATCGCCGAGATCCGGGAGCAGTTCGTGGACGCCTACTCGTTCCTGCGGGCGGGGATGGCCGACGAGCACACGGGGGATCACCGCGGCGCGGAGCGGCTCTACCGGCGGGGCCTCGCCATCGCGGCCGACGACGCCGAGCTGCACAACGCGCTCGGATGGACGCTGTTCCAGGAGGGACGCACCGCGGAGGCCGTGCCGGAATACGAGCGTGCCCTCGGCGCGAACCCCCGCTACGCGAAGGCGCACGACAACCTGGCGCTCGCGCTCGTCGAGCTGGGGCGGCTCGAGGAGGCGGCGCGGCACTTCGAGGCGTCCCTTGCGATCGAGCCCAAGGCGGAGATCTACAGCGATCTCGGATTCACGATGGCGCGCCTCGGCAGGTCGGAGGAGGCGATCGCCGACTATCACAAGGCGCTCGAGATCGATCGCGGCTGCGCGTCGGCCCACTTCAACCTCGCCGCAACCTTCGCTCAGGAGGGCCGGCTCGCGGAGGCCGAATCCGAATATCGGCGCGCGCTCTCCGGAAGGCCGACCGCCGAGACCCACAACGGCTTGGGATGGGTCCTCGCCCGCGAGGGGAAGGCTGCCGAGGCGACGGCGGAGTTTCAGAAGGCGATCGACGTCGATCCGAACTTCACGCCGGCCTACAACAACCTCGCCGCGGCCTTGGTGGAGCAAGGAAAGCTCGAGGAGGCCGTCGCGTGCTACCGGCGGTCGCTCGCGGAGAGGCCGAGCGCCGCGACCTACGCCGCCTTGGCGGCGGTCCTGCGGCGGCTCGGCAAGACGGACGAAGCCGCCGAGCTGTCAGCGCGGGCGCCCGCGCTGGACTCCGGGGCGGCCGGCGCTCCGAGCGCCCACGAATCCCGCTCCGAGTAGCGTCGAGCCCCCGGAATCACGAGTGGCGGCGCCCGGAATCGAACCGGGGACCTAGGGATTATGAGACCCTCGCTCTAGCCAACTGAGCTACGCCGCCCCGGGGCGGCAAGATGAAGCGCGGGGGGCGGGAAATCAAGCCCGGCGGGGCACTGGAGCGAGGCTGTGGCTGCGCACCGCGCGCTCGCCACGACGGAGCTGGAAGACGGTGCGCTCACGCAGCTCGAGCGCGGTGAGCGTGCCGCCGTAGACGCAGCCCGTGTCGATCCCGATCTTGTACGGCAGATCGACCAGCGGCGCGCGAAACGGCGTGTGCCCGAAGACGACGGTCTGGGGCAGCTCGTGCGGCTCGAGGATGAACTCGTCGCGGATCCAGAGCAGGTCCTCCTCGTCCTGCGCCGCGAGCGGCCGGCCGGGCCGGATGCCGGCGTGCACCAGGAGCCAGTCGTCGTCGGCGCGGTAGGGGAGCAGCCGCTGGAGGAAGGCCACGTGCGCGGCCGGCAGCGCGCCACGCGCCTCGGCCGCGGGCGCGTGCGGATCGAGCCCGTAGCTCTGCAGCGTCGCCCCGGCACCGTTCATCATCCACGACTCGCCCCAGTGGCCGCCGAGCCCGAGGTAGCCGAGGCACATGTCTTCGTGGTTGCCCTTGAGGAACACGGTCGTGAGGCGGGAGCGGCCCTCGAGGTCGAGCAGCAGCTCGATCACGCTGCGGGAGTCGGGTCCGCGGTCGACGTAGTCGCCGACGAACGCGATCGTGTCGCCGGCGGTGGGCCGCAGCGCGGCGAGCAGCCGCTCGAGCTCGCGCGCGCAGCCGTGGAGGTCGCCGACGGCGAAGAGCCGCCCCGCCATGGCCGCTACCGGCCTCCCACCAGCCGCACGAGCGCAGCCGGATCCTCGAGCAGCCGCAGCGCCGCGCTGTACGGATCGGTCGTGCCGGCGCGCACCCCGTCGACGATCGCCCGCACCCCGTCGTTGCCCGTGCCGAGCGCCCGCCCGAGGCGCGCGCGCAGCTCCTCGCCGAGGACGTCGAGCAGCTCGGCCTCGCGCTCCGCCTGCTCGCGCGCCGGGCGCCCGGCGTCGGCGGCCACAAACGCCCGGCGCGCGGCGAGCACCTCGGCCAGCGCGGCGACGCCCGCCCCGCTCGTCGCCTGCGTGCGCAGCACGGGGACGGTCCATGCCCCGGGCGGCCGCAGGTGGAGCATCTGCTGCAGCTCGGCCTCCATGCGCGTCGCGCCCTCGCGGTCGGCCTTGTTGACCACGAGCACGTGGGCGATCTCGAGCAGCCCCGCCTTCATCACCTGCACCGCATCTCCCGCCTCGGGCACCAGCACCACCACGACCGTGTGCGCGAGGCGCATGACGTCGAGCTCGGTCTGGCCGACGCCCACGGTCTCGACGAGCACGTCGTCCATGCCGAAGGCGTCGAGCAGGCGCACGAGGTCGCGGGTCGCCCGCGGCACGCCCCCGTGGGCGCCGCGGGTGGAGAGGCTGCGGATGAACACGCCCGGGTCGAGGAAGTGGGCCTGCATGCGGATGCGGTCGCCGAGGACCGCGCCCCCGCTGAACGGGCTCGAGGGATCGACGGCGACGATGCCGACGCGGCGGCCCGCGGCGCGCAGCGCGGCCGTCAGCCGATCGGTGAGCGTCGACTTGCCGGCACCGGGCGGGCCCGTGATCCCGACGACGCTCGCCCGCCCGGTGCGGGGATAGACGAGGCGCATGAGCTCGGGCAGGCCGGCCGTGCGGTTCTCGGCCAGCGTCATGAGCCGCGCCAGCGCGACGCGGTCGCCGGCGAGCATGCGTTCGACGAGCGCCCTTCCCTCGTCACTCACCGCTTGTCCTCAGAGGCTTCCATGGGTCGTCTCCTCCGGGCGGGCGCCGAGCCCGGCGGCGAGCCGGGCGATCGCGACGCGCGCCGCTTCCGCGACCCCGAGCCGCCGCCCCCCGACGACGTCGAGCGACGCCACGACGTCCGCCGTCATGCCACACGGGCGGATCCACGTAAACGGGGCGCAGTCGGCGCTCAGGTTCACGGCGAAGCCGTGCGAGCTGATCCCGTGTACGACGCGGATGCCGACGGAGGCGACCTTCGCCTCGCCGACCCACGCCCCGCGATGGCCCGGGCGGCGGGCCGCGGCGACGCCCGCGGCCCGCGCCACCGCCAGCGCCGCGTCCTCGAGCAGCGTGACGAACCGCCGCACGCCCAGGCGCCGCACGTCGACGATCGGATAGACCACGAGCTGCCCCGGGCCGTGGTACGTCGCCAACCCGCCGCGGCGCGCGCGCCGCACCGCGACCCCGCGGCGCTCCAGCTCCGCGGCGGGGACCACCAGGTCCGCCGCGCCCGCGCGCAGGCCGAGCGTGACCACCGGCTCGTGCTCGGTGGCTACCGCGCAGTCGGGGCCGCCGGCGCGGCGCGCCGCCAGCAGCCGCTCCTGGAGCGCCACGCCGGCGTCGTAGGGGAGGCGCGGCCAGAGTGCCCAGCGCAGCACCATCGCCGCCAGCGTAGCACAGCCCCCAGGTTGACCGCCGGGGCCCCCGCGGCCAGGATGCCGGGGGCATGGGCGCGATCCACGGGCTGCTTCGCAACGGGTTCGTCCTCGCGGGGGTCCTCCTCCTCGGGGTCGGCGCCGCCGATGCGCTCGTCGGCCGCATCAAGTGCGTCCAGTACGAGGACATCGTCCGCTCGGCGCCCGCCGCCGAGCCCCGCAGCCCGGCCGATCTCTTCCCGACGGCCAGCGAAGGCCGGGAGCGGACGGCCGTGGCGCGCGCGAAGCTCGGCTACTACCAACTGCTGCTGACGGCGGGCGACCTGTTCGGCGCCGTCGGCCTGTTTCTCCTCGCGCTAGGGATGCTCCAGGTCCGGATGGCTGGCCCTCGCCCGCACGCGACCGCTTCGGGTTTGCATTGACTTCGGAGCGAGCGGCGTCTACAACGCGAACAAATTTGCACGCCCGGGCGCTGCTGCGCCCGTGGCGGCTCGCGAGGGGTGGTTGGGTCGGACGGACGCAGGGGCACAGCCTGCCGCGGCAGAGGACCGGGGCGCGGGGCGGGATTGGGGAGTTCCCACAGCTCTGCTCACGGCCGTGGCGCGCGCGCTGCGCCTCGAGCGCGCCGCGCTGCTCATCGAGGACGCGCCTGGCGGGACGTTCGTGCGCCGGGCGGCCCACGGCGCCGTCCGCCTGCGGGCGCTCACGCGTGGCCACGAGCCGGAGGACGGTCCCTGGAGCGTCCTGCTGCCGATCGAAGCCGGGGGCCGGCAGGTGGGTCTCCTCGCGCTGGCGCGCCGCGGCGCCGCCGCGCTCGCCCCGGCCGACGCGCTGCTCGCCCGGCGGCTGGCGGCGGCCTTCGCGAGCATCGTCGAGCACGACCGGCTGAGCGCCGACCTCGCCCACGCCGGCGAGCTGCTCGCCCGTGCCGATCGCCTCTCCGCGCTCGGCACGCTCGCCGCCGGCGTGGCCCACGAGATCCGCAACCCGCTGGTCTCGGTGCGCACCTTCATCCAGCTCCTGCCCGAGCGTGCCGACGACGAGGAGTTCCGCACCGGCTTCCGCGAGCTCGCGCTCTCGGAGATCGAGCGCATCTGTGCGCTGATCAACGACCTGCTCGCTTTCTCGCGGCCTCTGCCCGCCGATCCCGAGCCGGCGGACCTGAACGCGCTGGCGCGCGAGACGGTCCGCCTCCTCGATGCCGAGGCGCGCAAGCAGGGGATCGCGCTGCGCCTGCGTGCTGGCGAGGGCCTGCCGGCGGTGGTGGTGGACGACCGGCAGGTGCGGCAGGTGCTCACCAACGTCGTGCTCAACGCCATCGAGGCGTGCCCGCCGCAGGGCCGGGTGGACGTCGCCACCGCGTGCGAGCGGGAGGCGGGAGCGCGCTGGTGCGTGGTGACGATCGCCGACTCCGGCGCGGGCATTCCGCCGGAACGTGCGGCGCGGATCTTCGAGCCGTTCTTCACCACGAAGGACGAGGGTAGCGGGCTCGGGCTCTTCGTCGCGAGCCGCATCATGAGCGCGCACGGGGGCCGGATCGACGTCGAGGGCGGCGCCGAGGGGGGCGCGGTCTTCCGGCTCCGCTTCCCGGTCGAGCGCAGCGGGGGGCCGGATGCTTGCGCGGGCTGAGGGGCGCGGCCGCGTGGCGCTCCCTCCGCTCCCCGCCGGGCGCGCCGAGGCGCTGCTCGCGCCGCCGTGGATCCCTCCCGCGGCGCTCGACGGGGCGCGGCTCGCTCGGGCGGCGGCGCGCTTCGGGGTGCCCGTGCGCCTGGCCGTGCCGGCGGCGCTGCAGCTGCCGCTCGCCCGCGCGCTCCACACCGCCGCCGGTCGGGGCGGCCGGCTCACCGTGCTCGTCGGCCGCCGGCCGTCGCTCGCCGGGCTTGCCCCCGAGGGCAGCCTCTACCTCGACGCGGGGAGCCTCGCCCCCGAGGCGGCGCTGGCGCTCGCCGCGGCCTGCGATGACGGGGCGCCGTGGGTGCTCGCGGGCGTCGAGCCGGGCGGCGCGCCGCCGCCGCCGCTCCTTTCGCGGCTGACGGCGATTGCGCTCGAGGTGCCCCCGCTCGCTCGGCGAGGGGCCGAGGAGATCGGCGCCCTCGCGGACGCGATCCTCGAGCGGCTCGCCGCCCGCGGCGGGCGCGCCACGCCCGCGCTCGCCCCCGCGGCCACCGCGCGGCTCATCGCCCACGGCTGGCCCGGCGACGTGCCCGAGCTCGAGGCGGTGCTCGCGCGCGCGCTGCTCGTGGCGCCCGAGGACGGACCGATCGCGGCGGAGCACCTCGTGCTTACAGCCGCCGGCGAAGCGACCGCGGCCGACACGCGCGCGGGCGGGGCGCCGCCGGCGCAGCTCGAGGCGCTGCTCACCGAGCTGGCGCACGAGCTGCGCAACCCGCTGGTCACCGTCAAGACGTTCGCCGAGCACCTGCCGGAGCTGCTCGACGACGCCGAGCTGCGCGCCCGCTTCGCCACGCTCACGCGCGAGGCGATCGCCCGCATGGACGGGCTGCTCGAGAACGTGCTCGGATTCGCCCGCCTCGCTTGCCCGACGCGCGGCGCCGTCGAGCTCGGCCCGATCCTCGACGGGGTTCTCGCCGACGTGGCCCCCGAGCTCGAGGGGCGGGCGGTGCAGGTCCGGCGCACGGGCACGACCGCCGCGCGCTGCGCGACCGACCCGACGTACGTCGCCTACGCGCTGCGCAACCTCTTCGCCGGCATCGCGCGCGAGGTGCCGCCGCGCGAGGAGGTGGCGCTCGACACGAGCGCCAACGGCATCGTGCGGGTGCGCTTCCGCGCCGGCGGCGCCGACCTGGGGCGCCTGCGCCGGCTGCTCGGAGGGACGCCCGTGGGCGAGGCGCTCGGCGACCCGACGCTCCTTCCGCTCGCCTTCACGCTCGCGCGCGCGGCGCTGGCGCGGGCGGGCGGCGGCCTCGAGCTGGTGCCGGAGGTCGGCGGCGCGACCACGGTCGTGGTGCGCCTGCCGCTCGCCGAGACGCGGGGCGACTGAACCGAAACGCAGGAGAGAAGAGAATGGCGGCGGTGGAGGATGGCAGGCCCAAGCGGCGGGTGCTGATCGTCGACGACGAGCCCGGGGTGCGCATGTCGGTGAGCATGGCGCTCAAGGACGCCTACGAGCCGGTGGCGGTGGCGGGCGGCGCGGAGGCGCTCGACGCGCTGGCCGCCGCGCCCTTCGACGTCGTGCTCCTCGACATCGTGATGCCGGGCATGGACGGGATGCAGGCGCTCGAGGAGATCCGCGCCCGCTGCGCGCAGCTCCCGGTGGTGATGCTCACGGCCACCAAGACGCTCAAGACCGCCGTCGACGCGATGAAGCTCGGGGCGTTCGACTACGTGACCAAGCCCTTCGACGTCGATGAGCTGCGCGTGATCCTCGACAAGGCCACGGCGAACGCCGCGCTGGTGCGCGAGGTCGAGGAGCTGCGCAGCGAGGTCGGCCGGCGCTACCACCTCGAGAACATCGTCGGCCGATCGCCGAAGATGCAGGAGGTGTTCAAGACGGTCCTCACCGTGGCGCCGCTCAAGACCACCGTGCTGATCACCGGCGAGAGCGGCACCGGCAAGGAGCTGATCGCCAAGGCCATCCACTACGGGAGCCCGCGGGCGGCGCGGCCGCTGGTCACCCTCAACTGCGCGGCGATCCCGGAGACGCTCCTCGAGAGCGAGCTCTTCGGGCACGAGAAGGGCTCGTTCACCGACGCCCACACGAAGAAGCTCGGCCAGTTCGAGCTCGCGCACGGCGGCACGCTCTTTCTCGACGAGATCGGCGAGATGGGCGGGGCCACGCAGTCGAAGCTGCTGCGCGTCCTCGAGCACGCGGAGTTCCTGCGCGTGGGCGGTACGAAGCCCGTGATGGTCGACGTTCGCATCATCGCTGCGACCAACCGCGACCTCGAGACGGGAATCCGCAACGGCACCTTCCGCGCCGATCTCTACTACCGACTGAACGTCGTCACGGTACACCTCCCGCCGCTGCGCGAGCGCCGCGACGACCTGCTGCTCCTCGTGCGCCACTTCACCGCGCTCAAGGCGCGCGAGATGGGCATCGCCGAGAAGACCTTCACGCCGGAGGCCATCGACGCTCTCTTGCGCTACCCATGGCCCGGCAACGTACGCGAGCTCGAGAACCTCATCGAGCGGATGCTCGTGCTCACCGACAGCGCGACCATCACCGCCGAGGACCTCCCCGACCAGATCCGGCGCACCGACCTGAACCCCGGCTCGATCAAGGAGCAGGTGCTCACCGGGCGGAAGTCGCTCGGGAGCGCCGTCGACGAGTTCGAGCGGGAGATCATCCTCGAGGCGCTCGCCAGCACCGACTTCAACCAGACCCGGGCGGCCGAGATGCTCGGGACCACCCGCCGCATCCTCAAGTACCGCATGGACAAGCTCGGGATCCAGGCCCCGGACCGGTAGGGGCGCCAGCGGCACACCCCGGGGCCAGGTCCGTCCAGGAGTGTGCGATTCGTGACACGTCCAGGCGGCCGCCCCCGCATCTCTGCGGGCGACGCCGTGGCATGGTTCCTGCTGCTGCGCACGGAGGCGATGGACGGGCGGCCGCGGGTGCTGGTGGTGGACGACGAGCTCGGGGTCCGGGAGTCCCTGCGGGTAATCCTCGGGACCGACTGCGACGTGCGCCTCGCCAGCTCCGGCGAGGAGGCGCTCGCGCTGATCGGCCGCGAGCCGATCGACGTCGTCACGGTCGACCTGCGCATGCCCGGGCTCGGCGGGATCGCGGTCCTCGAGCGCATCAAGCGCCTCGAGCCCGACATCGAGGTGCTCATCATCACCGGCAACGGGTGCTTCGAGAGCGCCCGGCAGGGGTTGCGCCACCACGCCTTCGACTACCTCACGAAGCCGTTCGAGGCCGAGCAGGTCCGCCGCATCGTGCACGCGGCGCTCGCGCGCCGCGCGACGGTGCGCCGGCTCAAGGCAGCGCCCGAGAGCCTGCTCGCCGGCCTATCGCACGAGTTCCGCACGCCGCTCAACGTGATCGTCGGCTACTCCACCATGCTGCGCGACGAAGGCGCCGGCACGCTCACGCAGGAGCAGCAGATGGCGCTCGACCGCATCCAGGCGAACTCGGGCACGCTGCTCGGCTACGTCGAGACGCTCTTCTACCTCGCCGAGATCGATCGCGGGCTCGTGCCGGTGACGACGACGCCGGTGCGCGTGGCCGCCGTCCTCGCGCGCGTGCGCGAGGAGCTGGCACCGCGCGCGGCGGAGAAAAGTCTTGCGCTCGCCGCCGAGGCGCCCGCGGACCTCGTGCTCACGACCGACGAGGGCAAGCTCGTCCGCCTGGCACGCGCGCTCGCCGACAACGCCGTGCGCTACACCCAGATGGGCGGCGTGGCGCTCGTCGCCCTCCCCTCGCCCGTGGGCGTGACCCTCGAGGTGCGCGACAGCGGTCCCGGCATCCCGCGCGAGGTCCTCACGGAGATGCAGGACGTCGCCGGCGGGGCGCGCGAGGTTGGGTCGGGGGCCGTCTCCGGCTTCGGGCTGCGGCTCGCGCGGCGGCTGGTGGGCCTGCTCGGGGCGACGATCGCGGTCGACACCGGCCCCGAGGGCACGACGGTGCGGCTCACGATCCCCGACCTCGCCGTCGAGGCCCAGGCGCGCGGCGACGCGTAGGCGCAGGCGGCTTGACACGTCGGAGCCCGTCCGATAGCTGCGACGAGGTTCCGTGATGCGTGCACCCGCCTCCGGCGGCGCCTCTCGTACCGACGGCCGCCTCCGCGACGCGCTCGCGCGCGCGAGCGCCGGCGCGGATCTCGACCGCGACGAGGCGACCGCGTTGCTCGCCGATCCCGGAGCCACCGACGCGCTGCTCGCGGCGGCGGCGGCGCGCCGCGACCGGGCGTGGGGTCGCACGGTCACGTATTCGCCGAAGGTGTTCCTGCCGGTCACCAACCTCTGCCGCGACCGGTGCACCTACTGCACCTTTCGCAAGGACCCGGACGACCCCGACGCGTGGACGATGCGCCCCGCGGAGATCCGGGCCTGGGCGGAGCGGGGGCGCCGGCTCGGCTGCCGCGAGGCGCTGCTCTGCCTCGGCGACCGCCCGGAAGCGGCCTTCCGCGGCTACCGCGAGCTGCTCGCGAGCTTCGGGCACCGGACCACCGCGGAGTACCTCCACGAGGCCGCCGCGATCGCGCTCGACGCCGGGCTCCTGCCGCATACCAACGCCGGCGTCCTCACGCGGGAGGAGATGCGGCGCCTCAAGGACGTCAACGTGAGCCTCGGCCTCATGCTCGAGAGCGTGTCGCCGCGGCTGCGGGCCCGCGGCGAGGTCCACCACCGCGCGCCGGACAAGGAGCCGGCGCTGCGTCTGCGCATGCTGCGCGAGGCCGGCGAGCTGCGGATCCCCTTCACCACCGGGCTTTTCCTCGGCATCGGCGAGACGCTCGCCGAGCGCGTCGACACGCTGTTCGCGATCCGCGATGTCCACCGTGCGCACGGCCACGTGCAGGAGGTCATCGTGCAGGCCTTCCGCGCCAAGCCGACGATCCCGCGTGCCGATGCGCCCGAGCCCGGGGCGCTCGACGTCGCACGCACGCTCGCGCTCGCCCGCCTTGTGCTCGACCCCGAGGTGAGCGTCCAGGCTCCCCCGAACCTCTCGCCCGACGATCATGCCCTGCTGCTGGCCGCCGGGCTCAACGACTGGGGCGGCATCTCGCCGCTCACGCCCGACTACGTCAACCCCGAGGCGCCCTGGCCGCACGTGGCCGCGCTGGCGGCGACCTGCGCCGCGGCGGGGTTCGGGCTCGCCGAGCGGCTCGCGATCTACCCGGCCTTCGTTCGCCGTCCGGGCTTCCTCGCGCCCGCGCTGCGCGCGCGCGTGAGCGCGCTCGCCGCCGCGCGCCCCGGACCGGCGGCTCCGGGTGAGGCGCACGCATGAGCTGGTTCGACCCCTGGGAGGCGATCGAGGCGGTGGCGCTCGACGAGGTGCCCGTCGAGCGCGCGCTCGCCCGGGCCGGCGCCGAGGTGCGCGACGTGCTCACCCGCGCCCTCGAGGGCACGCCGCCCACCGTCGTCGAGGGCGAGCGCCTGCTCGCGGCGACGGGCGGCGACCTGGTCGCTCTCGTGCGCGCGGCCGACGCCGTGCGCGCGGCCGACGTCGGCGACACGGTGACCTACGTCGTCAACCGCAACATCAACTTCACTAACGTCTGCTTCGTCAACTGCCGCTTCTGCGCCTTCAAGCGCCAGCGCTGGGAGACCGACGCGTACACCCACGGGCTCGACGTGGTCCTCGGCAAGGTCGAGGAGGCGGTGGCCCGCGGGGCGACCGAGGTCTGCATGCAGGGGGGCATCAACCCCGACATGGACGCGTTCGCCTACCGCGACGTGCTCGTTGCCATCAAGCGGCGCTTCCCGCAGGTCCACGTGCACGCCTTCTCGCCCATGGAGATCATGTACGGGGCGCGGCGGGCCAACATGGACTACGTCGCCTACATCGGCATGCTGCGCGACGCGGGACTCGGCAGCATCCCCGGCACGGCGGCGGAGATCCTCGACGACGCGGTGCGCGAGGTGCTCTCGCACAAGAAGGTCGACGTGCGCACGTGGGTCGAGATCATCACGACCGCGCACCGGCTGGGCGTGCCCACGACATCGACGGTCATGTACGGCCACGTCGAGACGGCGGCGCACCTCGCCCGCCACCTCGACCTCATGCGCGCGATCCAGCGCGAGACCCGCGGCTTCACCGAGTTCGTGCCGCTCGGCTTCATCTGGGAGAACACCCGCCTCTACCACGACGGCCGGGTGACGCCGCAGCCGAAGGGGCTGCGGGACCTGCGCGTCTACGCCGTCTGCCGCCTCATGCTGCGCGGTACGATCGACAACCTCCAGACGTCGTGGGTGAAGCTCGGGCACCGGCTGGCGCAGCTCTCGCTGCGCGCGGGCTGCAACGACTTCGGCGGCACGCTGATGGAGGAGAGCATCTCGCGCGAGGCGGGCGCCGACGCGGGCGAGTACACCTCGGTCGAGGAGATCGAGGCGCTGGTGCGGGGCATGGGGCGGACCCCGGTGCAACGCACGACGCTCTATGGGCGGATCGGGAGCCCCGGTGGGCACACGGACCACGGTGCTGGCGGGTGGCGTGGGGGCAGCCCGGTTCCTCCGGGGCCTTGCGCGTCGCACTGAGCCGCGCGACCTCACCATCATCGGCAACACCGGCGACGACGAGGAGTTCTTCGGGCTCCACGTCTCCCCGGACCTCGACACGGTGCTGTACACGCTCGCCGGGCAGGCCGCGCCCGGGCGCGGCTGGGGGCTGCGCAACGACACCTTCAGCTGCCTCGCGGCGCTCGGGGCCCTCGGCGGTCCCACGTGGTTCGCGCTCGGCGACCGCGACCTCGCCACCCATCTGCTGCGCACGGCGTGGCTGCGGGCGGGACGGTCGCTGTCGGCGGTCACGGCGCACCTCGCCCGCCGCTTCGGCGTGCGCGCGCGCCTGCTGCCCATGACCGACGACCGCGTGCGCACCTTCGTGCACGCCGGCGCCGCCCGCCTGCCCTTCCAGGAGTACCTCGTGCACCGGCGCGCGCGAGGGCGCGTGCGGCGCATCGAGGTGGCCGGCGCGGCCCGCGCGCGGCCCGCGCCCGGTGTCCTCGCGGCGCTGCGTGCCGCGGACGCGATCGTGATCGCGCCCTCCAATCCGCTGGTCTCCGTGGGCCCCATGCTCGCCATTCCCGGGCTCCGCCGCGCGCTCGCCCGGCGCCGCGGGCGGGCGGCGGCGATCTCGCCCCTCGTCGGGGGACGGCCGCTCAAGGGACCGCTCCATCGTATGCTCCGGGGGCTCGGCCTCGAGGTCTCACCGCGCGGCGTGGCGCGGCTCTACCGCGGGCTCGTCGGCACGTTCGTGCTCGACCGCGTCGATGTGCGATGGGCGGCCGCGGTGGAGGCCCTCGGGATGCGCGCGGTCGTCGCCGACACCGTGATGCGCACGCCTGCCCACGCGGCCCGCCTTGCGGCGACCGTGCTCCGGGCGCTAGAGGCGGCGCGATGACGGTGGCCGTGATCCCCGTGCCCGGCCTGCCGATGATTCGCCCCGGCGACGACCTCGCCCGCCTGCTCGCCGATGCGGTGGCCGCGGCGCGCGTCGGGCTCAAGGCGGGCGACGTCGTCGCGGTCTGCCAAAAGGTGGTCTCCAAGGCGGAGGGGGCGATCGTCCGGCTCGCCGACGTGGTCCCGTCGCCGCTCGCCCAAGAGCTGGCGCGCCAGACCCGCGACAAGGATCCGCGCGCGATCGAGGTGGTGCTGCGCGAGGCCCGCCGCATCGTCCGCAACGACCGTGGCCATCTGATCGTCGAGACGCGCCATGGCTGGGTGTGCGCGAACGCCGGCGTCGACGAGTCGAACGGCCTCGGCCCGGGCGTCGTGACGCTGCTGCCGCGCGACGCCGACGCGTCGGCGTCCGCGCTGCGGGCCGCTTTGCACGCGCGCTTCGGTGTCGAGGTCGCGGTGGTCGTCACCGACACGTTCGGGCGGCCGTGGCGCGAGGGACAGGTGGAGGTCGCGATCGGCGTGGCGGGCATGGAGCCGTTGCTCGATCTGCGCGGAGAGCGCGACCTCCTCGGCCGCGAGCTCCAGCACACGGTGATCGGCCTCGCCGACGAGGTGGCGGCGGCCGCCGGCCTGGTCATGGGCAAGGCGAGCGGCATCGCCGCAGCGGTCGTGCGCGGTGTCGGCTACCGGGTCGGCGCCGGCGGCGCCGCGGCGGCGATCGTGCGCCGTGCGGAGCTGGACCTCTTTCGCTAGCGGCGGCTGGCGACCGGCGGGGCGGTCGGGCTACCATCGGCGGCGATGTACGAGCAGCACTTCGGGCTCCGCGAGCCGCCGTTCAACGTCACGCCCGATCCCCGCTTCCTCTACCTCAACGACTGCTACCAGGAGGCCATCGCCGCGCTCGGCTACGGCATCGAGGCGCGCAAGGGCTTCATCACGCTGGTCGGCGAGGCCGGTACCGGGAAGACGACGCTCTTGCGCCGGGTGCTCGACGGCCTCGATGCGCGCGTGCGCAGCGTGCTCCTCCTGCATCCGACGGTGAGCTTCGACGAGATCCTCGAGCACGTCCTTCAGGAGCTCGGCATTCCCACCGCGGGCGGGCGCAAGCTCGTGCTGCTGCAACGGCTCGGCGAGTACCTGGTCGAGCACACCCGCAGCGGCGGCAACGTCGCGCTGCTGATCGACGAGGCGCAGGACCTCGCGCCCGCCGTGCTCGAGGAGCTGCGGCTGCTCTCGAACCTCGAGACGGGCCGGGAGAAGATCCTGCAGATCGTCCTCGCGGGGCAGCCCGAGCTGGACGCCGTTCTCGCCGACCCCGCGCTGCGCCAGCTCCGCCAGCGCGTGACGCTGCGGGTGCGTATCCGCCCGCTGTCGGCGGCGGAGGTGGCCGCGTACGTCCATGCTCGTCTCGAGCGGGCCGGTGCGGCCGATCCTACCGGGCTCTTCACCCCTGCGGCGCTCGCGCGCCTGGCCGAGGCGAGCGGCGGTATCCCGCGCGTGGTGAACGTGCTCTGCGACGCCTGCCTGGTGACGGCCTTCGCCGCCGGCGCCACTGACGTGACACCCGCGGTCGTCGAGGAGGCATGGGCGGACTTTGGCCGCGAGCGCGCCGCGTCCGCCCCCCCTGCACCCGAGCCGCCCGCCGAGCTCGCACCGGATGCCCCCGCGCCGGTGGCGCCCGCGGCGCCCGCGCCCCCGGCGCCGGCCCCGCCGCTGCCGCCGGCGCCGCCCGTCGAGGGGGGCTCACCGCGGTGGGGCGCCGGCGCGCGCGCCGCGCTTGCGGGCTTCACGACCGTCGCGCTGATCGCCGCCGCCTACGGCCTCGCCCGCAGGGCGCAGCCTCCGGTCCTTCCCCCGCCACTGCCGCCACCCGCGACGGCTCCCGTCACCCCGCCGGCCCCGGAGCCACCGCCCCCGGCCGCCGAGGCGGAGCCGCCGCCACCACCCGCGAGCGCGCCGGAAGCCGCGCCGTCGCCCGCGACCACGCCGCCGGCCCCGGAGCCACCGCCGGCTGCGCCGCCCCCGAGCCCGGCCCCGGCGGTCGGCCCCGTGACCGCCGCCGAGGCGACGGGGGTCGTCGATGCCTTCCGGGTCGCGTACTGCGGGCGGGACGCCGACGCGCTGGCGGCGCTGTTCGCTTCGGACGGTCGCGTCAACCGCGTGCGCGGCGCCGGGGCGGTCGCCGCCACCTACCGTGGCAGCTTCGCCAAGCTGAGCGAGGCGCAGTACGTGCTGCCGAGCATGAAGGTGGTGCCGCGCGGCGCGGCGATCGTGGTGAGCGCGCCCTTCACCGTGCGCTATCGGGTCGGCGGCGGGGCGCCCAAGGTCGCCAGCGGCTGGGCGCAGTGGCTCGTCGAGCGTCGCGACGGGCAGCCGCGGATCACAGCACTCGACTATCGCGTGGTGAGCCCGGCCCCGGCGGCACGCGCGCGCCGACGGGCGGGCTCAGCTCGTCAGGCGCCGCCGCACGCCGCGGCGCGCCCAGACGAGGAGTAGCGCCGAGACGCCCACCGTGTAGGCCACGTCCCAGAGAAGGATCGGGGTAGCCGTGCCGCGGAACGCGGCGCGGGCGAGCCGCACCGGGTGGAGCAGCGGCAGCGCCTCGGCGACCCAGAGCCAGCGGGGCGAGAGGCGCTCCTTCAGGGGAAAGAAGACGTCGGCGAACAGGAAGAGCGGTGTGAGGAAGAGCGTGAAGTAGAAGCTGAAGAGGTCGATCGTCGGGATGTGGAGCGAGAAGGCGATGCCGATCGCGGCGAACAGCAGCCCGGCGAGCGGAACGAGCGGCAGCGCCAGGAGCGCGCGCGGCAGCGGCGCGAGGCCGGCGGCCGCGATCACCACGAAGAAGCAGCCGCCGTAGATGGCGGCCCGCGTGACCGCCCAGAGCACCTCGCCCGCGAGCACGTCGTCCGGCTCGATGGGCGTGGTGAGCATGGCGTCGTAGGCCTTCTCGAACGTGAGCCGCACGTAGATGTTGTACGTGACCTCGAAGCTCGCGCCGTTCATGGCCGCGACGCACACGAGCCCGGGCGCGAGGAAGGCCACGTAGGACATCCCGTCCATGCGGGTGACGTAGGCGCCGACGCCGACGCCGATGGAAAGGAGGTAGAACACGGGCTCGAAGAAGTTGGGCAGGATGTTGAGCCACCAGGTGCGGCGATACATGGTGGCGTTGCGCCGCCACACGGCGAGCGCGTGCCGCGCCGAGACGCTCACGCTGCCTCCAGGCTGGTTCCGGTGAGCGCCAGGAAGACGTCCTCGAGGTTCGTCGGTCGCACGACGAACGGGCGGTGCGCGCCGGGGTTGCGGTGCCGCAGCTCGGCGACGAGCGCGCCGGCGTCCTCGACGTAGAGGATCGCCCGCCCCCCGACGCGCAGCCGGGCCCGCGGCCGCAGCCCGTCGGCGAGGGCCGCCTCCTCCTGCGGCGTGCAGTCGAGCTCCACCGCCTCGGCCGCGAGGTGGGCGCGGATGAGGGCGTCGGGCGCGCCGTCGGCGACGATCCGGCCGCCCGCCACGATCGCGACGCGGTCGCAGAGCCGCTGGGCCTCGTCCATGTAGTGCGTCGTGAGCAGCACGGTGGCGCCGCGCGCCTGGAGCGCGCGCACCCGCGACCAGAGCGCGAGCCGCACCGCCGGATCGAGGCCGGTCGTGGGCTCGTCGAGCACCAGCAGCTCCGGGCGGTTCATCAGCGAGAGGGCGACCGCGAGCCGGCGCCGGAACCCGCCCGAGAGCGCCTTCACCGGCACGTCGGCGTGCGAGCGCAGCTCGAGGAAGTCGAGCAGCTCCTCGATACGGCGGGACAGCTCGGGCTCGCGCAGCAAATGATAGCGGCCGAAGACGCGCAGGTTGTCCACCGGCGAGATGGCGTCGATCAGGACGCTCTCCTGGAGCGTGACGCCGATCCGGGCGCGCACGGCGCGCGCCGCCCGGGTGACGTCGAGGCCGAAGACGCGCACCGTGCCCGCCGTCGGGCGCGTGACGCCGTAGATCATCCGTAGCGTGGTCGTCTTGCCCGCGCCGTTGGGGCCGAGGAGGCCGAAGCAGCCTCCGGCCGCCACGGCGAGGTCGAGCCGGTCGACCGCGAGGCGCGCGCCGAAGCGCTTGGAGACGCCGGACAGCTCGAGCAGCATGGCCCACCCAACAAGCAGGGTTGCGCCGCCGATGCCAGCGATGCGCGCGTTGCGCCGCTCGGTCAAACGTGGTGAGGTAGCGCGCCTCGAGGAGGAGCCCACGTGGGGGAGCAGCCGGAGGTCACCGAGCAGATTCTCGACACGGTGCGCCGGTTCGTCGACCGGGAGGTGATGCCGGTGGCGAGCCGCTACGAGCACGCCGACGAGTACCCCCAGCCGCTGGTCGACCGCATGAAGGAGCTCGGCCTCTTCGGCGCGACGATTCCGATCGAGTACGGAGGTCTCGGCCTCGACTACTCCACCTACGCGCGCATCGTCGAGGAGCTGTGCCGCGGCTGGATGAGCCTCTCGGGCGTCCTCAACACGCACCTGATGTTCGCGTTCCACCTGGTGCACCACGGCACGGCGGCGCAGAAGCAGCGCTGGCTCCCGCGCATGGCGACCGGAGAGGAGCGTGCCGGCTTCTGCCTCACCGAGCCGCACGCCGGCAGCGACACGCAGGCGATCCGCACGACGGCGCGTCGCCGCGGCGACCACTACGTGGTGAACGGCACCAAGATGTTCATCACCAACGCGCAGACCGCGACCGTCTTCTCGCTGCTCGCCAAGACCGACCCCGCAGCCGAGCCCCCGCACAAGGGCATCAGCATGTTCGCGGCCCCGAAAGGGCCCGGCCTGTCGGTGAGCCGGCACCTCGACAAGCTCGGCTACCGCGGCATCGACACCTGCGAGGTCGTGTTCGAGGACTACGCGGTGGGGGCCGAGCACCTGATCGGCGGCACCGAGGGGGTCGGGCTCAAGATCGCGCTCTCCGGCCTCGAGGTCGGCCGCATCAACATCGCGGCCAGGGCGGTGGGCGTGGCGCAGGCGGCCTTCGACGACGCCATCCGCTACGCGCAGGAGCGGCGGGCGTTCGGCAAGCCCATCTGCGAGCACCAGGCGATCCAGCTCAAGCTCGCCGACATGGCCACCAAGATCGCCGCGGCGCGGCTGCTCGTGCGCCAGGCGGCTGCGATGAAGGACCGCGGCGAGCGCTGCGACCTCGAGGCGGGGATGGCGAAGCTGTTCGCCTCGGAGATCTGCCAGGAGGTGGCGCTCGAGGCGATGCGCGTCCTCGGCGGCTACGGCTACGTGAAGGAGTTCCGCGTCGAGCGCTACTACCGCGACGCGCCGCTGATGATCATCGGCGAGGGGACCAACGAGATCCAGCGCCTGGTGATCGCTCGCGGCCTGCTCCAGCGCCATCGCGCCTGAGGCCGGCGCGCCGGGGGGCCATGCGACGGGGGCCGCGGGGCGGATAGCTTGAGTGAACGGATGCTTGCCAACGATTGATTGCGGCAGCCTTTTGCGCTATGAAGTGTGCACGGCGGCCACCGGCGTGCCCCTTCATCGAGCCGGCGGCCGCGCGAACCCTCCTCTCCGACTCGGAACGGCGGCGCGGGCGATCTCCGGCGCGAGCGCGCCCGCGCCGTCGCCCGACCAGGGGGGCGCGGCGCTAGAGCCCGGCGGTGCGGAGCATCGCGCCGAGCACGCGGTCGGCGGCGAGGTGCTCGCGGGCGACGGCCGCGGCGTGCGCTTGTGCCCGGGGGTAGTCGGACTCGATCGCGGCGACGGCGGCCGCCGCGTCCTCGAGCGTGCGGAACGCATGCAGCCCGGGGCCGAGCGGTAGGACGTCGCCGAAGGCCGTGTCCTGCTCGACGACCGGCCGGCCGGCGGCGAGGTAGCAAGCGGCGCGGTCGCTGAACCAGCCGCTGCGGAGCCGCACGTTCAGGTCCTTGGCGACCGTGAACTCGCCACGCGAGCCACGCAGGTAGTCCCGATAGCGCCACGGGTCGCGTGAGATGCGGCGCGGGTCGGCCACCCGCCAGCCGTGCGCGCGCAGCAGCTCGAGGTCGCCGGCCACCCGGCCGACGTCCATCGCGACCTCGAACGGCCGGCCGGTCCGCCCCGGGAGGTCGAGGAACCGCAGCCACTGCGTGCGCTTGCGCCAGGTGTACGTCTCCCCCGCGAAGATGACGTCCCGCCCGGCGGAATCCCATGTGCCGATCGTCGTGTAGGCGGCTCCCGGGCCGGGAGCGTCCTGCCAGTGCGCCAGCACGACGGGCGAGCGCGTGGGGTGCCACGCGTAGCCCGCGGTCGGCAGGGGCGAGCGCGGCGTGCCGATGTTCTCCCCGATCGTGAACAGCCGCTCGTGCTCGTCGAGCACCGCGCGGAGCACGGGGTCGCCCGCGGCGGCGCGAATCTGCGTGAAGCCGGGGTCGATGTCGACGTAGATCGCGGGCTTCCCGCCGCGGCGCTCGGGCGGGATGCGGTTCACGCCGGCCAGGTTGACCAAGAGATCGGCCTCCCGCAGCAGCGCGGCCGCCCGGCCGGCCGCAGGCCCGTGCTCGGTGCCCGCCGCCACGTCGGCGAACACCCAGCGGTCACCGAGCCCGAGCCGATCGAGGAAAGCCCCGGCGGCGCGGATGCCGTAGGCGTAGGCGGGGGCGAGCTCGTCCGTGTCGGGGTCGTACGCGAGCGCGTAGTGGCCCGTGTCCTCGTAGAACCAGACGTCGTGGCCGAGCGCGCGCAGCCCGAGGAGATAGTGCGCGGCCTGCCAGGCGTACCCCCCCAGCGGGTTGCGCACGAGGTAGCCGGCGAGGACCAGGCGCGCCACCGCCCGCCCCTACAGCCCCGCGTCGGCCAGCAGACGCGCGCACACCCGCTTCGCGTCGAAGTGCTCGACCGCGACCGCGCGCGCGTGCTCGCGCGCCCGGGGGTACTCGGCGGCGACCGCGGCGAGCGCCGCCGCCGCCTCCTCGACGGTGGCGAAGGGCTGCACGCCAGGACCCGGGGGCACGTGCGCCGGCCATCCCGTGTCCTGGACGACCACCGGCCGCCCGCAGGCGAGGTAGGCCGCGCTGCGCGTGCTGAACCAGCCGCTGCGGGTGGCGACGTAGGCGTTCTTCGCCACCGACCACTCGCCGCGCGAGCCGAGGATGTAGCGGCGGTAGTCCGCGGGCGTGGCCGACACGGCGTGCCCCTCGACGACGCGCCAGCCCGCGGCCGCGAGCCGCGCCCGCGGCGCCGCGCCCGAGAGCGCGACCTCCAGCGGAACCTCCGCGTGCGCCGGCAGCGCGAGGAAGCGCTCGAACTCGACGTCCTTGCCGCCGTAAGCGCGCCCGCCGACCACCGGCGGCGTGGGCTCGATCTTCCACGACATGACGGTGGTGAACGGCGCGCCGGCCGGCGGGGGATCGACGGGCCAGCAGTCGAGCGCGATCGGCTGGCGCGTCGGGTGCCACGTGAGGCCGCCGGTCGGGATCGCGCAGTCCGGAGCGCCCACGTGCTCGCCGAGGGTGAAAAACACGTCGTGACGGCGGATCAAGTCGGCCGAGAAGCGGACGTCGCCGTCGGCGGTGCCGGCGTCGACCGCGGCGAGCTTCGCCTGACTATAGCAGGGATCGGTGTCGAGGTAGGCCTTCACCCGCGCGGCCTGGTAGGGTTCGCGCAGCCAGCACGCGCCCGACACGTTGAGGAAGAGGTCCGCTTCGGCACAGCGTCGCTCTACCGCGGCCGCGTCGGCGCCGTGGTGGCGGCCGTCGGCGGCGCGCACGGCCCACGCGCGCCCGAGCGGGGGGGCGAGCGCCCCGAGCGCATCCGCCAGGTAGCGTGCGCCGCGGCTCACGTCGGAGGTGAACGTCTGCGCCGCCGGGTCGTAAACCCACCGCCCCGTGTCCTCGAGGTAGAACACGTCGCAGCCGAGCGCGTGGAAGCCGAGCGCGTACTGGAGGTAATCCCACGCTACCCCGCCCACGGGGTAGGTCGCGACCAGGCCGGTGACCACCACTCGCATCGGCTCAGCGCGCCGCGCGGGCGGAATCGTCCCCGAACTGCGCGCGGTGCAGCCGGGCGAACGGCCCGCCGCGGGCCACCAGCTCGGCGAAGGTTCCCTGCTCGACGAGGTGGCCGTCGTCGAGGACGAGGATGCGGTCGGCGCGCCGCACCGTCGAGAGCCGATGCGCGATGACGAAGGTCGTGCGGCCGGCGGTGAGCCGCTCGAGCGCCGCCATCACCCGCGACTCGGTGGCCGTGTCGAGCGCCGAGGTGGGCTCGTCGAGGATCAGCAGCGGCGCGTCGCGCAGGAGCGCCCGCGCGATCGTGATGCGGAGCTGCTCCCCGGCCGACAGCGTGGCACCACCCTCGCCGACGACGGTCTCGAGCCCGGCCGGCAGGCGGGCGAGGAAATCCTCGAGCTGTGCCAGCGCGGCCGCCTGCGACACCTCGGCGGGCGTGGCGTCGGGCCGGCCGTAGGCGATGTTCTCGCGCACCGTGGTCGGGAAGACCAGCGGCGGCTGCAGCACCATGGCCACCTGCTGGCGCAGCGCGCGCAGCCGGATCTCCCGCACGTCGACCCCGTCGAGAAGCACGCGGCCCGCGGTCGGGTCGTAGAAGCGCGGCACGAGGCTAACCAGCGTCGTCTTGCCGGCCCCCGTCGCCCCGACGATCGCGATCCTCTCGCCCGCGCGCACCGCGAAGGAAATGCCCTTGAGCACCGGCTGCGCCGGATCGTAGCCGAAGCGCACGTCCTCGAAGGTGACCGCACCGCGCACCTCGCCGCGGGCGAGCCCCCGCGTGCCCTCGGGCAGGTCGGGCGCCGTGTCGAGAATCTCGAACACCCGCTCCGCGCCGACGCGCGCGCTCTGCACGAGCCCCCACGTCTGGGTGAGGCTGTTGATGGGCGCGTAGAGCGAGGCGAGATAGCTCGTGAAGACCAGCACCTCGCCCACGCTGAGGCGGCCGGCGAGCACGTGCGCCGCCCCGGCCCACAGCACGGCGGCGGTGCCCACCGCGATGAGCACGTTCACGAGGGCGCCGTAGACCGTCTGGAACGTGTAGAGGCGCAGGTTGGCCGCGAGGCTCTCCCCGGACGAGGCGAGGAAGCGGCGGTGCTCGACGTCCTCGGTGGTGAACGCCTGCACGACGCGGATCGCCCCCATGGACCGCTGCGCTACGCCCCAGAGCGCGCTCTCCTTGAGACGGGCGTCGGTCGCCAGCGCCGTGATCCGCTGGCTGAGACGCACGATTGCCAGGAGGAGCAGCGGAACGACGGCGAGGGCGATCAGCGTGAGCGTCGCGTCGAGGCGGAGCATCACCCCGACCATGCCGAGCAGCAGCACCGTGGAGGTGAGCACGGGGAAGAAGCCGTTCATCGTGAGCGTCTGGATGGCGAAGGTGTCGGCGGTGAGCCGGTAGAGGAGGTCGCCGACCTCGCGTCGACTGTGGAACGCGAGCGAGAGCCGCTGGAGGTGCGCGTACAGCTCGCTCCGGAAGTCGTTGACCATGCGCTGGCCGACGCTGATGGTCGCGTAATTGCTGGTCACGCTCAGGAGCCCGAGCAGCGCGTAGATCCCGACCAGGGCCCCGCAGGCGACGGCGAGCAACGCACGCGGCGCGAGCGCCGCGAGCCAAGGCCATCCCGCGGGCTTGCCGCCGAGCACCCCGTCGACCACGACCTTGAGCGGCCAGGGCTTCGCCAGCTCGAGGACGCCGATGGCGAGGACCTGCAGCACCGCGAACGCGAACAACGCCCGGTGGGGGGCGAGCCGCCGCAGGACCTTCCGCGCGAGGCGGAGCGTGCCCGGCATGGAACCTACGCCGCCTGCGCCGGCGGTGGCACCCCGGCGGACGCGCGCAGCGGCTTGAGCGCGATCCGGCCGGCCACGAGGTCGAGGGAGTCGTGAACGATGCGCGCCAGGCGGAGGTTCTCCGAGACGATCACGGCGAGGTTGACGAGCCCGAGCGCGAGGCCCGCGCTCGCCACCTCGGGCACGCCGAAGAGAAGCCCGCCGGCCACCGCGAGCGTGTAGCCGAGCACGGCGAGCTGCGCGACGCGCGTCCCGCGCACCTCGACGCGGGCGTTGAGCTGGCGCTTCGAGCCGCCGTGGTTCTCGACCGCCACCGTGAGCCGCGCCTTGGCCCACAACCCGCGGAAGATCTCGAGGTCCCAGGGATTCCACCCGGGATCGACCGCGATCAGATACTTGCGCGGGATGAGGAACTCCATCACCCCGGCGAGCAGCGCCTCCTTCTCGTGCGCCTGCTCGCTCCAGTAGCCGAGCGTGTAGGCGCGGTCGAGCCAGTCGACGCGCGGCGCCTGCTGCGGGCCGACGACGTCGACCCGGTCGACGTCGCCCATGCCCCGCAGCCGCCAGAGATAGCGCTGCCCCCCGCGCACGAGCGGCCCGAGATAGGTGAGCAGCGCGATCAGCGCTCGCGCGCGCACGCCCGCGAAGCGCGGGTCGATGCGTGCGCGCAGCGCGATGCCGATCGACCACGCCGCCGAGACGAGGAGCGGCAGGACGGCGATGGGCAGAATGCCCGGCGACACCAGAGCCGAGAGGAAGAGCAGCAGCGCGATCGCGTTCCATTCGAGCGTGAACGGAAGATAGCTCAGCAGCGACGACGGCGGCTCGTACAGCGACTGGAAGAGCCCCCGGCCGAACGTGCCGAAGTAGATGACCGGGCGGCGGGAGAGCACGGCGGTCGTCAGCTCGCCGTAGATCCGACCGAGCCAGCGCGATTGGCCGAGCAAATTGAAGCGGAAGGGGTGCTTGAAGTAGAGGAGCGCCTCCGCCTTGCCGTAACCCATCTGCTGCTTCAAGTACGCCTTCACCGTGTTGCGGCGGTAGTGCCAGACGGTGGCCGCGGCGCTGAAGCCGATCGTGTAGCCGCGGCTCTGGAGCCGCCAGCAGAAGTCGACGTCGTCGCCCGCGGCGGCGTAGGCGGGGTCGAAGCCGTTGACCTCCACGAGCGCCTTGCGGGTGAAGGCCATGTTGCAGCCGGGGATGTGCTCGGCGACTTCGTCGTCGAGCAGCACGTGCATGGGCCCGCCGGGCGAGACCGCGACGGCAGCCGGCACGAGGCTCGGCTCGGGCGGCGGGAAGTTGGGGCCGCCCACGGCGACGAACCCGCTGCGCACGAACCTGTAGACGAGGAACGCGAGCCAGTCGGGGTCTGGGACGCAGTCGGAATCGGTGTAGGCCACGATCTCGCCGGTGGCCGCCTCGGCGCCGACGTTGCGCGCGACGCTCAAGCCGCGGTTCTCCTGGCTGAGAATCACGAGGCGTGGGCCCGCGGGGTCGGCGCGGTAGGCCTGCGCGTGGCGCTCCGTGATCTCGAGGGTACGGTCCTTCGAGCCGTCGTTGACGACGATAACCTCGTAGTCGGGGTAGTTGAGGGTGCGCAGCGAGGCGAGGCAGGCGTCCATCGTGCGCTCCGCGTTGTACGCGCAGACCACCACCGACACGCGCGGCGGGCGCTCGAGGCGCGGCGGGAGCGGCTCCGTGTAGCGCGCGCGCACCGCGGCCAGGGCGGGCTTCGGCTCGCGCCGGGCATCGACCAGGCCGAAGGCCCAGTCGGCGATCTGCGACCCGCCCGTGAACCAGTCGTCGGTCCAGGAGAAGACGAACGTCCCCGCGACACCGCTCTCGAAGGCCGCGCGCACCATCCACGAGAGATGCTCGGCCTGCCCGTCGCGGCCTTCGCGGATCGAGTCGACGCCGAACTCCGTGAGCACGAGCGGGCGGTCCTCGGCGAGGTTGTGCAGCCGCGAGAGGTAGCGCCGGAAGTCGGCCTCGCGGTGGAGATAGACGTTGAAGGAGAGGAAGTCGGCGAACTCCTGCACGTCGAGGTATTCGGTCGAAGGGAAGTTCGCGTAGCTCACGAGCGCGTGCGGCGCCTGCTGCTTCACCTCGTCGACGAGCGTGCGGAGAAAGCGGCGCACGCGCTGCGGCCCGTACCAGCGGACGATGTCGGGCGGGATCTCGTTGCCGACGAGAAAGCCGAAGAGCGCCGGATGCTCGCCGAGGTTCTGCGCCGCGGCGCGGACCGTGCCGCGGATCTCGGCGACCAGATCCCCGTGGTCGAGGAAGCAGACGTGCTCGGCCCAGGGGATCGTGACCAGCACCCGCACGCCGTGGGCGGCGGCGCGGTCGAGGAGCCAGCGCGGGGGCACGGTGAAGGTCCGCAGGCAGTTCACCCCGGCCTCGGTCATCAGGCAAAGGTCGCGCTCGAGGACGTCGTCGGCCGGAAATGGGAACCCGTGCCCCGACACGCCGAAGGGGCCGTACGAGACGCCCCGCAGGTAGAGCTTGTGCTCGCCCACGAAGAAGAACTTGCCGCCGATCGTGGGCGGCACCCCGTCGAGCGCCGCGGCGGGGGTGCGCTCGGGCAGCGGGCGCAGGGTGGCCTGGGTCATGGGCGCGGGTATCCGGACGAGGATAGACGACGGGCAGGCGAGCTACAACGGCGGACACCCAGCCCGCCTGCCCAGTAGGGCCGCGCTCGTCTCAGTCCTGCGCGATCCTGCGGGGTTGCGGCCCGGAACGCCCGGCCCGCCCGAGCCCTCCCGGCCGGCACGGCGGTTGCTGCTGGGGCATGCGTTTTTCAGCTCCCCTCCTCGTCGCGCTCGCCCTGGGCGCCGCCCCGGCC
>DATGIZ010000033.1:0-208772 GCA_035295465.1 Binatia bacterium | reverse complement strand
GTGGCTCCCGCGCCGCCGCTAGAGCGGCAGCCCGCCCGTCGCCGCCCGCGTCGACCCGTCGCGCTGATACGCGGCGATCGTCCGCTGGGCGATGCGCCACTGGTGGACCTCGTCCGCGCCGTCGGCAAAGCGCGCCCAGCGCGCCTGCAGCGCCATGCGCGCCAGCGGCGTGTCGAGCGAGTAGCCGAGGGCCCCGTGGACCTGGATGGCCCGGTCCACGATGCGGTTGAGGGAGTTGGCCACGAAGTGCTTGGCCATCGAGACCTCGGTGCGGAAGTCCTCGCCCCGGTCGATCTTGTAGGCCGCGTGGAGCACCATGAGCTTCCCCTGGTAGAGCTCCATCGTCGAGTCGGCGATCATCCACTGGATCCCCTGCTTCTCGGCGAGGAACGACCCGTGCGCGAAGCGCTTGAGGGCGCGGTCGACCATCATGTCGAGCGCGACCTCGGCCTGCCCGATCCAGCGCATGCAGTGCGCGAGCCGCGCGGGGCCGAGGCGCGCCTGGCCGAGGAGGTGCCCCTGCCCGCGCGCGCCGAGCATGTTCTCCGCCGGCACGCGCAGGTCCTCGATGCGGATCTCGGCGTGGTTGTGGTGGCCGGCCATGGTGAGCACGTCGCGCACGACCGTCCAGCCCTTGGCGGGCAGGTCCACGAGGAACGCCGTGTTCGCCGCCTGCGGGATCTCGGGATTGTCCTCGGTGCGCGCGATCAGGATCGCGAAGCTCGCGCCGCTCGCGCCGGAGATGAACCACTTGTGCCCGTTGACGACCCACGCGTCCCCGTCGGGCACGGCGCGCGTCTGGATGAGCGTCGGGTCGGAGCCGGCGACCTCGGGCTCGGTCATCGCGAAGCAGGAGCGGATCGCCCCCTCGCAGAGCGGCCGGAGGTACTTCTCCTTCTGGGCGGGCGTCGCCCAGTGGAGCAGCGTGTGCATGTTGCCCTCGTCGGGCGCCTGTGCGTTGAGCGCGTAGGGGCCGAACGTGGACTTCGCCGCCTCCGCCGACACCGCCGCCATGGCCACGTGCCCGAGCCCCATCCCGCCGTACTCCTTCGGCATGTGCGGCAGCCAGAGGCCCCGGTCGCGGGCGGCGACGCGCATCGCGATGATCGATTGGACGAGAAAGCGGCGATCGCCCTCGCGGGCCGCGATCTCGGCCTCGGCCGGGCGGACCACCTCGGCGATGAACTCGCGCACCCGCAGCCGAAGCGCGTCGATCTCGGGGGGGAAGCTGAAGTCGATGGCCATGGCGCCGATCGTACGGTCGATCGCCCCGTCGTGACAACCGGCTACAGCCAGCCGAGCGCGCCGCCGAAGACGCCGAGGGCGACGGCGTCCAGACCGAGCAGCCCGAGGGTGACCCGCGCCTTCGCCCGTACCGTCGGCAGGTCGTGCACCCAGAACGCCAGCGCGAAGAACCAGAGGTAGCCGACCACGAAGATGAGCCAGGGCGCCCGGGCGCTCCACCACGGGTAGTCCCAGGTGAGCGCCCCGATGCGGTTGAGCCACAGCTCGATCACGACGCAGAGCGCCGAGGCGGCGAGCGCCACGACCCAGCGGTTGGGGAGCCCGAGAACGCGGGCCCGCCGGTCGCGGGGCAGCGTCTTGGCGACCACGACGCCCATGATGGCGAACATGAGGCTGATCTCGACGTTGAGCCCGATCAGCAGCAGGTACGCGGTCCCACCCGGGGCTCCCCACGCCGGCGCGTGCCCCGTGGCGTGGAAGAGGAGCCCGTTGCCGATCTCGTTGAGCCAGTCGGCGCCCCAGAGCGCGAGGCCGGCGAAGACGACGTCCCAGTTGCGCCGCTCGATCTCGTTCGCATAAACGTAGAGCACGAGCAGCAGGAGCGGGATCACGTGCCACTCGAAGTGGCTGCCGTCACGGAGGATATCCGTTGCCCGGCGGGCGGCGTCGGTCGGCATGGGGTTCCCTCCCTTCGGTAACTCGGCACCTCGTTCCCGCCCATAGACCACCGGGGGCAATCAGCGGAAGAGGAGAGAGCTGCCATGCCACGCGCCGTCGCCGCCGCCGTCCTGGTCGCGCTCGCGGGGGCCGCCCCCGCGCGCGCCGCGTTTCACATCTCCGTGATCGACGAGATCAACGCCAAGGCCGGTGGGAACCCCGCCGAGCAGTACGTCCAGGTCCGGATGCTGACGTCCTTCCAGAACTTTGTCGCGCATGCCCGGCTCACCGCCTTCAACTGCGATGGCTCGTTCGATCGCATCCTGCTCGAGCTTCCGAGCAACGTTCCCAACCAGGGGGCCGACCTCCGCTGGATCGCCGCCACCTCGCCCGCCGCGGCCGGCGGCATCGCTCCGGACTTCACGATCCCGCCCGGCATTCCGGCGACCTGCGGGATGATCTGCTGGGGGGCGCCGGGCATCCTGCCGCCGAATCCGCCCACCTGGGACGAGAAGAACCCGGCCAACTACGTCGACTGCGTCGCCTACGGGGGATTCACCGGCAGGCCGTCCACCACGGGCGGCATGCCGACGCCGCTCCCGCCGGGCGACGGGACACACGGTCTCGTCCGCACGAACAACACCCACGACGACGCCGCCGACTTCGCCCTCGCCTGCCCGCATCCGACGAACGACGCGGGCCAGACCGGCACGCTCGGCCCCTGCGCGCCACCGACGACGACCACGACGACCACAACCACCACGCTCCCGCCGCTCGGCGGCTGCGCGAGCCCGGAGGCGGCCGCCGCCGTGCGGGCGGAGATCGCCAGCGCCTGCCCCTGCGCGGCGGCGACGAGTCACCGCGCTTACACGCGGTGCGCCGCGGACACGATCCGCAGGGCCCTCGGCGCGGGCATGCTCCCCCGGTCGTGCAAGGGCGCCGTCAGGCGCTGCGCGGCCGGCTCCACCTGCGGCAGGCCGGGCCTCGTCGCCTGCTGCCGCATCACCGCGTCGGGAGCCCGGAAGTGCACCCTCAAGCGCCGCGCCGCCTGCCGCGCGCCGAAGGGCGGGAGCCTCTGCCCCGAGACCCCCACGAGTTGCTGCGACGCTTGCGGCGGACCGATGTGCACGGCCGCGGCCCTCGGCGCCCCGGCGCCGCCGCCGCGGTCCAGCACCACGACGACGCTGATGTACGGCTATTGAGCCGTCGCACGGCGGGGAAGGCGGCGCCGCCGCCTTCCGAGAGCTGGGAGGGGGGCGCCGCTGACGCTGGGCCGGCGGCTGGCACGTCCGCTGCTGGGACGTATTCGGCATGCGAACGCTCATGCTCCTCCTCTTGGCGTCGATCACCGCCTCGCCCGCGCTGGCGATCACCGGGAGCGGCACGCTCACCGGCCATTCGACGCTGACCGCCGGACGCTGCGGGCGGGATCGCGCCCGGTTCACGGTGGTCGTCTCGCTACGCGACGACGGCACCTGGTCGGTCACCGGCCCCGAGATCGCCCCGTTCGGCGGCACGTATGCGCCGAAGGGGCGCAGCGGCCGCAAGCTCGCGCTCACCTTCGACGACGCCTCACGGGCCGGCTTCGTCGGCGAGCTCACCGGTGACGTCTCGTCGCTCTGCCGTCTGCCGGTCACGGTCACCGACGCGACCCAGAAGGCGTTCGTGCTGACGCTCAACCGCAAGCAGTCGCGCGCGACCCTCACGCTCCGCTACCGCCTCGCCGGGATGGCGAACGGCAAGCGGGGCCGCGCGAGCATCGAGCTGATCGGCCACGGGGGCTGGACGCCCGGCTGAGCGGCCGTCGCACGGCCCGTCTTGCGTCGGCGTGCGTCCCGAGCCTATCGAGGACAAGGAGCGCTGCCGATGAACGACGGGATCGACTACTCCGCGGCCGGCGTGCTCGTCCGCGGCGATATCCGGGCGGCGCACCACGCCCTGTGGGAGCACCTGCGCGCGCCGGGGCCGTGCTGGACCGGCGCGCAGCGGATCGCGATCGCGCGCGCGAGCCGCCGTGCGGCGGGCTGCGCCCTGTGCGCCACGCGCCGGGTGTCCCTCGCCGCGGGCGTCGCGGGCGAGCACGACGGCGACGGCGCGTTGCCGGCGGACGTCGTCGACGTGATCCATCGGGTCCGCGCCGATCCCGGGCGGCTCTCCCGAGCCTGGTTCGATGCCGTGATCGGCGGCGGGCTCGCCGTGACCGCCTACGTCGAGCTGGTCGGCATCGTCGCGATGGTGGCGGGCGTCGACTGCTTCGCGCGCGCTCTGGGCATGCCGCCCTTCCCGCTTCCCGAGCCCCTCCCCGGCCCGCCCACCGGCCAGCGGCCGGCGGCGGCGAAGCCGGGCGGTGCGTGGGTTCCCATGATCGCGCCCGAGGACGCCGTCGGCGCCGAGGCCGATCTCTACGGCGACGGGGCCTTCGTGCCGAACATCGTGCGTGCGCTCAGCCTCGTGCCCGACCACGTGCGCGTGCTCCGGCGCCTTTCGGCGGCGCACTACCTGCCCGTCGAGCAGATCGCCGATCCGGCCGCCCGCCGCACGCTCGATCGCACGCAGACGGAGCTGGTCGCCGCGCGGGTGTCCGCGCTCAACCAGTGCTTCTACTGAACGACGGCGCACGCGATGCTGCTCCGTGCGAGCAGCGAGCTCGAGGGACGCGCGGTGGAGCTCGCCGCGGTGGGCGGGGGGATCGCCTCCGACGCGGGCGTCGAGCACGGCGCGCGGCTCGTCGCCTTCACCGAGGCCGTGATGGGCCTTGACGATGCCGCGCTGCGCCGCGAGCGGGCGGCGCTCCGCCGAGTGCTCTCACCGGAGCGCTTCGTCGAGGTGGCCGCGGTGATCGGCGCGTTCAACACTGTCGACCGCGTCGCCGACGCCACGGGCATCCCGCTCGACGAGACGCTCGCCGCCATGAGCGGCGATGTCCGGCGCGAGCTCGGCCTCGCGCGCTTCGCGTCGTCCGCGAACACGCCCGGCGCGTGACGGCCACCGCGGCGCGTCGCCGGCGAAGGGGCATTTTTTCCGTTGACGACCGGATTGTGTACGCCTATGGATCGGGGGGGAAGAGCGACATGACGTCACGCGGTCTTCTCGTCGTCGCATTGCTCGCAGGAGGCGTCCCCGGACGCGCGGCGGTCGCGGCCACCGACTGCGAGCCGGCGCGGTGCGCCGTCCAGGCAGCCATCGCCCAGAACTGCTCGTGTGCGACCGCCCCGAACCACGGCCAGTACGTGAGCTGCGTCGCGCACCAGGTGAAGGCCCTGGTCGCCAGCGGCGCGGTGCCGACCACCTGCAAGGGCGCGGTCACCCGCTGCGCGGCGAAGTCCGTCTGCGGCAAGGCGGGATTCGTGACGTGCGAGATCCCCACCGACGCCTGCGTCATCCCGGCCGGGGCCACCACCGGGACGTGCGCCGCGAACCCGGCGCTCACCTGCGCCACCTCCCTCGACTGCGGCGCCGCGTGCAAGATCAAGCACGACGCCGACCTCTGCACGGCCGTCGGCGGGACGGTGGGGACGAGCCCGACGTGTTGCGCGAGCTGTACGCCGACGCCGTGACGAAGGGGCCACGGCGCCGGCGCGGGCGGTTCAACTCCGGCAACGCCGTCACGGACGGCAGGGAGGGAACGACGCGCGGGGGCCGTTGCTCCTGCTCGCGGCGGGGGCGTTCGTCCTCGCGACGACGCCCGCATGGGCGGGCAGCAAGCCGCCGCCGACGGCCCCTGGGCCGGGTGAGGCCTTCGACTGCAGCACGGGTGGCACGACGTCCTGCGCGACGGACGATACCGGCTGCGTCTCGAACACGAAGAACCACGCGAAGTGCTCGAGCGCCATCGGCAAGGCGATCGGCAAGGCGGTCGGTGCCGTGATCAAGTGCCACTCGAAGCAGGCGCAGGCCCTCTTCAAGGGCGCGGACGAGACCCAGACGAACCAGGCGGAGGAGATCTGTGAGCAGGGCGCGAAGGCGCAGCTCGATCAGGCGATCACCAAGCTCACCGGGCTGAACATCTGCGACCCCATCCAGCTCACCAACGAGGCGACCGAGGAGTCCGTGCTGTTCGGGGTGCTCGACTCGCAGAACTCGTCGACGTACTGCGACTCGGCGAGCGAGGCGCTCATCGGCGACGACGACACGGGCTGGGTCCCCAGCAGCGCCAACTCGCTCAAGTGCGAGCAGACGGTGGGGAAGAACATCGCCAAGCTGGTCGCGGCCGTGCTCAAGTGCCACGACAAGCTCAACGGCTCCGACTTCAAGGGCAAGGACTTCGACGAGGAGTCGTGCGAGATGACGAACCCCTCGCAGAAGGGCGCGCTCGACAAGTACAACCAGCAGGTGACGAAGCTGCTCGGACTGAACATCTGCCCGCCGTGCATGGCGAACAACAACGGCCAGGGGATGAACGACCTGGCCGCGAACGCGCTCAGCCAGCTCGACGGCAGCAACAGCATCCTCTACCCGTGCAACCTCGGGCCGTGAGCGGCACACGATCGTACGCGTAGTCGCTGACCCGGAAAGGGGGCGGGGCGAGGGCCTCGCCCCCTTTCTGTTCGTGGGACCTCGGTGGCACACGGCTGTGCCGCGCCGCGCGCGCGCGGCACACCGCCCGGCAACGACCCGCGCCCGCACGGCCGGCAAGGGGCTTGCTGGGGGTGTCGGTCATGGATGCGACGCGCGCCCGAGCGGTCGCCGCCTATCCTCGGATCACGGTCCTCGACGTCGATCCCGTGTGGCGCGAGTTCGTCGCCAGCGGCTTCGTCGTGGAGGTCGTGGCCCCGGCCGACGTGGACGCGGCGGTGCGGGGTGCGCTCGATTCCGCTCGCACGCTCCTCAACCTCGCCGCGCCCGGGGCGCTCGCCGCCCTCGAGGCGCTGCAGGCAGCCGACTTCGCGCGCCACGTCTGGGCCTACCTGGGGGCGCCGGGAGCTCGCTGCGGGCTCCTGCTCGGACCGGCCGGGACGGTGCGCCGTCCCTTCGATGCGGACGCGCTGGCCGCCACCCTCTCCCGATGGCTGCCGCGCGACGCGCGCGTGGTCCTCGCCGGCGGCGACGGCCGCGCGCTCCTGGCGCTGCGACACGCGCTCGTGCGGCAGGGCCCCTCGGTCTCGCTCGCGTGGAACGCGACGCAGGCGACCGAGGTGCTCTCGCTCGTCCGTCCGGACCTGGCGGTCGTCGATCTGGACCTCCCGCCCGCGGGCGGCCACCGTATCGTGGCGCAGCTCGCGCGCATCGACCCTCCTCCCGCGATGCTCCTCCTCCCCGGCCGGGGCGACGACGCGGCGGGCCTCCTCGCCGCGCTCGTGAGCCCCGGCAACGCCCGCTGGCTGCGCCTGCGCGAGGACATCCTCGCCGCGGTGCTGCCCACGCAGCCGTCCCTGCTCCAGCCCCCGCTGCGCCTCGGGGGCGCTCCGGCCCCCGCCGCGGCCGCCTGAGGCGCTCAGCGGCCGTCGGCTTCCGACCACCGGCCAAGGACGACCGTTCCGTGGGCCACGGCGTCGGCCTCGCTGCCGAACAGCACGGGCAGCTCGACCGACCACTCGACGTCGTGCGTCCCGTCGGGCGCGAACACGAGCCGCACGCACCACCCGCTCTGGAACGGGTACGCCTCCACACGGCCGGCAGACATCGGACTCGACCCCTCCTCCGTACAGTGTCGGCACGACGCCCCCGCTCCTTGAGCCGTGCCATTCTGGCACGGCCGGCGGTCGGGCCGGTCCGGCACGCAGCTTGCGAGCTACGCCGGCAGGAGGACGTCGATGCGCAACGCGAGTGACGCCACGGCGCTGGTCGCGCGCCGCTACCTCGAGCACGGGTTCCTCGACGCGGCGATGCGTCTCTTCATGCGCCACCCGGCGGCCATGCACGAGCACGACTGGAGCCTGCTCGTGGAGCGGCTCATGGAGCGCCAGCGCATCGTGGACGCGGTCCGCGCCTGCGAGGCCGGGGGCGTCGCTCTGCCGCGCGAGCGGCTCCTCGCCCTCGGCGACGAGCTGCTGCGCCGGAGGGACTACGAGGGCACGGCGCGCCTCTACGAGCTCGGGGCCGCCGATCGGGAGCGCTGGGCGCGGCTGGTCGACCTGCTGACCGCCCTGCCCGACCAGGAGCGCCGCGCCGTCGATCTCGCCCGTCGCCACCTCGTCTTCGACGCCCCGGACGCGCGGCTGGTGGCCGCGAGCTGAGGCCGGCCCCGCCCCGGCGCTGCACGCCGCCGGGACGCCATGTATACTCCCGCGCCATCCATGCGGGGGGTTGCGCGCGGGCTCGTCCGACACCGGGCCGCCGTCCTCGGGGTCGCGTCGCTGGTCACCGTGCTGCTCGGCATGCGCGCGCTCGCGCTGCGCGTCGAGGGCGGCCTCGAGAGCATGCTCCCGGCGGGCGATCCCGAGGTCGCCTATTACGCGCAGGTGCGCGCCGTCTTCGGCAGCGACGACGTGGGCGTCGTCGGCGTGCGCGCCGACGACGTGCTCGCGCCGGCCACCCTCGAGAAGGTCGCGCGCGTGACCGACGCCCTCGGGCGCATCGAGGGCGTCGAGCGCGTGCTGAGCGTCACCAACGCCGTCGACCCGGCGGCCGACGTGCTCAACCCGCCGCGCCTGCTGCCCCACGTGCCGCCCACCACGGACGACGTCGCCGCGCTGCGGCGCAAGCTCGCCACCACCCCGCTCTACCGGCGCAACCTCGTCGCCGAGGACTTCCGGGGCGCCGCGATCAACGTCTTCTTCAAGCCGCTCACCGATGCGCAGTACGCCGACCTGGGGATCGACGCGCGCATCGCGGCGGTGCTCGCCGCCGCGGGCGGGCCCGAGCGCTTCTACTACACGGGCGCCGCGCACGTGAAGGAGGCGGCGGTCACCCTCATGCGGCGCGACCTCTGGCGTTTCACCCCCTATGCCCTCGCGCTGGTGGTGGTCGTGCTCGGGCTCTCCTTCCGCACCAAGCGCGGCGTTTTGCTCCCGCTCGTCGCCGTCGTGGTCGCGCTCGTGTGGACGCTCGGCATCATGGTGCTGGCGGGCCGCGCGATCACCATCGGCACCTTCGTGCTGCCACCGCTGCTGCTCGTGGTCGGCTGCTCGTACGCGATCCACGTGATGGCGCGCTACTACGAGCAGGTCGAGGCGGGCGTGGCGCGCGAGGAGCTCGTGGTGCGCGCTTTCGAGCGCGTGTGGCTGCCGCTCTCGATCTCGGCGGTCACCACGGCCGTCGGCTTCGGCGCGCTCATGGTGAATCGGATCCCGGCGATCTGGGAGCTCGGATGCTTCGCGGTCGTGGGGGTCCTGTGCCTGATCGTCACCTGCCTCCTGGTCCTTCCCGCGGCGCTGGCGAGCCTGCCGCCGGAGCGGCGCGGGCCACGCGGCGAGCCGCGTCCCCTCGCGCGCGGGCTCGCCGGGCTCGGGCGCATCGTCTACGGCTCCCGGCGCGCGGTGTTCTGGGCCGCCGGCGGCCTCGCCGTCCTCGCGCTGCTCGGGGCATGGCGGATCCGCGTCGACTCCGACTTCCTCGACTACTTCAGCCCCCGCTCCGAGGTGCGCCAGGCGAACGAAACCATCAACCGCGAGATCGTCGGGAGCAATCCCTTCTATCTCGTGGTCGAGGGGCAGGAGCCGGGGCTGCTCCGGCGCTGGGAGGTGCTCAGGGCCATCCGCGACCTGCAGCGGTTCCTCGAGACGCTCCCCGGGATCACGTCGTCGATCTCGCTGGTCGACTACCTCGAGCTCCTCGAGAGCGGCCTCAACCGCGCCGGCGAGGGCGACCTCGTGCTCGACGAGCAGGGCAACCTCGTGCCGGCCGCGCCGCCGCCGAGCTTCTGGGAGGATCCGCGGGGCCTCGAGCCGCTGCTCGCGATGGTGAGCACCAGCCCGGCGACCTTCCGCTCCGTGGTGACACCCGACTTCCGCCGCGCGAGCATCCTCGTGCGCACGAGCCTCTCGGGCTCGCGGCGGATCGAGGACACGCTGGCGCGCATCCGCGCCTACGTCGCCGAGCACTTCCCGGCGCGCATCCCGGTGCGGCTCACCGGCAACCTCGTGCTGCTCACGGGCACGACCTCCGACATCGTCGCCGGCCAGATCGAGAGCCTCACCCTCGCCCTCGGCGTGATCTTCGCGGTGATGGCGCTGATGTTCCTGTCGGTGAAGATCGGCGTGGTCGCGATCCTGCCGAACGTGCTGCCGATCCTCATCTTCTTCGGCGTGATGGGCTGGCTCGGCATCCAGCTCAACTTCGGCACGAGCCTGATCGCGGCGATCTCGCTCGGCATCGCCGTCGACGCCACCGTGCACTACATGGCCCGCTTCAACCTCGAGATGCAGGGCGAGACCGACCAGGTCGCGGCGATCCGCCGCGCGCTCGAGACCGTGGGCGTCCCGATCGTGCTCACCACGGTGGCGCTGTTCCTGGGCTTCCTCACCTTCGCCTTCTCGAGCTTCGTGCCGATCCAGGACTTCGGCGTGCTCGCGGGCGTGACCATGGCCGCCTCGCTCGGCACGAACCTCGTCGTGCTGCCGGCGCTGCTCGCCACCACGAAGATCATCACGCTCTGGGATCTGCTGGCGGTGAAGCTCGGCAAGGATCCGACGCGCACGATCCCGCTCTTCGCCGGGCTGCGGCCGAGCCAGGCCCGCGTGGTCGTGCTCATGGGCAAGGTGCGACGCTTCGCCCCCGGGGAGACGATCATCCGCCAGGGCGAGCGGAGCGACGCGATGCACATGATTATCGAGGGCACCGCCGAGGTGTGGCTCGGCAACGGCCGCACGCGCCGGCGCATCGCCGAGCACCGCCGCGGGGACGTGGTCGGCGAGATGGGGCTGCTGCGCAGCGGGCTGCGCAGCGCCGACGTCGTCGCGGCCGACGAGGTCGAGGTGCTCGCCGTCGACGAGACCTTCCTGCGGCGCATCCAGCGGCGCTACCCGCGGATCGCGCTGCGCGTGTTCTTGAACCTCACGCGCATCCTCGCCGACCGTCTCGAGGAGAGCAATCGCCGGCTGCTCGCCGCGGGCGCGGCGGTGGAGCGCCCCTCGTAGCGGGCGTCAGCGCGGGCGGCCCGCGGTCGTGAAGAAGGGCCGCGGATCGATCGGCTCGCCGCCCCACCAGCGCCCGTCGCCGGGACGCACCATCACCTGGAAGTGGAGATGCGGCTCGCGCCGGTCGGCGTTGCCGGTCGAGCCGACGAACCCGATCACCTCGCCGCGCGCGAGGCGCGTCCCCTTCCCGATCCCCTCGCGGTAGGCGGCGAGGTGCGCGTAGTAGTACACGAAGCGCTCGCCCGGGTCGGTGGCGTAGATCGTGAGGCCGCCCTTGCGGTTGCGGTGGAGGCGCAGCACCCGCCCGTCGTCGGCGGAGAGGACCGGGGTGCCCCGGGGCGCGAGGATGTCGACCGCGCCGTGGAGGCGGCCGCCGTCGCGCGGCGAGCGGAAGTCGTCGGGGACCCGATCCGGCGACACGCCCGCGACCGGCACCATGAGCCGGCGCGCGCGCAGCGCGTCGCCGACCGCAACCTGCCGCCCGCGCACGAGCGCGCAGCCCGCGGCGAGGAGGGCGGCGAGCGCGAGCGAGCGCCTGCCGTGGGCTCGCACGGCCGCTCAAGACCGCGGGGCGGCCGACCCGGCCGCGACTGCGCCCGCGGCGCAGCGATCGCCGACCCAGACGACGACCGTCGCCCGGCCGCGCGGTGCGCGCGCGACGTCGAACCGGTCGCCCCGCGCGCGCAGCACGGCGGCGCCGTCGGCCCGCGGCGCGAGCACGCCGTCGCGGAGGCCGACCGCCCGCCGCCGGCGGGGATCGAGCACGCGGTCCTCGAAGCGGTAGACCCCGTGCTTGCGCGTCCAGTACTCGTGCTCCACGGTGGCACAGACGAGCTCGCCCCCGTCGTCGCGCACCGCGATACGGACGTCGTCGACGAGGGGATTGGCCTCCGCGAACTGCGGCGCGGGCAGCACCGCCTCGAGCCGCAGGCGCCCGGTGCCGCGGCGCCCCGCGACGAGGCTCGCGTGGCGGACCTCGAGCGCGGCGCCGTCGGGGCAGCGACCGCAGCGCTCGGCCGGCGGCGCCGCCGCGGCGGGCGGCGAGGGCGCGGCCGTCGCGGGCGGCCGGGGCACCCGCGCGCGCCGGCGGGCGCAGCCGAAGGCGGCGAGCAGGACGACGGCCACGACCGCCGCCCGCGCGCCGGACCGATGACGGGAGGAGCGCACGGAGGTCACCTCCACACTACTGTCCGCCGTCCGCGGCCGCGGTCAACCCCGCTCCGACCAGCGCGGCGCGAGGTAGCAGGTGGGATCGACGGGAACGTCGCCCACCCGCACCTCGAAGTGCAGGTGGCTGCCGGTGGTCCGGCCCGACGCCCCGAGCGCGCCGATGCGCTGGCCGCGGCCGACGTGCTCTCCGCTGTGCACCGCGAAGGCGTCGAGGTGGGCGTAGAGCGTCGCCACGCCGCGCCCGTGGTCGATCACGACCGTGCGCCCGTAGCCGCGCTCGAGTCCGGCGAAGGTCACCCGCCCGGCGGCCGCCGCGCCGACCGCGGCGCCGCGCCGGCCGCGGATGTCGATGCCCGGGTGCGCCTCGCGGCCCGGGCCGCTGGGCGATGCCCGCGGACCGAACCGCGACGTCACGTGGCCGGGCACGGGCCAGTTGATCGTGCCGCGGGTGATCGCCGCCGCCGTGGCAACACGCGCGCATCGCGCGACGGCGATCGACGGGCGAGGCGTGCGCTCGACGGCCGGGCCAACGGCGCGCGCCGACGCCGGCGTGCCCCCGGACGGCGTCCACAGGCCCCCGAGCACGAGCATGCTCCCCAAGAGCCCGGCCGGCTGGCACCACCGGCGCCGGGCGCGGGCCGCCCGGCCGGCAACGTCCGCCGTCTGCGGCCCTTGCCTCCTCACCCTCGACACGGGCCGTTCGCGCGGCGTGCGCATCTGGGGATCCGAGGGCTCGCCTTTTAGTCCAGCACCACGAAGTCGCTGAAGTACGCGGCGACCGCCACGCTGCGACCGAGGACGCCGTTCACCCGCTCGACGATCTGCGCGCGCAGGGCCTCCTTGCCGCTCGGGGTGCGGACCTCGGCGGATGTCTTGCTGCTGAGCAGCGCGAGCAGCGCGTCGCGCACGACGGCCACCGACCGCGGGAGGCCCCAGGCGTGGCGGACGGTCCCGAGTGCGACGGTGATGCGGAGCTGGCGGCTCGCCTCCGGGTCGGCGAGGTTCACGAGGAACGGCTCGAGCGGAAAGATTCCGCCTTGCCGGCGCCGACCCGCCGCCCGCCGCCGGTGCAGCGCCGCGGCTGCGATCAGCGCGCCGCCACCGGCGAGGAACGCCGGCAGCACGCCGCCGTGACGCGGCGGCGCGGGAACGCTGGCCGGCGTCGCCGCGGTGGCGCGGGGCGGGCTCTCCGCGGCCATGGCCTGACCTGCGGCGAACAGGCCGGCGATCGCGGCGGTGGAAGGCGCCGAGCGCCCCGGCCCCGCCGGCGCGGGTCCGACCACGATCGCGACGGCGCGGGCCGTCCGGCGCAGCGTGAAACGCGCCGGCCGCGCGAGGTCGACGACCACCCGCACGGTCGTCGGATCCTGCTGGCCGGCACGCACCCGCACGACCGGGCCCGCGCCCGCCAGCGCACGCGGCAGGCTCGCGCCGAGCGCCGTGCCCGGCAGGTCGACGTAGATGCGAGGCGGCCGGCCGCCCTGCGCGTCGAGCATGCCGGCCCTCGCCGGCGCGGGCGCCGAGAGACGGAGGCGGACCGTCGGCCTCGGGGACGCCGACACCGCGATCCGCTCGAGCCGCGGTAGCCGGGCGGGCGGGCTTGCGCACACGATGCTGGCGGCTCCCACCACCAGCCCGATCGCTCCGCGCTGCGGACCGCGGCTGCGCACGCCCCCGCTCCGAGCAAGGGCCGTGCCGCTCCGGGGGGCGCGCGGGCGGCGCGGCCGCGCCAGCCGGGAAGCCGCCGAGCCATCTTTCTGGCACCCGGGCGGTCAATCGCCTGGCGGCCGGGGCCCGGCGGGGCGATGCGTCCAGGGCCGGCAACGGCTGCCGGCGTCACTCGTGGGTACAGAGCCGATTTTGGTGCGTTCGAGGATGGGCCGGAGCTTGCTTGACCGCGCAGGAGGGCACTTTCATGAGTCTCACCGTCAACACCGACCCGACGCTCACGAACGCGCAGGCGCCGGCGACGGGCCTGCAGGCGGTCTTCGCGGCGGCCGCGCAGTACCTCGGCCTCAGCCCGCAGGACCTCCGCGCCGAGCTTGGAAGTGGCAAGACCCTCGCGGGCATCGCCCAGACGGAGGGCAAGAGCCTCGACGGTCTGAAGACCGCCCTGCTCGCCGCCGCCGGCGCCTCTCCCGGGTCGCCGCTGGCGACGCGCATCGACCAGATCGTCAACGGCTCCCGGGCGCATCACGGCCATCACCGCCTCCAGGCCACGGGCACGACGCCGCTCGCCGCCGGCGGCAGCGACGGCGACGCCGACGACGCGGCCACGGGAGCCACGACGCTCTCGATCAAGGCCTGAGGACGGGCCGAGAGCACGCGGCGCACACGGGCGACGCGCTTCCCGTCCCCGCCTTTGACGCCGCGGCGGCGCCGCGGTAGCAGGCGACGGATGTCCGGCGCGCGGCCCGCCGTCCTCGGGATCCTGCTCGTCACGCTCGCCATGGGCTGCCGCGGCGTGCGCGTCGAGCCACCGCTGCGGCCGAAGTCCGGAGCGGCCGCGCTCGCCGAGGGCCGGCAGACCTACCGGCGCGCGTGCGCCTCCTGCCACGGCGTCGACGGTCACGGCGACGGCCCCGTGGCTCCCACCCTGCTCGAGCCGCCTCCGGACCTCACCCGTCTCGCCGCGCGCCACGGCGGGGCCTTTCCCCGCGACCTGGTCTCCGAGATCGTCACCGGCGCGCGGCGGGTGCCGGCGCACGGCACGCGGGCGATGCCGGTGTGGAGCCTGCGGTTCGAGCCGCGCACGGGCGCGACCGCCGCCGCTGCGCTCTACGTCCGCCAGCGCCTCGACCGGCTCCTCGATTACCTCGAGAGCATCCAGGTCCGGGGCTGAACGGCCGCAGGCCCCCGGGCGCGCCTACGCGCGCGCCGCGGGCAGCGTGACCGTGAAGCGCGAGCCCACCCCGAGCGTGCTCGCCACCGCGATGCGCCCGCCCAGCAGGTCGACCAGCCGCTTCACGATGTGCAGCCCGAGCCCGACGCCGCCGTACCGGCGCGTCGACGACCCGTCGACCTGACGGAACATGTCGAAGATGAACGAGAGGTGCTCGGGCGCGATGCCGATGCCGGTGTCGCGCACGTCGAGCACGAGCGCGCCGTCCTCGAGGCTCGCCGCCACGTCGACGTTGCCGCGCGTCGTGAACTTGAGCGCGTTGCCGACGAGGTTCTTCAAGATGGTCTTCACCTTGACGCCGTCGATCACGGGAGCGTGCGCGCCGACGGCGTCGTGCCAGCCGAGTGTCACGCCGGCCGGAACCAGCGGCTCGACCTCCCGCCGCAGGTCGGCGAGCAGCCGCCCCACGTCGAGCGGCGCGGGACACACGACCTCGCGTCCCATCTCGAGCCGCCCCATGTCGAGGGTGGCGTTCACCAGGTCGGTGAGCTCGGCGGCGCTGCGCTGGATGCGCGCGACCATCTCCGTCCACGGCGGCGAGTGGGGCGCGACCGCGCTGTCGGCCAGCATCTCCGTGTAGCCCGAGATCACGTTGAGCGGCGTGCGCAGCTCGTGCGACATCGTGGCGACGAACTCGGACTTGAGGCGGCTCGCGGCCTGGAGGTCGGCGATCAGGCGCCCGTTCTCGAGCGCGATCGCGCTCGCGTGCGCGATGCCGAGCGCGAGCCGCCGCTGGCGGCGGGAGAACGGGCCGGTGCGCTCGCGGTAGCCATTGACCAGCACGCCGACGACCTTTTCGCCACGCACGATCGGCGCGTAGAGCGCCGAGGCGGCCTCGGTGCGCCGCATGAGCGCCGCCGGCGCGAGCGTGCCGGCCGAGCCGTCGGGGATCTCCACGAGCGCGCCGCGCTTGAGCAGCGCGAGCAGCGGCAGGCTGTCGGGGGCGAACTCGAGCTGCGCCAGCTCGGTGCGCACCTCGGGCCGGGAGCCCACGTTGGCCGCGAGCCAGTAGGCGCCGCGGCGCTCGTCGAAGAGGAAGGTGCTGCTCCAGTCGCAGCCGAGGGCCTCGACTGCGAGGCGGTTGACCCACTCGACGATCTCCGACCGCTCGAGGTTGGCGCCGAGCGTTTCGCTCACGTGGACGAGCGTCTCGGCGATCTCGGCCTCCTCCGCCTGCAGCGCCGTGCGGCGGAACGCCTCGAAGCGGTAGCGGCCGAGGAAGAGCGCGCCGCAGACCGACGCGGTGGCGCCCGCGAGGAGGGCGACGAAGGGGATGCTCGGCACGTCGTCGGCGATGGCGAGCCGCGGCAGGGCGAACGCGAAGCTGCCCACGGTGAGCAGCGCGGCGACGACCTGTGCCGCCGTGCCCCACGGCAGCAGCACCGCCACCAGGTTGAGCACGCAGAGCAACACCATCGCCACGCGCTCGGCGTGGGCGCCGACCAGCGCGTGGTACCCGATGATCTGCGCGGCGAGCGCGCCGACCATGACGCCCCCGACCACCCCGGACGAGCGCCCGGGCCAGGGCAGCCGGCAGACCACGAGCGTCGAGAGGCCCGTCAGAACCTCGGTCCCGTAGAAGAGCCACGAGCGAGCGGCCCGCTCGGGATGCGAGGCGACCTCGAGCATGGTGCCGAGGCCCATGAAGACCACGAAGAGGACCACCGTGAGGTCGAGCCGCTGGCGGACGACGGGCGCCGTCTCCGCCCGATAGGCGTCGCGCAGCGCCTGCGCGTCGGCGCCCTCGACGCCGCTCATCGGCTCGGAAAGCTCTCGTGATCGGTTCCCGGTCATCGGCCCGAGGCCGTGGAAGGCCGTCTCTCATGGTCGTCAGCCTCGGCTACGGACTTTAGGGGCCCCCGCCGCCGCACCATCGCCCGGGCCTCGCAGCCGCGCACGATGCCGGGCCCGGCCATCCAGGGGGCGCCCTGCGCCGCGGCGCCCCTCCGTGGCACCGCGATTGCTCGCAGCGCGGCCGTGGCAAGGACGTCGCGCCCGGGCCTCGCGCTCGCCCTCACGCTCGTCTCGGCGCTCGCCGTGGTCCCCTCCCCCGCCCAGGGCGGCGGTGGGCCCTGCACCGGGGGGCGCTTTCTCGCCGACCCCTCGGGCACCTCGCTGATCGCGGCGATCCGCACCGGCACGCGCGACGCCATCGTCCTCGACGCCGGCGAGATCACGGTGGAGTCGAGCGCCGGCGACTGCGGGCCGGCGCGGGCGAAGCTCCGTCGCGTCAAGGGAGGCGCGCTGGTGCAGGCGCGGTGGGAGAGCTGTCCCGGGGTGACCGGCGTCGTCAAGCTGCAGGCGCACATCTCGAGCCATTGCACGCTGCTCAAGGGCACGCTCCGAATCGGGCACGGCCGGCGGCGCAAGATCCGGGCGACGCTCTCGAGCTGCGGCGACCGCTTCGTCGATACGGCCGCGGGGGAGCAGTGCGAGCCGCCCTCGACCGCGATCTGCGACGCCTCCTGCCACTTCATCGGCTCGTCGGACCTCCGCCAGTGTCCGTCGGGCCGCGTGTCGTGCAACGGCATCTGCGTCGATCCCCGGTCGGACCCGAACAACTGCGGCGCGTGTGCGACCGTGTGTCCCGGCGCACCGGGCGCGAGCCCGCGCTGCATCGCCGGCGCGTGCTCGGTCGCGTGCCGCCCCGGCTTCGGCGACTGCGACGGGAACCCGGCCAACGGCTGCGAGACGAACTTGAACCAAGACGTCGCCCACTGCGGCACCTGCGACAGCGCCTGCCCCGCCTTCGCGAACGCGACCCCGGCGTGCTCGGGCGGGCGGTGCACGTCCACGTGCGTGCCGGGCTTCGGCGACTGCGACGGCAATCCGCTCGACGGCTGTGAGACCGACCTCACGACCGACCCGGCGCACTGCGGGAAATGCACCGTGGCGTGCGTGGGCAACGCCACGACGACCGCGAGCTGTCAGGGCGGCTCGTGCCAGTACTCCTGCACCGACCCGGGTCCGGGCGAGGTGATCTGCGGCAAGAGCTGCGTCGACGTCAACACCGACGCGCGCAACTGCGGCGGCTGCCGCGACGTCTGCCCGCCGGGCGAGGTGTGCACCAACGGCACCTGCGCCTGTGGAGGCAACCTTTCGCTCTGCGGATCGCGCTGCACGGACCTCGCGACGGATCCCGCCAACTGCAGCCAGTGCGGGCACGCCTGTCCGCCGGGCGATTCGTGCGACAACGGCCATTGCTCCTGTGACGCCCCGAAGAAGGTGTGCAGCGGCGTGTGCTCGGATCTCACGCGAGACGTCAACAACTGCGGTCAGTGCGGCCATGTCTGTCCACTGGGCGACTCGTGCGTCCTCGGGAAGTGTGTCTGTCCACAACCCAAGGTCGTGTGCAGTGGGCGCTGCGTCGACCTCAACACCAACAACCAGAACTGCGGCAAGTGCGGCATCGTGTGCACGCCGGACTTCGTCTGCACGAGCGGCGAGTGCATCTGCCCCGACGGCTTCGACATCTGCAGCAAACGCTGCACGAACCTTGAGACCGATCGCAACAACTGCGGACGCTGCGGGTTCGTCTGCCCCGGACCGCCCCCACCGCTCCTCGGCGGCGAGATCTGCGTCGCGGGCGGCTGCGTCTGTCCGACGGGCTACAAGGTGTGCAGCGGCCTCTGCATCGATCCGCAGAGCGACTCGAAAAACTGCGGAACCTGCGGCCATGCGTGTCCGCAGGGCAAGTCCTGCATCAAGGGCAACTGCATCACGCCGTGAGCACCGACCCGCCCGAACCCGGGGCCCCGGCTGTCACGGCCCCGCGGCGCGCCGGTCGAACTCCGCCGCGACGCGCTCGTCGTCGCGCATCAGCGCCTCGGCATCCGTGTCGGCGAAGCCGATGATGCCCATGTTGGCGTAGGCACGGCGGATCTTCGGGCCCCAGAGGCCGATGTCCTTGATGGTCGGCACGATGCGGCTGAAGAGCCGCGAGCGGAACTCGCGCATGGTCTGCGACGCCTCCACCCAGCCGACACACTCCTCCACCGGTAGCCCGACCCGCTCCCACACCTCCTCGGCGAGGAAGCGGTCGCGCATGAGGTAGCACGCCTCCACGGTGAACTCCTCGCGCTCGTCGCGCTCGGCCTGGGTGAGCTCTGGGTAGTAATCGCGCAGCGCGAGCCGCCCGAAGGCGACGTGGCGCGCCTCGTCCTGCATGACGTACGCGTTCACCGCGGCGGCGAGCCTGTTCGCGGCCTGGTCGCGGATCGACGCGAAGGCGGCGAGCGCGAGCCCCTCGATGAGCACCTGCATCCCGAGGTAGGTCATGTCCCAGCGGGCGTCGGAGAGCACGCCGTCGAGGAGCCGGCGCAGCGTCGGCGTGATCGGATAGGCGAGGTCGAACTTCTCGTGCAAAAGCCGCGCGTAGGTCTCGACGTGCCGCGCCTCGTCGATCACCTGCGTGGCGGCGTAGTACTTGGCGTCGATGCTCGGCACCTGCTGCACGATCTTCGCGGTGCAGATGAGCGCGCCCTGCTCGCCGTGGAGGAATTGGGAAAGCTGCCAGGCCTGGAGGTGGCGGCGGAGGTTCGCCCGCTCCGCGGCCGTGAGCCGCGCCCACACGGGCGAGCCGAAGATCTGGATCGACTCGTCGGGGAGCTGCTGGGGGTTCTCGGGGTCGAGGTCCTGCGACCAGTCGATGCGCGTGTTGGCGTTCCACTGGAGGTTCTTGCCCTTCTCGTAGAGGTTGAGCAGCGCATCGCGGCCGTCCTCGTACTCCCAGCGGAACACGGTGGAGAAGCTCTCGGGGACCTCCCAGGCGGTCTGCTCGGCGGGGATCGCGTAGCGCAGCGTCGTGGACATCGCTTCACCTCCGGGAAGGCGTGCCTCGTCCGACGGACCTACGCCCGGCTGCCCGGCCGAGTCAACGTGGAATCAGTACGGGACGCGATCGGCCTTCCGCAGCCAGGCGGCGAACGGCCGCTCGGCCCCCGCGACCGGAAGGTGCTCGACACGCAGCGCGCGCTCGGCGGGCGGCTTCCCGAGCTCGTCGTGGAAGCGGACGTCGTCGAAGCCGGCCGCGGCCGCCTGGAGGCGCGTGGCGGCGAAGTAGACCGCGTCCACGCGCGCCCAGGCGAGCGCGCCGAGGCACATCGGGCACGGCTCGCAGCTCGCGTAGACCGCGCAGCCCTCGAGCGAGAAGCGCCCGAGCACGATGCACGCGCGGCGGATCGCCTGGATCTCCGCGTGCGCCGTCGGGTCGTTGAGCGCCGTCACCTCGTTGACGCCGGTGGCCACCACCGCCCCCTCGCGCACGACCACGGCCCCGAACGGACCGCCGCGTCCGAGCTCGACGCCGCCGACGGCGGCGTCGACGGCAAGCCGCATGAACCCCTCGGGAGTCGGCACGACGGCACCGTAGGGCGCGCCCCGCCGTCGTGCAAGACGAGGCCGCCGCATCGTGCTATGAGTATCCATGTGCTCCGCAGTCACCTGCTTGTGACGGGGGTGCTCGCGCTGGTCGCCGGCTGCGCGGGGATGCGCCACAACGCGGCGACGCGGTATCAGGGCATGCTGCTCGACACGCGCGAGTTCGGCGCCGACGAGCTCGCACGGGTGACCGGAGCCGACCCCGCGGTGCGCGCGTACGTCGCCGCGCACGGCCGGCCCGACTTCCTCGTCGTGCCCGACGCCGCCAACGTGGAGCTCATCTACTACCTCCCGTCGGTGCTGGCACAATTCCACCGTCCCTCGCCCGGCGCGCCGAGCGCGCTCGGCGTGCTCTCGCCGCTGCCCGACGGCGTGCTCAACCTGCTCCCCCGCGACATCCGCGCGGGCACGCCCACGCCCGATCCGAGCAACCCCATCAGCAACTGCTGGACGGTCGCGATCGGCGCGACGACGTGCCGGACGTGCTGCTCGGGCGATCTCGCCTGCCAGGCGGACTGCCACGGGCCCCCGTCCAAGTAGCAGCGCTGCGAGCCTCGCAGGGCTGCACGACGCGCCCCGGGCTCGCCCTGCCGGACGCCACGCGCCGGGCCGGGGGCCGTGCCGCGGCATCGGCCACGGCGTCGCGCGCCGGCGCGGCGTTCGTGGCGGCGCCGCCCGCGGCCGCCGCGCGGCACCCGGCTTGCTCCGGGCGACCGTCGTGCAAATCCCACGCGGAGGGTGCCGATGGATTCCGGAGGGGCCTACGTCGCGGCGATCGTGGTCGTGATGTTCGTGCTGCTGCTCGTCTATCTCTGAGGCGCGGCGAGGCGCGCCGCGAGCCGCGGGCCGTAGAGCCGCAGGCAATTTTCCCCGAGCAGCTTCGCGAGGTGCGCCGGCGCGTACGCGCGTGCGCGCGCGACGCTCTTCACGCAGTCGCGCAGCACGCCGTCCCAGTGGCCGTAGTCGCCGGTGAAGCAGGCGACGTCCTCGCCCGCCGGGCCGAGCGCCTCGCGGAGATAGGCCGGCGCCGGGTCGTCGGACTCGAAGCTCACGAAGACCTGGCCGCGGCAAAAGAAGTCCGCCGGATCGTGGTCGAGCCCGCGGTGCTCGAAGACGTAGGCGTCACGGTCCGGGGTGCGCCGCTCGCGCTCGAGGCGGCGGACCAGATCGTAGGCGGCGCGCGCCTTGCCGAGCACGCGGCGCCGGCCGTCCCGCCCGCCGCGCTCGCGCAGCAGCTCGCGCGCGAAGCGGGCCGTCGAGACGCTCACGTCGGGATCGAAGTCGCGAATGCGCTTCTCCCAGTGCTCGTGGAAGGCGTGCACGAGGTCGGGGAGCCAGCCGCAGCCCGCCTCGAGGAAGCCGAAGCGCAGGCGGGGGAAGCGGTCGAAGACCCCGTCGAACACGCACGCCGCGAGCGCCATCTGCATCTGGTTGCGGTGACCGAAGATGTGCGAGAGGACGAACGTGTCCACCTGCTCCGCACAGCCCGACGGGAGGTACACGCCCGGCGAGCCGTGGACGCCGACGGCGACGTCGAGCGCGGCCGCCGCCGCCAGGATCGGCGCGAAATCCGCGTGGCTCAAGTGCTTCGGGAGGCGCACCAGCGGAAATGCCTCCGGGGCCGCCGGGTGCGGCACCGGCAGGCTCGGCGCGATGTGCACGCCGATCATCCCGAGCCGCTCGACGCAGCGGCGCACCTCGGCGACCGCCTCGGCCACGTCGGCGAGCGAGATCCAGCCGACCGGAAAGAGCCGCCCCTCGTAGGCGCGGCAGTCGTCGGCGATGTAGTCGTTGTAGGCGTGCATGCAGGCAACCGCGAGGTCGCGGTCGAGGATGGTCTCGAAGGAGAGCGTCATCGACCCGTAGAGCACCTGCGCGTCGATGCCCTCGCGGTCCATGTGCTCGAGACGGATGCGGTTGAAGACGCCGCCGAGCGCGGTCTCGGGGTGGAGCGCGCAGAACGCCCCTTTGCCCGGGCCGTCGGGCTGCGGGAAGACGCGCTCGAGGTCGTTGCGCCCGGTGCGCGGGTCGACGTCGCGGATCACGAGCCGCCCCTGGCCCCAGCGGTCGATGCGCGAGGAGAGCCGGCCGCGGTACGGCGCCTCCAGGTAGTCGAAGAACGTCACCGGGTTCTCCATCTTGTGCGCGTCGGCGTCGATCACGAGGTGGCCGTCGTACATGCGGCCGTCTCTACACCACCCGGCGGGGTCCCGGGACCCCGCCTAGTTCGCCGGACGCGTCGCCTCGGCGTCGATCGCGATCGCGACCTCGTCGCCCACCACGACCCCGCCGCCGTCGAGCGCGCGGTTCCAGACGAGACCGAAGTCCTTGCGGTCGATCGTGGTGGTGGCGTGCACGCCCGCACGCAGGCTGCCCATCGGGTCCTTGACCGTCGCCGTCGGCCCCTCGACGTCGAGCACGACCTCCTTGGTGACGCCGTGGAGCGTCAAGTCGCCCACGAGCCGCCAGCGCCCGGCGCCGGCCTTCTCGGCGCGCTTCGAACGGAAGGTGATCGTCGGATGGTGCGCGACGTCGAGAAAGTCGGGGCTGCGCAGGTGGTCGTCGCGCTTGGCGACGCGTGTGTCGACGCTGGCCGCGTCGATCGTCGCCTCGACCTTCGATTTGCCGAGGTCGGCGGGATCCTCCTCGACCGTGCCCGTCACCTTGTCGAACCCGCCGCGCACGGTGCTCACCATCATGTGGCGGACGGAGAACTGCACGCTGGTGTGGTTCGGGTCGAGCGTCCAGGTGACCGCCTGCGCGGCAGGAGCCAGGGCGAGCACCAGAAGGACGGCCGTCGCGCGCTGCATGGCGGCCCTGCTAGCCCGCGCGTGCACACGAGTCAACGCGCCCCCCGGCTCGCGGCGCCGCGTCCGGCGGTGTAGGCAGGCGCATCGCCATGGCGACGACCGGTCGGCGGTCTCCCGCGCTCCGCCTCGGCCTCGGCCTGCTCGTCGTGGCCGGACTGGCCGCGATCGCCCGCGCACCGTCCGTCGAGGCGCGCCTCCCCGGCCTGCTCGCCGCGATCCGAAGCGCGGGCTGGCTCGGCGTGCTCGCCTTCGGGACCGCCTATGTGCTCGCCTGCGTGCTCGTTCTGCCCGGAGCCATCCTCACGCTCGGGGCGGGGTTCGTCTACGGCGTCGCCGTCGGCACGCCCGTCGTCTGGGTCGCGGCCAACGCGGGAGCCGTGCTCGCCTTCCTCCTCGGGCGCACGGTGGCGCGCGGCTGGATCACGCGGCGTCTCGCCGGCAACCCACGCTTCGCGGCCCTCGACCGGGCGGTGGGGGGCGCGGGCTTCCGCATCGTGCTCCTCACCCGGCTCTCGCCGGTTCTGCCGTTCAACCTCCTCAACTACGCGTTCGGGCTCACGCGCGTGCGGCTCGGCGACTACGTCGCCGGGTCGATGATCGGCATGCTGCCGGGCACGTTGCTCTACGTCTACCTGGGCTCGCTCGCGACCAGCGCCGGCGACCTGGCCGCCGGGCGCACGGGGGGCCCCCTCGAGGAGGCCGTCTATTTCGGCGGGCTCGTGGCCACCGTCGCTGCCGCGCTCACGGTCGCGCGCGTCGCCCGGCGAGCGCTCGCCGCGGCCGCCGCCGCGCCCGCGCGCTTGCCCGGCTCGCCCGGCGGCGGGCCGCACGTGCTCCCCGACGACGAGCACGACCGGGCGCTTCTCGGGCACGTGCGCCCGCCGCAGTGGCGCAATCCCGCGCCCGCGGGGCGCTACGACCTCGTCGTCGTGGGCGGGGGAACCGCCGGCCTGGTCGCCGCCGCGGGCGCCGCGAGCCTCGGGGCCCGGGTGGCGCTCGTCGAGGAGCACCTCCTCGGCGGCGACTGCCTCAACGCGGGCTGCGTGCCATCGAAGGCGCTGCTGGCCGCGGCCCGGGCTGCCGCCGCGGCCCGCTCGGCCGGACGGTTCGGTGTGCGCACCGGGCCTGTCACCGTCGACTTTCCGGCGGTGATGGCGCGCATGCGGCGGCTGCGGGCGGCGATCGCGCCCGCCGACGGCGCCGCCCGCCTCGCGCGGCTCGGCGTCGACGTCCACTTCGGCCGCGGCCGCTTCACGAGCCCGGGCACGCTCGCGGTCGACGGCCGCGCGCTCGCGTTCGCACGCGCCGTCGTCGCCACCGGCACGCGCGCCGCGGTGCCCGACGTCCCGGGGCTCGCGGCGGCCGGCTACCTCACCAACGAGACGCTCTTCGCGCTCACGGCGCTGCCGCGGCGGCTCGTGGTCGTCGGAGCCGGTCCGATCGGCTGCGAGATGGCGCAGGCCTTTCGCCGCTTCGGCGCCGACGTGACGCTGCTCGAGGCGGGGCCCCGCATCCTGCCGCGCGACGACCCCGACGCGGCCGCGGTGGTCGAGCGCGCGCTGCGCGCCGACGGCGTGGTCGTGGCCCTCGGCGCGCGGATCGAGCGGGTCGCGGCGCGCGCCGGGGAGGCCGTCGTGCACTTCCAGGGCGACGCGGGGCCCGACGCCGTCGCCTGCGACCGCATCCTGATCGCCGTCGGCCGCGCGCCCAACGTGGAGGACCTCGGCCTCGACGCGGCGGGCGTCGACGCCGGCCCGGCCGGCATCCGCGTCGACGACCGCCTGCGCACCACCAACCGGCGCATCTGGGCCGCGGGCGACGTGGCCGCGCCCTATCGCTTCACGCACACCGCGGACGCGCTGGCGCGCCTCGCGGTGCAGAACGCGCTCTTCCTCGGCCGCAAGCGGGCGAGCGCGCTCGTCGTGCCGTGGTGCACCTACACGGCGCCCGAGCTCGCCCACACCGGGCTCACCGCCGAGGAGGCCGCGCGGCGCGGGATCCCGATCACCACCGTCACGATCCCGCTCGCCGAGGTCGACCGCGCACGCCTCGACGGCGCCGAGGCGGGGTTTCTGCGCGTGCACCTGCGCCGCGGCGGCGACCGCGTCGTCGGCGCCACGCTGGTCGCCGAGCACGCCGGCGAGGTGATCTCCGAGCTGACGCTCGCGCTGCGCGCGGGCCTGGGGCTTCGCGCGGTCGGCGCCACGATCCATCCCTACCCCACCGCGGCCGAGGCGCTCCGCAAGGCCGCGGACGCCTGGAACCGGGCGCGTGTCACGCCGCGCGTGCGGCGCGTGCTCGGCTGGTGGCTCGCCGCGCGGCGATGAGCCCGCCGCTTTCGTCGCACGGCCGTCTCGCCGATACTTGGAACCGATGACCGTGGGCGACGCGGAGCGCGAGCGGCTCGCCGAGGACGCGCGGCGGGCGAAGAACTGGAAGCGCTGGGGGACCTACCTCGCCGAGCGCCAGTGGGGCACGGTGCGCGAAGACTACTCCGCCGACGGGGCCTCCTGGGACTATCTTCCGCACGACCACGCGCGCAGCCGCGCCTACCGCTGGGGCGAGGACGGGCTGCTCGGCTGGACGGACCGGGAGTGCCGGCTCTGCTTCGCGCTCGCGCTCTGGAACGAGCGCGACCCGATCTTGAAGGAGCGCCTGTTCGGGCTCTCGGGTCCGGAGGGCAACCACGGGGAGGACGTGAAGGAATACTACTTCTACCTCGACGCGGTGCCGACCTACGCCTACGCGAAGGCCCTCTACAAGTATCCGCAGGCGGAGTTCCCCTACGCCGCGCTGGTCGAGGAGAACCGCCGGCGCGGCAGGCGCGATCCGGAGTACGAGCTGATCGACACGGGGGTGTTCGAGGGCGGGCGCTACTTCGACGTGTTCGTGGAGTACGCCAAGGCCGCGCCCGACGACGTGCTGATCCGAGTGACGGTCGCCAACCGCGGACCCGACGCGGCGCCGCTGCACGTGCTGCCGACGCTGTGGTTCCGCAACACCTGGGCATGGGGCCGGTCGGGCGAGGGCTACTGGCCGCGACCGCTGCTGCGGCGCGCCGGTGACGCCCTCGTCGAGGCGACGCACGCGACGCTCGGCCGCTTCCGCTTCGCCGTCGCTCCCGGGCCCGGCGGCGCCCCGCCGCTCTTGTTCACCGAGAACGAGACCAACGTCGCGCGGCTCTTCGGCGCCCGCAACGGGACGGAGTACGTGAAGGACGCGTTCCACACGGCCGTCGTCGGGGGCGACGCGGCGGCCGTCAATCCGGCCGGCACGGGCACCAAGGCGGCGGCGCACCACCGGCTCCTGGTGCCCGCGGGCACCGCCGTCACGCTCGACCTCCGCCTCTCGGCCGAGGGGGACGCGCCGGCCGAGCCCTTCGGGCCCGCCTTCGAGGGCGTGCTCGCCGACCGCCGCGCTGAGGCCGAACGCTTCCACGCCACCCTCGTCCCCGCCGGCCTCGCCCCCGACGCCCAGCGCGTGCAGCGGCAGGCTTTCGCGGGCCTGCTCTGGTCGAAGCAGTTCTACCACTACGCCGTGCGCGAGTGGCTCGAGGGCGATCCGGCGCAGCCGCCCGCCCCGGCCGCGCGGCGCACGGGGCGCAACCACCAGTGGGGGCACCTCTACAACCGCGACGTGATCTCGATCCCCGACTCCTGGGAGTATCCCTGGTACGCGGCGTGGGACCTCGCATTCCACACGATCCCGTTCGCGACCCTCGACCCCGCCTTCGCCAAGGAGCAGCTCGTCCTCTTCCTGCGCGAGTGGTACATGCACCCGAACGGCCAGCTCCCCGCCTACGAGTTCGCGCTCGGCGACGTGAACCCGCCCGTGCACGCCTGGGCGTGCTGGCAGGTCTACAAGCGCGACGGCGCGCGCGACCGCCCTTTTCTGGCGCGCGTCTTCCAGAAGCTCCTGCTGACGTTCACGTGGTGGGTGAACCGCAAGGACCTCGAGGGCGACAACCTCTTCAGCGGAGGCTTCCTCGGCCTCGACAACGTCGGCCTGTTCGACCGCTCGCAGCCGCTGCCGAGCGGCGTGGTGCTCGAGCAGGCCGACGGCACGGGGTGGATGGCCTTCTACTGCACGACCATGCTCAAGATCGCGCTCGAGCTCGCGCGCGAGGAGCCGATCTACGAGGACATGGCGTCGAAGTTCTTCGAGCACTTCGTGGCCATCGCCGATGCGATGAACGAGTTCGGCGGCACCGGCCTCTGGGACGACGCCGACGGCTTCTACTACGATCAGCTCCGCGTCGGGGGGGCGCTGACGCCGCTGCGCGTGCGCTCCGCGGTGGGGCTCGTGCCGCTGTTCGCCGGCGTCGTGCTCGAGGACTGGCAGCTCGACCGCTTCCCGGACTTCCGCAAGCGTGCGGCCTGGTTCGTGCGCAACCGGACCGACCTCGCCTGGCAGCTCTCGTCCATGGGCGCGGTGCGTGGCCGTTACCTGCTCGCGATCCCCACCCGCGAACGGCTCGAGCGCGTGCTCCGCCGCCTGCTCGACGAGGACGAGTTCCTCTCCCCCTTCGGCGTACGCTCGCTCTCGCGCGTGCATCGCGACCGGCCGTTCCTGATGCACCTCGGCGAGCAGACGCTCACGGTGGCCTACGAGCCGGGCGAGTCCGAGTCCGGCCTGTTCGGCGGGAACTCGAACTGGCGCGGGCCGGTGTGGTTCCCGATCAACTTCCTCGTGATCGAGGCGCTGCGGCGCTTCCACCACTTCTACGGCGGGGGGATGCGCGTGGAGTGCCCGACCGGCTCGGGCCGCCTCCTCGATCTTGGCGAGATCGCCGCCGAGATCGAGGCGAGGCTCGCGCGCCTGTTCGTCGCCGACGCGCGCGGGCGGCGGGCCTGCCACGGCGAGGAGGCACGCTACGTCGACGATCCGCACTGGCGGGACCTCGTGCTCTTCCACGAGTACTTCCACGGCGACACCGGCCGCGGTTGCGGCGCGAGCCACCAGACGGGATGGACGGCGCTGATCGCCGACTGCCTCGCGGGCGGCACGCTCGGGCGCGCGTGACGCAGTGCGCCCGGGAGCCGGCGACGAACGAACGTTCGTGCGTTTTTTCGTTGACGGCGCCGATGCCGTTGGCTAGCTTCCGCGCCACTCTCACCGGAGGAGGTTCTTGCATGCTACGGTCCGTCTCGCTGTTCGCGGCTGCGGCGCTCGTGCTCTCGGCGGGGCTCGCAACCGCGGGAACGAAGTTCCAAGGCACCATCGTGCCGCTCGCGCCCACCGGGAACCCGACGCTCGCGAACTCGAGCTCCTTCCAGCTCAAGGGCGTCGGGGCCATGCAGGTGAAGCTCAAGAAGGTGACCGACAGCACGGGAGCGCCCGTCACCACCGGCACGACGCCCGACGTCGAATACTACGCGGTGATCTCGGGCGTGGTGTTCACGTCCAACCTCGGCCCCATCTCCTTCCAGCTCGACGAGCCGATGCCGCTCAAGAAGGGCTCGGGCGCGATCAAGCCCAGCCTGACCAACCTGACGGCGCTCGCCAGCCAGGGCACGGCGCTGCAGATCACGGGCGTCGACGTCTACACGCCGCCCGCCGCCGGCGACGTGGCCGCCTGCGAGGCCGTCCTCACCGGCGCCGTGCCGGGCGTCGTCCTGCCGCCCGCTTCGAATCCCTGCGCCACCGGGACCCGGATCGGCGTCGGGGGCATCCAGGACGGCATCTAGACCCGCACCGCAGTATGAAGGACGTGCGCCCCGGCCCATCGGGGCGCACGTCGTTCCCGGGCCGCCAGGGCCGCCGTGCCTGGCACGCACGCGCCCCCGTGCACGGGTGCATGACGACGCGGGCGGGCGGGTAAGGCTCGGCGGCGGCACGATCCTCGCTTGCGCGAGCCCCGTCGTGCGGATGCCCCGGGTCGTCTCGACGATCTTCGTGTGCCTGCTGGGGGCGCTCACGCCCGCGTGGGCGCATCACCGCCAAACGCCGCCCATCGTCCGCATGAGCCCGTCCGAGGATGCGGTGGACTTCGCGTTGCCCCGGGTTCCGAGCTTCGACGGCGCCCTCGGGCTGCTCGGACCGGCCGGAGTGGACGAGCAGCTCATCCTCGTACGGCTCTACCCGATCGCTTCCGACGCGGTCCTCGAGGCCACGGGCGACAACCGCAACCCGGCGGTGGCGCTCAACGGCGCCGCGATCGCCTGGGACAGCGACTCCGATCCGCTCGGCACGGGGGCCGTGGGCCGGCAGGTGTACTACCACAACGGCGCGTCCATCGTGCAGCTCAGCCACGACCCCACCGGCACGAGCGCGAACCCCGCCGTCAGCGGCTCCGGGCAGTGGGTGGCGTTTCAGTCCGCGGGCGATCTCGCCGGGACCGGCGCCTCGGGCGTGACGCAGATCTTCCTCGCACAGGTGTTCGCGGGCACGCTCGTCCAGGTGACCAGCGGCGCCGGGCCCAGCACGAACCCCGCGCTCGATCGGCTGGCCAAGTCGCTGGCCTACGAGTCCACGACGGATCCGGGCACCGGGTTGGACACGGGGCTCGCCCAGGTCTGGCTCGCCGACCTCCGCGCCGGGACGCAGCAGCGCGTGACCGACGGCCTCGGCCCGAGCGGCAACCCGACGATGGACCTCGACGGCAAGCTCGTGGCCTTCGAGAGCCAGGCGGATCTCGCAGGAACCGGCACCGACACGGGCGTGCCGCAGATCTTCGTCTACAGCCCGAAGACCGCGACCTTCGCGCAGATCACCGCCGACCCGGGTGGCTGCACCGGCCCGTCGGTGCACAAGTTCCGCAGCGATTTCCGCATCGCCTACGTGTGCGGCGGCCAGGCCTACTACACGCTGCTGCGCGCGAACACGCGCTGGCGCGTGCAGGTCGACGTGCCCGGGAGCAGCACGACCGGGATCGTGGCGGGCTTCGGCCCCTACTTCGTGCTGGTGCACACCACGGCCGACCTCCTCGACGGGACCGGGACCACCGCCGGCCACCAGGTCTACCTGGTGAACCTCTTCAAGCGCGCCGCTGCGCCGGTGGCGGGCTCGACGACCTGGTTCCCGAGCCAGGGCATCCCGCCGTTGCGCTCGCACTGAGCGCGGCGACCCGGGGGGCGGAGCGGCGCGCTCGGCGCCGCCCGCTCGCGTCCACCGCTGCCCCCCGGAGCCTCACGCCACGGCCGCGTCCTCCTCGGCCGGCGGATCGAGGTCGAGCCCCGGCGGCAGCGCCGCGCCGGCCGCGAGGTCACCGCCGAGCGGCAGGGCCGGCGCGCGTGCCGGACCGAGCAGCGCGGCGAGCGGGCTGCCCTGGGCGCGCTTGCGCTTGAGCTTCTCGAGCAGCGTCGTGCGGTTCACCCGCAGGAGGCGCGCCGCCTCCTTCTTGTTGCCACCCGAGAGCCGCAGCGCCTGGGCGATGATGCGATCCTCGATCGCCTCCATCTCGCGGTAGAAGTCGATGCCCGACGGGCCGAACTGCCACGGCATCGCCGGCACCGTGTCACCGAGCGACGGCGGCGCGAGGAGGTGCGGCGGCAGGTCGTGCGTGTCGATGGCATGCTCGGGCCGCCCGAGCACCACGAGCTGCTCGAGCACGTTGCGCAGCTCGCGGACGTTGCCGGGCCAGGGATAGCGCTGCAGGAGCTCGAGCGCCGCCGGGGTGACGGTGAAGCGCGGCAACCCCTTGCCGGCGAGGCAGTCGAGGATGCAGGCGACCAGCAGCGGAATGTCCTCGCGCCGGCGGCGCAGCGGCGGCAGCTCGATCGGGACGACCCGCAGGCGGTAGAAGAGATCCTCGCGGAACTGGCGGGCCGCGACCGCCTCCTCGAGCGAGCGGTTGGTGGCCGCGATGATGCGGACGTCGACCTGATGCGTGACGACGCTGCCCACGGGCTCGAACCGCCCGTCCTCGATCACGCGCAGGAGCTTCACCTGCAGCTTCGGGCTCATCTCGCCGATCTCGTCGAGGAAGATCGTCCCGCCGTCGGCGAGCTTGAAGCGCCCGACGCGGCTCGCGATCGCGCCGGTGAAGGCCCCGCGCTCGTGCCCGAACATCTCGCTCTCGAGCAGCTCCTCGGGAATGGCGCCGCAGTGCACGGGCACGAACCGTCCGCTCGCCCGCCGCGACAGCCGGTGGATGGCGGCCGCCACCAGCTCCTTGCCGGTGCCGCTCTCGCCCGTGATCAGCACGGTCGTGTCGGTCGGCGCCACCTTCCGCATGACGTCGAAGATCGCCCGCACGCTCGGGTGGTTGCCGACGATTCCGGCAAAGGCGGTCTCGATCGTCGTCTGCGCTCCCTCCATGATCCCCCCTCCCTCTCCGCGTTCGGAGAACAACGCCCCTGCGTGACGTAGCAAGACGCACACCGCCTGCGGGGTGCCAGGCGGTTGACCGGCGCCCTGTCAAGGTCCTGGGCGCCAACTTGCTGACATCGTTGACATTCTCCGAACAGAGCGCGGGGATGATGCGCGGGGCGCACGACCGGCCGCCCGTACCAGGCTGTACAGGCCCGGCCATTCTTGTCTGCTGCTCGGCGGCCGGATCAGGACGCGTCGGGCGCCGCGAGCCGGAAGAGGGGATGGCGGGTCGCCCACCGCCCGGTGTCGAGCACGAGCTGGCGGCCGCGGCGCGTCGCGCAGTCGATCACCAGCGGAGCCATGAGGTTCGCGGTCGACTCCCCCGGGTCGGCCGGGATACGCACGAGCACCAACACCGCGACCTCACCCGTCACGTCGGCGGGGCGCGGCACCTCGCTCGAGTAGCTGGGCCACAGCCGCTCCGGATCGCAGACGACGAAGCCCAGCTCGGGGTAGTCGACGCAGACGAGGTAGTGGAACGGCGACTCGGCACGGCTCGGCTCGAGGAGCGCGAAGCGGCGCGCCTCGGGGAATCCCACGAGCCCGTCGGGAAAGACCACGATGCGCTCCTCGGGCACGTCGTAGTCCCCGAAGCGGCGCGAGCGCAGCGCGATCGTCCGCGCCGCCGCTAGGCCTTCTCGATCCGGTTCTGCCATGCGATCGCGGCGCGGTCGAGCCGCTCCGGGTCTTCGAGCTGCGCGCCCTCGTTCTCGCGCCGGATGGCGCGGTAGACCTCTTCCCGGTAGATCCGGACCTCGGCCGGCGCCTCGATGCCGAGGCGCACCTGATTGCCCTTCACCTCGAGCACCCGCACGGTGACGGAATCACCCATACGGATCACCTCGCCCAACTTCCGTGTCAGGATCAGCATGGCCGGCCGCGCGCCGCTGGCGCTCCTCCTGCCCCATCGGCATCCGCCGGCCAGGACTTTAGAGCTTGAGCAGCCCCGCGAGCGTGGTCTGCGCGATCATCGCCCCCGCTTGGAGCACCGCCTGCAACGCCACCTGCCCCTGGGTGAGCTGCGAGAGGACCGAGGCGAGATCGGCGTCCTGGAGGTTGGAGAGCGTCGTCTGCTCGTCGAGCGTGAGGCTCGACTGCTGGCTTTGGAGCGTCTGGAGCTGGTTCTCGCGCGCGCCGACGCTCGTCTGCTCGGTGCTGATCGCCTGTTGCCCCTGCTGGAGCGCGGTGATCTGGCCGGCCACGTCGCCGTTCGTGCGCAGCGCGGTCTCGAGGTTCTGGAGCGCGACCAGCGAAGAGGTGAAGACCGCGTCGCCGCTCGTGCTGATCCGCACCCGCTCGCTCGGCGCGGAGCCGACCTTGATCTCGAAGCCCTGCGTCGAGCCGCTGTACGCGGTCGCGGCGTCGTAGCCGGCGCTGTCGGGGCTCGCGAACGGGGCCGGCGCGTCGAGGGCGAGGCCGCCGAACAGGCGGCGCCCGGACAGCTCGGTGTTGCCGATGCTGGTGAGGGCCTGGAGCAGGCCGTGCACCTCCTCGGCCGCCGCCGCGCGGTCGCTGGCCGTCACCGTGCCGTTGGCCTGCTCGGTGGCGATCTCCTGCGCCCGGGTCATGATCTGCACGGCGTCCCCGAGCGCGCTGTCCTCGGCGCCGAGCACGCTCGTGCCGAACTGCGTCGCGCTCGAGTACTGCCCCAGCGCGCCGATCGCCGTGTCGGTGCGCAGCACCTGGCCGGCGGCCAGCGGGTCGGCATCCGCGGTCTGGAAGCGCTTGCCGCTCGACACCTGCGCCTGCAGGCCGGCGAGCGACGCCTCGAGGCCGGTCGCCTGCGTGCGGAGCTGATCGAAGATCTGGATGTCGGCGATGCGCGAGACCGCGGTCATGTCACGATCTGCATCAGGTCGTCGAGCGTGCTGTTGACGACCGAGATGACCTGGGCGGAGGCCTGGAAGGCGTGCTGGAAGCTGAGCAGGTTCGTCAGCTCCTCGTTGAGGTTCACCCCCGAAAGCGAGTCGCGCTGGCTCTGCACCTGCTGCAGCACGCCCTGGCTCGCGCTCGCGAGGTCCTGGGCCTGCTGGGCGTTCGCCCCGATGCGGGCGGTCTCGCTCGCGGCGTAGCCCGAGAAGGTGCCCCCCAGCGGGGCCTGCACGGCGGAGGCGAGGTCGGCGAGCGCGAGCGCGTTCTGGTTGTCGCCCGGCTGCGTCGAGAGCGCCGCGGCCACCTGGCTCGGGTCGGTGATGAGCACGGTGAGCGTGCTCGCGGTCGTGCCGCCGAACAGCGGGACGCCGGTGGTCGGGTTGCCGTTCAAATCGACCGCCCCGGGCTGCGTCTGCACCGCGTTGACCGCGGTCGCGAGCGCGTTCGCGAGCGTGTCGAGGTTCTGGGAAGCCGTGAAGAGGTCCCCGTCGCGCACCTGCTGGAGCCCGCCGATCTCTCCGCTCGCGAACACCGCGGGGACGTCGACGAGCGCCCCGCTCGGGGCCTGCAGGACGACCTTGTGCAGGGTGTTGCCGCCGAGGGTCGCGGGGTTCGTCGGATCGGGCTGCGTCGTGATCGCGTTGACGACCGTGCCCGCCGTCACCAGCACCGGGCCGGCCGCGGACGCCACCGTCACCTCCCCCGTCGTGGGGTCCTCCTGCGTGGTGATCCCGATCTTCTGCGCGAGGTCGGTGAGCACCTGCTGGCGCTGATCGCGGAGCCCGTTGGCCTGCCCGCCCTGGGCCAGCTCGCGCGCGATGTCGTCGTTGAGCTGCGCGATCTGGACGAGGTCGTTGTTGGCCTGGGAGGCGTCGCCGACGATCTGGGCGTCGGCGTTCTGCTGCAGCTGGGCGATCACCGCGCTGCGGCGGTTGAACTCGTTGGCGAGCGCGTTGGCGGCGCCGAGGAGCCCTTGCCGTGCCGCCGTGTCCTGGGGCTGGTTCGAGACCGTGGCCGCCGCGGAGAAGAAGCCGCCGAGCAGCGTCGTGAGCGAGGAGCCACCGAGGTCGTCGAGCTGCGAGACGAGCGCCGTGAGCTGGGTGCTCACGGCGCTCTTCTGCGCGGCGTCGCTGCCGGCGGCGAGCAGGCGCTTGGCGACGAAGGGGTCGAGGATCTGCTGCACGCTCTGGAGCAGGACCCCGCCGTCGAGGTGGAACGTCCCGCCTCCCAGCTCCGAGGCGGCGGAGAGCACGGGAACCTGGCGGGTGTAGCCGGGCGTGTTGACGTTGGCGATGTTGTTGCCGACCACGCCGAGCGCCGCCTGGTCGACGATGAGCGCGTGCGCGGCGATGCCGAGCGTCGGATCGATCGCCATCGTCAGGCCCGGTGGCTCACCCGGTCGGCCGCCGGCGGCATGGTGACCTGGGCGTCGGCCCCGTACCGCGCGCCCGGGGCATGCGCCCGCAGGACGCGCAGCAGCTCGTTCACCGTGTCGAGGCTCGACCCAACGAGGAACGTGTGCTGCCGCTCGAGCCCGCGGGCCTCCAGGAGGGCCTGGCGGAGCTGGCGCAGCCCGTCGCGCACGCGCGAGCGCGGCGCCGGCGCGAGCAGCGGCAGGACATCGGTGGCGCGCTCGGTGGTCGCGCCGTGGCACGCGGCGACCGCGCGCACGAGCGCGCGCCGCTCGCCCGCGAGCCGCAGCAGCCGGTCCTGGAGCGCCTGGCGCTGCTCGAGGCAGACGAGGATGCTCGCGGGCTCGAGGCGCACGACCGCCGCCTGCTCCTCGCGGAGCACGCCGCTGAGCGCCGCGCACACCCGGGTCTCCTCGGTGAGGAGGTCGCAGAGCTGGTCGATCTGCTCCATGGCGTCAGCCGAGCAGCCCGCCCGCGACGTCGGTCAGGAAGGCACGCGCGACCGCCGTCGGGTCGACCTGGTAGCTGCCCGACGCGATGGCCTGCCGCAGCGCCGTCACCCGGTCCTGCCGGACCTCGTCGACGTTCGCCCGCGCCATCTGCGCGATCAGTCGCGCCGCGTCGGAGACCTGCACCGCGTCGCCCCCGTCGGTGGCCGTCGCCGCCGCCCGGGCCGACGCCGCCGCCGGGTCGGGCCGGGTCCCGGCCCCGGTCAAGCGGGGGTCCCTCACCCCGTTCCAGTCGGAGATCTTCACCCCTCCAGCCCTCCTTTCGACGAACCTCCCTGCCCGTTTCCTCTATCGGCAGCCGGCGGCGCGGACTTGAGCCCCGCCTGGCCGAGCGTCCGCACGAGCCCGAGCGGATCGCGCGCGGCCATGCTCTCGGCCACCGTGCGGTCGAAGGCCCCGTCGAAGACCTCGCGCTCGGGCGAGCGCGGCAGGTAATCGTCCTCGGGGACGGTCCGGCGCATCGCGCGCAGGAGGTCGGTGAGGAACACCGTCTCGAGCTCCTTGGCGGCCGCGGCGGACGCCTGCGACTCGGGCAGGCGGCGCAGCGCGTCGAGCTGGGCGCCCTCGGGGTCGTAGGCCGCCGGCGGGAGGGAGAGCAGCGGGCTCACGTCGGGCATCAGATGATCTCCAGCTCCGCCTGGAGCGCCCCGGCGGCCTGGATCGCCTGGAGGATCGCCATCAGGTCCTGGGGCGTCACCCCGAGCGCGTTGAGGCCGGCCACGAGGTCGCCGAGGCTCACCCCGCCCTTCAAGATCGCGAGGTTGCGCCTCTCGCCCTCCTGCACCGCGATCGACGTGTCGGGGACGACCACCGTTTGCCCCTGGGAGAGCGGCGCCGGCTGGGAGACCCCGAAGTCGGTCTTGACGGTGACCTGGAGGCTGCCATGCGCGATCGCGACCGGCAGGATGCGCACGTCGTTGCCGATGACCACCGTTCCGGTGCGCTCGTTGAAGACCACGCGCGCGGCCGTATCGGGCGCGACGTCCACCCGCTCGATCGCGGTCGCGGTCTCGACCGCCTCGTCGTTCGAGGTGCCGATGAGCTGCACGCTCACCGTGCCGGCGTCGGCGCTGCGCGCCGCGGGGCGGCCGAGGACCTCGTTGATGGCGCGGCTCACCCGGGCGGCGGTCGTGAAGTCGGGCTCGTGCAGGGCCACCGTGAGGGTCCCGTCGGCGCCGAGCATCACCGGGACCTCGCGCTCGACGATCGCCCCCTGCGGCACGAGGCCTGCCGTGGGATGGCTCTTCTGCGCGCTCGCGCCGGCGCCGCGGGCGGCGAACCCGCCGCCGAGCGACACCGGGCCCTGCGCCACGGCGTAGACCTGTCCGTCCCCGCCGAAGAGCGGCGAGGCGAGCAGCGTTCCTCCCTGCAGGCTCTTGGCGTCGCCGAGCGACGAGACCTGCGCGTCGACCTGATTGCCCTCGCGCGCGAAGGGCGGCAGCGTGGCCGTGACCACCACCGCACCCACGTTCTTCACCTGGAGCTGGCGCGGGTCGACGTCGACCAGCACGCCCCGGCGGCGCAGCAGGTCGAGCACGCTCTGCACCGTGAAGATCGCCTGTTGGCTGTCGCCGGTGCCGTTGAGCCCCGTGACCAGCCCGTAGCCCCAGAGCTGGTTCGGGCGCACGCCCTCGATCGTCGCGATGTCCTTCAAGCGCACCGCGCCCGCGGGCGCCGCGAGCCCGAGCAGCGCGGCGAGCGCCGCGATCAGAACGGCCATACCCAATCCATGAGCCGATGCACGATCGGCACGTTCTCCTTGTCCCCCGCCGTCCCACGGCCGAAGTAGCTGATGTGGGCGTCGGCGACGCGGGTCGAGGGAACGCTGTTGTCGCTCAAGATGTCTTCGGGCCGCACGGTGCCCGAGAGCACGAGGTACTCGTCCTCGTGGTTCACCGTGACGACCTTCTGCCCCTGGATGCGCAGGTTGCCGTGGGCATCGACGGCGACGACGGTCGCGGTGACGTTGCCGGTGAGCGTGCCGTCGCGCTTGATCGTGCCCGAGCCCTTGGCGGCGTGCTGCGTGCTGCTGTCGATGATGTTGGAGGCGTCGAAGCCGCTCGGCAGGAACGACGCCGCCGGGATGCCGAAGAACCCCAGGACCTGCGCGGTGATGGACGACTGGCTCGAGGTGTCGGTGCTCGCGTCCTTGGTGCCCTTCGACACCTCCTGGACGACCACCGTGAGCAGCTCGCCCGCGAAGTGCGCGCGCACGTCGGTCGCCGGATAGTTGGCGGTCACCTCCGGGTGCCAGATCGAGCCGAGGCCCGGGGCCGGCGGCGGTGGACCGGTGTCGAGCGGCGGCGGCGGAAGCTCCGCCGTGGGCGGAATCTGGCAGCCGGCGAGCGCGGCCGCGAAGACGACGGCGGCGATCGTGCGCATCAGAAGTCCACCGCCACGGTGCGGGCATCGACCACCCGGCCCGTCAGCTCCTTGCTGCTGCTCGGGTTGGTCACGTGCACCCGCTCCCCGCGCACCGCGTCGTCGCGCACCTCGCCCGGCACCGTGATCCGCAGCCCCCCGCGGTCGAGGACGAGGAGCACCGCGTCGCCGCGGCGCACGGTCGCCGGCGTGACCACCTGCTCGCGGCGCAGCGGCGCGTAGGGCAAGAGCGGCGTCCGCACCACGAGGCCCAGGGCGTCACCCGCCGCGGTGAACGCGTCGCGCGGCGCCTGCGAGAGGTCGCGGCGATCGACCTCGACGTCGTCGGCCGTGATCACCTCGCCGCGCGCGAGGCTGCGGCGCACGAGCACCACCGGCCCGTAGCGCGCGAGATCGGCGGTCACCCAGACCGCTCCCGCCGGATGATCGTCCATCACGAACTCGAGCTCGAGCCGCACCCGGCCGAGCAGCTCGGTGCCCGCGGGGGCGCTCACGCGCGTGGTGAAGCGCCCCACCGGAATGCGGATCGGCCCCGGGAACTCGACGGTCCGCAGCACCGTGTCGGTCGCGCCCGCCCCGAGGCGCTCGGCGACGAACGCCTCGATCGCCGCGCGAACGGCGGCCTCCGGCACCTCCTGCGCCGCCCGGCGCACGCGAAACACCACCGGGATGTCGTAGGTCACCGCCTGCGGGTCGAGCCCCGCGTGGCGCAGCTTGGCGAGGAGCAGGGCCCCGTCGAAGCTGCGCACCTCGCCGGCCCGCGGCGCCGGCCCGAGCGGCACGTCGCCGAGGGCCTCGGCGTCGCCGTCGAGCGCGGCCACGTCGCGGAGCCGAATCTCCTCGCCCGCGACGGTGGCCTCCGGCAGCACCGTGAGCCGGCCCGCCGCGGCGGCGACCGAGGCCAGGAGCGCGAGCAACCCGGCGAGGAGCGGCTTACTGGACGATCGCATTGGTGGTCTGCAGCATCTGATCGGCGGTCTGGATGGCCTTCGAGGTGACCTCGTAGGCGCGCTGCGCGGTGATCAGACCGACCAGCTCCTCGACCACGCTCACGTTCGAGTTCTCGAGGAAGCCCTGGAGCAACGTGCCGAGGTTGTTCTGTCCGGGCGCGCCGAGCTGCGGCGGGCCCGAGCTGTCGGTCTGCTGCAGGAGGTTGCGGCCGAGCGCGCGCAGACCCGCGGGATTGGCGAAGAACGCGGTCTGGATCTGGCCCACCTGCGTCGCCGCCGTCTGCCCGGGCAGGATCGCGCTCACGGTCCCGTCCTGGCCGATCGTGATGTTGGTGGCGCTGTTGGGGATCGAGATGGCCGGCGAGAGCGGGTAGCCGTCGGGCGTGACCACGCGGAGCTGGTTGTCGATCTGGAAGGAGCCCGCGCGGGTGAACGCCAGCGTGCCGTCGGGCAGCGTCACCTGGAAGAGGCCGGGGCCCTCGATGGCGACGTCGAGCGGGTTGCCCGTCTGCGTGTAGTCGCCCTGCAGGTCGAGGCGGCTCACCGCCGCGGGCCGCGCCCCGAGCCCGACCTGGACGCCGGTCGGCGACTCGGTCGTGGTCGTGCTCGGCGTGCCCGGCGCGGGCTGCATCTGGTAGAGCAGGTCCTCGAAGTCGGCGCGGCTCTTCTTGAAGCCGGTGGTGTTGACGTTCGCCAGGTTGTTGGCGATCACGTCGATGGTGAGCTGCTGCGCCTCCATCCCGGTCGCCGCGGTGTAGAGTGCACGGATCATTCGACCTTCCCCACGTCGTCGATTGCGTGTCCGGAGACCTGGTCCATCTGCTGGAGGGCGCGCATGTACGACTCGTAGCTGCGCGAGACGTCGACCAGCTCGATCAGCGAGCCGACCGCGCTCACGTTCGACCCTTCGATCGACGCCGGGTCGAGGTGCACCTGGTCCTCCGGAACCGGGGTGCCCGCCGTCCCGGGCTTCGGCGCGAACAGCGTGTCGCCCTCGGGCACGAGCGGCGGCGGGTCCGCGAAGCGCACGAGCTTGAGCCGCCCGGCCTCGACGCCCTCGACGTAGATCCCGCCGTCCTCGGCGATCTCCACCCGCCCGGGCGGCAGGCGCAGGTCGCCGTTCGTCCCTTGCACCCGCCGGCCGCTCGTGGTGACGAGGTAGCCCTCGGGGTCGAGCTGGAAGATCCCCTGGCGCGTGTAGCGCTCGCCGGCGTCGGTGCGCACCGCGAAAAACTCGGGCCCCGGAATCGCCACGTCGAGCGGGTTGCCGGTGGCCTGGATCGGCCCGGTCGAGAAGTCGAAGACCGTGTCGGCCTGCACGACCTGCGCGCCGGCGGTCATCCGCAGCGGCTCGGTCGGCGCGGGCTGCACGTCCTGGCGCAGCCGGAACACGGGACGCTCGGCCTTGTAGCCGGCGGTGTTCGCGTTGGCGAGGTTGTGCGCCACGGCTTCGAGCCGTGCGAGCGCCGCCATGCCGCCGGAGGCGGCGATGTAGTTGCCGACGGTCATGCCGTTCGTCTCCTCCCGCGGAGCAAGCCGGGTGCCACTGCCCTCGTGCGCGTGCGTCCCGGGACCCCGGCGCGCGCGCCCGGCAGCTCCTGCCGCCGCGGCAGCATGCGGCGCACGCGCATCGCTACGCCGTCCGCCCGCGGCCGAGGCTCAGATCGAGGTCGCGCAGCAGGCGCGCCTCGGCGGGATCGTCCTCGTCTTCGCGCCGACGGCCGCGCGCGAGCATCCCCAGGGCCGGCGCCCCCGCGTGCTGGCGCTCCGGACGCGCCTCCGCCGCCTGCTCGACGCGGCCCACCCGCCCGAGCAGGGCGCGCAACGACGCCTCCCGCGCCGCGAGGGCATCCTCGAGGGCGCGCGCACGCCCTTCGGCGTCCTCGAGCAGACGCGTCAGATCGGCCCTGAGCGCCTCGACCGCCGACTCGGCGGCCTGCCGCTCCGCGCCCGCACGGCCGAGCAGCCAGGCGAGCGCACCGAGCGCCGCCAGCTCCACCACGGTCGCCGCCACGAGCACGCGCGGCAGGAGCGCGATGATGTCGAACGTCGGCATGGTTGTCCCTCCTCCTGGTCGCCCTATGCGACCACGTCGATGCGGCCGGGCTCCGGCGGCGGCCGCTCGGGCTCGTCCTCCTCCTCCACCGCGGGCCGCGGCGCCGGCCGCGGCCGCTCGCGGCGCTCGCGCCCTGCGGGACGGTCGTGCCGGCCGCCGTCGACCGGCTCCGGCCGCTCGCCGTGACCCGCCGGATCGATGCGCGTCCCGTCCATGTCAGCTTCCCTCCTCCTTCGCCCCCCGCGGGCCGAAGCGCTCCTGGAGGTTCCCCTTGAGCCGCAGCATGGCCTGCGAATGGAGCTGGGAGACACGCGACTCGGTGAGCCCGAGCACCGCGCCGACCTCCTTCATGGTGAGCTCCTCGTGGTAGTAGAGCGTGACCACGATGCGCTCGCGCTCGGGCAGGAGCTGGATCGCCTCGGCGACCAGGTGGACGCGCTCGTGCGAGAGCAGCGCGCGCAGCGGGTCGGCCTCGCCCTCCTCGACGCTCTGGCCGCTCTTCAGCCGCTCCTCGCCGCTCCCGAACCCCAGGTCCTCGAGGCTGAAGAGGCTCATCTCGCCGACCTTGGCGAGCAGCTCCTGGTAGTCCTCGAGCGAGACCCCGAGCTGCTCGGCGATCTCGTCCTCGGTCGGCGGGCGGCTCAACTTGCCCTCGAGCTGGTGCGTGACCTTCTCGATCAGGCTCGCCTTCTGCCGCACGCTGCGCGGCACCCAGTCGAGGGAGCGCAGGTGATCGAGGATCGCGCCGCGGATGCGGAACTGCGCGTAGGTCGAGAACAGCGCCTCCTTGGCCGGATCGTACTTGCCGATCGCGTCGAGCAGCCCGACGATCCCCCACGAGACGAGATCGTCGAGCTCGATGTGCGGGGGCTTGCGCGCGGCGAGCCGCTGCACCACCCGGCGCACCAGCGGCAGGTACTGCCGCAGCACCTCGTCGCGGTTGGGCGGCAGCGCCGCGTACCCGACCGCCGCGCCGCGCCGCGCGCGCGGGCGGCCGAGCCGACCCTGTTCCATCTCAGGCATGGTTCGCGTCCCTTCCTTGGGGATCGATGAGGCGGCGGAAGAAGAACTGCACGCCGCCCGTCGGCACGCCGGGCCCACGGGCCGCGAGCGTTCCCGCCAGCCGGGCGAGCGCCCGGCTCGCCGGCGCCGCGGGGGCTGCGAGCACGACGGCCTGCTGCAGCCGCGCCGCACGCGGCAGCGCAGGGTCCTCGGGCACGAAGCCCACGGACTCGAGCCGCACGCGCAGGAACCGCTCGGCCACGCGCGCCAGGCGCCGGAAGGCGGCCTCGGCGTCCGCCACGCCGGCCGCCGCGTTGACGAGCACGAGAAAGTCGCGGCGCCCGTACCTCGTGGCGAGCACCTTCACCAGCGCGTACGCATCGGTGAGCGCCGCCGGCTCCGGCGTGACCACCACCAGCACCTCGTGCGCCGCCGCCGCGAACCACAGCACGTTGCGCGAGATGCCGGCGGCCGTGTCGACCAGCAGCACGTCGAGCGACTCGCCGAGGCGGTCGACGGCGTCGAGCAGGCAAAGCCGCTGCGGGCCGTCGAGCGCGGTGAGCTCGGCGACGCCGCTCGTGGCCGGGATGAGCCGCACTCCGGCGGGTCCCTCGACGAGCACGTCGGCGAGGCTGCGCTCACCGCGCAGCACGTGGAGCAGGTTCGCCCGCGGGGCGAGCCCGAGCGCGACGTCGACGTTGGCGAGGCCGAGGTCGGCGTCGAGCACGCAGACCCGGCGGCCCCCGGCGGCGAGCGCCACGGCGAGATTGGCGGCGATCGCGGTCTTGCCGACGCCCCCCTTGCCGCTCGTCACGGCGATGACCCGCGGCGCCGTCATGCCGCAAGCACGCAGCGGGCGAGCCGCTCGGGCGTCGCCGGCTCCAGGTCGTCGAGGATGCGCCGGCCCGTGGCGAGGTGGGACACGGGCAGGCCCTGCCGCCAGAGGAGCCCGAGGACCGGGCCCGCGCAGCCGGCATCCACCTTGGTGAGCACGCAAGCGTCCGGGGCGACGGCGGCGAACGCCCGGCACACCTCGGCCGCCGCCGCGGCGGACGTCGTCGCGCTCGCGACGAGCGTCACACCCGCCTCCCGGCCCGCGGCGGCGGCGAGCGCCGAGACGTCCGCGAGCACCGCCGCCTCGCCCGGCCCGGCGCCGGCCGTGTCGACGAGCACGCGCGCCGCCGCCGGTGCCGCGCGCACCACGACCGCCAGCTCGCCGGGCTCGGCGATCCGGGCGACGCGCACGCCGAGCGCGCGCCCGTAGGCCTCGAGCTCCGCGCGCGCGCCGACGCGCCACGTGTCCGCGCTCACCACCACGACCTCGCGCCCGGCCGCCCGTTCGCGGGCGGCGAGCTTGGCGACGGTGGTGGTCTTGCCGTCGCCGGGCGCGCCGACGAAGAGCCGCACGCGTGCATCCGCCCGCGCCGGCACCGCGGCGCCGAGCAAGCGCGCGAGCGCGGCGTCGATGGGCTCGCCTTCCCCGAGCGCCGCCGCGGCCTCGCTCACCAGCGCGGTGGCGATCACCCCGTCCATGCCGTGCGCGACCAGCGCCCGGTGGAGGGCGTCGAGCTCGCCGCGGGCGGCCGGCGTGCCGGCGCGCTCCGCGACCAGGCCGCGCACCACGTCGAGGAGCGCACGCACCTCGCCCACCAGCTCCTCGTGGCTGCTCGCCTCCTCGAGGTCGGTGGCGGCGACGACCGCCACTCCCCCGTCGACCGCGTGGGTCTCGAGGATCACCGCCTCGGCCCCGAGAACGGCCTTCACCTCGCGGAACGCCGCCGCCGCGGTGGCCGCCGTGAAGCGTCTAATTCTCATCGAGGGTCACCACGCCGAGCGAGCGTACGCGCGCGTCGGTCACGATCTCCTGGGGCGAGATGCAGGTGAGCGAGGGCAGATAGCGCTCGAGCTGCCGGCGCAGGTGCGGCCGCAGGGGCGCGGAGCACAGGAGCACCGGCGTCAGATGCTGCACGACGAACCGCTCCGTCCATTCGCCGAGCTTGGTGATCAGCCGCTGGGCGAGCGCCGGCTCGATCGCGAGCGTCGCGCCCTCCTCCCCACGCTGCAAGGCGTCGAGGAGACGGCGCTCGAGCGCCGCGCCGAGCGTCACCAGCGCGAGCGTGCCGTCGGGCGCGACCAGCCTGCGGGTGATGGCGCGCCCGAGGGCCTGGCGCACCTGCTCGGTGAGCACGTCGGGATCCTTCGTGCGCGGCGCGTGATCCGCGAGCGTCTCGAGGATCGTCTGCAGGTCGCGGATCGGCACGCCCTCGCGCAGCAGACCCTGCAAAACCTTCTGCACGCCCCCGAGCGTGAGCTGCTGCGGCACGAGCTCCTCGACGACCTTGGGGCGCGTCTTGGCGACCTGGTCGAGGAGCTGCTGGACCTCCTGGCGGCCGAGCAGCTCGTGGGCGTGGCGGCGGATCACCTCGGTGAGATGCGTGACCACCACCGTCGCCCCGTCGACCACCGTGTAGCCCGCGAGCTGCGCCCGCTCGCGCTCCGCCCCCGTAACCCAGAGCGCTTCGAGCCCGAAGGCCGGCTCGCGGGTCGCGATCCCCGGCACGGGCGCGGTCACCGTCCCGGGGTTGATCGCCAGGAACGAGCCGGCGCGCACCTCGCCGCGGGCCACCTCGTTGCCCTTGAGCGCGATCACGTAGGTGTTCGGGCGCAGCTCGAGGTTGTCGCGGATGTGGATCGGCGGGACGATGAAGCCCATCTCGAGGGCGAGCTGGCGGCGCAGCCCCTTGATGCGCTCGACGAGGTCGCCCGGGTCACCGCGCCCCGAGTCGACGAGCGGGACCAGCTCGAAGCCGACCTCGAGCTCCATCATGTCGAGGGTGAGCAGCGCCTCGGGTCGCTCGGCCGCGCGCCGCGGCGCCGGCAAGCCGCCCGCTCCCGGCGTCTCCGCCGCGCGCGGCGCGAGCCCGCCCTGCGAGGCGAGCGTGCCGGCCGCGCCCGCGAGCACCACGAAGGGCAGGAACGGCAGCCCGGGCAGGAGCGCGAAGGCGCCGAGGATCGCGCTCACCGCCCACAGCACGCGGGGGCTGGTGAAGAGCTGGCCGGTCACGGCCGTGCCGAGGTCGGCCTCCGAGGCCGCGCGGGTCACGATGATGCCGGCGGCCGTCGAGATGAGCAGCGCGGGCACCTGAGAGACCAGGCCGTCGCCGACGGTGAGGATCGTGTAGGTCTGCGCCGCGGTCTGGATGTCCGTGCCCTGCTGCACGACGCCGATGAAGAAGCCGCCCACGATGTTGATCGCCGTGATGATCAGGCCGGCCACCGCGTCGCCGCGCACGAACTTGCTGGCGCCGTCCATCGCGCCGTAGAAGTCGGCCTCCTCCTCGATCGCCTGGCGCCGCGCGCGAGCATCGCGCTCGGTGATGAGGCCGCTGTTCAGATCGGCGTCGATCGCGAGCTGCTTACCCGGCATGGCGTCGAGGGTGAAGCGCGCGGCGACCTCGGCGATGCGGATGGAGCCCTTGGTGATGACCGAGAAGTTGATGACGACCAGGATCAGGAACACGACCACGCCGACGACGTAGCTGCCGCCGACGACGAAGTTGCCGAACGCCTGGATCACGTGCCCCGCAGCCCCCGGGCCTTCCGAGCCGTGCAGGAGGATCAGGCGCGTCGACGCGACGTTGAGGGCGAGGCGGAACAGCGTCACCACCAGCAGCACCGACGGGAACGTCGAGAACTGGAGCGGCTGCTGGATGTAGAGCGCCACCAGCAGGATCGTGAGGCCGAGCGAGATCGAGAGCGCGAGCAGCAGATCGACCAGCAGCGGCGGCAGCGGGACGACCATGATCACCACCGTCGCCACCAGCGTGAGCGGCACGATGACTTCGCCGGTGGGCACGGCGGGGGCGGCGGTCGGCCGGGGGACGACGGCGGCGGCGGTCGCGGCGGCCATCGGCTAGCGCGCCTCCTGGGGGCGCCGGCCGCGCACCGCGTAGATGTACGCGAGGATCTCGGCCACCGCGCGGTAGAGGGTCGGCGGGATCTCGGCGCCGACCTCGACCGTGCGGAAGAGCGCGCGCGCGAGCGCGCGGCGCTCGACGATCGGCACGCCCGCCCGCCGCGCGGCCTCCTTGATCCGCTCGGCGAGCTCGCCCGCTCCTTTGGCGAGCACGCGCGGCGCGCCCATCTCCTCGGCGCGGTAGCGGAGCGCCACGGCCACGTGCACGGGGTTGGTGAGCACGATGTCCGCCCGCGCGACGTCGCCGAGCATGCGGCGGCGCGCGAGCGCCTTGTGCGCCTTGCGGAAGCGGCCGCGCACCTGCGGATTGCCCTCGCTCTCCTTGTGCTCGTCCTTGACCTCCTGGCGCGTCATCTTGAGACGGTCCTCGTGCCGCCGGCGCTGCCAGAGGTAATCGAGGGCGCCCAGCGCCCCGAGGGCGAGCACGACGACGAGCACGAGGTGATGGAGCTGCGCTCCGACCATGGCGAGGATCGCCTCGACGCTCATCGCGGGCGTGCCCATCGCCGCCCGCCCGCCGCCCACGATCACGCGGTACGCGAGGCCGAGCACCACCGCGATCTTGAGCAGCGCCTTGAGCAGCTCGACGGCGCCGTCGGCGGAGAGGAAGCGCCCGAGGTTGTGCGCGAACCCGAGCCGCGTCGGGTCGGGAGCCAGCCGCTGCGGGGTGAGGACCCAGCCCACCTGGGCGAGCATGACGCCCGCCCCGACGACCGCCATCGCCAGGCCGAAGGGCACGAGCAGGCTGCCCAGCTCGAGCGCCGCGCGCACCACCGGCGGGCCGGCGCCGTCCTCGCGCAGCGCCATGGGCCCGACGGCGGCGAGCCAGGCATGCAGCACCGCACGGCTGCGCGCCACCACCTCCGGCGCGCCCCACGACGCCACCGCCAGCCCCGCCAGCAGCACGGCGACCGGCGCGATCTCGGGCGAGATCGCAACCTGCCCCTCCTCGCGCGCCTTCTCCCGCCGCTTCGCGGTCGGCTGCTCGGTGCGGTCCGCCGCGCGCTCGTCAGCCATGCCCGAGGCCTCGCACGAGCTGGTCGAGCACCGGGCCGAGCGCGCCGAAGCGGCCGGCGAGGAAACGCACCGTGAAGGGCAGCGCCGCGCCGAGCGCCACCAGGCCCGCCCCCACGTTCACCGGGAAGCCGAGCACGAACACGTTGAGCTGCGGGATGACACGCGCGAGCACCCCGAGCGTCGCGTTGGTGAGCAGGAGCACCACGAGCACCGGGGCGGCCAACCGCACCGCGATGCCGAACACGTCACCGGCCACCGTCACCACCCCGCCCGCGGTGGGCGCACCGAGCGCCGCCGTGCCCACCGGCACGAGCCGGAAGCTCTGGATCAGGGCACGCAGCAGGAGGTGGTGGACGTCGAGCACGAGGAAGACGACGAGCACGAGTAGCTGCTGCCACTGGGCCACCACCGTCACCTGCGTCTGCTCGGTCGGGTCGAAGAGGCTCGCCACACCGAAGCCCATCTGCATCCCGGCGAGCTGGCCGCCGAGCGCCACGCCGGCGAACACGAGCTGGGCCGTGAAGCCGAGCAGCACCCCGACCGCGCTCTCGACCGCCAGCGCGCCCGCGAGCCCCCAGAGCGTCGCCGGCGCCGCCGCCGGCGCGGGCAGCGCCGGAGCGAGCGCGAGCGCGAGGACCGCCGCCAGCGCCACCCGCACGCGCGCGGGCACGAGCGTGTGGCCGAAGACCGGCGCGGCCAGGATCAGCCCGGCGATGCGCGCGAGCACGAGCAGGAATGGCACCGGATCGGGGATCGGCATGGTCAGCGCACGTAGCCGGGCAGGCTGGTGAACACCCCGAGCGTGAACGTGATCAGCTTGGTGAGCATCCAGGGCCCGAAGAGCACCAGCGCGGCGACGGTCGCGGCGATCTTCGGGATGAAGGTGAGCGTCATCTCGTGGATCTGGGTGAGCGCCTGGAAGATGCTCACCGCGAGGCCGGCGACGAGCCCGAAGAGCAGGACCGGTCCCGCGAGCGCGAAGGCGAGCTCCAGCGCGCCACGGCCGAGCCCGATGACGGTCTCCACGCCCATCAGTGGAAGCTCTGCACGACCGACGCGGTGAGCACGTTCCACCCGTCGACCAGCACGAAGAGCATGAGCTTGAAGGGCAGCGAGATGAGCGCCGGGGGCAGCGTGATCATCCCCATCGAGGTGAGGACCGAGGCCACCACCATGTCGAGGATGAGGAACGGGATGTAGATGAGGAACCCCATCTGGAACGCGGTCTTGAGCTCCGAGATGAGGAACGCGGGCACGAGGGCCTGCGGCGGGACGTCGGCGGCGGTCTCCGGCCGCGGCGCGCCGACGGCGTCGACGAACAGCGCGAGGTCCTTCTCCCGCGTCTGCCGCAGCATGAACTGCCGCAGGGGATCCCACGCCCGGGCGAGCGCCTCCCGGTCGCCGATCTCCTGGTGCACGTACGGCTCGATCGCCTGCTCCTGGATGCGGCCGAAGACCGGGCGCATCACGAAGAACGTGAGGAAGAGCGCGAGCGAGACCACGATCTGGTTGGGTGGCATGGTCTGCACGCCGACCGCCTGACGGAGGAACGACAGCACGATGACGATGCGGACGAAGGCCGTGAGCGTCACGAGGATCGCCGGCGCGAGCGACAGCACCGTCAGCAGCGCGACGATCTGGAGCGGCGCCGCGAGCTTCTCGCCGCCGATCTGCAGCGAGATGCCCGGGAGCACGTCCGCCGCGCGGGCCGCCGCCGGCACGAGCACGAGCGCCACGGCCGCCCATCGGCGTGCCCGCCTCACGCGCCCTCCCCGCCGAGGGGCGCCGCCGGCGCGTCGAGGCGCGCCACCAGGGAGACCCGATCGCCCGCCAGCCCGAGCAGCAGCCGGTGGCCCTCGACCTCGACCACCGTGAGGAAGCGCTTGCCCCCCAGGTAGCGGCTGGTGACCAGGCGGATCGCGTGCCGCTGCGCCGCGCGCCCCCGCCGCTGCCAGCGGAGCACGACCGCGACGGCCAGGGCGAGGGCCCCACCGGCGAGAACGAGCACGCTCACTTGAGCCCCGTGATCCGCTCCGACGGGCTGATCACGTCGGTGAGCCGCACGCCGAAGCGATCGTTCACCATCACCGCCTCGCCGCGCGCGACGGGCCTGCCGTTCACGAACACGTCGAGCGGCTCACCGGCGAGCTTGTCGAGCTCGACGACCGAGCCGGGGGCGAGCGCGAGCAGGTCGCGCAGGGCCAGGTGGGTCCGCCCGATCTCCACCGTCACCTCGAGCGGAATGTCGAGGAGGAGGTCGAGGTTGCGCGTCCCGCCCCCCGCCTCCGTCGCGGTGCCCTCACCCGTCGTCTCCGGCGTGCCGCCTTCCATGTCCCTCCCTCACGCGCGCGCCGTGATGCGCACCGCGTTCTTGCCACCCGCCACCCCGGGCGCGCCGAGGAAGCGGGGTTTGCCCCCGACGCGGAGGACCACCGGCCCGTCGCGCCCGGTCCCGAGCGTCACCAGGTCGCCCACCCCGAGCGCGAGCACCTCGCGCAGCGCCATCCGCCGCCCGCCGAGCTCGGCGCTCACCTCCACCGCCGCGTCCGCGAGCGCCACCTCGAGCCGCGCGCGCCATTCTTCCGGGGTCGTGCGCCCGCCGCCGCTCACCGGCAGGCGCTGGAGGCGTGCACGGATCGGGTCGAGCGCGGCGTTCGGCAGGCACACCGAGAGCGTCCCGCTGCCGCAGCCCTCGACGCTCACGCGCAGCCCGGTCGCGATCACCAGCTCCTCGGCCCCGCAGATCGCCGCGAACTGCGGGTTGGTCTCCGAGGCGACGAAGGTGCACGCGATGGTTTCCGTGGGTCGCCACGCCGCGCGCAGATCCGCGAGCACGCGCGCCCCGAGACGCTCGACCACCCGCTGCTCGATCGGCGACAGCTCGCGCGCCGGCAGCCGCGTCTTGCGCGCCGGCTCGCCGCCGAAGAAGACCTGGAGCAGCATCTCGATGAGGGACGGCGCGACGACCAGCAGCCCCTGCCCGGGCAGCGGTGCCAGGTCGAAGAGCTGCAGGCTCACCGGCCGCTCGAGCGCGGCGACGATGCCGCCGAACTTCTGCAGGTTGACGCCCGTCACCTCGACCGTCGGGATCTGGCCGAAGAACGTGCCGAGCGAGCCCCGCACGTCGCGCGTGAAGCGGTCGAGGACCAGCTCGAGCCCCGGCAGCCGTCCCCGCAGCGCACGCTCCTGGGAGGTGAGGTCGAGAGGAACGGCGCTCCCGGCCCGCGCCGCCGCCGGCTTCTCCTCGGCGAGCGGGACGCTGCCGTCGCCCACGCCCTGGAGCAGCGCGTTGACCTCGTCCTGGGAGAGGATCTCGCTCATCGGCCGCGCGACGTCACTGGACGACGAACTCCGTGAAGTAGACCGCCTTCACGAGGTCCTTGTTGAGGGCACGGTTGATCCGGTTGATCGCGTCCTCCCGCAGCTCGAGCTTGCCCTCGGGCGTGCGCACCTCGGCGAAGGTGCGGCTGCTGAAGAGCGTGATGAGGAGGTCGCGGATCTGCGGAACGAGCGTGGGGAAGACCTCGGGCACCTTGGCGTCGTAGAACTCGAGCTGGAGCGTGGTCTTGAGGTACCGCGCCCGGTCCTCGTCGCCGAGGTTCACGATGAACGGATCGAGGGCCACGAGCGCCCCGTGCTCCGGGAGCTTGGTGCCCTCCGCCGGCGCCTCGCTCTTCGCCTCGGCCCCGCGGTGTCCCCGCAGCAGGCCGAACCACGCCCCGACCCCGCCGCCGACGAGCAGGACCACGCCGCCGACGAGCAGGAGGAGCTTTCCCCTGCCGCCCTTCTTCTCCGGAGCCGCCGGCTCCGCTGCCGCTGCTTCTTCCTCGGCCACGCCACCCTCCGCCGGCCAGGGCGGAGCAATGCCGGTGCCAGCCGGGGAAGCCGGCGCGTCGCGCCGGGAGGCGCCCGGGGCCGTCCTCTTCGGTCAAGAGTTTGGCCCCGGCGCGCTCCGGCGGCGGGATCCGTGACCGCGCCTAGTGGACGATATTGACCAGATCCTGGAGCATCTGATCGCTGCCCGAGACCACGCGGGCGTTCGCCTCGAACGAGCGCTGGGCGCTGATCAGGTTGATGAACTCCTGCGCGATCTGCACGTTCGACTGCTCGAGCGCGCCGGAGACGATCGTGCCGGTGCCCTGCGACCCGGCCGTCGCGATCGCCGGCGGCCCCGAGTCGACGGTCGCGTGGTAGGTCTGGTTGCCCTCGCTCGCGAGCCCTTCGGGCGCGTTGAACTGCGCGATCGCGAGCTGGTAGAGCGGGCGCGACTGGCCGTTGTCGAAGGTCGCGCTCAAGATACCCTGAGCGTTGACGCTCAAGCTCGAGAGCCCCCCGGCGCCGAACCCGTCCTGCGTGACCGAGCTGATGCCGGAGGTGCCCGCGAACTGGGTCAGGTTGCTCAGGTCGAGCGCGACGGTCTGGGCGCCGGCGCCGGTGAAGGTCACGTTGGCGTTGAACGTGCCGCCGCTCGCCACGGTGCCGTTGGTGTTGTAGTTGAGCGTGTCGGTGCCGATCACGTCGACCGTGCCCGCGGTGCCGCCCGTGTCGGCCGCATCCACGCCGACGTTCACCTGCCAGGCGTTCGTGCCCGTGCGCGAGAAGAACATGAGCAGGTTGTGCGCCTTGCCGAGCGAGTCGTAGACCTGCACGCTGGTGGAGAAGCTCGACCCGGCGTAGGCCTGGGCCTCGGTCGGGGTGCCGGAAGGGAAGGTCGTGGTCGCCGCGTCGGACTGGAGGTTGCCGGTGAACGCGGCGGTCGTGGTCCCCTTCGCCTGCGAGGTGATCCCGCCGATGACGATGTCCTGCACGGGCCCGGCAACCGTGCCGTTCTGGGTGAGTGGGCTCCCCTGGAGGACGTTGCCGACCGTGTTGGTGACCGCGCCGTTCGCCTGCAGCTCGAAGTTGCCCGCGCGCGTGAAGGCCTGGCCGGTTCCCTCGCGTAGCACGAAGAACCCCTGGCCGTTGAGCGCGAGGTCGAGGCTGCGGCCGGTGTTCTGCACCGTGCCCTGGTCGAAGAGCGTGCGCACGTCGGCGATGGTCGAGCCGAGGCCGATGTCCGCCGTCGTTCCGCCGCTCTGGGCGGAGATCAGGTCCGCGAACTCGGTGCGGCTTCCCTTGAAGCCGACCGTCTCCGCGTTCGCGATGTTGTTGCCGATGACGGCCAGCTCGTTGCCGCTGTTCACGAGTCCGGTCCGTCCGCTGGAGAGCGCGCCGATCAATGCCATGAATCCTCCTTCTCCTCGATGCTCACGACCCGGCGGCTGCCGAGTCGACGCCGTGTACCTGGTCGAGCGTGATCCGCTGGCCGCCGACGAGGAGCACGGGCGGGGTGCTCGTCAGGTCGACGCCGTCGATCGTCCCGCTGTTCACCAGCGAGACGGGGCTGGGCGTGCCGCCGCCGGGGCCCGTCGCGGTGAGCGCCACCGTGTAGCTCCCGTCCGCCAGCGTCACGCCCTGGCCGTCGGTGCCGTCGAACTGAAACGTGTGCGTGCCGGCCCCCTGCCCGCCCAGGTCGATCGTGCGCACGACCGTGCCGCTCGAGTCCGTGATCGTCGCCCGCACGTCGGAGGCGCCCTGCGCGAGCGTGTACGAGACCGCCGGCGCCTTGCCGTTCGTCAGCGTGATCGTGCTGCCGTCGTACTGCACCTGCTTGCCGACCAGCGAAAGCAGCCCCACGTCCACCGACTGCTGCGAGGTCGTCGTGAGGCCGCCCATCGCGGTGTTGATGTTCGTGAGCTGCTCGAGCTGGGAGAACTGCGCCAGCTCCGCCGTGAGCTGATCCGGGTCCATCGGCGAGAGCGGGTCCTGGTTCTGGAGCTGCGCGACGAACAGCGTAAGGAACTGCTGTTGGTTGATGGGCTGGCTCGTCGCCGACGTGCTGGACGTGCTCGTGCCTGGCCCGAAGGCGTTCAGCAGCGACGAGGGGACGGCGGCAGTGCTCATGCGCGGAGACTCAGGCCGCCGCGGCCGGCGAGCGGCTCCGCGGCAGCGGGCTGGGGCACGGGCGCCGGGGCGAGCGGCGCCGGGCCGCCGGGGCTCGGGTGCCCCGGCGACCGCTCGTGCGCGGTTTCCTGCTGCGGCTGGCCGAGCCCCACCGTGAACCCCTCGAGGCGGAGCTGCGAGCGACCGAGGGCGGCCTCGAGCGACGGCCGCTGCGCGGTGAGCGCGTCGCGCGCGTCACCTTGCTGGGCGTAGAGCGCGGCGTGGACGGCGTCCTCGCGCACGACCACGTGCACCTGCACGCGGCCGAGGCCGTCGGGCGTCACGTCGAAGCGCATCTCGCCGCCGTCGCGGCCGGCAGGGACGCGAAGCTGCGCGGACCGGAGCACGTCGTCCCCGTCGCGCGGGCGTGCCGTCTCCGCGGGCGCGGGCGCGGCCGCCGCGGCAGCGGCGCGCGGCGGGCCGGGCGTGGCGGGCGGCGGCGACGGCGGCGCGCCCGCGGGGGCGGTCGCCGGCCGCACGGGCGCCTCGGGCGCGGCGGGCGGCGGGGCGCCCTGGCCGTGCGGCGGGAGAGGCAGCGGCGTTGGGTCGCTCGGCCGAGGCGCGCCCTCGCGGGCGCTCCCGCGATCGGCCTCCGCACCCGCGCGCCGCCCCGCGCTCACCGGCGCGGCCGGCGCGGGATCGCCCGGGATCGTCGCCGCAGCCGCTGCCGGCGGCGCATGTCCGGCAGCGGGCTTCCCCGCCGCCGGAGCCCCCGCCAACTGGACCGCGTCGGACGGGCGTTCGCCGGACGGCTGCTTCGCTTTCGAGTCGGACGGAGCTGCCGCTGCGGGCGGGTCGAGCGCCAACGCGACCTCCGCGTCGGACGTCGGTGACGGCGGCGGCGGGGACGGCATTCGCAAAGACGCGGCGGGGCGCTCCGGCGGGGCCGCGGCTTCGACCTTTCGACCGGGGCCCTGCTCGTCGTCCGTCGGCGCCGGTCCCGGCGCGACGATGGCGTCGACGTCGCGCTCGACGGCAGCCTGCGCGCTCTGCGGCGCCGGCGCGCCGGGCTTCGCAGGCGCGGGCGGAGCGCCCGCCGTCGCCGCGGGCGGCGCGGGCGCAACCGGTTTCGCCGCCGGCGGCGGTGCAACCGCCGACGGCATCGGCGGCGCCGCCGTCGCGGCCCCGGGCGGCAGCTCGGCGGCGAGGGACGCAACCACGACGGGCAGCGCCGAGATCGCGCGTGTGGGGGTGCGCTCGCCCTTCGGTGTCGGCACGGCGCTGGCGGCCGAGGACACGCCCGGCACTGCCTCCGCCGTAGCCTCGCCGGCGGCGGCGTTCGTCGCCTCGCCCTCCGCCGCCTGCGGCGGGGGCGAGGGCATGGCGCTCGGCAGCCCGGATGCGAGCAGGAGCAGCAGCAGGGCCTGAAAGCCGGCGCCCTCGCCGGCCGCCGCGTGCGGGCCGTCGGCCCCCGCGGGCCCGGCGCCGGGCACGCCACCACGCGAAGGCACGTCGCTGGCGGGAACGCTGGTCACGCCCGGTCTGCCGGAGCAAGGCGGGCGCCAGCCCGAAGGCGCGCTCCGGCGCGGCGTCCTCACCGCGGAGCCCGGCAAGTCCCGCCGGGCGCGGCAAACCCGGCCGCCCGCGGCTACCGCGCCGGGGGCTTCGCCGCCGGCTTTGCCGGCCCCGCCACCGGGGGTTTCGCCGGGGCCGGCGTGGCGGGCGTGGCGGGCACCGGCGGCGAGGGCGCAGCGGCCGTATCCGCAGGCGCCTGCGCCGCCGTCCCGACGGGCACGCCTCCGAGGACCTTGGTCACCTCGACGGCGCGGTCGCGGCTCATCGCGGCGAGGATGGCGCCGATGCTGCGCTCCTTCATGTGCGCGAGGATCGCGCGCGCCGTCGAGTCGTCGAGCCGGTCGAGGATCGGGCCCGCCTCCTCCGGCTTCATCGTCTCGTAGACCTTGGTGAGGGCCACGACCGGCGCCTCCGCTTCAGCCGGCCCGCCCGCGGCGGGCGGCGCGGCGGCGCCGGACACCACCGGTGGAGCGGCGGATGCGATCGTCTTCTCGAGCGCCGCCACTGCCGCCTCGCGGTCGGCGAGAGCCTTTTCGCGTTGGTCGAGCTCGGCACCGCGCCGGGCGATCGCCGCCAGCATCTCGCGCATCCCGCGTCCCTGGGCGAGGGGCTCCGGCGCCGCCGCCGGGGCCGCCGCCGGGGAATCCACCCGGTCGCCCGCGGCGCGCGCCGCGCTCTGCCACCAGAGCGCGCCCAGCACGGCCACCTTGACCGCCACGCTGGCGAGCGCCAGCGCCTTGAGCCTCCGCATCATCCCCTCACCTCCGCCGCCGGGCGAGGTCGTCGAGCGCGACGCGCTCCTCGCGCGCCGCGGCCTCGGCGGTGCGCTCGGCCGCCCGCTCGCCCAACCGCTCGAGCTGCCGCTCCTCGCGGCGCCGCTCGAGGAGGCGTGACCGCCGCTCCACGAGCGCGCCCACGAGCCGCTCGTCCTCGGCCGAGAGCGCCGCGATGCGCGCCAGCAGCTCCTCCTCGTAGGCGCGGCGCGCCTGGAGGTCGCGCGCCGCCATGCCTTCGGGCAGCGACGCCTCTTCGGCCGCGCGCGCCTCGCGCTGGCGCACGCTCAAGGCGGCGATCTGGCGGCGCACGGCCGCCAGCTCCGCGCCGAGCTGCGCCACCTCGTCCTGCGTCTGGCGGCGGAGCTGGGTCCGCAGCCGCAGCACGCGCGCGAGCCGAAACGCCACTCCCCTCACCCCGCCAGCGCGGCGAGCGCGTCCACGCTCACCGCGAGGCTCGCCGGCTCGCCGAGCGGCTGGCGCAGGAAGGCCTGCACGGCCGGCAGGCGCGCGATCGCCTCGTCGATCGCCGGGCTCGACCCCCGGGCGTAGGCTCCGATCTGGATGAGGTCTTCGGCGTCGCGGTGGGTCGCGAGCCAGGCGCGCACCCGGCTCGCCGCCGCCTGCTGCTCGGGCGGCACGACGTCGATCATCACCCGCGAGATCGAGCCCAGCACGTCGATGGCCGGATAGTGGCCCTCGCTCGCGAGCCGCCGCGAGAGGGCCACGTGGCCGTCGAGCAGCGAGCGCGCCGTGTCGGCGATCGGCTCGTTCATGTCGTCGCCCTCGACGAGCACCGTGTAGAGGCCGGTGATGCTGCCGGCGTCGACTTGGCCGGCGCGCTCGAGGAGCCGCGGCAGCAGGGCGAACACCGACGGCGTGTACCCGCGCGCCGACGGCGGCTCGCCCACCGAGAGCCCGACCTCGCGCTGCGCCATGGCGACGCGCGTGAGCGAGTCCATCATGAGCAGCACGTCACGCCCCTGGTCGCGGAAGTACTCCGCGATCGTGGTCGCGAGGAACGCGCCCCGGATGCGCACCAGCGGCGGCGCATCCGAGGTCGCCGCCACGACCACCGCGTGGTCGATGCCGTCGCCCAGGTCCCGCTCGATGAACTCGCGGACCTCGCGCCCCCGCTCGCCGACGAGCGCGATCACGGTCACGTCGGCGCGGGTGTAGCGCGCCATCATGCCGAGCAGCGCGCTCTTGCCCACGCCCGAGCCGGCGAAGATGCCGAGGCGCTGCCCGCGCCCGCAGGTGAGCAGCGCGTTGATCGCGCGGATGCCCAGGTCGAGCGGCTCGCGCACCGGCGGCCGCGCGAGCGGGTTGACCGCCCGGCCGTGGAGCGGGTACTCCGCATCGGCGGCGAGAGGCCCGCGGTCGTCGAGCGGACGGCCGAGACCGTCGAGCACGCGCCCGAGCATCGCGTCGCCGACGCGCACCAGGGGCTGGTTGCGCACGAGCGTGACGCGGTTCCCCGGCGCCACGCCGGCGAGGTCCGCCAGCGGCATGAGCAGCACCCGGCCGGTGCGGAAGCCCACCACCTCGGCGGGCAGCGCGCGGGCCCCCGGCCCCTCGATCCGGCAGAGCGAGCCGACGGGCGCGCCGGGCCCGCTCGCCTCGACGACCAGCCCGATCACGTCGGTGACCCGTCCGCTCACGCGCACGAGGTCGCGCCCGGCGAGCTGCGCGTGCGCGCGCGCGAGGCCGAGCGCGTCGGGCGACGGCCCGGGCGGCGCGAGCGCGATCGGGGAAACGGGCTCGGTCACGCTCACTCCCCGCCGCCGGCGAGCGTCTCGGCCGCCGTCGCGAGCTGCGTCTCCACGCCGAGGTCGACCTCGCCGAAGCGGCTCTCGACGACGCAGCCCCCCGGCGAAAGCGCCGGATCCTCGACCACCGCGACGTCCTTCACCTCCTCGAGGGCCGCGCGCAGCTCGGGCAGGCCCTCGCGCAGGTACGCGGCCAGCGCGGGCGGCACGCGCACGACGATGCGCTCGCGGTCGACCAGGCGGCGCACCGCCGCCCCGAGCATGTCGAGCCAACGCTCCGGACGCTCGGCCAGCTCGGCGACCACGATGCGGCGGGCCACCTCGAGCGCGATCCCGAGCAGCTCGCGCCCGTAGCGCTCGTGCAGCGCGGCGCGGAAGGCCCCGATCTCCTCGAGCGCCTTCTCGAGCGACTCGGCGACCTGCTCGACCTGCCCGCGCACCTCGGCGGCGCCGAGCGCGTGTCCCGCTTCGAACGCGCGCCGCGCCTCTTCGCTCGGCGCCGCCTCTCCCGCCGCCGACGGCTCGGGGACCGCCACCGTCGCCGCCGGACCCGGCGCGGGCTCCGGCGCCGGGGCCTCGGGCTCGCCGTAGGGCCGGAACCCCATCGCGGGCCGTGGCGCCTCCTCCACCAGCGGCGTGAAGTCAGACAAGGTCCTCGCCCCCCGCGCCGAGCGTGATCTTCTGCTCCTCGGCGAGCCGCCGCGCGGTCGCGACGATGTTCGTCTGGGCCTGCTCGACGTCTTTCAGTCGCACCGGGCCCATCATCGAGAGGTCCTCCTCGAGAATCTCGGCGGCCTGCTTCGAGATGTTGCCGAAGATCTTCTCGCGCATGGCCGGGCTCGCGGTCTTGAGCGCGAGCAGCAGGTCCTCGCGCTGGATCTCCTTGAGCAGCGTCTGCATGTCGCGGCGCTCGAGCACCGCGAGGTCGTCGAAGGTGAGCATGAGCTTGCGGATGCCCTCGGCCACCTCCGGCGCGTCCTCGTCGAGCCGCGCCAGCACGGCCGCCTCCACCTCCTTGCTCACCTGGTTCATGATCGTGGCCGCGAGCTTCGCGCCGCCGACCGTCTTGCCGCCCTGCCCGACGCTGCCCAGCTCCTCGACCTGGCCGCGCAGCACGCTGCCGACCTCCACCAGGACCTCGGTGGGGATGTTCTTGAGGTCCGCGATGCGGCGCACGACGTCGGCCTGGGTCTCCTGCGGCAGCAGCGCCAACGTCTCGGCCGCCTGCCGGACGTCGAGGTTGGCGAGCACCACCGCGATCACCTGGGGGTGCTCGCCGCCGACGAGCTGCGCGATCGCGGCCGGCGCGACCCCCTGGAGGCTCTCGGCGAGCGACGTCTCGCCGTCGCGCGAGCGGGTCAGGTCGCGCACGGTCCGCGGATCCTGCCCCGTCGCCGCAGCCCGCGCGGTGAGCAGCTTGTGCGCGAACTGCTCGCCGTCGACGAGGTAGCCTTCGCGGCTCGTGAGCCAACGCCAGGCCTCCTCGTGGACCGCGGCGGCCTGCGCGCGGCGGATCGTCCGCAGGCGCGCGATCGCGAGCGAGATCTGGTGCACCTCCCCGTCGCTCAGGTGGCTGAAGACCTGCCCGGCGACCTCGGGGCCGAGCGTGAGCAGCAGGATCGCGGCCTTCTCGATCCCCTCGCTCGCCGGCGGCGTGCCGGCGCGCGGCGTGACGCTGGTGTCGGCCATCGCCTCGACGGCTCCTACGCGCGCGGCGGGCCGCCGGCCTCGGCGAGCCAGAGGCGCACCAGCTGGGCGGCGCGCTCGGGGTTGCGCTGGGTGAGCGTGCGGTTTTCGCCCGTGAGCTCGAGCATCGCCGCGTCCATCTCGGTGACCACGCCCGCGGCGCCGCCGGCCGGCGCCGCGGGCCGCGCGGCGAGCCCGAGCAGCAGCGGCCGCACGACGTAGAGGAGCATCACCACCGCGAAGGCGAGCCCGAGCACCCGGGTGGCGACCACGGGGAGCCAGCGCCAGACCACGCCAAGGACGCCCTCGCCCGCGGGCAGCGGCTCGCTCTGGAACGGCACGCTCGTCACCTCGACCTTGTCGCCGCGGGCGTCGATCAGGCCGGCGGCGTTCTTGACCAGCGCCTTGAGCCGGTCGATCTCCTCCGCGGGCCGCGGCACGAAGGTCCGCTTGCCGTCCTTCACCTCGTAGGTCCCGTCGACGAGCACGGCCACGGAGAGCTGCTTCACCGCGCCCACCGGCGCGACGGTGTGGGACACGACCTTCGACACCTCGTAGGTCTGCGTCTCGTCGCGCCGGTCGGACTTGGGCGCGTCACCCGCGGCCGGCGCCGCGTTGGCGTCGTTCGTGAGATTGGCCGAGGCGCCCGCCACCCCCGCCGTCGGGCGCAGGCCGACCGACTGCTCGCGGCTCGTGTGCGACTGCTGCAGCGCGGTGCGGTCGGGGTCGTAGGTTTCCTCGGTGCGCTCGACGCGCGCGAAGTCGAGCGTGGCCGCCACCCGCGCGATCACCTTGTCGCGCCCGACGACGGCGCCGAGCATGCTCTCGATGCGGTCCTCGACGCCGCGCTCGAGCGCCTGCTGGTACTCGAGCGCGTCGCCCGACGCGCTCGCGCCGTCGGGGCCGTGGCGGTCCGGCGTGAGGATGCGACCGCTCTCGTCGACCACCGTCACCGCGTCGGCGTCCATCCCCTCGACGCTGGCGGCGACCAGGTGCACGATGCCGTCGATCTGCGCCCGCGCGAGCGTGCGGCCCTGGACCAGCTTGACCACCACCGACGCGGACGGCTTGCGGTCGGCGGCGACGAACAGCGAGCGCTCGGGGAGCGCCAGATGCACCCGCGCCGACTCGACGCCGCCGAGCTGGCCGATCGTGCGGCCGAGCTCGCCCTGGAGCGCGCGCTGGTAGTTGAGTCGCTCGAGGAAGTCGGTCTGGCCGAGCGTCTGCCGGTCGAAGATCTCGAAGCCGACCCCGCCCCCCTCGGGGAGCCCGCGGCTGGCGAGCTCGAGGCGCAGCTCGTAGAGCCGCTCGGCGGGCACGAGCACCGCCCGGCCGCCGTCCTCGATCTCGAAGGCGACCTTCTCGGCCCGCAGCGCGTCCACGATCGCGGCCGCGTCGTGCGGCGAGAGGTTGGTGAACAGCGGGCGGTAGAGCGGCCGCTGCACCCACCACGCGAGCCCCAGCACGATCGCCATCGAGGCGATCCCGACGCCGAGGATCGTCCACCGCCGGGCGGGCGGCTGCGAGAGGAAGAAGGCCGCCACCCCGGACCAGAGCTGCTTGAGCCGCGCGTTCATGCCCCGTCAATCAAATCTGCATGTGCAGCACGTCCTGGTAGGCCTGCACGATGCGGTTGCGGACCTGCATCATCAGGCGGAAGGAGAGGTCCGCCTTCTCGAGCGCGAGCATCGTGTCGTGCAGCGTGGTCTGCTTGCCGCTGCCGAGCGTGGCGATGGCTCGATCGGCCTCGTTCTGGAGGTGGTTCACCTGGGCGAGCGAGTCCTTGAGCACCTCCCCGAACGTGGTCTTCTTGGGCGCCGCGCCTCCCGCTGCCGGATCGGCGGCCGTCGCCGCGGGCAGCGCGGCGCCGATGCGTCCGACGTCCATCGCCGCCCTCCTAGCTGCCGATCTGGAGCGCGGCGTCGGCGAGCCGCTTGGTGGCGTTCATCACCTGGACGTTCGCCTCGTAGGCGCGCGTCGCGGTGGTGAGGTCGACCATCTCGAGGATGGGGTTCACGTTGGGATACGCGACGTAGCCCTGCGCGTTGGCGTCGGGATGGCCCGGGTCGTAGACGAGGTGCGGCGGCGAGACGTCCTCGACCACCTGCGTCGCCTTCACGCCGGGCTGCCGCTCGGGGTCGCCGAGGGCCGCGAGCGTGTCCGCAAAGTCGCTCTCGAGGTCCGCCGGCGCCAGCACGACGTCGCGGCGGCGATAGGGACCCCCCGCGGCCGTGCGGGTGGTGCTCGCGTTGGCCAGGTTGGAGGCGATCACGTCGAGGCGCAGCCGCTCGGCGCTGAGCGCGCTCGCCGCGATCGCCAGTGTGCCTTGCATCTCCATCAGGGGTTCTCCTCGATGGCCAGCCGCAGCAGCGTGATGCGGCGGCTCAGGATGCTCGCGAGCGCGAGGTAGTCCATGCCGTTGGCGCTGAGCTTGGCCATCTCCTGGTCGAGGTCGACCGTGTTCCCGTCGGCGCGGGGCGCGCCGGCCGGATCGTCGATCACCTTGGGCGCCGGCGGATCGGCGGCGGGCGCGTTTGCCGGTTGGCTCGCGTCGTCGAACGCGTGCCGGAGCGCGTCCGCGAAGTCGAGCTCGCGTGCGTGAAAGCCGGGCGTCTCGATGTTGGCGAGGTTGCTCGCCAGCACCTCGTGGCGGCGCTCGTGGAGCGTGAGGGCCCGCGCGAGGCCTTCCATCGTCGCGTCGAACAGCAGGCCGGCCATCGCCCCTCCCTTCAGCGCGCGCCCGCCGCGGGCGCGTCGACCTCGCCCCGCTGCCGGTACTCGGCGAGCTTGTTGCGCAGCGTGCGGATGCTGATGCCGAGCAGGCGCGCGGCTTGCGTGCGGTTGTTGTTCGTGCGGCGCAGCGTGTCGAGGATGAGCTGCCGCTCCACCTCGCGCACGGTGAGCCCGGCCAGCCCGCCCAGCTCGAGACGCGGCGGCAGCGGGTCGCGCTCCGTGAAGTCCTCCACCGTGAGCACCGGCCCGCGCGCGAGCAGCGCCGCGCGCTCGACCGCGTGCTCGAGCTCGCGCACGTTGCCCGGCCACGGACGGCTGCGCAGCAGCGCCCGGGTCTCCGGGGCGAGCACGAGCTGGCGGCCGGCGGAGAAGCGGCGCAGGAAGTGATCCGCGAGCAGGTCGACGTCGTCCTTGCGCTCGCGCAGCGGCGGCAGCATCAGGGGCACGACCATGAGCCGGTAGTAGAGGTCCTCGCGGAACTGCCCGCGGTCGACCAGGTCGCGCAGCCGCCGGTTGGTCGTGGCGACCACCCGCACGTCGATCGGGACCGGCGCCGTACCGCCGAGGCGGTCGACCTCGTACTCCTGGAGCACGCGCAGCAGCTTCGCCTGGAGCGGCAGCTCCATCTCGCTGATCTCGTCGAGGAGGATCGTCCCGCCGTGCGCGAGCTCGAACTTCCCGATCTTGCGCGCGATCGCCCCCGTGAACGCCCCGCGCTCGTGCCCGAACAGCTCGCTCTCGAGCAGCTCGCGCGGCAGCGCGGCGCAGTTGACCGCGACGAACGGCTTGCCGCGCCGCCGGCCGCGCTCGTGGAGGTAGCGCGCCAGCAGCTCCTTCCCGGTGCCGCTCTCCCCCTGCACGAGCACGGGCGCCCGGCTCGACGCCACGCCCTCGGCGATCTCGAGCACCGCCAGCGTCGCCGGGTCGCGCGAGATGATCGGCCGCCGGCCCGCGGGCGGCGCCTCCGCGCCCCCTTCGCGGTCCTCGGCCTCCTCGGCGAGCAGCCCCTGCGCGAGGTGCAGCAGCTCCGCCGGTGAGAAGGGTTTGGCGAGGAAGTCGACCGCGCCGAGCTTCATGGCGGCGACCGCGTCCTCGACCGTGCCGTGCGCGGTGATGACCACGGTCGGCACCGTGCAGCCGCGCTGGCGCAGCTCGCGCAGCAGCTCGAGGCCGCTCATGCCGGGCAGGCGGAGGTCGACGAAGCAGAGGGCGACGTCGCCCGCCGCGAGGCACGCGAGCCCGTCCTCGGCGGTGCCCGCCTGCTCGACGGCGAATCCGCCGCGGCCGAGCACCTCGGCGAGGCCGGCGCGGATGCCCGGCTCGTCGTCGATCACGAGGATGCAGGACGGCTCTCTCATCACGCTCTCTCCTCCACGGGCAGCCGCACCGTGAACGCGGCGCCGCACCCGATCTCGCTCGTCACGCCGAGCGTCCCGCCCATCGCCCGCACCAGCTCGCGTGCGACTGCGAGCCCGAGGCCCGTGCCCTTGCTGCGCGTGGTGTAGAAGGGACGGAAGATGGCCTCGTGTGCCTCGGGGGCGATTCCGGGGCCCGTGTCGGCGATGGTGATCGCCGCCCCCCCGCCGCTGCGCGCCACCGAGACCGTGAGGGTGCCGCCACCCTCCATCGCCTGCACGGCGTTGCGCACCAGGTTGAGCAGCACGGGCCGCAGCAGATCCGGGTCGGCGAGCGCCCGGACCGGCGGCGTCGCGATCGCGCGCACGACCGTGACCGCCCCGGCGGCGCACGCCTCGGCGGCGCAGTGGAGCACGTCCTCGGCGAGCGCGCCCAGGTCGACCGGCGCCGGGCTCGCGGTGCGCGTGCGCGTGAACTCGAGGAGGTTGCTCACGAGGTGGTCGAGGTCGGCGATCCCGCGCGCGACCTGACGCGCGAGGCGCAGCGCGGCGGGGTTGTGCTCGAGGTCCTGGAGCAAGAGACCCGTGAAGAGCTGCATCGCCCCGAGGGGATTGCGCACCTCGTGGGCGAGCATCGCCGCCATCTCGCCCATCGCCGCGAGGCGGCTCTGGCGCAGCGCCTCGGCCTCGAGCCGCCGCTCGCGCTCGAGGCTCGCCGCCAGCAGCCGGTTCTTCTCTTCGAGCTCCGCGGTGAGCCGGCGGGCGTGCGCGCGCAGCGCCCCGTACTCGCGCTCGAGCCGCTCGGTCGCGTCGGTGAAGACCGCGAACGCCCGCTCGAGGCCGGCGATCTGGACGGCCGGCGCCTGCTCGGCGAGCGACGCCTCAGCGGGCATCGGCCTGCCTCCACGCCGCGCCGCGGCCGAGGACCTCGACGGCGGCCGCCACGGCCTGGCGGACGACGGCGTCGTCGACCGCGCCCACGCGCCCGAGCGCGGCGGCGGCTCCCGGCGCGTCGCCCCGGGCGAGGGCCGCCCGCGCGAGCCCCGCGGCCGCGCGCACCCGCATCGGCCCCGTGGTCTCCCCGTCGAGCGCGCGGCCGTAGTCCTGCGTGGCGGCGGCCCAGTCACCCGTGGCCGCCGCGGCGTCCCCTGCGGCGAGCAGCACCTCGGCGCCGACCGGCGCGGTCCCTTCGAGCGCCGGCGCCAGCACCGCGCGCGCGCGCGCAGCGCCGCCGGGACGCGCGAGCAGCGCCTCGGCGACCTCGGCGCGGAGCATCGGATCGTCGGGCGGGAGCGCGTCGGCGGCGACGTTCGGGTCGCCCGACGCGAGCGCGACGCGGACGGTCACCCGCCGCGCGCGCGCGGCGAGCGCCGGGTCCGCATCGCCGCCCACGGCGGCCGCGGCCGCGCCCGCGGCGGCGAGGTTGCCGGCGGCGAGCGCCTCCTCGGCGAGCGCCACCTCGACTTCCGGCGTCCGGTCGTGGATCCCGCCGAGCATGCGCACCGCCTCGGCGTGCAGGCCGAGCCTCCCGAGCGCGCGGGCGATCAGCAGGCGGTCGTCGGCCGGTGCCTGCGCCTCGATCGTGGTGGCGTAGGCGGCATACAGGCTCGCCACGCCCGCGGCGTCGTCACGCACGTCGGCGTCGTGCAGCCAGCGGCTGATGAGCGCGGTGCGCGCGCCCGCGGCCTTCGTGGCGCCATCGGGACCGAGGTGCGACGCGCGGTCGAGCAGCGCCATCGCCTCGTCGGCGCGCCCCGCGGCGGCGGTGGCCCTGGCCGCGCCGACGAGCGCGTCGATGCGCGCCGGGATCGAGGCGGCCGCATCGGCGAGCCGGGTGAGCGCGGCCGCCGCCGCGGCCGGGTCCTTCGCCCCGTCGAGCTCCGCGAGCCGGGTCTCGGCTTCGGTGCGCTGCGCGGGCGGCGCCGGCCCCTGGGCGACCTGGCCCCAGAGCTGCCGCGCCGCGGTCTCGTCGCCGTCGGCGAGCGCGAGCGCGCCGGCGAGCAGCCCGAGCCGCGCCTCCTGCGCCGCGTCGAGCGGTGGATGCGGGCCGGCGAGCAGGCGGCGCGCCTCGGCGCGCGCGCCGCCGTCGGCGAGCGTCTTGGCGTAGGCGTAGAGCGTTCCCGGCTGCGCGAGGAGATCGGGACACAGCGCGACCGCGCTGCGGAAGGCGTCGGCGGCCTCGGTCGCCCGGCCGAGCGCGCTCGCATCCGCCGCCTGCTCGACGCGCGCGTCGCAGAGCGCCCCGCCGTCTGCAGCGGACAACGCCGCCTCGACCGCTTGGAGCGCCTGCTCCGGGCGGTGCATGAGGCGCAGCGCCGTCGCCCCGCCGATGCGGGCGAGCGGCACCAGGGGGCTCTCGGGATGGCGTTCCACGAGCGCCCGGAACGCGGCCCCCGCCTCGGGCGCGAAGCCGAGCCGCAGGTTGGCGAGCCCGAGCATGAGCTCGCCGCGGGCAGCGTCGGGGAAGTCGGCGGCCTCGCGCAGCGCGCGCTGGTAGGCGTCGCGCGCGGCGAGCAGGTCGCCGCCGCCGCTCACCGCCTCGAGATAGGCCAAGTCGGCGGCGAGGTAGAGCTCCGCGGGCGACTGCGGCGGCGGGATCGGCGCCCGCGGCCGCTCGCCCTGCCGCCAGGCCTCGAGCGCCTTGCGCAGCGGGCTCCCGGCGGCTGCGGCGTATGCCGGGTCGTCGAGCGGCGGCCAGAGGACGCGCGCGCCACCGACGAGCGCCATCGCCGGGGCCGGCGCCGCGGGTGCGGCCGGAGCCGCCGCGGGCGTCGGCTCGACCGGCGACGGCGGGCCGGGCTCCTCGGGCGCGCTCACGGGCGCGGGGGGCGGGGACGCCGCCTCCTTCGCGACCGGCTTCTCGGGCTTCGGCTGCCGCCGCGCCGCTTTTGTCGGAGCGGCCGCCGGCGCCCCGAAGACCACCGTCACGCCGTCGCCCGCGGTCGCGAGCGTGAACGGCAGGCGCCGCGCCGTCTCGATCACCACCCGCGCCGTGCCGTCGGCCTGCCGCGCCGTGCGCACGCGCCGCAGCGGCCCCACGCCCGGGATCGCCGCGCGCACGCCGGGACCCAGAGCCGCCCCGGGGACGTCCACGTACAGGCGTTCCGGCTCGCCGCCGTGGGCGGCGAGCGCGTGCGCCACCGGCGTGGCCGGCGCGCTCAGCACGAGGCGGACCGCCGGATGCGGTCGGGCGAGCACCTCCACGCGTTCGATGCGGAGGGACGAGCCGTCGCCGGCCCGCCCCCCACCCGCATCCGGCGCCGAGCCTCTTGCGCTGGCACCCCCCGCCGCAACCACCACCACGACGAGCCAGCTCCACCACCCCACTCGGAACACCCGGCGCACGGGCGCGTTGGGCAGCAAGCCCGATGCCACGGCGGCAACGATTGCTCGGACGAGCAATTCCGGCCGCGCCGGCGCCGGCGCGACCAAGGCGCTGACACGACCGGGTCAGGACGCTGACGCCGCCTCGGCGGTCCGCAGCGCCGGCACCAGCTCCTCGCTCAGCAGCGAGGCCATCTCGTCCCACCGCCGGGCGCGGCCGGCGTCCTCGAGCCGCGGGCCGATGCGCCGGATCGTCTCCGCCACCGTCCTGCAGCGCGACGTCCCGGGCTCGAGCAGCAGGAGGCTGCGGTCGAGCTCGATCACGAGCCGCAGCTCCCGCGTCGCCCGCGCGACCAGCCGGTTCGCGTCGGCCGTCTCACCCGTGCGCAGCCCGTCGGCGGCGGCGGCGAGCATGTCGGCGATCCGCTCGAGGTGCCCGGGGATCTCCGCCCGCCGCGTGACGGCGAACTGCTGCGGGGTCTCAGTCCCGATGATCACCACCTCCTCGCCGCGCAGCCGCCAGCCGGCGAGCGCGCGCTCGTCGCCCGCGCTCGCCGCGCGGCCGTCGACCTCCACCTGGGTCACCAGCCGGGCCGGGTCGAGCAGCGGGGCGATCCCGCCCAGCAGCTCGCCGAGCGTCACCGCGGCCGGCACCGCGACCTCGGCCCCGTCAAGATAGACTCGCATGATCCTCTCCTTCCCGGGCGACGGCGCCCGTGCGAACCGTGGGGGGATCGAGGAGCGCCGCGAGGCGGTGCGCGTCGGCCGCGAGCCGCTCGTGCAGCTCGCGGGTGACGCGCGCGAGCGCCGCCACGTCCTCGCCCTCGATGCTCTCCTTGTCGAAGCGGAAGAGCTGCAGCAGCAGCCCCGCGGGCTCGTGCATCGCGCCGAAGCGGAACAGGCGTGCGTCGAGCTGCTCGAGGGTGCGCGCCGCGGCCTCGAGCGCTTTCAGGTCGCCGCCCGCCGCGGCGAGCCGTTCGACCGCGCGGGCCTGCCGCACGGCCTCGGCGGTGAGCCCGAGCATGCCGCGCAACGCCGCGCCCGCCTCCGGCAGCGCCGGCGACGCCGCGCGCTCCGGCGCGCCGTCCATCACCGCCTTCCAGAAGGCGCGATAGGCGCGGCGGAGCGTTTCGCCGCGGCGCGGGCTGCGCGTGCCGAGCAGCGTCACGTCGGCGAGGCCCTCGGCGTCGAAGCCCGTGCGATACCACGCCAGCGCCGGCCAGCGGTCGGCGGCGGCGGCGAGCGCCGCCCAGTCGTTCGCCCGCCGCGCGACGACCGCCTCGGCGACCGCCGCCGGCGCCAACACCTGGCGACAGAAGGGCTCGAGACAGGTGACGTTGTGATCGCAGGGGGCGCACTCGACCTCGACGTGGAGGCAGACGTGGTCGGCCGCATAAGGGCCCGTGTCGAACGGCAGCGCCGGCCCGAAGAAAAGCGCGACGACCGGCGTGCCGACCGCCACCGCCATGTGCATCGGCCCGGTGTCCGGCGTGACCAGGACGTGGGCCCGCTCGAGCAGCGCGCCCAGCTCGGCGATGGAGGTCCGCCCGGTGCAGTCGATCGCGAGCGGACCGAGCGCGGCGGCGACCTCGGCGCCGACTTCCCGATCGCCGCCCCCGCCGCAGAGGAGCAGGCGCGCGCCGAGCCGCGCGTGCAGCTCTCGCCCGAGCGCCACCCAGCTCGCCGTCGGCCAGCGCCGCACGGCCCGGCTGGCGCCGAGCTGGAAGGCGACGAGCGGCGTCTCGGCCGCCACGCCCGAGCCGGCCAGGCGCTCGCGGGCCGCCGCGCGCGCCGCGGGGGCCACGTCGTAGAGGAGCCGCTGCGGCCCGCCGGTCACGCCCGCCGCCCGCTTGTAGTAGTCGACGAGGTTGAAGGGCGCCTGGCGCCGGTTGAGGCACGCCGCCGAGAACAGGCGCGACCAGCGGCCGGCGATCAGGCGGTAGCCGTCGGCGGTCATCGTCCAGCCGCGCGTCGGCTCCACGCCGATCAGCCCGAGCAGCACCGCGCTCATGCGCGAGCTCGAGTAGTTGAGCGCCAAGTCGAAGCGCTCGGCACGCAACGCCGCCACGAGCTCCTCGATCTCGTGATAGGCTTGGCGGAGCCCCCCCTCGGCCCCGAGCAGCAGGCGCCCCAGGCGATCGAGGTCGATCTCCCAGACGCGGTCGATGGCGGGAATGCCGCGGCAGACGTCGGCGAAGTTGCGCTCGACGAGCACGGTCACGTGCGCGGCCGGGTGCTGCGCCTTGAGCCCAACGATCGTCGGGCTGGTTTGCAGCAGGTCGCCGAAGCGCGTGAGGTTGACGATCAGGATGCGCTCGGGATGGGTCATGCGCGCGCCTCGCGGACGTAGAGCTCGTCGAACTGGTGGAGGAAGAGCAGGACCGCCTCGGGATCGGAGAGGTCGCCCTTGCGCTCGAGCAGCTCGCGGGCGAGGCCGTCGAGCGTGAAGGGCGTGGCCGGCGGGAGCTGGCCGAGGAGCCTGCCGAGCGGCGTGCCCGCCTCGAGGCGGGCGACGTCGGCGGCGGTCGCCGGGCGCGGGCGCGAGCGCAGCCGCTCGTACTCGTGCGCGCAGACCGTCGCCAGCAGGGTTTCCATGCGGTGGCGGTAGGTGTGCTCGGCGAGCACGCGACCGCGCCCCGCCGCGGCGATCGCCGCGCGTTCGTCGGGGTGTGCGAGGTAGTAGCGCACCCGCTCGCGCAGCTCGCCTGCGGCGGCGAACGTCGCGACCTCGACGTCGGGCACGAGCAGCGCCGGCAGCAGCGCCCGGCGGTCGACGAGCTGGAACGCCCCCGCGGCCGCCAGCTCGAAGGTGCGCGGGTTCACGAAGTCCCCGCGCGGATCGACGCCGTCGATCCAGGTCGAGGAATGGAGGTTCAGGTTGACGGACGTCGCGTTGAAGATGCGCACGGCGTCCTCCGTCGAGATGCGGGCGCCGTCGCGCTGCAGGGCGGAGAGGAGCTGGCCGGCGCCCTCCCACTGCGTGCCCCAGATGCGCAGGCCGAGGTCGAGCAGAGGCACGTAGCTCAGCCGCCGGTTGCGGTAGCCGGCGCCCACGAACGCGACCGGCGCGCCGAAGGTCTCGCGCTCGGCCGGCGTGAGCTCGAGCGGCCGATGGATGCCCGGATCGGCGGCGCACGGGAGATAGCAGACGCGCCCCGCCGTCAGCGCCGCCGCCTCGGCGAGGAACGTCTCCTGGATCGTGCAGAAGTAGTCGTAGCCGCCGATCACGTCGCGCCAGTACGGGAAGAGCCGGTGGTCCTCGACGAACCAGAACGCGCGCACCGCGCCGCGGCGGCCGACCTCGGCGAGGGCGGCGGCGTCGAGCGGCGCCTGCGCGAGCGCGAGCACGAGGTCGGGGTCGAAGGCGTCCACCGCGGCCAGCACGCCGGCGGCGAGGAAGCGGACGTAGGCCTCCTCGACGAGTCGCTGCGCCCGGCGCCTCGGCGTGAACTGCGCGGCCGCGCCCATCCCGCCCTCGAAGGGGGCGAGGTCGAGGAGCCGCACCGTGTGGCCGAGCTCGGCGAGCGCCCGGGCGCAGTAGCCCGCGATCGGGTGCGAGCCGCCGCCGAGCGGCGAGACGACCAGCACGCGCAGCCGCAGCTCCCGCAGCGCCGTCAGGCCCGCCGCCCGCTCCTGCAGCCCGCGCAGCGCCGTGCCCTCGCGCAGCAGCGACGGCGCGTGCCGCATGAGCACCGCCGCGCCCCAGCCGGCGATGTCCGCCCGGTCGATCGCCGCGGGCGCCAGCTCGACGCGGCCGAGCAGCGCGGTCAAGTCGCGGGCGGCGAACGCCGCGCGCAGCAGGCCGTCGTCGGGCTCGACGATCACCACCCGCGCCGGCCAGCGCGCCGCCAGCGCCTCGACGTGGTAGCCGAGGCCGAAGCCGAAGACGACCGCCGTGGCTTTCGGGTCGGCCGCGCCCGCGCACTGGGTTGCGGCCCAGCGCGCGGCCTCGGCGCGCGGATCCTGGCGGCTGTGGAGGAGCACGCCGTCGGCCACGAGCGTGGGCTCTCCGGAGACCGCGGCGGCGAGCGTGCCGACTTTGGCCGCGGCCGCCACGCGCGCCGCGCGCGCCGGGTCGCGCGCGGCGAGCGCCCGCAGGTTCGCCTCGAGGTGGTCGGTCACGCGGGTTGCTCCGCGGCGCCTTGCTCGAGCGCCGGCGCCAGCGCCGCCGCGGCGGCGACGTACGCACGATGCAGCGCCGCGTAGAACGGCACCGCCCCGAACACCTCGAGCGCGCATTGCGCCCGGTGCGCCAGCCGGGCGTACGCCTGCGCGGCGCCCGCGCGGCGCGCGGCCGCCGGCCGGCGCGCGGGCAGCGCGTCGAGGGCGGCGAGCACGGCGGCGGCACGGTGGGACTCGAGATGGGCGGCCCGGACGCGCGCGCGCCCGCGGGCGGCGATCGCCGCCCGCCGGCCCTCGTCGGCGAGCAGCGCGCACGCCGCCTCGACCACGGCCGTCACGTTTCCGCGCGGATACGTCACCAGCTCCCGGCCGTCCGCAAACAGGTCGAGGAGGCCGTTGCCCGTACGCTCGGTGAGCAGCAGCGCCCCGCTCGCGAGCGCCTCGAAGACGCGGAAGTTGACGTCGCCCGCCACCGTCGTATTGAGCACGATGCGACTCTGCGCGTAGACCTCCTGCCATCGCCCCTCGCCCACGTGCAGCGGCAGCCAGCGCGCGACCTCTTCGAGCAGCGCCACGCGGTCGGGGTGCGTGCGCGGGTCGAGCGAGCCCACGAACGCGAGCGCGTGGCGCGTGGCTGCCGCGGGCGGCGGCAGCTCGTCGGGCGCCCACGGCGGCAGCCAGCGCGCGTGGCCGGCCCCTGCCGCCGCGAAGGCGGGTAGATGATCGGGCTGCGCGACGAAGGCCACGTCGCACGCCGCCGCCAGCGGCGCGTGCCAGGCGGCATGGTGGTGCGTGTCGACCGACAGGAACACCGTCGGGCACGGCGCCCGCTCGAGGCCGAGGACGAGCAGCGAGCGGCTGTCGTCGCCGAGCACGATCGCATCGGGCCGCCAGCCGGGGGGCAGCGCGGCGAGCACCGCCTCGAGCGGCACGGGCGCCAGCTCGCCGACGAGGTCGCAGTGCGGCGCGGGGCCCCAGGCGAGCACGTCGTGCGTGCGCCGCCAGCGCTCGCGGAAGTAGGGCGCGTGCAGCTCGAGGATGCGCATCAGGCCGCCCTCGCCAGCTCGGCCACCACCGCGGCGACACGCTCGCTCGCCCGCCCGTCGGGCTCGTGCGCGTACCGGCGGACCGCCGCCGGCGCCGCCGCGGCGAGCCGGGCGCGCAGCGCCGCATCGTCGAGCACCGCCGCCAGCGCCGCTCCGACCTCCTCGAGGCGACGCAGCGCCACCACCGCCGGCTCGTCTGCGAACAGGCAGTCGTGCTCGACGGGCAAAAGGGGGACGTTCACCACCGGCCGGCCGCAGAGCAGCCCCTCGATGCCGAGGTTCGAGTTGAGGACGACGAGCGCGTCGGCGGCTGCGATCAGCTCGGTCTTGTAGCCCGCGGTCACCACGACCCGCTCGACGCCGGCACGCCGCGCCACCCCGTGGTAGCCGGCGAGCAGGCTCGGCCCGTCGGCGCTCGGCCGGCTCCACTCCCCGGGGTGGAGCTTGACCACGAGCTGGACGCGGCGCCGGGCGAGCCGGCGCACGCCCTCGAGCACCTGGCGGTAGGCCGCGAGCGCGGCCTGCTGGTGCGCGCACGAGTGCGCCGTCCCGCGCTCGACCCACGTCGCGCCGTAGACGACGAGCGGCGCCGCGGGATCGAGGCCGAGCGCCGCGGCGACCGCCTCGCGGCAGCGCGCCCGCGCCGCGGCGTCGAGCGCCGCGTACAGGTCCCAGCGCGGGCTGCCGGTGAGCCGCACCGCGTCGGGCCGCACCCCCTGTGCGACGTAGCCCGCGTGCGAGTACGGTCCCGGGGCGCACACCGCGTCGGCGAAGACCTGCGCCCCCTGCCAGCGCATCGGCACGCGCGGGCGGGCGAGGACGCCGTGGGGCACGTGCACGGTCGGCACGCCGAGCCGGCGCGCCGTCGCCGCCGCGGCGCGGCCTGCGGCGATCGTGTCGAAGCCGAGGACCACGGCTGCGAGCCCGGCGCGCTCGGCGATCCGCTCGAGGATCGCGCTCATCGTCCGGGTCCGCACCGCGACTCCGGCGAGCGCGCGGAGAAACGGCCCCCGCATGCGCGGCCAGAACGTGCGCGTGCCGCTCGAGAAGCGCCGGGCGAGCAGCGGCTCGCACGCCTCGACACGCCGCACCATCCCCTCCGCCTGCGCGCGGATGCGCGCCGCCGCCGCCTCGTCGAGGAGCGCGAAGGCGTCGTGAGCCACCACGCCCGCGGCTCGGGCGGGCTCGATCAGCGTCGGCGGCACGAGGTAGAGGTCCCAGTCCCCGGCACGGGCGATCGCCCGGAGCAGCGGCAGGTTGGCAGGATCGCTGAGGGCGAAGACGAGGACGGCGCGGCGCACTATGCCCCTCCCGGCGCCGCCGCGAGAATCGCGTCGAGGACGACGGCCATCAGCTCCTGCTCCGCCGCGGCGCCCACGTTGACGTCGCCCAGGTCGAGCGCCGCCGCGAGCGCGGGATCCCCGTGCCAGGCCGCGACCAGGTCGGCGGTGACCCGGTCGAGCGCGTCGGCGTCGCCGACCGCGAGCGGCGGCCGCACGCGGGCCGCGGCCGCGGCGAACGCCTCGGGGACGGCCCGGGCCCGCGCGCCGCAGCCGGCGCAGGCGAGCGCCAGGTCGCACATCGGGGACGCCGCGGGCTCCTCCCACGCGCGCCCGCACCGCCGGCAGCGCAGCGCGAGCGTCTCGTCGGCGTAGCTGAAGCCGAGGCCCTCGAGCGCGATCGCCTCGCCCAGCGCCGGCGCCGCGGGCGGCAGCTCGGCGAGCAGGTCGCGCGCCAGCGGATCGTCGAGGCCGCGGGCGAGCGCGGTCTCGAGCAGCGCGCGGGCGTCGTCGAGCGCCCCGCGCTCTCGGAGACAGAGCGCGAGGCCGGAGAGGCCCACGGTGGCGCCGGCCTGCCAGGCGTGGCGGAACTCGGCCTCGGCCTCGTGCGGTCGGCGGGCGCCGAGGAGCACCACGCCGAGGCCGGCGCGCGCGGCCGGCGAGGCCGGATCGAGGGCGAGCGCGGCGCGGTACTCCGCCTCCGCGGCGCCGAGCGCGCCGGCCCGGGCGAGCGCGCCCGCCCGCGCGACGCGGGCCTCCACCTCCCCTGCCGCCTCCACGCCCGCTCGCCCTTGCACGCCGCGTACCGCGGCCAGCGCCCGCGCCGGCCGCGTCGTCGCGCGCGCTCGTCCGGCCGGCGGTGCCGCCGCGGCAGGAATTGCCGGTCAGAACCGGCGCGCGAGACGCTCGACGACGAGCCGCCCGATCGGCAGCGCCGCGGTGGCCGCGGGCGACGGCGCGTTGACCACGTGCACGCAGCGCGCCGACTCGGCGAACGCGAAGTCGTCGAGCAAGGTCCCGCTCGCGTCGACCGCCTGCGCGCGCACCCCGGCCGGCGCGGGCCGGAGGTCCTGCGCGCGCACCGCGGGCACCAGCCGCTGGAGGGATGCCGTGAAGGCGCGCTTGCTGAGCGAGCGGCGCACCTCGCGCACCCCTTCACGCCAGTACCGCCGGGCGAGCCGCCGCAGGCCGGGCCAGGCGAGCAGGTCGAGCACCTCCCTCGGCCGCACGGCGCCCCAGGAGTAGCCCTCGCGGGCGAGGCCGAGCACCGCGTTCGGTCCGGCGTGGACCTCGCCGCCGATGGTGCGCGTCAGGTGCACGCCGAGGAACGGGAAGCGCGGATCCGGCACCGGGTAGACGAGGTTGCGCACGAGCCCGCGCCGCGCGGGGTCGAGCGCGTAGAACTCGCCGCGGAAGGGTACGATCCGCACGCCGTCGTCCGCGCACGTCGAGCGCGCGAGCAGGTCGGACTGGAGCCCGCCGCACGTGACGACCCAGCGCGCCCGCCATTCCTCCGCGCCCGCCGCGAGGACAACGCCGTCCCCGCGCTCGGCGATCGCCCGCACCGCCGTCGCGCAGCGCACCTCGACGCCCGCGGCCACGAGCAGGCGCATGAGCGTCGCGCACACGCCCGGGTAGTCGGCGATGCCGGTCTCGGGAACGTGGAGCGCCGCGAGGCCCGTCACCTCGGGCTCGAGCGCCCGCAGCCCCGCCGCGTCGATCAGCACGTTGCGCACGCCGTTGGCCACGCCGCGCTCGTTGAGCCCCCGCAGCGCCCCCGCCTCGTCCGCCGTGGTCGCCACGATCACCTTGCCGCAGACCTCGTGCGCCACACCATAGCGGCGGCAGAACGCCACCATATCGGCGCGGCCCGCGACGCAGAGCCGCGCCTTGAGCGAGCCCGGGCGGTAGTAGATGCCCGAGTGCAGCACGCCCGAGTTGCGGCCGCTCTGATGGCAGCCGACGCGCGGCTCCTTCTCGAGGACGGCGGCGCGCAGCCGGGGGTGCGCCTCGTGCAGCGCCCAGGCCGTGGCGAGCCCCACGATCCCGCCCCCGACCACGACGACGTCGAGGTCCCCCATCACGCCTCCGGCAGGGCCTTCTGGCGGACGTGGGCGTTGAGCACGCGCAGCGCCGGCTCCCGCTCGAGGACGGACCACACCTCCCGCCACGAGGGCACGCGCCGGGGCAGGCGGGCGGCCACCGCGCGCGCGAACGCGAGGTCTTCCGCCGTGTCGACCGTCCAGCGCTCGCCGTGCAGCTCGGGCGGCGTGGGCACCGCGAGCAGGCGGAACCGCTCGGGGTGCGCGTACACCCACGCGGTCACGTGCGCGCGCTGATGCCGCGCCCGCGCCTCGGCGTCGGCGCGGGCGAGCACCGCGGCGCGTACCACCTCGACGTCGAGCCCGCGCGGATGGGGCGGCGCGAGGCCGTTCGAGGCGTAGTCGCAGCCCGCGGCGTGAAATCGGGCGATCGCGTCGTCCACGAGCGCCGGATCGAGGAACGGGCAATCCGCCGTGAGCCGCACGACGACCTCGGCGTCGGCCGCGCGCATCGCCCCCACGTAGCGGCGCAGCACGTCGTCCTCGCTGCCGCGGTGGACGCGGCAGCCCGCCCGCGCCGCCGCCGCCGCCGTCGCGTCGTCGGCGGGGACGTCGGAGGTGGCGACCACGGTCTCGTCGACCCGCCCGCAGGCGCGCACGGCGTCGAGCACGCGCGCGAGCATGGTCCGCCCGCCTATCTCCGCCAGCACCTTCCCCGGCAGGCGCGTGCTGCCCATGCGGGCCTGGACGATCGCGACCGTGCGCCCGCTCACGGCGGCTCCCGGCGCGCGCGGCACGGCTGCGGGACGCGCCGCACGTAGACCGTCAGCTCGAACGGCGCATCCCCGTCGCGCAGCGCATAATCGTGGCGCAGCACGACCGCGGGGGAGAGCTCCTCCTTGCAGAAGCGGAACACGCGCTCGGGGTCGACGTAGGCGAGGTTCCGATCGAAGTAGTCGACGTAGGTGGAGAGGGCGTTGAAGGCGAGCCCGCGGTCGCACGCCGGCCAGAGCGCCCGGAGGATGCCCGTGAGCACGCCCCAGCCGTCGGGCAGCCGGTTGTTGAACACGCCGCTCAGCAGCGCGAAGTCGAAGCGCTCGGCGATCCCCTCGGCGAGCACGTCGTGCCGCTCGAAGCGCACCCCGGGGAACTTGGCGCGCGCCACCGCGAGCGCCTCCTCGCAGAGATCCCAGCCGACGTACTCGCCGCAAAAGCCGAGCCGCTCGCGGAGCAGCGCGAGGAGGTGGCCCGTGCCGCAGCCGAAGTCGAGCACCTTGGCCCGCGTGAGGTCGCCGATCTCCGCGAGCACCGCCATGCGGCGCTCCTGGGTCTCGACGCTGCTCCACTGCGCCGCCGCCGGAGCGTCGCCGTGGCGGCGGACCAGCGCCCCGTAGTGCGCCGCGAGCGTGGCGAGGTGGGCGCGGGGATCGATCACGACCCGACCCCCGCGGCGGCGCGGCTTCGCCCGAGCACCGCGTCGAGCACCGCTCCCGTCGAGTCGGCGGCGAACGACGCGCGCGACGCCGCGCGCAGCGCGGCCCGCCGCGCCGGATCGGCGAGAAAGCCTGCGAGACGCCGGCCGAGCGCGCCGTCGTCGACGGCCGGACCGAAGCCCAGGTCGACGCACAGCCCATGGGCGGCGCAGGCGGCGTTCTCGAGCGCCTGGTCCTCGGTCTGCGCGAGGGCGGCGACCGGCACGCCGGCGTACGCCGCCTCGTACTTGGTGAGCCCGCCGCCGGTCACGCACGCGTCGGCCCAGGCGAGCGACTCGGCGAGCCCATCGAGCCCCACCTCCAAGCGCACCCGGCCGGGCGCCGCCGCGGCGAGCGCCTCGGCGCCCGCCGGGGGCGTTCCGCAGACGATCCGCACCTCGAGGTCCGCGTGCTGCGCGAGCGCACGCGCCACCCGCGCGGCGAGCCCGTGCGGATCGTAGCCGCCGATCGACAAGAGCACGCGGCGCGGCGGCTCCGCGGGGGGCCGGCGTCCCCGGCGCGTCGCCCGCAGCGCGCGCCGGGCGAGGAACCAGCGCGGGCCGCGCAGCACCGTCACGCGTTCACCGGCGTAGGCGAGGGCCGCGGCGCGCACGCCGAAGTTGACGACGACCGCATCGTCGGGATGGCGCGGAAGCCGCGCGAAGTCGTCGACCACGAGCAGCGGCACCCCGGTGCGCGCCGGGGCCACGCGATCGAGCCACGACGCGTCGAAGCGGTAGCCGTCGACGACCAGCAGCGCGGCGCCGCGGGCGCACGCAGCCGTCGCGGCGGCGTCCTCGGCCGAGCCCGTGGCCGCGCTCGCCTCGACCCGTTCGGCGCCGGCGCGCGCGATCCGCGTGTGCGCCGCCGCGTCGAAGCGGCCCACGAACCGGCAGCGCACGCCGCGCTCGCCCGCCGCCTCGGCGAGCGCGAGGCACCGGCCGAGGTGGCCGTGGCCGACGTCCGGGCCCGCATCGCAGCGCAGCACGGCGAGCATCGCGTGGCTCAGCCGCGCTCGCCGAGCAGCTCCCAGCTCATCGGCGTGCCCCGCGCGACGTCGCGCGCCGCGCGGCGCCCCAGCACCTGCGCGAGGCACCGCGGCGGGAGCCCGTCGGCGGGCCGGATGCTGCGGACGTTGCGTTCGGTGAACGGCTCGCCGGCGCGCACGTCGCGCACGACGAAGAGGGACCGCCGGTAGCGGCGGCTCTCGGCCTCCACGGGTCCGGGCCCGGCGTCGGCGCGCCCGAGCGCCGCCTCGGCCGTCCGCACCTGCCGCACCAGGTCGCAAAACTCCGCGGGCTCGAGCGAGAACGCCGCATCGGGCCCGGCGGCGGCGCGCGACAGGCAGAGGTGCTTCTCGATCAGCGCGGCCCCCAGCACGACCGCCGCGACGGCCACGGCGGTGCCGCGCGTGTGATCGCTGAGCCCCGCCACGGCGTGGAAGGTCGCCGCCAGCCGCGGGATCGCCCGCAGGTTCATCTCCTCCGGGGGCGCGGGGTAGGCGCTCGTGCACTTGAGCAAGGCCAGCGGCGCGGCGGGGTTGCCCCGGCGCGCGGCGGCGACCGCGTCGCCCACCTCGTCGAGCGTGGCCATGCCGGTCGAGAGGATCAGCGGCTTACCCGTGCGCGCGACCTTCTCGATGAGGGGCGTGTCGACCAGCTCGAACGAGGCCACCTTGTAGGCCGGCACGCCCAGGCGCTCGAGGAACGCGAGCGAAGCGTCGTCGAACGGGGTCGAGAAGAGCGGGATGCCCGCCGCGTCGGCGACCTCCTTGAGCCTCGGCTGCCAGTCCCACGGCGTGTGCGCCTCGCGATAGAGCTCGTGCAGGACCCGACCGTCCCACGCCCCGCGCATGCGCACGCGGAAGGGCGGCGCGTCGCAGTCGAGCGTGAGGGCGTCGGCCGTGTACGTCTGGAGCTTCACGGCGTCCGCCCCGCACGCCTTCGCGGCGCGTACGATCTCGGCGGCGCGCTCGAAGCTGCCGCCGTGGTTCGCGGACATCTCCGCGACGATGTAGGCCGGATGGCCCGGGCCGATTTCCCGCCCGGAGATCTCGAGCGTCGGACCCCCGTGCGCCGCTTCGACCCCCGCCTCCACCGCGATGCGCATACGACGCGACCCGAAATCGGTCAAGGCGATGCGGCGGCGGGTTCCGCGTCACGATCGTCGTACGCGGTCGAGCTCGGCGCCCCCGCCTCCGCGGCGCCGAAGAACGCGGCGCGCGGCGCATAGCCGAGCGCCTCGTAGCGCTCCCAGGATCGCGGGTCCACCACGCGGTGGACCACCTCGATCTGCCAGTCCTCGAGGCGTTGGGGTGGACGCGATCCGGCGTGGACGTTGATCCGCCGGCCGCCGACCGCCGCCTTCAGCCACTCGGCCTCCGGGCGCACCGTGCCGCGCGTGATCTCCTCCACGAAGGCGCCGAGGGCGTCCGCGTCGCCGGTCAGGTCCTCGCTGCGGAAGATCCGGCCGACCGCGCCCTCTTCGAGGATCGCGTTGAGCATGTTCGCCGCGTGCACGAAGAACCGGCAGCGATAGTCCGAAGCCGGCAGGCGCACGCCGCAGCGCGCGATCAGGCCGTCCACGTAGGCCAGGTCCCACGTCTCGTGCGCGGCGAACTCCTCGAACAGCGCGAGCTGCGAGCGCAGCCGCGGCAGCGGGTCGCGCACCACCACCGCGGCGTTGAAGCGGGGGCCGAAGCGCCGCCGCAGCTCGGGAACGTGGTGGCGGCTCACGCCGTGCACGTCGCCGGCGGCCGCGTGGCCGTGCCCCTGGGCGGCGACGATGCGCAGGTAGTCGATCCCGTCCAGCCGCTCCCCCCCACCCAGCACGTGCCAGGCGAGGTTGCCGGCGTGCACGCAGTAGACGTCGGGATGCCGGTTGAGGGTCGTCGCGAGCCACGCGGTGGCGGCGCAGCCCCAGGAGACGACCGCGAACACCCGGGGACACCGGTAGTGGCGGACGAAGGCCGCCTGGTACGCGGAGAGCCCTTCGATCTCCTCTGCGCGATCGGACCCCGTCACCGCTTGCGGTCGCCGTGGCGGCTTCCGCCGCCGGCCACGATCCGCGGCCGCCAGCAGCTCCTCGTAGAGCGCCGTCCAGGCCTCGGCGTAACGTGCGGCGCCGAAGCCTGCCGCCCGCGCCCGCGCGGGGGCAAAGTCCCAGCCGCCGGCGGCCGCAACCGCGCGGCGGATCGCCTCGGGATCGTCGGGCGCGGCGTAGGGAATCGTGTCCCCGAGATACTCGCGCAGCGTCCCGCGGTCGCTCGCCACCACCGCGCAGCCGAGGCGGAGCGCCTCGAGCGTGGCGAGCCCCGGCAGCTCGAACCAGCTCGGCAGCACGTGCACGCGCGCCGCCCGATAGGCGCCGGCCAGCTCCGCCGCCGTGAGCCGCGGCAGGTAGAGCGTCCGGCCGCGCCGGCGCAACCCCTGGCACGCCTCGAGATAGTCGGTCCGATAGGCGACGCCGCCCGTGGCGAGCACGACGTCGATCGGGTCGTCGGCGAGCGCCTCGAGCAGCGCGAGCTGGTTCTTGCGCGGCTCGAGGCGTCCGACGCAGAGCACGAAGTCGCGCGTCCCGAACTTGCTCCGGAAGGCGTCGGGATCGCCCGCCGTCGGCTCGGGGGCGCCGAGGGGAATCACCTGCGCGCGCACGCCGGGGAAATCGTGCTCGAGCCGGGCGGCCTCGGAGCCTGCGGTGGCGATCACGCGCTGCGCGTGCGCCGCGACGAAGCGGTTCGCGGCGAGCATGTCGGCCTGCTCGCGCGCGTGCATGCGAACGTACGCCTCGAGGTCGACGCTCGGGGCGAGCCCGAGGCGGACGCGATAACGCTGGAGCGCCGCCTCGGCGGCCACCTTGAAGCTCGGCCAGTCCTCGTAGAAGGCGCTCACCACGTAGGGAAGCCCGAGGGCGACCGCCCGCTCGGCGTGCGCGCGGGTGGCCGCGTAGGTCGAGAAGTTGACGAGGTGCACCAGGTCGACGTCGCCGGCCACCCGCCCGCCCTCCTGGCGCACGAGCGCCAGCCGGGCGGGATCGACGCCCGCGGCCAGCGCGGCGGCGACGCTGGCGTCGCCGCCGCCGGTGCGCCCGGCGTGCTCGCGCAGGAGGAGCAGCACGCGCGGCGCGTCGGGCCGCGGCGCCGGCGGCAGCGCGGCGCGGAGGCGGCGGTGGATCGCCGCGACCTCTGCCGCCACGCGCGGCCACGCGTCGCGAGCGGCGCGGCGCGCCCCGGCCGCGGTGAGCGCCGCGGCGAGCGCCGGGTTGGCGAGCACCGCGGCAAGCGCGGTGGCGAGCGGGAACGCGCCGGTCGTGCGGAAGACGGCGTCCCCCAGGTCCTGGAAGGCGAGCGCCGAGGAGGTGACCACCGGTCGGCCGCTCGCCAGCGCGTCGCGCGCGGCACCCGAGGCCTCCCACCAGCTCGTGCGGTAGGGGAGCGCGATCACGTCGGCCGCGCGGAGATAGGTCGCGACCGCGGCGTCGGGGAGGTAGGTGTCCGCGATCGTGACCGCGTCGGCGATGCCGAGGCGCGCGGCCTCGGCGCGCAGCGCGTCGCGGTACGCCGCCCCGCCCGCGTCGCCGGGCGCGACCCCGCCGAGCACGAGGTACCGCACGGGAAGGCCGCGCGCGCGCAGCGCCGCGACCGCGCGGACGGCCTCGTCGAAGCCCTTGTGCGGCTGGAGGAACCCGACCGACGCGACGAGCTTCTCGCTCGGCTTGAGCCCCATCGCCGCGCGCACCGCGGCCGCGTCGGCGGTGGCGACCGGGTCGACGCCGTGCGGGACGACGTGCACCTTCTCCTCCGGCACGCCGTTGGCGACCACCTCGAGGCGTGGCCCGTCGCCGTGGACGAGCACCGCGTCGGCCGCGGCGCCGATGGCCGCGATCTCGGGGGCGACCTGGTTCGGCGCGTGCAGCGTGACCACCGTGCGCACCCCGCGCGCGCGCAGCGCCGCGAGCGCCGCCGAGACGTGCGCCCCGAAGAGTGCCCCGTGGTGGTTCACGTGGACGAGGCGCACGCCCGCCCGCAGCGCCGCGGCGACTACGCCGTCGAGCGGCTCCCCGCGCCGCCACACGCGCTCGACCGTCACCCCCCGCGTCCCGCCGTCCGCCGCCGCGCTTGTCTCCTCCGCCAGGACGAGCACGCCGCCGGGCGGGTCGAGCGCACCCACCAGCCGCTCGGCGTAGCGGGCGAGGCCGCAGGGCTGTCGCCACGTGGTGACGAAGGCCACGTCGTGCGCCGGTGCCGCGAGGCGCTCGAGCGCGGCCGCCGTGCGCTCCCAGGAGAACGTCGCGCGGACCCAGGCCGCCGCGCGCTCACCCATCCGGGCGAGCCGTTCGGGATCGCGCAGCGCGCGCACGATGGCCGCGGCGAGGTGCTCGGGCGTGGCGCGCTCGACGAGCCAGCCGGTCTCCTCGGGAAGCACGGTCTCCGGAAGCCCCCCGCTGCGGGTCACGACGACCGGCGTGCCGCAGGCCTGCGCCTCGATCGCCACCAGCGGCAGCGCCTCCCGCCAGCGCTCCGGGGGCGTCGGGACCACGGCGAGCGCCGCCCCTCGCAGCTCGGCGGCCACCTCTACCTCGGCGAGCGCCCCGCGGAAGCGCACGCAGCCGAGCTCGGCCGCCACGGCCGCGGGGTCGAAGAACGGCTCGCGCTCCCAGAGCGCCGCCGAGCCGCAGACGACCAGCTCGGCCTCGGGGATGAGCGCGCGCACGGCGGGCATCGCGTGCAGGAGGACGTCGATGCCCTTGTCGGGCACGAGCGCGCCCGCGAAGACGACCCGCCCGGCCACTCGGGCCACGGCGGGATCGGGACGGAAGACCTCCGGATCGACGCCGTTCGGCACGACGGTGACCCGCGCGGCGGGCACGCCCGCCGCGACGAAGCCCGCGGCCTGGTCCGCGGAGACCGCCGCCACGTGGTCGGCGATCTCGACCAGCCGTTCGACCGGCAGGCCCGCCGCGGCGACGTCCGTCACGTTCGGCCACCACAGCCGCCGGCGGATGCCGGGGTAGGCGAGCGAGGCCTCGAGCGCGGCGCCGGGGAGCGTCGAGACCAGCACGTCGCAGTCCGCTCCGATGCGGGCGAGGCCGGCCCGGACGTCGTAGGCGTCGGGCCCGCCGGCGCAGAGGTAGCGCACGCCGGCGGCCGTCGTATCGGCGCGCAACCGCCCGACGACCGTGACCGCGTGGCCGCGGCGCGCGAGCGCGCCGGCGACGGCGATCAGCGCGCGCTCGGCGCCGGCGTGCGGACGCGCCGGGTCGAGCCGCGTCTCGAAGTGGAAGAACGCCCAGCGCACCGCCGTTCACCCCGTCGCGGCCACGGGCCCGGCCGGCCGCGCGAGCGCCCCGACGACGCGGGCGATCTCCCGGTCGCAACCCCGGTGGCCGGTGAGCGGCAGCACGCCGCACGGATGGGCGAGCAGCCCGAGCGCCCCCGCGAGCCCGGTGCGGCGCTCGGCTTCCTCGAGCCGGCGCGCGTTGCACGGCAGGCGCAGGAAGGCCTCGAGGCTCGTCGTGTGCTTCTGGGGAAGCGCGAGCCGCGCCTCGCCCCCGAGCCGCCCGCAGCCGGCGAGGGCGCGCGTGAGCGCGTCGGCCTCGGCCGCGCCGAGGTAGCCGTCGGCCAGCGCCGCCGCGACGCCGGCCCGCGAGTAGACGTGCGGCCGCGGCGCGGTCGCCTCGGAGACGAACGCGAGCCGGGCGGCCTCGCCGCGCCGCGCGAGCGCCACGGCCTCGGCGAAGGTCGCCGCCCGGCCGTCGACGCGCGGCTCCGCGTCGAAGAAGGCGTCCTCGAGCAGCACGCGGCCGTCGGGCACGCGCACGAGCGTCAGCATGTGCGTGTACAGGCCCGGAACGCCGTGCGGGTAGACCGTCGCCGGGTAGCCGAACGCGCGGTAGAGCATCGCGAGCGTGACCGCCGCCCCGAAGGACCACACGCCGCCCTCGTGCTCGGCGCACTGCGCGACCACGTCGAGGACGCTCGTCGGCGGCGGCAGGGCTGCGAGCGGCAGCAGGAGGTCGGCGGTCGACCAGGCGAGCCGCGTGGCGAGCCAGTGCCGTAGCCGAGCGCAAATCGCGCCGTGGTCGTGCGCGGCGAGCGCGGCCGCCAGCGCCGGCTCCTCGGCGGGCAGCGTTCGCCGCAGGGCGCGCGTCTCCTCGTGCGTGTGCCGGGGCCTTCGCGATCGCACCAGCAACGCCCCCGGCTCGCCGTCCCAGAGCACCACCGTCCCCTCCCCCTCCGCCGCGAGCCGCCGCGCGACCTCGGTCGCGCCGGGGCTGGATTCGAGCGGCGTGCAGCAGAGCACTCCCCCCGGCGCGACCAACGACACCACCTGCGCGAGCGTGAGATAGAGGGCGTCGGCCGCCGCCGGCGCCGCGACCACGGCGAGGTCGAAGTCGCACCGCTTGAGGACCGCGACCAGCTCGGGCACGCGCGTGTAGTGCGGGGCGCCACCGGGGTCGCGCAGCAGGCTGGCGCGGTGGAGGTCCAGCGCGGTGCCCGGGCGCGCCGCCGCGGCGGCGCGGGCGAGTCCCTGCCCGTCGACCTCCATCGCCACCACGCGCACCCGCGGCAGGGACGCCACCGCCCGCACGGCACGCAGGGCCGCGCCGTCGCCGACCGCGAGCACGCGCCGCGGCGGGCAGGCCGCGACGATCGCCGCCACCAACGCCTCCTCGCCGCCGGCGCCATGCCCCGCCTGCTGCACGATCGCCTCGAGGCTCAGCACGCGCGCGCCTCCTCCGCCGGCGCGGGGCCGGCCCGCCACTCGGGGAACGGCTCGCCCGCGAAGCCCCAGTCGGGCCCGTTCGGCGTGAGCGGCGCGCCGGCTTCGTCCAGGCGGGCGAGCCAGCGAGCGACATCGCCGTCGCCAAGCTGGGGCAGCCGGAGGATATCCGCCCGATCCTCGACGGCGCCCCACCCCATCCCGTGCTCGACGTGGTACGCGCGCATCGGGTCGGGGAGCACGACCTGCCTCAAGCCCGATACCAGCGCCATCTTGAGCAGGATCGAGTCCTGGTGCATCGAGTGCAGCGGCAGCTCCGGATAGCCGCGCAGCCGCTCCCACGCCGAGCGCGCGAGCATCGTGAAGTCGCCGCAGGCCTCGAAGTGCGGGCGGTCGCCACGCGCGGCGCGGCCGACGTGCGACGCCAGCGTACCGGACGGGAAGCCGCGGAACGGCTCGGCGCCGTGCCCGTATCGGGCGCGCAGCCGGCGCCGATCGCGTTCGACGGAGCCGCGCGCCGTGCACACGCGAGCGACGTTCATGCTGCACACCGCGAGCTGCTCCTCGACGTCGAGGCCGTCGGGCAGGTCGCGCAGCGCGAGATCGAGCCGCTCGACGCGGTAGGCGCAGGCCGGATCGAGCGGGCCGCGGGCCAGGAACCAGATCAGCGCTTCCGAGAAGAGCAGGTCGATGTTCGTGGCGACGACGAACGCGCCCTGCGCGCGGCGGATGCCGACGTTCTTGGCGATCATCTGGAAAAACGGGATGCGCTCGGCGTTGCCGACGCGCGCGTGCACGGCCGCCGGCACGGTGATCACGCGGATGACGAGGGGGCCCGGCTCGGTAGGCCAGGTGAGCGCTTCGCGGAGCGGCGGCCGGTCGGGCGGCGGGTTCCACTCGACGACGATCAGCTCGGCGGCGAGGCCGGCGCGGCGCGCGAGAGCGGCCAGCGCGTGGAGGAAGAGCTCGGTGCGCCGCCGCGGATTGCCCCCGTGGTCGTCGTTGCGCGAGCCCACCACGAAGCTCACCCGGGGCGCGACCGCCCCGTCGTCCGCGGCCGTCATTCGGCCTTCCGCGCCACCACGAGCTTGTGCCAGCCCAGCCGCGCGCACAGCCACGCGTACAGCGGATCGGGCATCAGGCGGAACCACCAGTGCTTGCGGTAGCGGTACGCGACGTAATCGGCGATCACGTAGGGGAAGACGTGGTCGTTGCGCATCGAGACGATCGCAAAACCCGCGAGCAGCCGGCGGGCCTCGCCGTCGGAGTAGAGGAACGTGACCGGGCAGCCCGACTGCGCCTCGCTCGCCTCGCGCACGAGCCGGGCGAAGTCGGTTTTCCCGCGCAGCAGCCCGCGCGCGCAGATGCCGAGCGCCTTGTAGCTCCAGCGGTTGTAGACCATCAGCCGCAGCTCGCCGCCCGGTGCGAGCACGCGGCGCATGCCGGCGATCGCCCGCTCGGGGTGCGGCGTGTGGTGCACGACGCCGAAGCTGTAGACGAGGTCGAAGTGCGCCTCGGGGAGGAAGCCCAGGTCTTCCGCGCTCCCCTGCACCAGCTTCGCCGTGAGGCCGTAGGCGGCGAGCCGGTCGCGGGTGATCCCAAGGCTCACGCCGGAGAGATCGACCGCGGTCACGTCGGCGCCGGCGCGCGCGAAGGACACCGTGTCGGTTCCGATGCCGCAACCGACTTCGAGGACGCGCCGGCCGCGCCAGCGCGCGAAGTCCGCAAAGCCCGGGATGTGCGGCTCGACGCGGTACTTCCGCGCTTCGACCTCGTCGAAATAGGCCCGCGTCCCGAGCGGCGCCGGCGAGTGCCGGAGGTTGCACGGGCGCGCGTCCCAGAAGCGGCGCACCGCGGCCAGCTCGCCCGCCATCACGCCTCCGCCCAGAGCGCGCGCAGGCGGTCGGCGTCCGCCGCGTCCGGCGCGCCGCGCCCGAGCGCCACGTGGGTCACCGCGGCCGGCAGCGGCGCGCCGTCGAGCTGCCGCCAGCAGTCGACCACCACGAGCGGCCGCTCGCGCTCCGCGCAGGCGCGGCCGGCGGCCGCCGCGAGCGCCGGGTCGGCGGCGGCGAGCACCGCGACGTCGGCCCCCGCCAGCGCCCGCGCGGGGGTCTCCGCCCACGCGATCGCGTCGCCCAGGTCCGGCGGCGCGGCGGTGGCCATCGGGTCGTGGACGGTGACCGGGACGCCGGCCGCCGCCAGCGCGCGCGCGAGCGCGAGCCCGTGCGCGCGCTCGACGATCGGCGTGCCCGGCTTGTAAGCGAGCCCGAGCACCGCCGCCCGCCCGCCGGGCGGCAGGTGCGCGCGGACGCGCGCGAGGACGCGCGCGACCACGGCGTCGTTCACCCGATCGGTCGCTTCGGGGATCGCCGCCGAACGGCCGAGCGCGCGGGCGAGCGCGGCGAGCGCCACGCTGTCACGCGGGAAGCACGGGCCGCCGTAGCCGAGGCCCCCGCGGAGCGCCCGGGGGCCGATGCGCGGATCGCACCCGAGCGCGCGGCAGACGGCGTCCACGTCGGCCCCGGGTAGCGCCTCGCACAGCTCGGCGAGCATGTTGGCGAAGCTGATCTTCGTCGTCACGAAGGCGTTGAGGCCGATCTTGGCGAGCTCGGCGGAGACGAGCCCCATGCGCACGATCGCCGGCCCGCCGTCGCACACGCGCCGGTACACCGCCGCCACCGTCTCGCCCGCCCACGCCTCGGCCTCGCCGATCAGAACCATCGCGGGCGCGAGGAAGTCGCGCACCACCGTGCCGAGCGCGATGAACTCCGGGTTGTAGCAGAGCCCGAGGGCATCTCCGCAGCGTCGCCCGGCGGCCGCTTCCAGCGTCGGCCGGATCGCGTGCTCGATCGAGCCCGGGAGCACGGTGCTCGTGATCGCGACCACGTGCCGTTCGCGCTTGGTCTCGAGCCCCGCTCCGACGGCGCGCACGGCCGCGCGCACGTGGGCGAGGGAGAAGCGCCCGTCGGGCAGGCTCGGCGTGGGCACGACCACGAAGGTGAGATCGGACGCGGCGGCCGCCGCGGCGGCGTCCGCGGTGACGCGCAGCCGCGCGCCGGCGCGGTCGAGCAGGTCCTGGAGCCCGGGCTCGGGGACCGGCGCCTGCCCCGCGCGCAGCGCGGCCAGGGTAGCAGGGCTCGTGTCGGCGCCGATCACCTCGTAGCCGCGCGCGGCGAAGCACGCCGCCATGCAGGCCCCGAGCTTGCCGAGGCCGACGACGCAGAGCCGGGTCATGCCACGGCCTCGCCGAGCGCGGCCGTCGCCCGCCGCGGGCGCTGCGCGCGGTACCAGGCGATCGTCCGCGCGAGCCCCTCGCGCAGCGCGGTGGGCGGCGTCCAGCCGAGCCGCTCGCGCATGCGGCGCACGTCGAGCACCTTGCGCGCGGCGCCGTCGGGTTTGGTGGGATCCCACACCACCCGTCCGCGGAACCCGGCGAGCTCGCAGACGGCCTCGACTAGGTCGCGGATCGAGGTGCCGACGCCGGTCCCGACGTTGAGCGGCCGGCCGTCGCGGCAGAGAACGCCCGCGCGCACGATCGCCTCGGCGGCATCCTCGACGTAGAGGAACTCGCGCACCGGCCGGCCGGTGCCCCAGACCTCCAGCGCCGGCGCGCCCGCGTCGACGGCCTCGACGACCTTGCGCACGAGCGCGGCGGCGACGTGGCTGCGCTCGGGCTCGTAGCAGTCCCCAGGCCCGTAGAGGTTGGTGAGGATGGGATGCGCGACCTCGATGCCGCAATGCGCGTGGTAGATGCGGCCCTGCGCCTCGAGCACCCGCTTGGCGAGGCCGTAGCACTCGACCGACTCGTGGCACGGGCCGTCCCAAAGGGCGTCTTCACCGAGGTCACCCTCGGCGACCCCGGGGTAGGCGCAGGCCGTCCCCACCTGCACGAAGCGGCGGACACCGCCCCGGCGCGCGGCCTCCATCAGGTTGGCGCCCATCACGAGATTCTGGTGGAAGATCTCCGCCGGTCGCGTCCGGTTGAACCAGATGCCGCCGTAGAGCGCGGCCGAGTGGACGACGGCGTCGACGGGGTGCGCGCGCAGCAGCGCGGCGCAGGCGGCGGGATCGACCAGATCGTACTCGGCGCGCCGCGGTGCCACGACCTCGGCGCCCTCCCGCCGCAGCGCCGCCACGAGGCACCGGCCGAGGAAGCCCGCCCCACCGGTGACCAGCACCCGCCTGCCGCTCCACCCCTCCATGCCGTCCTCCGGGCTACACGTTCGCGTACGGATTCGAGACGTCGAGCGCCGTCGCCGCCGCCACCAGCTCGCGCACGCCCTCTTCGACGTCGGTGAGGCAGCAGAAGCCGAGGCGCTCGATCTTCGCGTAGGACACCTCGTAGTTGCGCTGGTCCTCGTCCTGCCCGACGTCGGCGAAGTGCAGGTAGACGTCGACGTGGCGCTGGATGAGGTGCGCGATCTCGCGCTTGCTGTAGTTGTTGCGCTCGGCGCCGACGTTGTAGGCGTTGTCGACCATCTCGTCGGAGTGCTCGAGCGCGAACAGAAAGGCGCGCGCCATGTCGCGCACGTGGATGAACGTCCGCTTGAAGGACGCCTCGTAGATGACCAGCGTGCGATTGCGCACCGCGGCGTAGGCGAAGTCGTTCACCAGCAGGTCGAGCCGCATGCGCGGCGAGACGCCGAACGCGGTGGCGAAACGGAACGCGATCGCGTTGCCCGCGCGCAGCACCTCCTGCTCGGCCTTCGTCTTGGTCTCGCCGTAGAGCGTGAGCGGCCGCAGCGGGGTCTCCTCGGTGCACACCTCGCCCACCACCGCCCCGTAGTTGCTGCCCGTGCTGGCGTAGATGATCCGCTGCTCGGGCTCGCGCAGCGCGGTGAGCAGCCGCGTCGCTTCCCAGTTCACCTTGACGGCCAGGTCGGGATCCCGCTTGCAGGCGGGATAGCCGACGAGGGCCGCCAGATGGATGATCGCGTCGGCCCCGCGCAGCGCCCGCTTGAGCGTCGCCGGATCACAGACGTCGCCGCGCACGAAGTCGAAGCCCGGAATCCCGAAGAGCGGCAGGATGCCGGCCCCGCCGTAGAGGAGGTTGTCGAGGACGAGGACCCGGTGCCCCTCGCGCAGCAGCAGGGGGACCAGGGTGCTGCCGACGTAGCCCGCACCGCCCGTCACCAGGATTCGCATCCGCTCACCCACCTCTCCCCCGGCCCCAAGCAATGCCCGTACCGCGTGCCCGGCGCCGTCTCGGCAGGCCGCCGGTGCACGGTCGGGCCGTCCCGACCGGCAGTTCCTGCCCGGCTCGGCCGCGAGCGCCGCGCGGCGCCCTCATGGCACCGGCGGCAGGCGGCCAGCCAGCATCGCGGCGCGGGCGCCGTCGCCCAGGTTGAGGACGCAGTCGAGCGCCGAGAGCTGCGGCACGAACGGCCCGTGCTGCTGGGCGTAGGGAACGCAGGCGTAGGCGTGGTAGGCGACCGCGACGCGCCCATCCGCGAACGCGCCGCCGGCTTCCATGTAGGCGCGGCTCCCGGGCGCCGCGAGATAGCGCGTGGCGCCCAGAGCCTCGCAGATCCGACGCATGAGGCCGTCTTTCGCCCCGTCGACGCCGAGCGCCGAGGCACGGAGGAGCGGCGTGCACACGCCGAGCGCCGCGCGCAGCCAGACGATGAGCGCCTCCGAGAAGGCGACCAGCCGCGGCGGCACCGTGCCGTAGAGCGCGGCGAGCGCGCCGCGGTGCCGGGCGAAGCCCGGCGCGCGCCCGTAGCCGACCTCGATCGTGCGCCGGTGGGCGCGGGCGAAGCCGGGGGCGGCGATCTCGGCGTCGGCGAGGCGGGTGGCGCGTCCGGTGTGCCGGACCGGCACGGTGAGCGTCACGGCGCCCCCTGGACCCTTCACGCGATTGCGCTGCTGCCACGAGGCGCGCTCGAACTGCACGTGATCGAGGAGGACGAAGGCGTCGACCTGGTCCATCAGGTCGAAGTAGCCGAGCCAGGGAAGATAGGTCGGCTGCATGATGGCGATGGTGCGGTGCGCGGTCACACGCGCGCCACCCGCCCGTCGGCCGACCCGAGGCCGCGCCCGGCGAGCAGCCCGAGCAGCCGGGCCGCCACCCGCTCGCCGCCGCGTCCGTCGACGAGCGCCCATCCGGCGCGCGCCATCGCCGCACGCCCTTCCCAGTCGGCGAGCAGCGCACCCAGCACGCTCGCCACGTCGTCCGCCCTCCAGCCGGGCGCCAGATGGCGCAGCGCGCCGCGGGCGGCGAGCGGGGCGAGCGCCGCCGCCTCGGCCGCCCGCCTGCAGAGCACGAGCGGCGCCACGCCGGCCGCCAGCGCTTCGTGCACGCCGGGTCCGAAGCCGAGGACCGCGACGTCGGCGGCGGCGAGGTGCGCCACGAGCGCCCCGGGCCGGGCGGCGCGCGCGGGGGCGAGGTCGAGCCGCCCGAGCAGCCCCGCGAGCCGCGCCCAGACGGGGCCACCGGGGTCCGCGAGCACGCGGGCGTGAGCGCGCACCCCGGGGATGCGGGCGAGCGCCTCGACGGCCGGCAGCAGCGCCTCGGCGTGCGGGCCCTCGAGGTCGACGAGCACCACGGGCCGCGGCCCGGACGCGGGGCGGCGCCGCGACGCCAGGGGGGACTCGACGGGCGCATGCGCGGGACCTGCGAGCCATCGCTCGCCGCGCGGCTCGCCGAACGGCGCGACCACCAGATCCGCGTCGGCCGCTCCCGGACCGGGGGTCTCGACCGCCACCAGCACGCGCCCGTTCGCGCGCAGCGCGCGCGCCTCGAGCACCTGGAGCGGGCGGGCGACGTCGGCGACGACCGCGATCGCCTCGGTCGCGGCGCCGAGCACCCCGCGCAGCCCCGGCTCGCGACCGGGGGGCACGATCGACGTCGGCAAGCCGGCCGCTGCGAGCCAGGCCACCGTCTCGGCCTCGGGGGGCAGCACGAAGCGACAGCGCAGGCCGCGCGCCGCGAGCGCGCGCGCGAGCGCCCGCGCGCGCCGCAGCCGTCCCGGCTCCGCGCCCGAACCGGCCTCCGCCCAGACGACCGCGGTCATCGAACCTCCTTGCCGGCATCGCGCGCCGGCGACCGGCCGGAAACGCGCGCGCCGCCCGCGTCGGGCGCGAGCAGCTCGGGCTCGCGCAGGAGGAGGTCCCGCACCGCCCGCCAGCCGAAGACCTCGCCGGGCCGGTGGAGGCGGCCGTAGACGGCGCGTACGAACTCGAGGTCGCGCCGGTCGTCGACCGTCCAGCGCCGTCTGCCGAACGGCTCGGGAAACGGCACGAGCCGGCTAGGGAAGCGCTCGGGGTGCCGGCGGATGAAGGGCGTCACGTCCTCGCGCTCCGCGGGGAGCGCCGCCTCGAGGTGCGCGCGGCGCAGCGCCCGGGCGCTCACCACCTCGGTGTCGAGCCCTTCGGGGAACTCGCCGCCCAGCGCGACGTACGCCGTCGCCGGGACGCTGCGGTAGGCGGCCACGCACGCGTCGACGAGCTCGGGGTCGACCAGCGGACAGTCGCCGAGGATGCGGATCACGGGGTCGGCCTCGAACTGCTCGGCCGCGCCCGCGTAGCGGGCGAGCACGTCCCAATCGCTGCCGACGAAGCAGCCGATGTGCATCACCTGGGCGAGGAAGCGGATCGGCTTGTCCTCCGGCCGGTCGGTGGTGGCGACCGCGATCCCGCCGAGCGTGCGCGCCGCGCGCAGCCGCTCGACGATGCGCGCCAGCAGCGGCGCGCCGGCGAGGTCCTCGAGCACCTTGCCGGGCAGTCGGGAGGAGGCCATGCGCGCCTGGACGATCGCGATCGGGCGCCTCACCCGCCTCGCTCCCCGACGGTGATCCGCATGCCCCCCTACCCCGCGACCGCCTGCTCCTGCCCGCCGTCCGACCGCGCGGGCGGCCTCCGCACGGGCTCGCGCTCCCCGCAGAGCGTGCGCAGCTCCTCGCCATCGAGCCAACGGTCGTTCGTGTCGCTGGCGTAGACGAAGCCCTCGGGAACGGGCCGGCCGCCGCCGGCGGCGCCGAGGTCGTCGCTCCACCAGGGAAACGCCGGCTGGATCACGTAGTGGTCGTCGAACTCGACCGCCTTGCGCGCGTCCTCGGCGGTGATCATGACCTCGTGCAGCTTCTCGCCCGGGCGGATGCCGACCTCGTCGAGCGCGCACCCGGGCGCGAGGGCACGCGCCAGGTCGACGATGCGGACGCTCGGCAGCTTCGGCACGAAGATCTCCCCGCCGCGCATCTGGCGCAGCGCCCGGCCGACGAAGGACACCGCCTGGTCGAGCGTGATCCAGAAGCGGGTCATGCGCCGGTCGGTGATCGGGATGCGGCCGCTCGCGCGCAGCCGCCGGAACAGCGGCACCACGCTGCCCCGGCTCCCCATGACGTTGCCGTAGCGCACCACCGCGAGCTGCGTGTCGCCCGGCGTCGCGTACGTGTTGCCCGCGACGAACAGCTTGTCGGCGACCAGCTTGGTCGCGCCGTAGAGGTTGACCGGATTGGCGGCCTTGTCGGAGCTGAGCGCGATCACGCGCTTGACGCCGCGCTCGATCGCCGCGTCGACGACGTTCTGCGCGCCGACCACGTTCGTGCGCACGCACTCCCACGGATTGTACTCGGCCGCGGGCACCTGCTTGAGGGCCGCGGCGTGGATCACGACGTCGACGCCGTGGAACGCCCGCATGAGCCGGTCGCGATCGCGCACGTCGCCCAAGAAGAGCCGCAGCGCCGGATGGTCACCGAGCGCCTGGCGCATCTCGGCCTGCTTCCACTCGTCGCGCGAGAAGACGATCAGCCGCCGGGGGCGGGCGTACGCGAGGGCGGTGGCGGCGAAGCGCTGCCCGAAGGAGCCCGTCCCGCCCGTGATGAGCACGGACCGGTCGTCGAGGAAGTCCCAGCGCATGGTCCGCGGTCCGCGCCTGCAAGCCCGTGCCAGCCGGGGACGCGAACAACGCCGCGAAACCACGGGCTCGGGGGCCCGAGAACCTGTCTCGCGCGTCAAGCCGCTGACCGGCCGGCGGCGCGCGCATAGCCGGCGAGCGCGCGGCGGCCCGTGTCGAGCACGGCGAGCCGCTTGGCGAGCGCCGCCTGATGGGCGCGGGCGTGAGCGACCAGCGCCGCGTTTGCCTCCACCGCCTGCGCGGCGACCTCGGCCGACGCGCGCCACACCGAGCGCACGGATTCGGGCACCGGCCGGCCGGCGAGCCGCCAGGGGGCGAGCGCCGCGCTCACGGCGCGGAGCGCGTCCGTCGCCCGCTCCGTCCGGGCGGTCGCCTCGCGCAGCTCCGGAGCCGCGCCCGGGCTCGGATCGTCGCGCAGGACGCCAAGCAGGGCCTCGTAGCCGTGCGCGAGGTCCTGGTAGAGCAGGAGCTCGCGGGCGCTCAGGCGCAGCAGCTCGTCGTCGGCCATCAGGCGGGCAGGCCGGCGGCGGCCGGCCCCTCGACGACCTCGTGGAACGCCTCGGCGATCGGGCGGAGCACGCGGATCACTTCCTCGACGCGACGGACGCTGCGCTGCGCGTACGCCTTGGCCAGGTGGCCGAGCATGAACGTGTAGAGCCGTGCGAGGCGATCGGCGAGCGCGCCGCCCGCACGGTGGTCGAGGCTCGCGCGCAGCTCGCAGACGATCGCCTGCGCCCGGTGGATCGCCTCGCCGAAGGCCGCATCCTCACCGGCCGCGCAGGCCGTGCGCGCGCGCTCGAGGAAGGTGAGCCCGCCGTCGAGCACCAGCAGCAGGAGCCGCTTGCGATCGACGAGGGTCACCTGCGCCTTGGTGTAGGCCTGCACCGACATCGGGAGCCTCCTTCCTGCGCGCCCGGCATGCTCAACCGATCGTCGCCTTGATGAGCGATGCGAGAGCGTTCTGCTGTGACTGGAGCGTGCTCACGGTGGTCTCGAGGTTGTTGAACGCCTGCTGGAGCTGCGCTTGGTAGGCGTTGACCGCGTCCTGGCGCGTGGCGATCTGGTCCTGGAGCGCCTGGACCTGGGAGTTGAGCGTGTCGTTCTCCTGGGAGACGAAGCCGCCGGGGCCGGTGGCCTGGGTGACGAAGGCGGCGAGCTGGGAAGCGATGCCCGACACGCCGTCCGGCCCGGCGAGCACCGCGGCCACCGAGGCGGGGTCGGTCGCCAGCGCCTGCTGGAACTTGGTCGCGTCGAACGTCACCGTGCCGTCCTGCTGGGTGGCGACGCCGAGGCCCGAGAGGTTGACGAAGGAGCCGCTGCCGGCCACCGCGCCCGAGAGCACCGCGTGCAGCCGCGCGACGAAGTTCTGCGTGGTCGTGTCGAGCGCGAGGCTACCGATCTGGAGCGAGGTCTGGGGCTGGCTGTTGGGCTGGCTCGTCGAGGACGTCTGGCTCTGGGTCTCGCTGACCGTGGACTGCTGGTTGACGAACGACACGATGGCGTTGAAGGCGTTCACCAGCGCCTGGACGTTGTTCGTGATCGTCGCGACGTCGTTGCTCACGGTCACCGTGGCCGTCCCGGTCGACCTCAGGCTGAGCGTGACGTTGGGGATGACGTCGCCGAAGGTGTTCGACTCGCGCTGGAACGTCCCACCGAGCCCGCTCACCGTGAACTGCGCGTTCTGGCCCGCCTGCGTGGTCTGGACGAGCAGCGACGTGTCGTCGTGGACGATCGTGATCGTGCTGCTCGCGCCCGTGGCCGTGCTGCTCACCACGAGACGGTAGTCGGGGCTGGCGGTGGTGCCGAGGTTCACCGCCGACGCGGTCACACCGGCACCGAGCCCGTTGATGGCGGTGACGAGCTGGTCGAGCGTCGTGGTGCCGTCGACGGCGACGCTCTGCACGGGACCCGAGCCCACCTGGAACTGGAAGGTGCCCGGGCCGGTGGCGACCGTATTCGAGCTGGCGGCGAGCCCGATGCTCGAGGTCGCGGTCGAGCCGTGCGCGAGCTGTGTGACGTTGAGGGTGAGCGCACCGTTCTGGGCCCCGGTGCCCGCAGCAGCCGTGACCACCGTCTGGTCGCTCGACGTGGCGGTCTGCACCAGGACCCCGCTCGCCGTGCCGAGCGTTTGCGCCGCGGCGCCGAGGGTGGAGAGGTCGCCGGCGAGCGTCCCGATCGAGGACTGCGTCGCCTGCACGCCGGCGAGCTGCTGCTGGAGGAGGGTGACCGGCGCGCTCGCCGCCGCCACCAGCTGGCTGATGATCTGGTTGGTGTCGAGGCCCGTCGCCAGGCCGCCGACCGTGACCAACCCCGTGCTCGCCATCCCTGCGCCCCTCCCCGATGGTGCCCGGACCGGACGCGGGGGCGCCCGTCACCGGGCGCCCCCGCCGGAGTTCGGTCCCTAGCCGAGCAGCTTGAGGGCGAGGTTGGGAAGCTGGTTGGCCTGCGCGAGCACCGCCGCGCCGGCCTGCTGGAGCACCTCGCTCTTCGAGAGGTTCGCGCTCTCCGCCGCCACGTCGGCGTCGCGGATGCGGCCCTCGGCTTCCTGGTAGTTCTCCTGCGCGACCTGGAGGTTCGAGATCGCGGTGAGGAGCCGGCTCTCGTTCGAGCCGATCGTGCCTCGCGTCTGTGCGACGCTCGCGATACCCGAGGTGAGGAAGCTCAGCGCCGACTGCGCCGACTCCTGCGTCGACGCCGCGATGCTGGTCTGCGAGATCCCGAGGATGCCCGAGACCGAGCCGTCGACGCTGGTGAAGCTGATCTGCGAGTTCGCGCTGGCGTCGAGCCCGATCTGCAGGGTGACCGTCGTGCCCGCGCTGAGCAGCTGCACGCCGTTGAAGGTCGTGGTCGCCGAGATGCGCGCGACCTCGGACAGGAGGGCCGTGAACTCCTGCTGGATGGCGCTGCGCTGCGCGTCGCTCACCGTGCCGGTGGCCGACTCGGTCGCCAGCTCGCTCAGCCGGGTGAGGATCTGCGTGTCCGTGCCGAGCGCTTGCTCACCCACCGCCAGCGCCGACAGGCCGTCGTTCGCGTTGCGCACCGCCTGGCCGGCGACCTGCTGGTCGCGCTCGAGGCGGTCGGCGATGGCCAGCCCGGCGGCGTCGTCGGAGGCCTGATTGATGCGCAGGCCCGACGAGAGTCGCTGGATGGCCTGGTTGAGGCCCGACTGGGTTTTGTTGAGGTTGAACTGGGCGTTCAACGACGAGACGTTGGTGTTGATGTCCAGTGCCATGGGACCAATTCCTCCTTGACTTTACGAGCCGCGGGCCTCGTGATTTTGGGCCTGGATCCCTCCGGGCCCTCCCTGGCGGCCGTTCGTAGGACTGTATCGGGCGCGTGCGCAGTGAACTTGAATCCGCCGTGCCGAGGGCCACGCCCGCCGCCACGCCGTCCGTGCTAGAGGAGGCCATGGGCCCGCGCGAGGAGATCATCGCCGATTTCGCCCGGGGGTGCGGATTTCCGCACGCGGGCTGCGCCCCGCTGGAGCCCCTGGCGCGCGCCTCCTATCTGGAGGGCTGGCTCGCCGACGGGCGCGCCGGCGAGATGGCTTGGCTCGCCCGCCGTCCCGAGGAGCGCGTCGACCCGCGCCGCCGCTTCCCCTGGGCACGCGGCATCATTTGCCTGCTCCACCCCTACCGCCCGCCGCCGGCGCCGCCCGAGGACTGGCGCACCACGCTGCGCGGCCGCATCGCCGCCTACGCCGCCGGGACCGACTATCACCAGCGGGTGGCGGCTCGCCTGGCCGCCCTGGCGGACCGGCTCGCCGGCGCGTTCCCCGGCGCACGCTTCCGCGGCTACGTCGACACGGGGCCGCTCCTCGAGCGGGAGTGGGCGGCGGTGGCCGGGCTCGGCTGGATCGGACGCAACACGCTGCTCCTCCACCGCACGGCCGGCTCGTACTTCCTGCTCGCCGAGCTGCTCACCGACCTGGTGCTCGACCCGGTGCCGCTGCCGCCGGACCGCTGCGGCACCTGCACGCGCTGCGTGCGCGCCTGCCCGACCGCCGCCCTCGAGGCGGGCTACACGATGGATCCCCGGCGCTGCCTCGCCTACCTCACCATCGAGCACCGCGGCGCGATCCCGCCCGCGCTGCGGCCGGCGCTGGAGAACTGGGTCTTCGGCTGCGACGTCTGCCAGGAGGTGTGCCCGTGGAACGGCGAGGCGCGCGACGCCGCCGGGACGTCCGAGCTCACACCGCACCTGCCGGCGCTGCTCGCCCTCGACGCCAACGGCTTCCGCGCCCGCTTCGGCCGCAGCGCCGTCGCGCGCACCCGCCGCCGGGGGCTACTGCGCAACGCCGCGGTGGCGCTCGGCAACAGCGGCAACCTCGACGCGGTGCCCCCGCTCACGGCCGCGCTCGACGACCCCGAGCCCCTGGTGCGCGGGCACGCGGCCTGGGCGCTCGGCCGGCTCGGCGGCCGTCGGGCTCGCGCCGCGCTGGAGGCCGCGGCGCGGCGCGAGCCCGACGCCGAGGCCGGCGCGGAGATCGCAGCGGCGCTCGCCGGCGCCGAGCCCTCGGACGACGCGCGGCGCTGAGCGCCCCGCGGCGCGGGATCAGGCGAGCGGCTTCCCGCTGTCCGGGCACGCGCCGAGCGCGCCGAGCAGCCGGTCGCGGAGCGCGGCCGTCACGCGCTCGCGCGCGGCGCCGTCGGCGGGCACCGGGATGCGGCCGCCGGCGATCATGTCGTGCCCGCCCGCCGAGCGCGCGCCGAGCACGCGCTGGAGCAGGTCGCCCGCGTTGGCGTCGCGATCGGTGGTGCGGATGGAGCAGTGCAGACAGCCGTCGAACGTGCCCATGGCGACCGCCCACTCCACCTGGTCGAGGCGCAGGAGGAAGTCCGCGACCTCGGCCACCATGTCCGGGTACTGCACGTCGCCGAGGAGGGAGACCACGACCTTGTCGTAGAGCACGGCGCGCTCGATCGCGTCGCGGAACACCCGGAAGTACTCGCGCGGCACGCGCGCGTTCTCGATCTTCGCCAGGCGCCGCTTGTTGGCGTGCGGATAGAGAAAGTGGGCCGCCTCGATGTCCGCGGGCGTCGCCTCGCGCCCGAGGTCCTGCGTCTCGGCGGTGATGCCGTAGAACAGCGCGGTCGCGATCTTCCCGTCGACCTGTTGCTTCGACTCCTGCAGGTACTCGGTGAGGATGGTCGAGGTGGCCCCGTACTGGTCACGCAGATCGAGGAACGGCACGCCGGGGTAGTCGGCGTAGGCCGGGTGGTGATCGATGACCGCCGCCGGCACGATCCCGTCGGGCAGCGAGTTGTTCTGCCGGCCCGGCTGCGTGTCGACCAGCGCGACCCGCGTCTCGGGGCCGAAGGACACCTCGCCCACCGGGACCAGCGAGATGTTCAGATAGGTGAGCATCGCGCGGTTCTCGGCGCGGCCGACGATGCCCCCGAGCGCGATGTGCGCCTCCTTCTTCAGCAGCGAGCAGGCGAGGTACTTGAGCGCCGCGGCGCTCGCGAGCGCGTCGGGATCGGGGTTGTCGTGCGGCAGGATGACGAGCCGCCCCGGACCGTCGAGGACCGGGAGCAGCGTCGCGAGGACACCGCGAGCGGGGGTGGTCGCCATCGTGGGCTGCCGGCACGGCCGCGGCGTCTCGAGCCGGGCCGCTCGTGATTATGCCGCGCGCGCCGCCGCGCTGTCCACCCGGCGCGGCCGCGCGCGCCGCGACGAGCCTTCGTCGAGTGGCACCGGTGCCGGGCCTCTGCTAGCGTGCCAACCATGACCGCGCCGGTGGACCCGCAGCGCTTCTTCAGCGACCGCTTCGGCCTCTCCGACGCGGCCCTCGAGCGGGTGCTCGGCGCGGCCGTCGCGCGCCGCGCCGACTACGCCGACGGCTACTTCGAGTTCCGCGTGACCCAGACCGCCTCGCTCGAGGACGGCGTGGTGAAGAAGGCCACGCGGAACGTCCAGCAGGGCGTCGGCGTGCGCGTGCTTTCGGGTACGCGCACCGGCTACGCGTACTCCGACGAGGTGACGCTCGAGCGCCTCGAGCTGGCCGCGCGCACGGCGCAGCACATCGCCGACCGGGGCGCGGCGCCGGCCGCCGTCGCCGTGGCGCCCGCGCGCGCGCCGCACGACCTCTACCCGGTCACGCCGCCGCCCATCGACACCCCGTTGGCCGACGAGGTCGCGCTGCTGGCGCGAATCGACGCCGCTGCGCGCGCCGCAGGGCCGGCGGTGACCAACGTGATCGCGGGCATCGGCGTCGAGCACCGGGTGGTTCTGGTCGCGACCTCGGCGGGGCTCGTCGTCGGCGACGTGCGTCCGCTGATCCACCTGAGCGTCACCTGCATCGCCGAGCGCGGCGGCCTGCGCCAGCAGGGGACCTACGGGGGCGGAGGCCGCCTGCCCTTCGCCGCGCTCGGCGACGGGCGGGCCGAGCGCTTCGCCCGCGAGGCCGCCCGCCAGGCGCTCGTGAACCTCGACGCCGTCGAGGCACCCGCCGGCGCGATGACGGTCGTGCTCGGCCCGGGCTGGCCGGGCATCCTCCTGCACGAGGCCGTCGGGCACGGCCTCGAGGGCGACTTCAACCGCAAGCGCACGTCGGCGTTCGCCGACCGCATCGGCACGCGGGTCGCCTCCGAGCTGTGCACGGTCGTCGACGACGGGACGCTGCCCGGGCGCCGCGGCTCCCTCAACGTCGACGACGAGGGCACGCCCACGAGCCGCACCGTGCTCATCGAGAAGGGCGTGCTGCGCGGCTACCTCCAGGACCGCCTCAACGCGGCGCTGCTGGGCATGCCGCTCACCGGCAACGGGCGCCGCGAGAGCTTCGCCCATCCCCCGATGCCGCGCATGACCAACACCTTCATGCTCGCCGGCGAGGAGGCGCCCGAGGACATCCTGCGCTCGGTCGACCGCGGTCTCTACGCGGTGTCCTTCGGCGGTGGCCAGGTCGACATCACGAGCGGCAAGTTCGTCTTTTCGGCGAGCGAGGCCTACTTGATCGAGGGCGGCCGCGTGACCCGTCCGGTGAAGGGGGCGACGCTCGTCGGCAACGGTCCCGACGTCCTCACCCGCATCACGCGGGTGGGGGCGGACCTGCGGCTCGACGAGGGGATCGGGACCTGCGGCAAGGACGGCCAGTCGGTGCCCGTCGGCGTCGGGCTGCCGACGGTGCGCGTCGACGGCCTCACGGTGGGCGGCACGCGGGCGTGAGCACGGAGCCCGACATCCGGGCGGTCGCGCGCGATCTGGTGGAGCGCGCGCGCGCCGCCGGCGCGCGCGCGGCCGACGCGGTCGTGGGCGAGAGCGACGGTCTCCACGTCGGCGTGCGGCTCGGCGAGGTCGAGAAGCTCAGGCGCGCGCGCGAGCGGCGCGCGGGATTGCGCGTCTTCGTCGGCGACTCGACGGCGATCGTCTCCACCAGCGACCTCTCCCCCGCGGCGCTCGCCGAGCTGGCGGGGGACGCGTGCGCGCTCGCGCGGGCGACCGCGCCCGATCCCCACGCCGGGCTGCCCGACCCGGCCGACCTCGCTGCGGAGCCCCCCGACTTGGGGCTCTACGATCCCGCCGTCGAGCGCCTCGAGCCGCCCGAGGCGCTCGCGCGCGCGCGCGCGGCGGAGGACGCCGCACGCGCCGCGGCCGCGGAGATCACCAACTCCGAGGGGGCCGAGTTCGGCTGCGGCGGCGGGCGGGTGGCATACGCCTCGAGCCACGGCTTCGCGGGTGCCTACGCCGGCTCGAGCTTCAGCCTGTCGGTCGTCCCGGTGGCGACGCGCGACGGCGCGATGCAGCGCGACTGGTGGTACACCGCCGGGCGCCACCTGGACACGCTCGACGCGCCCGCCGACGTCGGGCGCGAGGCGGCGCGGCGCGCGGTACGCCGGCTCGGCGCGCGCCAGGTCGCCACCCAGGAGTGTCCGGTGGTCTTCGAGGCCGAGGCGGCGGCGAGCCTGCTCCGCCACCTGGCGGGCGCGCTCGCCGGCCCGGCGCTCTACCGCCGCGCGTCCTTCCTCCTCGGCCGCCTCGGCGAGCGTATCGCCGCGCCCGCGGTGACGGTCGTGGACGACCCGCTCCAGCCCGGGGGCCTCGCCTCGCGCCCCTTCGACGGCGAGGGGGTCGCGTCGCGCCGGCTCACGGTGGTCGAGGCGGGCGTGCTCAAGAGCTACCTCCTCGACTCCTATGCGGCCCGCCGCCTGGGCCTGCGCACGACCGGCCACGCGACCCGCAGCGCGGGCGACGCGCCGAGCGCCGCCCCGAGCAACTTCTTCCTCACGCCCGGCCCGCACCCGCCCGAGTCGATCGTCGCCTCGGTGCGCGCCGGGCTCTACGTGACCGAGCTGATCGGCTTCGGCGTCAACCTCGTGACCGGCGACTACTCGCGCGGCGCCGCCGGCCTGTGGATCGAAGGCGGCGAGCTCACGCACCCGGTCGAAGAGGTGACCATCGCCGGCAACCTCCTCGACATGCTGCGCAACGTCGAGATGGTGGGCACCGATCTGCGCTTCCGCTCCGCCTGCGCCGCGCCGACCCTCAAGATCGCCCGCATGACCGTGGCCGGCCGCTGACGCGTCCCCTCACTCGTCCTCGTCCTCCTCGTCGTCGTCCTCGTCCCAGTCGTCCTCGTCGTCGAAGTCTTCATCGTCCTCGACGTCCTCCTCATCCTCGTCGAGGACGTCGTCGTCTTCTTCCTCGCGACCGCGGATGGGCGCGTCCCAGCGTCGGTTCGACATGTATGCCTCCTGCTCGGGCCCCTCACAGCACATTCGCCTGCACCTGTCCATCCGGCGCCGCCTCGATCTGGAAGCCGAGCGCCGTGATCATGTCGCGGGCGGCGGCGTGCGCCTGGCCCGGCGTCGTGAGATAGCCCTCGACGAAGATCGAGCTCGCGGCGAAGAGCGCGAGCCCCTGCGCCGCGCCGAGGCAGCGCTCGCGCCCCCCGGCGGCGCGGATCTCCGCGCGTGGGCTGGTGAGGCGAAAGAGCGCGAGCGCACGCAAGCAGCGCCCCGGCGGCGGCGGGGGACGATCGGCGAGCGGCGTGCCGTCGATCGGGTGGAGGAAGTTCACCGGCAGCGAGGTGACCGCCAGCGCGCCGAGCACGCCCGCGACGTCGATCAGGTCGTCGTCGGTCTCGCCCATGCCGACGATCACCCCGGAGCAGGCGTGCAGCCCGGCCCGCCGCGCACCCGCCACGGTGGCGACCCGGTCGTCCCAGGTGTGCGTGGTGCAGATCGCCGGGTAGAAGCGCCGGCTCGTGTTGAGGTTGTGGTTGACGAAGTCGACGCCCGCCGCGCGCAGCTCGCGGGCGGCGCCCTCGCCGAGGATGCCGAGCGACACGCACAGCTCGAGATCGGGAAGCTCGGCGCGGATCGCGCGCGCGGCGCGCGCGAAGTGGGCGACGTCGGCCGTGCTCGGCCCGCGCGCGCTGGTCACCATGCAGTAGCGGCGCGCGCCCGTCGCCGCGGCGCGGCGGGCGGCGGCGACCAGCTCGGCGACCGATTTCAGCCGGTAGCGGGGGATGTCGGCGTTGGAGACGGCCGACTGCGAGCAGTAGCCGCAATCCTCGGGGCAGAGCCCGCTGCGGGCGTTGCTCAGCACACAGAGCTTCACCGCGCGGCCGAAGTGACGATGCCGCACGGCGAACGCGGCCCACAGCACCGCGGCGAGCTCCTCGTCGGGGCTCGCCATGAGCGCGCGCGCCTCGGCCGGCGGCAGCGGCTCGTCGGCGAGCGCGCGCTCGGCGAGCGGTCGATACCGGCCCGCGCGCGCGAGCGCCGTCGCGGTGTCCGTCCGGCTCACGTCCATCGGCGGCCTCCCTAGCCCGCGGGCCGGCCTTTGGCAACGGCCCTTCGGCCGCCGCGGCGGTTGCGTCGGTCGCACCCGGCGTGTACCAAGGACCATGACCACCGCCGCCGCCCTCGCGGAGGCGCTCGCCCCGCTCGGCGACCCAACCTACACCCCGGCGCGCTGCGCCGCGCTCGCGGACACGATCGCGGAGATCACCGCGCTCAAGCGCGCCCGCAACGCGGTCGTGCTGGCGCACAACTACCAGCGCCCGGAGATCTTCCAGGTAGCCGACTTCGTGGGCGACTCGCTCGAGCTCGCGCGCCAGGCCACGCGTGTCGACGCCGAGGTGATCGTGTTCTGCGGCGTGCACTTCATGGCCGAGACGGCCAAGATCCTGAACCCCACTCGCCGGGTGATCCTGCCCGATCTGCGCGCCGGCTGCTCGCTCGCCGACAGCGTCACCGCCGAGGAGCTGGCCGTCCGGGCGCAGGAGCTGCGCGCCGCCTACCCCGACCTCGTGGTCGTGGGCTACGTGAACACCACCGCCGACGTGAAGGCGGAGTGCGACGCGTGCTGCACCTCGTCGAACGCGGTGCGCGTGGTCGAGGCGTTGCCGAGCGAGCACGTGCTGTTCCTGCCCGACCGCAACCTCGCCGCCTACGTCCAGTCGCAAACGCAGAAGACGATCATCGCCTGGGAGGGCAACTGCTACGTGCACCAGCAGATCACGCCCGAGCAAATCGCCGCGGTGCGCCGCGCCCTTCCCCGCGTCAAGATCCTGGTCCATCCCGAGTGCCGCGCCGACGTGCTCGCGCTCGCCGACGCCGTCCTCTCGACCAGCGGTATGGTACGCTACGCCAAGGAGAGCCCGGCCGACGAGTTCCTGATCGTGACCGAGTGCGGGCTCTCCGATCGCCTTCTGCTCGAGGTGCCAGAGAAGCGGTTCTACAAGAGCTGCAAGCTCTGCCACTACATGAAGATGATCACGCTCGAGGGTACGCGGGACGCGCTGCGCAACCTCGGCCCCGAGGTCACCGTCCCCGAGGACGTGCGCGTCCGCGCCGAGCGGGCGCTCACCCGCATGCTCGAGCTGGGCGGCTGAGGCGGGGGCGGCGCAGCCCTTGCCCCTTCGGGCCGCCGTCGCTATAGGCCCGTCGAGCATGGCCACCGCGACTCGCACCCGCCGCCCGGTCGCGGCCAAGCGGGCAGCCCCCCCGCGCGTCTGGCAGCTTCTCGTGCTCGACGCGCTGCGCACGTGGGCGATCCCCGGCGCGGCGGCCGCGGTGATCCTCGTGGCCGCGGGGCTCTCGGCCACCGAAGTCGTGCTGCCGGCCCCGGCCCTCGCCGTGGCGATCGGCGCCGCGCTCGTCCTCCTCCTCCACCTCGCGGAGCAACCGCTGCTCGCCGAGGGCGCCATGGCGCGCGAACGGGCGATCGGCGCCGCGGTCGCGGTGGTCTGGTTCGCGCTGTGCTACGCGCCGTTCCACACCCGGCTCTTCCCCGGGGCGCCGCTGGTCGCCGACGCGCAGATCGGACCGGGCGGGAAGGGGCTTCCGCTGACCATCCCGGCCGACGGCCACCGCACGATCGACGTGCTCGTCGAGGGGCGGCTCGCGCAGGCGCCCAACGGCGCGGCGGTCCCGGTGCAATACACGCTCACGCTCGAGGATGCGGATCACCGTGTCCAGACCGTGAGCGGCAGGTTCGAGGAGACCCTCAAGACCCAGCGCCTCGGGCGCCGCGGCCAGGCGGTCGTGCGCCAGACCCATGGCGCCGAGCGGAAGATCATCCCCAACGCCACCGGACGCGACCTCACGGTGACCGCCGTCACCCTCGAGCCCGAAGACGCCCCGCCGCTGGCGCTCTGGGCCTACGCGCACCCGCTGCCGGGACCGGTCGTGCTGGCCGCGCTCGCCGTCGCCCTCCTCGCCGCGGCCATCGCCTTCGACCGCCGCCCCGCGCTCGCGGCCACCGACGGCGCGCTCACGTACGCCACCGCCTCGGTGCTGGGGACGGCCGTCGTGTTCTGGACGAGCAACGCCGTGCAGCCGGACTTCCGCACGCTCATCGGAGCGGGGATCTTCGGAGGTCCACTCGGGTTCGGCCTCGGCGCGCTCGCGTGGTGGATCGCCAAGCGCGTTGCCCCACTCCCCCGCTGACGGAGACGCCCGACCGCGCCGCCTGCTCCTCCTCGGGGCGGCGAGCGTCGGGTTCGGCCTGCTCGTGCTGCTCGTGGCGCTCGCCGACGGGCGCGCGCTCCTCCAGACGGTTCGCGGCGCGCCGCCGGCGATGCTCGCCGCGCCGATGGCGCTGACGCTCCTCTCCTACGGCGCCATGGCGCGCTCCTACCAGGGGATCGCGGACGCCGCCGGCTCGCGGCTCTCCTTCCGCACCTGGCTGCGGCTCACCTTCGTGTCGAACACCGCCAACTACGTCGTCACCAGCGCCGGGCTTTCGGGCTTCGCCGTGCGCATGTTCCTGCTCGCGCAGCAGGGCGTGCCCTCGGGACGCGCCGTGCTCATCTCGCTGGTGCAGACGTTCCTCACCAACGTGACGCTGCTCTGCTTCATCCTCGCGGGCTTCGTGTCCCTGGTGAGCCGCCGCGAGCTCACGGGCGCGCCGCTGGTCGCGGCGACGGCGGTGGTGGTCGCCTTCGGGGCGCTGCTGGTGCTCGCCGGCGTGCTCGTCGCCCACCGCCCGCTGCGGCGGCGGCTGCTGCGCCGGGGCACGCACCTGGTATACGGCCTGCTGCGCCGCGTGGCGCCGCGGCGGGCGCCACGGCGCGCCCGGCTGTGGCGCTTCCAGCACAACCTCGACGAGGGCATCGAGTTCCTGCTCCGGCGCAAGGACCGCATGCTCGCCCCGGCCGCGTGGATCACGCTCGACTGGTTCCTCACGCTGGCCATCCTCTGGGTCGCCTTCCGCGCCGTCGGCCAGCCGATCGGCATCGGGCTGGTGCTCGTCGGGTTCGGCGTGGGGCTCCTCCTCTCGCTGGTCTCGTTCGTTCCCGGCGGGCTCGGCATCATGGAGGGCTCGATGGCCGCCGTGTACGTGAGCCTCGGCGTCCCGCTCGAGCGCGCGGTGGTCGCCGTGCTCATCTTCCGGGTCGCCTACTACGTGCTCCCGCTGCTCGTGAGCGTGTTCCTGTTCCACGGGCTCATGCGGCAGGTGACGCGCCGCGCGGCCGAAGCGGCGCGCGTTTGACAGCCTGCACCCCGGCCGATATGCGTCCGCCATCTATGGTGCGGGCGGAGGGGGCACGTGCCGCGCAGGCCGGCATGCGCCCGAGTGCCCTGCCGCCGGCCGTGGCGACAGCCGTCGACGCGCTGGGCGCGATGGCGTACCTGGCGCGCGACGCGGTGCGCTGGACGGTGCGGCGCCCCCCGGAGTGGCGGCTCGTCCTCGACCAGCTCGAGCAGATCGGCTGGCGCTCGCTCTCGATCGTCAACTTGAGCACGCTCTTCACCGGGATGGTGCTCGCGCTCCAGCTCGGCACCTACATGGAGCGCTTCGGCGCCAAGATGTTCGTGTCGCGCATCGTCGGCATCTCGCTGCTGCGCGAGCTCGGCCCCGTGCTCACCGCGCTCATGGTGGGCGGCCGCGTCGGCGCGGGCATCACCGCCGAGCTGGGCTCGATGGCCGTCACCGAGCAGGTCGACGCGATCCGCGCGCTCGGGGCGAGCCCCGTGCGCAACCTCGTCGTGCCACGCCTGCTCGCGATCCTGCTCATGCTGCCGGCGCTCACCGTCATCGGCAATCTCGTGGGGGTGCTCGGCGGGCTCCTGATCAGCGTCACCGAGCTGCACGTGAGCGCCGACTTCTACGTCAACTCGCTGCTCCAGGTGCTGGTCGTCAACGACGTGGTCTCGGGCATCGGCAAGTCGTTCTTCTTCGCGTTCTTCATCGGCCTCATCGCCTGTCACAACGGGCTCGCCGTGACCGGCGGCGCCGACGGGGTCGGCCGCTCGACCACCGCGACCGTGGTCGCGGCCTCCACCACCGTGCTCATCTCCGACTTCTTCCTGACCAAGCTCTTCCTTGCCGCGTGAGCGCCACCGCCTACATCCGCTGCCGGGCCGTCGCGAAGAGCTTCCACGGCAAGGCCGTGCTCCGCGGGGTCGACCTCGACGTGCATCCCGGCGAGACCCTGGTGATCCTCGGGGGCAGCGGCAGCGGGAAGAGCGTGCTGCTCAAGCACATGAACGGCCTCCTGCGGCCCGAGGGCGGTGAGGTCGAAGTCGACGGCCAGGCCCTCGGCGCCCTCGACGAGGACGGGCTCGTCGGCGTGCGCCGCAAGGTCGGCATGCTCTTCCAGATGAGCGCGCTCTTCGACTCGCTCACGGTCGGCGAGAACGTCGCCTACGCGCTGCACGAGCACCGGGTGTGTCCGCCGGCGGACGTGCCCGCCCGCGTGCGCCGCGCGCTCGAGATGGTGGACCTGCCGGGCACCGAGGTGCTCATGCCCGCCGAGCTGTCGGGCGGCATGCGCAAGCGCGCCGCCCTCGCCCGCGCGCTCGTGCTCGAGCCGCGCGCCCTGCTCTACGACGAGCCGACCACCGGCCTCGACCCCGTGGTCGCGGCGAAGATCAACCACCTCATCCGCGACCTCCAGCGCCGCCTCGGGCTCACCTCGGTGGTGGTCACCCACGACCTCGCGAGCGCCTTCCTCGTGGGCGACCGCATCGCGTTCCTGCACGAGGGGCGCATCCGCTTCGCCGGCAGCATCGAGGAGGCCCGGCGCACGACCGATCCCTTCCTCCACGAGTTTCTCACGGCGGCCTGACCATGGCGAAGCAGGCGAAGGTCGGGCTCCTGGTGCTGGCCGCCCTCGTCGTCTTCATGATGACGATCCTGACCCTCGGGCAGCAGCAACATCTCTTCGAGCGCAAGGTGACCTACGAGATCCACTTCGCGCGCTCGAACGGGCTCCAGCAGGGTGCGCTCGTGAGCCTGAGCGGCGTGAGCGTGGGCTCGGTGTCCGACATGCGCTTTCCGGCCGACCCGGCGGCGCGCTACATTCAGGTCACGGTCGAGGTGAACAGCGACGTCGCGCCGCGCATCCGCGAGAACACGCTCGCCAGCATCCGGACCTTCGGCCTGCTGGGCGACCGGTACGTGGAGCTCACGCCGGGGACGACCGAGGCTCCGGCGCTCGAGCCGGGCGGGATCATCCCGTCGATCGATCCGATCGACTACGAGGCGCTGTTCGGCCAGAGCGGCGACATCGTGACCAACATCGCCGAGGTCACCGCGCAGCTCAAGGACGTGCTGGGCTCGATCCAGCGCGGCGAGGGGCTGCTCGGCGCCATGCTCCGCAACAAGGAGATGGGCGAGCAGACGCTCGCCGACCTCGAGCGCACGATGGCCAACCTGCAGAGCACGAGCCAGTCGCTGGCGAGCATCCTCCAGCGCGTCGACCGCGGCGAAGGCATCGTCGGCCACCTCGTGCGCAACACGCCCGAGGGCCGCCGGCTGCTCGCCGACGCGGCGCACGCGGCACGCGCGCTCGATCAGCTCGCCGGCCGCCTGAGCCGTGGCACCGGCGCCCTGCCGCGGCTCTTCGAGGACCCGCGCTTCGGCCAGCGGGCGCTCGGCAACCTCGACGCGGCGCTCGCCGACCTCGCCGCGATCGCCGACAAGGTGAACCGCGGCCAGGGCACGCTCGGACGCCTGGTGAACGATCCGCGCCTTTACGAGGAGGCGGAAGGCTTCGTCGGCGGGGCCCGCTCGAGCTTCCTGCTGCGGCTCCTCGGGCTGGGGGGCAGCAAGCCGGCCCCGCCGCAGGCGGGCTCGCCGTGACGATCCACTGCCCGCGGTGCCGGACCCGCTACCGGCTGCCGGCCCGCACGCGGCACGGGGCCGACGTCACCTACCGGTGCGCGCGCTGCGGGCTCGTATTCCACGCCGACGCCCCGGCACCCGAGCGCCGCCGGCCGGCCCCGCCCGCGCTCGACGACGAGGACGACGAGGCGGGCTTCACCTTGGGCGACCCGGAGGACGCGGCGCCCGACGACGCGCCGCAGCCTTCCCCCCGTGCGGCAGGAGAGGAGGTCCGTCCCGTGACCACGCCCGCGCGCTTTGCGCTGCGCGCCCTCACCGTCGTCACGCTGGGGTACGCGGTGCTCTCCATCTATCTCTACACGCACCCGGGCACGGCATCCGGGATGCTGGGGCGCGTGCCGTTCCTCGGCCCCCGTCTCACCGAGGCGCCCATGAGCCCCGACAGCATCCAGCTCGCCGACGTGCAGGGCGCCTACCAGCGCGTGCAGAACGACGAGCTCGTGTTCGTGATCTCCGGAGTCGCCATCAACAACTCACGGGTCGCGGTGCGCGGCATCCAGATCGAGGGCCGCATCGCCGGCGCGCGCGAGCAACGGCAGGTGATCTTCTGCGGTACCGCCCCGCGTGGCGTGGAGGACCTCTCGCCGCGCGAGATCGGGCTCCTCCAGACCCTCGAGCCTCCCAAGGACTGGGCGCTCGGCCCCGGCGAGCAGACGAGCTTCCAGATCGTGTTCGTCCAGCCGCCGACCGACCTGAGGGAGCTCTCGGCCGAGGTGGTCGCGGTCCAGGGCCGGCGACGCCGCGCCGGCGCTCCCTTCGCGCAGGAGGCGGCGGCCCTGCTGCGCTGAGCGGTCAGCCCTCGCGCTTCTTCGCGGGGGCGTCCGAGCCGTCGGGCGTGACGTCGATCTCCGGGGGCTCGCGCAGGCCCTTCTTGAACGCCTGCACGCCTTTCCCGAGGCTGCCCATGACCTCCGGAAGCCGCCCGGCCCCGAAGACCACGAGCACGATGACGAGCACGACGAGAAGCTCGCCCATGCCCATGCCGAACATTCGTCGTATGATATGGGACGCCGGCCACGGGAGCAAGCGCGATTGCGGCGCCGGACGCCCCTTCCTATACTCCCGCTCCCCCATGCTGCGCACCTACCGGGCGGAGTACGAGCGCCTCCTGCCGCTGGTCGAGAAGCCCGGACGCTACCTCGGCGACGAACGGGGCGCGATCCGCAAGGACCTGGGTCGCACCCCGCTCCGCTTCGCCCTCGCCTTTCCCGAGGTCTACGAGGTCGCGCAGTCGCACTTGGGTCTCCAGATCCTCTACGAGATCTTGAACCGCCGTCCCGACGTCGCCGCGGAGCGCGTCTACGCGCCCTGGCCCGATCTCGAGGCGCTGCTGCGGGCGCGGGGGCTTCCGCTCGTCTCGCTCGAGAGCGGTCTTGCGCTCGCCGACTTCCACGTGGTCGGCTTCAGCCTCCAGTACGAGCTCACCTACACGAACCTGCTCACGATGCTCGAGCTGGGTCGGGTGCCGCTGCGCGCCGCGGCGCGCGGCCCGCGCGACCCGCTGGTGATCGCGGGAGGCCCGTGCGCGTTCAATCCCGAGCCGCTGGCGCCCTTCCTCGACGGGGTGCTCCTCGGCGACGGCGAGGAGGCGATCGGGCAGATCGCGGACGTCGTGCGCGGCTGGGACGGTGGCGACCGCCGCGCGCTGCTCGCGGCGCTCGCCGCCGTCCCCGGGTTTTACGTGCCGGCCCTGTTCGCGCCGCGCCACCGGCCCGACGGCACGCTCGCAGAGGTCGTCGCCTGCGACCCCACGCGCCCGCGGGTGGCCAAGCGGGTCCTCGTCGACCTCGACGCGTTCCGGCCGCCGGCCGAGCCGATCGTCCCCAACATCGACGTCGTGCACGATCGTGCGAGCGTCGAGGTGATGCGCGGCTGCGTGAAGGGCTGCCGCTTCTGCCAGGCGGGCTACGTCTACCGCCCGCTGCGGGAGCGCAACCCCGAGCGGGTGGCGGCGGAGACCGCCGCGCTCGTCGAGCGCACGGGGCACGAGGAAGTCTCGCTGCTCTCGCTGTCGACCGGCGACTACAGCGGCGTCAATCCGCTCCTGAAGGCGCTCATGGACCGGTTCGCCTCGGCGCGGGTGGCGGTCTCGCTGCCCTCCACCCGCGTCGATGCGCTGTCGCCGCGCATCCTCGAGCAGATCCGCCGCGTCCGCAAGACCGGCTTCACGCTCGCGCCCGAGGCGGGTACGCAACGGCTCCGCGACGTCATCCAGAAGGAGTACCGCGAGGAGGACCTGCTCGCCGCGGCACGCCTCTTCGCGGACCTCGGCTGGCGCAGCCTCAAGCTCTACTTCATGATCGGGCTGCCGAGCGAGACCGAGGAGGACGTGCGCGGCATCGCCGAGCTCGCGGAGCGGGTCAAGCGGGCGGCCGCGGGGCGGCTCAAGGTGACCGCGAGCGTGTCGACCTTCTCGCCGAAGCCGCACACGCCGTTTCAGTGGGCCGGCCAGCTCGACCTCGAGCAGACGCGCGCGCGCCAGGCGTTGCTCCGCCGCGAGCTCGGCCGGCGCGGGATCGAGTTCCGCTGGCACGACGGCCGGCTCACCTTCCTCGAGGGCATCCTCGCCCGCGGCGACCGCCGGCTGGCCCCCGTGCTCGAGGCCGCGCAGCGCCGCGGCGCGCGCTTCGACGGCTGGTCGGACCACTGCCGGTTCGACCTCTGGCTCGAGGTGCTCGCCGAGCACGGCCTCGATCCGGCCTTCTACCTCCGCCGCCGGCCGCTCGACGAGGTGCTGCCCTGGGATCACCTCGACGCCGGCGTCAGCAAGCGCTTCCTCCGCCAGGATCTCGCGCGCGCGGTCGAGGGCCGCCTCACCCCCGACTGCTCGATCGAGCGCTGCACGTACTGCGGCGCCTGCGACTTCCGCCAGGTGCGCAACGTCGACTACCACCTCGCCGGCGCGAAAGGTGGTGACCACCGCGGGGGCCGCATCGCGCGCTGGGCGGAGGCGCTCGTCGCCGGCGGGGAGGGTGCGGCCGCCTGGGAGACGCGCGCGTGGCACGAGGGGCGCGCGCGCCTCCGCACGCGCCGGCCGCACGCGCCCGCGCCGCGGCCGGCGGAGACGACGCCGCTCCCGGCGACGCTCGCGGCGATGGTACGGGCGCCCGAGCCGGGCGAGGGGAACGCCGAAGAATGGCTGGGCGCCGTGCCGTCGTCGCTCGCGCCCGAGGTCGCCGCGCCCGCGGTGCAGCGGCTGCGCCTCCGCTACCGGAAAGTCGGCGCCGCGCGCTTCCTCGGCGGGCGCGAGCTCGGCACGGTGTTCCTCCGCGCGGCGCGCCGGGCGGGACTGCCGCTCGCCTTCTCGCAGGGGCATCATCCGCTCCCACGGCTCGCCTTCGGCCCGGCGCTGCCGCTCGGCACCTCGAGCGACGACGAGTACGTCGACCTCGAGCTGGCCGAGCCGCGGGAGCCGCAGACCGTCGCGGCGCGGCTCGCCGCCGAGCTGCCCGACGGGCTCGCGCCGCTCGGCGTGACCGAGGTGCCGCGCTCGTCGCCGAGCATCGAGCAGGACGTCGCCGCGTTCGCCTACGACGTCGACCTGGCCGGCCTCGACGCGCCGCCGTGTCCCGAGGCGATCGCGGGCGCCGTCGCTCGCTTCGCCGCCGCAGCTTCCTTCCCCGTCCGCAAGCGCGCCCGGGGCGGCGAGCGCACGGTCGACGCGCGCCGCTTCGTGCGCCGCCTGGCGGTCACCGGCCCGACACGCCTCGCGATCGAGATGGCCGCCGGCCAGGACGGCACGCTCAAGCCGGAGGTGTTCCTGGGCGAGCTGCTCGGTCTGCCCCCGGACACGCGGCCCGCGCTCCGCGTCCACAAGGTGGCGACGCAGTTTCGCGGCGGCGAGGCCCCGGCATAGTGGCCGCCGGCAAGCAGATTCTCATCAACGTCGCCCCCTGGGAGACCCGCGTGGCCGTCCTCGAGGACACGACGCTGGTCGACCTGTGGATCGAGCACCGCGGCGAGCAGGGCATCGCCGGCAACATCTACAAGGGGAAGGTCGTGCGCGTGCTCCCGGGCATGCAGGCGGCCTTCGTCGACGTCGGGCTCGAGAAGGCCGCCTTCCTCCACGTCTCCGACCTCGGGGCTCCCGACGCGCTGCCGCCCGAGGTGGTCGCCGAGGCCGGCGGCGAGCCGTCCGAGCTGCTCGAAGCGACCCCGCGCCCGCCACGCGACCCGCGGCCGATCGAAGCGCGGCTCGCCAAGGGCGACGAGGTGCTCGTGCAGGTGGCGAAGGAGCCGATGGGCAGCAAGGGCGCGCGGGTGACCGCCGACATCTCACTGCCCGGGCGCTACCTCGTCTACATGCCCGGTACCCATCACCTCGGCATCTCCCGGCGCCTCGAGGATCCCGTCGAACGCGACCGGCTGCGCGCGATCGTCGAAGCCGAGCGCCCCCCCGAGGGTGGGCTCATCGTGCGTACGGCGTGCGAAGGCGCGACCAAGAAGGAGATCCACGACGACGTCCGCTTCCTCACGCGCCTGTGGGAGAAGGTGAAGCGCACCGCCGAGCAGGCCGTGGCGCCGGCGCTGATCCACCGCGACCTCGATCTCGTGCTGCGGACCATGCGCGACCTCTTCACCAGCGAGGTCGAGCGCCTGGTGATCGACACGCCCGAGGATCACGCGCGCGTGCTCGACTTCGCGCGCGCGCTCATGCCGCGGCTCGCCGGGCGGGTGCACCTCTACCAGGGCGCGACGCCGCTCTTCGAGCAGCACGGCATCGAGGCGAAGATCGCGCGCGCGCTCGAGCGGCGGGTGTGGCTCAAGTCGGGCGGCTATCTCATCTTCGACCAGACCGAGTCCCTCACCACCGTCGACGTCAACACCGGGCGCTACGTCGGCAAGAAGGACCAGGAGGAGACGATCCTGCGCACGAACCTCGAGGCGGCACGCCAGGTCGTGCGCCAGCTCCGGCTGCGCAACATCGGCGGCATCATCGTGATCGACTTCATCGACATGGAGTCCGCCGCCAACCGCAAGAAGGTGCTCGACGCGCTCCAGGAGGAGACGCGCAAGGACAAGGCCCGCTCGACCGTGCTGCGCATCTCGGAGCTCGGCCTCGTGCAGATGACCCGCAAGCGCACCCGCGAGAGCCTGGGGCAGCTGCTCACGACTCCGTGCCCCCACTGCCAGGGCAGCGGGCGCGTGCGGTCGGCCGAGGCGCTCGCACACGAGGCGTTGCGGCGGGCGCAGCGCGCCGGGGCGGGCGCGGCGGACGGCCGCGGCATCGTCCTGCACGTGCATCCGGAGGTGGCGGAGTTCCTCGCCGCCAACCGGCGGCGCACGATCGACGCGCTGACGGCGATGCTCGCACGGCCGGTCGAGGTCGTGGCGGAGGCGGCGTTCGGACGCGAGCAGCTCGAGGTGGTGGTGGGAGCCTAGCGCCGGACGCGTCCGGGGCGCATGGCGGCCACGGGCACCGCGGTCCGCCCGTCGAGCACGAGGTCGGCGACCGCGTCGGCGGTGATCGGCGCGAGCAGGATGCCGCTGCGGTAGTGGCCGGTAGCGTAGACGAGCCCGGGGAGGTCGGGCGCCGGACCGAGGAGCGGCAGGTGATCGCCGGTCGCCGGCCGCAGGCCCGCGTACGCACGCTCGACCGTGAGCCCGGCCAGGCCGGGCACCATGGAGAGCGCCGTGGCGAGGATCGCGCTCGCCGCGCCGGCGGTGACGCGCTTCTCGAATCCCGCGTGCTCGAGCGTGCTGCCGGCGAGGACGCGCCCGTCGCGCCGCGGCACGAGGTAGCCGCGGCGCGAGTACACGGGCCGCGGGAGCATGCCGGGCGCGCCGCGCAAGACCACGATCTGGCCGCGCACCGGGAAGACGCGCGGCGGCATCACCCCCGCCGGCAGCCCGAGCGTGCCCGCCCACGCGCCGGCGGCGTTCACGACGACGGGCGTGGCGATCGCGCCGGCGCCAGTCTCGACCCCCGTCACCCGCCCCCGGCGCGCGCGCACGGCCAGCGCGGGGGTGTGGGCCAGCAGCGTCGCACCGGCCCGCCGCGCCGCCAGCGCCGCCGCGGCGACGAGCCGCTCGTTGTCGACCGGGTGGTCGTCGACGAAGTGGAGGGCCATGCGGACGCCCGGCGCGAGCCCGGGGACGAGGCGGCGGGCGGCGGCCGGAGCGAGCCGCTCGACGCGCAGCCGCTGCGCCCGCTGCCAGCGCGCCCGTGCCGCGAGCACGCGCGCGTCGGCGGGACGGAGGGCGACGTAGACGATTCCGCGCCCGCCGTACTCGGCGTCGATGCCGCTCTCCTCGGCCAGCGCGGCGACCCAGGCGCGATAGCGCGCACGGCTGAGCACGCCGAGCCGCAGCAGCGGACCCGGCCCCGGGCTCTCCGCCTGCGGCGCGACCATGCCGGCTGCGGCGGCGCTCGCCTCCGCCCCCACCTCGCCGCGCTCGACCACCACCACCCGCGCGCCGCGACGCCCGAGCTCGCGCGCGACCGCACAGCCGATCAGGCCGCCGCCCACCACCACGACGTCGGCAGTCCGGATCACCCGGGCACGATAGCGGGCCGCCCGGCCGGGCGCCAACCGCCGCAGGCCTCAAGTCGTCGCGGCCGCCAGCCGATGATGGGGCGTGGTGGAGCGCGAGCGGGGCGCAGAGCCGGCCGGCGGGATGCCGGGGGACGGCGAGACGGACGCTTCGGCCTGGCAGCCGGCCTACCGCGCCGAGACCGACGGCATCGTGCGCGCGCGCATGCCGCTCGCCGCGGCGCTCTTCCTCCTCTTCGTGGGCAGCGCCGTGGTGCTCGAGCTCGCCGCCGATCCGCACCGCGGGCCGGCGGCGGCTCTGTGGTACGGGCTCGAAGCGCTCGCCTGCCTGCTCGCCGTCGCCGCCTGCCGCGCGCTCTCCGGCCGGCGCATCGGCGTGGCGATCGCAGCCGGGCTGGCGGCCACGCTCGCCCTCCTCATGGACGCCTACCAGGCGAGCGTCGCCGGCAACGTCCAGCGCCTCGCCATGGCCGACGTCACGCTGCTCATGGGCGTCGCGGTGCTGCTGCCGTGGGGCGCCTGGGCGCAGCTCGCCGTCTCCGTGGCGGCGCTCTCGGGCTTCGCCGCCGCAGCGCCCGTCCTCCCGGCCGCCGACGACCGGAGCTTCGCGGCCCTCGCGCTGCTCACCGGGGCCGTCGTCTCGATCTGCGGCGCCCGCTTTCTCGACCGCTACCGCCGCCAGGCCTTCGCCGACCGCCGGCGCCTGGAGCACGCCCGCGGCCTGCAGCAGGAGGAGGCCGAGGTCGCCGCCGCCCTCGTGCGGATGACCGAGGCGCTGGGTGCCCACCTCGACTCGCCCAACCTGCTCGAGCAGGCGAACCGGATGGTCGCCGCCGAGCTCGGGTGCGACTGGTGCCGCACCCGCCTGCTCGACGAGCAGCGACAGGCCTTCGTCCTCGCCGCCACCGCCGGCTCGTCGCCCGAGCTCGCCGACACGCTGGGGCGCTTCGAGCTGCCGCTCGGCCGCCTGCCGTTCCTCAACGCGCTCCGCCCCGGCGAGGTGCTCGAGATCGCCGATGCGGACCGGCAGACGCTGCTGCCGCCCCACGTGCTCCACCGCATCGGCATCGCCTCCTCGTTGACCACCCTCATCACCCGGGGACCGCGCACCGTCGGCTTCCTCGCCGTCGGCTACCGCGAGCGCTGCGGCCCCTTCACCCCCCGCCAGCGCCGTTTGCTCGTCGGCATCGCGGGCGCCCTCGCCGTGACGCTCGAGAACGCGCGGCTGATCGCCGAGCTGCAGGCGGCGAGCCGGCTCAAGTCCGAGTTCGTCTCGACGATGTCTCACGAGCTGCGCACGCCGCTCAACGTGATCAGCGGCTACACGGACCTCTTGCTCGACGGCTCGTTCGGGGAGCTCAGCGTGAGCCAGCGGGACACGCTCGAGCGCATCCGGCGCGGCGGGGTCGAGCTGCTCGAGCTGGTGAACGCGACGCTCGACTTGGGACGCCTCGAGACCGGCCGCGAGCGGGTCGTGCTCGAGCCCGTGTTCCTCGAGGCGCTCTTCGCCGAGCTGGCGCTCGAGCTCGAGCCGCTGGTCGCTCCCGGGGTGATGGTGCGCTGGGAGAACCCGCTCGGCGCCCGCCCCGTGCTCACCGACCGCACCAAGCTCAAGACCGTCCTCAAGAACCTCGCCAGCAACGCGCTCAAGTTCACGACCCGGGGCGCGGTCACGGTGACGGCGGTCGAGGGGCCCGAAGGCACCATGACGTTCGTCGTCCGGGACACCGGCATCGGCATCGCGCCGACGGACCTGCCGGTGATCTTCGAGATGTTCCGGCAAGCCGACGGCTCGACGACGCGCCGCTTCGGCGGCGTCGGGCTCGGCCTCCACATCGTCAACCGTCTGCTCGATCTGCTCGCGGGCACGATCCAGGTCGAGAGCACGCCCGGCGTCGGCTCGACGTTCACGATCACGCTCGAGATGCCGCGCCTGCCCACGGCGCGCGCGGCGGCGCCGTAACAGCCCGCGTGTTCACGCGCGCCGCGACGTGCTATGGGTCGTGCGTTGACGTCGGATGTCCTCGCGATGATCCTCGCCGGCGGCGAGGGCAAGCGCCTCCACCCGCTGACGCGCGATCGCGCCAAGCCCGCCGTGCCGTTCGGAGGCCGCTATCGCATCATCGACCTCGTGCTCTCGAACTTCGTCAACTCGGGCATCTTCAAGATCAACGTGCTCACCCAGTACAAGGCGGGCTCGCTCATGCAGCACTTGGCCCGCGGCTGGCAGCTCGCGCAGCAGCTCGGGCACTACGTCGCCCCCGTGCCCGCCAGCCAGAACGTCGGTCGCCAGTGGTTCCTCGGCAGCGCCGACGCCGTCTTCCAGAACCTCGACCTGATCGAGAACGAGCGCCCGCGCTGGGTCTGCGTCTTCGGCGCCGACCACATCTACAAGATGGACGTGCGGCAGATGGTCACCTTCCACGCCGAGCGCGGCGCCGACGTCACGGTCGCCGCGATCCCCGTCCCGGCGGCGGACGCGCACCGCTACGGCGTCGTCGAGTGCGACGCGGAGCGGCGCGTGGCGGGCTTCGTCGAGAAGCCCGCCACGGCGGGGGACGCGACCGGCACGCGGCTCGCGTCGATGGGGCTCTACGTGTTCACGACCGAGGTCCTCGTGGACGCCGTCCGGCAGGACGCCGCCCGCAACGACTCCACCCACGACTTCGGTCGCGACATCCTGCCGCGCGCCGTGCAGACGCACCGAGTCTATGCCTACGACTTCTCCACCAACACCGTGCCGGGCATGAGCGAGGCCGAGCGCGGCTACTGGCGCGACGTCGGCACGATCGACGCCTACTGGCGGGCGTCGGCCGACCTCGTGTCGGTCTCGCCGATCTTCAGCCTCTACAACCCGACGTGGCCGATCTACTCGGCCTACTACCCGAGCCCTCCGGCCAAGTTCGTGTTCGCCGACCGCGAGCGCAATCGCATGGGCATGGCCACCGACTCGATGGTCTCGGAGGGGTGCATCATCAGCGGCGGGCACGTCGACCGCAGCATCCTCTCGCCGCGCGTGCGCGTGAACAGCTTCTCGATGGTGAGCGAGTCGGTGCTCTTCGACGACGTGGAGGTCGGCCGCCACGCGCGCATCCGCCGGGCGATCATCGACAAGAACGTGGTGGTGCCGCCGGGTACGAGCATCGGGTTCGATCTCGAGGCCGATCGCCGCCGCTTCACCGTGAGCGAAGGCGGCATCGTGGTGGTGCCCAAGGGCATGCCGCTCGACTGAGCCGTCCGTCTACCCGCCGAAGCCCTCGGGCGGATGCCGCCGCAGCTCGCGCACGAAGGCGAGCGTCTGCATCGAGCGCATGCGGTCGACGTAGACGATCCCGTCGAGGTGATCGCACTCGTGCTGGACCACGCGGGCATGGAAGCCCGCTGCGGTGAACCCCAGCCGCCGGCCGTCGCGGCCCCAGGCCTCCACCCGCACGCGCGTGCGGCGCGGCACCTTGCCGCGCAGGTCGGGGAGGCTGAGACATCCCTCCCAGTCCTCCGCCTCGTCGTCGGTGAGCGGCGTCACCTCCGGGTTGATCAGCACGGTGAGCGGCACGCTCTCGGCCTCGGGGTAGCGCGGATTGGACTCCACGCCGTAGACCAGGATGCGGCTCGACACGCGCACCTGGGGCGCGGCGAGGCCCGCCCCGTCGTACTCGGCCATGGTCTCGAGCATGTCGTCGATCAGCCGCTGCACCTCGGGCGCGCCGATGCCCTCCGGCGGGACCGGCGCCGCGATCCGGCGCAGCACCGGGTGTCCGAGCTGGGCGACCCTGAGAACCGCCATGCTCCCGTGTTGGCAGACGGCCGCGGCCGCCGCAAGCCGATTTGACCGCGGGGCCGCCGCGCTCTAAGCGTCTGCCGACGCCGTGCCCTCCCTCGTCCCCGCCGATGCCGTGCTCGCGGCGGCCTGGGCCCTCGTCGCGCTCGACAACGCCCGGCAGGAGCGCAGCGAGCCGGAGGCGCGCGCGGCCTACGGCGAGGTGGTCGCGGGCTGGCGGCGAGTGCCGGCGGCGCTGCGCGCCCTCTACGTCGCGGCCACCGCCGCGGCCGTGGTCCTCGTCGAGCGGCGCACGGGACGCTGGACGGGCCCCGCGCCGCTCACGGCCGCGGGCGTGGTGCTGGCCGCCGCCGGCGCGGCGCTTCATTTGCGCGCGCGGCGCGTCCTCGGGGCGCTGTGGTCGGACGTGATCGCGGTGCGGGCGCGACACGAGGTCGTCGACCGCGGGCCCTACGCGGTCGTCCGCCATCCGCTCTATCTCGGCATCCTCCTGCTCGCCTCGGGCACGCTCTGCGCCCACCCCTCGCCCGCCACGGCCTGCGTCGCGGTCGGGATCGGCGCGGGGATGGCGATCAAGATCCCCCTCGAGGAGCGCGCGCTCCGCCGCGCGCTCGGAGGCGCCTACGCGCGCTACGCCGCGCGCGTACCGGCGCTGGTTCCGCGCCTCAGGCGCGGCAGGCCCTGATCACTTCGCGCCAGGCCGCCGCCTCCGCCTCCGTGCGGCCGCCGAGATGGTAGAAGGCGAGCCGATCGATCACCCCCGCGTACTTCTGCCGGATGCGGCCGGGCAGGTCGTCGTAGGTGCCCTCGACCGCGTAGACCTGCAGCATCTCGTCGGTGATGAGCCCGGCCATGCCCGCCCAGTCGCCCGCAGCCGCCTTCTCGTTGAGGCGAACGGCGGTCTCCCCCCAGCCGTGCGCCTCGAGGACGCCGGCGTAGGTGCGCGTCGAGGCGTAGAACGCGATCTGCTGGCGCACCGGCCCCTTCGCGCGCTCGACCGCGTCGCGGTCCCCACCGGTGATCACGAACGCGGTGGTGGCGAGCGCCACCGCGCTGCGCGCGCGCCCGGCCTTGCGCAGGCCCGCCTCGAGGTTCGGCAGCACGGTCTCGCGCACGTACTTGATCGAGTGGAACGGGTGGAGGTGAAAACCGTCGCACAGCTCGCCGGCGAGACGGCACATGTAGGGGTTCAGGCCCGAGACGTAGATCGGGATGTGCGGCCACGCGAGCGGCGGCGGGCTGAAGAAGGGCGTCATCAGGCTGAAGCGGTAGTACGTTCCCTCGAAGCCGGGCCGCACCCCGTTCTGCCACACGTCCCAGATGTGCCGGATGAGCTGCACCATCTCGCGCAGCCGGGGGCCGGGGGCCGTCCACGGCGTCGAGTAGCGGCGCTCGTTGTGACCCTTCACCTGCGTGCCGAGACCGAGCACGAAGCGGCCGCACGAGGCCTGCTGGAGGTCCCAGGCCATCTGGGCGTGAACGAGCGGGCTGCGCGGGAAGGCGACCGCGATGTTCGTGCCGATCGTGAGCCGTTCGGTGGCGGTCGCGGCGACCGCGCAGGGCAGGTACGGATCGTGGCCCGCCTCCGCGGTCCAGAGCCCGTCGTAGCCCGCCGCCTCGGCCTCGGCCGCCTGGCGCGCCACGTCGCGCAGGTCGCTCGTCATGATCCCGGTGTCGATCAGCATGCGCTCCCCTACCCGCCGGCCTGCACCCGGCGCAAGCGCACGGGCGTCCCGTCACCCGCCGGCGAGCGCCTCGAGCGCGGTCACCAGGGCCTGCGTGCCGAGCGCGCCGCCGCCGCGGGCCTCGACCGCCGCGAAGAGCTGGTGGACGAGCGCGGTCGCCGGCAACGGCACGCCGAGGCGCGCGGCGGCGGCGAGCGCGAGCCGCAGGTCCTTCTGCTGGAGACGCACCATGAACCCCGGGGCGAAGTCCCGCCGCTGCATGCGCGGCGCCAGGTTGGTGAGCATCCACGAGGCCGCGGCGCCGCCCCCCACCGCCTGCACGACCGCACCGGGATCGAGGCCGGCGCGCGCGGCGAGCACGACGCCCTCGGCGACCGCGGCGAGCGTGACCGCCCCGATCACCTGGTTGACGAGCTTCGTCGCCTGGCCCTGCCCCGCGCCGCCCATGTAGGTCGCCTGGCGGCCGATCGCGGCGAGGATCGGGCGCGCCCGCGCGAAGGCCGCCGGGTCGCCGCCCACCATGATCGAGAGCGTGCCCGCGATCGCCCCCTGCTCGCCGCCGGACACGGGCGCGTCGAGGAGGGCGACGCCGCACGCGGCCGCCCGCGCGGCGAGCGCGCGCGCGGCGTCGGGGGCGATCGTGCTCGTGTCGATCACGAGCAGCCCCGGGCGCGCGCCGGCGAGCACGCCGCGCTCCCCCTCGAGCACCTGCTCGACGTCGGGCGTGTCGGGCAGCGACGTCACGACCGCGTCGACCTCGGCGGCGAGCGCCGCGGGCGCGTCCGCGGCCGTCGCCCCCTCGGCGACCAGCGCCTCGACGCGCGCGCGCGTGCGGCCGTAAACGACGAGCGCGTGGCCCGCGCGCAGGAGATTACGCGCCATGGGCGCCCCCATGATGCCGAGGCCGATGAACCCGATGCGCATGCACCCTCCTACGAGAACGCGCGGAAGGGAAGGTAGATCGCCGCGGCGATCGCCGCGCTGCAGGGGATCGTGAGCACCCACGCGATCACCACGTTGCGGGCGACGCCCCAGCGCACCGCCGAGAGGCGTCGCATGCTGCCGACGCCGACGATCGCGCCGGTGATGGTGTGCGTCGTGCTCACGGGAATGCCGAAGCTCGCGGAGCCGACGAGCGCGATGGCCCCCGCCGCCTCGGCGCAGAAGCCGCCGATCGGCTGCAGCGCGGTGATCCGCATGCCCATCGTGCGCACGATCCGCCAGCCGCCGAAGAGCGTGCCGAGCGCGATGGTGAGATGGCAGAGGAGCACCACCCACGTGGGCACGTAGAACGCCGGGCCGAGCCGGCCGGAGGTGAAGAGCAGCACGGCGATGATGCCCATCGTCTTCTGGGCGTCGTTGGTCCCGTGGCCGAGGCTGTACGCAGCGGCCGACAGGAGCTGGAGGCGGCGGAAGAACCGGTCGACGAAGGTCGGCGTGGCGCGCGCGAACAGCCATAGCGCCACCAGCATGAAGTAGGCGCCGAGCACCAAGCCGATCAGCGGCGAGACAACGATGAACAGCAGCACCTTGAGCAAGGCGGGCACGATCAGCACGCCGAGACCGCCCTTGGCGACTCCGGCGCCCGCGAAGCCCGCGATCAACGCGTGCGACGAGCTGGTCGGGAGCCCCCAGTACCAGGTGATGACGTCCCACAGGATGGCCGCGGCCAGGCCGGCGAACACCACCGGGCGGTCGACGGCGTCCGGCGTGACGATCCCCTTGCCGATCGTGGTCGCGACCGCGACCCCGAAGCCGAACGCGGCCACGAAGTTGAAGAACGCGGCCCAGGCAACCGCCATCCGGGGCGTGAGCACGCGGGTCGAGACCACGGTCGCGATCGAGTTCGCCGCGTCGTGGAAGCCGTTCATGAAGTCGAAGGCGAGGGCGACGAGGATCAGGAGGACCAGGGCGAGCATGCGGGCGACGCGGACCCGTGCGCTCAGGCGTATTCGAGGGCGACGCCCTCGATCACGTTCGCGACGTCCTCGCAGCGGTCGATCGCCTCCTCGAGGTACTCGTAGATCTCCTTCCACTTGAGCACGTGGATGGGATCGCTGCTCTCGTCGAACAGGCGGGCGACGGCGCGCCGGAGAAGCTGGTCGCCTTCGTTCTCGAGGCGATTGATCTCGGTGCAGTGGGCGATCAGCGTCGAGCGGTCGCGGAGATCGCGGAGACCGTGGACCGCAGCGCCGACCGCGTCGACCGCGCGCCGCAGCACCTCGGCCAGCTCGCCGGCCTCGGCCTCCATCTCGACGATGCCGTAGAGCCAGATGCGCTCGGCCGAGGCGTACACGAGATCGAGCACGTCGTCGAGGCGGGAGATCAACCGATGGATGTCGCCGCGGTCGAGCGGCGTGATGTACGTCGAGTGCAGCCGCTCGATCAGCCGGTGGGTGATCTCGTCGCCCTGGTGCTCGACGTCCTTCACCCGCTCGGCCTGCCGCTGCGGGTCGGCACGCTCCCGGACCATGGCCGCGAGCAGCGCGGCCGCCTCGCGCGTGCAGGCCGCGTGCTGCTCGAACAGGTCGAAGAACTGCTCGCCGTCGCCGCCGGGGAGGAGCCGGGCGAGGAGGTTCCGCCGGGGAGACACCGCCATGGGGGGCGCCATAGCACAGCACCGGACGACCTCCTAGCCGCCCGGAAGCCGCTCTTCATCCCGGCGTCACGGGACCGTAACATGCCCGCGGTACACTGCGCCTGGAGGCTTGGCCATGCGGAGATCGAGACGGATGCTGCTCGGGGTCGCCGGGGTGATGGCCGCCGGCGCGCTCGCGGCCCGCGCCGCCACCCTGGTGAACGGAGCCGGCGCGACCTTTCCCTACCCCATCTACTCGAAGTGGTTCGACGAGTTCCACAAGCGCAGCCCCGAAGCCCAGATCAACTACCAGTCGATCGGCAGCGGGGGAGGCATCCGGCAGATCCTCGAAGGGACCGTCGACTTCGGCGCCAGCGACGGGCCCATGACCGACGAGCAGCTCGCGCAGGCCAAGATCCCCCTGCTCCACCTGCCGACCGTGCTCGGCGCCGTCGTGCCGGTGTACAACGTCGCGGGAGCCGGGACCCTCCACTTCACACCGGAGGCGCTGGCGGGTATCTACCTCGGGACGATCACGCGCTGGAACGACCCGGCGATCGCATCCACCAACCCGGAGACCAAGCTGCCCGACGCCGCCATCGTACCCGTCCATCGCTCCGACGGGAGCGGAACGACCTACATCTTCGTGGACTACCTCTCCAAGGTGAGCCCCGAGTGGGCGCGCCGCGTCGGGCGCGGCACGTCGGTCAACTGGCCCGTGGGCCTCGGCGGCAAGGGCAACGAGGGCGTAGCCGGGCTCGTCAAGCAGACGCCCGACGCAATCGGCTACGTCGAGCTGATATACGCGCTCCAGACCAAGCAGCCGTACGGCGACGTGCGCAACCGGGCCGGGCACTTCGTGGCGGCGAGCCTCGCGAGCGTGACCGCGGCGGCCGACGCCGCGGCGGCGAACATGCCGGCGGACTTCCGCGTCTCGATCACCGATCCGGACGGACGCGATGCCTACCCGATCGCGAGCTTCACCTGGCTCCTCATCCCGACCCGCATCGCCGACCAGGACAAGGGACGCATCCTCCGGCAGTTCCTCGACTGGATGCTCGGCGAAGGCCAGAGCTTCAGCTCCGGGCTGGGCTACGCGCCCCTGCCGGCGTCGGTGATCGCCCTCGAGCGCAAGGCGGTGGAGCGGATTCAGGTCGGGTCGTCGTAACGATGGAGCAAGCCGGCGCAGCCCTCCCCCCGCCCGGGGGTCGCATCCGCCCTGCCCTGGCCTTTCGGCCGGCGCCGGTACCGCCGCTCGCCGCTCGCCCCCTCGAGCCGCTGCTCGTTCGCTCCGGGGGGCGACGGTGGCGGATCGGCGATCCCGTCTTCCGAGGTCTCGCCGCGGGCTTCGGCCTGTCGGTCGTGGGCATCACGCTCGTCATCGCGCTCGTGCTCTTCCGGAAGTCGGCGGCCGCACGGGCTACCTTCGGCTGGGCGTTCCTGTGGACGTCGGTCTGGGACCCGGTCTTCCTCCGCTTCGGCGCGCTGCCCCTCGTGTACGGCACGCTCGCCACGTCGGCGATCGGGCTCGCCCTCGCGGTGCCGTTCGGGCTCGGGGCGGCCATCTGTCTCGCGGAGCTCCTCCCGCAACGCGTCGCCGACCCGCTCACCTTCCTCATCGAGCTCCTGGTCGCGGTGCCGAGCGTGGTCTATGGGCTGGTCGGCATCTTCGTCCTGGTCCCGGCCATGCGCGCCCTCACCACCCCGATTGCTGCCACGTTCGGCTGGATTCCGCTCCTCGCGGGCCCCACGTACGGCGTGGGCATGCTCACGGCGGGGGTGATCCTCGCGGTGATGATCGTCCCGTTCATCGTGGCGGTGTCGCGCGAGGTGCTGCTCGCGGTGCCCCAGTCGCAGCGCGATGCGGCCCTGGCGCTCGGCGCGACGCGCTGGGAGACCGTCCGCCAGGTGGTCCTCCCGTACGCGCGCTCGGGCATCGCCGGGTCCGTGGTCCTCGCGCTCGCCCGCGCCCTCGGCGAGACGATGGCCGTCACCATGGTGATCGGCAACCGTCCGGAGATCGCCGCCTCCCTCTTCGCGCCGGCGTACACCATGGCCGCCGTGCTGGCCAACGAGTTCACCGAAGCGACGAGCAACCTCTACCTCTCCGCCCTGATCGAGGTGGGGCTGGTTCTCTTCGGGATCACGCTCGTCGTGAACGCCCTCGCGCGCCTGCTCATCCCGCCGGAGGTCGGGCGCGCGTGACGGCGCACGCGCGGCGGCGCCGCCGGGTCGACCGCGTGATGTTCACGCTGGCCAGCCTGGCGACCGCCCTCACGCTGGGCGTCCTCCTCTTCCTGCTCGGATACCTCGCCTGGCAGGGCGCGTCGTCCGTGTCGCTCACCTTCTTCACCCGGCTCCCCGCCCCCGTCGGCGAGTCCGGCGGCGGTATGGCGAACGCGCTGGTGGGCAGCTTCAAGCTGATCGCCCTGGCGGCGCTGGCCGGCGTCCCCGTCGGGTTCCTCGGCGGCGTGTACCTCGCCGAGTATGGAGGTGGCAGCGTCGGGTGGCTCGTCCGGTACGCGGCCGACGTGCTCAACGGCGTGCCGTCGATCGTCGTGGGCATCACGGTGTACGCCCTGGTGGTCGTGCCGATGGGGCACTTCTCGACGCTTGCCGGGGGGATCGCGCTCGGCCTGATGACGATACCCGTCACGCTGCGAACGACCGAGGAGTTCCTGCGGCTGGTGCCCACCTCGCTCCGCGACGGCGCCCTCGCGCTCGGGGCGCCGCGCTGGGTGACGATCGTCCGCGTGGCGATTCCCGCGGGTCTGCGCGGGATCGCCGCCGGCATCCTCCTCTCGCTCGCCCGGGTCGCCGGCGAGACCGCACCGCTGCTCTTCACCTCGTTCAGCAACCGGTACTGGAGCCCCGGCGTCGGCCAGCCGACCGCCTCGCTCCCGGTGATGATCTTCACCTACGCGATCTCGCCGTACGACGAGTGGCACCGCCAGGCGTGGGCGGCGGCGCTCGTGCTGCTCGCGGTCGTGCTCGGGTCGAATCTGCTCGCGCGCGCGGCCCTCGGTCGGGGCCGCCCGGCGTGACGGAGGCCCCGATCAAGATCACCGTGCGCAGCCTCGGCGTGCGCTACGGGAGCACCGTCGCACTCGAGGACGTGTCGCTCGACGTGCCCACCAACCGCGTCACGGCCCTCATCGGCCCCTCGGGCTGCGGCAAGTCGACCTTCCTGCGTTGCTTGAACCGCATGAACGACACCATCCCCGGCGTGCGCATCACGGGCGACGTCCGCCTCGACGGCGAGCCGCTCTACGCGGCCGACGTCGATCCGGTGGCGCTGCGCCGGCGCGTCGGCATGGTGTTCCAGAAGTCGAACCCCTTCCCGAAGTCCATCTTCGACAACGTCGCCTTCGGCCCGCGGGTGCACGGGCTCCGTGACCGCGTCCGGCTGCACGAGCTGGTCGAGCGGAGCCTGCGCCAGGCCGCGCTGTGGGACGAGGTGGCCGACCGGCTCGACCGCCCGGCGCTCGACCTCTCCGGCGGGCAGCAGCAGCGCCTGTGCATCGCGCGCGCCCTGGCCGTGGAGCCCGAGGTGATCCTCATGGACGAGCCCGCCTCGGCGCTCGACCCGATCGCGACGGCGAAGATCGAGGAGCTGATCCACGAGCTCAAGATGCGCTATACGATCGTGATCGTGACCCACAACATGCAGCAGGCGGCGCGCGTTTCCGACGTGACCGCGTACTTCTACCTCGGGCGGCTGATCGAGTGCGGTCCGACGGAGCGGCTGTTCACCAACCCGGACCGGCCCGAGACCGAGGACTACATCACGGGGCGGTTCGGCTGATGCCGCAGCACACCGATCGCGCCTACGAGCAGGCCCTCGACCAGCTGCGGACCTCGGTCCTCGAGATGGGAGGCCTGGTCGAGGACCAGATCGCGCAGGCCGTGCGCGCGCTGGTCGACCGCGACCCGGCGCTCGCCCAGGCCGTCGTCACCCGCGACCACACGGTCAACCGCCTCGACGTCGAGATCGACGACCTCTGCATCAAGCTCCTCGCCCTGCATCAACCCGCGGGCCGCGACCTCCGCCTCATCACCACCGCGCTCAAGATCACCACCGACCTCGAGCGCATCGGCGACCTCGCCGCCCACGTCGCCGAGCGCACCCTCGAGCTGGCCGCCGAGCCGGCCCTGAAGCCCTACATCGACATCCCCCGCATGGCCGACCTGACGCGCGACATGCTGCACCAGAGCCTCGACGCGTTCGTCCGCGAGGACAGCGACCTCGCGCTCAAGGTATGCGCCGCCGACGACGGCGTCGACAAGCTCCACGAGCAGGTCTTCCGCGAGCTGCTCTCCTACATGGTCGAGGACCCCCACACGATCAGCCGCGCGATGCGCCTCCTCTTCGTGTCCAAGGCCCTCGAGCGCATCGGGGACCATGCGACCAACATCGCGGAGATGGTGATCTTCATGGCGAAGGGCCGCTCGATCCGCCATCTCGACCGGCTCCCGCGCGAGCTGTAGCGCCGGGAAGGACGACGCGCACGGTCGTCCCCTGGCCGACCGCGCTCGTGATCGCGAGCTGGCCGCCGTGCGCCTGCACGATGTGCTTGACGATGGCGAGCCCGAGGCCGGTGCCTCCCAGCTCGCGCGAGCGTGCCTTGTCGACGCGGAAGAAGCGCTCCGTGAGCCGCGGGAGGTCCTGCGTCGGGATGCCCACGCCCGTGTCCTCCACCACGATCTCGACCGTGCCCGGCGACTCGGCGGCGGCCGCGCGCACGCTCACCGCGCCCCCGGGGGGCGTGTACTTGATGGCGTTGTCCACGAGGTTGATCAGCACCTGGCGCAGCCGGTCCCCATCGGCGTGCACCGGTGGCGTGCCGGGGGCGACGTGCGCCGACACCTCGACCCCGCCGGCGGCGATGCGCGCGGCCAGGATCTGGAGCACGTCGTCGACGACCGGCCCCACGGAGACCGCCGCGAGCCGCAGCGGCGTGCGCCCGAGCTCGAGGTCCGAGAGCGTGAGCAGGTCGTCGATCAGGCGCCCGAGACGCTCGGAGTGCCGGTCGATGACCGCGAGGAAGCGCCGCGCGGTCTCCCGGTCGTCGCCCGCGGGCCCGAGCAGCGTCTCCGCATAGCCCTTGATCGCGGTGAGCGGCGTGCGCAGCTCGTGCGAGACGTTGGCGACGAAGTCCCGGCGGATCACCTCGAGGCGGCGCAGCTCGGAGACGTCGTGTAGGACCAGGACGAAGCCGAAGGGCGCGCCGTCGGCCCCGTGCAGCCGCGCCGCGTTCACCTGGAGCGTCGGCCCGTCGCCGCCCGCCAGGGTCACGTCGCGGGACACGGCGTCCCTGGCCGCCCCGAGCTCGCGCGGAATCTCCGCCAGCGCCGGATCGCGCGTCAGCTCGAGCAGCGGGCGGCCGCGCCCGTCGGCGCCGGCGGGCACCGCCAGGAGGTCGCGTGCGCGGGCGTTCATGAGCACCACTCCCCCCGTGAGGTCGGTGACCACCACGCCCTCGACCATCCCGCGCAGGATCGCCTCCAGCCGCTCCTGCTCGACCCGCAGCGCGGCGATCGTCGCCGCGACGCTACGGGCCATCTCGCCGAGCTGCGCCTCGAGCAGCCCGAGATCGTCGGGACGCTCGGCGGCCAGATAGGGCGGCGCCTCGCCGGCCGCGAGCCGCGCGGCGAAGGCGACCAGCCGCTGGATGCGCCGCAGCATCCGCCGCGAGAGGACGACGGCGGCCACGAGCCCGAAGAGCGTGGCCGCCAGCACCCCGACGAGCAGGAGCCGTCGCAGCGTGGCCACCCGAGCCGCCACCGTCGTCAGCGGCACCGCCGCGCGCACCACACGCGCCGCTCCCGCGTCCTCTTGCCGGTGGGCGACGTAGAGGAGCTCGGCGCCCACCGTGCTGCTATAGCGCACGCTGCGTCCCGTGCCGGCCGCGAGCGCCGCGCGCACCTCCGGACGGTCGGCGTGACTCTCGAGCGCCGCCGACGCGCGCGTGGACTCGCCGAGCACGCGGCCGTCGGCGGCGATCACGGTGAGCCGCACCCCGAGATCGCCGGCGAGGCGCGCGCAGGCCTGGTCGAGCGCCGCGCCGCGGGCCCAGGGCAGGGCGTCGGCCGCGACACGGGCCTCCGCCAGCAGGCGCCGGGCGAGGAGGTCGGTCTCGTGCCGCTCGAGGGTCACCTCGACGTAGGGCACCGTGAGCGCGACGACCCCGGCCAGCGCCGCGAGCGTCGGCGCGAGAAACTGGAGAACGAGGCGGCTACCCTTCCAGCGCGTCGGGGTTGAACTTGTAGCCCACGCCGCGGACGGTGACGATGAGCTCGGGGCTGGCGTCATTTCGCTCGATGCGCTTGCGCAGCCGCCGGATGTGCACGTCCACGGTGCGCGGCTCCACGTGTACGTCCTGCCCCCAGACCAAGTCGAGCAACTGGAGGCGATCGTACACCCGGTAGGGGTGCTGCAGGAAGAACTTGAGGAGCTCGAACTCGCGCAGCGAGAGGCTTGCCGGCTCCCCGTCGAGAAACACCTCGTAGGTGTCGAAGTCGGCACGCAGGCGCCCGCGCTCGAACACCTCGTGCGGCGGCGGGACGTCCTCGCCGTGGCTGCGGCGCAGGACCGCCCGTACGCGGGCGACCAGCTCGCGCGGGCTGAACGGCTTGGTGATGTAGTCGTCAGCGCCGAGCTCGAGGCCGAGCACGCGATCGACCTCCTCGGCCCGTGCCGTGAGCATGATGATCGGCAGCGCGCGCGTCACCTCCGCGCTCCGCACCCGGCGGCACACCTCGAGACCGTCGGTGCCGGGCAGCATCAGGTCGAGCACGACCAGGGCTGGTCGCTCCGCGCCGATCTGGCGGATCGCCTCCTCGCCGGTGTCGGCCTCCCGCACGACGTAGCCCTCCTGCTCGAGGTGGAAGCGCACGAGCTCGCGGATGTCCTTCTCGTCCTCGACGACCAGGATCGTGCGCTTGAGAGCCACGGATGACCCAGGAGTCGTATCACGTCGAACGTTACCCGCCGGTTACGGCGGCGTGAAGCTCGCTGAGGCGCGGGTCCCGGACGGATAGCTCGGGGCCGCCCGGACGGCAAGCGCCGCCGGGACCCTGCCTTGACTGCGGCCAGCCCCATGGGAAAAGAGAACGCCATGCCACGCCGGGAAGACGAGGCAGAGGGTTCGATCGAGGCGACGTCCTGGCTCGTGCTGCGGCACACGCCGGTCGAGGGCCTGGGGCTGCTCGGGAACGTGCTCCGCGATCAGGGCGTGCATCACCGCTACCTCGATCTGCCTCGAGGCGAGTCGCTGCCCCGTGATCTCCGCGGGATCGGCGGCCTCATCGTGCTCGGCGGGCCGATGGGGGCGTACGAGGTCGACCGCCATCCCTTCATCGCCACCGAGACCCGGTTCATCGAGAAGGCGCTGACCGCGGGCCGTCCGGTGCTCGGCATCTGCCTCGGAGCGCAACTGATCGCACAAGCGCTCGGCGCGCGCGTCTACCCCGGTGAGCGCCGCGAGGTCGGCTGGGCGCCGGTGGAGCTCACCGACGATGGCCGCGACGACCCGCTGTTCGCCGGCGGCCAGGCCGAGCTCACCGTGTTTCACCTCCACGGCGACACCTACGAGCTGCCCCCCGACGCGCGCAATCTCGCGCGCTCCGCCCTCTACGAGCAACAGGCGTTCCGCTGGGGCGATCTGGTCTACGGCTTCCAGTTTCACCTCGAGTTCACCGAGTCGATCATCGGACGGCTCGCCAGCGAGCCCGAGTCGCAGCGCTACATCCGTGAGGCGGGAGTCGATCCGCAGCGCCTCGTCGCCGAGGCGGCGCAGCACGTCCGTCGGCTGACGGAGGTCACGCAGCAGGTGTTCACCGAGTACTTCCGCCAGTGCGGGCTGTGAGGTAGCGGGCCTACGTCGGGCGCCGGGCCGCTCGTCGTCCTGCCGGGCACGTCCCCCCTGGTCCTCGTCGCCCCGCACGGCGGAGCACGCGACCCGACGCAGCCCCCGGCGGCCGATCGCTTGCTCCGAGTGAACGATCTGCACACCGCGGCGCTCACCGCGGAGATCGCGCATGCGACCGGGGCCGCGGCGCTCGTCAACGCCGGCCTCGATCGCAATCTCGTCGATCTCAACCGCGTGAGCGCCGCCTGCGCGCATGCGCCCCGCTTTCTCGAGCGGCTCGCCGCGCTGCTCGGCGCCGCGCTGGCACGCCATGGGCGCGCCGTGCTCCTCGCCGTGCACGGCTGGAACGTGGTGCAGCCGGTGGTCGATCTCGGCACCGGCGCGCGGGCCGGCGTCGCCGACGCCTACGCGGCCGTCTCCCCGGCCTTCGCCGCCACCGCGGTGCCCGCGCTGCGCGCCGCGCTCGCGGCGGCGGGCATCGGCACGACGGTCGGTGCCCGCTACCCGGCCCGCGCGCGCGAAAACCTGCTCCAGCTCTTCACGCGACGCTACCGGGACGATTCGCGCCCCGTGGTACGCGCGCTCGCGGCGCTCGCCGACCGCGTGGAGGCGGTCCAGCTCGAGCTGGGCATCCCGCTGCGCTGGCCGGGGCCCTGGCGGGCACGGCTCGTCGCGGCGCTCGCGCGCGCAGCGCCGGCGCTCGCGGTCGCGGGCGCCGCCACCGCCGAGCTGCAGGACGTCGCGCCGGCGGCCCGTGCGCGGGGGCATGCGCTCGAGTTCGTGGCCGGCGCCCTCGCCGGCACCGTGCGCCTCGACGCCCAGGGCGGACGCCTGCTCATCCTGCCGCGCGACGGCGACCTCCTCCTCTTCACCGGGGACGCGGCGGCGGCGCGGCGCCCCGGGGAGGCCGGGGTGCTCGAGGCCGAGCCCACGGCGGGCGGAGGGCTCCGCGTGCGCTACGCGGGTCCGCTCCTCCGCCTTCCGGACTCGACGGCGTTCCTCGACCTCGAGCGCGGGCTCGAGCGCGCGGCGCTCGGCGAGGGGACGTTGGATCTCACGCTCACCGGCGGCACGGGCTTCGGCCGCGTGCACGGACGTGCCCGGATCGACGGCGCGGTGATCGTGATCGACGGCCACGGCTTCGCCGGGCAGGCGCGCCCCGACCCTGGCGCCGGGGGCGGCCTCCGCCTCTCGCTGCGGCTCGATGGCCGCACGGGACTCGCGCTCGCCGCGCCGGCCGAGGGAGGACCGGCGCACGGGCACCTCCACCGTGACGGCGCGGTGGTGCCGGTGGAGCGCGCCCAGGTGCGCCTCGGCGCGGCGGCGCTCGCGCACCTCCACGTCGACGCCGAGGTTCCCGGCGGCCCCTGCCTTCGCCTGCGCGCGGCGGCGGCGCGGGAGGTTCCGGTCGCGCGCCGCGGGCTGCTCGCTACGCTCCGCCTCCCGGGCCAGCACGGTCTCGCGGGATGGGCCGAGCTTGCGCATCCGCTGCCCTTCTCGTCCTAGATCGTGCGGCTCTGCGCGACTCGTGCAGAGCCGCTCCGCACGCAAGCGGCGTCTGGGGCGGCCGGGGACGGGCGGCCCATGGCACCCCCCTTGCTCCCCTGACCGCGGCCACCAGCCGTCCGGATGAAGCGCATCGCGAGCCTGCCCGTCCTGCTGGCGCTGTCGGCGGCGCCCCTCGGATCGGCGCGGGCGGCATCGAAGGTCGCGGTCGCGGCCCTCGGTGAACCCGCACCGGGCGGGGGCGTGTTCGCCGGGCCGAGCTTCGCCGCGTGGCCGGCCGCCGGGGGCGACGGCTGGATCGCCTTCCGCACGAGCCTCGAGGGCGCCTCGGCGAGCGAGGCTCTCGTGGTCGCCCGCATGACGCCGCCCACGACGCGCATCCAGGTGGCGGCCGTCGGACAGACCGCCCCAGCACAAGGAAAGTTCAAGTCGTTCATCGGCCGGCCCGCCGTGAACGCGAACGGCGACGTGGCGTTCATGGCGCTCCTCTCCGGCGACGCCCAGACGTCGGCCTCCGGGCAGCCGACCGCGGCGGGCGCGTTCCTCTTCCGCCAGTCGCCGCCGGCCGGACAGCCGGCGGTGGTGGCGGTGGCGCTCTCCGGACAGAGCGTCGGGAACGGCGTCCTCGACCTCGCGACCCCGACCGATGCCGGTGCCGATACGACCGCCGTCGATCTGCCGCAGCGCGCGCTTGCCCTGAACGACGCGGACACGGTCGCGTTCGTCTCGACGATCCTCGGCGGGCCGCAGGCCGCGATGGGGATCTTCACCGCCACGGCGGGAGGCAACCTCGGCACGATCGCCACGACGGGAGAGGCCTTCAGCGGCGGAGTGTTCACCGCCTTCGGCCAGCCGGCGATCAACAACGGGGGCCAGATTGCCTTCCACGGCACGGTCGACGACGCGAGCGTCGCCGACGGCATCTTCGTCTACGACCCCGCGACGGGCATCTCCGAGCGGGTCGCCGCCGGCTTCCGCCTCGACGGGGGCGACACGCTCCAGGAGTTCGGCGACGAGCTGGCATTCGACGACGCCGGCGACGTGGCGTTCACCGCGGGCCCGCTCTTCGACCACACGCGCGCCGATCTCGTCGGCGCGCCGGGCGCGCTGGTCCTTCACGCCGGCGTCGTGACCCCGGTCGCGTATCCCGGGCAGCAGACCGACCAGGCGGGTCGCGTGAAGGGGATCCAGCTCGGCCAGGCGGGCAAATTCCTGACGGCGCCGCCCGCGCTCGCGCCCGACGGCAGCGTGGTCGTGTTCGTCACGCTCAACGGCGGGAGCAGCGAGGGAATCTTCCGCGCGGCGCCGCCGTACACGACGCTCGCGCCGCTCGCGATCACCGACGGCGCCGCCTCCGACGCGAGCCCCTCGGGCGGCACGTACAACGGCGTCGAGGCCGCGCCGGCGGTCGACGCGACGGGCGCCGCCGTGTTCCGCGTGCAGGTCGCCGGCGGCCAGACGAGCGAGGCGATCGTCTATCAGCCCGTCGGGGGAGCCCCGAGCGGCATCTTCGTCGGCGAGGGGGCCCCGAGCCAGGGCTTCTACGCCGGCGCGCCGTTCTCGGTTCCGCACTTGAACGACCGCGGCGACGTCGTGTTCGGCGCGTACGTCGCCGGGGGGCCGAGCAGCGTCGGCATCTTCCGTTCCCGCGGCGGCGCCCTCGAGGCGCTCGCGCGCGCCGGCGACGCCTCGCCGGAGGGCGGGGAGCACCCCTTCGTGGACTTCGGCGAGCCCGCGGTGAACGCGGGCGGCGCGGTCGCCTTCGTCGGCGACGTCGCCAACCTCGGCCGCGGCGTGTTCGTCCTCGACGAGGGCGGCCTCCACCAGATCGCCGTGACCGGCGACCGCGCGCCCGACCGTCCGGGCGCGCTGTTCCGCGCCTTCGGCTCGGGCGTGGCCATCAACGACGCCGGGCAGGTCGCCTTCCGCGGCGTCGCGAACACCTTCGACCCGCTCACGAACACCAACGCGAGCCTCGAGGGGCTCTTCCTGATGGGGGGCGGGGCGGAGCCCCACATGCTGGTGAGCGCGCGCAGCCCTTCGCCGCTCGGCATGCCGTTCTTCGAGGTGCACGACCCGGTGATCACCGGCGTGCCGAGCATCGCCTTCCTCGCACCCCTCGGCGTGTCGACGAACGTGATCGCGGGATTCTTCGCCGCCGACGTGCAGGGCATCACGCCGCTCGCCGTCGAGCAGCAGTCGCTCGGCGACGGCACGGTCATCAGCGACCTCTCGGGCAAGGCCGCGCTCGACGCCGCCGGGAACACGGTGTTCCTCGCCACGCGCACGCGGGCCGGGATCGCCCTCGGCCCCGCCATCGTCCGCCGCGCCGCGGGCGGGTTCCAGGTGCTCGCCGCGCGGGGCATGGTCGGGCCGGCAGGCGGCACGATCAAGTCGGTCGGCGCACCGGCGATGAACGCCGCCGGCGACGTCGCGTTCCGCGCCGGCTTCGTGGCGAACACCGGCGGGACCACCGGCTTCCTGCTTTGGACGCCGAGCGGCCTCGCCCCCTTCGTCTCGGTCGGCGAGGCCACCCCGCTCGGCGGCACGATCAGCTCGTTCACCGCGCGGGCGAGCCTCGCCGCCGGCGACGTGCTGGCCTTCTCCGCCGACGTGACGCGCGGGACGACGCGCAACGCCGTCTTCCTCGCCTCCCCCGCGTCGCTCGCCGCGGCGCAGCTCGGCCTCGCCCTCTCGCGGCGCGCGCGACAGGATCGCGTGAGCCTCACCGTCGTGCTGCATCCCGGCCGCCTGAGCGACGGCCTCGATCCCGCGCACGAAGCGGTGAAGGTGACGCTCGGCGACACGGCCGGCTCCCTGTGGACGGCCACGGTTCCCGCGGGCGCGCTCGTCCCGCGCGGGCCCCTGCTGGTGCTGCCCCGCGGCGGGCACGTGAAGGGCGTGCGGCTCGCCCGGCTGCGCCCGCTCGCCGGCGGCGCGCTGCGCGCGCGGGTCGTCTCGGCGCGGGTGGACCTCACCGCCAAGGGCGTGCGCCGGCTCGTCCCGCCGTTCAACGTGACGCTCGAGGTCGGCGACGACAGCGCGACGGCGATCGTGCCCTGCCGGGTGCGGGCCACCGGCGCGCGCTGCGCCGGCGGCTGACCACGATCGTCAGGGCGCGAGCGCCGCGGGTCGCTTGAACGCCGACCACCCGCGGTCGCAGGTCAGGACCGCGCCGGTGAGGCTGCGGGCGTCGTCGGAGACGAGGAAGGCGGCAAGCGCGGCGATCTCCTCCGGGGTCTGGAGCCCGGTCGCGTGCTCCTTGGCGAAGGCCTGCCGCATGCCCTCGTCCGCGAAGATGACCCGCGTCATGGCGGTCTCGACATAGCCCGGGGCGAGCGCGTTCACGCGGATGCCCATGAGCGCGCAGCCGGGGGCCATCGAGCGCGTGAGCGTCGCGACGCCGCCCTTCGAGGCCGCGTAGGCGTCGGTCATGCCGAGCGGCACGACGGCCATCGACGACGCCATGTTGAGGATGGCCGCGCCGGGACGGCCCGCCATCACCGGGATCGCGTACTTCGAGCACAGGAACACGCTGGTCAGGTTGACGCGCAGCACCCGCTCCCAGTCCTCCACCTCGATGAACGGGGTGAAGTTGTCCCGCCCGAGCGGTGCGATGCCGGCGTTGTTCCACAGCACGTCGACGCCGCCATAGCGGCCGACCGCCGCCTCGACCAGCGCCGCGGCGTCGGCCGCCACGCCGGCGTCCGCGTGCACGAACGTCGCCTCCCCGCCGGCGGCTCGCACGAGACCGACGGTCTCCTCCCCGCCGGCCGAGTCGATGTCGGAGACGACCACGCGCGCCCCTTCGCGCGCGAAGGCGAGCGCGCCGGCGCGGCCGATGCCCGCCGCGGCCCCGGTGACGATCGCGATTCGGTTCTCGAGTCGCCGCATGGCGCGCAGCGTAGCACGTCCTGCGCAGAAGCGGTGCGCCTGGCGCTGCCGCTGCCGCGGCTACGCGCGATCAGCCGCCGGCGGCGCAGCTCTTGAGGCAGTCGTCGAAGGCCTGGGCGCACGCCTGGAGCGCGGCGTTGACGTTGCGCACGCACTTCTGCCGGCACTTGAGCGCGCGGAACTTCGCCACGAGCTGGCACCGCTTGGCGGCGGGATGCTTCTTGCAGCCCGCGAGGACCGTCTTCTCGCTCGCGCCGCACGCCTGCTCGCAGCCGTCGCGCGCCGACGTCGGACCGGCCGAGCACTGGGTCTGTCCCGCCTCGCACCCCGTCGCGCAGGGCGCCGCGGACCCGAAGCAGGGCGGGACGGCCGCCTGGAAGGCCGCGTTACACTGGTCGCGGGATTGGCTGAGACAGGCGGTGAGCGTCGTGCGCTGCTGCTGCACGCAGGCGAGCGGCCCCGAGGTGGCCGCCCGTGCGCCTGCGGCGAGCCCCAGGGCCGCCGCGACGCTCACCATGGCCAGCGCTCCGCGTCCGATCATGCGTTCCTCCGTAGCAAGAAGAGCACCGCCGGATCCTCCGGCGGCCTGCCCCGATGCCGATCGCACGGGCGCCCGGCCGTGCAAGCCTGCCGGGCGACCGTGACGATCGGACGAGGCGCTGCGGGCGGGCGCGGCCTCAGCCGGGCGACAGCTCCCAGACGACCTTGGTCTCCTGCTTGGGCTTGATCGAGATCTTCTCGGTCTTCTTGCCGAGCACGCCGTTCCAGACCTCGACCTCGTAGTCGCCCGCGGGGATGTCGTCGATCTTGAAGGCGCCGTCGGCGCCGGTCACGGCGTAGTACGGCTGGTCCATCGACAGCCAGTAGCCGTGCATCCAGCCGTGCGCGTCGCACTGCACCTTGATCGGCCACTCGGGCTTCTCGACCTTGATCTGGATCGTCTTCTTGAACTTCGGCTGGGCCTGGTTGGTGGCCGGATTCGTGGTGCTGAAGGTGTGGATGTTGTGCAGGATGCCGTCGCTGTTGAGCACGTCGATCGTGCTCCCGGCCGGAAACGCGAGCACGTGCGGATGGAACTCACAGCCCTTCTGATCGAAGACCGGATTCTGCGCCGGCACGTCGAGCTTCTTCCCCTTGGTCGCCTTCACGACCACGACCGTGTCGGCGAGGCCGCCGCCCGGACCGACCACCGCGGACTTCGTGAGGTCGATCTTCTGGTTGCCGTCCTTGGCGCACACCTCGGGATCCTTCGACACCTCGATCTTCACCGGGGGCGGCGGGGCGCCCGCGTACTTGACCACGCCGGACAGCGTGCCCCCGTCGGTCACCGCGACCACGTCGTAGGCTGCCGCGGGGCCTGCCGCCGCGGTCACCGCCGCGAGCAGGGCCGGCATCAGGATGTTCCTCCGCATCGTCGATTCCTCCTTCATTCGCTGGCACCAGGCCCGGCGGTGGTCACCCCGGCGGCCTGCGCCGGAGGCGCGGACGGGGGCGTCATGCCGAGCGTGATGACGTAGTCGCGCAGCGCGCGGATCTGGGCCTCGTCGTCCCCGCCGAGCACGTCGGGCGGGCCACCGGGGAAGAACGAGGGCATCTTCGTCCCCGGCATGACCTTCTGCGGATCGTGAAGCCAGGTGATGATCCAGTCGGGGTTCAGCCGCACGTGCGCCATCGCGAGGTCCGGCGCCCATCCTTCGGGCGGCCCCTGCGGCTTCTGCGCCCCGCGCTGGTGGCACGAAAAGCAGTCGAAGTAGTCCTTCGAGGTGAGCAACTTGCCCGCCTCGATCGACTGCGGGCTGAAGGTCGCGAGCTCGAGGTGCACGTACGGGACCTCCACGTGGTCGAGCGCGTCGAAGTACCGGACGACCGTGTTCGCCTCCTCGTCGGCGAGGCCGAACGTCGGCATCCGCAGCTTGAGCCAGGGCCGGATGGGCGAAGGCGCCTTCACGAAGTTGAAGAGCCAGCTCGCCTGGACCTTGGCGCCCTCGCCGTTCAAGATCGGCGGGGCCATCGTCGGCTGCTCCTGATAGAGTCGGCGGATGTCGCCGCCGCGGCCGTCGATCACGTGGCAGCCGGTGCAGTTGTAGCGTGCCACGAGCCGGTGCCCGTTCACGATCTGCTGCTCGCCGGGCGGGTGATAGACGTACTTCGGCGGGACCTTCGCGTCGGTGCGGCTGGCGAGGAAGACGCGCAGCGCCTTGATGTCCTCGTCGGCCAGGTCGAACTGCGGCATCACCTGCTCGATCCACTTGGTCGCGTACGTGCGCGGCGTGAGCAGCTTGTTGTAGGTCCAGTCGTCCCACGTCTCGGGGACGTCGGTGCGGTCCCCGAAGAACAGCTCCTCCCTGGTCTTGTTGCCGAAGGACGAGAGCTCCGCCCCGATGCGCGACTCCTTCTCCAAGCCGGGGATGTCGTGGCAGCCGAAGCAGCCGTACTTCCGCACCAGCTTCTCCCCTGCCGCGACGTTCTTGGGATCGGCGAGCTGCGTCTCGAGGTCCGGGGGCTCGGGCTGCTTCGCCCCGAGCGTCGTGAGATAGGCCGTGATCGCACGCGCCTCGTCGTCGGAGAGGCGGAGGCTCGGCATGCGCGCGATCGCGGAGTAGCCGCGCGGGTTGCGGATCCAGCCGTAGATCCACTGCGCGTCGGTCTTCTCCGCGATCTTCGCGAGGTTCGGCACGATGTCCTTGTTGGCACCGAGCTGACCGGCCACCTCGTCGGGCGCGAACGCATGGCAGGCCCGGCAGCCGATCGACTCGACCAGCTCCTTGCCACGGGCGGCCAGCTCGGGCCCGCCCGAGAGGTCGGGCGCCGGGTGCGCACCCCGCCATTCCTCGCTCGCCGCGCGCGTGTCCGAGAGGAGGTAGGCCGCGATCTGCACGGCCTGCTCGCGCTCGAACATGAAGTTCGGCATGCGGGTGCGCGGCCGGTAGACGTGCGGGTTGGTGATCCACCGCACCAGCCAGCCGTGGTCGACCTTCGCGCCGATGCGCCGCAGCGACGGCCCGATCGCGGTGACGCCGTTCTCCTTGGCGAGGTCCTCGTAGCCCTCGGCGAGGTGGCAGCCGTGGCAGCCGAGCTCCACGAAGAGGCGCTCGCCGCGGCCGATCTCCTCCGCGCCGGGCAGCGTCTCGACGTTCGCGTGACACTTGATGCAGTTCGTCTCCATCTTCTCGGCACGGTAGAGCGGCGTCTCGATGAACTCGACGTTCTCGAGGTGGCCGTCGGCTCCGTAATAGTTGCCGTGCGCCTCACGGTCGCTGTTGACCGCCGGCCCCTGCCCGCCGTGGCACGGCGTGCAGCCGAACTTGTCGACCGGGTGCTTGCCGAGGAGCACCTCGCGGTTGGGGTGCGTCTTCCAGGGGTTGGGCTGATCCTCGAACCCCGGCTTGTCGATCGCCGCGTGACACGTCATGCAGCGATCCACGCGCGCGACCGGCTCATCGAAGTTGTTGCGATCGAACTCCTCGAGCACGACCTGCTGGATCTTGGGGATCTTCGGCTGCCAGTCCCAGCCGAAAAACGGAGGCTCGGCCTTCGGCCCCGGATAGTAGCCGAGCGAGACGTTCTCGAGCTTCTGCTGGAGGTCGTCGCGCGCGGTGGTGAGCTTGGCGAGCGCGTCCTCGGCGGCCTTGACCGCGCCGCGCGCCTGCTTGAGCCGGCCCTCGAGGTCCGCGATGTGCGCCTGCGATTCGTCGTAGGCCTGCTGCCGCTCGGTCCGCACCTGCTCCTTCGCCTCGATCTCGCGCAGGAGGGCGTCGGTCGGCTGTCCCTGGTGGAGGGCCTCGTCGTAGCGGTAGCGCAGCTCCTCGAGCTCGCTCTTGATGAAGCGGAGGTTGAGGTCCTTCGAGAGGTCCTGCTCCTTCGCCGCTTCGAGGTCGTGCTCGAGGGCGTCGATCGTCCGCGCGGTGTCGCCGCGATCCGCCTGCGCGCGCGCCTCCGCGAGCGCCTTGGCCGCGGCCTGGTAGGCCGGGTCGCCGTCGAGCCGCTCCTGCTCCTTGTGGATCGCCGCCTCGAGCCGTGCGATCTCGAGGCGGTTGAACTCGGCCTGCCACTTCTTCCACGGCCGCCGGAAGACGTTGTCGTCGGCGATCGCCCACAGGCCGCTCACGAACAGGAGGAGCGAGAGGACGAGCCAGAGCGCGCCGTAGGATCGCTTCTCCTCGTCGAGGTCGGTCTCGCCGCGTGCCATGCTAGCCGCTCAGCTCCACCGCTCGAGCAGGCGTCCGGCGTAGAACAAGCCGACCCCCGTGAGCGTCATCCACAGCTCCTTCCACATGTCCCCGCGGGCCACGCCGAGATAGAGGCCGTAGCCCACGTCGGCGAACCCGATCGCCTGCAGCACCTTCGCGAAGAGGAACACGCGCCATCCGCCAGCGAACGCTCAGATGTTGATGCTGAAGTACGGGGTCTTGAGCACCATGATGTACTTGATGTTCGCCAGGTGACGCAGCAGCATCTTGACGACCACCGCCATCATGTTGAGGAAGAGAAACCCCGTGAGACCGAAGCGCGCGAGCCCCCAGCGCTGCATGAACTCCTCGAACTCGGCACCCTTCACCCAGCGGCAGAAGACGTAAAACGCGACGAACCCGGCCACGAAGTACCCGAGCACGAGCGCGGCGCCCACCACCGTGGCCATCGTGTCGCTGCGCACGCCGAGCAGGAACGGCAGGTCGACGTTGGTGAGCGCCTCGACCTTGTGCGGATCCCACTTCTCCCAGAACCAGAACCAGTTCCACCCCGGCCCGCGCACGAACGTGCCGATGATGATCAACGACACCCACAGGATGTGGAACCCGAGGAAGAAGGTGAGGATCTCCCACCGCCGGTCCTTCCAGCAGTAGTAGCCGTTCCCCTTCGGGTTGATGTCGATGTACGGGATCACCATCAGGCCGAGGATGATGAAGCTCGGCAGGACGACCCCGGCGTGCCAGGGGTCGAAGAAGACGAGCATCTCCTGCAGCCCGAGGAAGTACCACGGGGCCTTCGACGGGTTCGGCGTGCGCGTCGGATTGGCGGGCTCCTCGAGCGGAGCATCGACGAGGAGCGCCCACACCACGAGCAGCAGCGTCACCGCGCACGCCATGAGGAACTCGCTGCGCACGAGGTGCGGCCAGGTGTGGATCTTGTCGTCGCCTGGGCCGGTCGCCTTCTTGATCGGCACCTCGACCCGCCGCCCCGGGGTTGCCGCCTTCGCCTCCAGCGTCGCCATCTGCGCTACTCCTCGCGCTCCGCCGACCGGCGCGCCGACCAGAACAGCAGGATCATCACGAACATCATGAAGAAGGGGATGGTCAGCACCCGCGCGCGCGGGAAGACGAACGTCAGCACGATGAGGACCAGCGTGGCGACGACGCCCTTGAGCTCGCTCGGCATCGGCTGTCTACAGCGCGGGACCCGAGAAGCCGTCGCGGCGGATGCGCCAGAAATGGACCGCGAGGAAGAGGCTGGTCACCAGCGGGATGAAGATGCAGTGCAGAATGTAGAAGCGCAGCAGCGTGTGCGGGCCGATCTCGCCGCCCCCGAAGAGGAAGGCGCGCGCGTCGTAGATGTTGTTGAGCCCCGGGATGATCTCGTGGCCCGGCCCCTCGTGCCCGAGGATCGGCGTGGCCCGGCCCATGTTCGAGCCCACGGTCACCGCCCAGATCGAGAGCTGGTCCCAGGGCAAGAGGTACCCGGTGAAGGAGAGAAGCAGCGTGAGCACGAGGAGCAAAACGCCCACCACCCAGTTGAACTCCCGCGGCGGCTTGTACGAGCCGGTGAGGAACACCCGGAACATGTGCAGCCACACCGCGATCACCATGCCGTGGGCGGCCCAGCGGTGCATGTTCCGCATGAACATCCCGAAGGGCATGTCGAACTCGAGGTACTTCATGTCCGCGTAGGCGTACTCCGCGGTCGGCCGGTAGTAGAACATCAGGTATATCCCGGTGACGACCGTGACCAGGAACATGAGGAAGGTGATCCCGCCCATGCACCAGGTGAAGCGCAGCCGCACCGCGTGCCGGCGGACCTTCGAGGGATGGAGGTGCAGCCACACGTTGCCGGAGACCATCAGCACGCGGTTGCGGGGCGTGTCGTCGTAGCCGTGCCGGAAGATCGACGTCCAGACCGGCGACTCCGTCACCTGGCGCTTGATCTCTTCCCACTTCGAGCTCATCTCACACCTTGAGGAAGGCGCCGGGCTTGTCCCACTGGCCCTTCTCGTAGAGGTACTTGATCGCCTTGTCGATGAGGATCTGCCCATCCTCGGCGCGCGTGATGCGCAGCCGCTCGAGCGGCCGCGGCGCCGGCCCCTCGAAGTTGATCCCGCTCTTGTAGTAGCCGCTGCCGTGGCACGGGCACTTGAACTTGTTCTCGGCGGGGAGCCAGCGGGGCGTGCAGCCGAGGTGGGTGCACTTGGCGAAGAGCGCGTACAGGCCGTCCTCGGTGCGCACGATCCACACCCGTTGCTCCTTCTTGTACTTCTCGCTCACCTCGCCGATCGTGTAGTCGCTGGGGTAGCCGGCCTTGAACTGCGAGGGCGGCTGGAAGAGCACGCGCGGGAACGCCGAGCGCAGGAAGCCGAGCAGGGTGAGCCCGCCGAACGCGGCGAAGACGCCCCAGGCGAAGCGCCCGAAGACGTCGCGTCGCGACCACAGCGAGCCCAGCTCGGCCTTCTCGCGGGCGCGTTTCTCGCGCTCGCGCTGCTGCTCGACGCGCCGCTGGTCGGCGACGGCCGCCTTCTGCTCGGCACTCGCGGGCTTAGCCATCGGTCACGAACCCTCCGGCGCCAGCATGCGGTGCGATCGCGCTCGGGCAAAATAAGAACGCCTTACGTCACGCATCAGACTTGCTGCGCGCGCGCCGGCCGACCGGCAGCAGCACCGTGAGAATCCCATAGAGCCCGGTCAACACGGCCAGGGCGAGCACGAACAGGCCGACGGGGGGGAAGAGCAAGAGCGGCAGGGCCGCGAGCCCGAGCACGAGCGCCATCGCGATCGCATTCGAACCGGTTCCATGTCGTGGCGTCGCGGGCAACGGCGCTGCAGTCGCGTCCGTCGCCTCCGTCTCTTCCCTCACGAGCCCGAGGGCGTACTCGCGCAGCTCCTGCCTGTCGACCGCATCGGCGCTGTTCACCACCTCGGCGAGGCGATGCGCGAGCTCCTCGACGCGCGCATCGAGCTGTCGCCGACGCGCCGCACCGGGGTTGGGAACCCGCTCGTCGTCCGCCAAATCAGCGGCTTGTAGGACGACCGCCGCGGGCTTGTCAAACGCACGCATCCTCACTTCACCACCACGACCTCGAGCTCGCCCTCCTTGCGCGCCACGTTGACGCCGACGTCCTCGGCATGGCGCGTGATGTCGAGGTCGGTGACCGCTTCGCCCACCCGCAGCCCGCGCAGGTGCACCTCGCGCAGCCGGGCGGGCAGCGCCGGGCGATCGAAGCGGATCTCGCGCTGCGGCGCGCGGATCGTGAGCCCGAGGCACGCCTGCAGGAGGAGCAGGGCGGCGCCTGCCGCCCACGCCTGCGGCGTGCAGGCCACCGGATAGAGCGTCGGCCCCTCGCCCGCCCGGCGCTCGAACCCGCAGACCAGCTCGGGCATGCGGCGGAGGTCGACGAAGAGGCTCGCGTCGAAGAGCCCGTCCATGAGCCGCACCACCGGCTCCTTGAGCCCGTAGCGGGCGAAGCCCCAGGCGACGAGCGCCGTGTCGTGCGGCCAGACCGAGCCGTTGTGGTACGACATCGGGTTGTACCGGCCCGCCGACGTGCCCACCGTCCGGATTCCCCAGCCCGAGAACATCTCCGGCCCGAGCAGGGTCTCGGCCAGACGGCGGGCGTGCGCGGGGCTCGCGATGCGGCTGAACAGGCACTGGCCGGCGTTCGAGGTGCTCACGCGGCAGGGCCGCCGCGCGCCGTCGAGCGCCAGCGCGTAGGTGCCCAGATCCTCGCACCAGAACGCGGCGAGAAAGCGCCGCTGGAGCTCGCGGGCCTCGAGCAGCAGCTCGGCGCCCCGGCGCAGCTCGCCGAGCGCGGTGGCGAGCTCGGCGGCGCGCCGCTTGGCGAGGTAGACGTAGCCCTGGACCTCGCAGAGCGCGATCGGCGCGGCGGCGAGCGTGCCGTCGGCGTGGAAGATCGCGTCGTGCGAATCCTTCCACCCCTGGTTGACCAGCCCGTGCGGCGAGCGCCGCGCGTAGGTGACGAAGCCGTCGGCGTCGAGCGCGCCGCAGCGGTCGATCCAGGCGAGCGCGCGCTCGATGTGCGGCCAGATCGTCTCGACGAAGGCGAGGTCGGCGGTGCGCTCGTAGTACGCGCCGGCGAGCGCGACGAACAGCGGCGTCGCGTCGACGCTGCCGTAGTAGCGGCCGAAGGGCACCTCGCCGAGCGCAGCCATCTCGCCGTCGCGCGCCTCGTGCAGGATCTTGCCCGGCTCGGCGTCCTGCGTGGGATTGGTCTCGGTCGCCTGCGTGTCCGCCAGGAAGGCGAGCACGCCCCGGGCGAACGCGGGGTCGACCCACAGGCACTCGAGCGCCGTGACGACGCCGTCGCGGCCGAAGGGGGCGCTGTACCACGGGATGCCGGCGTAGGGGTACGGGCCCCGCGCCGTGTCGGCCGCCATCATGCGAATGTCGGCGAGCGACCGGTCGAGCCACTCGTCGAAGAGCGCGTTGGACGTCGTCGTCTCGCACCCGCGGGCACGCGCGCCCGCCAGCGCCGCCTCGTCGGCGGCGAACGCCGCGTCGAACGGCAGCGCCGCGCACGCTCCGGGCTCGCACGCGATCATCACGTCGACCGTCGTGCGGGCCTTCGGCGACACCGTGAGGTCGAAGCACAGCTCGGAGGCGCCGACGGCGCTCGGCGGAGGCGCGGAGGTGACACGGGTGCGGCGCACGACCCCGTCGAGCCCCTCGTAGCCGAGCACGAGGCCGTCGGCGGCGACTTGGGTGGCGAGCCGCCGCCCGTGCCGCGCCCGCGCGGTGCCGCGCACCTCGAAGACGTCCTTGAAGTCGGCCTCCAGACGCACGGTCAGGCGCACGCTCACCGGGGCACGCCCGTAGTTCGTCACCCGCAGCCGCTCGTGGCAGCATCCCTGCCAGAGGAACTTGCCGCGGAAGAGGTGCAGCGTGCCGCGCTCGAGCACGAGGCGCCCCGCGGCGTGCACGTCGGGGTTGGTGAGGTCGACCGCGAGCAGCGCGTTGTCGCTCTTGACGGTCGAGCTGAGCAGCAGCGGCCGGGCGTCCTCCAGGCGCAGCTCGAGCCGCGAGAGGAACCGCGTGCCCGCGTGGTAGAGCCCCTGCTCCCCCGCGCCCATTCCGTGGATGTCGCCGTGGCGGTCGAAGACCGCGAAGGTGTCGCCGTGCTTGAGGACGCGCGTGCGGTCGTCGACCCGCGAGGAGGTCGCGAGCACGTAGAACCGGTCGCGGACCTGAATGACGTCGTCCACGCCGCGCTCAGGCACAGCGCCGTGCGCCGTCGCCCTCCACCAGCCGGGCGTAGATCCCGAGGTAGTCGCGCGCCATGCGCTCGACGCCGAACCGCGCCTCGAAGGCCGCGCGGCAGGCCGCACGGGAGATGCGGTCGACGGCCCGCACCGCCGCCACGGCGTCGGGCACCGAGTCGACGACGAAGCCGCTGACGCCGTCCTCGATCACCTCGGCGACCGACCCGCCCCGGAACGCGACGACCGGCGTGCCGCAGGCGAGCGCCTCGACCATCACCAACCCGAACGGCTCCGGCCAGTCGATCGGGAAGAGGAGCGCACGAGCCCCGCCGAGGAACTCGGCCTTCTCCGCCTCGCCGATCTCGCCCAGGTACTCGATGCCCGGCCGGCCGAAGAGCGGCCGCACGACCTCGGCGAAGTACTGGCGGTCGGCCGGGTCGACCTTGGCCGCGATGCGCAGCGGGATCCCGCTGCGCGCGGCGATCTCCGCCGCCCGATCGACGCGCTTCTCCGGGGAGATGCGGCCGAGGAACGCGAGGTAGCCGCCGCGGCCGCGGCCCGGACGCAGCAGGTCCGGCGGCAGGCCGTGGTGCACGGTGCCCTGCCAGTTCGCCTGCGGCAGCATCCGGCGCTGGGCGTCGGAGATCGCGACCACCGGCAGCTCCCGGAACTCGTCGTAGAGGGAAGCCAACCCCGGCACGTCGAGGCGGCCGTGGAGCGTGGTGACGTGCGGCACCGCGTGGCGCCGGGCGAGCGAGTAGTCGAGGTAGTCCACGTGCGAGTGGATGAGGTCGAACTCGTCGCGACGACGGTAGACCAGCTCGAGCATCAGCACGTGCGGCGCGAGCCGATCGACGCAGGCCGGATCGAGGCGAAGGGAGCGGGCGCACGGCGCGATCAGCCGTGCCCGTGTCGTCGAGTCGCCGCTGGCGAACAGCGTCACCTCGTGTCCCTGGCGGACGAGCTCCTCGACGAGGTACGACACCACCCGCTCGGTGCCGCCGTAGAGACGCGGCGGCACGCTCTCGTACAGGGGCGCCACCTGCGCGATCCGCATCGGGCCGATCATCGTAGCGAATCCCGGCGGGAACGACCATCCCCACGAGGCGGACTCTCAAACGTGGATGGCGCGCCCCGCGACGGCGAGCGCGGCTTCCTTGATCGCCTCGGCGAGCGTCGGATGGGCGTGGACCGTCCGGCCCAGGTCTTCCGCGCTCGCCCCGAGCTCGAGCGCCAGCACCGCCTCGGCGATCAGCTCCGAGGCACGCGGGCCGAGCACGTGGATGCCGAGCACACGATCGGTGCGCGCGTCGGCCACGACCTTGGCGAGACCGTCCGCCTCACCGAGGCAGCGCGCGCGCCCGTTGGCGCGGAAGGGGAACGTGCCCACGGCGACCGTGTGCCCGCGCTCCCGCGCCGCCTCCTCGCCGAGCCCCACGCTGGCGAGCTCGGGCGCCGTGTAGACGACGCTCGGCACGACGTCGTAGTCGACGTGGCCGGCCCCCCCGGCCATCAGCTCCACCGCCGCGACCCCCTCCTCCGACGCCTTGTGCGCGAGCATCGGCCCGGCGATCACGTCGCCGATCGCGAACACGCCGCGCACGCTCGTCTCGAAGCGCTCGTCGACCACGATGCGGCCGCGCTCGTCGAAGGCGACGCCCAGCTCGCGCGCCCCGAGCCCTTCCGCGTAGGGCCGGCGGCCGACCGCCACCAGCACGACGTCCGCCTCCTCGACGTCCACCGCGTCGCCCGCGCGCAGCCGCACGCGCACCCCGCCCGCAATCCGCTCCGCGCCCACGGCGGCGGTCGAGAGCCGAAAGCGCACCCCCTGCCGCTCGAGCGCGCGGCGGAGCCGCTCGCCCATGGCGCGGTCCATGGTCGGCACGATTCGGTCGAGGAACTCGACGACCGTCACCTCGGCGCCGAGCCGGCGCCACACCGAGCCCAGCTCGAGCCCGACCGCGCCCGCGCCGATCACGAGCAGCCGCCCGGGCACGCGCGGCAGCGCCAGCGCCTCGGTCGAGCTCACGATGCGCTCGCCGTCGAAGGGCAGCGCCTCGAGCGGCGTGGGCTCGCTGCCCGTGGCGACGAGCACGCGCGCGCCCTCGAGCGTGCGCCCCCCGACGCTGACGCGGCCCGCGGCGGCCAGGCGCGCCGTGCCGGTGATCGCCTCGATGCCGTGCTTGCGGAAGAGACCGGCGACGCCCTGCGTGAGCCCGCGCACGACCGTGTCCTTGCGCGCCATCATCACGCCGAGGTCGAGCACCGGCTCCCCGACCCCAACGCCGTGGACGGCGAGCCCGCCGCGCGCCTGGGCGTACAGCTCGCTCGAGTCAAGCAGCGCCTTGCTCGGGATGCAGCCGACGTTGAGGCACGTGCCGCCGAGCGCGCGTTCCTTCTCGACGCAGGCGACCCGGAGGCCGAGCTGCGCCGCGCGAATCGCGGCGACGTAGCCGCCCGGCCCGGCGCCGATCACCACGAGGTCGAAGTCGGGGCGCATCACACCTCGAGCAGGAGGCGCTCGGGCTCCTCGATCCGCTCCTTGACGCGCACGAGGAACGTCACCGCCTGCTCGCCGTCGACCAGGCGGTGATCGTAGGACAAGGCCACGTACATCATCGGCCGCACCACGATCTGGTCGCCGACGACGACCGCGCGCTTCTCGATCTTGTGCATGCCGAGGATGCCGCTCTGCGGCGGGTTCAGGATGGGCGTCGAGAGGAGCGAGCCGTAGACGCCGCCGTTGGAGATCGTGAAGGTGCCGCCCGCGAGGTCGTCGGGCACGAGCTTGCCCTCGCGCGCGAGCCCGGCCAGGCGGGCGATCTCGCGCTCGATCTCCGCGAACGACAGCCGCTGGGCGTCGCGCACCACCGGCACCACGAGGCCGCGCTCGGTCCCCACCGCGACGCCGAGGTGGACGGCGCGGTGATGAACGACGTCCTCGCCACGGATCTCCGCGTTCACGATCGGTACGTCGCGTAGCGCGAGCACGCACGACCGCGCGAAGAACGACATGAAGCCGAGCCCGATGCCGTGCGCCCGCTGGAAACGCTCCCGCATGCGCGCCCGCAGGGCGACCACCGCCGCCATGTCGATCTCGTTGAAGGTCGTGAGGATGGCGGCGGTGCGCTGCGCCTGCACGAGGCGCTCGGCGATGCGCCGCCGGATGCGGCTCATCGGGACGACCTCGTCCCCCTCGCCGACCGGGGCGGGCGGCGCGGCGGGGGCGCCCGGCAGCGGCGCGGCGGGGGCGGCCTGGCGCTCGAGGTGGGCGAGGACGTCCTCCTTGGTGATCCGCCCGCCTTTGCCCGAGGCGCTGATCGCCGCCGGGTCGAGGCCGTGCTCGGTGACCAGCCGGCGCACGGCGGGGCTGAGCGGCCCGACCGCGCGCAGCCCCGGGGCGGGCGGGGCGCTCGGTTCGGGCCCGGGCGCGGGCTTCGCTGGCGGCGGGGCGGCCGCGGCGGCTCCGTCGCCGATCTCCGCCACCACCTCGCCGACCGTCACCGTCGCCCCCTGCGGCTTGACGATGTGGAGCACGCCGGCGCGCTCGGCCGCGATCTCGAGGCTCGCCTTGTCGGTCTCGAGCTCGAGGAGCACGTCGTCGGGCGCAACGGTTTCGCCCTCGGCTTTGGCCCAGCGGGCAATCACGCCCTCGGTGACCGACTCGCCCAAGGTCGGCACCCGCACGGCGAACGCCATCACGTCGCTTCCACCGCGACGTCCGCCGCGCCGCCACGGTCCCAGCGCGCGAAGGCGCGCTGCACCAGCTCGGCCTCCTCGGCCTGGTGCAGCTTGTACGAGCCGGTCGCCGGGCTCGCGGCCTCCGGGCGCCCGACGTAGGCGAGCGGCCGCCCGTCGAGGAGCCGGCGCAGGCGGTGGTAGACGAAGTGCCACGCTCCCATGTTCCAGGGCTCCTCTTGCGCCCAGCCGACCTCGCGGGCGTTGGGGTAGGTGGCGAGGAGCGCCGCGATCGCCGCACGCGGGAAGGGGTAGAGCTGCTCGACGCGCACCAGCGCGACCGTGTCCGCCTGACGCTCGCGGCGCGCGGCGAGCAGCGTGTAATGGAGCTTGCCGCTGGTGAGGAGCAGCCGCGTCACGTGCTCGGGGACGAGCTGCATCCCCGCCTCGGGCGCGCCGGTGCGCGCCGGGTCGTCGAGCACGGCGCGGAAGCCGCCGTCGGTGAGCTCGCGCAGCGGGGAGACCGCGAGCCGGTGCCGCAGCAGGCTCTTCGGGCTCATCACCACGAGCGGCTTGCGGAAGGGCCGGTGCATCTGGCGGCGAAGTGCGTGGAAGAGCTGGGCGGGCGTCGTGAGGTTCACGACCTGCATGTTGTCCTCGGCGCAGAGCTGCAGGAAGCGCTCGAGGCGCGCGCTCGAGTGCTCGGGTCCCTGCCCCTCGTAGCCGTGGGGGAGGAGCAGCACGAGCCCCGAGCAACGCTGCCACTTCGACTCGGCGCTCGACAGGAACTGGTCGATCACCACCTGGGCGCCGTTGGCGAAGTCGCCGAACTGCGCCTCCCAGACGACCAGCACGTGGGGGTTGGCGAAGCTGTAGCCGAGCTCGAAGCCGAGCACGGCGTTCTCCGAGAGCATACTGTCGAGGATCAGCATGCGCCCCTGGTCCGGCCGGACGTGGTCCAGCGGAACATGCTCCGCGCCGCTCGCGACGTCGTGCAGCACCGCGTGACGCTGGCTGAACGTCCCGCGCCGGGTGTCCTGCCCCGCCATGCGCACGGGGATGCCCTCGAGCAGCAGCGAGCCCAAGGCGAGCGCCTCGGCGCAGGCCCAGTCGATCGGGCCGCCGCCGCTCACCATCGCCGCCCGCTGCGCGAGCAGGCGCGCCACCTTCGGGTTGGGCGTGAACCCCTCGGGCACCCGCGTAAACGCGGCGGCAACCTCGGCGAGGCGCTCGGCCGGCACGGCGGTTGCGGCATCCCAGTCGTCGCCGGCCCACCCGAGGCCCTTCCACACGCCGCCGAACGCGTAGATGGGCTGCCGTGGCATGAAATCGCGGGCGTAAGTCTGCGCCGCATCCATGACCTCGCGGAAGTCCTGGACGCGCCGGTCCACCTCCGCGTCGGCGATCTCGCCGGCCGCGGCGACTCGCGCCCGGTAGCGCGTGAGCACCGTGGGGTGCTCGGCGATCTTCGCGTACATGATCGGCTGGGTGAAGGTGGGGTCGTCGAGCTCGTTGTGCCCGTGCCGGCGATAGCAGACGAGGTCGATGACCACGTCCTTCTTGAACCGTTCGCGGAACCCGATGGCGAGCCGTGCGGCGTGCACGGCGGCCTCCGGGTCGTCGCCGTTCACGTGGAAGATCGGGGCCTGGATGACCTTGACGACGTCGCTCGGGTAGGGGGTGAACCGGTAGGCCGGCGGCGACGTCGTGAACGCGATCTGATTGTTGATGATGAAGTGGATGGTTCCGCCCGTGCGGTAGCCCTCGAGCTCGGACAGCCACAGCGTCTCGAACACCACACCTTGCCCGGTGAACGCCGCGTCGCCGTGCACCAGCACGGGCACGACTTTCGTGCGCTCGACATCGCCGCGCTGGTCCTGCTTCGCCCGCACGATGCCCTCGATCACCGGGTCGATCGCCTCGAGGTGGCTCGGATTCGGGCTGAGCGAGAGGTGGAGGGTGCGCCCCGCGCGCGTCTCCCGGTCGCGGGAGAAGCCGAGGTGGTACTTGACGTCGCCGTCGCCGGTCGCCTCCCGGGCGAGCAGCGCCCCCTCGAACTCGGCCACCAGCATCTCGTACGGCTTGCGCAGCACGTTGGCGAGCACGTTCAGGCGGCCGCGATGCGACATGCCGAGCACCATCTCCTCGACGCCGAGACGGCCGGCCTCCTCGATCAGGGCTTCCAGCATCGGCACGAGCGAGTCGGCCCCCTCGAGCGAGAAGCGCTTCGCGGTCGGATAGCGGAGCTGCAGGAACTGCTCGAAGCCCTCCGCGGCCACGAGCGCGTCGAGGATCGCGTTGCGGTCCGCGGGATCGAGCCGCGGGCGGTTGAGCACGGGCTCCATCCGCTCCTGGAGCCAGCGGCGCTGCTCCACGTCGTGGATGTGCAGGTACTCCACCCCGAGCGTGCCGCAATAGGTCGCCTCGAGGCGGGCGATCAGCTCGCGAAGCGTCGTGCCGGGCTGGCACCCGCCGAAGCTCCCGCAGTCGACCACGCGGTCGAGGTCGCCCTCCCCGAAGCCGAACTCCGCGGGCTCCAGGAGCGGATGGCGGGCCGGCTGCTCGGCCAGCGGGTTCAAGTGCGCCACGAGGTGGCCCAGCTCCCGGTAGGAGTGCACCAGATCGACGGCGCTGAGGGTGGGGGCCGCCGCCCGCGCGGGCGCGGCCGGTGCGCCGCCGCCGTCGGCGCCGAGGTCGAAGCCCGCGAAGAAGGCCGCCCAGCGCTCGTCGACCGAGCCGGGGTCCTTCGACCAGCGACGGTACTGGTCGTCGACGTAGTCGGGGCTGGCGAGCGCCACGCCGGCGAGCGGACGGGTCACGCCATTCCTTCTAGCGCCTGGCCATGGACCTCGCCACCCTCGCCGAGCCGATTCCTTTCGGGCGCGAGCTCGGCTATCCTCGGCGCAAGCGTCAGGCCACGTCACGCTCCGCGTGAGAAGGGGGGATCCCATGACGAGATCGGGAATGGCTGCAGCGCTCATGGCGACGCTGATCCTGGGAGGGTGCGCCGCCATGCGCGAGCGGCGCTGGGGAAACTGCGCGATCGGCGGCGGCCTCGCGGGCGCCGCGCTCGGTGGCCTCGGTGGCGGCCTCGGCACCAGCGAGATCGCCAAGAACCCCGGGGATCAGGAGCGCGCGCTCGGGGCAGGCGTCGGGTTCGTCACCGGCGGCGTGCTCGGCGCAGTCCTCGGTCACCTCCTGTGCGACCCCGTGGAGGAGGCGCCGCCCCCGCCGCCGGTCGCCGCGCCACCCCCGCCACCGCCCGGCACCAAGATCGAAACGCTGCGTGGTCCCGAGTTCGACTTCGACCGCGCCGAGCTTAAGCCCGAGGGCCGCCGCCACGTCGACCACGCCATCGAGGTGCTGAAGGCGAATCCGAGCTTGCAGGTCTCGGTCGAGGGACACACGGACTCGATCGGCAGCGACGCCTACAACCTGCGGCTCTCCGAGCGGCGTGCCGAGACCGTGCGCGACTACATGGTGGCGCAGGGCATCGCCGCGAGCCGGATCACGGTGCGCGGGCTCGGCAAGGCGGATCCGGTGGCCTCGAACGGGACCGCGGAGGGCCGGGCCATGAACCGGCGCGTCGAGATCATCGCCCGGTAAGACAAGAAAGGCGGCGGGTCCGCGTCAGCCGAGCGCCGGCAGCCCGAAGCGCTGGCGCAGGACCCGCAGCAGCGCCGCGTTGTCCGAGTGTCCGGTCATGCGCGCCACGACGCGCCCGCGGACGGGCCGGCCGAGCAGGTAGAAGTCGCCGATCACGTCGAGGATCTTGTGGCGGACGAACTCGTCGGGGAACCGCAGCGGCGCGTTGACCACCCCTTCGTCGCCGACCAGGATCACGTTGTTGAGGCGCCCGCCGTTGGCGAGACCCATCTCCTCGAGCGTCTCGATCTCCTTGACGAAGCCGAACGTGCGGGCGGGTGCGATCTCGCGCCGGAACGCGGCCGCATCGGTGAGCCGGAAGGCGAGCTCCTGCCGCCCGATGGGCGGCGGGTAGTCGAGGGTGTAGTGGACCTCGAAGGCGTCGGCGGGCTCGATCGCGATGCCCTCGCGCCCCGGGCCGTCGCCGCCGACCGCGTAGCGGCGGTCGATCACCAGCTCCTCGACCGTGTCGGCCTGCTCCGCAATGCCGCCCTCTTCGAGCAGCGCGCACAGCTCGAGCGCCGAGCCGTCGAGGATGGGCACCTCTCCCTGCATCTTCACCAGCAGGTTGGTGACGCCGAACGCGTGCAGCGCCGCCATGAGGTGCTCGACCGTCCTCGCCACCATGCCGCCGCGCGCGAGCGTGGTCGCGTAGCCGGTCGAGTCGACGTGATCGACGAGCGCGGGGACGCTCTCGCCCGAGAGGATGCTCCCGAAGACGATCCCGCTACCGGGGGGCAGCGGCTGGAGGATGAGCCCCGTGCGCACGCCCGAGTGCAGCCCCTGCCCGTTCACGACCACGCTGCGAGCGATGGTCCGCTGCGGGATGCGCCGTGGCGGGGCCAGCGCCGCAGCGGGCGCCGGGAGGCCGGCGCCGACGCCCGGGGCGTCGTCGGCGAGCGCGCGGTTGACGGTCTGGAGGAGGGCGTCGAGCTGAAAGGGCTTCTCGAGGAAGTCGGTCGCCCCCAGGCGGATCGCCCGCACCGCGGTCTCGATCGTGCCGTGCCCCGAGATCACGACGATCGGCACGCGGGGGACCTGCTGGCGCATGCGCTGCACCAGCTCGATGCCGTCCATCTCCGGCATCCAGATGTCGACGATGGCGAGGCGCGGGACGGTGTGGTCGAGTGCGGCCAGCGCCGCACGTCCGTTGTCGGCCTCGAGCACCTCGTAGCCCTCGTCGACGAGGACCCCGCGCAGCGAGTCGCGTATGTTCGCCTCGTCGTCCACCACCAGGATCGTGTCGGCCATCTATTCCTCCCCTTCCTCCCCCCGCATCACCCGCCCGCGTAGGCCCCGAAGCGCGCCTGCGCGGCGAGCTGGGCGGCCTGACGGCGGACGGGGAAGTCCATGATGAACCGGCTCCCGCGCGGCAGGTTGTCACGGACCCGCACGAAGCCGTTGTGATCGGCGATGATCGTCGAGACGATCGCGAGGCCGAGCCCGGTCCCGTCGGGCTTGGTCGAGAAGTAGGGCTCGAAGAGCCGGGCCTTCACCTCGGGGGGCACGCCGACGCCGTTGTCGGCGATCTCGAGGCGCACCACGCCCAAGCGCGGATCGAAGCTCGTACGAACCGCAACGTGCCGTCGCTCGCCCGGCGCGAGGTCGCTCCGCGCCCGACACGCCGCTACCGCGTTGTCGACCATGTTGATGACCGCCCGCTTGACGCCCTCGCGGTCGAGCTCGAGCACGGGCAGGTCCGCGCCCGGATCGAAGGAGAACTCGATCTCGCGGTGGCCCTCCCGGAAAAGCACGAGCGCCTCGTCGACGAGCGCGTTCAGATCCTGGGGGATGTGCTTGCCCGCGGGGAGGCGGGCGAAGGTGGCGAACTCGTTCACGAGCGTCTTGAGCTCCTCGACCTGCTGGATGATGGTCCGCGTGCAGTCGTCGAGCACCGCGCCGCCGTCGCGGAGCTGCGCTGCGTAGCGGCGGCGCAGCCGCTGCGCCGCGAGCTGTATGGGCGTGAGCGGGTTCTTGATCTCGTGGGCGATGCGGCGGGCCACCTCGCGCCAGGCCTCCATGCGCTGCACCCGTAGGAGATGGCTCACGTCCTCCAGGAAGAGCACGAGCCCCTGCGGGCTGCCCGCCTCGTCGAGCAGCCGCGCGCCCGTCACCAGCACCGCCACCTCCTGGCCGTCGCGGCGCAGCGCGAGCTGGCGCTCGAGCGGCCGCCCCGCGGGCAGGTCGCGCAGGAGATCGGCGGCGAGCTGACGGACCTCCGCGAACGCCTCGCCGGCGCACACGGCCGCCAGCGGGCGCCCGATGCAGGCGCGCCCGCTCGTGCCGAGCAGCGTCGCCGCGGCGTCGTTCATCGTGGTCACGCGTCCCTCGGCGTCGGTGGACACCACGCCCGCCGTGATGTTGGCGAGCACGATCTCGAGGTAGCGGCGGCGGCTCTCGATCTCGGCGCGGCCGGCCTTCAGGTCCTCGGTCATGCGGTTGAAGCCGGCGACCAGCGTGCCGATCTCGTCGTCGCCTTCGCCGGTGATCGTGTGGTCGAGGTCGCCCTGCGCGACGGCGCGCGTCCCCTCGGCCAGCCGCTGGATCGGCACGGTGATCCCGCGCGCGACGTAGAAGCCGACCCAGGTGGCCGAGAAGAGCACGACGAGCGTCACCAGCGCGAGCGTTATCGTGTAGGCGGTCTGGATGGGACGGCGCTGGATCTTGAGGCGGAGGAACTCGCCGAACGACCGGTCGATCTCCTCCCGCCGCTTGACGACGCTGTTCGGAACGTACGCATCCACGACCACGACCCCGATCGGGCTCCCGTCGACCAGCACCGGCGCCGCGGCGCGGACCATGTCGGCGTCGCCGACCGCGTCGACCACGGTCGTCTCCTCCCCGGCCGTCGCCCGTCGAACCAGGTCGGACCACGCGTCCACCCCGAGCCGGTCCTGCGGCAGGTCGGGCCGGCGGCTGCGCGCCAACGCGCGGCCTCCGGCGAAGACCTCGACGAGATCGAGCTGGAGCTCGTCGCGCCGTGCCTGGAGGAAGCCCTTGAGCGCCTCGCGCCGCGTGGGCTCAAGCAGGCGCTCCGCCGCGAGGTGCGCCGCGGTCTGGCGCGCGAAGCCGAGCGCGGTCGTGGCGAGGTCCTCGTAGTAGGCATGGGCGACCTGCAGCGAGCCCTGGAGCGCGTTCTCCACCTGGCCGTTGAACCACTTCTCGATCGAGTTCCCCATGAAGGACATCGCCACCAGAAAGAGCAGCGTCGCCGGCAGGAGCGCGATCGCCACGAACGCCGTGACCAGACGGGTGCGCAGGTGCGACCCCATGATCCGCCGCCGCCGGTCGAGGATGAGCTTCACGATGTTGCGGCCGACCAGGAAGACGAGCAGGACGAGCAGGATCAGGTTGAGGTTGATCAACGCCACCAGCACCGCGTCGGTTCCGAACGACGTGCTGCCCGCGGACTGCGGGAGGCGGATCTCGAAGAAGGCGAACACCACGACGGCGAGCGCCGTAGCGAGGATGATCCACCCCTCACGCCGCCGGCGGCGCACCTCGGGCGCGAGCGCCCCAGGGGGCGGCGAGTGAGACCGCTCCGGCATGAACGCGCGGATGATAGGGAGAAGCCGCCCCGAAGGCAAGACGGCTCCCCGCAACCTAAGTTGCTGAAATGACTGGACTCAGCGGCGCCAGAAGAGGTTGAGCAACAGCGTCAGGACGACGCTGACGAGCAGGCACGTCACGACCGGAAAGTAGAACGTGACGTGCTCGCGGCGGATGAGGACGTCCCCGGGGAGCCGACCGAGCCAGGGGATGCGCGGCGCGAGGAGGAGCGCGGCGCCGACGAGCACGATCAGCGCCCCGATCAGCACGAGCGTTCGACCCAGCTCGGGCATGCCACGCCCAGCATGCCCGACGGCCGCGGGGCCGTCCACCGCGGCCGATCCGGGTCAACGAAGGAGCTGGGCGAGGATCAGCACCTCACCCGCGGTCGCGACGAAGAACACCGCCGTGCGCAGGTAGGGGATACCGGCGATGTAGACCGCGGCGTGGGCGACGCGGCCCCAGAAGAAGAGCGTTGCCCCGAGCGCCGTCCCGGCGCTCGCTCGTCCGCTCGCGTGGGCAACCAGCACGAGGATGGCGAACGGCGCGAGGTTCTCGACGAGGTTTGCGTGGGCGCGCTGCGCGCGCCCCGCCCACGCGGGCACCTCGAGCGGCGTCTCGCGGTTACCGAGGCCCCAGGCGAGCCCTCCCGGCACCTGCGCGCGGCCGACGAGGTAGGTCACCGGCAGCACGAGGCAGAGCACCGCGCTCCACACCAGCATGGTGAGGTCGGTCGCCATCGTCCCCCTCCCTAGAGCAGATTGCCCTGCGCGGGCAGCGGGTTACGCACCCCCCGGCCGAAGTGGGCGTAGGCGCGGGCGGTGGCCACCCGCCCCTTCGGGGTGCGCGCCAGATACCCTTCCTGGATCAGGTACGGCTCGTAGACGTCCTCGATCGTGTCGCGCTCCTCGCCGACGGCGGCGGCGAGCGTCTCGAGGCCGACCGGACCCCCCGTGAACTTGTCGATGATCGTGAGCAGCAGCGCCCGGTCCATCTTGTCGAAACCCGCCTCGTCGACCTCGAGGAGCGCGAGGGCCGCGCGGGCGCTGGCGCTGGTCACGCGGCCGTCGCCGCGCACCTGCGCGAAGTCGCGCACGCGGCGCAGGAGCCGATTGGCGATCCGGGGTGTCCCGCGCGCCCGCCGCGCGATCTCGACCGCGCCGTCGGGCGCAAGCGCGACGTCGAGGATCGCCGCCGAGCGGACGAGGATGCGCTCGAGCTCGGGGGCGGCGTAGAAGTCGAGCCGGAACGTCGCCCCGAAGCGGTCACGCAGCGGCGAGGTGAGCAGCCCCGCGCGGGTGGTGGCGCCCACGAGGCAGAACGGCTTGAGCGGCAGCTTGATCGAGCGCGCGGTCGGGCCCTGTCCCACCACCAGGTCGAGCTGGAAGTCCTCCATCGCGGGATAGAGCGTCTCCTCGACCACCGCGTTGAGCCGGTGGATCTCGTCGATGAAGAAGACCTGCCCGCGCTCGAGGTTGGTGAGGATCGCCGCCAGGTCGCCGGGCCGCTCGAGGACCGGCCCCGAGGTCTGCCGCAGGCCGACGCCGAGCTCGCCCGCGATCACGTGCGCGAGCGACGTCTTGCCGAGCCCCGGCGGCCCGCAGAGCAGCACGTGGTCGAGCACGTCGCCGCGGGCGCGGGCGGCCGCCACCTGCACGCGCAGGTTCTCGCGGACCGACTCCTGGCCGACGTAGTCGTCGAGCGTGCGCGGCCGCAGCGGCGACTCGACGGCGACCTCGTCGTCGAGCGGAGCGGGGCTGAGCGGGCCGCCGGCGCGCATCGGCGTCACCCCGCGAGGCCCTGGAGTGCCGCGCGGATCACCTCCTCGAGCGGCGCCGCCGGCGGCGCGCTCTCGCGCACGGCACGCTCCGCCTCGGCGCGCCGGTAGCCGAGGTTCACCAGCGCCGAGATCGCCTCGGCATGCAGGCCGCCGGCGACGAGCGGCGGCGCGCGGAGCGACCCGTCGTCCGCCCGCCGGGCGAGCAACGCCGCGGGCTCGCGGCACTCGACCACGATGCGCTCGGCGAACTTGCGCCCGACGCCGGGGATCGTCTGCAAGCGGGCGGCGTCGCCGGCGGCGATGGTCGCCGCGAGCGCCGGGGCCGGCATGCCGGAGAGCACGGCGAGAGACGTGCGCGGTCCGAGCCCCTTCACGCGGCGCAGCAGGTGGAAGAGCTCGCGCTCGATCGGCGCGGCGAACCCGAACAGCTCGATGGCATCCTCGCGCACCTCGGTGTGCACGAGCAGGCGAACGCTCGTGCCGGCCGGCGGCAGATCGGCGAAGGTCTGCAGCGACACGTGGACCGCGTAGCCGACCCCGCCGACATCGACGGTGAGGCGCTCGGGCGACTTCTCCGCAAGGGTGCCCGCGAGGCTCGCGATCATGGCGCCCCCAGCGCCCGCGCCACGGCCCGCGCGAGCGGCACCTGCTGGAGGTGGCACAGCCCGATCGCGAGCGCGTCCGCGGCATCCGCCCGCGGCGGCGCGGTCAGGCGCAGCCGCGCCGCCACCCCCCGGGCGACGGCGTCCTTGCCCGCCCGCCCGTGGCCGACCGCGGCCAACTTCACCTCCGCCGGGGCGTACTCGTGCAGCGGCACGCCGGTCGTGGCGACCGCGGCCAGCACGGCGCCGCGCGCCTCGCCGAGGCGCAGCGCGCTCTGCACGTTGCGGGCGACGAAGGCCCGCTCGAGCACGACGGCGCCAGGCTGCCAGCCGGCGATCAGCCGCAGGCACTCGGCCTGGAGGCGTGCCAGGCGGGCAGCGAGCGTCTCGGTGAGCGGCAGCGCGATCGTCCCGCTGGCGACGTGGCGGAACGCCCCGCCGTCGCCCTCGACCACCCCCCAGCCCGTCACCCGGCTCCCGGGGTCGATGCCCAACGCCCGCAGGCTCACCTCCTCCCCCTCCCGCGCGGGCCGCGCCCTCAGGCCGACAGGCGCTCCAGCTCCTCGGCCGCGATGTCCATGTTCGACGACACGCTCTGCACGTCGTCGTGATCCTCGAGCGCCTCGAGCAGCCGCACCATCTGCTCGGCGGGCTTGCCCGTTATGGTGACCGTCGACGACGGCACCATCGTCACCTCCGCCGAAGCCAAGGTGACGCCCGCCTTCTCGAGCCCCTCGCGCACGGCCTCGAACCCCTCGGCCGACGTCAGAACCTCGAGGATGTCGCCCGCCTCGCGCACGTCTTCGGCACCCGCCTCGAGCGCCGCTTCCATCACCCGGTCCTCGTCGACGCCCGCCCGCTCGACCGTGATCAGCCCCCGCTTCTGGAACATCCACGCGACGCTGCCCGCCGCGCCCATGTTGCCGCCGTGCTTGGTGAGAAGGCTGCGGATCTCGGCGACCGTGCGGTTGCGGTTGTCGGTGAGAACCTGGACCAGAATCGCGACCCCGCCCGGGCCGTAGGCCTCGTAGGCCACCTCCTCGTAGGTCACGCCCTCGAGCTCGCCCGTGCCCTTCTTGATGGCGCGATCGATGTTGTCCGTGGGCATGCTGTTCTGCCGCGCCGTGAGGACCGCGGTGCGCAGGCGGGGGTTGGCGTTGACGTCGCCGCCGCCGAGCCGCGCGGCCACCGTGATCTCCTTGATGAGCTTGGTGAAGAGCTTGCCGCGCCGGGCGTCCTTCGCCGCCTTCTTGTGCTTGATGGAGCTCCATTTGGAATGGCCCGACATGACGACCGCCTCCGCCGGCTGTTAGCACATTGCGCCGCGCGAGCCCAGCCGGGATAATGCCCGTGCGGATGCGGTGGGGCTGGGCGGCGGCGCTCCTGATCGTCGGTGGCTGCTCCCTCTTCCGGGGCGCCCCCGCGCCGCCGCCGATGGTCGGCGGCGTGCAGGAAGGCGTGGCCTCCTGGTACGGCCCCGGCTTCCACGGCCGGCGCACGGCCAACGGCGAGATCTTCGACCAGTACGAGCTGACGGCAGCGCATCCCTCGCTGCCGCTCGGCACGCGCGCGGTGGTCACCAACCTGCGCAACGGCCGGGTGGTCGAGGTGCGCATCAACGACCGCGGGCCGTTCGTCGATGGGCGCGTGATCGACCTCTCCTACGCGGCGGCGCGGGTCCTCGGCATGGTCGGGCCGGGGACGGCGCGGGTGCGGGTCGAGGTCCTCGGGGCGGCGCCGCCGCGGCTCGCCGCGGACGCCGCGCCGCGACCGGGACGGGGACGCAGGCCGGTGCTGGCGCCGCAGCCCACCGCGCGCTACGTCGTGCAGATCGCCGCGTTCGGCGACGCCGGGCGCGCCGAGCACCTCCGCCGGGTGCTCGAGAGCCGCTTCCCCGACGCCCACGTGCGCCCGCTCGCCTCCGGCGACGATCGCTACTTCCGCGTGCTGCTCGGCCCGTACCCGATGCGCGGCGTGGCGGTCGCGCGGGCGGAGCTCGTGGGTCGTATGGGCTATCCCGCCGTGATCGCCGAGGACGCCGCGCCGTGAGGGCCCAGGCGGTTGCGCTGCTCCTGCTCGCGGGCGCGGTCGCCTGCGGGCCGGGGCGGGTCGTCCGCCACGGCGAGGTGAACGATGACCTCCTCGCCCGCATCCGCACGGGCCTCACCGCAGCCCGCGCCCTTGCCTTCCTGCGCCCCGTCCCGGCCCGCCTGCTCGACCAAGCCGCGCTCGCCTCGGTTCTCGCGCGCGAGATCGATCTCAGCTACGGCCCCGGCGACCTCGAGCGGCTCTCGGCGATCTACGCGCGCCTCGGCCTCCTGCCGCCCGGCGCTGCGCTGCGCCCCGCGCTCATGCGCCTCTACGAGGGGCAGGTGGCCGCGCTCTACGACCCGCGCACGAAGACGCTGGCGCTCGTGGCGAGCGCGCTCGCCCCGGAGGGCGGTCTCGGGCTCCGCCTGTTCGAGCTGCTCACCGGGCGGGACGTGGTCGGGGAGCTGCTCGTCGCCCACGAGCTGACGCACGCGCTCCAAGACCAGCACTGGGGCATTCCCACCGAGCCCGAGCCGCTCACCGACAGCCACGGCGACCGCCTGCTCGCGCGCCGCGCGCTCCTCGAGGGCGACGCGACGCTCGCCTCCTTCGGCTACGTCGAGCGCGGCCCCCTCGACGCGGGCACGCTCGCGCGCATCGAAGAGGAGCTCCACGGCATGCGCGGGGAGCTGCAGGCGCGCTACCCGGACGTGCCCGAGGTGGTGCGCGCGAGCCTCGCCCTGCAATACGACGAGGGCACGACGTTCGCGGGCTGGGCGCTCGCGGCGGGCGGCTGGTCGGCCGTCGACCGCGCCGAGGCCGATCCGCCCGAGTCGACCGAGCAGGTGCTCCACCCCGCGCGCTACTTCGGGCTGCGCGACCATCCGGTCACGATCGCCCTCGGCGGCACGGAAGCACTCGAGGCCAGCGGCTGGAAGCGCGTCTACGAGGACACGCTCGGCGAGCTCGACGTCCGCACGCTCGCCTTCGGCAGGCTTCCCGGCGCCGTTGCGGCGCGCGTGGCCGACGGCTGGGGCGGCGACCGCCTGCGCGCGCTCGCGCGCGGCGACGACCTCGTGCTCGTGTGGATGACCGCGTGGGACTCGCTCGCGGACGCCGGCGAGTTCGCCGACGCGATGCCGCACGTGTTGCCCGACGCCCGCATCGAGCGGCGCCAAGACCGCGTCCTCATGCTCCTCGGCCCGGCAGGCGGGCCCGACCTGCCCCGGCTGGCCGCGCGCGTCTGGCGGGAGAGCGTCGTGCGGCGCCCGGGTCAGCGGTAGCGGCCGCCGCGAGCCGCCGGCTCGGCGTCGAGGGCGGCCACGTCGACGAGCAGCCACGACCCGAGGCTACCAGTGTTGCCAACCCGGGCCGACGCCCCGTATAGGAGGCTCATGACGGGGTGGCAGCGCGTGGCGGTCGTCGGCGCGGGGGGCGAGCTGCGCGCGCCCGGCCGGATCGCCGCCGAGCTCGCGCGCGACGCTGCCGCCGGCGGCGTCGTGCTGACCGGCCATCCGTTCGGAGCCATCCCTCCGTACGCGCGGCTTCTCTGCCGTCACCTCGCGAGCCTCGGCCGGCCGTGGGCCGCGGAGGCCGACCTCGCCGCGGCCGCCGATCCGGACCTGCTCGCGCTGGCGCGGCGCAGCGGGTGTCGGGTCCTCATCATCGGCCCCGATCCGGACCCGCTTGCCGGTGACGAGGCGGCGCGGCGCGCCACGGCGCTGGCGCTCCGCCACCTCCGCCGTGCCGGCATCCGGACCGTGCTCCACCTCGTGGTCGGCCGCCCGGGCGACGACGCCGGCGTGTTCGCGCGCGCGGTCGCGCTCTGCGCCGCGGGGCGGGTGGCGTTCCCCGAGCTGCACCGCGGCGGCGACGAGGGGGACGAGGAGACGCAGCGCGGGTTCGCGTGGGCACGGCGGACGCTCTACGGGCATCGCGCGATCTGGCGGCGCACGGGACGCGACCTCCCGGCGCTGATCGCGAACTACCGCATCCGCCGCCGCCTCGCGGCGGCCGCGCCCGCGACCCCGACCGCGGCCATGCGGCTGGCGCGCGCGCTCGCCGCGCCCATCCGCGTGCGCGAGCGGGTCGCCTTCGTCTCGACGCTCGCCAGCGCCGTCCATGCCGGCGGCGACCACGTGCGTCACGCGTGGCTGCGGGCGCGCGCCGCGCGCGACCAGCGGCTGAAGGCGCTCGTCATCCGCCTGGAGGGAACCGTCGATGCCCGCGCCGCGCGCACGCTCGCGGCGCGCGTGCGGCGAGCCGTCGGGCGCACCGGGGAGCGCATCGTGATCGACGTCGCCGGGGTGGAGCAGGTGTCGCTCACGCTGCTCACCCGCTTCCTCGAGGAGCACGCGGCCCGCCTCGGCCAGCTCCGCGGCCGGCTCGCCTTCCGCAATCTCGCTCCGGCGCTTGCCGCGCTGCGCCACAACCTCCACGGCATGCTGCCCAACGCCGCGCTGCTCGAGCGCGACCTCGAGGAGCTCGCGTAGCGCGGCGCCGCGTCAGCTCGCGTAGGTTCGATCGAGGTAGCGCACGATGTCGGCCGACTCGAACAGGGCCGCGCCCGTGTTCGGGTCCGCGAGGTAGGGAACCTGCATCCGGCCCGAGCGCGCGACGAACGCCTCGCGCTGCGGGCTCCCCTGGGCGACGTTGTGCAGGACGTACTCCAGCTCGAGCTCGCAGAGCGCCTCGCGGACGAGCCGGCAGTAGGGCGAGGCCTCGAAGCTCCACAGCTCGAGCGGCCGCTCGGGGTGCCGCGCGGCCCGGTACGTCCGGCCGCGCGTCGGCCGGCAGAGCGACGCCAAGCCCGAGGTGACGTCGGTCACGACCGGCAGCGCCAGCAGCGCCGGCACGTTGCCGTCGCCGTAGGCCGCGAACAGGTGGCGCACGATGTCGTCGGACTCGTACAGCGCGCGGCCCGCGTTCGGATCGACGAGGTAGGGGAGCTGCACCCGGCCCCCTTGGCGGCGCACCTCCTCGCGGAAGCGCGGACCGCCGCGCGGACAGGGACGGATCAGGACGTCGAGGTCGAGGATCGACAGCGCCTCCCGAACCTTGCGGCAGTACGGGCAGGCCTCGAACTCGTAGAGCACCAGTGGCCGGGCCGGACGCTCTGCCCGCGTCCCCACCGCCATGCCCGCGCCGGCGCGGGCGACCGACGCGGCGAACGAGGTGACGACATCGAGCGTGCGGCTCATGGCTTGCCCCCCTCGAGCAGCGCGCGGGCGCGCCGCAGGAGGGCGCGCTCGTTGGCGAACGCGACGCGCGCCTCGGCGGCGTCGAGCGCGAACCAGCGCACCGCGTCCATCTCCGCGTCGCGGTCCGCGAAGCGACCACCGCGCCAGCGCATGAGGTAGAAGCGGACGCGCTTGAGCACGCGCACGGGCCGCCCGTCGGGGTCGCGCCGCGCGTACCAGTACGTCACGTCGCCGAGCGGGCGCTCGGCGGTCGCGAGCATGCCGGTCTCCTCGCGCACCTCCCGCAGGGCCGCGTCGACCACCCGTTCGCCCGGCTCGACGTGTCCCTTGGGGATCCCCCAGACGAGAACGTCGCGGCCCGGCGGCCGGCGGGCCGCGAGCACGACTGTCCACCGCCCGCCGCGCCGGCGGTAGACCAGCCCGCCGGCCGACAGCTCGCGCGCGAGCGGGGGACGCACCGCCGTCAGCGGGTCGTCGCCTCGGCGAGCCATGCGAGGTATGCCGCCGCGCCCGCACGCACCGGCAGCGCCAGGACCTCGGGCACCGCGTAGGAGTGCAGCGTCTGCACCCGGGCTGCCAGCGCGTCGGCGTCGACCGCCCGCGCCTTGACGAGCAGGAGGTGCTCCGCGGCCTCCTCCACGGCCCCTTCCCAGCGATAGATGGAGCGCATCGGCCCGACGACGTTGACGCAGGCCGCGAGTCGTTCCTCCACGAGCGTCCGACCGATGCGCACCCCCTCCTCGGCGGTCGCGACGCTCACCAGCACGACCACGGCCTCGCCCGCGTTCATCGCAGCCTCCCTGCTCCCGCCGCCGCACCCCGCCCCGGACGCCGGTGCTCGAGGATCGCATCGTAGTCGAGCGGCCCGGGCCGCGCCGTGGCCCGCCCGCGCCGGCGGCGCAGCCGCGCCCGCAGCCGCGCCCGCAGCCGCACGAGCCAGCCGCGACGGGCCGCCGACGGCAAAGGCAGGAGGCCCGCGGCGCGCAGCGGCGCGGTGAGCGCGTCGGCGACGTCGGGGGCCAGCAGGCCGCGTCGCAGCGCGTCGCCGAGCGAGTTCTCGAGCCGCCGCGCCGTGTAGCCCGAGCGTGCGACCATGTCGCCCGCCACGCGGGCGACGTCCTCCGCCTCGAGCCACCCGCCCGCGCCGAGCACGAGGGCCGTCTGGAAGTAGTTGAAGGTCGGCACGACCCGCCGCCCGAACCGCTGGAACGCCGCAGGCGGCGTGCGCCGCTCGAGGTTGATCAGGATGCGGTCGACGGCGTCGAGGCCGGCGGCGCGCTCGGCGAGCGCGAGTATCTCCGGGGCGATCTCCGCGTCGACCCCGATCCGCCCGAGCAGCGCTTTCAGCCGGGGCGACCGCAGGTGCCCCGCCAGCACGTCGGCGTACAGCGAATAGGTGAGGGCGTCGGACTCCCAGTCGTCGCCGAAGAGCAGCTCGCGCGCCTGCGCGGGCGCCGCGAGCCGCCCGCGCAGCAGCTCGACCAGCTTGAAGCCGACGTGCTCCCGCAGGCTGCCGAGCTTGCCGCGGCGGAGGTTGCGGAGCTGATCTTTGAACGCGATGCCGTCGTAGGGGACGCCGTCGAGGGCGAGCTTGTCGCGGATCGCCTGGCCGATCTGCGGCGGGCTCGCCGAGATGAAGTAGACCAGCAAGAGACACCCCCGGCGCTCGGCCGCGGCCTTGATCGCCTTCATCAGCTCGGCGACGCCGGGCACCTCGACCTTGTCCTCACCACGCTCGCGCGCGGTCCGCCAGAGCTGACGGAGCGTGTCGAACTCGCTGCGGAGATAGGTCTTGTCGAGATCCCAGCGGCAGAGCAGCGCCGGCGGGGCGGCGGGGGGACGGCGGTGGAGACGCAGCCGCATCCGGCTCACTGCACCGCCGCGATCGCGTCGGCGACTTCGGCGGGGACCCGGTCGCGCACGGCCTTCGCCGCCACCTTCACGGCGTTCGCGATCGCCGCGGCCGACGAGCGGCCGTGACACTTGATGAGGAGGTGCTCGAAGCCGAGGATCGGGGAGCCGCCGTAGCGCGCGTAGTCGGTGAGCTCGCGCAGCCGGTCCATGCCGCGCGAGAGCAGCGTGAGCCCGACGCGCCACGCGAGCCGGCGCTCGGCCGCCGCCCGGGTCACCTCCTCGAACGCCTCCGCGATGCCCTCGATCAGCTTGAGCGCGACGTTGCCGAGCAGCCCCTCGCAGACGATCACGTCGGCCCGGGCGCCGACGAGCTCGTTGCCCTCGATGTTGCCGACGAAGTGCAGCCCGGGCTGTCGGGCGAGGCGGCGGTGGGCTTCCGCCAGGACTTCGCCGCCTTTGTGGCTCTCGGCGCCCATGTTGAGCAGCCCGACGGCGGGGCTCGGCACCTTCGAGATCCGCCGCGCGTAGGCGCTCCCCATGAGCCCGAACTGGACGAGCTCGTCGGCGTCGCACCGGACCGTCGCGCCCACGTCGAGGAGAAGCGCGAACCGGTCCTGCTCCGGGCGGGCCGTCCGCCTCGGGTACACGCTCGCCAGCGCCGCGCGGCGGATGCCGGGCAGCAGGCGGAAGTGGCGCGCACAGGAGAGCACGGCGGCGCCCGTGTTACCCGCGGACACGAGCGCGTCCGCACGGCCATCGGCGACCGCGCGGACGCCCACGACGAGCGACGCGTCCCTGCGGTTGCGCAGCGCTTCGTGGGCGACCTCCGCCATGCCGATCGCGTCGCTGCAGTGGAGGACCTGGATGTGCTCGGGATCGTAGGGCACCCCCTCGAGCACCTCCTGGATGCGGCGCTCGTCGCCCACGAGCAGCACCTCGATGTCGGTGGCCAGCGAGACCTGCGCCACGCCCTTGACGACCTCGTCGGGGGCGTGGTCGCCGCCCATGGCGTCGACCGCGATCGTCGGCACTACCCGACCTCCCGGGCGAGCCGCGCGCGGAGCCTGGGCTCGTCGACGCCGACCTTGAACGCCTTGCGGCCGTTCACGCAGAGCACGGGGACCTCCTCGCCGTAGGCGCGTGCGAGCGCGGGGTCGCCGTCGACGTCCACCTCCTCCAGCGTGAGCCGCACGTCGCGCGCGACCCGATTCACCACCGCCCGCATCTCCTCGCACAGATGGCAGCCGGCTCGGGTGTACAGCGTCAGTCGGATCGTGTCGCCCGCGGTTGACACTCTGCCACCCCTCAAGTACAGACCATCCCTCGGCGCGGCAAGCCCGCGCCACCCCTGAGCACGGTCCTCGACGATGCCCTACGCCGTCATCCGCACCGGTGGGAAGCAGTACCGGGTCGCCCCGGGTGACGTCGTACGCGTCGAGCGTCTCGAGGGGGCGGTGGGCGCCCCGGTCGAGTTCGGGGAGGTCCTGCTCACCGCCGCCGATGGGGCGGTGCGCGTCGGGACGCCGCTGGTGGAGGGCGCCGTCGTGCACGGGCGGATCGTCGAGCAGGCCCGCAGCCGCAAGATCCTGGTCTTCAAGAAGAAGCGGCGGAAGAACTACCGCCGGCGCCGCGGCCACCGGCAGGCCGTCACCGTCGTGCACGTGACGGCGATCGCATAGCGCGGGAACGCGGGATGGCGCACAAGAAGGGACAGGGCTCGAGCCGCAACGGGCGGGACTCCCGCGGGCAACGCCGCGGCGTCAAGGTGTTCGGCGGGCAGCGGGTCGTGGCCGGCAACATCCTCGTGCGCCAGGTCGGAACCCGGATCCATCCCGGCGCCAATGTGGGCGTCGGCCGCGACTGGACGCTCTTCGCGCTGACCGACGGGACCGTCCAGTACGAGCGCTGGGGCAAGGACCGCACGCGCGTGCGCGTGGTGCCTCCGGCTCAGGCCTGACCTCGGCCGCCCGTCGAGGAACGCGCCGCTCGGCGAGCCGAGGTCGCACGCGGGGCGGTTCTGCCGTCTCGTCCGTGGAGCCCCGGTCGCGCTTCCGCTAGCATGCCGCGCGGGGCATGAAGTTCATCGACGAGGTGCGCATCGAGGTCGAGGCCGGCGACGGCGGCCGCGGCTGCGTGAGCTTCCGGCGGGAGAAATACGTCCCGCGCGGCGGGCCCAACGGCGGCGACGGCGGCGACGGCGGCGACGTCGTGCTGCGGGCCGACCCGGGCCTCGCGACGCTGCTCGACCTCTCCTATCCGCAGCGCCTGCGCGCCGGGCGGGGCGAGCACGGGCGCGGCAAGGACCAGCACGGCGCCCGCGGCGCCGACCTCGTGCTGCGCGTTCCCCCGGGCACGCTCGTTTTCGACGACACGAGCGGCGCGCTGCTCCACGACCTGCGCACGCCCGGCGACGAGGTCGTGGTCGCGCACGGCGGGCACGGCGGGCGCGGCAACATGCACTTCGCCACGCCCACCGACCGGGCGCCGCGCCGCGCCGAGCCGGGGACGCCGGGCGAGCGGCGCACGCTGCGCCTCGAGCTGCGTGTGCTCGCCGACGCGGGCCTGCTCGGCTTCCCCAACGTCGGCAAGTCGACGCTGATCCGCGCGCTTTCGGCCGCTCGCCCGCGTGTCGCCGACTACCCGTTCACGACGCTGGTGCCGCACTTGGGCGTCGTGCGCGTCGACGACGACACGAGCCTCGTGCTCGCCGACGTCCCCGGGCTCGTCCCGGGGGCGCACGCGGGCCAGGGGCTCGGGGCGCGGTTCCTCCGCCACCTCGCACGCACGGCCGTGCTGGTCCACCTCCTCGACGTCTCGGGCCTCACCGGCCGCGATCCGCTCGCGGACTTCGACGCGCTCGGCCGCGAGCTCGCGCTCGCCAGCCCGGCGCTCGCCGCCAAGCGACAGATCGTGGTGGCCGGGAAGCTCGACCTCGCCGAGACGCGTGCCGCGCTCGCGGCTGCCCGCGCCCGCTTCGCCGCGCGCGGTATCGAGCTGCTCGCCGTCTCCGGCGCGACCGGCGAGGGCGCGCGCGAGCTGGTGGCGCGGCTCGCGGCGGCCGTGGGCGCCGCCCGCGCCGAGGGAGCGCCAGCCCGGGCCGCGGCGCCGTGAACGCCGCCGACGAGAAGGCGCGGGTGCTCGGCCGCGTGCGCCGCGCGGTGGTGAAGGTGGGCAGCAACATCCTCGCCGGGCCCGCGGGGCTTCGCCGCGGCCGGGTGCGCGCGCTCGCCGACCAGGTGGCCGCGCTCGCGGCGGCCGGCCGCGAGATCGTGCTGGTCAGCTCGGGCGCCGTGGCCGCGGGCGCGCCGCGGCTCGGCCCGGCGCGCGGCGGGCTCGAGTGGCGGCAGGCGGCCGCCGCGGTCGGGCAGCCCACGCTGATGGCGGCCTACGGCCGCGGCTTCGCGCGCCACGGCCGCCACGTGGCCCAGGTGCTGCTCACGCACGCTGACCTGGCCGACCGCCGCCGCTGGCTCAACGCCCGCCACACGATGCGCATGCTGCTCGGCCTCGGCGTCGTCCCGATCGTCAACGAGAACGACACGGTTGCGGTCGAGGAGCTCAACTTCGGCGACAACGACAACCTCTCGGCCCTCACCGCGTCGCTCGTCGAGGCGGACCTGCTGGTGATGCTCACCGACGTCGCCGGTCTCTTCGACGCCGACCCCGGGCTGGCGCGCCGCGCGACGCTCGTGGCCGTCGCGCGGGCGAGCGACGCCGCCTTGCGGGCGGCGGGGCCGGCGCGCAGCGCCATCGGCCGGGGCGGCATGGCGTCGAAGGTGGCCGCGGCGCGCAAGGCGGCCGCCGCCGGCATTCCTACGATCATCGCCGACGGGACGCGCCCGGGCGCGCTCGCCGCGGTCTTCGACGCCGCGGCGGCCACCGGCACGCTCGTCCTCCCCGAAGGCGATCCGCTCGCGCGGCGCAAGCACTGGATCGCCTACGCGCTGCGGCCCGCGGGCACGCTGCGCGTCGACGCGGGCGCGGAGCGGGCGCTCGGCCAGGGCAAGCGCAGCCTGCTGCCGTCGGGCGTCCAGGCGGTCGAGGGACATTTCGGCGTCGGCGCCTGCGTGCGCGTGTGCGGCCCGGACGGCCGTGAGGTCGCACGCGGGCTCGTCAGCTACGCCGCCGCGGACCTCGAGCGCATCAAGGGAGCGCACACACGTGACATCGTGCGCCTGCTCGGCTGGAAGGGTAGCGACGAGGTGATCCACCGCGACGACCTGGTGGTGCTGTAGGCCGCGCGCTTGCTACACTGCCGCCCGCATGACGACGGCGCTCTCCCCGGAGGCCGAGCGGGCCGCCGAGGCGCTCACCGCCGCCGCGCGGGCCGCGGCGCGGGCGCTCGCCGGCGCCTCCGCGCGGGCGAAGGACGCCGCGCTGCGCGCCGGCGCGGCGGGGCTCCGCCGGGCCGAGCCGGCGCTGCTCACAGCCAACGCCGCCGACGTCGCGCGCGCGCGCCAGGGCGGCGAGAGCGCGGCGTTCGTCGACCGGCTCACGCTGACGCCCGAGCGGATCGCGGCGATGGCGCGCGGCCTCGAGGAGATCGCGGCGCTGCCCGACCCCGTGGGCGAGACCATCGCGGCCTGGCGGCGGCCCAACGGGCTCGAGATCGCCCAGGTGCGGGTCCCGATCGGCGTCGTGCTGTCGATCTACGAGTCGCGCCCGAACGTCACCGCGGACTCGGCCGCGCTCTGCCTCAAGACCGCCAACGCGGTCGTCCTCAAGGGCGGGGCGGAGTCCCAGGCGACCAGCGGCGCGATCGCCGAGGCGCTGCGCGGCGCGATCGCGGCGGAGGGCCTGCCGGCGGCGGCGGTCCAGCTCGTCGAGGGCGGGCGCGAGGTCGTGCGCGCGCTGCTCCGGCGCGACGACCGCATCGACGTCGTGATCGCGCGCGGCGGGGAGGCGCTCAAGCACACGATCGTCGCCGAGAGCCGCATTCCCGTGGTCAAGCACTTCGAGGGCATCTGTCATCTCTACGTCGACGCGACCGCCGACCTCGACATGGCCGAGCGCCTGTGCCTCGACGCCAAGGTGCGGCGCCCGAGCGTGTGCAACGCGATCGAGAACCTGCTCGTGCACGAGGCGGCCGCGGCGGCGTTCCTGCCGCGCGTCGTGCGCGCGCTGCGCGCGCACGGCTGCGAGGTCCGCGGCTGCCCCGCGACGCGCCGGCTCGTCCCCGACGTCGTGCCGGCTACCGACGCCGACTGGGACACCGAGTACCTCGACCTCGTGCTCAGCGTCGCGGTGGTGCCCACGCTCGAGGCCGCGATCGCCTTCATCGCCGCGCACGGCACGGGGCTCGCCGAGGCGATCGTCACCGAGAGCTACGCCGCCGCCGAACGCTTCCTCGCCGACGTGGATTCCGCCGCGGTCTTCGTGAACGCCTCGACGCGCTTCACCGACGGCGGCGAATTCGGCTTCGGAGCCGAGGTCGGCATCAGCACGAACCGCCTCCACGCCCGGGGGCCGATGGGGCTGCGCGAGCTCACGACCTACAAGTACCGGGTGCGCGGCAGCGGGCAGACGCGCGGTTGACCGGCGGCGTCGGCATCTTCGGCGGCACGTTCAACCCGATCCACCTGGCGCACCTGCGCGCCGCCGAGGAGGTGCGCGAGGCGCTGGGCCTCGCCGAGGTGCGCTTCGTCCCGTGCGCCGTTCCGCCGCACAAGGCCGACGCGGCGCTCGCCGCGCCCGCGCACCGCCTGCGCATGGTCGAGCTGGCGACCGCCGGTGTGCCGGGCTTCCGCGCCTGGGATGTGGAGCTCACCCGGCCGGGGCCGTCGTACTCGATCGACACGCTGCGCGCGCTGCGCGCCGAGGTCGGGGAGCGGACGCCCGTCGCGTTCGCGCTCGGGCGGGACGCCTTCGCCGACTTCGCGACGTGGCGGGAGCCCGACGCGATCCTCGGGCTGTGCGACGTGGTCGTCATCACCCGCCCGCCGTGGCCGGCGACGCTCACGGCGGAGGACTTTCCCGTTGCCTCCCGGGGGGCCATCTGTTACGATGCAGCCAGTGGGTCGTTTCGCCACGCGTCGGGGCATACGGTGAGGCTGCTGCCGGTCACCGCGCTCGATGTCTCGGCGACCGCGATCCGCGACCGGGTCGGCGCGGGCCGCTCGATCCGCTTCCTGGTGCCGGCCGCCGTCGAGGCGTACATCGCGGCGGCGGGCCTCTACCGTCCGGAGGTCGCCGCGCGTTGACCGCCCTGCCCGGCTGGGAACGGGCGCTCGAGTGCACGCGCGCCGCGCTGGACCGCAAGGCCTACGACCTGCTGGTCCTCGAGACCGGCGGCGTGAGCAGCATCGCCGACTACTTCGTTCTCTGCAGCGGGCGCTCCGACACCCAGGTGCAGGCCATCGCCGACGCCGTCGAGGCGCACCTCGAGGGACTCGGCGTCCGGCCGCTCGCGGTCGAGGGACGGCAGCACGGGCAATGGGTGCTGCTCGACTACGGCGACGTCGTGGTGCACGTGTTCTACGTGCCGGTGCGCGAGTTCTACGATCTCGAGCGCCTGTGGAGTCGCGCGCCGCGGGTGGAGCTGCCGGAGCCGTTCCAGAGCCGCGCGCGCAGCCAGAAGACCGGGACCGAGCACGGCTGACGACGGCCCGGGGCCGTCACGGATTTGCCGCCGTCGCCGCGTTCTCTCGCGCCGGCGCCGCTCCGTGCAGGGTCGCCAGGCGAACGGCGGCCGAGGGCGCGCAGGGGCCTGCCTGCCGCGCGCATGCGGCTTGCGTCCGCTCGCGCCGCCATGCGGCGGAGCCTGCGCACCGGGCTGCTCGTGCTCGTCACGGCGTTCGCCGTGAGCCCCGCACCGGCGCGCGCCGACGCGGCTTCTCCGCGCGCCTGCGCCGGCACGTGCGGGGACGGCGTCGTCGACGCCGGCTGCGAGCAGTGCGACCTCGGGGCCGCGAACTGTCCCCCCGGAACCCTCTGCGACGCGGGCTGCACCAGCGACTGTCGCATCATCGGCCGCTGCACCGGCGGCGGCGGGGCGTGCACCACCGCCGCCGACTGCGCGCCCGGGGAGGGCTGCTGCGGCAACGGCCTGCGCGAGCCGGGCGAGCAGTGCGACGACGGCAACCTCCTCGACGGCGACTGCTGCTCCTCCGACTGCCGGATCGAGCCCGCGGATCGCTGCGCGCCCGAGGTCTGCGCGGCGGCCGGGCCGCACCTGCGGCCCATCGCGGATGCGACCGCCGTGATCGCCGGGCGCGTCCCTGCGGGCGTCGAGCGCCGCTGGCGGACCGCGGGGCGGATCGTGCTCGGGCCGGCGAGCGCCGCCCCGGACGCCCGCGCCGTCGAGCTACGCGTCACGCAGCACGGCGCGGACGTCTGTCGCGCGGACGCCGGCGCGGGCGCGTTCGTCCCGCGCGGCGCTCGCTGCCCGCGGCGCTGGCGCCTGCGAACGGCCACCCGCGCGCTCGAGGGGTTGCTCCGCCAGCCGCGGCTAAGGCGCGGGGGCGGCCGGGCCTGCGCCGCCCGGCTCGGCTACGCGCTGCGGGGCGCCTTCGGCTCGCTCGTGCCGCTCACGCAGCCGGGCCTCGTGCGCCAGAGCCTCACCATCGGCGACGACTGCTACACGGCGCTCCTCGTCTGCAGCGTCGACGGCGACGGGGCGCTCGTCTGCCGCCCGGCGCGCGTCGGACCGCCGCCCTGACGGGCGGTCGCCGTCCCGATCTGGGCAGCTACGCGGCCACGCGGGCGCCGAAGAGATGCGCGTGCATGGCAGCGAGGCTCGCCAGGTCGTGCACGTCGCGGGCGAAGTTCGGCACGCGGACGAGCGGCACGCGCCGCGAAAGGCCGGCCGCGAACTGCTCGATGCGCAGCGACTCGCCGCGCGCCAGCGCCTGGTAGTCGGCGAAGTTCTCCGCGAGCGCCGCGGTCTCCTCGGGCCGCCCCGGCAGCGCCCGGCCGATCGCGGCGGCGACGTCCGCGACGTCCTCGGGACCGACCTCGGCGCGCCCGCCGCCGCGCCCGCCCGCGGCGGCGCGGAACTCCGCGTGCACCCGGTTCATCACCACGCCGCGCAGCGGCATGTGCAGCGCCGCCATCTTGCTCGAGAGGTACTCCGCGTCGCCCAGCACCTGCTCCTCGGGGCTGGTCACCAGCACGAAGGCGGTCTCGGCCCCCCGCAGGATCGCGGTCGCCCGCTCGATGCGCTCGTGGAAGTTGTCGAACAACCCGCTCATGCTGCCGAAGAAGTCGGATATCTCCGCGAGCGCCGACACCCCGGTGGCCTGCTCGAGCCGCCGCAGGAGAAACCCCGCGGTGCGGTTCACGGCGCGCAGCGCCGACCAGCCCGCCGAGAAGTACGGGCGCACGAACCAGCGGATCACCTTGCGGTCGAGGAAGTCGTCGAGCCGCCGCGGTGCCTCGAGGAAGTCGAGGGCGTGGCGGGTGGGCGGCGTGTCGACCACGATGAGGTCCCAGCGCCCGCTCTCGGCGAGCGCGCAGAGCTGCTCGATCGCGACGTACTCGTACGAGCCGGCGAAGGTCTGGGAGAGGTGCTGGTAGAACGGGTTGGCGAGGATGCGCGCGCGAGCCTCGGCCGGGGCATGGCGCTCGACGAGCGCGTCCCACGCGCCCTTCTGATCGAGCATCATCGCGGCAAGCCCGCCGCGCGGACGGAGACCCTGGGCGGCGAAGACCTCGGCCGGGATGTCGCGCGGCTCGGCGTCGAGGCTCTCGAGCCCGAGGGACGCAGCCAGCCGCCGGGCCGGGTCGATCGTGAGCACGACGGTGCGCCGCCCGCCGAGCGCGCCCCACAGCGCGATCGAGGCCGCCACCGTCGTCTTGCCGACCCCGCCGCTGCCGGCGGCGATGACCACCCGATGCCCGGCCACCAGCTCGCCGAGCGTCACGACCGCACCCTCGCGCGCATGCGCGCGGGAGCGATCGCCGCCTCGAGCACGTCGGACAGGCGGGCGAGCGCGGCGCGGTCGAACTCTTCCACGAACAGGAACGGCAGCTCCGCGACGGCCGCCACAGGCAGCGCCGCGCGCAGCGCCGCCAAGTGCTGCGCGTTGATCGCCGCCCACCCCTCCTCTTCCCGCGCCCGGTCGGCGACCGCGGCGAGCAGCGCGCCCCATTCGGCCGGCGCCTGTGCCGCCGCCGTGCGCAGCGCGTCGAGCAGCGCCGCCGCGAACCGCCGCCGATGGAGCCGGTTGACCACCACCCAGCCGAGGGGGAGCCCGAGCGGCCCGGTGAGCTCCGCGTGCGCCTCGAGCGCCTCGGTCACCGGCATCTCCTCGGCGACCGTCACCAGGTGGATCGCCGTGGCGCGCGGATCGCGCAGGAAGGCCGCGATCCGCGCCGCCTCGCGCTGGACGAGGCCCGCACCGAAGGTGTCGCGCGCCGCCTGCGGCATGCGCAGGTGTTGGAGCGCGTGCCCGGTCGCCGGCGCGTCGACCACCACCGCGTCCCAGGCCCGCAGCCCCGCCTCCTCGCGCGTCGCCTCGTACCAGATCTTGCCGACGGTCATCAGCTCCTTCAGCCCCGGCGCCGCGGCGACGAAGTACTGGTAGACCCGGCTCGCGAAGATCGTGTGCAGCAGCCGTTTCACCGGGATCACGAGCTGGAGGTATTCCTCGAGCGCCGCGCGCCCCTCGACCGCCGCCACGTGGAGGCCCGGGCCCACCTCGACCGGCTGCGCCCCCGCGCCTCCCGCCCCGAGCACGGCGGCGAGGCGACCGCTCGCTTCCATCTCGACCGCGAGCGTGCGTCGACCGCGGCGCGCGAGGATGAGCGCCAGAGCCGCCGCGACCGTGGTCTTGCCGACCCCGCCCTTGCCGATCACGAAGTGGACGCGGCGGTCGAGGACGCCGGGCACCTCAGCCGTGGCGGCGGAAGACCAACGAGACGTTCGTTCCCCCGAAGCCGAAGGAGTTCGAGAGGGCTACCTCCACCTGGGCGGGGCGCGCGCGGTTCGGCACGTAGTCGAGGTCGCACGCGGGATCGGCGGCGTCGAGGTTGATCGTGGGCGGCAGCACGCCACGCTCGAGCGCCAGCACCGTGTAGGCCGCCTCGACCGCCCCCGCCGCGCCGAGGAGGTGGCCGGTCATCGACTTGGTGGAGCTCACCGCGAGCGACCGCGCGTGCGCGCCGAACACGCGCTTGATGGCGAGCGTCTCGGCCTCGTCGTTGTAGGGCGTGCCGGTGCCGTGGGCGTTGATGTAGCCGATCTCCTCGGGCGACACACCGGCGTCCGCGAGAGCGAGCGCCATGCACTCGGCGGCGCCGACGCCCTCCGGGGCGGGCTGAGTCATGTGATAGGCGTCGCAGTTGGCGCCGTAGCCGATCAGCTCCGCGTGCACGTGCGCACCGCGCCGGCGCGCGTGCTCGCGCTCCTCCAGCACGAGCATGCCGGCGCCCTCCGCGATCACGAACCCCTCCCGCCGTGCATCGAACGGCCGGCTCGCGCGCCCGGGCTCGTCGTTGAAGCTCGACGCGAGCGCGCGCATGGCGGCGAAGCCCGCGACGCCGAGGTAGCAGATCGGCGCCTCCGCACCGCCCGCGAGCATCACGTCCTGGCGGCCCGCCCGGATCAGGTCGAAGGCCTCGCCGAGCGCGTGGGCCGCCGACGCGCACGCGCTCATCGTGGCGTAGCTCGGCCCGCGCGCGCCGAAGCGGAGCGCGATCTGGCCGGCGGCCATGTTGGGGATCAGACGCGGGATGAAGAACGGCGACACCCGGCGGTGGTCCTTCGCAGCGAACAGCCGGTAGGCGTCCTCGAGGGTGACGATGCCCCCCATGCCGACGCCGACGATCACGCCCACCCGCTCGGCCGCCGGCAGCGGCGTCGGGAACCCCGCGCGATCGACCGCCATGTGCGCCGCCGCGAGCGCGTAGTGGATGAAGAGATCCATCTTCTTGAGGTCCCGGCGCTCCACCCAGCGCTCGGCCTCGAAGTCGTGAACCTCGCCCGCGATACGCGCCGGCAGCCCGGCGGCGTCGAAGCGGGTGATCGGGCCGATTCCGGAGCGTCCGGCGGTGAGCGCTTCCCAGTTCGGCTCGGTGCCCGTGCCGAGCGGCGAGACGAGCCCGAGCCCGGTGACCACGACCCGACGGCGGGTGCCGTTCGTCCCGTGCAAAGCGGCGTCATGCTAGGGGCGCCCTCCCGGGGAGTCAAGGTGGAAGCCGGCCGACGCCGTGCATCCAGAGCACGAGATAGCTCGCTGCGGTGGCGAGCGCGAGCGCGCTCGCGAGCGCGTCGGCCCAGTGCGCCTGCGCGCGCAGGTACACGGTGCGCGGCCGCCCCGAGTTGAAGCCGCGCAGCTCGAGCGCCATCGCCATGCGATCAGCCCGCCGCAGCGCGCCGACAAACACCGGCACGATCACCGGCACGTAGCGACGGAGCCGCGTGCGCACGCCGCCGTGCCCGAACTCGAGGCCACGGCAGCGCTGCGCCTCCACCACCGTCAGCGCGGCGTCGAAGAAGACCGGGACGAGCCGGAAGGCGAGCGTGAGCGTGAAGCCGACCGCGTAGGGCACCCCGACCCGCCCGAGCGCATAGGCCACCTCCTCGACGCGCGTGACACTCAGGAAGAGGAGACCGGCGGCGAGGAACGTGTCGAGGCGGATCGCGGTCGAAAGCCCGAAGGTGAAGCCCGCCCGCGTGGGTCGCAGCACCGTCCCGTAGAAGAACGTCCAGATGACGAGCGTGAAGACGAACACGATCACGAACATCACGCGGAAGCGGCGCGCGTTCGCGAGCCCGCCACCGGCCCACAGGAGGGCGGCGACCGCGGCGGCGAGCGGCAGCTCGAAGCGCGGATCGTCGACGACGAACGCCGCGACCACGAAGGCGAGGAGGCCGACGAGCTTGGTCACCGGGTGCAGGCGGTGCAGCACGCTCGGCGCGGGAACGTAGAGGGTGAGGGTCATGTTCCGCCCCCGCAATAGCCCCCCGTGTCCCGCGCGCAAGCCGGCCCCCGGCCTAGGCGCCCGGCGTCCCCGATGCTATGGACGGGGGACCTGCTCTTCGGAAAGGGGGTCGCATGACGAATCAATGGCGACGGGGCGTGCTGCTGGCCGCGGTGTTCGCAGCGGGGTTCTTCTGCGGATCGGCAAGTCGGCGGAGCGCCCGCGCCCAGCTCGGTGAGCTGGGAGGGAAGGCCATGGAGAAGGCGGCGGAGTCCGGCGGAGCGCTCGGCTCCGTCGCGAAGCTCGCGGCCGCGATCGGCGAGATGCAGCAGCACGTCGACGGCCTGCAGAAGAACCTCGAGACGTTCAAGCAGGTGAAGGCCGCGCTCGGCGGCTGACGCGAGGTGGGGGGAGCGCGCCATGCTCAAGGAGTTCCGGGAGTTCGCTCTCAAGGGCAACGCGGTCGATCTCGCGATCGGCGTCATCATCGGTGCTGCCTTCGGCGCGATCGTCAACTCGCTGGTGAACGACGTGCTCATGCCGCCGATCGGGAAGCTGCTCGGCGGCGTCGACTTCACGAACTTCTTCATCGTGCTCGGCAGCGGCTCGTACCCGACGCTCAAGGCGGCCAAGGACGCGGGCGCCGCGACGCTCAACTACGGCGTCTTCCTCAACACCGTGATCAACTTCACGATCATCGCGTTCGTGCTGTTCGTGGTGGTCCGCATGATGAACCGCCTCAAGCGGCAGGAGGCTACCGCGGCCCCCGCGCCGGCCGCCAAGGCGTGCGGCTTCTGCGCGATGGAGATCCCGCTCGCCGCCAAGCGCTGCCCGCACTGCACGAGCACGCTGTAGTCACCGGAGCCATTCCACCAGCTCTTCGACGTGCAGCGGCGTGCAGCCGAGGCGCTGGCCGAGGCGCGTGACGTCGGGCGCGCGGAAGGCGGCCGCCTCGACGAGCGCCGGCTCCGCGAAGAAGGCGCGCACCGGCCCGTCGTGGCGCACGCGCCCGCCGGCGAGGAGCACGACCCGCTGCGCGTACTCGGCGATCACCCAGGGCGTGTGGGTGATGACGATGATCGTGCGTCCGGCGGCGTTGAGGCGCGCGAGCAGCGCGAGCATCCGGTGCTGCTCCGCGAAGTCGAGGCCGGTCGTGGGCTCGTCGAGGACGAGGACCTCGGGTCGCAGCGCGAGCACGGCCGCCACCGCGAGCCGCTGCCGCGCGCCCTTGTCGAGCAGGAAGGGATCGGTGTCGCGGGCGTCGAGGCCCACGGCCGCGAGCGCCTCGTCTACGCGCGCCGCCACCCCCGCAGGCGGAAGCCCGAGGTTGCGCGGCCCGAAGGCGACCTCTTCGGCCACGCTGGACGCGAAGAGCTGGTGGTCGGGGTCCTGGAAGACGTAGCCGACGCGCTCCGCGAGCCGCTCGAGCGGCAGCCCGGCGATGTCGGCGCCCGCGAGGCGAACGTGCCCGGTGGTCGGCGCGAGCAGGCCGTTCAAGTGCTTGGCGAGCGTGGTCTTCCCCGAGCCGTTGCGGCCGACCAGCGCCACCAGCTCGCCGCGGCCGAAGGCGACGCTCACGTCGGCGAGCGCCCGCCGGCCGTCGGGATAGACGTGCGACAGACCCTCGGCCGCGAGCAGCGGCGGCCGCGGCGCGGGCGGCGGCGCCGCCGCCCGCGGGCGCGGCACCAGGCCCGCGGCCCGTAGCCGCGCCGCGGCCGCGTCCACGTCGAGCGGCGGATCGGGGAGGTCGAGCGCGGCGAAGACGCGCGGGACGTCGGCGGCCCGCACCCCCGCCCGCGTCCAGCGCGCGACATCGGCGAGGAGCGTGGCGGGCGTCCCGCAGGCGGCGATCCGACCGCCCTCGAGCAGCACGACCAGGTCGGCCGCCGCCGCGGCGGCGGGATCGTGGTCGATCACCAGCAGCGTGATTCCCTCGCCGCGCAGCGCCGCGAGCGCCCGCCACACCTCCGCGCGCCCGGCGGGGTCGAGGTCGGTGGTGGGCTCGTCGAGGATCATCACGCGCGGGCGCAGCGCCAGCAGCCCCGCGATCGCGAGCCGCTGCTTCTCGCCGCCCGACAGCGTGCCGGGGTCGCGCCCCTCGAAGCCGGCGAGCCCGACCGCGCCCAAGGCCGCGCGCACGCGCGCGGGCATCTCGGCGGGCGGCACGCCGGTCTGCTCGAGGCCGAAGACGATCTCCTGCGTGACGTCGGTCGAGAAGAGCTGCGCCTCGAAGTCCTGGAACACCATGCCGACGGTCCCGGCCAGCTCGCTCGGCCGGCGGCCGGCGACGGGGATGCCGCAGAGCCGGATCTCCCCGCGCACGTCCGCGGGCGTGAAGCAGGGCGCGATGCGCGTGAGGCAGCGCGCCAGCGTCGATTTGCCCGCGCCGGTGGCGCCCATCACCACGACGAGCGCGCCCGGCGGGATCTTTAGGTCGACGTCGGCGAGCGCCGGGCGCGCCGTCCCCGCGTAGGTGCAGGTGAGCCCCTCGACGCTGACCGCGGTGTTCACAGGAGCGCGAGACCGCCGACCGCGAGGCCGAGGAGCGGGGCGAGCCCGACCCCCACCTCGAACGCTCCCGAGGCGGTGCGGCGCGCCGCCCAGGGGGCGAGCCAGCGCCCGCCGGCGATCAGCTCGCCTGCGACGAAGGCGCTCGCGGTGCCGGCCACGACGAGCGACACGCCGAGCACCACCCGCCACGCCGGCAGCCGCGGCCGGGGCCCCAGGAGGTCGCGGTAGAGCAGGCGGGCGCGGCGGATGCGCGGATAGAGGACCGCCAGGAGCACGGGGCTCAGCACGAGCGCGACCGCGAGGTTGTTCACCAGCACCACCGTGCCGAGCACGGTGAACGGATGGAAGGCGAGCAGGTTGAGCCCCCAGCCGACCACGGCCGCGCAGAGCGTGCTCGCGAGCGTGATCACGGCGGCGAGCCCCGCCCACGCCCCGGCCCCGCGCGGCAGCGGCGCCTCCGTGGTGATCGCCCCCCACACCGCGTAGGGCACGAGCGCGTACAGGAGGTTGGCGGCGAAGCCGAAGAGGTCGCCCGGTCCGAGACCGCCGAAAAAGTCACCGATCAGATTGCCGAAGGCCGCGCCCCACGCCCCCGCCGGCCCGAACAGGAACGAGCACACCACGGGCACAGCGTTGGCCGGGCGGAACTCGGTGATGCCGGGGATGAGCGGGATCACCTTGAAGGGAATCAGGATGGCCGCATAGAGCGCGGCGCAGATGGCCGTGAGCACGACCATGCGCGTGTTGCGCCACATCGTGAAGAGCTCCGCCATCGCGCGCGCCGCGCCGGCGCTTAGCGCGCTCCCACGGCGCCTTCAACCGCGGCCGGAGCGTTGACTCCCTGCGGGGGTTCCTCTACCTTGCCCCACCGCAATGCGCGCCCTTGCCGTGCTGGTGGCCGCCGCGGCGTTGGTCGCCGCCTGCGCCGCCACCAAGAAACCCGTGGTGCCCGCCGATCAGCTCTGGAAGGAGGGCAATCAGGCCTTCCAAGACGAGGCCTGGGAGCTCGCGGTGGAACGCTACAAGGCGCTCCTCGACCAGCATCCGTTCGACGCGAACGCCGAGGAGGCCGAGCTCAAGATCGCGCAGGCCCATTACCTCGCGCATCGCTACGCCGAGGCGATTGCGGCCTTCGGCGACTTCGAGCGCATGCATCCGACGAGCCCCAACCTGGCGCTGGTCGAGTACCATCTCGGCATGTCGTACCTCGAGCAGTCGAGCACGAGCGACCGCGACCAGCAGTCCGCGACCAACGCCCTCACCTACTTCCGCAACCTGACGGACCGGTTCCCCACCAGCCCATGGGCCGAGAAGGCGCGGCTGCGCGTGCGCGAGTGCCGGGAATCGCTGGCGCGGCACGAGACGGACGTGGCCGCCTGGTACCTGCGCCACCGCAACCTGCTCGCCGCGGAGGCGCGGCTGCGGGGCCTGCTGCGCGAGTACCCGGAAACCGACGCGACCGCCGAGGCTCTGCACACCTTCGCCGAGTTCTACGCCGGGCGTAACGAGAAGGACGAGGTGCGGCTCGCGCTCGCCACGCTCGCCCGCCATCACCCCGACGGGCCGCTCGCCGCCGAGGCGCGCGAACGCCTCGGCCGCACGACCGACGACGTCGATGGCCCCGACCCGCTGCCGCTGCTCGTCGCACGGCTCGAGGCCATGGCGAGCCAGTCCGACCGGCAGAACGTCCCCGTGGTCGTCTCCGCCTACCCCAACCAGCCCCCGACCACCAAGCCTGCCCTCTCGCCCTACTGAACCGCGCGGCGCGAGATTTGACACATCGGGACGTTTCGGGTTAGCTCCCGGGGCGAGAGAACGGAGAACCCACAAGCCTTATCCAGAGTGGCAGAGGGTCCGGCCCCGCGAAGCCACAGCAACCAGTCCCCGGTGGGACTCGGTGCTAATTCCGACGCGATCTTGGCGGATCGCGAAAGATAAGGTCGTCGCACGCTGGTGAGCCCCTTCCCCGAGTCTGGAGTGGGGCGTGGAATGGGTCATGCAGGCGTGTGACGGCAGAAGGACCGACCTCGGCGCGGCGAGAGTGCTTCTCGTCGGGCTCGGCGGACTCGGGTCCCCGGCGGCGCTGGCGCTGGCCGAGGCGGGTGTCGGCACGCTCGGGCTCGTGGACCCGGACCGGGTCGAGCGGTCGAACCTGCCCCGCCAGCTCCTCTACGACGATGGCGACCTCGGCCTTCGCAAGGTCGACGTCGCCCGCCGTCGCCTCGCGGCCGGGCGCCCGGGGCTGCGGCTCGAGACGCGCGCCGCGCGGTTCGAGGCCGGACACGCCTCCTGGCTGCGGGGCTTCGACCTCGTGCTCGACGGCACCGACGGGCCGGCGGCGAAGTTCGCGCTCGGCGACGCCGCGCTCGCCATGGGCGTGCCGCTGGTCCACGCGGGGGCGGCCGGGTTCCGCGCTCAGCTCCTGACGGTCCTCCCGGGCCGCAGCGCGTGCCTGCGCTGCCTCTTCGAGGCGGGCCCGGAGGCCGAGGACGAGCCGACCTGCACGGCCACGGGCGTCCTCGGGCCGGTGGTGGTCCTCGCCGGCGCGCTCGCGGCCGCCGAGGCCATCGGGCTGCTCACCGGGGCCCCGGCGCTCTTCGCCGACCGTCTGCTCACGATCGACACGCAGGCCGGGACGTGGCGCAGCGTCCCGCTCGCGCGCAACTCCGGCTGCGCCGCCTGCGGCGGGGAGCTTCCGCACGCCACGAGGAGTGCCGCACGATGAGCTACGTCAAGGGCCTGCGCTGCCGCGAGTGCGGAGCCGAGAGCCCCATCGCCCCTCTCCACGTCTGCGAGACGTGCTTCGGCCCGCTCGAGGTCGTGTACGACTACGACGCGATCCGTCGCGTGCTCTCGCGCGAGGCGATCGCCGCCCGGCCCCGCAACATCTGGCGCTACCGGGAGCTCTTGCCGATCGACGGCGAGCCCCGCGTGGGCCTGTACTCCGGCTTCACGCCGCTCGTCCGCGCCGACCGCCTCGCCGCCGTGCTCGGCGTCCAGGAGCTGTGGGTGAAGGACGACTCCGTCAACCACCCCACGTTCTCCTACAAGGACCGGGTGGTCTCGGTCGCGATGTCGAAGGCGATGGAGTTCGGCTTCGAGACCGTGTCGTGCGCGTCCACGGGCAACCTCGCCAACTCGGTGTCGGCGCACGCCGCGCGTGCCGGGCTCGCGTGCTACATCTTCATTCCGGACGACCTCGAGCAGGGCAAGGTGATCGGGTCGACGATCTACGGCCCGCGCGCGATCGCCGTGCGGGGAACCTACGACGACGTGAACCGGCTCTGCAGCGAGATCGCCGACAAGTACGGCTGGGCGTTCGTCAACATCAACGTCCGCCCCTACTACACGGAGGGCGCGAAGACCTACGGCTTCGAGGTGGCCGAGCAACTCGGCTGGCGGCTGCCGAAGCACATCGTCGTGCCCACCGCCGGCGGGACGATCCTGCCGAAGGTGGCGAAGGCCTTCCGTGAGCTGCGCGACTTGGGGCTCGTCGAGGGCGACTTCCACGTCTACAGCGCCCAGGCGGCGGGATGCGCGCCGGTGGTGACGGCGCTCCACCGGGGCACGGACCTGATCGCACCGGTCAAACCCCAGACGATCGCCAAGTCGATCGCCATCGGCAACCCGGCCGACGGCTTCTACGTGCTCAAGGCGGTGCGCGAGTCCGGCGGCTGGGGCGAGGTGGCCACCGACGAGGAAATCGTCGACGGCATCCAGCTCCTCGCGCGCACGGAGGGAATCTTCACCGAGCCCGCCGGGGGCACCACGGTCGCGGTCGCGCGCAAGCTGATCGCGCAGGGGCGCATCCCGCGCGACGAGCCCATCGTGATCAGCATCACGGGCAACGGCTACAAGACGCTCGAGGCCGTGCTCGACCGCGTCGAGCAGCCGTTGCGCATCCCCGCCCGCCTTGCGGACTTCGACGAGCTGTACGCGCGGCTGCGCGGCGGGCGCGAGGCGACCGCCGTCTGAAGCTTCTACCCGAAGGAGGATCGATCGTCATGATACACGTCCGCGTGCCCACCCCGCTGCGCAAGCTCACGGGAGGCGCCGGCGCCGTCGAGGCCGAAGGCGCCACGGTGTCCGCTCTGGTGAACGACCTCGACCGCCGCTACCCCGGCATCAAGGACCGCATCTGCGACGAGAGCGGGCAGGTACGGCGCTTCGTCAACCTGTTCGTCAACGGTGAGGACATCCGCTTCCTCAAGCAGCTCGAGACGCCGCTCGCGTCGGGCGACGAGTTGTCCATCGTGCCCGCGATCGCGGGGGGACGGTAGCCCGCGTGCCGCCGGCGGCGCCGTCCGATCCGGGCCGGGCCGAGGCGGGTCCGCTGGTGGCGCGCTCGCTGCCGGCGGTGATCGGCAACACGCCGATGGTCGAGGTGCGCAACGTCCGCGACGGCGTCGCGCCCGGCGTGCGCATCCTCGCCAAGCTCGAGGGCTTCAACCCGGGCGGCTCGGTGAAGGACCGCGCGGCGCGCAAGATGGTCGAGGACGGGATCGCGCAGGGCCGCCTCGTCCCCGGCAAGACCATCCTCGACTCGACCTCGGGCAACACCGGCATCGCGCTGGCGATGCTCGGCGCCGCGCTCGGCTACCCGGTCGAGCTGGTGATGCCCGCCAACGTGAGCGCCGAGCGCAAGCGCGTGGTCGCCGCGTTCGGGGCGAAGGTGGTGTACAGCGATCCGCTCGAGGGATCCGACGGCGCCATCCGCCTCTGCCGCGAGATCCTCGCGGCGGCTCCGAGCCGGTATTTCAAGCCCGACCAATACAACAACCCCGCCAACTCGCTCGCGCACTACGAGACCACGGGGCCCGAGATCTGGCGGCAGACCGGCGGCGCGGTGACGCACTTCGTGGCCGCGATCGGCACCGGCGGCACGATCATGGGTACGGGCCGCTACCTGAAGGAGCGCGACCCGGCGGTCCAGGTGATCGCCGCCGAGCCCGAGGATGCGTTTCACGGCATCGAGGGCCTCAAGCACATGGCCTCCTCGATCGTCCCCGGCATCTACCACGAAGAGGAGCTCGACCGGAAGGTCGGCATCGGTACGGACGACGCCTACAACATGGTCTACCGGCTCGGCCGCGAGGAAGGGCTGCTGGTCGGGCAGTCCTCCGGCGCGGCCCACATCGCCGCGCTCGCGGTGGCGCGCACGCTCGAGGCGGGCACGGTCGTGGTGCTGTTTCCCGACTTCGGCGACCGCTACCTCTCGACCAACCTGTGGCTCGGCTGGCAGCAGCCCCGGGAGGTCGCATGAAGCGTTCGGCGGCGCGGCCGGCGGCGAAGAAGGGTCCGCCGGCGCGCGCGAAGCTCTACCTCACCTACCCGAAGGCGCTCGTGAAGGAGCCGCTCATCTACCGAATGAGCCGCGAGTTCGACCTCGTGTTCAACGTGCGCAGCGCGAGCGTGAGCGAGGAGATCGGCATCATCGCCCTCGAGCTCGACGGCCCCGAGGCCGAGATCGCCCGCGCGATCGGCTGGTTCCGCGACCGGGGCGTGATCGTCGAGCCGATCGAGAAGAACGTGATCGAGTGAGCGCGTGATGCTCTCCGATGCCCAGGTCGAGCGCTGGAGCCGCCAGATCGTGCTCCCCGAGGTGGGCGGGCGCGGCCAGGAGCGCCTGTGCGCGGCCCGCGCGACGGTGTGCGGGGGGAACGCGGCGGCGGCGCTGGCCGCGGAGCTCCTCGAGCGCGCCGGCGTCCGGGTCGTCGGGGACGCGGGGGACGTCGTGCTCGACCTGGGCGACCAGCCGATCGAGGCCCCTCGGGGCGCGGTGGTCGTCCGCGGGCGGATGCGCGGCGCGCGCATGGCCGTCGTCACGCTCGTCGGCCGGCCGTGCGGCGCGTGCCTCGACGCCGAGGCCCTTCTGCCCCGGCCGACACGAGCGGAAGCCATGCCGGCGGCGCTCGGCGCCGCCGCCGCCCGCGTCCTCGGCGCGATCGCCGCCGGGGAGGCGCTGAGCGCTCTCCTCCGCCGCCCGCGCGCGGGCCGCATGCAGACCGTCGACCTCGGAGCCGGCGCGTTCGCGGGCACGACGCTCCCGTCGGGTCCAGGCTGCGCGCGCTGCGCGGGGAGTGAATGAGGGACGGCGAGCATCCCGCTCGGCTCAAGCTCGAGCTGGCGCTCCACGGCGTACACCTCGAGGCGAGCGCGCGCGCGGCGCTCGGCGGCCCTGCGGCCGTCGACCTCGAGCTCGGCGACGACGTCTGCGTGAGCGCGCCGACGACCGAGCGGCGCGATGCGCCGCTCGTGCTCGAGGCCGAGGCCGACCGCTTCTTCCTGCGCCGCGCCGAGGCCGGCAGCCGGCGCGTGGTCCGGGCACTGCCGCCGCCGCGCTTCGCCGCCCGGCGCACGAGCCGCGGGACGCCGATGGCGCGGATCGCCACCGTGCGCGGCGCCCACCTCGTGGTCCACCCCGACCGTGCCTGCGGCTTCAGCGTGCAGGGCGCGCCGTGCCCGTTCTGCGTCGAGGGCGCGCGCGGGCCCAACGGCGGCGCGGAGGTGGCGGCGGTCGGCGAGGTGGTCGAGGTCGTTCGCGCGGCCTTCGCGGAGGGCGTGGCCGAGTCGGTGTGCTTCAACTCGGCGGCGTTCGCCGGCGACGACGGCGGGATCGCCTTTCTCGCGCCGTACGTCGAAGCGGTGCGCATGCATTTCGACACGCTCGTAGCCGCGCAGGTCCACCCCCCGCGCAGCGACCGCTGGATCGACCGCACCTACGCGCTCGGCGTCGACGCCGTGAGCTACAACCTCGAGCTCTTCGACCCCGACGCGCTCACGCGGCACTGCGTCGGCCGCGCCCGCTACATCGGCCGGGAGCGCTACCTCGAGGCGCTCGCCTACGCGGCAGGGATCTTCCCGAGCGGCACCGTGTGGACCGACCTCGTGCTCGGGCTCGAGCCGCTCGAGAGCACGCTGGCGGGCATCGAGGCGCTGGCGGCGGCCGGGGTCGTGCCCGTGGTCGCCGCCCCACGCTCACCCGCCGCCGCGGCCGACCCCTCGGCGGTCGTGCCGGTCCTCGCGCACCTCTACCGCACCGTGCGCCGCCGGCGCATCAACATGGGCTGGGTCCGCGATCTACCCGGCGGCTTCGCCCCGCTCGAGGCTCGCCACTTCGCCGGCGACGACGCCCACCTCGCGGTCGCGCTGCAGGCCCTCACCCGCTGGCGGCTGGGCGGGCTCGCCGCCCGCAGCCTCGCCCGCGTCCGCCGGCGCCTGCGCGTGCGGGCCGCGGAGGGGCCCGCCGAGCGGGCGCACGGCTGACGGTGGCCGCCTCGGGGCCCCTGCCCGCGATCGACGTCGAGGTCGATCGGCGGCCGCTCTGGCGGCTGCTGGCCGAGCGCACCTATCGGCCCGTGGTCCTGCTGCTCGGCTTCGCCGCCTACCTCGCCATCCGCGCCATGCCGGCGCAGCCCGGGCTGTCGCCCGCCGGCCAGAAGGCCTTCGCCGTCTTCGTGCTCTGCCTCGTCTACTGGGTGACGAGCGCGCTGCCGCTCATGGTGACGAGCCTGCTCGCGATGGTTTTGCTGCCGACCACGGGGGTGCTCTCGGCCAGGGACACCTACGCCCTGTTCGGCAACGAGGCGGTGTTCTTCATCCTCGGGGCCTTCATCCTCGCCGCCGCGCTCATGAAGTGCGGGCTCTCCGGGCGCATCGCGGTGACCATCCTCCGCCGCTTCGGGCACACGCCCCGCACGCTGCTCCTCTCGCTCTTCGTGATGAACGCGTTCCTGTCGTTCTTCATGTCGGAGCACGCGGTGGCCGCCATGACGTTCCCGATCACGGTCGAGATCGCACGCGTGCTGCGGCTCGCCCGGGGGCGGAGCAACTACGGGCGCGCGCTCTTCCTCGCGATGGCGTGGGGCACGCAGATCGGCGGCATCGGGACGCTGCTCGGCGGCGGCCGCGCGCCGCTCGCCATCGGCATGCTGCGCGAGGCCACGGGGCAGACCTACAGCTTCGGGGAATGGACGCTGGCCGCGCTGCCGATCGTCGGGGTGCTGCTGCTAGCGGGCTGGATGGTCATGCTGCGCTTCTGCCCGATCGACATCGCCTCGGTGCGCGATGCCGACGCGATCATCGCCGAAAAGTCGCTGCGCATGGGGCGGCTCTCCCACCGCGAGCAGGCGATCGGGGCGATCATGCTGGCGACGCTCGTGGCCTGGATCGTGGGCGGCGAGGAGGTCGGCCTCGCCTCGATCGCGCTCGCGGGCGTGATCGCGATCTTCGTCTTCCGGCTGCTCAAGTGGCCGGACGTCGAGCCCTTCGTCAACTGGGGCGTGCTCCTCATGTACGGCGGCGCGATCGCGCTCGGCTCGGCGCTCAACCGCTCGGGCGCGTCGGCGTGGCTCGCGGGGTTGACCGTGAGCCGCTGGGCGGCCACGCCGGTACAAGTGGTGGCGCTGGTGGCCGCGATCGGCATCCTCCTCACCGAGGCGATGAGCCATTCGGCGGTCGTGGCGCTCCTCATGCCGGTGGCGCTCGGCATCGCCCAGCAGTACGGCATCGATCCGCGGGTGATGGCGCCCGTGGTCGCGCTCCCCTCGGGCCTCGCGTTCACGCTCCCGGTGGGCACGCCCGGCAACGCCATCGCGTACTCCTCGGGCTATCTCCGGCTGCGTGACATGCTCCTCCCCGGCTTCCTGATGGTCGTGATCGCGTGGGCGGCGTTCGTCGCGACCGCGGTCTACTACTGGCCGCTGATCGGCCTCACGCTCGTGCGCTAGCCGGCGCGGCCGGCCATCGCCGCAGCGAGGATGCGGGCGGTGCTCGGGCGCATGATGCGGGGGTCGACCTCGCGGCCCTCGAGGAGCGCCCTCCGCACGTCGCGGCCCGAGATGAAGACCGGCTTCTCGTCGGGGTGGAGGTCCATCAAGTCGACGCGGCCGACCGACTCGTAATAGGCCGCGAAGCCCACCTTGAGCGGCTGGATGCACAGCTCGCCGCGCAGCCGCCCGAAGATCTCCTGCGCGTCGAAGTCCCCCCAGATCGACGTGCCGTCATGATAGGGGGCGTCGGCGTGCTTGCGGCCCACCACCAGGTCGCTGAAGCCGAAGTTCTGGCGGTAGATCGCGTGCATGACCGCCTCCTTCGGCCCGCCGTAGAACATCTTGATGTCGAGGCCGAGGAGGATCACCCGGTCGGGCACCGACTCCCCGCGCGGCTCCCAGAGCGTCGGGTCGCTGTCGCCGTCGCCGAGCGCCCGCGTCTCGATCAACGCCTCGTAGGTGCGCATGCGCACCTCGGCGCGGACGTCGTCCTCCTTGGTCTCCCCCAGCAGCGGCATGAGCGCGGCGCCGGCGTCGTGGCCGGCGCGCAGCAGCGCTTCGAGCGCATAGACCAGCGCGTACTCGTGGGCCCGGTGCAGCGGGTTGCGCGTCTGGAAGGCGACGGCGCGGTTCCAGCCCTTCGCCCGCAGCAGCGCGCGCACCTCCCGCGGGCTCTGGACGTAGCGGCCGAACGCGGGATTGCGCGGCTGGGGGAGCGCACGGATCGTCCCTCCGACGAGGTGCGTCTTGTCGGCGTCGCCCTTGAGCACCATGTCGGCGCCCGGGTGATCCATGCGCTCGGTCTGGTAGACGCTGCGCAGGTACTTGGGCTTGTCCCACTCGTACACGTCGGTGACGTCGAGCGTGGCGACGATGTCCCCGGTGCCGTTCACCAGCGCGACCCGGCGGCCGGGGCCGAGCTTCTGCGCGAGCGCGCGCGTGACCGGGAACGCGATCGGGATCGTCCAGGCCCAGCGCCTGCCTCCGCGCTCGATGACGGCCTCCTCGAGCACGCGGTGGTAGGTGGCGGCGTCCATCGGACCCTCGAGCGGGCTCAAGGTGCCGTCGGCGAAGCGGTAGACGGTCGAGAGGTCGGCGTCCGAGACCGCAACGCGGGGCAGCGTCGCCGCCGCCGCGAGAAACGCGTCGCGCTCGACGGCCGGCACCGTGCGGTCGAGCGGCTCGGTGAGGCCGCCGTGGGGAGGAACCAGGTCGCTCATCGCGGTGAACCTAGGGGAAACCGCCGGCCGGCTCAACCGTCCCGACCGTCTTGAGCCCGCCGCCGCCATGGCGTATCGCACGGCATGCGCGTCGACGTCACGTGCAGCCGCTGCGGGCGCCGCGAGCGGCTCGACGTGGGAACGCCGCCCGCAGGCCAACCCCTCGCGGAGTACCTCCACCTCGTCGACGAGCGCCTGCGGCACCGGCCGAGCTTCCAGTGCTTCGGCGGCCACCTCGAGCTCGGGCCTCCCGTACCGGGCTTCTGGGAGGTACACTGGGACACCGTCGGCGAGTGAGACCATGAGCGTCGCCAAGACCTTGGTCACTTTCGCGCTCGCGGGCGCGCTGGTCGGCGCGATCGGCGCGTCCGTCGTGGTCCCGCCGGTGCTGAGCTGGTACAACGCCACGGGGGCCATCGCGCCCGGCAAGTCGGTGGAGACGCTGTGCAACGTCCCCGAGCTGATCCGCTACGCGACCCGGCGGCTGCTCCTCGGGCAGATGATCGGCGCCGGGGTGGGCGCGGCCGGCGCCGTCGCGCTCGGCGTCCTCTACACGCGGCGCCGGAGCTGACGGTGCTTCAGCGCACGCCGAAGGGGTGCACCTCGATCGAGAAGCCGAAGACCTCGACGAGGAGCGCGTAGAGCGCGAGCAGCGTCAGCAGGAGCGCGCCGAGCGCCGTCACTGCCACGCCCGAGAGGAGCAGGAAGGCGACCAGGCCCCCGACCGCCACCGCGGGGGCGAGAAAACCGGGACGGTCGAACGGCGCCACGGGGGTGAGCAACGGCAGCAGCCCGCGTTCCCGGACCTCCGAGCGCACGGCGCCGAAGACCTCCCACAGCCGATCGCCGACATCATCGAGCCAGCTCATCATTCCTCCGCCCGCAGCACCACGATGAGCGCGCCGTCGCCCTCACCGCCGCGGCCCGCCTGGCCCACGCCGAAGAGCATGGTCCCGCGGTTGCGCAGCCGTACGTTCGTGTCCACCAGCCGGTGCCGCCCCGCGAGCAGGCGCACCTGTATCAGCACGGCCTGCTGCTCCATCCCGCGCGGGAGCAGCTGCAGCGAGCGTCCCCCGGGCAGCGTGAACTCCTCCGGGCTGTGCCACGCGCACTGCCGGCGCTCGGTGCGCACGACGCGAAACGCGCGGTAGCCCGCGAGCCGCCGCAGCCGCGGGCGCAACGTGTCGAGAGCCGCGTCGGTCGGTCCACTCTCGCTCGCGTGCACGCTGATCACCTGCACGTCGAGGGCCGCGGCTGCGACCGGCATGAGCAGGAAGGCCGCGCCGAAGAGCGCGCCGGCCGCCGTCATCGCGGCGATCCCACGGGGTAGTTGACCCAGATCATCGTGGTGCCGGCCTTCGGCTCGCTGCGCACCGTGATGTGCTTGCCCGCGAGCCGGTCGATCACCGCCTGATCCGGGCGCATGTGCGCGGCAGCGACCCGCACGGCCGGCCGATCCGGAGGCTGAGCCCCCCCGAACCACAGCACCGCGCTCGCCGCGAGGGCCGCGGCCGCCACACCCCACGCCGGCGCGGTGCGCAGCCGCTGCGCCCAACGACGCCGGCGCGTGGTCCGCTCGATGTTCCGGGCGACGGCCGGCCACACCGGCCCGAGATCGAGCGCGGCGGCGTCTTCGGCGACGACCTGGCCGACGAGGTCACCGAGCGCCGCGAACTGCCGCACGGTGCCGTCGCACGGCGCGCACGCGCTCGCGTGGCGGGCGACCTCGAGCAGCATCGGGGTGGGCAGCTCCCGATCGATGAAAGCATCCAGCAGCCGCTCGACGTCGCCGCACGTCATGGCGTCAGAGCAGCTCCCGGAGCCGCACCTGGAGCTGCCGGCGTGCGTAGTGGAGCCGGCTCATCACCGTGCCCTTCGGACATTGGAGCACCCGGCTGATCTCCTCGTAGGAGAGCCCGTCCACCTCGCGCAGGAGTATGACCGCTCGATGCTCGGGGGTCAATTCGGCGATCGCCGCGCGCAGGCGGCGGCCGACCTCCGCGTCGTGCGCGCGGGCGAAGGGCTCGTCGTCCTCCCCGGTCGTGAGGCGGACCGGGGCGGGACCCCGCTCGGCCTGATCGGGCAGGACCTCGACCGGGACCTGGGGCATCCGGGCGTCGCGGCGCTGCTGATCGACGCAGAGGTTGAGGGCGATCCGATAGATCCAGGTGTAGAAGCCCGCGTCGCCCTTGAACCGGTCCAGGCTCTGGTAGGCCCGGGTGAACGTCTCCTGCACCACGTCGAGCGCGTCCTCGCGATTCCTGAGCATGCCGAGCGCCAGCGCCGCCACCTTGCCCTGATACCGCTCGACCAAGGCCCTGAAGGCCGCGCGCTCGCCTCCGCGGGCACGCTCGACGAGCTCCCAGTCGGTCGGCGACGGTGGCTGGTCTGCCATGCTAAGACGCGCGTCCCGGGCCCGTATTCACGCGCAGGGGCCTCAGTGGGCCTCCGCCCAGTTGGCGCCGGCGCGCACGTCGGTCCGCAGGGGCACACGCAGCGGCCAGACCCCTTCCATCGCCGCGCGCACGGCGGCCGCCGTGGCGTCGACCTCGGTCTCCGGCACCTCCAGAACGAGCTCGTCGTGCACCTGCAGCAGCATGCGCCCGCGCAGGCCCTCGGCGCGCAGGCGGCGGCGCACCGCGAGCATGGCGAGCTTGATCAGGTCGGCCGCCGACCCCTGGATCGGGGCGTTGGTGGCCGCCCGCTCCGCGAACTGCCGCACCGCCGGATCGGGAGCGCCGAGCTCGGGAAGGTAGCGACGCCGGCCGAGCACGGTGCTCACGTACCCGCGGGCACGCGCCTCCGCAATGGTCCGGTCGATGAAGGCGCGCACGCCCGCGTACCGGGCGAAGTACCCGGCGATGTACGCCTCGGCCTCAGCCACGCCGACCCCGAGCTCGCGCGCCGCCCGCGCCGCCCCCATCCCGTAGGCGATGCCGTAGTTGATCACCTTGGCGAGCCGCCGCCCCTCGGCAGCGGGCAGGTCGCCGAAGACCTCCGCGGCCGTGCGGGCGTGGACGTCCTCCCCGCTCGCGAACGCGTCGATCAGCGCGGCGTCGCCCGAGAGGTGCGCGAGCACGCGCAGCTCGATCTGCGAGTAGTCGGCCGAGACGAGCCGCCAGCCGGGCGCCGCGATGAACGCCGCCCGGATGCGGCGGCCCTCCTCGCTGCGGACCGGAATGTTCTGCAGGTTCGGATCGGAGCTCGAGAGGCGGCCCGTCGCGGCGACCGTCTGGTTGAACGAGGTGTGCAGCCGGCCGGTGCGCGGGTCGACCAGCGCGGGCAGCGCGTCGACGTAGGTCGACTTGAGCTTGGCGAGCTGGCGCCACTCGAGGATGCGCGCCGGCAACGGGTGCGCGGCGGCGAGCCGGGTGAGGACGTCGACGTCGGTCGAGAGCCCGGTCTTCCCGCGCCGCACGCCGCGCGTGGGCAGCTTGAGGCGCTCGAAGAGCACCTCGCGGAGCTGGGCCGGTGAGCCCAGGTTGAACTCGCCGCCGGCGAGCGCGTGGATCTCGCTCATCAGCCGGGCGAGGGCCGCGCCGAGCTCGGCCGACAGCGCCGCGAGCGCCGTCGTGTCGAGAGCGATGCCGGCGAGCTCCATCTCGGCGAGCACCTCGGCGAGCGGCATCTCGAGGTCGTGGAAGAGACGCTCCATGGCCTCGTCGCGCAAACGGCGCTCGAGCGCCGGCTTGAGCGCGTGCGCCACGCGGGCCGCCCGCGCGGGATCGAGCCCGGCGTCGGGCGGCTCGCCGAGCAGCTCTTCGGCCAGTGCGGCGATCCCGTGGTCCGTGCGCGACGGGTTCAGGCAGTAGGAGGCGAGCGCGACGTCGAACGCCGGGCCGGCGAGCGCGAGCCCGCGGCGGGCGAGCGCCACGCGCAGCGCCTTCACGTCCGCGCCGAGCTTGAGGACGGCCAAGTCGGCGAACAGCGGCGCGCAGGCCGCGAGCGCGTCCGCGTCCTCCGGCGCGGGCAACAACGTGACCGGCCCGTCGGGCCCGGCGAGCGCGAGCGCCGTGAAGCGCGCCGTGGTGGCGCGGAGGCCGTCGAAGGTCGGCACGAGCGCCACGACGGCGGCCGCGCGCAGCCGCTCCAGCGCGGCGGTCACCTCGGCGGGCGTCCGCGCCTCGCGCCGCTCCACCGCCGGCGCCTCGCCGGCCGGGACCAGCTCGCGCAGCAGCGAGGCGAACTCGAGCTCCTGGAGGAGCGGACGCAGCAGGGCCGGGTCGATCCCCGGCCAGCGCACCGCCTCGAGGTCGAGCCGGAGGGGGAGGTCGCGCCGGATCGTGGCGAGCGTCTTCGACAGCCGTGCGGTCTCGGCTTCGCGCACCAGCGTCTCGCGGAGCTTGCGGGCGCCCCGGATGCCGCTCGCCTCGATGCGTTCGGGCGCCGCGAGGATCGCCTCGATCGGGCCGAGCCGCGCGACGAGCGCGCTCGCCGTCTTCTCGCCGATGCCCGTGACGCCCGGGATGTTGTCGATCGCATCGCCCATCAGGCCGAGCACGTCGGGGACGCGCGCCGGCTCGACCCCGAAGCGGGCGCGCACCTCCGCCGGCCCGATGCGTCGGTCGCGCATCGTGTCGAGCAGCGTCGTGTGCTCGTCGACGAGCTGCATCATGTCCTTGTCGCCGGTGACGATGACCGTCTCGAGCCCCGCGCGTGCCGCCGCAGCGGCGAGCGTACCGATGGCGTCGTCGGCCTCCACGCCCGGCACCTCCACCACCGGGAGCCGCAGCGCCGCGACCAGGCGCCGGACGAGGCCGAGCTGGGGGCGCAGCTCGGCCGGCATGGGGGCGCGGTTCTCCTTGTAGGCGGCGTAGAGGTCGTCGCGGAAGGTGGCACCGGGTGCGTCGAAGACCACGGCGACATGGGTGGGCCGCTCGGCTCGCAGCAGCTTCCCCAGCATGGTCGCGAAGCCGTACACGGCGTTGGTCGGTACGCCTCGGGAGGTACTGAGCCCCGGGATGGCGTGGAAGGCGCGGTAGAGGTAGCCGCTGCCGTCGATCAGGTACAGGCGTCCGCCCGCGGCCATGCGCTCGCTATCGGCGCCGCGCGGGCCGCGCCGCCCAACCCAGCTTGGTCCCAAGTTGTGGTAAGAAGCTTCTCAAACGAGCTCACGGGCGCACCCGTCGCCCCCGCGTCGCGGACGCAGCGTCGGATCGCAAAACCTTGACTTCGCCCGCCCCGGTCGCTAGATAGCCCCGCGAATCTTCGCTCGGCCCCGGCGTCAGACTCCACATCTACATGATCGAAGTCGCGCACCTGAGCAAGCGGTACGGCGATCTAATCGCCGTGAACGACGTCTCCTTCACGGCGGCCTCGGGGCAGATCCTCGGGTTCCTCGGGCCCAACGGCGCGGGCAAGACTACCACCATGCGGATCATCACCGGCTTCATGCCGGCGACCGCCGGCACGGTGCGGGTCGAGGGGTTCGACGTGTTCGAGCAGTCCGCGGAAGTGCGGCGGCGCATCGGCTACCTGCCGGAGAATCCGCCGCTGTACAACGACATGGCCGTGGTCCCCTACCTGCGCTTCGCAGCCCGGCTCAAGGGCGTCGGCCATGCCGACCTCGCGGGCGCCGTCGACCGCGCGCTCGAGACCTGCGGGCTCACCGGGGTCTCGCGCCGCCTCCTCTCCCACCTCTCCAAGGGCTACCGGCAGCGCGTGGGGCTCGCGCAGGCGCTCATCCACGACCCGCCGGTCCTGGTCCTCGACGAGCCCACGATCGGGCTCGACCCGCGACAGATCATCGACATCCGCGCCCTCATCAAGAGCCTCGGCAAGAACCGCACGGTCGTGCTCTCCACGCACATCCTCCCTGAGGTGCAGCAGGTGTGTGACAAGGTGGTCATCATCAACGACGGGCGGGTGGTGGTCGAGGATCAGCTCGCGAACCTCACCCGGGAGCGCACGCTCGAGCAGGTCTTCATCCAGTCCATCTCCGCCGAGGCACGGGCCGCCGTCGCGGCCGAGGGGGAGGCGTAGCGCCGTGCGCAACGTGCTCACGATCGCCGGCCGCGAGGTCCGCTCGTACTTCGCCTCGCCGGTCGCCTACGTGCTGCTCGCGGTGTTCCTGGCGCTCGGCGGCTACTTCTTCTACGCGCTGCTCACCGCCTTCAGCCAGAGCCTGCAGATCTACGCGATGATGCGCAATCCCGACCTGCTGCAGCGCTTCAATCTGAACGAGATGGTGATCCGCCCGCTGCTCCAGAACATGTCGGTGCTGCTCATCTTCCTCGTCCCGGCGATCACCATGCGCATGTTTCCCGAGGAGAAGCGGGCCGGCACCTACGAGCTGCTGCTCACGTCGCCGGTGCGGGTGAGCGAAATCGTGCTCGGCAAGTTCCTGGGCGGGCTCGTGCTCGTGCTGCTCATGGTCGCGCTCTCCGGCTTCTTCGGCGTGCTGCTCTCGATCTACGGCAATCCCGAGGCGCCGATGATGCTCGCCGGCTATCTCGGGCTGGCCCTCATGGCGATCGCCTTCCTCGCGATCGGCACGCTCATCTCGTCGTTCACAGACAACGTGGTCATCGCCTACGTCGGCACGCTCTTCGCGCTGCTGCTTCTCTACACGATCGGCTGGCTCGGCGAGACGCTCTCCGGGGTGGCCGGTGCGCTCGTGAAGTATGCTTCCATCACCGACCACTTCCAGGAGCTCTTGAAGGGCGTCGTCGACACCCGCGAGCTCGTGTACTTCGGCACGCTGCTGATCGTGAGCCTCTTCCTCACGCAGCGGTCGGTCGAGTCGGTGCGTTGGAGGTAGGGGTGGGTCGGTCGGCCTCGCTCTACGGGTTCCTCGGGCTCGTCTTCCTCGTCTTCGGCTTCGCCGGCGCCGTGCTCGTCGGCCCCGCCGATCCCTACGTGCTGCTCAACCTGGTCGCGGCCGTCGGGCTCCTGCTCGCCTACCTCGCCTTCGGCCTCGAGCACCTGCGCGAGGCGATCAGCCAGCGCTCGACGCGCTACGGCGCCGGGGCCACCGTCTACTCGCTGCTGTTCGTCGCCCTACTCGTCGGTGGCAACTACCTGAGCGCCCGCCATCACCATCGCTGGGACGTGACCGAGGCGGGCGTGTACACGCTCTCGCCGCAGTCGAAGAAGGTGGTCGAGGCCCTCCACGACAAGCTCGACGTCACGGCCTTCGTGGAGGGCGGCGTCAACCCCCAGCTCCAGACGCTGCTCGAGAGCTACCACGACGCCGCCCCGGACCACCTCGCGTTCCGTATCGTCGACCCCGACAAGGAGCCGGCGCTGGTCGACCAGATGAAGATCACGACCGCGCCGAGCGTGCACCTCCAATACGGCAAGGAATCGTTCGTCGTCACCCAGCCCACCGAGGAGAACATCACCAACGGCATCATCCGCGTGTCGGGCGGGAAGAAGAAGGTCGCCTACTTCACCGAGGGTGACGGCGAGGCGAGCCCCGAGGACAAGGAGGCCAAGGGGTACTCGAACGCCAAGACCGCGCTCGAGCAGGAGAACTACGAGGTGAAAACGTTCATCCTGCCCGCGGTCGAGAAGGTCCCCGACGACGCGAGCGTGGTGGTCGTCGCCGGCCTCGGCCAGCCGCCCTCGGACCACGCCGTCGAGGTCCTGAACGACTACCTCAAGAGCGGCGGCCACCTCCTTCTCCTCGTCGGCCCGCGCCAGGGCGACGCCAAGCTCACCAGCATGCTCGCCGACTGGGGCGTCAAACTCGGGGACGACATCGTGGTCGACCGCGAGGTCCGGCTGTTCGAGGGGCCCCGCCTCGGCGTCGTCCCGATCACCAAGACCTACGGCGTCCACCCGATCACGCAGAACTTCCACGACTACACGCTCTACCCGCAGACGCGCACCGTCGAGGCCGCCGCCGAGGGCAAGAAGGGGCTGCAGGCGACGGTGCTCGCCAAGACGAGCGCGACGAGCTGGGCGGAGACCGACCTCGACGATCTCTTCAACAAGCAGATCGCCAAGGAAGACCCCCAGGACCGCAAGGGCCCCCTCGGCGTGGCGGTCGCGGTCACCGCGAAGCTCGCGGACATGGGGATCGCCGCCCCCGCCGGCGCGGAGGGCAAGACGCCCGAGGAGGCACGGCTGGTGGTGTTCGGCACGCCGATGTTCGCCGACAACCAGGAGCTCGTCCAGTCACGGCTCAACGGCGACCTCTTCCTCAACGCGGTCGGCTGGCTCGTCGGCCAGGAGAACCTGGTCTCGATCCGCCCGCGCACGGTGCGCGCCTCGCGCGCCGAGCTGACGCCGCGGCAGGCGGTGCAGGTCTTCTACCTCTCGGTGCTGATCATCCCCCAGCTTTTGATCGTGGCCGGCATCGCGGCCTGGTGGCGACGGAGATCGGCGTGAGCTGGCGGCGGATCGTCGTCCTCCTGGTGGCGGTCCTGGCTCTCGGCGGCTACCTGTACTTCTACGAGGTGCCGCAGGCGAAGCGGGAGGCGCAGAAGGAGAAGCTCGTCGCCGTCGACAAGGACGCGATCAGCGGGATCGACCTCGTCTACCCGGACCGCGAGATCGCGCTCGCCAAGGGTGACAAGGGCTGGCGGCTCACCAAGCCGGTCGACGCCGCCGCCGACGACACCGCCGTCACCTCGCTGCTCGGCAGCCTCGCCGGCGCCGAGGTGCAGAAGACCATCGACGAGCTGCCGGCGGACCTCGGGCCGTTCGGCCTCGACAAGCCCACGGTCACAGTGCGGCTCACGCTCAAGTCGGGCGAGGTGCCGCCGATCGCGGTGGGCAAGAACACGGCGATCGGCGGCAAGACCTACGTCCGCAAGGACGACGAGAAGAAGGTCTATCTCATTACGTCGTCGCTCGGCTTCGCCCTCAACAAGCAGGCCAAGGACCTCCGCGACAAGCAGCTGCTGGCCTTCCAGGACGACGACGTGAGCTGGGTCACGATCGCCGCGGGGGACGGAAAGACCACCACGCTCGTGCGCAAGGACAAGGACTCGTGGACGGTCGACCCCGGTGACTACCCCGCCGACCTGACCGAGGTGCGCTCGTATCTCTCCTCGCTCCGCTCCACCCGCGCCGTGGACTTCCCCGACGAGGCCCCGAGCGACCTCGCGAAGTACGGCCTCGACAAGCCGACCCTGACCGTCACCGTCTACACCGGCAAGGACGGCAAGGCGTCCCAGGCGTTGTCGATCGGCAAGGAGACCACCGAGGGGACGCAGAAGCAGGTGTACGCGAAGACGGCGAGCGCGCCCACGGTCTACGCCCTCGGCGACTGGGCCGTTCACAGCCTCACCAAGGACGTGGCCGCGTTGCGCGACAAGACCGTCCTCGGCTTCGACGCGAGCCGCGTCGGGAAGGTCGCGCTCGCCCGCAAGGACGGGGCCGCGCTGACGATGGCACGCGGGGCGGCGGAGGCCTGGAGCGTCGAGGGCGCGGCGGGCAAGGCCAAGGACACCATGATCGCGCGCTTCCTCGACGACGTGCACGACCTGCGCGGATCGGACATCGCGGCCGAGCCCCCGGGAGACCTCGCCCGCTTCGGCCTCGACGCGCCCGACCTGCGCGTCGCACTCACGGATCGCGACGGCAAGGCGCTCGGCACCGTGCTGCTCGCCAAGCACGACGGCAAGTACTACGCGATGCGCGAGGGCGGCCCGACGGTCTTCGAGGTGCGCGACTACATGTTCACCCGCCTCGACAAGCGACCCGGCGACCTCACGGAGACGCCGGCCACGACGACCACCACGGTGGCAGCCACAACCACCACGACCACGGCGCGCTAGACCACGGCCAGCGCGTCGAGCAGCGCGGCGGTTTCCGCGTCGGTCCCGACGGTGATGCGCAGCGCGTCGGGAAGCGCCGGAAAGTGGCGAACGAGCACGTCGCGCGCGGCGAGCGCACGGGCCACGGGGCCCAAGTCGGTCCCGGGGCGGCGGGCGAGCACGAAGTTCGCCTCCGACGGCAGCACGCGGAAGCCCAGGCGTTCGAGGCCCGCAGCGAGGACGCCGCGCGTCGCGCGGACGCGCGCGACGTTGGCGCGCATCGTGCCCAGGTCGGCGAGCGCGGCCTCCCCCGCCACCTGCGAAAGGCGGTTCACGTTGTAGGAGTCTTTCACCACGCGCAGCCCGGCGAGCAGCGCGGGGGAGCCGAAGAGCAGCCCGATGCGCAGCCCGGCGAGCGAGAAGGACTTCGACAGCGTGCGCAGCACGACGACGTTCGGGTGGCGGCCGACGAGGCCGAGAGCGTGCTCGCGGGCGAAATCGACGTACGCTTCGTCGACGACGAGCAGCCCGGCCACACGCCCGGCGAGCCGGGCCACCTCGGCCGCCGGGACGAGGGTGCCCGACGGCGAGTTCGGGTTGCAGAGGAACGTGACCCGGGCCTCGGCCGCGGCGAGGGCCGCGGGCAGCGCGAAGTCGTCACCGAACGGCACCCGCACCGCCTCCCCGCCCTGCGCCGCCACGAGGGTCTCGTAGAGGCTGTAGGTGGGGACGGGAAAGGCCACCCGGTCGCCGGGATCGACGACCGCCCGCAGCAGCAGCGCCAGCAGCTCGTCGGAGCCGTTGCCCGCCATGATGTGGTCTTCCGGCAGGCCGTACACCGCGGCCGCCCGCGCCCGCAGCGCGCGGGCCTCGGGGTCCGGGTAGAGCCGCACGCTGCCGTCGAGCGCGCGGGCGAGGGCCTCGAGAACCCGTGGCGACGGGGGATAGGGGTTCTCGTTGGTGTTGAGCTTGACCACCCGGCGTGCGGGGTCGGGCTGCTCGCCGGGAACGTACGCCGCGACGGCGCGCACGCAGGGACGCAGCCAGTCGCCCGGCGCGCGCAGGGCTACTTCACCACCTGGATACGCCGCGGGGGCTGGACCTCCTCGAGCGCGGGCTCGACGCCGAGATACCGCTCGGCGATCCCGATCGCCAGGAACTCGCGCTCGGGCATCGCCGTGAGCAGGTCGACCACGCGGGCCCACCGGTCGCGGTCGGCCCCCGCCATCTCGTAGAAGCGGATCGCGGAATCGACGTTCCTCCGCTCGAGGTGCGCGTCACCGATCGCCAACATGCGCTCGCGGGGAAGCGGCACCGAGCCGACCTCGCAGATCCGGACCACGTCCATCACCCGGTCGCGCTCCATGAGCCGGTCGGCCAGCAGGGCCCAGTCCGCCGGGGTGACCAGGGCGGCGTTCCGGATGAAGAGCTTCATGGCCTTGTCGAGGAAACCGCGTTCCATATAGCGGCGCCCCACGAGGACCTCGGACTGACTGGCAGGCATCGGTGCGCACCCTCCCTGAAAGCCAACCGCGTGCACCACGCCCCGCAACGGCGTCAACTTACTGGCCGGCCCGAGGCTTTGCAACAACGGTGTTCCGAGGCGCTCCGCACAGCACCCGCCGGGCAGGCTCAAGAAGGCCCGTGGCGGTGCCGATAAGCCGGGTACACTGCGCATGCCCGCCAAGTTGAACATCACCTACAGCGCCTACCGCGAGCTGGAGCTCATCCCCCAGAGCCCGCTGCGGCTAATCGGCGAGGCGATCATCGGCCTCGCCGACGACCCCTACCCGACCGGTGCCGCGCTGCTCCAGGGTGTCGGTGGCTGCTACTACCTCGCGATCGACGACTACTACATCCTCTACCACATCGACGACGAGGACGAGGGCGCGCTCACGGTGCTCGGCGTTCTCCAGGGGTCGTACCACCCCCTGCACTAGCCCGGCGCGCTAGGCGAACAGCGCGCGCTCGGCCTCGAAGGCCTCGGCCACGCGCGCGCCGATCTCGAGCAGCGCCGCGTCGTGCACATAGCCCGCGTCCCCGGGCACCGACCCGAAGCCGATCGCGTGCGCGATGCCGTCGGCGGTGGCGAGCCGCGCGGCGAGCGGCGACGCGCCCGGGTTGTGGTGGAACACCACCGCCTCGACGATCGTGCGCTCGACGCCCCAGCGCTCGGCGAGGCAGCCGCCGATCGCCGCGTGGGTGACACCGAAGAGCGCGGTCTCGGTCGCCTCGTCGTGCCGGGTGAGCTGCGCATAGGCGGCCGGGTGGGAGAGGTGCAAGATGAGCCGGCCGACGTCGTGCAGCAGCCCGGCGATGAAGCTCTCTCCCCCGCGCTCCTCGCCCGCGGTGAGTGCCAGCTCGTCGGCCGCGAGCGCGGTCGTCAGCGCGTGCGCCCACAGCCGCTCGGCGACCGCGTCGTCGGGGCGATAGAACTCCCGGCAGGATGCGGCGATCAGGACCTTGCGCAGCGCCTGGAAGCCGACGGCGAGCACGGCCTCGTGCAGCGTCCGCGGTGCGTGCCGCCGGACGTAGCGCACCGACTGCGAGATGCGCAGCACGCGCGCGGCGAGCGCCGGGTCGGTCGAAACGACGCGCGTGAGGTCCTCGACCCGCGCCTCGGGATCGCTCGCCAGCGCCGCCGCGCGCGCGGCCACCGCCGGCATCGGCGGCAGCTCGCAGCGCTCGGCCACGTCACGGAAAATGCGCCCGAGCCGGTTCGACGCGGGCTCCGACGGGGCGAGTTGCACGACCGCCTGCAAAAGCAACTCCCGTGCCGCGGGCGCCGGCCGCCCGCCGGCCTCCCGCGCGACGTCGGCGTCAACCGTTTGGCACCCGCGGTGCGGCGGCGGGCACTCATCCGCCGCCGCTCGGGCGCGGCTCGAGCAGCTCGAGCGCCCGGTCGATCGCCTCGTGCGGGCCGTAGAGGACGACGAGGTCGCCGGCATCGAGCCGTGTCGACCCGTCGGGGGTGGGCTGCGGCGCACCGTTCTTCACGACGCTCAGCACGTTCGCCCCGGTCCGGCGGCGCAGCGCGATCTCGCCGAGCGTGCGCCCGGCCGCCGCGCTCCCCGGCATCACCTGCGCGCTCTCGAGGATGCCCCCCATCACGATCCTGCGGGTCTCGGCCAGCAGCTCCGGCGTGGCGCCGACGCCGCGCAGCGCCTGGTAGTGACCGAGGCGGATCAGCGACTCCTGCACGCGGGCGACGTGGCGGGGCACGCCCAGGTGTCCGAGCAGCCGGACGAACAGCTCGATCGACGTCTCGAACTCGGACGGCACCACCTCGTCGGCGCCGAGCCGCTCGAGCTCGGCGATCTCGGCCACGCGCCGCACGCGCACGAGGATGCGGGCGGATGGGTTCATCTGCCGCAGCAGCGCCACGATCCGGCGCGTGCCCGACGGATCCGTGACCGCGATCACCGCCGCCCGCGCACGCCCCGCGCCCATTTGCTCGAGCACCGCGCGCCGCGTGGCGTCGCCGAAGCGCACCGGCATGCCCTCGGCGCGCCCGGCGGCGACGCTCTCCGCGACGACGTCGACGGCGGCGAACGAGAGCCCGGTCTCGCGCAGCACGCGCGCCACCGCCTGGCCGGTGACGCCGTAGCCGATCACGAGCACGTGGTCGTGGAGCGTTTGCGGGGCCCCCGCGCCGCGGCCGTGCGCGCCGAGCAGCGCGAGCCGGTGCGCCGCCTCGACCAGGAACGGCGTCGCGGCCATGGTGAGGATCGCCGCGCCGAGAAACGCCTGCTCGTGCCGCGTCGAGAGGACACCCGCCGCGACGCCCTGTCGCCCGAGGACGAAGGAGAACTCACCGATCTGCGCGAGGCCGAGGCCCGCGACCACCCCGAGGCGCGCCGAGCGCCACGCGAGCGCGACGATCGTGCCGACGAGCGCGCCCTTGAAAGCGACCGCAGCGAGCATGCCGGCGAGCACGGCGGGCTCCGACGCCAGGACCGCGGGCCGCAGCAGCAACCCGATCCCGGTGAAGAAGATCGCGACGAAGGCGTCGCGCAGGGGCAGGAGCTCGGCGAACACCTGGTGCGCGTAGGGGCTGCCGGAGAGCGCGAGCCCGGCGAGAAAGGCCCCGATCGGGAGCGAGAGGCCGAGCTTCGAGGCGCCGAGCGCGGTCCCGAAGGCGATCACGAGCGCCGCGAGCGGGAACAGCTCCGGCGCGCCCGCGCGCGCCACCCACGCGAGCGCGCGCGGCAGGACGGCGCGGGCGAGAACGAGCAGCGCCGTCACCGCGACGAGCGCGGCGGCGAGCGCGCGCGCCGCCAGGAGCGCGCGCCCGTCCGGACCCGCGAGCACGGGCACGAGGAGGACCATCGGCACGAGGGCCAGGTCCTGGAAGAGGAGGACGCCGGCCGCGGCGAGCCCCTGGGGCGCGTCGAGCTCGCCCCGCTCGTCGTAGAGCTTGAAGACGATCGCCGTGCTCGAGAGCGAGACGAGGAACCCGAGGAAGACCGCGCCGGGCCATGGACCGCCGAGCCGGCGGAAGGCGAGCGCCGTCGCGGCGACCGTGACCGTGACCTGGAGCGCGCCGCACGCGAGCATGCGCGGGAGAATGCGCCGCAGGCGCTCGAGCGAGAACTCGATCCCGACGCCGAAGAGGAGGAGCGCCACGCCCAGCTCGGCGAGCTGGTCGATCGCCTCGGAGTGACCGACCAAGCCGAGCCCCCCCGGCCCGGCGAGGACCCCCGCCACGAGGTAGGCGACGATCGACGGGAGCCGCAGCGCACGTCCGGCGAGCAGCCCCACCGCCGCGACCGCGAGCAGGACGATGACCTCGGCGAAGAGCTGCACCGGCGCCACGATGCAGCCGCGGCGAAGGAGGTCAAGTCGAGCCGTCGTAGCGGCGCGTTCGGTGACAGCCCCGGAGCCCCGTGGTAGGCTGCGCGCCATGCACCACGGGGCGGTCGCCTCCGAGCGCTCGAAGACGCGCGGGCGCACGCGCGCCATGACGGTGGCCGCCGTCGGTGATTCGGCGTGGCAGCGGGGATCAGGGACAAAGTCGCGCTCGTGACCGGCGCCGCCCGTCGCCGCGGCATCGGGCGCGCCACCGCGCTGCGGCTCGCGCGCGAGGGCGCGGACGTCGCCTGTCTGGACATCGCCCGCTCCTACGCCGACTTCCCGGGCCACGGCACCGCGAGCGCCGACGAGCTCGACGAGGTGGTGGCCGAGATCCGCGCGCTCGGCCGCCGCGCGCTCGGGCTGCGGGCCGACGTGTCGTGCCGGGACGAGGTGGAGGCCGCGGTCGCCGAGGCGCACGCGACGCTCGGGCGGATCGACCTCTGCTGCAACGTCGCCGGGGGCGCGAGCCTCGGCATGGGGGTCGGCCCGCTCCTCCAGATCGGCGAGGCCGAGTGGGATCGCGTGCTCGCCGTGAACCTGAAGGGCACGTGGATCGTCGCGCGCGCCTGCGCGGAGCGGATGGTGGCCGCGGGGTGCGGCGGACGGATCGTCAACGTCTCCTCGCAGGCCGGCAAGCGGGGCTTCGCGATGCTCGGCGCCTACTGCGCGGCGAAGGCCGGCGTGATCCTCCTCACCCAGGTGCTCGCGCTCGAGCTCGGCCGCCACGGCATCACGGTGAACGCCGTCTGCCCGGGCACGGTCGACACCGACCTGATCAACCGCGAACACGAGTTCGAGCGCCTCGTCGACGCCGCGGGCGAGGGCTTCGCGCGCTGGGTCGCGCGCGAGATACCGCTCGGCCGGCTCGAGACCGCCGACGAGGTCGCGGGCACCATCGCCTTTCTGTGCAGCGACGACGCGGCTTACGTCACCGGCGAGGCGCTCAACGTGAGCGGTGGGCAGACGATGGTGTGATGCGGGGTTGACACGGGCGCCGGGCCGGACTACCTCGGGCGTGCCGAACCACCCCGGCGCACGACGAAGGGAACCCCACTGTGGACGACGACGGTAGCGGACCAAGACTCGTGCGCCGGGATGGACGAGGCGTCGCCCCGTAGCTGAGGCTCCCGCTCGCGGCCGACGGGCACTCGCGGCTTGGCGCACGCAGCGCGGCAGCGCCCCCCGCAAGGGAGGGATCGCCGCGAAGCCCCGCAGGAGAGTGCCATGCGCCCGAGAATTGCAAACGGCGAGCCCCGGAGCGGCGGCCACGCGGCAGGCACCGCGAGGAACGGAGGCCGCAACGGCGCGCGCGGCCTTCGCTTTGCGGCGCGGTTTCTCCGGCGCGCGCTCGCGCAGTCGCCCCCGGCGATCCGGGTCTCCGCGCTCCTCGCCGAGCTGGCGACCGTCGATGCGGACGTCGCGCTCGAGCGGCTCGGCAGCGCGCGCCAGGGGCTCTCCGAGGAGGAGGCCGCGCTCCGCCTCGACCGTCACGGGCCGAACGTCGTCGCGGCCGATCAGCGGCGCGGGCGTCTACGGCTCTTCGTGCGCGCCTGCCTCAACCCGCTCGTGCTCCTCCTCGCCGTCCTCGCCCTCGTCTCGCTCGCGACCGGAGACGCGCGGGCGGCGATCGTGATGAGCGTCATGATCGTCGTCGGCGTGGGGCTACGCTTCACCCAGGAGGCGCGCGCGGACGCGGCGGCCGAGAAGCTCCGGGCCATGATCCGCGTCACCGCGACGGTCCTACGGGACGGCGTTGCGCGCGAGGCCCCTCTCGCCGACCTCGTGCCGGGCGACGTGGTCCAGCTCTCCGCCGGCGACATGATCCCGGCGGACGTGCGCGTCCTCGCCTGCCGGGACCTGTTCGTGACGCAGGCGGCTCTCACCGGCGAGTCGCTTCCGGTCGAGAAGTTCGAGACCACCGGAACGACCGGCGAGGAAACCACACTCGAGCTCAAGAACCTCTGCTTCCTCGGCACCGCGGTGGAGAGCGGCACGGCCACCGCGGTGGTGGTCGAGACGGGCCCCCGGACCTATCTCGGGACCATCGCCAGCACGCTCACGGGGGCCCCCGTCCCGACGGCGTTCGACCAGGGGGTGGCGCGCTTCACCTGGCTCATGATCCGTTTCATCGCGGTGATGGTCCCCCTCGTCTTCGTCATCAACGGGCTCACGAAGCACGACTGGAGGGAGGCGTTCTTCTTCGCGGTGGCGGTCGCCGTGGGGCTCACCCCCGAGATGCTCCCGATGATCGTGTCGGTGTGCCTGTCGCGCGGAGCGCTCGCGATGTCGGGAAAGAAGGTGATCGTCAAGCGCCTCAACTCGATCCAGAACCTCGGCGCGATGGACGTCCTCTGCACGGACAAGACCGGCACCCTCACCCAGGACCACGTGATCCTCGAGCGGCACTGCGACGTGGCCGGGGACGAGAGCGACCGCGTGCTCCAGCTCGCCTACCTGAACAGCCACTTCCAGACGGGCCTCAAAAACGTCCTCGATCGCGCCGTGCTGGACCACCACGAGGTCCACCACGAGGTCTCGATCCCGGACTGGCGCAAGGTGGACGAGCTGCCGTTCGACTTCTCGCGGCGCCTCATGTCGGTCGTCGTCGAGACCCCGGACGGAGCGCACCAGCTCGTCTGCAAGGGCGCCCCGGAAGAGATCTTCAAGCGCTGCACGCGCTTCGAGATCGACGGGGAGGTTCACGCCGTCGACGACGTGCTCATCGAGGACCTGCGGGAGGAGCACGAGGCGCTCAGCCGCGACGGGTTCCGCGTCCTGGCGTTGGCGTACCGCACGTTCGAGCCACGCCCGACCTACACGAAGGACGACGAGTCCGACCTGATTCTCGCGGGCTACGTCGCCTTCCTGGATCCCCCGAAGGAGACGGCCTCGGCCGCCGTCGAAGCGCTTGGCAGACACGGGGTCGCGGTGAAGATCCTCACCGGCGACAACGACCTCGTGAGCCGCAAGATCTGCGAGATGGTGGGCATGCCGACGGCCTCCGTGCTGCTCGGCAGCCAGATCGAGCACCTCTCGGACGCCGACCTCGGCGAGGCCGCCGAGCGGACGACGCTGTTCGCCCGCATGACGCCCGGGCACAAGCAGCGCGTCATCGAAGCGCTTCAGGCGCGCCGGCACGTCGTCGGGTTCCTCGGCGACGGGATCAACGATTCCCCCGCGCTGCGGGTCGCCGACGTGGGCATCTCCGTCGACACGGCCGTGGACATCGCCAAGGAGGCGGCCGACATCATCCTCCTCGAGAAGAGCCTGCTGGTCGTGGAGGACGGCGTCGTCGAGGGGCGGAAGGTCTTCTCGAACATCCTCAAGTACGTGCGGATGGGGGCCAGCTCGAACTTCGGAAACATGTTCAGCGTGCTCGGGGCGAGCGCGATGCTGCCGTTCGTGCCCATGGCGCCGATTCAGATTCTCACGAACAACCTGCTCTACGACTTCTCCCAAGTGCCCATCCCGACGGACGACGTCGACCCCGAGCTGGTCGCGAGCCCCCGTCCTTGGTCGATGAGCGACATCACGCGGTTCATCCTCTTCATCGGCCCTTGCAGCTCGGTCTTCGATTACACGACGTATTTCATGATGCTTTATCTCTTCCATTGCTGGGACCCGAGCCGCGCATCGCTCTTCCAGACGGGCTGGTTCGTCGAGTCGCTCCTGACCCAGACCCTGATCATCCACGTGATCCGCACGAACAAGGTCCCGTTCCTCCAGAGCCGCGCCAGCGTGCCGCTCCTCGCCATGACCGGCGCGATCATGCTCATCGGCCCGTGGCTGCCCTTCTCGCCGCTCGCCCCGGCACTCGGCCTCACCCGCCTGCCCCGCCTCTACTGGCCGCTCCTCGCGCTCACGCTGCTCGCGTACGTGGCCCTCACACAAGCCGTGAAGGCGTGGCTGCACCAGCGGCGATGGATCTGAGCCGGCGGCTCTGGCCGATGCTCGTGCTCGCGCTCGCCCTGCGTCCCATCGCGTGCGCCGCCGGCGACGCCGCATCGCAGAACTGGAATGTCTACCTCCAGAGCACGGCCATCGTCCAGGGCGATCCGGCGTTTCACGCCCGATACTCCGGCCCCAACAGCCTCCGGAACAACGGCGAGGTCGAGGAAACGGTGACGGCCGACCTGTTCGCCGGTCTGCGGCTGTGGGAGGGCGCCGAGGTCCATCTCGACGTGCTCGCGTGGCAGGGCTTCGGCCTGAGCAAGACGCTCGGCATCGAGGCGTTTCCCAACGGCGACGCGTACAAGCTGGGAACGTCGACTCCCGACGTGATGGCCGCCCGCCTCTTCCTTCGCCAGACCATCGGCCTCGGCGGTCCGCGGGAAGACGTGGACGACGGCCCACTGGCG
>DATGIZ010000032.1:0-104691 GCA_035295465.1 Binatia bacterium | reverse complement strand
CCACGAGGCGTGCGCGGCGGTGTGTCCGGTGGACTGCTGCGTGCCGAACCCGGCGTTGCCGGAGACGCACGAGGTCTTGCTGGCGCGGGCGCGGGCGCTGCATCCGGGCGAGAGCATTCCGGACGACGCGCCGTCGCGGTTTCACCGGGCGGGGGCGGCCCCGGCACCCGCCGCGCCAGCCGCCGCCGCGCCCGCGGCGAGCGCCGCGGCGGCCCCGGCGCCGCCGGTTGCGGCCCCGGTGGCGGCGGCCGCCCCGGCGCCGACCGCCGCCGAGCCGCTCGCCCTGGCGGTGCCGCCGCCGGAGGAGTGGGAGGTCCCGATCACGTGCTACCGGTGCGGCGGGGAGTACGCGGTGCCCTTCCCCACCTACCGCGCCGGCGTCGTCTTCCGCTGCCCGCACTGCCACACCGCGCTCGTGCCGACGCTCAGCATGGTGCGCGCGGTGCGCGAGGCCCTGGAGAGCTTCCACGCCCGCTGGGCGGTCGCCTTCGAGGAGTTCCGCGCACGCCGGCAACGGGAGCTCGAGCAGTTCGAGGAGCGCCAGCGGCGAGCCCTCGAGGGGTTCGAGGCGGAGCTGCGGCGCATCGCGGCGCGCGAGAAGGTCTCCGGGGCGCCGGCCCGGCGGCGCAGCCCGTTCGCTTTCTGAGCGAAGGGCCGCCGTGCGGGAGCGGCTCCACGAGTACCTGCGCGGCCACCCGGCGGGGGCCAGCCCCGAGGAGCTGATCGATCTCGTCTTCACCGCGCGGGGGCGCGATCCGGAGTTCGCCGCGCGGTTCGTGGCTGCGCTGCTCGATCCGGATCCGCGCTTCCGCCTCGTCGGCGGGCGCTGGCGGCTCGCCGATCAGGATCACCTCGCCGTCCCGCTCGCGGCCGTGCGGTTCGTGGTCGTCGACCTCGAAACCACCGGCGAGGCGCCCGACGCGGTGGGCATCACGGAGATCGGCGCCGTGTCGGTCGAGGATGGGCGGCTCGGCGCGACGTTCGCGTCGCTCGTCAATCCGCGTCGGCCGATCCCGCCCTTCGTCAGCCGGCTCACCGGGATCACGGACGCGATGGCCGCCGCGGCGCCGCCGCTCGCGGAGGTGTTGCCGCGCTTCCTCGCCTTCGCCGGCGACGGGGTGCTGGTCGCGCACAATGCGGCCTTCGACGCGAGCCACCTCGCCGCCGCGCACCTCCGCCTCCTCGGTCGGCCGTTCGCCCGCCCGACCGTGTGCACGCTGCGGCTCGCGCGCCGGCTCCTGCCGGAGCTGCGCCGCCGCTCTCTCGACGCGGTGGCCGCCGCGCTGGGGCTCGACAGCGCGGGCCGGCACCGCGCGCTGCCCGACGCGCGCATCGCCGCCGAGGCGCTGTGCGTGTTCCTCGAGCGGGCGCGCGCGCAGGGCGTCGAGCGGCTCGACCAGCTCCTCGACTTGCAGGGGTGCGCCGCCGACGGGCGGCCGTTCGTCGCGCACGTGCCGCGCGCGCGGCTCGCCGACGCGCCGCTCGCCCCGGGCGTCTATCACCTTCTCGGCGCCGACGGCCGGCTCCTCTACGTGGGCAAGGCGCGGCGCCTGCGCGCGCGGCTCGCGAGCTACTTCAGCAACGCGCGGGGCCACTCCCCGAAGACGCTCGACCTGATCCGCCACGTGCACGATTTTCGGGTGATCGAGACGGGCTCCGAGCTGGCCGCCGCCCTGCTCGAGGCCCGCCACATCCGCGAGCACCGCCCGCCCTACAACCGCCAGCGCCGCCACCTGCCGCGCGTCGCCTTCTTGAAGCTCGGCGTGCGCGCGACGTATGCGCGGCTGTGGGTGGCCGAGCGCCTCGGCGCGGACCGGGCGACGTACGTCGGGCCGTTCGCCGGCCGGGAGGCTGCCGAGCGCGCGCAGGCGGTGCTCGCACGGGTCTTCGGGCTGCGCACCTGCCCAGGCCGGCTCACGCCGTCGCCGGCGGTCACGCCCTGCCTCGCGGGCCAGGTGGGCACGTGCCCCGCGCCGTGCGCCGATCGCATCACCCCGGCGGCGTATCGCCGCGGGGTGGACGCCCTGCTCGCGTTCCTCGACGGGGACGACGCGGCGCTCGGCGGGCTTGCCGCCCGCCGCGACGCGCTCGCGGCTGCGGAGCGGTTCGAGGCGGCGGCCCGCGTGCAGCGCGACCTGCGCGTGCTCGAGGACGTCCGCCGCCGCCGGCGCACGCTCCACTGGGTCGTCGCGCGGCAGAGCTTCGTCGTGCTCCTGCCGACGGTCGACCGCGAGGCGGCGCAGCTCTACGCGGTGCTCGGCGGCCGGCTCGCCGTCGAGGCGCGCGTCGGCGCCGCCGCCGACCTGCTCGCGGCGGTGTCGCTCGTGCGGGAGCGCTTCGCCCGCTATCAGGACGCGCCGCTCGCCCGCGAGGACCTCGAGGGGGCGAACATCCTGGCGGCGTGGCTGCGCGACCGGGGCCGGGAAGGTCTGCTGCTCCCGCTCGACGGGCCCGACGCGCTCGCCGCGCGGCTCGACGAGCTGGCGGTGACCGTCGACGATCTGCGCCGCCGTGGGCCGCTGCCCGCCATCGACGGCCTGTGAGCGCGCGGCGCTTGATCGTGAGCGGCGACGATTTCGGCGCCGCGGCGGAGGTGAACGCGGCGGTGGCGCGCACGCACCGCGACGGCATCCTCACCAGCGCGAGCTTGATGGTGCGCGGCGACGCCGTCGACGAGGCGGTGGCAGTCGCTGCCGCGCACCCCGCGCTCGCGGTCGGCCTCCACCTCGTGCTCGCGCAGGGCCGCCCGGCGACCCCCCCGGCGGCGATCCCGAAGCTGATCGGGCGCCGCGGCCGCTTCGGGGACAGCCCGGTGCTGAGCGGTCTGCGCTACGCCTGGGCGTGGCTCGGCCGCGCCGGGCGGGCGCAGATCGCGCGCGAGGTCGAGGCGCAGCTCGAGGCGTTCGCGGCCACCGGGCTACCGCTCGCGCACGTCGACGGGCACCTCAACATGCACCTCCATCCGATGGTGCTCCCCGTTCTCCTCGGGCTCGCGCCGCGCTACGGCATCCGCGTCATGCGGCTCACGCGCGAGGACCTGCGCGCCGCGCTCCGGCACGATCCCCGCCACGGGCTCCGCAAGCGGGCCGAAGCGCTCGTGTTCCGCGCGCTGGCGGCCTTCGCGCTGCCGCGGCTCACGGCCGCGGGCATCCGCACCGCCGATCGCATCTACGGGCTCCACCAGACCGGCCACGTCGACGAGGCCTACCTGCTCGGCCTCATCGCCACGCTCCCGGCAGGCACGAGCGAGGTCTATTGCCATCCCGCCGAACGCCAGCCGGCGGCGCTCGCCGCCTGGCAGCCCGGGTACGACCACGAGGGCGAGGTGGCCGCCCTGCTAAGCGCGCGCGTCCGCAGCGCCCTTCGGGCGGCCGACGTGGAGCTGATCCCGACCCGGGGGCTCTGAGCCGACCGCCGGAGGAGCCAGCACCGGCCCCACGGGGACCATGCGCCCGTCGCGCTCGACGCGCAACCGCTGCCCGCTCCAGTCGACCTGGCGGCCGAGCCAGGAGGCGAGCCACAGCGTCGAGTAGCCGAGGTCGCTCAGCGGGACCAGCCAGAGCTGCCGCAGCGCCTCGTGCTCGCGCAAGAGGCGCATCGTGTCGCGCAGCGAGCCGAGCCGGCAGGCGAGCGCCGCGGCGAGGAGCGCCCAGCCGGCGGGGGCGCCGCCCGAGGCGAGCACGGCGAGCAATCCCCAGAGCGTCGTGTGGGTGATGATCGTGAGGAACCAGTTGAACGGCTGGCAGACGCGGTAGGTGCGCGCCCAGCGCAGCAGGTGCCGCCACAGGTCGCCCATGGTCACCGAATCCAGCACGGTCTCGACGACGTAGGGCAGCAGGACCAGCTCGAAGCCCGCGGCGTGGACGCGGTTGCCGAGCAGGTAGTCGTCCGCGAGGTAGTCGGCGAGCGGGGCGAAGCCGCCGCTCGCCTCGAGCGCCTCGCGCTTGAGCGCGATCGATGCGCCGTAGGCGTAGCGGAACTCCTGGACCCACTGCGCCATCATGACCATCGGGACGAAGATCGTGTTCAGGTACAGCGACTCCATCACCGAGGGCAGCCCGAAGTAGCCGCGCCCGCGGTAGAGGCAGGTGGTGAGGCCGACCCGGGGCTCGGAGAGGGGGGCCACCATCGTGCGCAGGTAGTCGGGGCGGACGCGGATGTCGGCGTCGGAGAGCACGAGCACGTCATGGCGCGCGTGGCGCATCATCTGGACGAGGTTGGCGACCTTGCGGTTGGCGCCGGGCTCGCTGCCGACGGCGAGCGTCACGTCCCGGTCGGGAAAGTCGCGGCGGATGCGCTCGACGACCGCCACCGCGGGGTCGTCGGGCCGGCTGACGCCGAAGACGATCTGGTAGGAGGGGTAGTCCTGGCGGCAAAAGCTCGCGAGGTTCGCGTAGAGGTCGAGCCCCTCGCCCTTGAGCGGCTTGAGGATCGTCACCGGCGGCCGCCAGTCCGACGGCCAGCGGGCGGCCGCCCGCGCGGCGCGGCGGAAGAAGCGCCGCGCGGCGAGCCCCTGCGCGATCTGGTACGCGGACGCCGCCGCCGAGCAGCCGAGGACGAGGAACGCCGCGGGGTGCATCGCCCTTTAGGCCGTCGCCGTCACCCGCGGCGCCGACGCCGCCTGTGGACGAGCCGCCTCGACCGGCGCCGTCTGCGGCTGCGCGGCGATCCGCCGGCGCTTCCACATCGAGCCGATGAACTGCCTGCCCTCCGAGAGCAGGCGCTTGGCCTCCTCGGGGTCGCGCGCCATCTTCTTCAGCGACTTCCAGATGTAGCGGCGGCTGAAGTAGTAGCGACGGTAGAAGGTCTCGACCGCGCGGAAGATCTCGTCCGCCGACACCTCGGGGTAGGAGACCGTGCACTTCTGGTAGCCGGTTTCGTCGACGAGGCTGTCCACCGTGAGATACTCGCGCTCGCGCACCCACTCGTAGAAGCGGGTGCCGGGATACGGCGAGGCGAGCGAGACCTGGAGGGTCTCGGGCTGCATCTCCTGCGCGAAGCGGATGGTCTCCTCGATGGTCGCGCGGGTCTCGCCCGGCAGCCCGAGGATGAACGTGCCGTGGATGAGGACGCCGACGTCGTGGCAGTCGCGTGTGAACCGCCGCGCCCGCTCGGCGCTCACGCCCTTGCGGATGTTCTTGAGGATCTGCTCGTTGCCGGACTCGTAGCCGACCACGAAGAGCCGCAGCCCGTTGTCTTTGAGGATGCGCAGCGTCTCGCGGTCGACGTTCGCCCGGGAGTTGGTCGACCAGGTGAGGCCGAGCCGGCCGAGGCCCTTGGCGATCTCGACGGCGCGCGCGGGATCGGCCGTGAAGGTGTCGTCGTCGAAGAAGAGCTCCTTCATGTCGGGGAAGAGGCGCTTTAGGTGCGAGCACTCCTCGATGACGTTCCCGACCGAGCGCGTCCGGTAGCTGTGGCCGGTGGTCACCTGCGGCCAGAGGCAGAACGTGCAGCGCGCGGGGCAGCCCCGGCCCGTGTAGAGGGACACGTAGGGGTACTGGCAGTACGGGCTGTTGTACTTCCGGTAGTCGAGGTCGCGGGCGTAGACGTCGCTCGAGAAGGGGAGCGCGTCGAGCTGCTCGGTCGTGAGCGGGGCCGGCTCGTCGTTGTGGACGTAGGTCCCCGCGCGGAGAAAGCTCACGCCGGGGATCGCCTCGAGCCGCCGCCCCTCGGCAACCGCCACGACCGCGAGGTCGAACTCCTTGCGCGCCACGTAGTCGATCACGGGCGCGTAGCGCAGCGACTCCTCGGGCCGGGCGGTCACGTGGCCGCCGACGAACCCGATCACCGTGTCCGGCCTCGCCTCCTTGATCGCTTCGGCCGTGCGCACGTCGGCGCGGAACGACGGGGTGCTCGTGTGCAGGACGACGTGGTCGTAGTCACGGGCGATGCGGACGACGTCCTCGACCCGGAGATGGAGCGGCGGGGCGTCGAGCAGGCGGGCGCCGGGCAGCATGCCGGCGGGGTAGGAGAGCCAGGTCGGATACCAGAACGACCAGACCTCGCGCTTCGCCTGGTACCGGGCGCCGGCGCCGCCGTCGAAGTCGTCGTAGGACGGCGGGTTGAGGAACAACGTCCGCATGAATCCCTCCCTTCGAGCGTACACATCCCCCGGGACGCCGCTTCGTCCCGTCACGGATCGCTGCGCAGATTGACCGAGCGGTCAACCCTCCTATACGACCACCTCCGCCTGCGCAAGCCCGTTACGGTATCGTGACGGCGTATCACTGAGGAGAACGAATCCTTGCGCCGTCGCCGGGCCGCCGGTATAAGACCGGCGCCCCCCGCAGCACCACGATGGGAGAAGCGCTCCTTCCGCTCCTCCGCCGGCCCGGCGTCTGCTTGGCTGCCGGAGCGCACGACGCACTGTCGGCGAAGCTCGCCGAGGCGGCCGGGTTCGACGCCATCTGGGCGAGCGGGTTCGGGATATCGGCCGTCCAGGCCGTGCCCGACGCGAACATCCTCACGCTCACCGAGACGCTCGACGCCGTCCGCCGCATCTGCGACGCGGTGCGCATCCCGGTCGTGGCCGACTGCGACAACGGGTACGGAAACGCGATCAACGTGATGCGGACCGCGAGCGAGTTCGAGCGCGCGGGCGCGGCCGGCATCTGCATCGAGGACAACGAGTTCCCCAAGCGGTGCAGCTTCTACGCCGGGGTGCGGCGCGACCTCGTCCCGGTCGGCGAGCACGTGGGCAAGATCGAGGCGGCGACCTCGGCGCGCCGGAGCCGGGACTTCGCCGTGATCGCGCGCACCGAGGCGCTGATCGCCGGCCTCGGCCTCGAGGAGGCCCTCACGCGCGCGCGGGCGTACGCCAGGGCGGGCGCGGACGCCGTGCTCGTGCACTCCAAGGCGAAGGACTTCGGCGAGCTGGCCCGCTTCGGTGCGCGCTGGGATCTCGACGTCCCCCTGGTGGCGGTGCCGACGACGTATCCCGGGGTGGGCCCCGGAGAGCTCGGGCGTGCCGGCTTCCGCATGGCGATCTTCGCCAACCAGGCGCTGCGGGCTTCGATCGTCGCCATGCGCGACGTGCTCGGCCGCATCCGCCGCGAGGGGCGGGCTGCGGCGGTCGAGGACCGGATCGCGCCCCTCGAGGACGTCTACGCGCTGGTCGGCGTGCCCGAGCTGAAAGCCAACGAGCGGCGCTTCCTCGCCGCCGGCACGACTCCGCCCCGGGCCATCGTCCTCGCCGCCGGCTTCGAGCCCCAGCTCATGCCGCTGATCGAGGACCGGCCGAAGGCGATGCTCGAGGTGCGAGGCCAGACCATTCTCGAGCGCCAGGTGGAGGCGCTCGGGCGCCAGGGCATCCGCGACGTCGTGGTGGTGCGCGGGTACAAGAAGGATCGTGTGAGCCTGCCGGGCGTGCGCGTCGTGGACAACGACCGCTACGCGGAGACCGGCGAGGTGTACTCGCTCTTCCTCGCCGAGCGCGATCTCGCCGGGCCGGTGGTGATCCTCTACGGCGACATCATCTTCGAGGCCGCGATCCTCGAGAAGCTGCTCGCCACCCCGGCCGACGTCGCGGTGGTGGTCGACCGGGCCTTCCACGACGCGCTGCGCGTCGGTGCCGCACCGCCGCCCGGACCGCTCGATCTGGTGGTCACCGAGACGCCGTCCGGGGGCCGGCGCTTCGTCGCCCCGGAAACGGGAAGCCGCGTGCTGCGCATCGGTCCCGACGTGCCGGCCGAGGAGGCCCACGGGGAGTTCATCGGGATCATGATGCTCTCGGCTGCGGGCGCCGAGGCGCTCCGGCGAGCTCATGCCGAGCTTGCGGCGGCGCGCGCCGAGGGCCTCGAGCGGGCGAGCCTCACCCACCTCCTCCAGGCGCTGGTGGACCGGGGGCATCCCGTGGTGGCCGTCGACATCCACAAGGGTTGGATGGAGGTCGACAGCTTCGAGGACTATCGCCGCGCCTGGGCGGAGGCGCGCTGATGGACGTGGCGTCGATCGACGAAACGATCGCCGGCGAATTCCGCTTCCTGGTGCAGGAGCGGGCGGGATGGAGCCTGGTGGCGGGGCCGCAAGATCTCGAGCTGGTGGCCCACGCGCTCCGCGTGCTGCTCCACACGGGGGCGCTCGGCGACTTCCGCGACGAGTACCGTGCGCTCGCCGCCTGCCAGCACGCCGACGGCGGCTGGGCGCCGCGCTCCGACGAGCCCGCGAGCACGGTATGGGTGTCGGCCTTCTGCGCGCTGATGCAGCTCCGCGGCAACCGGATCCTCGGCGAGCCCGTGCTCGCGGCGTCGGTGGGCCGGGCGATCGACTACTTCCTCGACACGCAGCAGGACGACGGCCGCTGGGTCGATCCCCGCTGGGCCGACCTCGACACGACGAGCCATCCCGTGAGCTTCTTCAACGTCGTGCTCGCCCTCGGCGAGCGGCACCGCCGCGCCGACGTCGAGCGCGCGTGGCGCCGCGGCCTCCGCTTCATCCTCGACCGCCAGACGCCGGAGGGCGGCTGGCACGACGCCGGCTTCCATCCCTCGGGCGTCGAGATCACCGCGCACCTCATCCAGGACGCGCTGGTCGCCGACTTGGTCCTCGGCGAGCGCGTGCCCGGGATCCGCGACGCCTGTCGGCGCGGGCTCGCCTGCCTGCGGGGCTGGCAGGCGGCCGACGGCTCGTGGGACGAGGAGAACGTCGATCACACGATGGACTCGGTGCGCTCCTCGATGGTGGTGAGCCGCATCCTCGGCGACGACGCGGCGACCACCGCGCCCATCGAGCGCGGGCTCGCCTGGATCCTGCGCCACAAGAACGCCCACGGTTGGGGCGACTTCCCGGGCATGGAGACGAACCTCGAGCGCACGTGCGACGGGATCGACACGCTCTGCAAGTACCGGGCGTTCGCCGCCGCCGATCCCCGCGCCGTCGTGCGCCTCTGGGGCTATGTCCCCTGAGACCGAGGCGGGCTGGGTCCCCGTCGCCCGGCTCGAGGAGCTGGACGCCCGCGGCCGGGCGGTGGTCAGGGTCGGCGCGACCGAGATCGCGCTCGTGACGGCCGAGGGGCGCGTCTTCGCCATCCAGGGCCGCTGCCCCCACCGCGGCGGCCCGCTCGTGCGCGGCTTCGTCGAGGCCGGCCCGGCGATCCGCTGCCCGATGCACGGCTGGCGGTTCGACCTCGAGACCGGGGCGTCCGACCGCCCGGCGCGCGCCACGGTCTACCCGGTGCGGGTCGAGGGTGGGCAGATATCGATCCGCCTGTGAGCGCCCCGTACCCCGCCGACCGCCTCGTCGACCGGCTCGTCGCCGCGGGCTTCGACTTCTTCACCGGCGTGCCCTGCTCGCTCGTCCGCTCGGTGATCGCCGAGCTCGAACGGCGCGGGCTCTACCATGGCGAGACGCGCGAGGACGCCGCGCTCGGCGTGGCGGCGGGCGCGTACCTCGGCGGCCGCCTTCCGATGGTGATCATGCAGAACTCCGGGCTCGGCGTGTCGCTCAACGCGCTCGCCTCGCTGCACGTCCTCTATCGGCTGCCCGTGCTGCTGCTCGTCACGTGGCGCGGCCACGAGGGCGCGGACGCGCCCGAGCACCTCGTGATGGGGGCGGTGCTGCCGCGGCTCCTCGACCTCTTCGAGACCCCGCACCGGGAGCCGACAGCCGAGACCCTCGAGGCCGACGTCGCCTGGGCGGCGGCGGAGCTGCGGCGGGGCGGACGGCCGGTGGCGCTGGTCGTGCGGCCGGGACTCTTCGATGCTGGTCACTGACGCCCTCGGGCTCCTCGTGCCGCACCTGCGCGGCGAGGTGTGCGTGCACGCGAACGGCTACCTCTCGCGGGCGGCGTTCGCGCTGCGCGACGACGACCGCTGCTTCTACATGATCGGCTCGATGGGGCTCGCGTCGTCGATCGGCCTCGGCATCGCGATGGCGCAGCCCGCGCGCCGGGTCGTCGTCTTCGACGGCGACGGCAACGTGCTGATGAACCTGGGGACGCTCGCGACCATCGCCGCGGTGGCGCCGCGCAACCTGCTCCACCTCTGCTTCGACAACGCCGCGCACGCGTCAACCGGCGGGCAGCCGACGATCTCCGATCGGGTCGCGCTCGAGCAGGTGGCGCGGGCGGCGGGCTACCGGTGGGCGGGACGGGTCGAGTCCCCCGCCGAGCTCGTGGACGAGGCGCCGCGCTTCCTCGCCCGCGAGGGCCCGGCGTTCCTGCTCGTGCGCGTGGCGCTCGGCCCGCCGGGGCCGCCGGGAGCACGCATTCCGCACACGCCCGAGGCGATGACCGCGCGGCTGCGGCGCGCCCTCGGATCGTAAACGTCCCGGCCGCCGGGCTGCCGCCCCAGCGACCAGAACGTCGACGACATGGCCAATCAGCCGCGCCGGCACCGAGTACGGGCGCCCGCCGACTCGGATCGTGCGCCAGCGGGGCGCGCGCGGCATCGCGTTCGTCACACGCGTAAAAACAGACGCGCCCCGGGGGAAGAGGTGACCCCGGGGCGCTGCTCGGAGGGTAGGCGAATCGACGAAGAGGCTACTGCGCGCACCAGACCAGCCCGTTCGCGCCGTCGAGCTGCGTCTTGGTGAGCCCGAGGATCTGGGGCACGTTGGCCGTCACGCAGCCAGGCAAGGCGCCCTTCGCGTTGACCTTGGCAAGGCAGGCGTTGAAGGCTGCGATCGCCGACTTCGTGTTCGGGTTCGTGCAGACTCCGCCCGTGCCACAGTCCCCGTCGACGGTGCAGGGCGCTCCCTTGTTGGTCCCCTTCTTGCAAATGCCGGGGATGGCCGTGTCGCCCTCGCAGGCCTCCTCGGTCATGAGGGGATCGGTCGTGTCCGCGCCCTTCGCGAGCACGCCCTGTGCGAACGAAGCATGGCATTTCTCCCACGTGCCGACCATCTTCGCGACGCATGTCCCGGCCTTCTGCATCGCCTTGGCGCCGTCCGGATCGCTCGGATCGAACGTGCCGGTGTCGTCCGTGTCCGGGGGATTCGTGAAGTCGGAGATGTTGGCGCCTGGTTCGCAGAGCACGAGGCTGTTGCTGCCGTCGAGGACCGATTTGATCAGACCCGCAATCGTGGTCACCTGGACGCAGTCGCATGCGCCCGCGGCCTTGGCCTGCACTGCCTGCGCGGCTGCGACGAAGCCCTTCGGGCCGTTGACTGCGGCGTCCTCACACGCCTCCTCGTCGAACGACTTCGGCTTGTTGTTGGCTGTCGAGAAGGCCGCCGCCGCCTGCTTCCCGTGGCACTTGATCACCGCGCCGACCGCCTTGGCGACGAGCCCCCCGATCTTGGCCTGGCAGGCCTCGGCCGCCTTGTTGCACGTGGTCGTGCCGTTGTCGTCGGCGAACGACCCGGCTGTACAGGGCGTCGAAGCCCGCGCGGTGCAGATTCCCAAGGTGCCGACCATTCCCGCGAGCATTGCTAGCCTCTTAAGCATGTTCTTGACCCCCCTTTACAATCATAAATGCCGGCCCCCGCGGCCGACACGTCCACGCGTATCGCAGGCGCCGGATCTGTCAAGAACAAAAGCGCGTCCTCCGCCCCCGCGAGCAACCCCGGTATGCCCAAGCCGGAAGTAGCTGCGAGTCGGGGAGCGCGCCCGCGGGCAGCGACCCAGGTGGCAAAGCACTTCTCGGTACGGTCGGCGGCGTCGTCGAACACGGTTCGGGTTTCCATCCGCGGACGTCGGGCCGGTCCCACGCGCGTCGCCCCGCCCGCGCCGGAAGAGCGGCGGCCGGCCCGCAGCGCCACGGGCGCACCGCCCCGCGCGTCGTCCTGGGATTTCGCGATTGACAACGGCGGCGACCGTGTGTGAGGAGGGTCGCGGGCGCCATGTTCGAGCCTTCCCCGACGTCCGAAACCCTCGATCTCGCAGCCCCGGCCCCCGGGCGTCCACTGCGCGTGGTCCTCGTTGCCTTCTACAACTACGAGGCGCACGCGATTCGCATCTTCCATCCGCTGCTCCGCCGGCGTGGTCACGACGTCCACTCGATCTTCTTCAAGAACTACTTCACGTATCAGGTCCCGACCCAGCAGGAAGAGGACATGGTCGTGGACCTCATCGCGCGTATCCGTCCCGACCTCGTCGCGATGAGCGTGTGGTCGACGTACTATCAGCTCGCGGCGCGCCTGAGCCGGCGCATCAAGGCCGCGACCGGTGCGCTGATCATCTGGGGCGGCATCCATCCGCAGACCTGTCCGGAAGACTGCCTGCAGCACGCGGACCTGGTCGCCCGCGGCGAAGGCGAATACGTCCTCGCGGAGTTGACCGATCGCCTGAGCGTCGGGCAGGCCGTCACCGGAATCCCCGGCACCTGGGCGCGGTCCGCCGCCGAGGTCGTCAAGAACCCGCCCCGCATGTTGATTCCCGACCTCGACGTGCTCCCGCCCGCCGATCTCTCGCCCGACAACAAGTACTACCTCGGCCACAACGCCTGGCGGGACGTGGCGAGCTGGGATCGCAAGGCGATCGCCTACGACATCATGATGGTGCGCGGCTGCCCGTTCGAGTGCACCTTCTGCATCCACAACTTCACGCGCACGTTCACCAAGGGGCTCGGCACCTACGTCCGCCGGCGCAGCGTCGACCACGTGATGCGCGAGCTCCGAGCGGCGGTCGCGCAACGGCCGCAGTTGCGGGCCGTCGCCTTCAGCGACGACATCTTCGCCCCGCCACGTCCGTGGCTCGAGGAGTTCTGCGCGCGGTACAAGGAGGAGATCGGGCTGCCGTTCATCATGTACTCGTTCCCGCGCATGGTGGATGAGAAGCGCATCCGCCTCATGCGCGAGGCCGGACTGTGGGCGACGACGATGGGCATCCAGTCGGGCTCCGAGCGGATTCGCCGCGACTGCTACGAGCGGGAGACGTCCAACGCGGAGATCGTCGAGGCGTGCGAGATCCTGGCCCGACACGGCGTGGTCCGCAACCTCGACTTCATCGGCGACAACCCCTTCGAAAGCGACGCCGACCGTGCGGAGACCGTCGCGCTGCTCGCTCGGCTGCCGAAGCCCTTCTACTTCAACTACTTCTCGCTCACCTACTTCCCCGGTGTGGAGCTGACGGAGCGAGCGCTGGCGGCCGGGTACATCAAGCGCGAGGAAGTGGAGGACGTGGCCCAGAAGGGCTACCATCTCTGGGGCGGCTCGCTGGTGAGCTCGCGTGCGCCGGAGAACCTGCGGTGGGACGTCGCCTACACGATGGCCGTGCACGGCGTGCCGGAGCGAATGGCGCTCCGCGTGACCCGGACGCGCTTCTTCCGCCGGCACCTCCACCGGTTCGTGCGGGCGATGCGCGGAGTGCAGGAGGCCTCGCGCCTCAAGGCGCGCCTGGTCGACACCGTCATGCGCCGCCCGAACCTCCTCATGATGTTTCGCGACAACACGAACCGCGACTCGTCTCCGGGCGCTCCGTCCGTCCAGCCCAACTTCGACAACTCGCCGTTCGGCCACCCGATCCCCGCCCTCCGGCACGACGCCGCGTCGTGAGCGGTCGCACGCCCCGGGAGCGGGCGAAGGGCAGCGTCACGGGACGAGCGAAGAAGCTCCCGGACACGCTCGGCGGTGCAGGCATTATGCAATCTCACCGCCACGGCGGCCGCCGGCCCCTGCCCTTTGCCCAGCGCCGGCCGGGTGTGCTTTCTCTCCTCCGTGGGCGAGACCCGCGTCGACCTGCTGCACCTCCTGGAGGACCTGCGCGACGCCTACCCCGGCGCGCTCGAGGAGACGATCCTCACCGAGGTCGTCGCCAACGCCCTCGACTCGGGCGCGCGGTTCCTCACGCTCGCCACCGACCCGGCGCGGGCCACGCTCACCGTGATCGACGACGGCTCGGGCATGCGCCGCCGCGAGCTCAGGCGCTACCACGACATCGCCGCCAGCACCAAGACGCGCGGCCAGGGGATCGGGTTCGCGGGCGTGGGGATCAAGCTCGGGCTCCTCGTCGGCGAGGAGGTGGTGACCGAGACGCGGCACGGCAGCTCGCACGGGGCGACGAGCTGGCACCTCGCGTCGCGCCACCGCGCGCCGTGGCGCTGGATCGAACCGCCCGGAATGCTCGAGGGGCGCGGGACGGCGGTGCGGCTACGCGCCCGCAACCCGCTCTCCCCGCTGCTCGACCCCGGGTTCCTCGACGCGACGCTGCGGCGCCACTACGCACCGCTCCTCGATCCGCTCTTTGCGCCGATCCTCGCGCCCCACTATCCCCACGGTGTCGTCCTCGCGGTGAACGGCCGCCGCCTCGAGAGCGATTCGGGAGACGCGAGCGAGCGGGCGGTGATCCAGGTTCGCCTCGGTCGCAAGCGGAAGCCCGCGGCGCTCGGCTATCTCGCCCGCAATGCCGTGCCGCTGCCGGAGGACCGACGCGGCGTCGCCGTCAGCACGCTCGGCAAGGTCATCCGCCAGGGATGGGATTGGCTCGGTGTCACGCCGGCGGCGCCCGAACACGTGCACGGCCTCGTCGAGGCGCCGGCGCTCGCCGAGTGTCTCACGCTCAACAAGGCTGACTTCGTGCGCGTCGGTTCGCGTGGCGCCGTTTACCTGGCCCACCGCAAGGCGATCCAGGAGGCGGTGCTCCGGCAGCTCGCGGACTGGGGTGACGTGCGCGACCGGGCCGAGGAGGTGCGCCAGCGCATGACTCGCCCGCTCGAGCGCGAGCTGGAGCGTGTCGTGGTCGATTTGGCCGCCGATTTCCCGCTGCTCGCAACGCTCGTCGCGCAGCGCACGGGCCACCAGGGGCGGTTGCCGATGGGCGGCGGCAAGACCGCGGACGGGCGCGCGCTCGTGCTCGCGTCGGCGACCGGGGGCGAGGCGCCGCCGCGCGCCGAGCCGGCCACCCCGCGGACGCCGCGTGAGGCCGCGGGGTTGCCCGGAGGTGGGGCAAGCCCGCGCCTCGCGCACTACGGCCTCGGCATCCAGTTCGAGGAGCGCCCGGACGACCCGGAGGTGGGTCGCCTGCTCGAATCCACCGTCTGGGTGAACGCCGCGCATCCCGCCTGGCGGCGCGCGGCGGCGTCGCGGTCGGAGGGCTACCACATCGCGCTCAGCGCGGCGCTGGCGCTCGCCCGGCTCGCAGTCGAGCCGGCTCAAGAGCACGCGTTCGTGACCGCGTTCCTCGCCCGCTGGGGGGCGGCGCTCGAGGACCGCGGCCGGCGGCGGCTGCGCGGGGATGCGGCGTCGTGATCCTCCTCAACCCCGGCCCGGTGAACGTCTCGCCCCGCGTGACCGCCGCGCTCGCCCGCGGGGACCTCTGTCATCGCGAGCCCGAGTGCGCGGCGCTGCTCGACCGCATCCGCGCGCGGCTTCTCGAGGCGTTCGTCCCCGCGGGAGGCCACACGGCCGTGCTCGTCACCGGCTCCGGAACGGCCGCGCTCGAGATGGCGGTGACGAGCGTGCTCTCCGAGCGCGGGCGGCTGGTGATCGCCGCCAACGGCGTGTACGGCGAGCGCATGGCGGCGATCGCGGCGGCGGCTCGCCTGCCGCACACGGTGCTCGCCGGGCGCTGGACGGAGCCGCCCGACCTCGCGCGCGTCGAGGAGGCGCTGGGCGCCCCGGACGCGGAGGCGTTGGCGGTCGTCCACCACGAGACCACGACGGGGCTCCGCAACCCGATTCCCGAGCTGGTGGCCCTGGCGCGGCGACACGGCAAGCTCGTCCTCGTCGACTCGGTGAGCGGGCTCGCCGGCGATCCGCTCGACGTCGTCACCTGCGACCTCGTCGCCGGCACGGCGGGCAAGTGCATCCAGGCCTTCCCGGGTATCGCCTTCGTGCTCGTGCGCGACGAGGTGCTGGCACGGCTCGCCGCGCACCCGGCTCGCTCCCTCTATCTCTCGCTCTCGACCTACGTGAAGCATCCCATGCCGTTCACGCCGGCGGTGCAGCTCGCCTACGCGCTCGACGAGGCGCTCGCCGAGCTGCTCGAGGAGACGGTCGCCGGCCGCATCGCGCGCTACGCCGCCGCGGCGGCCGAGCTGCGCGCGGGCTTCGCGCGGCTCGGCCTCGAGTGCGTGCTCCCGCCCGCCTGGCGCTCGAACACGATCACCTCCCTGCGCCTGCCGCCGGGGCGCACCTACGCGGATCTCCACGACGGCCTCAAGGCGCGCGGCTTCGTGATCTACGAGGGACAGGGGTGGTTCGCGCGCGAGGCGTTCCGCGTGGCGAACATGGGCGCGCTCACGCGGGCGGATCTCGCGCGCTTCCTCGCCGCGCTCGGCGAGGTGCTCGGATGACCGCGATCATCCTCGCCGCCGGCGTCGGCAAGCGGCTGCTGGGCGCGTCGGGCGGCCGGCCGAAGTGCCTGATCGAGGTCGGCGGCACGAGCCTGCTCTCCCGCCTGCTCGACGGCCTCGTGGCGGTCGGCGTTCGCGAGGCCGTCGTGGTCGTCGGCTTCGGCGAGGAGGCCGTGCGGGCGGCCATCGGCTCGGGGCCGGCGGGGATGCGGCTGCGCTGGGTCTCCAATCCCCGCTACCGCGAGGGCGCGATCCTTTCGCTGTGGGCCGCCCGCGAGGCGCTCGACGGGCCGGTGCTGGTGATGGACGCCGACGTCCTCTGCCCGGCGGCGATGCTCGCACGGCTCGTGGGCTCGCCGCACCCGAACTGCTTCCTGCTCGACGCGGCCGTCGAGCCCACCGGCGAGGAGCAGATGCTCCTCGTGCGCGACGGCCGGGTCTGCGACATCGTCCGCGGCGGTGCGCCGGGCTACGAGCTCACCGGCGAGTCCGTGGGCTTCCTCCGCCTCTCCGCGGCGGCGGCGCGGCTCCTGCGCGAGCTGCTCGCGCGGCGGGTGGCCGCGGGCGACACCGGCATCGAGCACGAGGAGGTGTACCCGGAGCTGCTCGCACGCGTGCCGGTCGGCTTCGAGCGCGTGGACGGGCTGCCATGGATCGAGGTGGACTTCCCCGAGGACGTCGTGCGCGCCGAGCGCGACGTGCTGCCGCGCATCGAGCGGCTCGAACGATGACGCCGCCGATCCGCGAGGCGATCGTGCTCGCCGGCCCCGGCGATGCGACACGTGCGGTCGCCGGCGTGCCGCTGCTCGTGCGCACGATCCTCGCGCTCGAGCGCGGCGGCGTGGAGCGCTGCACGCTCGTGGGCACGGCCGCCCCACCCGCCGACCCGCGCATTCGCTGCGCGGTCGTGGCGGCGCCGGCGCTCGAGCCGCCCGCCGACGACGGCCTGCGGCTGGTCGTCGGCGCCGGGGCGGTGATCGACGCGAGCCTCGTTTGCGACCTCCAACGCCGCGCCCGGCCGGGCGCCGTGCTCGAGGTCGCGGCCGCCGGCGCCTGGGTGCGCGTCGCGCCCGGGCCGCTCGTGGCCGGGGCAAGCGGCGCGCGCCGGGCGCCCGCTGCGGGCACGCTCGCCGCCGCGGCCGCCCCGGCCGCCGCCGTCGAGGAGGCGCTGCTGCGCGCCCTCGAGAACCCGCGCGACGGCTATCTCGATCGCCTGCTCCACCGGCGGCTCTCCCGGCCGCTCACGCGGCTCGTCCTGCGCACGCCGCTCGGGCCAAACGGGGTGACGCTGCTCGGGATCACGGCGGGCGTGCTCGGCGGGGGCCTGATCGGCGTGCCCGGGGTGGCGGCGCTCGCGGCGGGCGTCGCCTGCCTCGTGCTTTCCGGCGTGCTCGACTGCGTCGACGGCGAGGTGGCCCGGCTGCGCTTCGCCGAGTCGCGCTTCGGCCACTGGCTCGACGTGATCGGCGACACGCTCGTGCACGTGGCGCTGCTCGCCGGCATCGCCGTGCGGCTGGCGCAGGTCGAGGGGGTTCCCGGCCGGGGCACGCTCGTCCTCCTCGGCGCCGGCGTCGCCGGGGCGTTCGCCGTCATCACGTGGAGCGAGCAGACCGAGGGCCGCCGGCGCCGCCTGGGGCACGCCTGGGAGAACCGCGTCCTCGACGGTGTGCTCTCCCCGCTCACCACGCGCGACTGGTACGCCTTCCCGGTGGCCTTCGCGCTCGCCGGGCGGCTTTCATGGCTCGTGCCGGCCGCGGCGGTCGGGGCCAACGTGTTCTGGGCGGTGACGGGCGTCGTGCTCCTGCGGGCGCTCCGCCGCGGGTCGCCGGTCGACGGGACATCCTTTCCCTGAGACGCGGGATGGACGCCGGGCCGGCGATCGACTTATCAGCGGCGGTCATGGCGGAGATGCTCCACGAGGTGGTCATCGGCGCCCCCGCGCACCGCGTCTACGCGGCGCTCACGACGCGTGAGGGCCTGCGGGGCTGGTGGACGGAGGACACGGAGGCCGAGCCGCGGGTGGGCAGCGTCGCCCTCTTCGGCTTCGGCAAGCGGGCCACCGTGTTCCGCATGCGCATCGACGATCTCGTCCCGGGGCGGCGGATCGTCTGGAGCTGCGAGGGGGAGCCGGGGGAGTGGCAGGACACGCAGCTCACCTTCGAGCTGGCGCCTACGCCCAACGGCGGGACGCGGCTGCGCTTCACGCACGCCGGCTGGCGCTCGCCCGACGGGTGCTTTGCCACCTGCAACAGCCGCTGGGGCGTGCTCATGCACCGGCTCAAGGCCTACGCCGAGGGCGAGGAGCCGGGGCCGCACTTTCCGGCGGGGGGCTGGCCGGCCGTGCGCGCCCGGTAGGAATTCGCGAGGCCTTGACCGGCGGGTGCCCCTTCGCTATCGCCACCTCAGCGACATCGGGCGGGCATGGGGTTGCCCGGAACTGCCGTCGGCGCGGCGGCTGATGACCCCTGTGAAAGGGGGTCGTCATGGCGAGCACGCTGATCGGGCGGAACCGCGAGTACGAGGCGGTCGTCCGGGCCATCCGGGCGAGGGGGCTGGTGTTCGTGAGCGGGCCGGCGGGCGTGGGAAAGAGCGCGCTCGCGCGTGCCGTGGCCGCGGCGGCCGAGCCGTCGGCGCCGCTCCTCTACGTGCCCCGCGCGCGCACCTGCGCCGGTGCGGCGGCCGGGATCGCCGCGGCGCTCGCGGCACCGGGCCGCACGGCGCTGCGGACGCGGGCGGAGCTGCGATTCCTCCGCCGGGGCGCCGCGGCCCGCTCCGCGGAGATCCTGCGGCGGCGGACCGGCCGCGAGCGCGCGGTCATCTTCGACCACGTCGACAACCCGGGGCCCCGGCTCGATGCGCTCGTCGACCTCTGGCGCGAGCGGACGACGGTCGTCCTCGTCGCGCGCAGCGAGCAGACGCTTGGCCGGCTCCACCGCCACCTCTACGACTGCGAGCGCGTGCACCTCGACCCGCTCGACGCCGCGGCCGGCGCTGCCTTCGTCCGCGAGGTGGCGTTGCGGCTCGGCCTCGAGCCGCCGTCCGCCGACGAGGCGGCGCGGCTCGTGCGCCAAGCCGACGGCATTCCGGGCCTGCTCCACGCGACGCTGCGGCTCGCCGCGCGGCGGGGGCACGCGGGAGCGCCGCTCGCCGCGCTCTTGCGCCGAGTCCGGCTCGAGGCGCTGGGACGCGAGCGCGACGCGATCATCCGCCTGCGGATCGTGCACGCCCGGCGCTCGCGCGCGTGCTGACCCGGGGTTGGCGATGAGCGCCGGGAGGCATCAGGGCCGCGCCGAGAGCGCGCCGGGCGACGGGCTGCCGAGCGGGGCCGAGCCCGAGCCGTGCAGCGTCCTCTTCCCCGACGGAGCGGCGCCCGAAGAGCCCGCAGAGGCGCCGGCGTTCTTCCGGGACCTCTATTTCGATCAGATCGTCGACACGGTCATCGCCGGCAAGGACGAGTACCGGCTCGCTCCCTTCTTCTCCATGCCCTTGCACGACCCCGGAGCCGTGCGCTGGCGCCAGGACGTCATGCGGGACGTCGAGAAGCTCCCGGTGCTGGAAGCCATCGAAGCCTTCGCCCGGCAGTTGCAGACCGTGCGCCGGGACCTGGCGCGGGCCGAGAAGCTGCCCCACGAGCCTCAGAAGCACCGCTGGTTCCTCGACGCCGTCCGCGCGTATTGCGCGGGCGTGCGTGGCCTCGCGCGCCGCCTCTCGAGCGCGCCCTTGGCGTCCCGCGGCCTCGCCGCCTTGCGGGACTACGTGGTCTCCTACGCGCAGTCCGAGCGCTTCGCGACGCTGGACCGGCAGGCCGAGCAGCTCGGCGACGCTCTCGCCGCCATTCGCTACGACATCCTGATCGACGGCTTGAACGTCGAGGTGCGACGCCATGCCGAAAGAGCGGACTACAGCGTCGAGGTCGAGGCGGCGTTCGAGAAGTTCAGGCAGGGCGCGCCCAAGGACTACGCGTTCAGATTCCGGGAGCGCACGGACCTGAGCTCCGTCGAGGAGCGGATCCTCGACGGGGTCGCCAGGCTGTTCCCGGACACCTTCGGCGCGCTCGCCGCGTTCTGTGCCGCGAACTCGGCGTTCCAGGACCCGACGATCGCCAGGTTCGACCGGGAGATCCAGTTCTACGTCGCGGTGCTCGCCCACGTCACCCGCCTGCGGAGGGCCGGCCTGCACTTTTGCTTCCCGCACGTGACCACGGCGACCAAGGTCGTCTACGACGAGCAGGGATACGACTTGGCGCTCGCCTTCAAGCTCGTCGCCGAAGGCAAGCCCGTCGTCTGCAACGACTTCCGGCTCGAGGGCCGGGAGCGGATCATCGTCGTGTCGGGTCCGAACCAGGGCGGCAAGACGACGTTCGCCCGGACCTTCGGGCAGCTCCACTACCTCGCGAGCCTCGGCCTGCCCGTCGCCGGCGTGCGCGCGCAGGTCTTCCTCTGCGATCGGCTGTTCACGCATTTCGAGCGCCAGGAGGATCCGGGGAGCCTGCACGGCAAGCTCGAGGACGATCTCCTTCGGATCCGCGAGATCCTGGAGCGCGCGACACCGAGGAGCGTCGTCATCCTGAACGAGATATTCACGTCGACGACGCTGCAGGACGCCCTGCTCCTCAGCCGGCGGATCGCGGCGCGGATCATCGCGCTCGATGTGCTGTGCGTGTGGGTTACCTTCCTCGACGAGCTGGCCTCGCTCGGCGAGCAGACGGTCAGCATGGTGAGCACGGTCGTCCCCGAGAACCCTGCGGAGCGGACCTACAAGATCGTGAGAGCGCCCGCGAACGGGCTCGCGTACGCCCTGTCGATTGCCGAGAAATACGGACTCGACGCCGTGCAGCTCCGGCGGCGTCTCGAGGCGGGCCGGTGAAGGCTCACCTGCTTTACCGCGACAGGGACCTCGACGGCGATCGTCCCGCGCCGTGGAATGCGGGGACGCTCGCGGAAGACCTCGGCCTCGACGCGCTGCTCGCGGCGATGGCGGGCGGCGACGAGTTCGTGCTCGACGTGTGCCGACGGGTGCTCACCGCGGCACTCGACAACGACATCGCGACGATCCGCCATCGGCAGGACGTGATGCGGGACTGCCTCGCCGAGCCGAGCATGGCCCGAGAGCTCTACGACCTCGGCGTGCAGGTGAGCGAGGAGGAGCGCAAGCAGTGGTTTCTCGGTGGCGCCGACCGGCAACCCGGGTGGGTTCTCCACCGCTCGATCGAGCTCATGGCGATCTTCGGCCGGTTCCTCGAACGACTGCGGCAGTTCGCCGCCGCGCACGGGGGCCGCTGCACGTCCGAGGGCTGGACGGCGCTGTTCGCCACCGTTGAGCGCGAGGTCGGTGACGAGTACCTGGCGGAGGTCGCGGGGCATCTGGCGCAGCTCAAGTTCCCGCGCGGTGTCCTGCTGAGCGCTCGACTGGACGAGGGAAACAAGGGAACGGACTACCGTCTCCATCGCCTCGCGCCGCCGGCCGGCCGGGGATGGAGCCTCGCGCGCGCCTGGGCGTCGCGCCACCTTCCGCCGCCGCGCGACGTGTTTCGCTTCGCCGTCCATCCCCGGGACGAGGCCGGAGCCCAGGCGCTCCGGGAGGTGCGCGAACGCGGGACCACCGACGTCGCCAGAGCGCTCGGCCGATCGGCGGACCACGTGCGCAACTTCTTCCACGTGCTCCGCACGGAGCTCGCCTTCTACGTCGGTTGCCTCAATCTGCACGAGCGCCTCGCCGGGAAGGGCGAGCCGCTCTGCTTCCCGACGCCCGTGCCTGCGGCCGACCGGCGACTCTCGTTCCGCGGTCTCTACGACCCGTGCCTCTCGCTGAGCATGCCGGGGCGTGTCGTCGGCAACGATGTGGACGCCGATCGGCGCGGGCTGATCATCGTCACGGGCCCCAATCAGGGCGGCAAGTCCACACTCCTGCGGAGCATCGGGGTGGCCCAGCTCATGATGCAATGCGGCCTCTTCGTTCCGGCGGAGTCGTTCACGGCCAGCACGTGCGGCGCGCTCTTCACGCACCACCGCCGGGAGGAGGATACGACCATGGAGCACGGCAAGCTCGACGAGGAGCTTCGGCGCATGAGCGACATCGTCGACCACCTCACCGGCGATTCCATGATCCTGTTCAACGAGTCGTTCGCCGGTACCAACGAGCGGGAGGGCTCGGAGATCGCGCGGCAGATCGTCTCCCCGCTCCTGGACGCGGGCATCAGGATGGCCTTCGTCACCCATCAGTACGAGTTCGCGCGCGGCTTCTACGAGAAACATCGCGACGACGTTCTCTTCCTGCGCGCCGAGCGCGAAGAGGGCGGCCGGCGCACCTTCAGGGTGCGTGAGGGGGAGCCGCTGCCGACGAGCCACGGCAAGGACCTCTACGACGCGGTCTTCGGCGGCGCCGGAGGCTGAGCGCGCCGGCCGTCAGCGAACCGAGCGGTAGCCGCCCGCGACGCCGTTTGGCGAGAGCACGAGCTGCCAGAGCTGGTTCTGACGCGCCCGGAACGTGCCCGCGCAGGAGAGCAGGGATGGAGCGTTTTTCCAGCGTGCGATCCTCGAGATCCTCGAGCGCGCCGGCGCCGAGTACGCGATCAAAGTCCCCTTTCATCGGTGGCTCGGGCTCAAGGCGCGCGTGCTCCAGACGCACGTCTGGACCCGCGTCGCCGACGCCGTCAGCTGCGCAGAGCACACGGTCGACGTCGCGTGCTGGCAGCGGCGGTGCCGAATCGTGCTCTACCGCCGGCACGTCGAGCACGAAACGGCGAAGAACTTCCAACTCGATCTCTTCGATCCGAACGACGGGCATTATGAATACAGCGCCGTCGTCACGAACAAGGCGATCGACGGCCGCACCCTGTGGGCCTGCATGTGCGGGCGCGGCGTGCACGAGAAGGTCTACGGCGAGATCAAGAGCGACTTCGCTTTCGCGAGTGTCCCGTTCATGCGCTACGCGGCGAACAGTGCGTGGCAGTGCCTCTGTGTGCTGGCGTTCAACCTGAGCCGCAGCTTCCAACTCGCGACCACCGCCCGCCGCCGGCCGGGCTCCCGCAAGCGACGGACGCTCTTCTGCTTTGAGACGATGCATACCCTGCGGGCGCTCTGTCTCCAGCGGGCCGCTTTCCTCACCCGGCCCGCCGGGCGGGCGATCCTGGATGTTGGCCCCGGATCCGCGGTCGTCGAGCGATTTGAGCAGCTCGACCGGCTGCCGCCGCGTGATTTTTTGACGCATCAAGGCTAATGGCAATGCCGGTCACTTAGCGGGAAGCCTTCGACGGCGGGGACGTTTACGCGGGTAGTTGCTCATCTTGATCTTGACGGCGCGCGGGTAGCGACGTGGAGGTCGGCGCTCGGGCAGGATGAGCAGGCGAGCTCGTCGTGGAGCGCGTCGAGGCGGCGCGGCAGGACGCCGGGGCTCGTCGTCCACGCGGTGAGCCAGAAGACGCGGATGAAGTGCAACGCATGCCGATAGCTGATGCGGGTCGGCGCGACGCCGGCGCGGTCGGCGACGCGGGCCATGGCGAGGCGCACGAGATTGTAGCCGATGGCGAGGCCCTACACTTCCTGGCGGATGCGCGCGGGTGGTTTGCTGCGCAGCGCTTCTTCCCGCTCCAGCGTGTGCGTCTTCACCGCGTCGAAGCCGAGCTCGATCGCCCAGCGCTCATGGTAGAGGGCAACGAGTTCGGCGGCCGGATAGGCGACGGGATCGAGCAGCGAGGTGAGCAGCGTCTGGGGGCGGAAGCCGCGGTGGTGGTAGCGGATGGCGCGCAGGCGCAGCGTCGGCGGCAGGTCGCGGTGCGTGCGACGGGTCTGGTGGCTGGGGCGCAGCTCGACCAGGTGATCGCCGGGCCCGAGGCGCTCCACGATCTGCCGGCGGAGCGCCGTGCGGCCCGTCTTGAGGCGGCTGAGCCAGTGGCGCTGGCGGGCGGGGTCGGCGAGCTGATGGAAGAGCGCGTAGGTCGCGAACTCGCGGTCGAGGATGACGAGCGAGGCGTCGGGCAGCTGGGGCCAGAGCTCCGTCGCCAAGGTGAGCTCACTGTCGCGGTAGGCACCGATGGCGAGCCCGGTCAGCACATGGCGGCGCAGGACCATGAGCGCCACCAGACGCAGCAGCGGATACCCGCCGGTGCTGTCCCAGCGGGTGCCGATTGGGTGAACAGCGCGGCGAGCGGCTCGGGACCGAGGCGCTCGCGCGCCTGGACGATCGCGCTGCCGCTTACGGCCTCTCGGCGCGGACCCGCGGGCAGTACCAGATCGAGGTGGCGCACCACCTCACGAATCGAGCGATCGCGCAGCAAGCCCATGCCGATCACGATCCACACCAGGTACTCGGCCGGCAGCTTGCGGCGGCGGATCGTCGCCGTGCCGGTCGCCGTCAACGCCTGCGCGATCCACTCGGCGTCGAGCGTCTCGCTAAAACGTTCGAAACTCGCCGCGCGCGCGCCCGCGCCCACGGCGAGGATGGCCTCCCCCAACCCCATCGCCCCCACCTCCTGTGGGGGAGACCAACTACACCCGATCCGAAAACGGATCTAGATCCGGTCACTTACGCCTTAAGTGACCGGCATTGAGGCTAATGGTTCCTATGCCCAGAAGAAGCACGCCGCGTAACGATCAACCGAGGGTGCCGTGCTGGCGCCCGTACACCACTTGCGCGGACGCGGCCGGACGCGAACGGCGCCGCGCGCCGGATACAAGGAAGGCGGGCCGGGTCGAGTCCCCCCGGTCTTGTTGCCACCGGCTAGCCAGCATTTCCCATTGACTCCCTGCCTTGGACTAAGGGAAGTTCGCCTGTGGACTCCGGTCGCCGCCGAGCCAAGACAGCAGGAGTGGAGGACACCATGCCTCAGGGCCATTGCCGTTGGGGGAGCCCCGCACGTGCCGGGTTCGTGGCGTCGCTGATCCTGCTGATGCTCGGGCGTCCGCAGGGGGCTCATGCGGGATGGATCGCGATCGGGCCGGACGGCGGGAACGTCACCACCATGGCGATCGACCCCGTGACGCCCACCATCGTCTACGCAGGTACGGCAGGTGGCTCGGTCTTCGAGAGCACGGACGGAGGAGCGAGCTGGAGGGCCGTCAACACGGGGCTGATCAGTGGAGGCGTTTGGGTTTTGGCGATCAACCCGACGACGCCGAGCACGCTCTACGCGGGCACCGAGAACGGCGTGTTCGAGAGCAGGGACGGCGGAGAGAGCTGGGGGAACGTCAACGCCGGCATTGGCAGGGTCGCGGCGCTGGCGATCGATCCGGTGACCACGAGCACGGTATATGCTGGCGGGTCCTTCGGCCTCTACGAGAGCACGGACGGCGGGACGAACTGGGTGGCCTTGAACGTCGGGCTCACCAGCAGCTCGTACGTCGGGGCCCTCGCGATCAATCCAGTCACGCCGAGCACGCTCTACGCGGGCACCGCCGAGGGCGTGTTCGAGAGCACGGATGGTGGCACGACCTGGTCCGCGGTCAACACCGGCTTGACGAACACCACCGTCACCGCCCTGGCCATCAATCCGGTGACCCCGAACGCGCTCTACGTGGGAACCTTTGGTGGAGTGTTCGAGAGTACGGACGGCGCGGCGAGCTGGGCCCCCGTCCTCCAGCCTGGCAACCCAGCCATCTCCTTCCTGGCGATCAATCCAGCGACACCGAGCACAGTCTACGCGGGTACCTCGGCTGGGGTGTCCGAGACCACGGACGGCGGGTCGAGCTGGATCGCCTTCCTCAGCGACCGGACCAACGTCCTGGTGATCGACCCGGTGACACCGAGCACGCTCTACGCGGGCACCTTCGCTGACGTGATGAAGAGCACTGACGGCGGCGCGAACTGGACGACGATCGACACGGGCCTGACCGGCACGAGCCTCGGGGTCCTGGTGATCGACCCGGCGACACCGAGCACGCTTTACGCGGGCACCTTCAAGAGCACGGACGGCGGGGCCAGCTGGACGGCCTTTAGCAGCGGCTTGCCCAACGGTTCCCTCGCCGTCCTTGCGATCGATCCGCTGACGCCGGGCACGCTCTACGCCGGAACCAACAGCGGGGTCTTCAAGACCACGGATGGTGGGGCGAGCTGGACGCCCACCGGCCTGACGGGTGTCGACGTCTCCGCCCTGGCGATCAATCCGGTAACGCCGAGCACGCTGTACGCGGGCACGACGTTCTTCCCCGCCGGGGTGTACGAGAGCACGGACGGTGGAGCAACCTGGGCGCTCCTCGACACCGGCTTGCCCGTAGACACCTACATCACTGCCCTCGCGATTGACCCGACGACCCCGAGCACGGTCTACGCAGGTACCCAGGGGAGCGGAATGATCGGGAGCACGGACGGCGGGGCGACTTGGACCTCTGTCAGCACGGGCCTCCCGGGCGGCGCGAACATCTTCGCCCTGGCGATCAACCCCGCGACCCCCAGTACCCTCTACGTGAGCCTGACCACGTATTACGCGGCCCTGTACGAGAGCACGGACGGCGGGGCAACCTGGACGCAGGTCCTCGACGTCGGCACGAACGACATCGTCACCACCTTCGCGGTCGACCCGATGGCGCCTGGCACCGTCTACGCAGGCTCCCTCGGCGGAATATACGAGAGCACCGACGGCGGCACGACCTGGTCCGGCGTCGACACGGGCGTCCGCGGCAGCCTGCACGTCACGGGCCTGGCGATTCACCCGACGCTACGCACGATCTACGTGGCAACCTACGGCTACGGGGTACTCGAGAGCACGACGTGCGGTGCCGCCGTGACTGGAACGCAGCTGAAGATCACGAAGGTTCTGCCGCCGCCCGGCGATGACGGCCTCACCTTGAAGGGCGCCATCCAGCTCACCCCGCCGGTGGCGTCGGTGCTCGATCCGGTGGCCAACGGAATCCAGATGCGACTGCAGATCGGGCCCGCGGTCATGCTGGACACCAACCTGCCAGGCGGTGCGTACGATCGTACGACCCGCACCGGCTGGGCCACGAACGCAGCGGGAACCAAGTGGACGTACAAGAACGCGACGCCGGGTACCACGCAGGGCTTCTACAAGGCGGTGCTGACGGACAGGAGCGTAAAGACCCCGGGACTCGTGACGTTCGTGGTGAACGGGCGGGCGGGAAGCTACGGGATCAGCCCGCTCGCGAATCTCGAAGCGGACCTCATCCTGCCGGCCAACGGGCAGTGCTTTGCGGCCCGCTGGTCCCCGAACCTTGCTTCCTACTGTCGACTGCTCGGGACGACTCTCAAGTGCAAGTAGCTTCTGCGTGTTGCTCCCTGGGGTCAAGATTGCACGCCGAAGCACCGTGGACGGGCGCGCGTTCACGTGCCGACGGTCGTCTCAGTGGGCCAAAGTCCGTTACTGGAGGTGGCCGTATGTGAGCTCCGGAGGAGCGAACGCCCGGCCGGGAGAGGGCGGCCGGCGTCGCAGCGTTCGCTGGAGGACGTCCTTGATCGCGGCGTTCTCCAGCGCGAGCTCGGCGTACATCCGCTTCAGCTTGGCGTTCTCCCCCTCGAGCTCCTTGATGCGCTTGAGCTCGGAGACCGTCGTGCCCGCGTACTTCGAGCGCCACAGGAAGGAGGTCGCGCGGCTGATGCCGTGGCGGCGCAGCAGGTCCGCCACCGGGATCCCCGCCTCACCCTCCTTCAAGATCGCGACGATCTGCTCCTCCGTGAATCGCGACTTCCGCATGCTCCCTCCCGGATCGGCCCGAGAAGTCTAGCATGCCGTGGTATCCGCGACGGGGAAGCTTACGGGACGATGCTCAGCACCAGCGCCACGCGCCGCTTTGCCGTCCACCGCTGTACGTCCTCGGGAACATCCGCCATCGCGATCCACCCCTCCGTGGCCTTCGGACCACGGTCGTCTGGGTGGCGTCAACCTGGAGGGGAGCGGTGTATCGGTGTACCCGCGTAGACGTGGCCGAGCCGCCGGTGGACGACGCGCTGACCACGTGCGCCGGGGCTGCCCTGAGGTAAGACGGGCGGCCTATCCCTTGAGGCCGGCAGACCGCGACGTGTAAGGTCGGCGGCGATGTCGCGCGGCCGCGCCGGCGCCGTGTTCGCGAGCTACGTCGTCGTGTTCACCGCGCTCATGGCCCCCTGGCTCCCGCAGATCGCCCAGGGCGTCCCTACGGGAGCCTTCGCCCCGGATGAATTCCTGATCGTCTGGGTCCTCGCGTGGGTGGCGCACGCGCTGCGCTGGTGCCCGTCACGCCTTTTCAGCGCTCCGATGAACTACCCGAGCCCGCTGCAGTTGACCGCCTCGGAGCATTTCCTGTCGAGCCAACTGCTGTTTGCGCCGGTACTCTGGGCGACCGGCAACGCCGTGCTCGCGACAAACGTCTGCGTGATCGCCTCCTACCCCGTCGCGGCTCTCGCCATGCAGCGCCTCGTCGTCGCCCTCGGGTGCGACGGCGCAGCCGCGTGGGTCGCGGGCCTCGTGTTCGCCCTGGGTCCTCTCCGAGTACCGGCCCGTCCACACGCGCTCCAATACCTCAACCTCTACCTTCCTCTCACCGCGCTGGTTCTCCTCCGTCTCCGCGACGGTCCCACGGTCGTTCGAGCCGCCCTCTTCGCTCTCGTGCTCGGCGCGGGGTTCCTGAGTTCCTACTACGCCGCCGTGCTGGTCGCGCTGGTAGCGGGCCTGTGGGGGATCGCCGAGGCCCTTCGCCGCGAACCTCGACGTGGGCGCTTCGTCGGGCTCTCGCTCGTCGCGCTGGCTGCGTCCGCGAGCCTTCTCGCGGCCGTCTCCCGTCCGTACGCAGCCCAGGCGGCAAGCCGTGAGCGGTCCGCGATGTACTTTCGGGCCCAGGTCGACCAGCTCTCTCGGGCCACGTTCTCGAAGAACCTCGATGACATCACCAGCTCCGCCGTGCTCGCGCAGTCGTTCCCCGGCTTCGGTCCCGGGCCGTGGTCGACTCTGTTCTTCCCGCCGCTTCCGCTGGCCCTCGCTTGTGTGGGAACCATCGGCCTTGCGTCCCGATGCAGCCGCATGCGCCGTGCCGCGCTGCTCGGCGTCGCATTCACGCTCTCCGGCTGGACGCTCATGCTCGGCCCCGGCATGACCGTGGCGGGGCATCGTGTTCCGCTCCCGTTCGCGGTAGTACAAGCCTCGCCGCTTGCGTTCTTCCGCGCCTCCGAGCGCTTCGCGGTGCTCGCAGGTTTCGGTACGGCTCTCCTCGCGGGCGTAGGGCTCGGGATCGTCGCGCGGCGGCTGCCACAGGGTCTGGCGCGCGTGGCGCCCAGCGCCTTAGCCGCAATCGCGGTCGTCCTCACGAGTGGCCGATCACTGGGGCGCAACTCGCTCCTCCACGTGCGTGCCGCAGTCGAAGACGCTGCGGTGTACGATCGCCTCGGGGACCTCGTGCGGCGCATGGGCGACGGCCCGCTCCTCGAGGTACCGACCTCGGCGTGGTGCGAGGCATGTATCGGGGCCACGCGACACTGGCTGCCGAGCATCTCCAACTACACTGGCTACGTCCCGGACCAAGGGCCCACCGTAGACCAGGCCCTGCGCCTGCTCCCTGACGGCGAGATGGTGGCCGATCTCGTCGACATGACGCATCTGAGATGGCTGCTCGTGCGCCCACCGTCCGACTGGGGCGGCGCGGCTCCCCGGCTACGCTTCCTGACCGCGCTCGAGTCCCAGCACCTCGCGGCCCCTGCCCTCACGCTCGACGGCGGCTGGGCCCTTCTGCGAATACTGCGCGCTCCCCGGCATCCCCAGTGGTTCACCGCCATCGCCGCCGGCACGCGCCCCGGCTTCACGGTGCTGGGAACGCCCTTGCGTCCGCTCACCGTCGGCGCGTCCCTCGGCCGCCTCAGCATCGACTCTGCCGCGGCCACCGCGCAGGCCGGCGCCCCGCTGCAGGTCCGCCTCGGCGTGACCAACGAGGGGGACGCACCCTGGCCCGCGGTGGCTCCCCTCGGGCCACCGATCCCCTACGTCGTCCGATTGCGCGCGCACTGGCGCGCGCGTGGCGCCGCGCCCGGCTCCGACGTTCCCGCCGTGACCTTCCCCCTGCGACGCGATCTGCCACCGGCCGAGACGCTGCATCAGCAGATCGCCCCTCCTGCCCCCGCAACACCGGGGAGCTACGACCTCGAGGTGTCGCTCGAGCAGCTCGACGTCGGGCGACTCGACGGCGTGGAGACCGCGCGAACTGCCATCGAAGTCCGCTGACGCCGCGGGCCCGGAAGCAGCATCGGTGACCGGGGACCGCCCGTCGACGCTGCCCCAAGCGCCGTCGTATGCTTCCCGGCTACGGCCGAGCGCTCCGCAGGTGAGGAGCTCTCAGGGCGATGTTAACGGGGGGCTCACCGCTCGGCCGGGACCTGCGACGGCGTGTGCACAGTGGCGGTGGGCGTCGGCGCCGGCATCGCGGCGCGCGCTACGGCGCGGCGGTCGCCCTGCCGCGGCCGTGTCGCGGTCGCTCCGCCGCGGCGAGCGCCCGGCACGAGAGGCGCCGGAAGGTCACGCCGAGGCTCGCCGCCACGTCGCCCACCGCGTCGAAGGCCTGGTCGTCGGTCATGATCGTGAGCTGGTCTCCCGGCCGCGCGTCGCCGAGCCAGAGCCCGGCGGCGACCGCGATGCGGAGGTCGCTCCAGTCCTTCACCCCTGTTGCCGGCGCGCTGTGGACGAGTCGCGCGCCCCGCTGCGAGAGCAACGAGGCGGTCTCCTGGCTCACCACGCGCCAGTTGCCCACCGCCACGAGCTGCGTGTCGCGATCGAGCGTGCCGAGCGCCAGATGGTCGAGCACTCGCGTGATGTGCTCGACGCGGCTCGAGTTCTCGACGTCGAACAGGACGAGCCGGCGGGCCCGCGGGGCCGGGCTCACCGCCACGCGAACACCGCGATCACGATCACCAACGACAGGAGGACGTAGGCGACGTAGGCATTGAGGCGGCCGTGGTGCATGCGGGCGAGCTGGTAAGCGATGCCGGTCGTCAGCGCGCGGCCCGGCTCGACGACCAGCCGATCCACGATGTGCGCCGCCACGGTTTCGCGGCGGATCGCCGTGCGGAAGTGCTCGGCCACCGTCGTGCGTGTGTCCTCGACGATCGTGGGCCGGAAGACGGCATGGAAGATCACGCGCACGGGATTGGCGAAGCCCGTTGCCGTGTAGGTCATCTCGGGCAGGAGGCGTCGGATGCCGCCGTCCCAGCATTCGCGCCGCACCACGGCCCGGCGCCGTGCGAGCACGCCGGCCACCACCCCGAGGACGGCGAGCAGGAGCGCGGCCAGCACCAGGCCGAGGTACGTCGGTGCGGCCGCGAACACGACGGGATTGGCCGCGCCGCCGCGGTGCAGGATGACGAGTCCCGGGCCGGGCGCGAGCCCTTCGCCCACCTGCGCGCCCAGGTCGTGGAACTCGCCGAGGAAGGTGGAAGGCAGGGTGTCGTGCCCGGCGCTCCCGGCGAAGAACGGCGGCACCAGCGCCGCCGCCGCGCTGGCGCGGGCGATCGGGGCCACCGCGACGTCGAGGAGGCCGATGACGTACGTCGGCAGCATGCCCAGCACGACGCAGAGGAGGCCGAGCAGCGTCATGGACGCGATCGCGGAGGGATGCGCCTCCCGGGCCTCGTCGGCCTCCGCGGAGCGCGCCATGCCGAGGAACCCCATGGCGAAGACCTTGGCGAAGCACGTCACCGCGAGCGCCGCGGTGAGCGCGAGTCCGGCGCCGCAGAGCGCGAAGATCACCTTCACTCCGACGGACGTGAGCTCGGCGCTCCGAAGCAGCGTCTGGAGGGTGAGCCACTCACTCACGAAGCCGTTGAAGGGCGGCATCGCGGCGATCGAGAGCACGCCCACGAGCGTGACGAGCGCCGTCCACGGCATCCGGCGAACGAGACCGCCCAGGCGGTCGAGGTCGCGCGTGCCGGCGCGCTGCTCGACCGCCCCGGCGCTCACGAACAGGAGGGTCTTGAACAGGGCATGGTTGACGAGGTGATACAGCGCGACGAGGAAGGCGATGCTTGAGAGGACGGGCCGGCCCGCCGCCGCGAAGACGAGGCCGGCGCCGAACCCGGCGGTGATGATGCCGGCGTTCTCGATCGAGCTGTGGGCGAGCAGCGTCTTCAGATCGCCGTCCGTCGTGGCGTAGAGAATGCCGAGGAGCGCCGAGAGCGTGCCGACGACGAGGGTCACCACGCCCGGGAGCACGGACGTCGGCGACACGAGATCGGCGTTCACGCGGAATATCCCGTACAGCCCGAGGTTGAGGGTCGCGCCGGCGAGCACGGGGACGAAGGGCGCCGGCGCGGCGGTGTACGCCCGGGGCAGCCAGGCGTTCACCGGGACGAGCCCCGCCTTCACGCCGAACCCGAACAGCGTCAACAGGAGGATCGCCAGACGGACGTCGCCGTCCAGCGTGGGCGCGGCGGCTCGCATGCGGGCGAAGTCCTGCGAGCCTGCGTGGGCGGCCAGCAGCAGGAGGCCGAGGAGCGCCGCGAGCGCGCCCGCCTCGCTCATCGCGAGCATGAGATACCCTGCGCGCCGATTCTCCTCCTGCTCGTGCTCGAAGAGCACGAGCAGATAGGAGACGATCGACATGACTTCCCAGGCGACGAAGAACGAGAACACGTCACCGGCCACCAAGATCCAGACGACGGAGGCGACGAGTCCGAAGTACAGGCCGGCGAAGGCGTGGCCGCTGTAGGTCCTGAGGATCGGCGGGAGGCTCGTCGCGATGAAGATCGAAACTGCGAAGATCACCACCCCCGTCACGAGCAGGAAAAGGGCACTCAGCGCGTCGGCATGGAGCACGACGTCGCCCACGGCGGGGATCGTCCAGATCGCCGTCGCGGCGGGCGCGCCGCCGAGCGCATGGGCCCCGAGCCCCAGCGTCGCGAGCCCTGCCAGCATGCCGAGGAGCGCGATAACGCGAGGGGCGTGCCGCGCCGGCAACGCGATCCCGAGCACGATCCCGGCGCCGCAGAGCGTTCCGACCGCCGCCAGCCATGCCGTGAATGCGCTCATCTGCCGACGCCTGCGGGCGCGCGCCCGACCGCCGTGAGCAGCCCGTGCAGGATGGCGAGCGGCGGCGGCGGCTGTCCGGGCACCTCCACGTCCACCGGCAGCACGCTCGCGACGCCGCCCTCGGCGACGAAGCTCGGGCCGAAGACGCCCCCCGAGAGCGCGCACGTGCCGACGGCGAGCACGCGTTTGGGGGTTGGCATGGCCTCCCAGGTCTTGAGCAGCGCGACCCGCATGTGGTCGGTGACCGGCCCCACGACGAGCAGCACGTCCGCGTGCCGCGGCGTGGGCGTGAGGAAGAGGCCGAGGCGGTGCATGTTGTAGTAGGGACCGGCGAGCTGCTTCACCTCGTTGAGACACGCGCCGCAGTCGCCGGCGTCGACGACGATCACGTGGGCCGACCGACGGAAGGCCGGCCCGAGCCGGCGGCGTGGATCGTCGGTCGGCCCGCGGATCGCCCACTCGTAGCCCTGGGCCCACTCGAGCGGCGTGGCGACGCCGCGCCGGCAGCGGTAGCTGTGCACGCACCGGCGCGCGTCGACCACTGCCCCGGCGTCGCCGGCACTGATTGCCCCCGTCGGGCAGCGCGCAATCAGCCCGGCGATCTCGTCGCGCGGATGCGGCCCGCCCACCGGCAGCCCGGGCGACACGCCGGGGGCGGTCTCCGGCGCGGCCGGATAGGCGGTGGTCTTGATCCCGGTCCGGAGGCCTGCGCGGATCCACTGGCTCATGCGCGCCGCGTCTCCTCAGCGATCGTTCTCGGCCACGGAGAGGTCGAGCGTGGCCAGGATGATCGGGAAGTCCTGGAAAGCGAAGTTCTCGACGCCCAGACTGAAGCCGTGCCAGTTGACGAACGACGGTGGCACGATCCGGTAGCGTGCCACCACGCCGTCGTCCGCGAGACGCACCCAGTGGAACGCGGCGCCCCGCGGCGCCTCCACCCAGCCGAGCGCCGCGCCGGGCCGGACGCGGATCGGGGCGGCCACCGCTCCGGCGGCGACCGCCGCCAGCGCCTGCTCCATCAATCGCAGCGACTCGCGCGCTTCCGCGAACAGGACGCGCAGCCGCGCATAGCCGTCGCCCTCGCGCTCGGAGGGCACCCGGACGGCCAGGTGCTCGTAGGCGTCGTAGGGCTGCAGCACGCGGAGATCGCGGGGGAGCGCCGACGCGCGCGCGATGGGCCCGACGAGACCGAACACCCACGCGTCACGGTCGGTGATCGGGCCCACCTCCTCGAGGCGGTCGAGGAAGCTGCTCGACGTCTGCAGCATGTGCTCGAGCCGGTCGAGCCGGGCCGACGTGTCTCGGCAGCGCCCGAGCGCATCCCGGCACCCGCCGTCGTCGAGGTCGGTGGCGAGGCCGCCGGGCACGGCGAGGCCGAAGAGGTAGCGGTGCCCGGTCAGCGCCCCGCTCACGCGCAGCAGCTCTTCCTCGAGGATGCTCGCCTGGCTCGCGGCCACCCCGAGCGCCGTCGACTCGCAGATGGCGGCGATGGCGCCGGCGTGGTGACGGAGCCGCTCCAGCTCGGCGAGGAACACGCGCAGGAGGCGCGCACGGTCGGGCACCTCGGCGCCCGCGATCGTCTCCACGGCGTGGCAGAAGCCGAGGGCGTGGGCGAACGCGGTGGTGGCGGCAAACCGCTCGGCGAGCGGCAGCACGTGGTCGATCGGGCGCTGCTCGGCGAGCTTCTCCACCGCGCGATACTTGTAGAAAAGGCGCGGAATGGCGTGGATGACGTCCTCGCCGACGGTCTCGAGCAGGAAGTGCACCGACTCGTGCTGTCCCGCGAACACCGGGCCGATCGGCATCGCGAACGCTCCGGGCGCTTGTACGATCCGCGGCGGCCGCCAGTCGGTGTTCGGCCGCCGCTCGCTCATCGGCGTCCGCGCGCTGAACGCGCGGCGCATCGGCTCGACGCCCTCCTGCCATGCGTCGTCGTGCAGGACGAAGTCTCCGAGCGACGGATGCCCTTCGAATACGAGACCGAACAGGTCCTCCGCTTCACGCTCGTGCCAGTCGGCGGCGTGCACCGTGCGCACGATGCTGGGAAACGTGCCCTCCGTTACCGGTCCGTGGACGAGGACGTGGACCCATCCGGTGCGCCGATCGCCGTGGAAGACGTAGCGCAGCTCCCACTGCGTCGTGCCCTCCTCGACGATCATCCCCGCGAAGGCGAGGCCCCAATCGAGGAAGAGCAGGCCGCAGAGGTCGGCGAGCACGCCAGGGCTCGCCGTCACCTCGCAGAGCGAGGTCGCCGCGTCGGTGCGGCAGTGCACGAGCCCCGGCCAGCGTTCGGCGATCCGCGCGTGCAGCTCGGCGGAGGTCACGGCGACGCCCCGGGGAGAAGATCGGCGGCGGCGAGGCGGACCAGCGCATCGACCCAGCTCGGCTCGTAGACGCCGAGGGCCACGACCGGGATCGCCGCCAGGACGAGCGTCACGAGGCACGTGACCGGCAGCCGGCGCTCGACATGCCCGACGGGTGTCACCGGCCGGCCGAACACCATGCGATTCACGTGCATGAGGATGCCGAAGAACGCCACGGTGACGAACGTCACGAGCAGCCCCGTGACCACGTACTGCCGCTCGACGAGGCCGGCGCGGAAAATCGAGAACTCGCTCAGAAAGACCGCAAACGGCGGGGCGCCGCCGATCGCGAGCGCCCCGAGCAGCAGCGCCGCGCCCGCCGCCGGCGACGTACGGATCAGGCCCTGCACCGCGGCGATCTCCCGGGTGCCCGCGGCGAGCAGCGCGGCGCCGGCGGCGAAGAAGCAAAACGACTTGGTGAGGCTGTGGGTGATCATCTGGAGCATGGCCCCGTGCGCACCGGCCGTGACGCCGAGCCCGGTCGCCGTCACCATGATCCCCATGTGCTCGACGGTGGAGTATGCGAACAGCCGCTTGTAGTCGCGCACCTGCAGCAGGAGGAAGGCCGCGACACCGACCGAGAGCAGGCCGACGGCGGGCATCCAGGCTCGCATCGCCGCGAGGGGCAGCAGCGAGCCGAGCCGCAGGATCACGTAGAGGGCGGTGGTCGTCTTGACGCCGGAGAGGAGCGCGCACACCGGCGACGGCGCCTGACTGTGCGCGTCGGGCAGCCAGGTATGCATCGGTACGAGGCCGACCTTGACGCCGAAGCCGACCAGCACGAGGAGGAACGCCGCCGTGGTGAGGGTCGGAGGCATCGCGGGCGCGGCCGCGCGGAGCCCGCTCCAACTGTAGGGCGCGCCGCTGCCGACCAGATCCTGCGCCCAGAACAGGAGAAAGAATCCGAGGAGGGCGATGGCGGCCCCCATGAACATGAGGGCGATGTACTTCCACGCCGCTTCCAGCGCCGCCTGTGAGCGATCGAAGCCGACCAGCAGGACCGAGAAGACGGCGGTGAACTCGACGGCGATCCACACCAGCGCCGGCTCGGCGAGCACGGGCACGAGGACGAGCGCGAAGATGAACAGGTTGAACTGCATGAAGTAGGAGCGCACCCGTCGTGGCTCCCGCTCGTGCGTTGCGACGTAGCCCCCGGAGAACAGCGCGGCCATGGTCGCCACGAACGTGATCAGCAGCAGCAGCGTCGCTCCGAAGCCGTCGAGCGCCACCCAGTCGCGGATCGCGACGACCTCGTGCGCGGCTACGACGCGGAGCGCGAGCCGGACGGCCAGGGCGAGGTCCGTGCCGGCCGCGACCAGCGTCACCGCGGACGGGAACCGTCGTCCGAGCGGCAGGCGTGAGAGGAGCACGGTCGCCAGCGGAATCGCCGGCACCAGCACGAGCGTGCTCATCGGGCGCCCTCCTCGCGCAGCAGCGTCAGCTCGCCCACCTCGGTGGTGCCGGTGCGTTCCTGGACCGCGCGGGTCAGGACGCCGACCACGAACACGAGGATCAGCACGTCGAAGGCGATCGCCACGTCGGCGAGCAGCGGCATGCGGGGTGCGATGCCGATGCCGGCGAAGAAGGCGGCGTTCTCCATCGCCAGAAGCCCGAGGAACAGCGGGACGGCTTCCCGACGGACGGCCGCGGTCAACCCGCCGATCAGCAGACCCGCGATGCCCACGGGGAGGTTCGAGGCGACGGTGCCGCCACCGATAAAGCGCAGCAGGGGCTGCGAGAGCAGGTAGGCGGCAACCGCGAGGCCGAGCGCGCCGAGGAGCGCCGTCGGGACGTTGAGCACTTGGGTGACTTCGCGACGCGCGAAGACCTCGTCGTGCAACACCCGGCGCTGGAGCCGGGGAATCAGCAAGACCTTCGTGACGATGTCCACCACGCCGACGACGGCCAGGTCCCACTCGCCGTAGATCGCGCTCAACAGGAAGGCCGACGCGGCGAGCAGTGCCGACAAGGCGACGAAGAACCGGAGACAGCCCTGAACCTGGCGGGTGGCCACGAGGCCGAAGAGCGCGAGCAGGAAGAGCCCGCCGGCGAGCGCGTTCAGGTCCTGGAGCCAGGCGGTGGTCATCAGAAGGAGAACAGCCGACTGATCATGGCCGCCACCGAGGTGACGAACGCCGCCCCGAGAAACTCGGCGATGCGAAAAAGCCGGAGCTTCGAGAGCGACGACTCGATTCCCACCAGGACCAGCAGCAGGCCGAATATCTTGAGGAGGACCAGCGGAATCGCAAGGAGCACGGCCTGCAGCGTCTGCTCGTGTGCCAGCCCCCAGGGCGTGACCAGCACGTTGAGGAAGATGCACAGCAGCACGAACAGCTTCATGTGCCCGCCCCATTTCACGAGCGCCATGCCGGGTCCGGAATACTCGAGGGACTTCGACTCGTCGATCATCGCCAGCTCGAAGTGTCCCGTCGGATTGTCCACGGGAATGCGGCCTCCCTCGGCCAGGACCAGCATGAGGAAGGCGAGCATCAGCAGCACGTGCGACGGCGCGACGAAGTTGGCCCGCGGCGTCCCCCAGCGCTGCTGCACGATGTACGGAATGGTCGAGCCGGCGACGAACGAGACCGTGAAGAACACGATCATGAACACCGGCTCGGCGAGGAAACCGACCATGCGCGTGCGGCTCGCGCCGACGGGGCCGTAGGGGTTGGCGGTGTCCACCGCGGCGAGCGTAGCGAAAAAACCCCCGAGCGCCAGCACGAACCCGCCGCCGAGCATGTCGCCCATGAACGCGAAGAATAGCGGGTAGTCCGTGAGCACCGGGATCAACAGGGCGACGAACAGCGGCGTGACGAATACGAGGTAAGGGGTGAACCGGAAGATCCAGGACGCATGATCGGAGACGACCTCGTCCTTGTGAAAAAGCTTCCAGAGATCGCGGTACGGCTGCCAGATGCTCGGTCCGCGCTTCGACTGGACGATCTCCTTGAGCCGGCTGAGCACGCCCGAGGCCAGCGGCGCGAACACGAGCACCGTCAGGAACTGGATCGCGTTGAACAGGATGCGGTCGGACACGCTCTAGGCCGCTCCGTCGCCGTGACGCGCGTGGATTCGCATCGAACTCCTCCCTCGGCCGCAGCCGAAGCAGGAGTCATCACCCGTCAACTAGACGGTGGTTTCGGGCGAACCCCATCGCCCCGAGCTGTCTCGGGACGATAGTATCCGGCGTGGTGACTCCGGTCAACGAATACCCCGCGCGTTTGACCCGAACGCTCGGCGCGCTTAGCATGCGTTGCAAGCGAACGGCGATGGGGTTCGCCGCATAACTGCCCTGCCGGGCTGATGACCCCTAGCGAGGCAAACATGGCAGGGGTCTTCACCGCACAGCCCGCTCCAGAGCCCGCCTCCTGCGGGGGGCGCCGTGCGTCGCGTGAGGTAGGGCACGGTGCGTGGTAAACGGATGTCGATCTTCGTCGGGGAAGCCGACCGCTGGCAGCACCGCCCGGCCTACCTGGCGATCCTCGAACGGCTGAAGGCGGCGGGCTGCGCGGGCGCCACCGTCACGCGCGGCATCGCGGGCTTCGGGGCGCATTCGCACATCAAGACCGCCAACATCCTGGTTCTCTCGGTCGACCTCCCCGTGGTCATCACGGTCGTCGACGCGCCCGAACGGATCGAAGCCGTTCTGGCGGCGATCGCGCCGATGCTCGCGGGTGGAACCGTGACCGTCGAGGACACCGAGGTGCGCTTCTACTCCGCAGCGTTCGAGGGCGGGCTGCCGGACGTGCAGGTCGGCGACGTCATGTCGACCGAGGTCGAGTGCGTCGCCGAGAGCACGCCGGTGGCGGAGGTCGTGGAGCGCCTCCTGGCGCGCGACTACACCGCGCTCCCCGTGGTGGACGCGGAGCGTCGGGTGGTCGGCATGGTCAGCGACGCCGACCTGCTCGAGGCCGGTGTGACCCGGCTGAGCGTGAGCGTCCACAAGGTGGTCGGCAGAAGCCACGTGGAAGAGGTGCTCGGCCGCTTGAAGCGCGAGGGCGCCGTCGTGCGGCAGGCGATGACCGCGCCGGCGGTTACGGTGACGATGGACACGCCCCTCAAGCAGGCCGCTCGCGTCATGCACGAGCGTGGGCTCAAGCGCCTTCCGGTCGTCGACGACGCGGGCAAGCTCGTCGGCATCCTCGGACGGCTCGACATCCTCGAGAGCGTCGTGTCCGGGCACCGCCAGCGCACCGTACCCCACGCGGCGCGCCTGCCGCAGGAGCACACGACCGTGGGCGAAATCATGGATCGCGAGGTCCCGGCCGTCGCCGAGACGGCGCCGCTGAGCGACGTCGTCGATCGGCTGCTCGCTTCGGAGGTGAAACGGGTCGTGGTGATCGACGACGCGCGCCGCCCGCGGGGGATCATCACCGACACCGACCTCGTCCGGCGCGTCGATCCCGCCGAGCGGCCCGGGCTGCTCACGCAGCTCCGAAGCCGGTGGAACGCCCAGGCGTGGCAACGGGTGCGCAGGAGCTACGGCCAGCGCGCCGCCGACGTGATGACCGCGCCGGTCGCCTCGGTGCGCGACGACGCGCCGGTCATCGATGCGCTGACGCTCACCGTGACCCGCCACGTGAAGCGGATGCCGGTGGTCGATGCCGACGGCCGCCTGGTGGGTATCGTCTCGCGTCCGGCGTTGCTTGCCGCGTCGCTCGGCTGAGGGACGATGAAGGAAAGCCTGTGGCTGAGCGCCGGCGGCATCGTGGGGACACTGGCGCGTTACTGGATCGGGAGCTGGGTCGCGACGCGGATGGGGACGGCCTTCCCCTACGGCACGTTCCTCATCAACGTGAGCGGCAGCTTTACGCTGGGGCTGCTCATGGGCCTCGTTGATCGGGGGGTTCTCACCCCGGCCCTGCGGCTGATGCTCGCGGTCGGCTTCTGCGGCGCCTACACGACGTTCTCGACCTTCGTGTACGAGACGCTTCGCCTGGTTCAAAGCGGAAGCGTTCTCTTCGCTTTCCTCAACGTCGCCGGGAGCCTCGTCACCGCGCTCCTCTTCGGCCTCTTCGGGCTGACGGCCGGACGGCTGATGTGAGGCGGCCGTGGCCGCCGATCCCCGCATCCTGGTCGCGCAGCTCGAGGACCCCGGGGCGCTCTTCCGCGTCCAGGGGGAGATCCTCGCGCGCGGGCGCGAGACCGTGCCGGCGCTCGCCGCGTTCCTCCTCGGGCGGCCGGCGGTGCTCTTCGAGGCGCGCGCCGCGGCGGCCGAGTGCCTGGGCGTCCTCGGCGGCGCGGAAGCCGTGGAGGCGCTCGTCGCGGTCCTCACCCGTCACGACCTGCGGCAGCTCACGCCCGCCGTGCGGATGGCCGAGCAGGCGGTGCGCAACGCGGCGGCCCGCGCGCTTGGCCGCGCGGGGGCGCACCAGGCCGTTTCCGCGCTCCTCGCCGCGCTCGGCGAGCAGCGGCTCGTCGGGGCCGGCGCGGCGCTGGCGACGCTCGGTGAGGCGCGGGCGATCCCTGGGCTGATCGACCTTCTCGAGGAGCCGACGCACGGCGAGGCCGCCGACCTGCTGGCCAACTTCGGTGCCGCCGCCGTGCCGGCGCTCGCCGCCGCCCTCGGCGACCCGCGGCCCGGTGGGGAGTGGGAGGCGCCCGGCAGCGTGCAGCGGCGTGCGCTCGCTGCGGAGATTCTCGGGCGCGTGGGTGGCGCGGAGGCCGCCGGCGCGCTGCGCAAGCACCTGGACGACGCCTGCGCGCGCGTCCGCACCGCGTGCGCGCTCGCGCTCGCAGAGGCGCACGAGGGGGACGAGCCGACTCTTCGTGTGCTCGTCGACGCGCTCGCCGACGACGACTTCACGGTCCAGGCCGATGTCGTGCGCGTTCTCGAGGCGTCAGGAACGCAGGCGCTGCCGGCGCTCACGTCGGTCGTGAGCGACGAGCAGGCGTCGCCTCGGGCCCGCGACCTCGCGGCCGTCCTGCTCGGCCGGTCGGGGCACGCCGCCGCCGTCCCCGTGCTCGCCCGCGCGCTCGGCTCACCGGATCCCCGGGTGCGACAGGCCGTGCTGCGCGCGCTCGCCATGTTTCCGGACGACTCCGGCGCCCGGGCCGCACTGGGCGCGGCCCGGGCCGATCCGGCGCGGGCGGTGCGCGCGACGGCGCGCGCGCTCCTGCACCGGCTCGGCAGATGAGCCGCCGGCGGCGGTCGCGCTTCTAGCGATCCGTCCCGCCGTGCCGACGGACGAAGGCGCGCGCCCGCGGGAGGCAGCGCGCCGTAGCCGCGGAGGTGCGACGAGAACGGCGGCCGACCCGCGGTCCCCGACACGATCCGTGCTAGGCACGGTGCCAGCAGCGCCGCGGTGACTCGCCGGCTGGCGAGGTCGAAGAGGTACCAGAGGTGATCCGCGCAGAAGCCCGCCGCGCGGAGGCGCGTGAAGACCGGCAGACGGGCAGCCTGCCATCCCGGCGGCCTCGGTGAGCAGGTCCGAGAACGTGTCGTTCGTCGCCCGGCGATCTCAGCGCACTCGGGCGAGGGTGAGCGCACCGACGACCCCCATCGCCGCTGCCCAGCCGAAGCCGGCGGCGGGTGACACCGCGGCCCACAGCCAGCCGACGAGCGCGCTCGCGGTGAGGTCGCCGATGCCGTTGACGGCGGCGAGCGCGCCGAAGCCGGTGCCACGGAGCGTCTCGGGGAGCAGCTCCGCCGCGGCCGCCCCCTCGAGCACTTCCTCGGCCGAGGTCGCCAGCCCGGCGAGCACGAAGAGGCCGAGCAGCACGGCGAACGACGGGTGCGCCGGCGCGAGGAGGAAGCCCACGGCCATCAGCGCGAACGTCAGATAGCCGGCGACGAGCACGGGACGCGCGCCCACTCGGCCGGCGAGCGCGCCGATTCCGTACGCCGAGAGCGCGTGCACGAGGTTGTGGAACACGTAGAGCGCGATCGCTTCCTGCCCACGAGGCAACGGGCCGTGCGCGGGCAGGAGCTGCGTGGCGCGCAGGATGAGGAGCGAGCGCGCGAAGTCGCCGAGGCCAAAGAGCCCCACGGCGAGGAGGAAGCGGCGGAAGCGCGGCGGAAGCGCGGCGAGGCTCGCGCGGAACCGGAGCCGCGCCCGCCGCCGGCCGGCCTCGGGAGCGCTCGCGAACGCGAGCACGGAGAGGACGCCCGGCACGAGCGTGACGACGAACACCTCCCGATAGCCGAGCCCGCTCACCAGCGCGAGCGCGAACAGGGGCCCCACGACCGCGCCGGCGGTGTCCATCGCGCGGTGGAAGCCGAAGGCGCGACCGATCGCCTGCGGCGGGACCGCCTCGGCGAGCATCGCATCCCGTACCGGCCCTCTCGTTCCCCGGCCGATCCAGCCGAGCGCCCGGACGCCGAGCACCTGTAGCGGCGTCCAGGTGAGCGCGAAGCCCGCCATGCCGACGCCCGTGGCGGCGTAGCCGGCGACGGCGATCGGCTTTCGATGGCGAAGGCCGTCGCTGTACCATCCCGACAGGAGCTTCGCCCCGGTGGAGAGCGCGTCGGCGACGCCTTCGATGAGCCCGAGCGCGGCCGCGGATCCGCCGAGCGACACGAGGAAGAGCGGCAGGATCGCCGTCGCGGTTTCGTGGCCGGCGTCGGAGAGGAGGCTCGCGAGGCCGAAGGCGAGCACGCTGCGATTGAGCCAAACGGGGCGGCGGTCCGCGGCGACGCGCGCGGCGGGCTCAGCCATCGCCCGCCGCCCCGCGCAGGGCCTCGACCCGCGCCCGGAGCGCGCGCAGCCGCTCGATCTCCGCGCGCGCGGCCGCCTCGCCCCGGGCGCGCTGCGCACGCGCGCGCTCGAGCGCGCGCTCGGCGACCGCCTGGACGTCGCGCAGGTGGGCGCGGATCTCCGCCTCGAGTCGCTGGCGGCTGCGCTCGACCTGCTCGTCGAGGTCGTTCTTGACGCGGGCGGCGTTGGTGACGAGCAGCCGCTCGAGGTAGGCGCCCACCTCGCGGGCGACCGCGCGGCGGGCGCTGCCCGGCGGGCGCAGCGCGTCCACGAGCCAGCGCAGCGGCGAGCGGCCGGTGAGCCGCAGCATCTCCGTGTAGTAGAGCTGGCTCTTGACGCGGAAGCCGACCTCGCCCTCGATCCGCCGCGGCAGCCCATCCATCTCGGCGGCGCGCGCGACCCGTGCGAGGAACTCGTTGGCGAGGTCGACGAAGCGCTCGGCCGCCTTGCGGTAGCGCGCCTCGGCAGCGGGCTGCTCGTCGGCGCGCCACTGCTCGAGCGCCTCCCGGAAGTGGACTTGCGCCGTCTCGATCCCCCGCTGGCGCAGCGCCCCGCGCCCGAGGCCGCGGGCCTGGCTCAGCTCCTCGCCGAGGGCGGCGCGGGCGGCCGGGACTGCGCGGGCGAGGAAGCGCTCCTGCTGCTCGACCAGCGCCGCGTGCAGCCGCTGGCGCTCGGCCATCATCAGGTGGCGAAGATCGCCGAGGGAGCGCTCGGCCTCCTGCACGCAGCGGCGCAGCGCCTCGATCCGCCGCTCGGACTCCTCGAGCGGGCGCTCGAGGGCGCCGAGCGCCTCGTCGATCTCGCGCAGGAGCCGCCCGCCGAGCACGCGCAAGCCCCGCGCCTCGGCGCCGCGCACGAGCCGCTCGCGGGACGCGTCGCCGGCGACGGCGCGCAGCCGCTCGCACAGCGCCTCCCAGTCGCGCGGCGGCCCCGAGCCCGTGAGCCGCTCGGCCCCGCTCACCTCGTAGAGCGGCCCCACCGGCCGGCCGAGCCGGCGGGCGAGCACCTGCTCGCTGAAGGCGCGGGCCTCGGCCCGCTCGGCGTCGCCCAGGCGGTCGGCCTTGGTGAGCGCGAAGACGAGCACGTCGACCTGTGCCGCCACCTCCTCGACCAGCGCCAGCTCGTCGGCGGAGATCGGCGGGTCGGCGCCGAGCACGACCAGCGCCGCGTCGATCTGGGGTACGAAGGCCCGCGTCGCCTCGGTGTTGCCCGCGAACACCGAGCCGAGCCCCGGGGTGTCGACGAGGCACATGCCGCCGGCGAGCAGCGGGCTCGGCACGAAGACCTCCACCGCGGCGACCTGCTTCGCGTTCTCCGGATTCTCCTGCTCGGAGACGTACGCCGAGAGCGTCGCGGGATCGATCGGCTGCCACTCGCCGGTGGCGTGACGGACGCGGGCCGCGCGGACGGCCCCATGGCGCAGCACGGTCACGACCGCGGTGACGGGTGTCACGCCGGTGGGAAGAACCGAATCGCCCACGAGCGCATTGAGCAACGTCGACTTCCCGCGCTTGAACTGGCCGACGCAGGCGACGAAGAAGCGGCCTTCGTGCACACGCGCGGCGAGGGCGCGCGCTTCGGGCGCGAGCGCCTCGGCGCCGGCCTCCTCGGCCAAGGCCGCCAGGCGCGCCAGGGGCGAGTCCGGCGCCGGGGTTGCGGGCATCTCGGCTGGGGCTCCTACCACGGGATCCTCTCGCGGTAGGAGTCATCACCCCGGCTGCAACCCGGGGGGTTCGGGCGGACTCCATCGCCCGCAGGGCGTCTCGCGGCAGCTAACCGCGCGGCGCCCGCGGAGTCAAATGCCCGGTGTCGTTGACCGAGACCACGACGAAGCCGCCGGACCGGCGCTCGAAGACGCTGAGCGCGGCGTTGTCCTGCCCGATCCTCCAGACCGTGGCCAGCGGCAGGCCGAGCAGCGCCGCCAGCGCCGCCACGCGCCGGGCCTGCGCGCGGCCGGTCGCGTTGAGCGGCACGTCGGCGCGGCCGCGGAAGCGGAGCACGCGGTTCCACTCGGTTTCGCCGTGGCGGACGAAGAGAAAGCGCGTCACGTCCACGGGAGCGCGCTCCGGGTCTGCCAGTAGCGGTCGACGGGCTCGGCGAGCGCGCCGAGCGCGGCGAGCGTCGCGTCGTCGAGCGCGACGGCGAAGGCCCCCACATGCGAGGCGAGCTGGGCGGTGGTCGCCGCGCCCGAGAGCGCGACGTCGACGAAGGGGTGCGCGAGGACGAAGGCGAGCGCGAGCTGATCCACGCCCGCGCCGCGGGCGGCGGCGAGCGCGCCGAGCCGCTCGACGAGCGGCCGGTCCTCGGGCCGGGGATTGGCCGCGGCGAGCCGTCCGTTGGCGAGCACCTCCTTGGCGATCACCCCGAGGCCGGCAGCGTGCGCGGCGGCGAGAGGGCCGGCGAGCGAGGGCTCGAGGCAGTTAAAGGTCGCCTGCACCGCGTCGAACACGGGCTCGCCGTCGACGCAGGCCTCGAGCGCGCGGGCGAGCGTCGCGGCCGAGCCCGGGCCGCTCAGCGTGAGGCCGACCGCCCGGTAGGCGCCGCGCCGCCGAGCATCGGTGAGCGCGCGCAGCAGCGCCGGGTCGTCGAGGAGGCCGGACTCGAGGGTCGCGCTGTGCACCTGGTAGACGTCGAGCCACGGACCCAGAAGCCGGCGTGACTCCGCGAGCTGGGTCGTGAAGCGTGCGAGCGAGTGCTCCTTCTCCTCGTGCACCGGGGCGTCCACCCGCCACCCGGCCGTGTAGCGGTAGCCCCACTTGCTCCCGACCGTGAGGTCCGCCGGCGGCACCGCCTGCGCCGCGATCCAGCGGGCGAGAAACACCTCGGCCTCGCCGTAGCTGCGGGCGACGTCGACGTAACGCACGCCCGCGGCCCAGGCGGCGTCGAGAACCTCGGCCGTGCGCGCGTACATCGCCTCGCGCGTGCGCTCCGCCGGCAGGTCGCGGTCGCGGCCGAGCGTGATGTAGCCCGGGCGGCCGAGCGCCGCGAGCCCGAGCCCGAGGCGCGAGACGACGAGGCCGCGGCGGCCGAGCGCGCGCGTGGCGATCGAGGCGCTCACGCCGGGCTCCGCGTCGTGTGACGCGCCAGGTAGAGGAGCCCCACGCCGTCGAAGACCAGCTCGCGCGCGCGCTTGAGCAGCCAGAGCGTCACTCCCGCGGGCTCCGGGATGCCGAGGAAGGTGCACAGCGCGACGCCGCCCACCTCCTGTGTCCCGAGGCCGCCCGGAATGATGAGCGCCGTGGCACGGATCGGCTGCGAGAGCGCTTCGATGATGAGCGCGTCGCGCAGCGGGATCGCCGCGTCGATGAGCCGCATGATGAGGTAGACCTCGAGAACGCCGATGAGCCAGCCCGCGAGATGCCAGGCCGAGGCGCGCCAGAAGGTGGGGCCCTCGCGGTGGTAGAACCCGGCGAGCCGCTCGTCGACCGCCGCGGCGCGGTGGCGCAGCCAGGTGACGAAGCGCGCGCGCGGCATCAGGCGGTGCAGCCACCCCCACACGGTCTGCGCCGGCCGGCGGCGCTGGAGGTACATGAGACCGAAGGTGAAGCCGGTGAGCGTGAGCAGCAGGACCACCATCCAGGCCGCGCCGAGGGCGCGCAGCTCGAGGCGGTCGAAGAGCGCCGCGAGCCCGAGGATCACGAAGAAGCTCTGCGCGGTCGTGAGCGCGGTCTTCGAGATCATCACCGAGGCGAGACCGTCGGATCCGGAGACCCCCCACGCCCGCAGCAGGTAGACCTTCACGCCTTCGCCGCCCACCGCCGCCGCCGGCGTGATGCTGTTGACGCCTTCGCCGGCCATACGGACGAGGTAGAGGTGGTGCAGCGGCACCCGCGGGACGGCCGGGAGCGTGCACCGCCAGCCGCGCGCGTCGACGTAGGCGATCACGAGGTAGGGCAGGAGCACGAGCGGCCCCCGCGCGCCGAGCTCGCCGAGCCGGTCGACGATCGGGTCGAGCCCCGTGTGCCAGAGCAGGAGCGCCAGGAGCGCCGCTCCCACCAGCGCGGCCAGGGCGGTGCGGATCCAGGAGGGCCGGGGCCGCGCGGCGTCGGCCGCGGCGGCGCTAACCGGCCGTCCCTCCGCGGGTCGCCCCCCGCTCGGCGGCCTCCAGCACCTCGACGACGCGCAGCGAGCGGGCGCCGCTCGACAGCGGCTCCGCCCCGGTGCGCACGCACTCGGCGAAGTGCGCCGCGGCGAGCTCGAGCGGCTCGGCCGCGGCGGGCACCTCGACCGGCCGGCCCTCGAAGCGAGTGACCGGAATCACCGCCGCGCCTGCCGCCTCGGTGCGGTCGAGCGCGTAGTCGTAGAGCGTGAGCGCACGCTTCTGGAAGCGTCCCTCGTAGGCGAGCATGCGCTCGCGCCCGACGACGGTCACGCGGGCGGTCTTCTCGGGGTCGAGCCAGCTCAAGTAGACGTGCGCCGAGATCCCGCCGTCGAGCTCGAGATCGCACACGGTCATGTCCGCGATGCCGGACTGGAGGTGGCAGTGCTCGTGCAGGCGCACGTGGACCACCGGACGCGGCACCAGGTGGAGCAGGATCGACACGTCGTGCGGGGCGGAGTTCCACCACACGTTCGAGTCGCGCTTGATGCGTCCCATGCCGAGCCGCTCGAACGAGAGGTGCACGACGGCGCCGAGCGCGCCCGCGTCGATCAGCCGCTTCATCTCGCGCACGAGCGGGTCGTAGAGGAAGGTCTCGTCGACGAACAGGATGTGGCCCGCGGCGCGGGCGGCCTCCACGAGCTCGCGCCCCTCGGCGGCGGCGAGCGCGAGCGGCTTCTCGACCCAGACGTGCTTGCCCGCGCGCAGCGCGGCGAGCGCCATCGCGTGGTGGCGCGACGGCGGCGTCGCGAGCACGACCGCGTCGACGTCGCGCCGGGCGAGCAGCCCCGCGTAGTCGCCGGTCACCGACCGCTCGGGGTGCTCGGCCTTGAGCGCCGCCTGGCGCTCGGGATCAAGGTCGCAGAGATGCGTGACGTGCGCCGTCGGCAGGCGACCGAAGGTCCGAAGCAGGTTCCTCCCCCAGTAGCCGACGCCGACGAGGGCGATGTTCAGCCGGGACGTTTCCATGGTCGAGCACCCTCCGCACCCGGAACACTCCCTGCTCCCGGGCGCGTACGAAGCGGTGAACGTTGTGACGGACCGCGTACGCGACGGCGGCGAGCGCCGCCGCGAGCGCCGCCCCGACGGCGAGCGGCAGGCGTGCTGCGGGCGCGAGGCCCGCGCCGGCGAGCGCGGCGGCCGTGACGGCGGCACCGACGGCGACCGCGGCGCCGAGCGCGCGCACGAGCCGCGGGCCCGGGGGCGGGCGGCGAACCAGGAAAGGCAGCGACGGGAGGTCGCGCAGCACGACGAAGAGCCGGGAGAGGCCGTAGTGCGACGCCCCCGAGGCGCGCGGCCGATCCCGCGTGGTCACCTCGACGACCCGGCCGCCGTCGACGCCGAGGATGGCGGGGAGGAAGCGATTCATGCCGCGCGGGAGCTGCGCCCCTTCGAGCAGCGTGCGCCGGTAGGCCTTGAGCCCGCAGCCGCAGTCGTAAACCGGCACCCGCGTCACGCGGGCGATGAGCCAGTTGGCAGCTTTCGAGGGCAGCACCCGGGAGAAGAAGGGCTCCTCGCGCGCGAGCCGCCGCCCGCTCGCGGCATCGACCCCGTCACGGTCGAGGGCCGCGAGCAGCCGCGGGACGTCGTTCGGATCGTTCTGGCCGTCGCCGTCGAGGGTCACCACCACCGCCCCGCGCGCGTGGGCGAAGCCCGCCGAGAGCGCCGCGGCCTCGCCGAAGTTCCCGTCGAGGTCGACGATGCGGAGGTGCGGATCGTCGGCGGCGAGCGCGCACAGGCGCGAGAGGGTCGCGTCGGCGCTGCCGTCGTTGACGAACACCACCTCGTAGGGGCGGCCGATGCCGGCGGCCATGTGGGAGATCTCGGCGAAGAGGGATTCGACGTTGCCCTCCTCGTTGTAGACCGGCACGACGACCGAGAACGCCGGCGTGTCGGCGGGCAGCGTCACCGGAAGAAGCGTCCCACCGCGTCCACCACGCGCTCGACCTCGGCATCGCTGAGGTCGGGGTGGACGGGCAACGAGAGGATCTCGCGCGCCGCCTGCTCGACGCGCGGCAGGCTCGGGCCCGCGCCGTAGGCGTCGACCCAGGCCTGCTGGCGGTGGATCGGCGTCGGGTAGTGGATGCCCGTCTCGATCTCCTGCGCCGCGAGGTGGGCGCGCAGCGCGTCCCGCTCGGGGGTCCGCACGACGTACTGGTGGTAGACGTGCGTGCGGCGCGGATCGACGGGCGGCGTGACGACGAGCTCGCGCAGGCGCTCCGTGTAGTAGGCGGCGATCTCCGCCCGGCGCTGGTTGCGCGCGTCGAGCACCCGCAGCTTCACGCGCAGCAGCGCCGCCTGGATCTCGTCCAGGCGGCTGTTGCCGCCGTAGAACGCGTGCGTGTTCTTCTTCACCTGGCCGTGGGTGCCGAGATGGCGCACCCGCTCGGCGAGCGCGGCGTCGTTGGTGCTGACCATGCCGGCGTCGCCGTAGGCGGCGAGGTTCTTCACCACGCCCAGGCTGAAGGCTCCGGCGAGGCCGAAGGAGCCGACGCGCCGGCCGTCGAGCCGCGCGCCGTGCGCGTGCGAGCAGTCCTCGAGGACGGCAAGGCCGCGGGCGCGGGCGAAGCCCAGCACGGGCTTGAGGTCGACCGGGAAGCCGTAGAGATGGACGACGAGGACGGCGCGCGTGCGCGGCGTCGCACGGGCCTCGAGCTCCTCGGGATCGGGCCCGAGGTCGGAGAGGCGGACGTCGACGGGCACCGGCCGCACGCCGGCCTCGTAGAGCGCCTCGACCGCCGCCACGAAGGCGTTCGCCTGGATGAGCACCTCGTCGCCGGGCTCGAGACCCGCGGCTTGCACCACGAGCCGCAGCGCGTCCGTGCCCGAGCCGACGCCGCGGACGTGGCGCACCCCGAGGTATGCGGCCGCCTCGGCTTCGAAGGCGCGCACCTCCTCCCCGCCGAGGAGGTGCATGCGCGCGAGCACGTGCTCGCAGGCGGCGAGAATCTCGTGGCGGTGCGCGCGGAACTCGCGCGTGAGGTCCATCAAGGGCACGCGCTGGTGCGCCTCGGCCCGTGCTAGCGCCTCCATCGTCTGGCGACTCCTGCGAAAAATTTCGGGGATGCTACCGGTCACGAGGGGGGCGGCGCAAGTGGGCGCGCGCGAGCGATTGACTTTCCTGGACCGATCACCCAAAGGAACGCGGTGGCAGCGCGGCAGGGTGCCGTGGAGGCGGTCGCTGCGGTGACGGCGCGCGCGACGGCCGCGACGCCGGCGTCGGCGCACGTCCGCGCGGCCCTCGGGCTCGCGGCCGCCGTGGGCGGCCTGCTCGCCGTGCACCTCGAGCTGCCCGCGTTCTACGACAACGAGGGGCGCTACGCCGAGGTCGCGCGCCAGATCCTGCGCACCGGCGACTGGATCACCCCTCGCCTCGACGGGACCCTGTTCCTCAACAAGCCGCCGCTCGTCTACTGGCTCGCGGCCGTGGTCTTCCACCTCGCGGGAGGGCCCACGGAGTGGGCGCGCCTCGTCCCGCTCGCGGCGGCGGTTGCGACCATCGTCTTCACCTGCCGGCTCGGCGCGCGGCTGTGGGGCGAGGGCGCGGGGCTGCTCGCGGGAATGCTGCTCGCCACCACGCTCGGCTTCGGGCTCGAGGCGCGCACGCTGCGGCCCGACGCCATCCTGGTCGCGACCGTGACCGGGGCGTTGCTCTGCTGGCACCATGCCACGACGGCGACGGGCGGCCGGCGCACGCGCTGGCTCGTCGGGCTCTACGCCCTGCTCGCGGTGGGCGTGCTCGACAAGGGGCTCGTGCCGCTGGTGATCGCGGGGCTGCCGATCGGCGCGCTCACGCTGCGCGCGCGAGGCTGGCGCGGCGTCGCGCGGCTGCGGCCGGGGCTCGGGCTCCTCGTGCTCGCGGCGATCGTGCTGCCCTGGCATGTCGCGGTGGCGCTACGCCATCCGGGCTTCGCTTGGGACTACGTCGTCAACCAGCACCTCCTCTTCTTCTTCGACGCGAAGCTGCCGCGCGACTCGGAGGGCGATTCCCTGCCCTTCTTCTGGGGCGCGTTGCTCTTTCGCGCCGCGCCGTGGATCCTGCTCGTGCCGCTCACCGCCCGCGAGGCCCTCGCGGGCCTCGGCGCGCGCGCCCCGCGCGAGGCGCGTGCCTCGCTGCTCTGCTGGACGTGGGGCGGCGGGCTGATGCTCTTCTTCTCGCTCGCGCCGTCGCGCCTCGAGCACTACGGGCTGCCGGCGCTTCCCGCGGTCGCGCTGCTCGCCGCGCGCGGCTGGGAGCGCCTGCGGGCGGGGCACGTGGGCCGCGGGGTGTGGCTCGGGCTGGCCGCCGCGGGCGCGGCGGCGGCGGCGGCGGGCGCCGCCCTCCTCGCCGTGGGCGCGCGCCTGCTCGCGGGCGAATACTGGATCGGCGAGACGCCGGGGCTGGGGGGGCTGGTCGAGCCCGCCGGCCTCGTGCTCCTCGGCGCCGGTGCCGCCACCGCCGTCGCCGCGCTCGGCCGTCGGGCGTGGGGGGTGCTCGCAAGCCTCGCCGTCCTCGGCGCGGCGTTCACGGCGATCGTGCTGCGCGCCGAGGTGCTCGCGGAGCCGATCTTCTCGTGGCGGCCGGTGGCGCGCGCGCTCGCCGATCTTCCCGCGGACACGGAGGTGGTCTTCGAAGCGCCTCAGGAGTACCAGATCGTGGGCGGCCTCGCCTACTACGCGGATCGCCCGATCACGCTGCTCGCGGTGCCGGGCTTCGTGCCGCCGACGTACCTCGCCGGCGCGGTCGGGACGATGTTCCTGGCGCGCCCCGCGTTCGAGCGACGGTGGATGTCGGGCGCGCACGTCGCGCTGGTGAGCGACCCGCAGCAGCGTCGCGACCGCCCGGACGGGCTCGTGCCCGGCGGCTTCCGCGTCCATGCGCGCTTCGGTGACCGATGGGTGCTCACCAATTTCGCCGCCGCGCACTGATCGCCGCCGCGCTCGTCGGGGCGCTGCTGGCGGCGGGCGGCGCCCGGGCCGTCAGCATCATTCCCATCCCCGAGATCGTCACCGACCCGAACGAGGGCAACACCATCGGGCTCCTCGGCGTCGCGCTCTTCACCGACGATCAGGACCACATCCGCTACATGCTCGCCCCCGACGCCGCCTACAACAAGACCAAGGGCTTCTTCCCGACCTTCCGCTTCTTCGGCTACCCGACGGACACGCGCCGCTACTCGCTCGTGCTCGGGAAATCCACGACCCGGGACGAGGACTACGAGCTCACCTACGAGGACCGCGGGCTCTGGGACGGTCGCGCCTTCCTGCTCGCCTACGCGATGCACGAGCGGGACTCGACCGAGCGGTTCTACGGCTTCGGCAACCAGTCCCACCTCCTGTTCGAGTCGAACTACACGGACAACGACACGCTTGCCCAGGTGACCCCGGGAGTGTGGCTCCTGCCGAGCGTCAACCTCTCCTACCGCATGCGCATTCGCCGTTTCTCGGTCGAGCCGGGGCAGGTGAGCGGCATCCCTTTCATCGGCCGCGAGCACCCCGAGACCCGCAACCGGGGGCTGGAAGGCGGCGTGTACTGGGCCCACCAGGTGGCGCTCACCTACGACAGCCGCGACGACATCGACATCCCGACGCGCGGCGCCCTCGCGACCGCCTACACCGAGGCAGCCGACCGCCGGCTCGGCAGCTCGACGTCGTTCGTCAAGTTCGGCATGGAGTGGCGCGACTTCATCCCGCTGCGCCACGGCAACCCGATCCTCGCGCTGCGCCTGCTCGGCGACTACGTCAGCGGCAGCAAGGATACGCCGTTCTGGGAGATGAGCAGCCTCGGCGGCCGCCGCACGCTGCGCGCCTTCGGCGGCGACCGCTTCATCGACTTCAACCGCGCGCTCGGCGCGGCCGAGCTGCGCACGCGGGTCTGGCAGCGGCGGCTCTTCGGGGTCAACGCCGAGGTGGAGGTGGCGCCGTTCCTCGAGGCCGGGCAGGTCTTCCAGCACGTGACCGACTCGCCGGTCTCCAACCTGCACGTCGCCTACGGCTTGGGCTTCCGCGGCGTCGTGCGCCCCCAGGTCGTGGGCTTCGTCGACGTCGGCCGCGGGGCCGAGGGCACCGCGATCTTCACCGGCGTCAACTATCCCTTCTGATCCGGGGGAACGTCGAGCAGCAGGAGGCGCCCGCGGGCCGGCCGGCGCACGGCGCTCGCGGCGAGCGGCGCCGGGGGATCGGCGAGCCGCCGCCACTCGTCTTCCCACAGGAGCACGCGACGGGCGGTGGCGCCGCCGTCGGCCGGCCAGTGCCACAGCGGGCGTGGCGCGTAGAAGCGCAGCTCGGGATCGGGCGGGAACGAGGCGTAGAGCGGCGCGTCGGGCGGCACGAGGCGCGCGACCTCGGCCATGAAGGAAGCGAGGCTCCGGTCGCGGGCGATCGCGGGGTGGACGACGCCGTCGAAGACGACCGTCCAGGCGAGCGCGAGCCCGGCGACGAGCACGGCCACGCGGCGCCAGTGGGCGCGGCCGACCGCCCGGGCAATCGGCACGGCCGCGCCGGCGGTGCCCGCCCCCAGCGCCGCGAGCATCCCCCGGTGCGCGCGCGCCGCAGCGAGCAGCGCGGCGGCGGCCGCGGCGTCGTCGGGCCGCAGCCAGCGCCGCAGCGGGGCGGCGGGATCGAGCCCGGCGGCGTACGCGCCGGCGACCGCTGCCAGCAGCAGCGCCGCGGGCGCGTAGGCGCGCGCGAGCGCGCGCGCCGTGGTGGCGAGCCGTCCGCCGGCCGGCGGGTCGGCCACGCCGGCCCCGAGCAGCATCGCCACCGCGGGGAAGAGCGGCAGCAGGTAGACGCTGCGCTTGGCCGCGGCGAGCGCGAAGAAGCCGGTCCCGGCGAGCACCCAGGCGGCCGCGAGCGCGGCGGCGAGCGGCCGCGGCCGGCGCGCGAGCGGGACGGCCGCGAGTGGGAGCAGCGGCGTCCAGGGCAAAAGCCCGACCAGCCCGAGGCCGACGAGATATGCGGCGCCGTGCGCGTGCCCGGTCCCGGCGTCGGCCGTGTCGACGAAGCGCAGCAGGTTCTCGCGCGCGACCACGCGCAGGAAGGCGCCGCCCTCGGCCGCAAACGCGGCAGCGTACCAGGCGCCGGCCACCACCGCCGCCGCGGCGAGCACGCACGGCACGTGGAGCCGGATGGGCAGCCGCGCGTCGCGCCGGGCCGCGGCGAGCCCGGCGAATGCGAGGGCCGGGAGCACGAGTGCCACCGGCCCCTTGGCGAGCGTCCCGAGCGCCACACCGGCGGCCGCCGCTACGAAGAGCCCGCGCCGGCCTCCCGCGACCGCCGCCGCCCAGGCCGCGAACGCCAGCGCGAGCGCCGCCCCGAGCGTCATGTCGACGCGAGCGCTGGTGGCCGCGCGTGCCCACTCGAAGGAGGTGGCGAGCGCGAGCGCCGCCGGCAGCCCGGCGGCGGCCCCGAAGGCTCGCCGGGCGGCCGCCCAGGTCGCGAGCACCCCGGCGGTGCCGGCGAGCGCCGAGGGCAGCCGCAGCGCCCGCTCGGGCTCGGCCGGGAGCGCCCGCAGGCACGCCGCGGCGAGCCAGTAGTAGAGCGGCGGCTTGCGCGCCACCTCGCCCGCCGGCCGCTCGGGCACGAGCCAGCGGCCGCTCGCCAGCATCTCGCGCGCGACCAGCCCCTCGCGCGGCTCGCCGCGCGTGTAGAAGGGCGTCGTGCCCGTGCCGGCGAGGTAGAGCGCCGCGCACACGACGACGAGCCCGAGGGCCTCCCGCGCGGCGCGCATCCCGCACCGCATAGCCCCGGGCCTTCGCAATTGCACGCCCGGGCAAGCGCTGTTAGCGTGCGCCCGCGATGTCGGCGCCGGCGGCTGCGCACTACGACGCGCGTCTGGGCTACCAGACCCTCGACGCGCGTCGCTACGAGCGCCGCCGCTACGGGAGCCTCGTGCGGCGGCTCAACCTGCGGCTCCTCGAGCGGGCGCTCGGACGCGCGCTCGGCGGGGTGGCGCCGGGCGGTGTCGTCCTCGACGCGCCGTGCGGCACCGGTATCCTCACGGGCTTTCTCCGGGCGCGGGGGCTGCGGGTGGTCGGCGCCGACATCTCGCCGGCGATGCTCGCAGTGGCGCGCGAGCGCGGCGGGACCGTGGGCCACGTGCGCGCGGACCTGGAGGCCCCGCCGTGGCGGGGCGGCGGCTTCGCGGCGGTGATCTCGAGCCGCTTCCTCATGCACCTGCCGTCGGCGATCCGCCCGCGCGTGCTGGCGGGGCTCGCCTCGCTCGCGCGCGGCCCGCTCGTCGCCACCGTCTGCCACCCTTACACCGCCAAGAGCCTCGGTCGCGCGCTCCGCCGCGCGGTCGGGCTGCGCGCCAAGCAGAGCCCGCGGCTCACGCGGGCGGAGCTGGCCGACGAGGTGGCACGCGCCGGGCTCGTGCTCGAGCGCGTCGTGCCCGTGCTGCCGCTGCTGTCTGAGGTGTGGGTGGTGGTGATCCGCCATTCCGACTCGTGAGGAGCTGACATGCCGACCATCGAACGCATCCACGCGCGCGAGATCCTCGACTCGCGCGGCTTGCCGACCGTCGAGGCGACGGTCACCCTTGCCGGCGGTGCGATCGGGCACGCCGCGGTCCCCGCCGGCGCGTCGACCGGCGAGCGGGAGGCGGCCGAGCTGCGCGACGGCGACCCGCGCCGCTACCGGGGCAAGGGCGTGCTGCGCGCGGTCGCCAACGTCAACACGGTGCTCGCCCCGGCGCTCGCCGGCCTCGAGGCCGATCAGAACCTGATCGACGCCAAGCTGGTGGCGCTCGACGGCAGCGAGAACAAGGGCCGGCTCGGCGCCAACGCGCTGGTCGCGGTCTCGCTGGCGGCGGCGCGCGCCATCGCCGCGGCCGCGGGGCAGCCGCTCTACCGCGCGCTCGGGGGCGAGGCGGCGACGCGGCTCCCCGTGCCGCTCATGAACGTCATCAACGGCGGCCGGCACGCGAGCAACCCGCTCGACTTCCAGGAGTTCATGATCGCCCCGCACGGGGCGCCGAGCTTCCCCGAAGCGATCCGCTGGGGCGTCGAGGTCTACCACGCGCTGCGTGCGCGGCTCGACGCGCGCGGGCTCGGCACCGCGGTTGGCGACGAGGGCGGCTTCGCGCCCGCGCTGCGCGCCCACGAGGAGGCCCTCGACCTCCTGGTGGCGGCGATCGAGGAGGCGGGGCTCACCCCCGGACGGGACGTGGCGCTCGCGCTCGACCCCGCGGCGAGCGAGCTCGCCGAGGGCGACGGCTACGTCTTCCGCAAGGCCGGCGGCGCGCGCCACTCGTCCGACGATCTCATCGCGCTTTACGCGCGCTGGTGCGACGCCTACCCGATCGTGCTGATCGAGGACGGCCTCGGCGAGAACGACTGGGCGGGCTGGAAGCGGCTCACCGCGGCCCTCGGGGGGCGCATCGAGCTCGTCGGGGACGACATCTTCGTCACCAACGACGCGATCCTCGCCCGCGGCATCGCCGAGGGCGTCGCCAACGCGGTGCTGATCAAGGTGAACCAGATCGGCACGCTCACCGAGACGCGCGCGGCGATGGCGCGCGCCGCCCGCGCGGGCTACGGCGCGGTCGTGTCGCACCGCTCGGGCGAGACCGAGGACCCGTTCATCGCCGACCTGGCGGTGGCGACCGGCTGCGGGCAGATCAAGACCGGCGCCCCGTGCCGCTCCGAGCGCACCGCGAAGTACAACCGCCTGCTCGGCATCGCCGAGGAGCTCGGGCCGCGGGCGCGGTACGAGAGCCCGTTCGGCGGGCCTCACGCCCAGCGGATGCGGCGGTAGTCGAACTTGGCGCGCTCGACGGGGGCGATCTTCACCACCTCGAAGTACGGCGAGAGGTCGAAGTCGCGCGGGGTGATGAGCGTCTCGACCTGGCGGTGGAAGATCGCCGGATAGGGCGCCATCCGCCCGAGCAGCTCCGCCCAGCGCCGCCGCGGCCGCGGCTCGGGATCCGGGGTGAGCGCCGGGAGGATCGGGAAGCCCACGTTCTGGAAGGCCCGGGCGATCATGCTCGAGCAGATCACCTCGGTCGGGAGCCCGCTGCCGAAGCCGAGCGCGCGGCGGCGGAGCCGCCGTGGGATCAGGCTCACCGGGAAGAAGTAGCGAGCCAGGTCGACGACGTTCTGCACGTCGTAGCGGTGCCCGAGCTGCCCCAGGACCTCGTCGAGGATGCGCGCGAGGTCGTCGCGCCTGAGCCCGATCGGCCGGCAGACGCGCAGGTTGTAGCGCTCGTACTTGGCGAGCGGCGAGGCGGTGACCCCCTCTTCCATCAGCGCTTCGACGATCAGGTGCTCGGCGTCGGCGGCGTGGCGCTCGAGGAGCGCGGCGTGCCGCGCGGGCTTGCGCCGGACCAGCTCGTCGCCGATGTAGAGGACCGCATGCGACCACGTGCTCTGCGTGAGGTACTTGATGACCTGGCTCACCCGCTGCTCGCCGTCGACCAGGATCACGTCGCCCTTGCGCAGCGTGCGGCGCAGCGCCTCGAGATCGACGGGCAGGAGCAGGTCGTACTTCGCCCGGGGCTTGGTCAGCACCCGGGCCGCGACGTCGAAGAGCTTTCTGCGAGCCCAGCTCATCGAGACACCCCTCGATGACCGCCATCGTAGCGCGGCGGCGGCGCAGTGTGGAGCGCAAGCCGCACGGCATCCCGCCGCGCGCCCGCCTCTTCCGCCGCCGGCTGCTCGCCTGGTACCGCCGCCACCGCCGCGACCTTCCCTGGCGGGGGGCGGACGACCCCTACCACGTCCTGGTCTCGGAGGTGATGCTCCAGCAGACGCAGGTGGCGCGGGTGTGTGAGTTCTACCCCCGCTTCCTCGCGCGCTATCCCACCCTGGAGGATCTTGCCGCCGCCCCCTTCGACGCGGTGCGCGAGAGCTGGGACGGCCTCGGCTACTACGCCCGGGCGCGCAACCTCCACGCCGCCGCGCGCCACGTCGCCCGCGAGCGGGGCGGGGTCTTCCCCGAGCGGCCGGAGGAGCTGGCGCGCCTGCCCGGGGTCGGCCGCTACACCGCGGCCGCGGTGGCGAGCCTCGCCTTCGGGCAGGACGTCGCCACCGTGGACACCAACGTCGCCCGCGTGCTCGGCCGGGTCTTCCGGCTCCGCGGGGCGCGCGGGTCGGCCAGGCGGACCCGCCGGACGTGGGCGCTTGCCCAGGCGCTCGTGCCGCGGCGGCGGTCGTCGGACTGGAACCAGGCGCTGATGGACCTGGGCGCCACGGTCTGCACGGCGCGCGCGCCGCGCTGCCGCGCGTGCCCCGTGGCCGCCGTGTGTGGGTCGCGTCAGCCGCGGCGGAAGGGATCGACGGCGCGGACGGTGCCGTAGAGCCGGTCGTGCTGGAAGTCCTCGGAGACGAGCTCTTCCAGGCCGTAATGCTCGGCGTACGCCCAAAGGTGGGCGTCGAACCACGGGAGCTGATACGCCGCCGCGCCGCGCAGCGCGGTGCGTACACCGCCTCGTTCGGGTAGAGCAGCGTGAGCTGGGCCAACAGCCCCTCGGCTTCGCGCCGGGCTGCCGCCGGCTCGAGTAGCGGCGGCTCGCCGGCGATCGGGCGGGAGACGACCGCTCGATAGACGAGGACGTTCGTGTCAACGAGCGCGGCCACGCTCGTAGAGACCGGGGTCAGAGCAGGCCGGCGTGGGCGAGGTACTCGGCCACCAGCACGAGCCCCTTCGCCGCCCCCATGCGTGTGTTGTGCGAGAGCGCCACGTACTTGAGCCCACGGTGGAGCGCGGGCTCCGGGCGCAGCCGCCCGACGCTGGTCGCCATCCCGCCGTCGCGGTCGCGGTCGAGGCGGGGCTGGGGGCGGAACGGGTCGTCGTGGACGACGATCGGGTGCGCGGGCGCGCTCGGGAGGTCGAGGCCGGCGTAGTCGCCCCGGAACGCCCGCATCGCCGCGGCGGCCGCCGCGGGCTCGGCGGGGCGCGTCGTCTCGACGGTCACCGCGACCGTGTGCCCGTCGAGCACCGCCGCGCGCGTGCAGGTGGCGCCGACGGGCGCGGGATGCGGGACGATGCCGCCCTCGCCGAGGGTGCCGAGGATCTTGCCGGTCTCGGCGGCGACCTTCTCCTCCTCCTTCGGGATGTAGGGGACGAGGTTGTCGACGATGTCGAGCCCGATCACGCCCGGCGAGCGGCCCGCCCCGGAGAGGCCCTGCATCGTGGTCACCAGCACCCGTTCGATGCCGAACGCGTCGGCGAGCGGCTTGAGCGAGATCGCGAGCCCGACCACCGTGCAGTTCGACTGCGGCAGCACGAAGCCCTTCCAGCCCCGGCGCCGGCGCTGGTGCTCGATCAACGGGAGGTGGGCGGCGAGGTTCACGCCCGGAACCACGATGGGCACGTCGGGCTCGTAGCGGAAGGCCGCGGCGGTGCTCAGCACGGGCACCGCGGCGGCGCAGCGCGGCTCGAGCGCGCGCGCGGCATCGCTCTCGACCGCCGAGAGCACGAGGTCGACCCCGCCGGGATCGAAGCGCTCGCCGTCCTCGACGGGGAGATCGAGCACGGCCGCGGGCGGCTCCTCCCGGCAGAACCAGCGCCGAGCGCCGCTGCCGTCGCGGATGGCCTCGCGGTAGGGTCGGCCCGCCGAGCGGCTGGAGGCCGCCACCGCGGCCACCTCGAACCACGGGTGATCGGCGAGCGCGACGAGCGCCTGCTGTCCTGCGATTCCCGTGGCGCCGATCACCGCGACGCGCCGCTTGCGCATGGTCCCCGGAGTATCGAGGCGGCCGCGCGAGGAGTCAATCCGCCGGCGCGCCGGTGAGCCAGGCCCGCACGGGCTCGAACACGTCGCGGAGGGCGTTGCGGCCGACGAGCACGTCGAGGTGCCCGTAGCCCGGCAGCTCCCGGACCTCGGCGCCGGGGCCGCCCCACGCCCGTGCCGATGCCCGGACCCGCTCCACCCACGCCGGCCCCAGCCGCGTGCTCGCGAACGCGAGCACCGGCAGCGGGGTCCTCGGCGGCCGCGGCGGCGCGTCGTCGAGCGCCGCCCGCGGCCACCAGCGGTCCTCGCCGGCGAGCAGCCGAGCGAGGAGCTGCGGGTCGCTCGCGCCGTCGCGCGCCGCCGACAGCCCGCCCTGGCCGCCGAAGGTCGGCGACGTCCAGAGCACGTCGGCCAGCGCGGCGCCCGCGGACGGATAGCCGGGCAGCGGCGACGGCGCGGCAGGGTCGACCATGACGGCGGCGAGGAGCTCGCGGCGCGCGGGCCACGGGAGCCGGCCGGAGGCGACGTCGAGCGCGGGGCCGGAGCCGCGCGGCGCGCGCCCCGCGCCCGCCGCGGCGTCGAGGACGACGAGCCCCGCGGGCCTTTCCGCGGTCGCCACGCGGTAGGCGAGCGCGCCCCCGAAGCTGAATCCCGCGAGCACGATCGGCCCGGGCTCGGCCGCGCGGACGAAGGCCATCGCCCACCGGACGTCGTCGGCGAAGAGCTGCGCCGTCCAGTGGCCGAGGGCCTCGAGATCGGCGGGGGTGGCGTCGGCGGGCACGGCGTGCGTCCGGTAGTCGATCGCCCACGTGCGGATACCCGCCTGCGCGAGGTAGAGGCGCAGGTCGGCCCGCGCGTCGGTCGTGGGGACATCGCCGGTCATGTGCATGCCCGGGAGGTAGAGCACGAGCGGTCCCGTGCCGCCGCGGCACGCCGCGATGCGCCGCAGCCCGACGCGGTCGAACGCCCCGTCGGGCGGCCGCGCGCACGTCCACACGTCCTCGCAGAGCGCGAGGCCGCGGACCTCCCGCGTCGCCTGCACGTGGGTGCACGGGGCCGCGGTGGGCGCCGGCCGCGGCCGCCGGCAGCCGAGCGCCGCGAGCCCCGAGGCGAGGAGGAGGACCGCGATCGCGCGCATCGCTGCGCCTCTTCATCCGGTTTGCGCTCGCTCTGCAAGCGCGCCAGGATTCGCGCCGATGACGGACGACCTCCGCCGCGCCCGCCTCGAGAAGCTCGAGAAGCTGCGCGCGCTCGGCGTGCCGGCCTACGCCGAGCGCTTCGACTGCACGCACGTCCTCGCCGACGCCATGCGCCTTCCCGACGGTGCCGCGGTGCGGGTGGCAGGGCGCCTGCTCACGCTGCGCAGCTTCGGCAGGCTCGCGTTCGCCCACGTGATGGACCGCTCGGGCCGCGCGCAGGTGAGCTTCGAGCGCGGGGTCCTCTCCGCGCAGGACGACGCGGTGGTGCGGCTGCTCGACCTAGGCGACTTCGTCGGCATCGAGGGCGAGCTGTGGACGACGCAGAAGGGCGAGCGGACGGTCCGCACCCGCCGGCTCTCGTTTCTCGCCAAGAGCCTGCGGCCGCTGCCCGAGAAGTGGCACGGGCTCAAGGACCACGAGCTGCGCTACCGGCGGCGCTACCTCGACCTGATCGCGAACCCGGACACCCGCGACCGCTTCACGCTGCGCTCGCGGGTGATCCGCCTGGTGCGGGCCTTCCTCGACGCCCGCGGGTTCCTCGAGGTGGAGACGCCGATCCTCCAGGCGGCCGCGTCGGGCGCCGCGGCGCGGCCGTTCGTCACCCGCCACGAGGCGCTCGACCGCCCGCTCTACCTGCGCATCTCGCCGGAGACGTACCTCAAGCGCCTCGTGGTCGGCGGCCTCGAGCGCGTCTACGAGATCGGCAAGAACTTCCGCAACGAGGGCATGGATCCGTCGCACCTCCAGGAGTTCACCATGCTCGAGTGGTATGCGGCCTACTGGAGCTACCGCGAAAACATGACGCTGGTGCGCGAGCTGATCCAGCACGTGGTGCGCGAGGTGACCGGCGGCACCCGCGTCGAGTGCGCGGGCGTCCCGATCGAGCTCGGCGGCGACTGGCCGGAGGTGTCGTTCACCGACGCCGTGCGCGAGCGCGCGGGCGTCGACTTGGCGGCGCTCGACACGTGGGAGAAGCTCGCGCCCGTCGCCCGCGCGCGCGGCCTGGATCCCGACCAGCTTCCCTCGTACCCCGCGCTCGTCGACGGCCTCTACAAGCGCGCCGTGCGCCCGCACCTCGTCGGGCCGGTGTTCCTCGTCCACCACCCCGCCGAGCTGGTTCCTCTCGCACGGCGCAGCAGCGCGAATCCCCGCGTGCTCGACATGTTCCAGGTGGTCGTCAACTCCTGGGAGATCGTGAAGGCCTACTCGGAGCTGATCGACCCGGTCGAGCAACGCGCGCGCATGCTCGAGCAGCAGGCCTACCGCGAGCGGGGCGACGCCGAGACCATGATGATGGAGGACGACTACATCGAGTGCATGGAGTACGGCATGCCGCCCAACTCGGGCCTCGGGCTGGGGATCGATCGTCTGGTCGCGCTGCTCGCCGGCGCCGAGTCGTTGCGCGACGTCGTCCTGTTTCCGGCGATGCGCGACGAGGGGTAGGGGCCATGTACTACCGTGCCGCACATGGGCACCATCGGCGTCAGGCAGCTTCAGTAGAACGCCGCGATGGCAGTCGAGCGAGTCCGGCTCGGCGAGAGCATCGAAGTGACCGTTCGGGGTCGTCCGGCGGCGAGACTGGTTGCCTCCTTCATCGCGCCCGAGCTGACGGCCCTGGTGACCTACGACGAGCGAATGGCCGAAGCCGCCGCGCTTCTCGGCTTCCCGGTCGTATCGCCGGCTTGATCGCTCGCCCGTTCGTGATGTGTCCCGAGGAGACCGCCGCCGACGTGCCGCCCGTGCCGGCTACCCCTCCGCCCGCAGGAACTCGATGAACTTCTCCGCCGCCGGCGAGAAGTGCTTGCCCTGGCGGTGGATGATGCCGAGCGGGCGCAGGAAGGTCTCGTCGGAGATGTGGACCATCGCGAGCGCCTTGCTGCGCAGCTCGGGCTTCACCACCGGCTCGGGCAGCAGCGCCACCCCCCGCCCGATCTCGACCACCCGCTTGATGGTCTCGATGTTGTCGAGGTCCATCACGTAGCGGACCTCGACGTCGTTGCGCCGCAGGATGCGGTCGGTCTCCTTGCGGGTGGGGATGTCGCGCTCGAACCCCACCATCGCCTCGCCGGCGAGCTTCTTGATCGACACCTGGCGGTGGCGGGCGAGCGGGTGCGCCGGCGGGCACACGAGCACCAGCCGGTCCTGCCGGAAGGGCAGGAGCGTGATCTGGGGGCGGCGGCTCGGGTAGGCGACGATCCCGAGGTCGACGTTGCCCTTGAGGGCGTCCTCGTAGATCTTGCTCGAGCGGCTGTACTCGAGGTGGAGGTGCACCTGGGGATAGGCCTTCAAGTAGCGCTTGATCGGCCGCGACAGCTCGTAGAGGCCGATCGAGTGCACGGTGGCCACGCGCACGGTCCCGGCGACCACCTGCGTGAGCGCTTGCAGCCGCGCCTCCATCTCCCGGTAGCGGTGCACGATGTCCCGGCTCACCTGGTAGAAGATCTCGCCGGCGGGGGTGAGCTGGACGTTGCCGCGCGTGCGCTCGAGCAGGCGATGGCCGTAGCGCTCCTCGAGCATGCGAATCTGTTGACTCACCGCCGACTGCGTGACGAAATTCTGCGATGCGGCGGTGGAGAAGCTCCGCGTCTCGACGATGTCGCAGAAGACTTTGAGGGTCTCGAGGTGCATGGCTAATGTGTCGGCTCCTGTACCGTGAGTGCGTCTTATCCTTATATTGGCGGCCTCCCGCGCTGGCAACGGGGAGGCGGTGGAGGGCCCCATGATCTCCGGCGGCGACGTCGACTACTACGGCCTCGACGAGCTCCTCGGCGAGGAGGAGCGCCTCACGCGCGCGAGCGTGCGCAGCTTCGTCGAGCGCGAGGCGGCCCCCGTCATCGCGGCCTGCCACGCCCGCGAGGAGTTCCCCCGCCGGCTCATCCCGCGCATGGCGGAGCTCGGACTCTTCGGGGCGCACCTGAAGGGCTACGGCTGTGCCGGGATGTCGGCCGTCGCCTACGGGCTCGCCTGCCAGGAGCTCGAGGCCTGCGACTCGGGGCTGCGCTCGATGGTCTCGGTGCAGGGCTCGCTCGCGATGTACGCCATCCACCGCTGGGGCAGCGAGGAGCAGAAGCGGCGGTGGCTGCCGCCGATGGCCGCGGGGCGCACGATCGGCTGCTTCGGTCTCACCGAGCCCGACCACGGCTCGGACCCCGGTGGGATGGAGACGCGCGCCCGGCGCGACGGGGCGGGCTGGGTGCTCACCGGGACGAAGCGCTGGATCACCAACGGCTCGATCGCCGGCGTCGCCGTGGTCTGGGCGAAGGACGAGGAGGGGGTGGTGCGCGGCTTCCTCGTCGAGGCGGGCACGCCCGGCTTCTCGGCCCGCGACATCAAGGGGAAGTTCTCCCTGCGCGCCTCGATCACCTCCGAGCTGCTGCTCGAGGACGTGCGCGTGCCGGCCGAGAGCCTGCTCCCCGAGGCGCGCGGCCTCTCCGGGCCGTTCTCGTGCCTCAACCAGGCGCGCTACGGCATCGTCTGGGGCGCGCTCGGCGCCGCGCGGACCTGCTATCTCACCGCGCTCGGCTACGCGCGCGAGCGCACGCAGTTCGACCGCCCGCTGGCCGGGTTCCAGCTCGTGCAGCAGAAGCTCGTCGACATGCTCTCGGAGATCACCAAGGCGCAGCTCCTCGCCTGGCGCCTCGGGCGCCTCAAGGACGCCGGGACGGCACGCCCCGAGCAGGTCTCCCTCGCCAAGCGCAACAACGTGCAGATCGCCCTCGACGTCGCGCGGCTCGCGCGCGACGTGCTGGGCGCGAACGGCATCGTCGACGAGTATCCCGTGATCCGCCACGTGCTCAACCTCGAAACCGTCAACACCTACGAAGGCACGCACGACATGCACACGCTGATCGTCGGCCGCGACATCACCGGCATCGACGCCGTGCGGTGAGGGGATGGCCGCCGGGCTCTGGACGGAGGCCGGGCGGCTGGCGTATCGGGGTCGACATGGACCTCGACGGCAAAGTCGCGCTGGTCACCGGCGCGGCGCGCGGGATCGGGCGCGGCATCGCGCTCGCGCTCGCACGCGCCGGCTGCGACGTGGCGGTCTCCGACGTCGCGCGACCGGGCGACGGCGTCACGCCCTACGCGCTCGGCACGCCCGGCGACCTCGAGGAGACGCGCCGCGCGGTCGCGGCGTGCGGCCGCCGCAGCCTCGCCGTGCCCGCCGACGTGACGGTCAAGGCGGAGGTCGAGGCGCTCGTGGCGGCGGTGGAGGCCCGGCTCGGCGGCCTCGACGTGCTGGTCGCCAACGCCGGCATCGTCGGCGCGGGCGCGGTCGCGAGCACGCCGGAGGCGCTCTGGGACCGCATCTTCGCGGTGAACGTGAAGGGCGTCTTCCTGTGCGCGCAGGCGGCGATCCCGGGGCTCACGCGCCACGGCGCCGGGCGGATCGTGACCATCGCGTCGATCGCCGGCAAGACCGGCAGGGCGGGGCTCGCGGCGTACTGCGCGTCGAAGGCGGCGGTGATTTCGCTCACGCAGGCGCTCGCCGAGGAGCTCGGGCCGGCCGGCGTCACGGTGAACGCGGTTTGCCCGGGCTTCGTCGACACCGCGATGTTCGCCGAGGTGCTCAACCCCATGCTCGCCCCGATCCTCGGCGTGCCCGAGGCGGAGGTCTTCGAGCACTTCGTCGGGCGCGCGACCCACCTCCGGCGCGCGCAGACGCCCGCGGACGTCGGCGAGGCGGTGGTCTACCTCTGCCGCGCGGAGAACGTGACCGGCGTCGCGCTCAACGTCGCAGGCGGCGCCGAGGTCCACTGAGCCGTCGTGCGCGCGCTCGTCTGGGGGGCGGTTGCGCTCGCGGGCGCCTACGCGGTCGCCGTGCTCGCGGTCCTGCACGGCGAGACCGTGAACGCGGCGTGGTTCGTGGTGGCGGCGGCCGCCGTCTACGCGATCGCCTACCGGTTCTACGGCGCCTTTCTCGCGGCGCGGCTCTTCGCGCTCGACGCGCGCCGCCCGACCCCCGCCGTCCGCCACGACGACGGGCGGGACTTCGTGCCCACCAACCGCTGGGTGGTCTTCGGCCACCACTTCGCGGCGATCGCCGGTCCCGGGCCGCTCATCGGGCCGACGCTCGCGGCGCAGTTCGGCTACCTGCCGGGCACGCTCTGGATCCTCGTCGGCGTCGTGCTCGGCGGTGCGGTGCAGGATTTCTGCATCCTTTGCGGGAGCCTCCGGCGCGAGGGCCGCTCGCTCGGCCGGATGGCGCACGACGAGATCGGCCCGGTCGGGGGCGTCGCGGCGCAGGTCGGCGTGTTCGCGATCATGATCATCCTGATCGCGGTGCTCGCGCTGGTCGTGGTGAACGCGCTCCGCCAGAGCCCGTGGGGCACGTTCACCGTGGGCGCGACGATCCCGATCGCGATGCTGATGGGCTGGTACATGAAGGCGCTGCGCCCACACGACGTCGCCGGCGCCACGGCGCTCGGCCTCGTGCTGCTCGCCGCCGCGCTCCTCGGCGGCCGCTGGGTGGACCAGCACCCGGCGCTCGCCGGCGCCTTCACGCTCTCGGGCCCGGCGCTCGCGTGGGCGATCATCCTCTACGGCTTCGCGGCCTCCGTCGTGCCCGTGTGGCTCCTGCTCGCCCCGCGCGACTACCTCTCGACGTTCGTCAAGCTCGGCACGATCGGCGCGCTGGCGCTCGGCATCACGGTGATGCGGCCCGAGGTGCACCTGCCCGCGGTCACCCGCTTCGTCGACGGCACGGGCCCGATCTTTTCGGGCAAGGTCTTCCCCTTCTGCTTCATCACCATCGCCTGCGGCGCGATCTCCGGCTTCCACTCGCTCATCTCCTCGGGCACGACGCCGAAGCTGCTGCGCGAGGAGACCGACGCGCCGATGATCGGCTACGGCTGCATGCTGCTCGAGTCCTTCGTGGCGATCATGGCGATGATCGCGGCGGCGGCGCTCTCCCCCGGCGTGTACTTCGCGATCAACAGCCCCGCGGGCGTGGTCGGCGCCGACCCGGCCGTCGCCAGCGCCACGATCACCGCCTGGGGCTTCGCGGTCACGCCCGCGGAGATGGCGGCGCTCGCCCGGCAGGTCGGCGAGCGCAGTCTCCTCGCCCGCACCGGCGGCGCGCCGAGCCTCGCCGTCGGCATGGCGCACATCTTCGCCCGCACGCTCGGCGGCAGCGCGCTCGCGCTCTGGTACCACTTCGCGATCATGTTCGAGGCGCTCTTCATCCTCACCACGCTCGACGCCGGCACGCGCGTCGGACGCTACATGCTCCAAGATCTCCTCGGGAGCCTCTGGGCGCCGCTCGCACGCCCGAGCTGGTATCCCGGGGTGGTGCTCGCCAGCACGGCCGTCGTGGGCGCCTGGGGGTACTTCCTTTACCAGGGCGTGATCGATCCCCTCGGTGGCATCAACATCCTCTGGCCGCTCTTCGGGATCGCGAACCAGCTCCTCGCCGCGATCGCGCTCACGGTCGCGACCACGTTTCTCATCCGCGAGGGCCGTGCGCGCTACGCCTGGACGACGATCCTGCCGCTCGCCTGGCTGCTGGCGATCACGCTCAGCGCCGGCTGGCAGAAGGTGCTCTCGCCCGATCCCGCGATCGGCTTCCTCGCCCAGGCCGAGCGGCTCGCGCATACCGCCGCCGCCGGCGGCCTTTCGGCCGCGGCCGCCGCGCGGCTCGAGGCGCAGGTCGTGAACCTGCGCATCGACGCCGCGCTGGCGGCGCTGTTCATGGGGCTCGTGGTGCTCATCGTGGGCGAAGCGGCGCGCGTCTGGTATCGGACGCTGCGCGGGCCGCAGGCGGCCGGTCGCGTGCTGTCCGCCGCTGCGGGAGGAGGCTGAGACGGCGCTCACGACGGTCACGCTCACGGAGATCGAGCGCGTCTTCGCGGTCCTCGATCGCCTCGGGATCTCCCGCGAGGCGGTGATCATCCCGCTGCGCCCCGCGCACCCCGGCGGGGCGCGGCTGCTCGAGACGGGCCGGAACAAGGGCAAGCTCGAGATCACCGTCGAGTCGGAGACCCCGCTCGACGACTGGCTGGTCGAGCTGGAGGCGCGGCTGCGCGAGCTGCCGGCCGGCAGCGGCTTTCACGCTCGCCCCCCGGTGCGCTAAGAACGGAAGATCCCCGTCTTCCGGAGGTGCATCATGGCCGTGACCGTCAAGCGCATCGGCCTCTGGCGCTGCGAGGTCCCGAACGAGCCCGGGGCGCTCGCGCGCACGCTCGAGCCCCTGGCCGCGGCGCGCGTGGGGCTGCGGGTCGTCATGGGCTACCGCTTCCCCGAGCATCAGGAGCGGGCCGCCATCGAGGTCTACCCGATCGCCGGCGCGCGGGCGACCGCCGCCGCGCAGGCCGCCGGCCTCGCCGCCGCGGATGCCGCCTGCCTGCTCGTCGAGGGCGACGACCGCCCCGGGCTCGGCGCGCGCATCGGCCGCGCGCTCGCCGACGGCGGCCTCAACGTCGCGTTCCTCATCGCCCAGGTGGTCGGCCGGCGCTTCGCGGCCGTGATCGGCTTCGCCGATGCCGCGGCCGCCGACGCGGCCGCCCCTCTGGTCAAGGCGGCGTGCAAGGCGCCGGCCAAGCCCAGGCGCAAGCCGGCGCGCCGCCGGCGGCGCTGAGGCCGCTCAGGCCCCGCGGCGGGCGAGCAGCGCGACCACGTTGCGCACGAGCCGCATGCCGAGATCGTCGTCGAGCGTGAGGATCGACTCGGGGTGGAACTGGACCGCGGCGAGCGGGAGCGTGCGGTGCTCGACCGCCATCACCACTCCATCCTCGCTCTCGGCCGTGACCTCGAGGTCGGCGGGCAGCGTCTCGCGCCGCGCGTAGAGCGAGTGGTAGCGGCCGGCGCGGAACTCCGCTGGCAGCCCCGCGAAGAGCCGTCCGCCCAGCACGCGGATGCGCGAGGACTTGCCGTGCATCGGGTAGTCGAGGACGTCGAGTCTCCCCCCCAGGTGCTCGACGAGGCCCTGGAGGCCCAGGCAGACGCCGAAGGCCGGTAGCTCACGGGCGCGTAGCGCCGCGAGCGTGCCGGAGACGTCGAAGTCGCGCGGCGTTCCCGGGCCGGGCGAGAGCACGACCAGGTCGGGCCGCAGCCGGTCGAGCTCCTCGTGCGGGAATCCTGCGCGTAGGGTCGCCACTTCGGCGCCGGTCTGCCGGAGGTAGTTGGCGAGCGTGTGCACGAAGGAGTCCTGGTGGTCGACGAGCAGGATACGCCGGCCGGCCCCGGGCCGCGGCGGCGGGGCGGCCGCGGCGAGCGGCACGCCACGCGCGCGGCGGATCGCGTCGAGCAGCGCCGCGGCCTTGGTGTGCGTCTCGCGCTCCTCGGCGTCGGGGTCGGAGTCGTAGAGCAGCGTGGCGCCGACGCGCACCTCGGCGACGCCCTCGCGCACGCGGATCGTGCGCAGCGTGAGGCCGGTGTTCATGTTGCCGTCGAAGCCGACGAGCCCGACCGCTCCGCCGTACCACGCGCGCGGGCCGCGCTCGTGGTCCTCGATGAACTGCATCGCCCACGCCTTGGGCGCCCCGGTGACCGTCACCGCCCAGGCGTGCGCGAGGAACGCATCGAGCGCGTCGAAGCCCGCACGCAGCCGGCCCTCCACGTGGTCGACCGTGTGGATCAGCCGCGAGTACATCTCGATCTGCCGGCGCCCGATGACGCGCACGCTGCCCGGCACGCAGATGCGCGATTTGTCGTTGCGATCGACGTCGGTGCACATGGTGAGCTCGGACTCGTCCTTGGCCGAGCTCAGCAGCTCGAGGATGCGCGCGGCGTCGCTGATCGCGTCGGCGCCGCGGGCGATGGTGCCCGAGATCGGACACGTCTCGACCCGGTCGCCCTCCACGCGCACGTACATCTCGGGCGACGCGCCGACGAGGTATTCGCCCGCACCCAGGTTGACGAGGAAGCCGTAGGGCGAGGGGTTGCGCTCGCGCAGCCGGCGGAAGAGCTCCGCGGGCGGCGCCGGGCAGGGCTCGAAGAAGGTCTGGCTGGGCACGACCTCGAACAGGTCGCCGCGCTTGAAGGCCGCGCGCGCGGTGCGCACCAGCTCGGCGTACTCACCCGGCGCGTGGTCGTGCGGCCGCTCGACGGCTGTCGCGCCGGCGAAGGCCAGGCTGCGGCCGTCGCGCGGCAGGCCGGCCGTAGCGGCGCCCCCCACCGTGAACTCGTAGCGGCGGCGGCTCGCGCGCTCGCGGCGGTGGTCGACGACCGTGATCTCGTCGGGGAGGTAGAGCACGAGGTCGCGCTGCTCGGCCGGGCGCGAGTGGCCGAGCCGCACCGGCTCGAACTGGAACGCGAGGTCGTAGCCGAAGGCACCATAGAGCCCGAGGTGCGGGTCCTCGGCGCTGGCGAAGAGGTCGATCAGGGCGCGCAGCACCGAGAACACCGACGGCTGGCGGCTGCGCTCCTCCTCGGCGAACCGGCCCGCGGGCGCGTGCACGGCGCCCGCGAGCGCGCCGTCCTCGCGGGCGAGCGACGCGACGGCGCCGAGCGGCTCGAGCGCCGCGGCGATCGCCGGCAGGAGCACGCGCCCGCGGGCGTTGAGCGCCTCGACGCGGAACCCGCGCCCGCGGGCGACCAGCGCCAGCGGCGGATCGGCGAAGCCCAGGTCCCAGCGGGTGTAGCGGCCCGGGTACTCGTAGCTCGAGGCCAGCAGCACGCCCCGGCGCGCGTCGAGCGCGCCCAGGACGGGCTCGATGGCGCCGTCGACCGAAATCTCGTCGATCGTGCGCTCGACCCCGATGCCGCCGCGGGTCGTGTATCGGTCGCTCATGGCCTGCTCCTCATCCGGGGAGCGGCCCTCCACCCAGGCGACCGTCGGGCAAAAACGAAGCCGCCTGGCGAAGGCGGCTCCTCGTGCTGCGGTCGAATGTGACGCGCGTCCGGGCCGCCTAGCGGGGCGGCCACCACCACTGCCGGATCGACGTCACGGCGGCGAGCCTGCCACGGGCACGGCGTCGGGTCAAGCCGCGATTCCCAGGCGGGCGCCGGGCGTGCTATCCGCCGCGGCATGTCCTACGCGGGCGACCGGGTGATCCACGACGCGGACTCGCACGTGATGGAGACCCCGCACTGGCTCCTCCCCTACGCCGACCCGCCCGTGCGGGAGCGCATGAAGCCGCTCTTCCTCTCGGCGGTGAAGCCCGGGGAGGAGACCTTCATCGACTTCGAGCGCCGCCGCCACGCCGACCCGGCCGAGCGTCCCGCGCTCGAGGCCGAGATCATGCTGCGTAAGAACTGGAGCGCGCTCGGCTCGTTCGTCGCCGAGGATCGCCCCCGGGCGCTCGACCTCCTCGGGTTCCGCAGCCAGCTCGTCTTCAACACGTTCCTGAGCGAGTACCTCAACACGGCCGAGCACGGCGCCGACGTCGACTTCGCCTACGGCCTTGCCCGCGCCCACAACCGCGCGATCACGGACTTCTGCCGCGCCGACCGCCGGCTGCTCGCGGTGGGCTACGTGCCGCTCGCCGACTTCGGCCGCGCGCGGGCCATGGCCGAGGAGGCGATCGCGCTCGGCGCCAAGGCCTTGCTCGTGCCGTCGGCCTGCCCGGCCGCGCACTCGCCGAGCCACACGGGCCTCTTCCCGGTGTGGGCGATCGCCGAGGAGGCCGGCCTGCCGGTCGTCTTCCACGTGGGCGGCGGCGGGCAGCTCCTCTCACCCAAGTACTTCGTGAACGGGCTTCCGCCGGTGCCGGACTTCCACGGCGGCGCGGAGAACTTTCGCTCCGTGTCCTTCATGGCGATCCCGTTCCCGCCGATGCAGACGCTCGCCACCCTGATCTTCGACGGGGTCCTCGACCGCTTCCCGCGGCTCAAGCTCGGGGTGATCGAGCAGGGCGCGGTGTGGCTGCCGAGCTGGATGCGCCAGCTCGACACGGCGCTCGAGGCCTTCGCCCGCGGCGAGGAGCGGCTTCGGCGGCTGGCGCTGCGCCCGAGCGAGTACGTGCGCCGCCAGATCCGCGTGACGCCGTATCCCGCCGAGCCGGTCGGCTGGATCGTCGAGCAGGCGGGCGAGGAGGTGTGCATGTTCTCGTCCGACTGGCCGCACGTGGAGGGCGGGCGGAACCCGATCAGACGCTTCGAGGCGAGCACGGCGGGGCTACCGGAGAAGGCCGTGCGGCGGTTCTGGGCGGAGAACTTCGTGGATCTGATGGGGCGGGGGCTCGCGGGGGTGGATTCTCCCTCGTGAGCGCGCCGCCGGCGGTCTGGTCGCGGATCTCGAGGCGTTCGTCGCGGTGCCCTACTCCTCAATCAGCACCAGCGTCCCCACCGGCACCATGTCGGCCAGCTCCTCGATGTCGTGGTTCGAGAGCGAGATGCAGCCGAAGGTCCAGTCCTCGCCGCGCCGGTTGGCCTCCGGCCGGTCGGTGCCGTGGATGCCGACCGCGCCGCCCACGCCGGCATAGCCGTCGCCGCGGCGGGGAATGCGATCGGCCTCCATCGCGAGCCAGTACTGGTGGAGGTCCTGAAGGTTCGGGTAGTCGAGCAGCAGGAAGCGGTCCCAGCGCGGGTGCGGCCGGCTGTCGACGATCATGTAGAGGCCGGTCGGCGTGCGGAGGTCGCCCTCGTAGAGCTTCTTGCCCGCGCCGCCGAGCCCGAAGACCGCCGGGAAGCTCTCGATCCGCACCCCGTGGCGGTAGACGTCGAGCGTCCGGCACGACTTGCGGACCACGACGAACCACGGCTCGTCGGCGGCCCACGCGAGCTGCGCGTCGTCGTCGACCGGCGCGGGCGCGCCGCCGGCCACCGACGGCGGCGGCGCGCTGGTGCGGTGACGCACTTCGCAGCCCGTGAGCGCGAGCGCCGCCACGAGCCCGAATCCCACCCCGACCGTCCACCTTGCGCGCACCTGCATGACCTCCCCCACGGGATTGTCGGCAAAACCGGCACGAGGTTCAAGGAATCCGCGCGTCGGCTGCAATGCGCCGGCGGATGTGGTACGCGGCGCGACCATGCCCGAGGCCCGTCCCCTGGGCGCGATCGTGCTGGCCGCCGGGCTCGGCACCCGCATGCGCTCGGCCGAGGCCAAGGTGCTGCATCGGCTCGGCGGCCGGCCGCTGATCGCCTGGCCGCTGGCGGCGCTCGGCGGGCTCGGCATGCGCCGGACGGTGGTCGTCGTGGGGCACCAGGCGGACGCGGTGCGGCGGGCGGCGGAGGCCGCTCTCCCCGGCGTCGAGACCGTGCTCCAGGCCGAGCAGCGGGGCACCGGGGACGCCGTGCGCTGCGCCGCAGGGGCGTTCGCCGGCTTCGGCGGCGACGTGCTCATCCTCTACGGCGACGTGCCCCGCATCTCCGCGGCGACGCTGCGCGCGCTGGTCGGCGCCCACCGGGGGGCCGGGGCGGCGCTTTCCTTGCTCACCGTCGGCTTTGAAGACCCGAGCGGCTATGGCAGGATCGTTCGTGACGCCGCCGGCCGGGTGACGCGGATCGTCGAGGAGCGTGACGCGAGCCCGGAGGAGCGGCGGATCACGGAGATCAACCCGGGCTTCTACTGTGTCGACGCCGCCTGTCTCGCGCCGCTGCTCGCCGGGCTGCGGTCCGACAACGCCCAGGGAGAGTACTACCTGACGGACCTGGTCGCGCTGGCCGCGCGTGCCGGACACCGCATCGCGACGGTGCCGGTCGAGCGACCCGCGGAGGTGGCCGGCGTCAATACCCGCACGGAGCTCGCGAGGATGGAAGCGCTCGTCAAGTCGGAGCAGGTGGCGCGCTGGCTCGAAGCCGGCGTGACCTTCGAGGATCCCGCCACGGCCTACGTCGGGCCCGAGGTGACCATTGGTCCCGACACGGTGATCGGCCCGAACGTGATCCTCCGCGGCCGCACGCGCGTCGGCGCGGGCTGCCGTCTCGACGGCAGCGACTACCTCGTCGACGCGACGCTCGGCGCGCGCGTGCACGTGCGCTTCGCGTGCGTGCTCGAGGAGGCGGAGGTCGGCGACGACGCGATCGTCGGGCCGTTCGCGCGGCTGCGGCCGGGGACGCGGCTCGGGGCGCGGGTGCACGTCGGCAACTTCGTCGAGACCAAGAAGGCCGTGCTCGGCGCGGGCACGAAGGCGAACCATCTCACGTACCTCGGCGACTGCGAGATCGGCCCCGACACCAACGTTGGCGCCGGCACCATCACCTGCAACTACGACGGCTTCGCCAAGCACCGCACGACGATCGGCGCCCGCGTGCAGATCGGCAGCGACACGCAGCTCGTGGCTCCCGTGACCGTCGCCGACGACGCCTACGTCGGCGCGGGGACCACGGTGACGCACGACGTGCCGGCCGGCGCGCTCGCCGTGAGCCGCGTGCCCATGCGTGTCGTGGCGGGCTGGACGGCGCGCCGGCGCGCGCGCGCGGCGGGGTCGCCCGCCGACGAGCAGCCGAAGGCGCGGCGCGGCCGGCCGCCGAGAAAGCCCGCGCGCAAGCGGGCCGCGCGGCGGAGGCGCTGATCCATGTGCGGGATCGTCGGCTACGTGGGCCCCCGCGAGGCGAGCCCCATCCTCGTGGGCGCGCTGCGCAAGCTCGAGTACCGCGGCTACGACTCGGCGGGGCTCGCGGCGGTGAGCGACCACCACGTCGAGGTGCGCCGCGCGGTCGGCAAGCTCGACAACCTCGAAGCGCTCTTGCACGAGCGCCCGCTGCCCGGCACGCCCGGCATCGGCCACACGCGCTGGGCGACGCACGGCCGCCCGTCGGAGCAGAACGCGCACCCGCACCGCGCCGGCAAGGTGGTCGTAATCCACAACGGGATCATCGAGAACTACCTCGATCTGCGCGCGGCGCTCGTGCGCCGCGGCCGCACCATGGCCTCGGAGACCGACACCGAGGTGATCTCCCACTTGATCGACGAGCTGGTGGAGCAGGGCGCCACCGTGGCCGAGGCGACGCGCCGGGCGATCAAGATGCTCGTCGGCTCCTACGCGCTCGTCGTGCTCTCGGAGAGCGAGCCCGACCGGCTGGTCGCCGCCAAGAGCGCCACGCCGATCGTGCTCGGCCTCGGCGACGGCGAGAACTTCGTCGCCTCGGACATCCCGGCGCTCCTCGATCACACCCGGCGCGTGGTCTTCCTCGAGGACGGCGAGGTCGCCGAGATCACGCGCGACCGCGTCGCGCTCACGACCTTCGACGGCGTGCCGGTGGCGCGCGAGCCGCGCACGGTCACGTGGGACGCGGTCACCGCGCAGAAGGGCGGCTACAAGCACTTCCTGCTCAAGGAGATCCACGAGCAGCCGCAGGCGATCATCGACACGATGCGCGGCCGCATCCTCCAGGAGGCAGGCGATGTCCAGCTCGACGGCGGCGTCGACGAGCGGCTGCCGGCGCACATCGACCGCTGCGTGCTGGTCGCGTGCGGCACGGCCTGGCACGCCTGCCTGGTGGGCAAGTTCCTCCTCGAGCGGCTCGCGGGGATTCCCTGCGAGGTCGACTACGGCAGCGAGTTCCGCTACCGCGACCCGGTCCTCGACGCGCGGACGCTGCTGGTCGTGGTCTCGCAGTCCGGCGAGACAGCGGACACGCTCGCCGCGGTCGAGACGGGCCGCGAGCAGGGCGCCCCGGTCCTCGCGGTGTGCAACGTGGTCGACTCGTCGATCGCCCGCCGCGCCTCGGCCGTCCTCTACACGCACGCCGGGCCGGAGATCAGCGTCGCGTCGACGAAGGCCTTCACCACCCAGCTCACCGTGCTCTATCTGCTGGCGCTCCACCTCGGGCGGCGCCGCGGCCGGATCGAGGCCGAGCGCGGGCGGCGGCTGGTGAGCGATCTCGTCGCGCTGCCGGCGGCGGTGACCGAGGTGCTGGGGCAGGGCAAGCAGATCGAGCGGATCGCCAAGAAGTACGTGCACGCGCGCGACTTCCTCTACCTCGGCCGCGGCATCAACTACCCGGTGGCGCTCGAGGGCGCGCTCAAGCTTAAGGAGATCTCCTACATCCACGCCGAGGGGTATCCCGCGGGCGAGATGAAGCACGGGCCCATCGCGCTCATCAGCGAGGAGATGCCGGTGGTGGTCCTGATCCCGCACGACGCCGTCTTCCAGAAGACGCTCTCGAACCTGAAGGAGGTCGAGTCACGCGGCGGCCGCATCATCGTGGTCACGGACGCGGTCTCGGCCGACCTCGAGGCGGCGGCGAGCGACGTGCTGAGCGTGCCGCGCACCAACGAGCTGCTGACGCCGATCCTCCTCACGGTCCCGCTCCAGCTCCTCGCCTACCACGTCGCCGCCGAGCGCGGCACCGACGTCGACCAGCCCCGCAACCTGGCGAAGAGCGTCACGGTCGAGTAGGGGCGGCGGCCTGCTGGCCTCGCTCGGACGCCGCGGATATCATCGCCCCATGGCCCCGACCCGCCGGAGCCGTATCGTCCCGATCGAGGAGGCGCTCGAGGAGATTCGGGCCGGGCGGATGATCGTCCTCATGGACGACGAGGACCGCGAGAACGAGGGCGACCTCTGCGTCGCCGCCGAGCGGGTTACCGCCGAGCACGTCAACTTCATGGCGACCTACGGGCGCGGGCTCGTCTGCCTCGCGCTCACCGAGGAGCGCTGCGAGCAGCTCGGGCTCGGGATGATGGCGCGGGAGAACCGCGCGCCGCTCGGCACCGCGTTCACGGTCTCGATCGACGCGCGCCACGGCATCGGGCGCGGCATCTCGGCGATCGACCGCGCCACCACCGTCCGCACCGCCGTCCGTCCCGACGCCGCGCCCGCCGACCTCGTCACCCCAGGCCACGTCTTCCCGCTGCGTGCGCGCCGGGGCGGCGTGCTCGTGCGCGCCGGGCAGACCGAGGGCTCGGTCGATCTGGCGCGGCTCGCCGGCTTCGAGCCCGCAGGCGTCATCTGCGAGATCATCCGCGAGGACGGGGCGATGGCCCGGCTCGCCGACCTCGAGGCCTTCGCCGAGCGCCACGACCTCAAGATCGCCACGATCGCGAGCCTCATCGAGTATCGCATCCGCCGCGACTCGCTCGTCCACCGCATCGCCGAGGCCCCGCTCGAGACGCGTTACGGCGGCGAGTTCCGGGCCCTGGTCTACACTACCGACATCGACGACTCCGAGCACCTCGTGCTGGTGAAGGGCGACGTCCACGCCGACGAGCCGGTGCTCGTGCGCCCCCACATCGAGTACCTCCCCGGCGACGTCTTCGGCTACCGCGACCGCGACACGCGTCACCTCCTCCATCGGGCCATGGAGCGCATCGCGGCCGAGGGCCGGGGCGTGATCCTCTACCTCCGCCGCCCCGACCGCGGCTTCGACCTCGCGGCGGCCGCGACGGCCGCCGGCGCCGCGCCGAGCACCGGCGGGGCGGGGCTCGCACGGTCGAGCACGTTCCGGGAGTTCGGCATCGGCGCGCAGATCCTGCGCGACATCGGCGTCGGCAAGATCCGCTGGCTCACGAACACCCCGCTGCGGCTGGTGAGCCTGCCGGGATACGGCCTCGAGATCGTCGAGTACGTGCCGCTCACGGCCGCGGCCGAGCCGCCGGCGGAGACGCGCGCCGGGAAGATCCGCGGCCTGCGTTGACGAGCCCGCGCACACGCCGGACGGCCGCGGCCGTCGTGCTCGCGTTCGTGGCGCTCGCCCGGGCGCGCGCGGCCGACGACGTCGTCCGTGCGCAGCTCACGGCCGCTCCCGCCGAGGCGGTCGTCGAGGTGACGATCGCCGCGGGCTGGCACGTCAACGCGCACGTGCCGCACGAGCCGTTCCTCGTCCCGACGACGCTCGAGATCGTCCCGCCCGCGGGCGTTCGCGCCGGTGACGTGCGCTATCCCGCCGCGGTGGAGCGCGTGCTGCCCTTCAGCGGCGGCAAGCCGATGGCGCTCTACGAGGGCCACGTGCGCCTCACCGCGCCGCTCGAGGGGACCGCGACCGGCGCCGGCACGCTGCGGGCCCGGCTGCGCTATCAGGCGTGCGATGACACACGCTGTCTCCCGCCGCGCACGCTCGAGCTGGTGACCGAGCGCGCCGGCGCCGCGGCCGCGGCGACGGGCGGGGCGAGCGACGTCGAGGGGTGGGTCGCACGCTGGGGCTGGGGCCTCACCTTCCTGTGGATCGCCGCGCTCGGCATGGCGCTCAACCTCACCCCGTGCGTGTATCCGCTCATCTCGGTGACGGTCGCCTTCTTCGGCGGTCGCACCGGCGAGGCGCGCGGCACCGTCGGCCGCGCTCTCCTCTACGTGCTGGGCGTCTGCATCACGTTCTCGGCGCTCGGCGCGATGGCGGCGCTCACCGGCTCGCTCTTCGGTGGGGCGCTCGAGCGCCCCGCGGTGCTCGGCGGCATCGTCGCGCTCATGGTCGTGCTCGCGCTCGCGAACTTCGGCCTCTATCGAGTCCGCATGCCCGCGGGCGTGATGCGGTTCGCGGGCCGCGCGGGCGAGGGAGCGCTCGGGGCGCTGTTCATGGGGCTCACGATGGGCATCGTCGCGGCGCCCTGCATCGGGCCGATCGTGGTGGGGCTCCTGCTCTTCGTCGGCGCGCGGCAGTCGGTGCCGCTCGGCCTGGGGCTCTTCTTCACGCTCGGGGTCGGCCTCGGCGCGCCTTACGTGGCGCTCGCACTGCTTGCCGGGAGGCTGCGCCGCCTGCCGCGTGCCGGCGCCTGGCTCGGCTGGATGGAGCGGCTCTTCGGCTTCCTGCTGCTCGGCCTGGCGCTCCACTTCGCCACCCCGCTGCTGGCGGGGCGCTGGGTGCGCCTCGGGTGGGCGGCGCTCCTGGTGGGCGGCGGGGCGGCGCTCGGGCTCTTCACGCCCGCCGAGCGGCCGTTCCGGTGGATCGCGCGCGCGGTGGGTCTCGCCGCCGCCGGCGCGGGCGTTGCCGGGCTCCTCGCCGCGCCGCCCGCGAGCCCGATTGCGTGGGCGCCGTTCTCCGATCAGGCGCTCGCCGCCGCGCGCTCGGCCGGCCGCCCGGTGCTCATCGACTTCGAGGCCGCGTGGTGCCTCCCCTGCCGCGAGATGGAGCGCACGACGCTGCGCGACCCGGCGGTCGTGCGGCTGGCATCGTCGTTCGTCGCGCTCAAGGCGGACGTCACCGCGGAGGACGATGCGGCGAGCGCGCTGCTCGACCGCTTTCACGTGCCCGGGGTGCCCACCTACGTGCTGCTCGGCGCTGACGGGGGCGAGCGCGATCGTCTGGTCGGGTACGTGCCGCCCCGGCGCATGGTCGAGGCCCTGCGCGACGCGGCCGGCGCGCGGGGCTGACGCGGGCGCGGCGGCGGGGGGCGTCTGATTCTGGCCACAACGCAGTGTTGTGCCTTTCCGTTGCGGAATGCCGCGTCGCCGGCCATGGAAGCGGCGTCGTTGGCGCTGCGAGACCTTTCTGCGCGAGGCGGCCGAACGCGGCGACGGCCACGGGCTTCCCGCTTCATCGAGCGCGAGTTCCGGGAGTTCCTGACGTGCGGAGCGCTTGGTCGAGGCTTTTCCCGGGTCCGGTGCGCGCGCTGCGCCTTCGAGCGCCGGCTTCACGAAGCTCTACGACCGGAAGACGCCGCTGACGGCGGCGGATCTCCTGAACGACCGCGTGGTCGCGTTCTTCGAGGAGCACGGGATCCCGCTGAGCCGCGTGCTCACCGATCGGGGCACCGCGTACTGCGGGCAGCCCGATCACCACGAGTACGAGCTCTACTTGGCCGTCGAGCACATCGATCACACGCGGACGAAGACGAAGCACCCGCAGACCAACGGCATCTGCGAGCGCTTCAACAAGACTGTCCTGAACGAGCTCTACCGGGTGGCCTTCCGCAAGAAGCTCTACCACTCGCTCGAGGAAGTGCTGGCGGACCTCGATGCGTGGCTGCGGGAGTACAACGAGCAGCGGACACACCAGGGCCGGTCGTGTACTGAACCCGAATTTCCACCACGTCGAGGGACACTACCTCGCCCTGCGGTAAAGGTCGTCCGGAAAGGGTACATTGCAAACTCTTGGCTGGTGGCATTCATGATTGGCGTTCTCGTCACTTTTCGCTACGGAGCTGATTTCGACGCCGCAAAGATCCGCAAGGTCGCCGAAATGGCGCGTTCGCGTTTCGAGGGCATGCCCGGATTGCGAAGCAAGGCGTTCACGCTCAACCCCGAGAAGCGCGAAGCCATCAACGTTTACATCTGGGATGCCGAAGCAGCGGCCAAGGCGTTCTTCGACGAAGAGCTGGTGCAGCGCGTGACCGGCCTCTACGGCGTGCGCCCGAGCGTCTCGTTCGTGGAAGTCGCGGCGCTCGTCGACAACGCCGCGTCGAAGTAGCCGGTTCTCGAAACGGCCATGGTCTAGAGAGGGCCCCGGGCCGTCTACGCCAGCTCGGCGATCGTGACCGCGGCGCCGCCGGCCTGCGGCTCGGCGTCGCGGAAGCGCGCGCAGTAGGGCGACGTCGCGAGCAGCTCGTGCACCGCCCGGCGGAGCGCACCGCTGCCGACCCCGTGGACGATGCGCACCTCGGAGAGGCCGGTGCGCACCGCGCGGTCGAGAAACGCCGTCAGCGCGTCGACGGCGTCGCGCGTCCGCTGTCCAACGAGATGTATCTCTCCGTCGGCCGCGTCCTCCGGCGGCGGGGCGACGCGCACGGCGATCGGCTCCCTCGCCGCCGCCGGCGCGCCCTCCACCGGGCGGACCTGGTCCGCCGGCACCTCGAAGCGCAGGCCCCCGCGGTGGATGCGGGCGCGCGGCCCCGCCAGCTCGACCAGCTCGCCGCGGATGCCCCGGCCGACGACCTCGACCAGCTCGCCGACGCGCGGGGGGCGGGTCGGAGGAGGGGGGGCGACCTCCGCGGTCCGCCGCTCGACGTCGCGTGCCGCCTGCTCGACGAAGCGCGCGAGCGTCTGCGGCTCGGGGCGCCGCCGCAGCTCCGCGAGGACCGCGCGCCCCTCGGCGCGCAGCGCGCGCAGGAAGCGGCCCGCCTCGTCGAGGTCCTCGGCCCACCGGCGGCGCTGGCGCTCGCGTAGGTCGGCGGTGAGGTCCTCGGCCTCGGCGCGGGCGGCGGCGAGCCGAACGCGCTCCGCCTCGGCCTCCGCGCGGGCCGCGTCGAGCCGCGCCCGGCTCTCCTCGAGCCGGGCGACGGCGCCGGCGAGGTCGCGGCTCTCGCCCGCGAGGATGGCCTCGGCGGCGGCGAGCGCGCGCTCCGGCACGCCGAGCCGGCGCGCGATGGGCAGCGCGAGGCTCTGCCCGACCGTGTGATAGACGAGGCGGAATCTCGGGGCGCCCGTCGCCGGGTCGACGTCGAAGGCCGCCACCTCGAGCGCGGGCTCGGCGAGCGCGAAGGCCTTCACCTGGCCGAAGTGCGTGGTGAACACGAGCCGCGGGCCGCGGGCGAGGAGGTCGCCGAGCACGCCGGCGGCGAGCGCCGCGCCCTCGACCGGATCGGTGCCGGCGCCCGGCTCGTCGAGGAGCACGAGGGTCCCGGGGCCTGCCGCCGCGGCGATCGCGGCGAGGTTGGCGGCGTGCGCGCTGAAGGTCGAGAGGTCGCGCTCGATCGACTGCTCGTCGCCGACGTCGGCGAGCACCGCGGTGAACACCGGGAGCCGCGCGCCCTCGGCCGCAGGCACGAAGAGGCCGGCCTGAGCCATCAGGGCGCACAGCCCGATGGTCTTGAGCGCCACGGTCTTGCCGCCGGCGTTGGGGCCCGTGAGCGCGAGCCCGGCTTGGTCCCCGGCGATACGGAGATCGACGGGCACGACCGGCCGGCCCGCGCCGAGCAGCAGCGGATGGCGCGCGGCCGGGAGCGCGATCTCGGCGCCCCCGAGCGTGGGCCGCGTGCAGCCGTGCGTCCCGGCGAAGGCGGCCGCGGCGCCGAGCGCGTCGACCGCCGCAAGCGCCGCCTCGATGCCCGCCAGCGCCGGCGCGGCCGCGCGCACCAGCGCGGCCAGCTCGACGCGCACGCGGCGCTCCTCGGCCTCCTCGGTCTTCGAGGCGAGCAGCAGGCGGTTGTTCAGGTCGACCGCGAACAGCGGCTCGACGAACAGCGTTTCGTCGGACCCCGACCGGTCCTGGACGACGCCCGCGATCGCGCCTGCCGCCCCCGCGCGCACGGGCACGACGAAGCGGCCGTTGCGCAGCGTCACGTAGTGCTCGGCGATCGCGCTCCCCATCTCCGGGTCGCGCACGAGCCGCAGGAGCCGCGCCTCGACCTGCGCGCGCAGCTCGCGCACGGCGGCGCGTGCGGCGGCGAGCCCGGGGCTGGCCTCGTCGCGCACCTGCCCGCTCGCATCGAGCGTGCTCGCGAGCGCCGCCTCGACCTCCGCCGCCTCGGGCATCGCGGCCGCGAGCGCCGCGAGCCGCGGGAAGCGCGCCGCGTCGCGCCCGAGCCACGCGCGCACCGCGCGTGCCACCCCGAGCACGTCGCGCAACTCGCCGAGCCGGCGCAGCTCGAGCGCCGCGCCTTCGGGCGCGGCGGCGGCGAGCGCGGGGGCGAGCGGCGGCACGTCGGCGGTCGGCGGCGGCCCCGCCTCGGCGGCGAGCGCCCGGGTCTCCGCGAGCGCGTCGAGCCGGCGCTCGGCGTCGTCGCGGTCGGCGGTCGGGCGGAGCCGCGCGACCGCCGCCCGTCCGGCGGCGGAGCGGGCGAGGGGGGCGATCGCGTCGAGCACGCGCGGGAACTCGAGCGCCTCGAGATCGCGGGGTCGCAACGGCGCGATCCTAGCGTGCCACGAGGCGACGCGGCTAGGGGGTGGCGAGCGCGGTACGACCGGGGGGCGTGTCGGGCGGCAGCACGACCGGCCCGCTCGACGGGGCGGGCTGCCCCGGTGGCGGGTTCTGCCGCTCGGCGAGGATCGAGAGGCGGCGGTTCTCGTCGGCGAAGGGATCGTCGGGGACGAGCGGATCGGTGTCGGCGTACGCCAGCACGCGCGTGATCTGCCCCGGCCAGAGCCCCGCCTCCAGCACGCGGCGGGCGTTGTTGGCGCGCGCGAAGGACAGCTCCCAGTTCGTGATGGGGGAGTTCTGGGGGTAGGGGCGGCTGTCGGTGTGCCCGGCGATCTCGACGCGGTTCGGGAGCTGGCAGAGCACGGCGGCGATGCGCGTGAGCAGCAGCCGCATCGGCGGCTTGAGCTCCGCCGAGGAGAGGTCGAAGAGGAGATCCTTGCCCTTGTCGACGACCTCGATCGCGAGCCCGCGGTCGGTCACCTCGATGATGACCTGGCTCTTGAGCCACGCGAGGTCCGGGTTCTCCGCCACCGCCTTCTCGACCGCCGCCTCGACGGCCTTCGCCTGGGTCTCGAGCCGCTTCTGCTCGGCCTCGGCCGCCTGCTTCGTGCCTTCGGCCCCGGGACCCTGGCCGCTCACCTGATCGTGCTCGCCGCGGCCCTGGAGCACGACGATGTCGTGCCCCACCACCTGCGGATCGCGATGGAACTCGTTGGCGCTCTGGCTGATCACCGCGCCGCCCGGCATGATCCCCTGGTTGCGAAAGTACTGCGCGATCTGGCTGCGCAGCCGGAGGTCGGCCTGCGTCAGCAGCCAGAGGACCATGAACAGCGCCATCATCGAGGTGACGAAGTCGGCGTACGCCACCTTCCACGATCCGCCGTGGTGGCCGCCGCCGTGGCCGCCCTTCTTCTTGCGAAAGACGATGCGCGGCCGGTCCTCCGCCATCAGCTCGCCTGCTGCTTGAGCGCGCGGCAGGCCTCCTCGGTCTCGTCGCTCGACGGCCGGTCGTCGCTGAAGATCGCCTTGCGCGCGAACTCCACGGCGACGCTCGGCGCGGCGCCGCGCAGCGAGGCGATCACGCCGTCCTTGATGCAGCGCAGGTACTTGCCGTTGGCCGCCTCCTGCAGCTCGACGTTCGACGCCAGCGGCTGGATGAAGCCGTAGCAGAGAAGGATGCCGAGGAACGTGCCGATCAGCGCCGCGGCGATGTGGTGGCCGATCTCCTCGGGCCCCTGGTCGAGCGCGCCCATCGTGATCACGATGCCGAGGACCGCGGCGACGATGCCGAGGCCGGGCAGCGAGTCGCCCGCGGTCTTGAGGACGCCGATCGGGATCGCGGTCTCCTCGTGATGCGTGTCGAGCTCGCTGTCGAGGAGCACCTCGAGCTCCTCCGCCGAGGCGGTGCCGTTGACGATCTGCTTGAGGGCGTCGCGGAAGAACTCGACCGCGTGGTGGCGTGCGAGGAACGACGGGTACTTGCCGAAGATCGCGCTCTTGCCGATGTCGGCGAGGTGGTCGTCGAGGGCCACCGCCCCGTTCTTGCGCACGAACACGAACACCTCGTACTGGAGCTTGAGCAGGTCGAGGAACTCGGCCTTGGTGGGCACCGCCGGCGAGAACGCCCGCAGGAAGGTGTGCAGCACCGAGCCGAGCAGCCGCCCCGGCGCCGCCACCACGATCGTCCCCGCCGCCGCGCCCCCGATCACCAGCAGCTCGGCGGGCTGGATGAGCGCATGGAACGGGCCGCTCTCCATGGCGAAGCCGCCGAGGACCGATCCGAACACGATGAGCAGCCCGATGATCGTGAACATGCGCTAGATGCCCGTCACGCGCGCGCACCGCGCCGGCGCAGGCCATGACGGGCCCGTCGGGTTATCGGCAGCGGCCGGCCCGGACTTGAGGGGACGCATGGCGAGGGGGGCCCCGTTCACCGTGCCGGGCGCGCAGCCCGGTCACAAGGCGCAGGTGCTGTGCGCCCGCCGCCGCGGCGGTTGACACTCGCGGCGGCGGGATCGTAGACGGACGGCCCGTGCCCGCGAAGTACGTTGCGCTCGCCGGCGCCGCCGTCCACTACCTCCACACCGGCGCGACCACGCTCCCCGACGTGCCCCCCGCCCTCGACCGCGGCCGGCTCTTCGTGCTCGTGCACGCCGCGGGCAGCACCGCCGGCCTGTGGCGGCGCCAGCTCGACGGCCTCGCCGAGCGGCACAGCGCGGTCGCCCTCGACTTCCCCGGCCACGGGCGCTCGCACGGCGTCGAGGGCCTGCCGACGATCGCAGCCTACGCCGACTGCCTCGTGCGCTTCGCGGAGGCGTTGCGGCTGCGCCCCTTCGTGCTCGTGGGGCGCAGCATGGGGGGCGCGGCCGGGCTCGTCGTCGCCCACGAGCGGCCCGACCTGCTCGCGGGGCTCGTGCTCGTCTGCTCCGCGGCGCGCTTCACGCTCCCCGACGCGATGATCGACAGCGTCCGCGACGTCGCCCGCGGACGGCTGCCGCAGCAGTTCACGACCGAGACGTTCTCGCCGGCGACCGGGCCCGAAATCATGCGCGAAGCGTGGACGGAGCAGGTGCGGACCGATCCGCGGGTGCGGCTCGGCGACCTGCTCGCCTGCCGCGCCTTCGACGGGCGGGGCCTCCTCGCCGGCATCCGGGTGCCCACGCTGGTGGTGGCGGGCGCCGACGACCAGGTGACGCCGGTCGCGCAGAGCGAGGAGCTGGCCCGCGGCATTCCCGGCGCGCGGCTCGAGGTCCTCGCGCAAGCGGGCCACCAGGCGCCGCTCGAGCAGAGTGCGGCGTTCAACCGGCTCGTGACGGAATTCGCGGAGGGGCTCGGGTGAGCATCTGGGGCCGGGTCGCCGTCGTCGGCGCCTACGAGCACCCGGCGCGCTTCGCGCCGGACAAGACCGCCTACCAGCTCCACGTTGAGAGCGCGCGCGGCGCGCTCGCCGACGCGGGTCTCGGGATCGGCGACGTCGACGGCCTCTTCACCAGCGGCGTCGGGCCGATCGGCATCCTCTCGCTGGCGCAGCACCTCGATCTCAAGCCCTGCTACCTCGACTCGCAGTCGATCGGCGGCTCGTCGTTCGTGTCGCACTGCCTGCATGCCGCGGCGGCGATCGCGGGCGGGCTCTGCTCGGTGGCGCTCGTCACCTACGGCTCGACGGCGGCATCGGAGCGTTTCGCGATCGGCACCGGCGGCGGGATGGCGGGCGACCCGCCGGACCAGTTCGAGGCACCCTTCGGCCCGACGATCGTCGGCTCCTACGCGCTCGTGGCCCGGCGGCACATGCACGAGCACGGGACCACGAGCGAGCAGCTCGCGGAGATCGCGGTGACGATGCGGCGGCATGCGGGCCTGAACCCGCACGCCAAGTACCGCGACCCGATCACCATCGAGGACGTGCTCGCGTCGCGGATCATCTCCTCGCCGCTGCATCTCCTCGACTGCTGCATCATCTCCGACGGCGGCGGCGCGCTGGTGCTCGCGTCGGCCGAGCGGGCGCGCGATCTCCGCCGCACGCCGATCGCGATCCTCGGCGGAGCGGAGGCCGTGCGCCACCACGGCGGGGGCGACCGCGACCTCCTCGACATCGCCGCGCGCCAGTCGGGGCCGCTCGCGCTCGCGCGCGCGGGCATCGGCCACGCCGACGTCGACGTGTGCATGGTCTACGACTCCTATACGATCACGGTGCTGGTGACGCTCGAGGCGCTCGGCTTCTGCAAGCCGGGCGAGGGCGGGGCGTTCTGCGCGGGCGGGCGCATCGGGCTCGGCGGCGCGCTGCCGGTCAACACCGACGGCGGCGGGCTCTCGTCGAACCATCCCGGCATGCGGGGCATCTTCCTCGTGATCGAGGCGGTGCGGCAGCTCCGCGGCGAGCGCGGCCCCGCGCAGGTGCCGGGCGCGAAGCTGGCGCTCGTTCACGGCACGGGCGGCATGCTCGGCGGGCGGCACAGCGGGGTGACGCTCGTGCTGGGGAGGGTCTGAGTGGCGGCGCTGCCGCGCATCGACGAGGAGTCACGCGGGTTCTGGGAGGCGCTCGCCCGCCACGAGCTCTACTTCCAGCGCTGCCGCGACTGCGGCACGGCGCGGCTCCCGCCGCGCGCGCTCTGCCCGGCGTGCCTCTCGTCGGCGGCCGCGTGGGTGCGCGCGAGTGGGCGCGGAACGGTGTATTCCTTCACCGTGACCCACCAGAACCAGGCGCCGGGCTTCCGCGACGCGCTCCCCTACGTGCTCGCGATCGTCGAGCTGGCCGAAGGGCCGCGGCTCATGACCAACGTCGTCGGCTGCGCGCCCGACGCGGTGCGCGTCGGGATGGCGGTCGAGGTGGTGTTCGAGGACGTCACCCCCGAGGTCACGCTGGCGAAGTTCCGGCCGGTGGCGCCTCCGTGATCCTCGATCTCCATCTGCACTCCGACCGCTCCGACGACAGCCGCGCCCCGGTGGAGGCGTATCTCAAGATCCTCCAGCGCAAGCGCGCCGAGCGCCCGCTCGACGGCATCGTGCTCACCGAGCATCGCCAGTTCGACCCGGCGCGCGACTTCCGCACGCTCGAGGATCGCTACGGGCTCCTCATCTTGAACGCCGCCGAGGTCGAGACCGACTACGGCCACGTGCTCGTCTATGGCGTCAACGACGCGATCCTCGCCCGCTTCGACTTCGCGAACGTGCGGCTGCCGGCGCAGGAGCTGATCCGCGAGGTGGCGCGGCTCGGCGGCATCGCGCTGCCGTGCCACCCGGGGCGGCCGACCGTCGGCCTCTGCGCCCACTACGCGACCAAGCCGCCGCTCGAGGGCGTGGTCGCGGTCGAGGCGCTCAACGGCGGCAGCCGCAAGGGCGAGGACGCGCGCACCCAGGAGCTGATCGCGCGCCACGGCTACCGCGCCTTCGGCGGCAGCGACTCGCATCTCGTGAGCTTCGTCGGCGTGTGCGCGACCGAGTTCGACGCCGAGATCCGCTCGATGGACGACCTGGTGCGCGCGCTGCGCGGCGGGCGGTACCGGCCGATGGATTTCCGGGAGCGCGGTGGGGTTGCGACGGCCGGGACGATCACCTAGACCCGAGCGCGTGCCCCTCGACCTCGATCCGGCCACGCTCGGCGAGGAGTTCGACCGCGCGGTCTACGGCCCGGTGACGGCCGACGAGCTGGTCGCCTTTGCGCGCGCGCTCGGCGCGCCGTCCTGCTACACGGAGCCGGGCCCGGACTTGGTCGCCCACCCGACGTTCTGCGTGTCCTACCGCGGGCACAAGTTCTTCCCGGACAACCTGCCGCCGAGTCTCCGCAGCCGCATGAGCTTCGACGCCGGCAAGGATGTCGAGCTGGGCGCGCCGATCCGGCCCGGTGACACGGTGACGGTGGTTTCGACCCTGCACGACGTGTACGAGAAGACCGGCCGCAGCGGCACGATGGTGTTCGTGGTCGTGCGCTTCACGCTCACCAACCAGCGCGGCGAGCGCGTGGCCACGGTCGACAACCGACTCATGTACCGGGGCGAGCGGTGAGCGTGCGCTTCGAGGACGTCGTCGAGGGCGACGACCTGCCGGCGCAGGAGCTCTTCCTCGCCAGGGACCAGGTGCGCGCCTACGCGCGCGCCACCGACATGTACTTCCCGCGCTTCACCGACGACGAGGGCGCCCGGCGCGAGGGGCTGCCGGGCATGATCGCCCCCGGCAACATGAGCCTCGGGCTCCTCGCCGGCCTCGTCGAGGCCTGGGCGGGGCCGGGGGCGCTCTGCCGTCTCGGCACGACCTTCCGTGGCCTCGTGCTCCCCGACCGGACGATCCGGCTGCGCGGCACGGTGACCGAGAAGGACGAGGCGCGCCGCACCATCGAGGTCGACGTGTGGCTCGAGAGCGACGAGGGCGAACGCCTCGTGCTCGGCACCGCCACCGCGCGGCTCGACTGACCGTGCGCGCTTGTCCTCCATGAGCCTCGGGGCTATAGAGCCGTCCGGGAGGTCCGGCGTGCGCGGCGGAGGCAGAGGCGTGATCGGCACCGCATCCATGATCAGCCTCGACACGAGCCCGGCGGAGGAGCTGGGCGCGCCGGCGGCGCCGGGCACCGACGCGGATCCCTTCGGGCTCGACGTCGCGTTCCGCGAGCGCGTGACGCCGGCGTTCCGCTTCCTCCACGACCGCTACTGGCGCGTCGAGGTGACCGGCGCGCATCACCTGCCGAAGAGCGGCGCGGCGCTCCTCGTGGCGAATCACTCGGGCGCCCTACCCTTCGACGGCGCGATGATCTGCACGACCGTCGACGTGCACTGCGGCCGCGTGCTGCGCTTCCTCTACGACCGCTTCGTCGACGCCATGGGCCCGGTGGCGACCTTCTACCGGAAGGTGGGCGGCGCGCCGGCGACGCGGGAGAGCGCGAGCCGGCTCCTGCAGGCCGACGAGATGCTCCTCATCTTCCCCGAGGGCGTGTCGGGGGTCGCCAAACCGTTCACCGACCGCTACCGCCTGCGCGCCTTCAGCCCGGGCTTCGTGCGGCTCGCGCTCGCGCTCGACGTGCCGATCGTGCCGGTGGCCGTCGTCGGCGCCGAGGAAATCTACCCGCTCGTCGGCCGCGCCGAAGGCATCGGTCGCCTCTTCGGCGTCCCTTACGTGCCGGTGACACCGTTCTTCCCGATCCTCGGACTGCTCGGCGCCCTGCCGCTACCCACCAAGTGGTATGTGCGTTTCGGCCGGCCCGTGCGCGTCCGCGCGGCGGAAGGCGAGGCGCGCTGGCTGCGCGCGCGCATCGAGGCGGCGCTCGTCCGGCGCAGGATCCAGTCGATGGTCGTGCGGCTCAAACGCCGGAGGAGGTCGGTGTTCTTCGGGTGACGCGGGAGCCGACGGTGGAGGGACGCGAGATGGACACGGCGGCGGCACGCAACGGAGCGCAGCGGACCTACCTGCGCATCGGCCTGGAGGTCTTCCCGGTTTACGGCGACGCCTGGCGTGGGTTCAGCCCCTTGGCCGCCGACGTCCCCGACCTCGGGGCCGAGTCGCTCTACGTCTACGCGTCGCTCGACGAGCTCTACTTCGCGCTCGTGAACCTCTGCGTGGCGAAGGCCGGCGAAGGGTGACGCGCTACTCGGTCGGCGCCTGGGCCGCGTGCAGCGCCGCGAGGCGCCCGAGCCCGAGCGCGGCGAGCGCGGCGCTGCCCGCGAGCGCGCCCTCGGTACCCTCGCCGCCGAGGCCGGCGGCCGCACCGCCCGCGACGTAGAGACCGGGGATCGGCCGGCCGGCGGGGTCGAGCGCCCGCGCGCTGCCGTCGACCGCCAACCCGCCGAGCGTGCGGCGCCGCGCGCCGGTGACGCGGATCGCGTGAAACGGCGGCGCGAGCGGAGCGCCGCTCACCTCGCGGCCGAAGGGATCGCCGCCCAGGTCGATGTTGGCGTTGTACGTGCCGAGGGTCCGCTCGAGGTGCTCGAAGTCGAGCTCGAACTGCCGCGCCAAGTCGGCGAGCGTCGCACCACGGCGCGCGGTGCGCGGCAGCACCACCCGGGCGAAGAACGGGTCGACCGCGCGGGCGGCGGCGGCGATGCGCTCGTCGAAGAGCAGGTAAGCGACCCGCCCCGGCTGCGAGCGCACCGCGCGGGCGAGGGCCAGCGACTCCGCGGTCTCGTCGGCGAAGCGCCGCCCGCCCTGGTTGACCAGGATCGCGCCCAGCTCGACGAGCGGGGCGGTCACCGCGAGCTGTCCGGGAAGGCTCAAGAACGCGGTCACCTGCGACGCGCCCATGCGCCGCAACCCGGCTCCGGCGCCGAGGCGCAGCGCCTCGCCGCTCGCTCCCGGCCAGCCGAGGTAGGGCAGGTCCGCGACGTCGGGGCAGTGCTCCGCGACCAGCGCGTCCGCGGCGGCGAACCCGCCACAGGCGAGCAGGACGGGGCCGCTCACGACCTGCACGACGCGCCGGCCCGTCCGCGCGGTCACGCCGGTCACCGTTCCCTGCTCGTCGCGGACGAGGCTCTCCACGGTCGACCCGCAGCGGACGCTCGTGCGCGTCTGCCGCGCGGCGGCGCGACCGAGTGCGCCGACGAGCCCGCCGCCGCCCTGCTCGGGGGTGTGCAGCCGGGTGACCGAGTGCCCCGTGGGAACGTGCCGCGCCAGATCGAACGCGACCCCGCAGCGGTCGGCGAGCCAGTCGACGAGTGGCCCGCTCTCGCGGGCGAGGGCGTGCGCCAGCTCGGACTCGAGGTGATGCCGCGCGGCGCCGAGGAGGTCGGCGGCGAGCGTCTCGGCGTCGTCGGCGACGCCCGCGGCGCGCTGGAGGCGGGTCCCGGCGGCCGCGATCGACTCGGGCTCCCCGCGCGCGCTGCCGCCCGGCTCCCGCTCGCGCTCGAGCACGACGACGCGCTGCCCGCGGTCGGCGGCGAGGATCGCCGCCGCGAGACCGCCCACGCTCGCGCCGACGACGATGAGCCCCGCCGCCTCCGAGCGCGCGTCGGTCGCCATGGGCGAGCGGCTTAACGGGGTGGGGCGCGCCAAGTCAAGGCGGTCGCCGGGGCAGGCATTGCAAAACGTCGCGCAACATACAAAATAACACGATGTCTCGCGCGTCCCGAGCCGCCCGCTGGTGCCTGCGCATCGCGGTGAGCGTCGGGATCGTCAGCTACATCCTGGTCGACGTCAGCAAGCGCGACCTCCTGCACGCGCTCCTGCGCGTGCGCGTGCACCTGGTCGCCGGTGCCGTCGCCCTCTACCTGCTCGGGCAGCTCTTGAGCGCTCTCAAGTGGGCGACGCTCGGGCGCTCGGTCGGGTTGCGCGGGTCGATCGTCGACTACACGCGCTTCTACTTCATCGGGATGTTCTTCAACCTTTTCGGACCGAGCACGCTCGGCGGCGACGTCGTGCGCGCGCTCTACCTCGGGGGCGGCCGTCGCCCCGGGCTCGCGCTCAACTCGGTGCTCTTCGACCGGCTGAGCGGCCTCGCCGTGCTCATGGCCGTCGCCGCGGTGGCGCTGCTCGCGTTCCCGCAGTACGACTTTCCGCCGCTCCTCCAGGTGACGACCGTCGTCTGCGGCTTGGGCCTCGTGCTCGGTTGGTGGACCTGCCCGCGCCTCGTGCGGCTGCTCCCGGCGAGCAATCGCCTCCGGCATCTGATCGAGGTCGAGCTGGCGCCGTTCTGGCGCGACCGGCTGCTGCTGCTGCGGGTGGCCGCGATCTCGCTGGCGTTCCACCTCTCGCAGGTGGGGGTCCAGTACGTGCTCTGCCGGGCGGCGGGTGCGGACGTGTCGTTCTCCTACTGCCTCATCTTCCACCCGATCCTGAGCGTGATGCTGGCGCTGCCCGTGAGCCTCGGTGGCTTCGGTGTGCGCGAGGGCGGCTACCTCTACTTTCTCACCCGCATCAACGTCGACGACTCGATCGCGGTCACGATGGGCCTCCTGTGGTGGGCCGTGACGGTCTGCGCGGGGCTCGTCGGCGGCGCGCTCTTCTTCGCCGCGGGCGCGCAGCTCCCGCGCCTGCGGGCGCACACCGCCGAAGAGGCGGCGTAGCGGAAGCATGGCCCGAGCGGCACGGGATGGCTTCGGGCGTCGCTCCGCCTACGCCGCCTCCTCGGCGGCGAGGGTGATGAGCGCGAGCGTGACCTCGGCCGCGGCCACCATGTCGCTCACCCGCAGCCACTCGCGCGTCGAGTGGATCTCCTGCATGCCCGTGCCCAGATTGACGACCTCGAAGCCGCGACGGTTGAGGATGTTGGCGTCGCAACCGCCGCCGGTGCCCGCGGCGGCGACCGTCCGGCCGGCGCGCGCGGCGGCGGCGGTGAGCAGCCGCATGATCGGCGCGTCGTCGGGGACGCGCATCGGCTCGTAGAGCGTCGTCACGGCGACCTCGACCGCCGCGCCGGGGTGGCGGGCTGCGGCCTCCTCGAAGCAGGCGCGCATGTGCGCGCATTGCGCCGCCAGCCGCTCGGGGTCGTGGCTGCGGGCCTCGCCGCGCACGCGCACCTCGTCGGGCACGATGTTGATGGCGCGGCCCCCCTGGATGATGCCGACGTTGGCGGTGGTCTCGGCATCGAGGCGGCCGAGCCGCATGGCCGCGATCGCCTCGGCGGCGACCCGGATCGCGTTCACGCCCTGCTCGGGGGCCATGCCGGCGTGCGACGCCTTGCCGCGTACCACCGCCTCGACCAGGTTCGAGCCGGGGGCCCGCGTGAAGACGAAGCCGGCCGCGTCGCTGTCGAACACGAGCCCGCGGCGCGCGCGCACGCGGGCGACGTCGAGGTGCTGGGCGCCGAGCAGGCCCACCTCCTCGCAGATCGTGAGCACGACCTCGAGCGGCGGATGGCGGAGCCCGCGCTCGCGGCACACGCGGACGCACTCGCAGACGATCGCGACGCCCGACTTGTCGTCGCCGCCGAGCACGGTCGTGCCGTCGGTGCGCACCACGTCGCCGTCGACGATCGGCTCGACGCCCGTGCCGGGCTCGACGGTGTCCATGTGGGCGCACAGCAGCAGCGGCTCGCCGGGCGCGCTGCCCGGCACGTGCGCGATCAGATTCCCCACCTCGCCTCCCACGGCCGTGCCCGCATCGTCGAACTCCACCGCGGCGCCGAGCCCGCGCAGTTCCGTGGCCAGCCGCTCGGCGAGGCGGCCCTCGCGCCGCGAGAGGCTGTCGATGCGGACCAGCTCGAGGAACAGCGTGCGCAGGCGCTCGGCGTGGATCATGGCGAGGGAATACGCGACCCCGACCGCGGGGGTCAACGCGTCCGGCCGCGCCTTGTCGGGAAGGTGAGTGCGACGTATCGTGCGCGCGATGGCGGCGCGCGAGACGGTGCTCGTCGCGGGCGCGGGGGCGCTCGGGTCGGTGCTCGGAGGGCTGCTCGCCCGCGCGGGCTGGCCCGTCACCCTCCTCGGGCGCGCCCCGCACCTCGACGCGGTCGCGCGCGACGGCCTTTGCATCGAGGGCCTCTTCGGCGAGCACCACGTGCGCGGGCTCGGGTGCGCGACGGACGTGTGCGCGCTCGGCGGACGGTACGACGCGATCCTGCTGACCGTGAAGGCCTACGACACGCGGGCCACGGCGGCGGCCGTCGCCCCGCTGCTGGCGCCCGACGGGGTGCTGATCTCCCTGCAGAACGGCCTCGGCAACCTCGAGGCCGCCGCCGCCGCGGTGGGCGCCGAGCGCGTGCTCGGCGCGCGCGTCATCTTCGGCGCGGAGCTGATCGCCCCGGGCCGGGTACGCGTGACGGTGTACGCGGACCCCGTGCTCGTGGGTCCCTCCGACCCGGCCGACCGCGCGCTCGCACGGGCGGCCGAGCGCTGGGCTGGGAACCTCGCCCGAGCCGGCGTCCCCGCCGAGCCCACGCCGGCGCTGCTCGCCGAGCTGTGGGCGAAGGTGCTCTACAACGCGGCGCTCAACCCGCTCGGCGCGCTCCTCGGCGTCCCCTACGGACGCCTTCCGGAGGATCCGGACGCGCGCGCCGTCATGGACGAGGTGATCGACGAGGCCTTCGCGGTGGCCGCGGCGGCGGGCGTGCGCCTCGCCTGGCCTGCGGCCGCCGCCTACCGCGAGGCCTTCTACGGCCGGCTCGTGCCGGCCACCGCCGAGCACCGCTCCTCGATGCTGCAGGACCTCGAGCGCGGGCGGCCGACCGAGATCGACGCGATCAACGGCTGGGTGGCCGGGCGCGGCGCGGAGATCGGCGTCGCCGCGCCCGTCAACGCCACGCTCGCCCGCTTGATCCGCGCGCGCGTGCGCCGGTCGCCGCGGGGAGCGTTGTGGAGCCGCTGACGCTCGAGCGCGCCGTGCTCGAGGAGATGCTGGCGCACGCGCGCAGCACGCATCCCGAGGAGTGCTGCGGGGCGATCGTCGTCGAGGGTGGCCGCGACCACGTGCGGCGGTTCACGAACATCCAGACGAGGCTGCACGCCGAGCGGCCCGCGGACCATCCGCGCGACGGGCGGGCGGCGTACACGCCGGAGCCGAAGGAGCTGTTCGCCGTGCTGCGCGCGAGCGAGGCGCCGGGGGCGGCGCTCAAGGCCTTCTACCATTCGCACCCGGTGCGCGGGTCGTACTTCTCGGGCGAGGACCGCGCGCGGGCGATGTTCGGCGACGAGCCGGCATATCCCGAGGTCGCGCAGGTCGTGGTATCCGACGCGCGCGTCGCCAGCGAGGCGCGCGCCTTCCGTTGGGACGGGGCCGCGCGTGACTTCGTGGAGGTCCCGCTCGTCGTGCGCGGATGACCGCCGACCTCGGCGCGACCGTCGCGGGAGTGCGCCTGCCGTTCTGCGCGATGAACGCGGCGGGCGCCGTGCAGCGGCCGGACGAGCTCGAGCGGATGCTCTTCTCGCGCGCCGGCGCGCTCGTGCTCCGCACGGCCACCGTGCATCCCTTCGTGCACCCCGAGTTCCGCTCGCTGCACAACCCGGGCTACGACAAGCTCGTGCCGCTCGCGCGCGAGCTGGCGGCGACGGGGCGCAAGCCGATCGTCGCCAGCGTCGCCGGCTCCACCCCCGACGAGTACGCGCTGCTCGCCCGCGCGTTCGCCGAGGCCGGGGCCGCGCTCGTCGAGGTGGACGTCGCCGACCCGTGGGTGGCGGCGTCGCTCGGGCCGCTCGAGGACCCCGGCGCGTTGCACGCGCTGCTCGCGCACACCGCGCTCGCCTGCCCGGTGCCGCTGACGGTGAAGCTCCCCGACCACGTGCCGCTTCCGTACGCACGGCTCGCCGAGGCGCTGGCGGCGGCGGGGGTGCGCGTCGTGGTGATCCGCAACGACTTCACCGGGCTCGAGAAGTTCCTGCTCGAGGCCGGGGCGGGCTTCGAGGCGATCGCCCGCGGGGGCATCCGCTCGGGCTACGACGTCGCGCGCGCGCTCGCGCACGGTGCGACGGCGGTGCAGGTGGGCCGCGCGGTCGTCGAGGAGGGCCCCGGGGTGTTCGCGCGCCTCGAGCGCGAGATGCGGCGCGCGCGGGGCTGAGCGTTCCTCGCCGCCCGAGCCCGGCGCGAGGCCCGGGAGAGTTCTTCCAAGATCAGCCCCGGCATTGCATGGCGACGGCATGACGTGCAAATGGAGCGTCGGTGTCACCAAACAGGCTGGCCAGCTTCGTCCCGGCGGAAGCGTCGTCACGGCGCGGCGAAGCGGGAGCGCGGCGAGCCGCCAAGGTCGCGATCGTGGGCGGTGGCTGCGCGGCCATGGCGGCGGCCTTCGAGCTGACCCGGCCGGAGCTCGCAGGGCGCTTCGACGTCACCGTCTACCAGCTCGGCTGGCGCCTCGGCGGCAAGGGCGCCTCCGGACGCGGGGCGCACGGCCGCGTCGAGGAGCACGGCCTGCACGTCTGGATGGGGTTCTACGAGAACGCCTTCCGGCTCGTGCGCGAGTGCTACGCCGAGCTCGGACGGCGGCCCGACCGCTGCCCGATCGCGACGTGGGAGGACGCGTTCACGCCGGCGCCCCACATCGGGGTCGTCGACCAGACGCCCGGCGGCGGCTGGCTGCCGTGGACGGCGACGTTTGCGAGCGCCCCCGGCAACCCGGGTGACCCGCTGCCCGACGGCCATCGCTGGACGATGGCGACCTACGTCGCGCGCGCGATCGGCCTCGTCCGCTCGCTGCTGGCGCACCTCGAGCCGGCGGCCGGCGCCGCCGAGCCGCGCGGCGACGGGGTCGGGCGGCTCCTGCGCATGGTGCAGCTCGGGCAGCTCACGTCGCTCGCGGCGGTGGTCCAGGCGGTCGGGGCGCTCGAGACCGTCCTCACCGTCGGGGGGGTCGCGGAGGAGAACGTCCTCATCGGGCTGCTCGACGCCGTGTCCGCCGCGGCGCGCGCGCAGATCGAGGCGCGCGCCGCCGCCGACGTCGCCGTCTCCCGCGTGTGGACCGTGATGGACATCACGCTCGCCACGATCCGCGGCATCCTCCGCTTCGGCCTCCTCACCCACCCGCTCGGCTTCGACGCCATCGACGACTACGACTGCCGCGAGTGGCTGCTCCTGAACGGCTGCAGCGCGCGCTCGGTCGAGTCGGGCTTCCTCCGCGGCCTCTACGACCTCGGGCTGTCGTACGAGGAGGGCGATCCGACGCGGCCGCGAACCTCGGCCGGGCAGGGCGTCCGCAGCGTGCTCCGCGCCTTCTTCACATACCGCGGCGCATTCTACTGGCGCATGCAGGCCGGCATGGGCGACGTCGTCTTCGCGCCGCTCTACGAGGTGCTGCGCCGCCGCGGCGTCCGCTTCGCGTTCTTCCATCGGCTCGAGCACGTGCGCGTGGCCTGGGATGCGCCGTCGCGCCACGTCGAAGCGCTCGACTTCGACGTGCAAGCGCAGGTCGTCGGCGCCGAGTACGCGCCGCTGATCGAGGTCGGCGGCCTCCCGTGCTGGCCCGCGGCGCCGGACTTCGCGCAGCTCGTCGACGGCGAGCGGCTGCGGCTCGAGGGCTGGGACTTCGAGAGCTGGTGGGACACGCGGCGTGCCGGCACGCGCACGCTGCGGGTCGGGGAGGATTTCGATCTGGTCGTGCTCGGCGTCGGGCTCGGCGCGGTTCCCCACGTCTGCCGCGAGCTGGTGGCGCGCGACGCCCGCTGGCGCGCGATGGTCGACCGCGTGCGCACCGTCCCGTCGCAGGCGTTTCAGCTCTGGCTGCGCGAGGACATGGACGCGCTCGGCTGGAGCGGGCCGGCCGTGCATCTCTCGGGCTTCGTCGAGCCGTTCGACACCTGGGCGGACATGCGCCACCTGGTCGCGCGCGAGCGCTGGCCCGAGCCGCCGCGCGCCATCGCCTACTTCTGCAACGTGCTCGCCGACCTCGAGCCGGAGCCGCGCCGGACGGATCCGACCTACCCGGAGCGCGCGCGCGCCGCCGTTCGTGCCAACGCCGTGCGTTTTCTCGAGCGGGACGTCCGGCACCTCTGGCCGCGGGCCGTGGACGCCGAGGGACGGTTCCGGTGGGAGCTCCTCGTCGCGGGCACGGGGACGGGGCCCGGCGGCGCGGCACGCTTCGAGACCCAGTACTGGAACGCCGCCGTGAACCCGTCGGACCGCTACGTGCTCAGCCTCCCCGGCACCAGCCGCTTCCGCATCTCGCCGCTCGACCGCACCTACGACAACCTCACCATCGCGGGCGATTGGACGTCGTGCGGCTTCAACGCCGGCTGCGTCGAAGCGGCGGTGATGTCGGGCCGGCTCGCCGCCCACGCCCTCGCCGAGTCGCCGCCGCTCGAGGCGATCGTCGGCTACGATCATCCCTGACCCGGAGGCGCCATGAGCTCGTCCGAACGGATCACACGACCCCATCCGCGACGCTCGGAGCCTATCCGGACCTTTCGCGGCACCTCCTCCGAGCCGCCGGCCGCCGCGGCGGCCGAGCGCCCGCGTGCGAGCGTCGGCGAGGCGGTCGCGCACGCCGTCGACCTCGGCTACCGCGTGCTCGACGAATACCTCCAGCAGGGGCAGCGCGCGGCGCGCGGCCTCGGCCTCGGGCCCGACCGCGCCGAGGCGGCGGTCGACGACCTCCAGGCGCTCGCCACGCGCATGGCGCGCTACACGTCGGACTTCCTCGGCGTGTGGGCGCAGTTCGTCGACGTGGCGCTGTCGACGGGGAGGCTCGGCGGCGCGAAGCGGAACGATGCGCCCCCGGGCCCGGCGTCGGCCCCGGCCCCCACGCCGGCGCGCGCCGCCGTCGCGGTGCGGGTGCGCTCGCCGCAGGCTGCGGAGGTGGCGGCCGACCTCGCCGCCGACCTGGCCGAACGCCCGCTCACCGTCCAGGCGCTGCGCGGGGCCGACCCGACGGTGCCGCCGATCACGGGCGTGCGCTTCGAGCCCGCGACGGCCGCGCAGGCGGCCCGGCTGCACGTCGTCGTGCCGCCCGAGCAGGCGCCGGGGACGTACGTCGGCGTCGTGGTCGACGACGAGACGGGTCGTTTCGCGGGAACGGTGACGGTCACGGTCGTGGGGACGGAGGGGTGAAGGTCGTGGACGTCGCGGCGGCGCTGGCCGGCTACGGCGACCGCATCCGGGTCGCGCTCTGCGACCATCTCCGCCCGCGCGAGCCGCGCCGCCATCTCTACGACCCCGCTGCGGAGTACGCGTGGCGCGGCGGCCGCATGCTGCGACCGAGCCTCTGCATCGCCGCCGCCCGCTGCTTCGGCGCCTCGATCGAGGAGGCGATCCACGCCGCGGCCGGCATCGAGCTGCTGCACAACGCCTTCCTCGTGCACGACGACGTCGAGGACGAGAGCGACGAGCGCCGCGGGCGTCCGACGCTGCACGCGATGCACGGGATCGGGCTGGCGGTGAACGCGGGCGACGGCCTCCTCCTCCTCGGCCTGGAGGCGCTCTTGGCGAACCGGGCGCGCCTCGGGCCGTCGCTCACGCTGGCGCTACTCGAGGACGCGTGCCGCATGGCGCGCGAGACCGTCGAAGGCCAGGCGCTCGACCTCGGCTGGCGCCGCGACAACGCGCTGTCGCTGCAGGACGACGACTACCTCCGCATGGTGCTCAAGAAGACCTGCTGGTACACGACCATCTTCCCGCTCCGCACGGGGGTGTTGATCGGGACGCGCGATCCGTCCCGCCTCGACCGGATGCTGTCGTTCGGGTTCTTCCTCGGGGCGGCGTTCCAGATTCGGGACGACTTGCTGAACCTGGAGGGCGATCCGCGACGCTACGGCAAGGAGATCGCCGGCGACCTGTGGGAGGGGAAGCGAACCCTCATGCTCGTCCACTTCCTGCAGCGGACGACGGCGGCCGAGCGCGCGCGCCTCCGGGCGTTCCTCGACGCGCCTCGGGCCGAGCGCTCGCCGGACGACGTCGCGTGGCTTCGCGAACGCATGGACACGTACGGCTCGCTCGAGCATGCGCGCGCCGTGGCGCACGCGCTCGCGGGCGCGGCCCAGCACGAGTTCGAACGCGAGTTTCGGACGGTGCCGGACGGCCCGGACAAGGCGCTCCTCGCCGCGATGCCGGCGTGGGTGCTCAGTCGGGAATGATGCCGTGTCACCAGAAGGGGAGCCGATGACGAACGCACGGATCGTGGTCTCCGTCGTGGCGTTCCTCGCCGTGGGCACGATCGGCTGCCGCGAGCGGCCGTGCCCGAAGCCGCCGCAGACGCCCACCGCCGGGCGCGTCAGCGCCGGGGACCGCGTGGCGGCCATGCTGAGCGTCCACGCCTACGCGTACCACGGGACGGGCGTCCTGCCGCGCGGCGTGACGATCGCCAGCCTGAACGTGATGCGGCTCGCGCGGGCGGTCGAGATCCTGCAGACCGACTCGACCGCCGTCGCCCCCGCGCGCCGCCGGCGGGCGATCGCGAAGCTCATCGCGTACGGCGAGCACGCGGCCGATCGGGCCGATCAGGAGCAGCTAATCGACGCCGCGAAGATTCTTCTCGAGGGGCGGCAATCCATCGGCGACCTCCTCGGCCGCACGGACCCTCGCAGCATCGAGGTCCATGCCTTGGAGAAGGTGCTGTTCGAGAGGCTCACCGCCCTCGCGATCCCCGGCTGCGGCCCGGACCAGTTCGACCCCGCGAACATCGACTGGACGTTCAATGCCGTCGTCCACGTGACCGCGAAGGTCACCGTCGCTCTCGATCCCGGCGAGGTCGCGCGCCGGATCGATCCTCAGAACTGGGACGCCTGCTCTCCCTTCTTCTCGCCCCCGGAGAACACGTACATCGCCAGCTGTGACGGCGTCGCGAGCCAAGCCTGCCCTCCTCCGACGGGCAACGACCCCTGCCTGGCCCCCCGAAGTCCGAGCGGGTCGACGTATCACGCCGACCGCTTCTTCGAGCACTATCATTCGAGCACGGGGATCGACGCCGACTTCAAGGACATGCTCGACGTGACGACGACGCAGTACAAATTCTGCTCGACCGATCCGGACGCCCCGTGCGCCGCACCCGACTATCAGGTGTGCTACGCGCTGCCTCTCGACGACCCTTCGAAGCCGTCTCGACGACTGGCAGGTTGCGTGGGCGGCGTGCCCGCCACGCTCGCCCTCGACGAGGGGTTCCTCACGGCGTGCAAGGACACCAAGCCGGGGCACACCGTCGTGACGGTGTCCAAAAAGCTGAGCTTCACGGACCCGCTCAACACCCTGGGCGCCGACGCCGCGTATCGCATCATGGCCGCCGAAACGACGGAGAGCGTGGCCGAGCTGGCTTGCTGTCCGAGTTGCCGGATCGAGGTCTATCCATAAGGGTGCTTCCCGCCCATCGCGGAGGATGCTAAGCAGGCCGGGCGCCGCCGGGCCGGAGGAGGTCTTCCATGAACGGATTGATCACGAACGTCGCACAGTTTTGGTCGCAGCTCTTCGTCGACGGCGCAGCGTTCCTCCAGGACCAGCAAGGCAAGCTCGACGCGAACACGTTCACCACCGACGACTTCATCAAATCGTCGGCGAAGCTCGTCCTGAAGGAGACGGCGAGCTGGTACCGGCTCATGGGCCTGTTCCCCATGGGCGGCGACTCGACGGTCGTTCTGCAGCTCCCGGCCGGTGCCGCGGGCCCGGTCTCGGACGTCCGCATCGTGCGGCCCACCATCGGTCTCGGCAGGCTCACTTCGAGTGCCTTGGCCGCGATCACGGGTGGGGGCAAGGGACAGCTCGCCGCCACGCTGACGGGATTCGACCTGCTCACCGTCCAGGTAAGCGGTGTAGCCGGAACCGCGAAGGGCGACCTGCTCGCCGGTCTGGTCTATGTGGTGCTCGCCGACGGCAGCACGTGCCCGCTGGCGACCGTCTTCCTCGTGGTCACCTAGGCGCCTCGGCCCGCTCCACCGCCGACGCCGGGACCTCCGCCAGCAGCTCCGGGCCGAACACGCGTGCCGGCGTCTGGAAGCCCGGAACCGCCTCGCCCGCGGCCACGCGGCGCGCGACGACGGTCGCCGACGCGGCGGTGAACTCGTACGAGTCCCCCGCGCGCACCCGCGCCGCCCGCCGCGCGCCGCTCGGCGCCTCGATCTCGGCGACGACGACCGTCTCGACCCGCTCCCGCATCGCCGCCGGCGGCGCGGCCGGCAGCAGCGCGTGCCATGCCTGCATCAGGGCCTGCGCCGGCGCCGTCGACAGCAACGGTCCGATCAGCCGGTTCGCCGCCATGACCGCCTGCAGCGCCGGCCCGGCGGCGAAGTACGTCTCGACGTTCGGGATGCCCGTCGAATAGTAGGCCGAGGCCACGTCGCCCCAGCTGACGAGCAGGCTCGTGCGCGGGCCGTCGCCGTAGTCGAAGGCATGGGTCATCGCCCCGGGCGGCACGGTCTCGATGCGGCCGTCCCGACGCAGGCGGATGCCGCGTCCCCACTCGCGCGCCAGGGTCTCCGCCGATCCCCGGCTGAGGAGGTAGAGCCCCTGGATGCCGATGCGCAGCGTGCGGGCGCCGGGAGACTCGCGGACGAGGCGCACGGCGAGGCAATCGGACGGCACGACGTCGAAGCCGACTGCGGGCATCACCATGACCCCCTGGGCGCGCCACTCGGCGTGGCGGCGGGCCAGCGCCTCGATGACGTCGACCTCCCCGCACACGTCGAGGTAGTGCGCGCGCCGGCGCGCGGCCGCCCGCGCCAGGGGGAGCGCGGTGTCGGCGAACGGGCCGGCGGCGTTGAGGACGACGTCGACGTCGCGGAGCGCGGCATCCAGCGCGGCGGGATCGGTGACCGGGGCCGCCCGCCAGGCGAGACCGAGCGGGGCGGCCACGGCCCGTACGCCGGCGGCGTCCCGGCCGGCGAGGACCGGGCGGAGGCCGGCCGCCAGGGCGCGCGCCAGGATGAGCTTGCCGGTGAACCCCGTGCTGCCGTAAAGGAGGACGCGTCCGCCCGCCATGGCAACGGCCCCTACTACCGCGCCGCCGGCGGCGCCAGCGCTCGCCGGCGCTTCGCGCGGCACGGCCTGGGTGCTGGGGGAGGCGGAGTTCAGCGGCGTGATCGCCGTGACCCGCTGGCCGATCGAGCGCGCGCGTACGATGCTGCCCGGCGGGATCGCGCTCGAGCGCCCCGCCGGCTGGCGCGGCGGCGGGCATCCCGTGGTGGTGCTCTTCGGGGTCCAGGCGCGCGGCGCGACGCGGCTCGCGGGCGTGCGCCTGCCCCTCGGCCGCTCGTATCTCGAGCTGGCGGTCGCGGTGCCGGGCGTGTGCCGCGGCGGCGAGCCGATGACCGCGCTGGCGCGCATGTATGCCGACTACTTCCCGGCCGCCTGGAACGGCCGGGTGCGCTACGGCTTCGGCAAGGAGCACGCCGAGATCCGGCGCACCGACGGCTCGTTCGTGGTCGCCCGTCCCGCGGGCCCGCCCTTGTGCGCGGCGGTCCACGCGCCCGCCGGGGCCTGGGCCGCCGCGGCGCGCGCACCGGGCCCGCCGCAGGTCGCCGCGTGGCTGTCGGCCCCGCTCATCGGCTGGACGCCCGCCGGGCGCGCGGTGCGCAGCGCGTCGTCGTGGGACGTCGACGGGCGCCTCGTGCGGCCGGTGCGCGCCTCCGTCCACGCGTTCACGCCCCTCCTCGCGGGCTGCGGCCCGGGCGAGCTGCTCGAGGATGCCGCGGCGTTCGAGGTGCGGAACGTGCGTTGGTCGCTCGGTTGGCCCGAGGCCGACGGGAGGGACGTCGCGCCCGGCGGGATCGTCTGATGCCGAGGGTCGGGGACTGCTTCGCCGGCCGGTTCGACGTCCTCGAAGAGCTCGGGACGGGGACCTTCGGCGTCGTGTACCGCGCCCGGCAGCGTTCCACGGGACAGCTCGTCGCCCTCAAGCTGCTCCGCACGTCCGGCCCCGGCGGCGTCCCGCCCCGGCGGGTGGAGCGCTTCCGCCGCGAGCTCGCGGTGTGCGCGCGGCTCGAGCACCCGCACATCGTGCGTCTGATCGACGCCGGCGTCGCCGACGGCTCGCCGTGGGCGGCCTTCGCGCACGTTCCGGGTCGGACCCTGCGGGCGATCCTCGCCGCCGAGGGCTGCCTCTCCTGGACCGAGACGGTGCGCCTGATGTCGCAGGTGGCGGACGCGCTCGCCTGCGCCCACGCGCTCGGCATCGTCCACCGCGACCTCAAGCCGGAGAACATCCTCGTCTGCGAGTCCGGCGGCCGGCGCAACGCCGTCGTGCTCGACTTCGGCCTCGGCGCCTTCGCGCAGGGCGAGGCGGAGGGCGAGTCGCGCCTGACGGCCACGCAGGAGATCCTCGGGACCCCGTGCTACGCCGCGCCCGAGCAGCTACGGGGCGAGCAGGTCACGCCGGCCGCGGACGTGTACTCGTGGGGACTCGTCTTCCTCGAGTGCCTCACGGGGACGCCGGCGGTCTCCGGCGCGTCGGCGCAGGAGGTGCTGCTGCGACAGATGGGCGAGCAGGCGATCCCCATCCCGGCGGCGATCCGTGAGCCGGAGCTGCGCCGCCTGCTGGCTGCCGCGACCCACAAGCGCGCCGAGGGACGGACCGCGTCGATCGCCGACATCTTGACGGCGCTCGCCGCGGTCGAGCCCGCGCGCGCGACGCCGGCGCCGCTTGCGCCGGTCGCCGACGCGAGCGCGGCCCGCCGCCAAGTGGCCGTGCTCTGCGTCGGCATCGACCTCGTGGGGGCTCCGGGCGCCCGGCTCGACCCGGAGGACGAGCATGCGACGCTCTGCGAGATGTTTCGCTACGTGAGCGCGACCGCCGAGCGGCGTGGCGGGCGGCTCGTGCATACCGTCGGCCACCTCGCCGTCGTCTGCTTCGGACACGCGGCGGCGCGCGAGGAGGACACGCGGCTCGCGGCGCACGCGGCGCTCGACCTGGTCGCCGGGATCGAGCGCATGAGCCGCGACGTTCTCACCGCTCGAGCCGTGGAGGTGCGCCCGCGCGTCGGCCTCCACGTCGGGCTCGCGGTGGTGAGCGGCGGCGCCGGCGGCCCGGTCACGCTGCTGGGGACGGCGGCGCGCGAAGCAATGGACCTCGCGGCGCAGGCGGCCCCGGGCCAGATCGTCGTCCGGGATGCCGCCCGCCAGGCCCTCCGGCGGTGGTTCCGCTTCGAAGCGCCGGCGGCTGCCGCCGACCATCACGTGCTCCTCGGCGAAGGGTCGGCGGCGACGGCCGAGCGGTCGTGGGCCGAGGACGAGGCGGTGCCGCTCGTCGACCGCGCGCCCCAGCTCG
>DATGIZ010000031.1:0-68023 GCA_035295465.1 Binatia bacterium | reverse complement strand
AAGGGTCCGTACTTCGTCCAGTTCGGCGACTTCGAGAACGCCGGCGCGGTCGACTTCGTCACCAAGGACGAGTTCAAAGAGAGCTTCCTGCTCGCCGAGGGCGGCTCCTTCGACACGCAGCGCTACGTCGCCGGCGCCTCGCACCGGTTTGGCGGGGTGACGGCGCTGGTCGCCGGGCAGTACTTCTTCTCCGACGGCCCGTTCGACCACCCCGAGGGCTTCACGAAGTACAACCTCTTCACGAAGCTGACGGCCGAGCCTACGCCCGCGGCCAAGCTCTCGCTGTCGACCGCCGTCTACGACGGCACCTGGCACGGCTCCGGGCAGATCCCGCTGCGCGCCGTCGCCGCGGGGCAGCTCGACCGCTTCGGTGCCATCGACCCGAGCGAGGGCGGGCGCACGGACCAGGAGGATCTGGACCTCCACTACGACTGGACGCCGACCGCCGAGGACGTCTGGGAGTCGCAGGTCTACGGCTTCCGCTACAAGCTCGCGCTGTTCAGCGACTTCTCGTTCTTCAAGGACACGGGCCTGCGCTTCGTCGAGGAGCCCGACGGCAGCATCATCGACACGCGCGCTCTCGGCCCACCGCTGTCCGGGGCCACCTACGTGCCCGGCGACGGCATCGAGCAGAACGACCAGCGCTGGGTGTACGGCGCCAAGGGCCGCTGGACGCATACCTGGTCGCTGCTCGGGCTCCCCGTCGCCAACCTGCTCGGCCTCGAGAGCCGCAACGATCAGATTCACGTGGCGCTCTGGCGCCAGGTGGAGCGCCGACGCTTCTTCGCTGTGAACCGTCTCGCGGTCGACGAGCGATCGGTGAGCGCCTACCTGGAGGAGCAGATCTTCCTGCGCGAATGGGCGCGGCTCGAGGTCGGGGTGCGCAGCGACGCCTACTTCTTCGACGCCTTCAACCGCCTGCCGATGCAGCGTCCCGACCCGAATTTCGCCGCGGTGACCATCCGCGGCCGGACCACCGACCACCTGCTCAGCCCGAAGGCGGACCTCGTCCTGACGCCGCGGCCGGACACCGACGTGTACCTCGACTTCGGCGAGGGCTTCCATTCCAACGACGCGCGCAACGCACTGCTCGCCGAGGCCGCCGGCAGCAGCTTCTCGCCGCTCACCCGCTCGCTCGGCTACGAGCTGGGCGCGCGCACCCGCCAGCTCGACGGAAGGCTGGAGGGATCTGCCGCGCTCTGGCTCCTCGATCTCGACAGCGAGCTGGTCTTCAACGGCGACGCGGGCAATCAAGAGGTCGGCGCCGGCGGCACGTTCCAGCCGGCGGGCAAGAGCCGGCGCTGGGGCGTCGACGTCGACGGGCGGTACCGGTTCCTGCGCTGGCTCAGCGCCGACGCGAGCCTCGCTTGGGCCGATCCCCGGTTCTTGAACGGCCAAGCGATCCCGCTCGCGCCGACCCTGCTGATCGACGGGGGGCTCACCTTCGAGCATCCGAGCGGCTTCTCGGCGGGACTGGGCTCGCGCTTCCTCGACGATCGGCCGGCGAACGAAGATCGCACGCTCACCGCGCGCGGGTACACCCTCCTCGACCTCCTGCTGCGCTACCGGTGGCGGCAGTGGCTCGCCTCGCTCGCCGTCTACAACCTCACCGACACCGCCTGGCGCGAGGCGCAGTTCGCCGACAACTCCTGCCTACGCCGCGAGATCGGCCGCGTGCCGGGATGCCTCGCCCGCCCGGGCCTCCAGGGCACCCACCAGGACCCGCCGGCCGACATCCACTTCACGCCGGGAAACCCGATCACGCTCGTCGCGGGGCTCACGTTCTTCTTCTGACGGGTTGAGCGGGCCCCGGCATGACGCTATGAGTGGCCGGAATGACGGCGCCGCCCATCCGCCGGCTGGTCGCGTCGGTCGCGGTCGTGGCCCTGCTGCTGGGCACGGCCCCCGTGGCGCCTCGCGGCACGGCGCGCTGCCATTGCGCGGCCGAGTGCCCGATGCACCGCCACGGCGCCCGTCTCCCCTGCCACGGCGGCGGCGTCGGGCTCCGGGGCACCTGCGGCCACGGCGCCGACGCGACGGCCCCCGCGGCGGGGGTCCGCGTCGCGCTGGCGGCGCCCGTGGCATCCCGCCCGGCGTTCACCGCGCAGCCCCTGACAACGGCCGGCGCACCCGAGCACGCGGCACCGGTCGGCGAGCCGCCGACCGACCCACCGAGAGCGTCCTTCGCCTGAGCTGAGCCTCGACCGTCCGATTCCCCGATCGACGTCGCCGCGCGCGCGGCGGCGCGGAGGTGCTCATGCGAATTTTCGTGGGCGCCGCGGGTGGGTTGCTCGGCGTGTTCCTCGCCGCCGCAGCGCACGCCCACGGCGTGGTAGGACAGCGCTCGTTCATCGAGCCGTTCATCACCGAGGACGTGAATCCCAAGAACGAGCTCGTCGTCGCTCGTCCCGAGTGGGACACGGCGCGCGACGGCCGGACCTTCTCGCTCGGCTACGGCCTCGAGAAGAAGGTCTCCGATCGCTTCAGCATCACGCTCGATTCCGCCTGGCTCGACGTGAGCCCGAACGGCGCCGGCGAGCCGCACGCGAGCGGCGCCGACGACCTCGGCGTCACGCTCAAGTACGCGTTCTTCGTCTCCCCCGCGCACGAGGCGATCGTCTCGGCCGCGGTCGAGTCCACCGCGCCGACGGGGGTGCGGGCGGCGGGCGCGGAGCCCGCCTGGGCGTTCAAGCCCTTCCTCCTCTACGGCAAGGGCGCCGGCGACCTGCCCGACGCGCTCGCCTATCTCCGCCCGCTCGCCATCCAGGGCGACGTGGGCTACGAGGTCGCCCTGGATCACGGCCGCACGACCGCGCTCCAGCACGACGTGGCCGTCGAGTACAGCATCCCCTACCTCCAGCAGGCCGTGCGCGACTTCGGCATCCCCTGGCCCCTCTCCGACCTGATCGCCGACGTCGAGCTCGACTTCGAGAACGGCGCGCACGCGACGGGGCGCGGCGACAACCCCGTGATCGTCACGCCGGGCATCGTCTACATGGACCGCTGGGTGGAGCTGGGCGTCGCGGGGCGGTTCCCGCTCAACGCGCGGGCGAACGACGGGCTCGGCTACGGCGTGGTCGGCATCGTCGACCTCTTCATCGACGACATCTTCCCGTGGACGAAATGGCAGCCCTTCTGATCCTGGCGCTGCTCCTCGCCCGCACGGGGACGGCGGCGGCGCACGCGTTCCTCGATCACGCCGACCCTCGTGTCGGCTCGACGGTGACCGCCCCGCCGGCCCTGACGCTCGTCTTCACCGAGCCGGTCGAGCCCGCCTTCTCGCGGATCGGCGTGACGGGAGCCGGCGGGAAGGTCGAGACCGGCTCGCTCGCGCATCCCGAGCCGGCCACTCTCAGCATCCCGCTGCCGCCGCTCGCGCCCGGCACCTACACGGTCACCTGGGTCGTGGTCTCCATCGACACGCACCCGACCGAGGGCCGCTTCACGTTCACGGTGCGCGGCCCGTGACCGCCGCGCTGGCAATCACGGGCTGGCTCGACCTCGCCGCGTCCCTCGCGCTCGCCGGGGGGCTCGTCTTCGCGGCGCTGGTCGGGCCGCCGGCGTCCCGGGGCGAGCGGGCGCTGCGCCGCGCGCTGCGGCTGCTCGGGCTCGTCCTGCCCCTCGAGCTGGGGCTCACGGCGTATCGTCTGCACGCGGTCTCGGGCGCCGGCGGCCGGGCGCTGCTCGTCGATCTGCTCGTGACGCGCTGGGGCATGCTGTGGGCGGCGCGTGCAGCGGGGCTCGCGGCGCTCGCGGCGCGGCCTCGGGGAGCCGCCGCGCTCGCGGCGCTTTGGCTCGCGGCCCGGAGCTTCCAGGGGCACGCCGGCGCGCACGGCACGGTCCCGGCGTTGATCGACTGGCTTCACCTGCTCGCCGCCGCGGCGTGGCTCGGCGGTCTCGTCCAGCTCGCGCTCCTCCCGTCGGTCACGCCGGCCGTCGCGCGGCGCGTGCGCACGCTCGCGACGGGCGCGGTCGGCCTGCTCGTGCCCGCCGGCGTCTACGGCGCCTGCCTCCACGTGCCGCACGTCCACCTGCTGGTCGAGAGCCCGTACGGCCGCGCGCTGCTCGCGAAGCTCGTCCTCGCAGCGACGCTCGTCGGCCTCGGCGCCGCGAACCATTTCTGGCACGTGCCGGCGCTGGAGCGGGGCGACACGGGCAGCGAAGCGGCGCTGGCGCGCACGGTCCGCTGCGAGCTCACGCTCGCGGCTGCGGTCGTCGGGCTGAGCGCGCTCCTCGGCGTCCTGCCGATGCCGCACGGACGACCCTGACGCGTCAGGGCTTGGCGTGCCTCGGCGCCGTGCGCTCAACTACACGGACAGAGCTGCCGGCACTGGTCGAAGGCGTTGTTGATGGTGTCGAGCGCGCTCTCGATGCCGCTGTACGTGAGGCGGCCTGACGAATCGATCGCCGTGAGCGGCACCCCGCCGAGCGCCCGGTCGCCGAGCACGATGAGGTCCTGGACGGTGGCCGCGTTGCTCAGGATGCACGCGGGGAGCGCCGAGAACGCCGTCGGGCCGCCGCCGGCGCAGGTGCAGAACGGGCTGCCGAGCGGGGCGAGCGCGAGCCCCCCCAGACCCGGCGGATTGGCCCCGATGTTGGACAGCGCCGTGCTGAGCGTCAGCGCGAGCGTCTGGCCGGCGAGCGTGCCGCCGCCGTCGCCGTTGGCCGGGATGCCCGAGGCGCTGCTCAGCACGACGTTGCCGGGGTGGAGCGGCGCCGGCGTGCCGCCCGTCGGCATGAACGCCTCGAGCGCGGTCTGGTTCGCGATCGTGACCGACTGTCCGCCGAGACCGACGAACGCCGGCAGGACGCTCGGGTTGGCCGTGATCCACCCGAGCGGGCCGTGCGTGCCCGAGCCGTTGGCGATGCCGTTGGGCGCCCCGTACGCGCCCTGGGTGAGCGTGCAGAGCGTCCCGGTCGCCGGACAGTTGGGAATTGGCGTATGGCTGCACCCGTTCAGCATGTCGCAGCTGTCGCTGGTGCACGGGTTGCCGTCGTTGCAGCTAAGCGGCGTGCCCTCGCACACGCTGTCCACGCACACGTCACCCGTCGTGCAGGCGTTGCCGTCGTCGCAGGGCGCCCCGTTGTTCGACGTGTGCTGGCATCCGAGCAGCGGATTGCATGTGTCGCTCGTGCACGGGTTCCCGTCGTCGCAGTTGGGCGGTGGCGCGGCCTGACACGTGCCGGCGACGCACACCTCGGGCGTGCACAGCGTCCCGGGACCGTTCGGGAGGTTGCAGTCGCTCGTCGTCGTGCACGGCACGCAGCCCGGGACCGGCGTGAGCTGGCAGCCGAGCGTCGGGGCGCAGCTCGCCGTGTAGCACCCGTTCGGCGGATTGCAGGTGAGCGGCGTCCCCGGCGTGCAGGTGCCCCCCTGGCAGGTCTCGGCGCCGTTGCACACGTTGCCGTCGGAGCAGGAGGTGCCGTCCTCCACGGGCGAATGCTGGCAGCCGAGCGTCGGATCGCAGCGGTCCTCCGTGCAGAGATTGCCGTCCCGGCAGTCGAGCGGGGTCCCCGGCACACAGCCGCCGATCGCGTTGCAGGTCTCGAGCCCGTTGCACACGTTGCCGTCCGAGCACGACGAGCCCGCGGGGTCGAAGTGACAATTCGGGTCGCAGCAGCTCCCCGGCTGGCCGTTGGCCGCGCCCGCGTCGCACTGCTCGCCCGGATCGACGATGCCGTTGCCGCAGTCCTGCAGCGTGAACGTCGGGCCGAAGTCGGCCTTGAACTGGTCGGCGATGAACTGCCCGGTGAGCGAGGCGAAGCGCCCGAAGCGCATCTTCGCGTTGCAGGCCACCACGTCGGCCGTCACCCGATTGCCCTGGGTGAAGATCACCGACGTGCCCCCGACGGCGAGCCGGACGTCGGTCGCCCCGAGGCCGGAGCTCATGGCCGGCCCGAAGCTGCTGTTCAGGTTGAGCTTGACGTTCCCGGCGACGTTGACGGTGGCGGGCCCCGCCACGCGAACCCTCGCGTGGTGGCCGGCCTTGAGGCTCGCCAGGCAGTACGTCCCGCCGCTGAGCGTGAGCGTCGCCTGATCGCCGACGACCACGGCGCCGTAGCTCCCCGGGGGCAGGTCGGCGCTGCCGTACTTCTGCACGCTCACCGGCGTCGTGCCCGGGCTGCAGGGGGGCTGACACGGCAGCGCTGCGAACAGCGCCGGGCTCCACGGCGTCGGCCCCTGGTTGCGGATCGTGCTCTGCGCGAGGCTCGCCATGTTGACCTGGTTGGCGAAGAGGTCCCAGAGGCTGCTCTGGTTGCCGAGCTGCTCGACGATGTCGCTCACGAGCTGGGTGCGGTCCGGGAAGACGGCCTTCCGCCCATAGGCGAGCGTCCCGCCCGCATCGTCCACGCCGACGTTGCCCGCCACCGTGAAGCCGAAGTCCTTCATCTTGAACTTGTGCAGCGCGACGATGACGTAGCTCGGGAGATCGCGCGAGACCGGGTCGGCGGCGGTCACGCGGGCGGCCGCCGTCACGGCGAGGACGGCGCAGACGCGCACCCACGACCGCGCGCCCCGTCGAGCAGGCAAAGCCCCGTCTCTCATGACCTCTCCTTGCGCACGGGTCGTCCTTGGGCGCATGACCGCTATCCAGCCAGACGGCGCATAACGCTTCCAAGCGTGCTCTGGCAAGTCTTTTCTGGCAGGGGCGCTACCGGCCGCGCGTCACCAGCGGGGCCAGCGCCTCCTCGGCCGTGGTGCCATAGGCCGTCAGTGTGGCGGCCAGCGCAGCATCGAGCTTCTGACTGCCCGCGGCCTTGTCGACGCTGGCGAGCACCGCGCGCACACCGAGATTCACCCGGCGATACTTGGCCGCCGCCCGCTTGCCATGGGCGTGCGCGACCAGCGCGGCGAGGTGTACGAGCCGGCCGTGGAGCGTTCGGGCGAGCCGCTTGCTCCGCACGGCCCCCGCCGGCGCGGTGGTGAGCGCGGTATCCATCGCCTGGAGCCAACACGCCGCTCCCGGCGCCCCCGTCTCCTCGCAGAGGGCCGCGGGCAGCGTGGTGCTGGTGGTCGACGCGCCGATCGGCACGGTGGTCGTCGGCGGGAGGCTCGTCACCGTCGTCGTGCTGCCGGCCAACGTCGTGGTCGGATGCGCCGTGGTCGTCGTCGTGGAGCTGGTCGTGCTGGTGCTGGTAGGGTGGGTGGTCGAGGTGATCGTCGAAGACGTCGTCGTTGGGGGCAGGCTCGTCGTCGTCGTGGCCACGGAGATCGTGGTGGTGGTCGTGCCGCCGGGCATCGTGGTGGTGGTGGTGGGCGGCGCTGTCGTGGTGGTGGTCGGCGGCACGCACGGCGCGATGGCCGCGACCCGGTCCGCTTCGGCCTTCGGCGAGAACGTGGCCCCCGACCCATTGAAGGACGAGACGTACTGGAGGCAGTTCGAGCTGGTGGCGCACGGGTTGCCACTCGTCGGCGTCGCGGGCCCGGCCTTGAGCACGCCGCCGATCACCAGACCACCGCCCTGCAGCAGGTTGAAGCCGGTCGGGCCGACAGAAGAGACGGTGCTCGCCGCGTCGACGGTGAGCGTAATGCAGCCGACGAGGTTCACCTCGCCGGCGCCCTGGGGGTCGTCGGTGACCAGGGTCGCGCCTTGGGCGTTCACGATCGGGGCCTCGATACCGATCGAGCCGAGACCGCCGGTCGCAGTGACTTTGGTCTTCTGGTTGAAGACGCCCGTTGCGGTGCCGTCGACTTCCCCGCCGGCGCCCCAACCTGCCGGGCCATGCACGTCGATCGCGCCCATCACGTCGACCTCGGGGCCGCCGGCGAGGCAGATCATTCCCCCCGTCCCCACGTCCCCTTGATTGTCTGCCGAGGCCCACGCGCCCAGCACCCCCTGAACGAGGAGGGTTCCCCCGGTTGCGGCGAGGTCGATGCAGCCGCCGCTGCCGCCGCTGCCGCCCTGCGCCTGGATCAGCGCTGAGGCGGTGAGGGCGCCGGTCGCCGCCGCACAGACTTCTCCGCCGTCGCCGCCGGCCGTGGTCCCGTTGCCCTGCACGTTCACTGGGCCGCTCATGGTCACGTTGCCGTCGGCGGTGATCATCACCATGCCGCCGGAGCCCTGCCCGGCCGTGCTGCTCGCATCGAGGCCCGCCACCTGGACGTCGAGGTGGGCGTCCACGTCGATGCAGCCGCCGTCGCCGGCACCGCCCTGTGCGGTGAGCGGGTTGGAGACCATGATGCCGCCATTCTGGCTCGCCAGGCAGATGTCTCCGCCGGCGCCCTGGTTGGCGCTGTTCGCGTGCACGTTGCCGGCCGCGGCGAGGATCGCGATGTTGTTCCATGCCGCCAGGTTGATCGTCCCGCCGTCGGCACCCTGATCCGCGGCCGATCCCTTGCCGTCGGCGTTGACGATGCCGCTGATCAGGATGTCCCCCTCACTGGAGGTGAGGTCGACCTCGCCCCCGCTCGTGGGCGAGATGCCCGAGACGTCGATCTTGCCGTTGCTCGTCCCGAGCGCCTCGACGGCGATCGGGCCCGTCGTGTTGACGGCAATGAGCCCGCCGTTGCCCGAGAGGCCCCCCCCCGGCTTGATGTCGAGGGTCTGCGCGTTGATCGTCATGGAGCCGGTGGGTGGGCTCAGGTTGAGGCTCCCGCCCTTGGCGACCACGAGGTTCCAGCTGATCCCGTGGAACCCCGTGGCGTCGTCGCTGAAGTCGAGCGTGGAGCCGTCGTTGACCGCAATGCTGCCGGTGATGGTGCAGGTGCTGGTGGCGGACTCGCAGTCGCAGCGCCGCCCGCTCGGCGCCCCGTCGAGAGCGCAGATCTGGGCGACGGTCGTCGGCGGCAGGGTGCTCGTCGTCGTGCTGGTGGTCGTGGTGACGGTGGTCGTCGTGGCGGCGGCCGCGCACGCGGCCCAGCAGAGGGCGACGGCGAGAGCGAGTCGCATGCCGCTCGCCCAGCAACCGCCATGCCTCGGCCGCCCGCGTCGGTTGGTGCGATGGGGGTCGCAGCGCTGCAGGGCCGGGCGAACATGAAAGGAACCGTGGTCACATCGGGGCAAGACGCCCACCGAAAGGTGGAGGCGAGGTCCACCGTTGCTTCCAGAATCATCTGCCGACCGCTATCGCGGGAGCTGAGAGAGGAGCGCCCGGGCGCGTTCAACGACCTCGGCCAGCGACGCGGCGAAAGCGGGCCCGATCGTCCGCCGGGTGTTGCCCGCGCGCACACGCTCGAGCAGCAGGCCGAGCGTATGGTCGAGACGTCGCGCCGCCACGCGTCCCCGGCGTCCTGGCCCGAGCCGCCGCGCCGCCGCCGCCGCCCGCTCGCCGATCTTCCGAAGGCGCCGCAGACCCCGCGGGGTAGCGGCCGCCGCGCTACCCGGCGCTGCCAGCGCGCCCGCCAACCATCCGACGAGGCACTGCACTCCCGGGATGCCAACGAACGTTCTTGCGGGCGTACAGCGCCCGCCCTGACAGGTCGGCGGCTCTGCGCAGGTAACGCTCTCTCCGCAGACGGTGCCGTCGGGCTTCGCCGGCGCCGAGCATCGGCCCGAGCGGGGGTCGCAGACGCCCGGCGAGTGACACGCATCGACCGGGCTGCCGCAGGTTCGCGCCTGGCCCGCGACGCAAACGTTCGCCGTCCCGCTGCAGTGGTCGCCGACCGTGCACGCGTCGCCGTCGTCGCAGGAGGCGGTCGCGGGGCGCGGCACGCAGCCGAGCCGATGGTCGCACGCGAGACAGGGCCCCTCGCAGGCGAGCGGAGCGCCCAGACACGCACCGGTGCCGTCGCACGCGTCACCGGCGGTGCACGCGTCGCCGTCGTCGCAGGGCGCTCCAGCCGGCTGCCCGTCGCAGCCCGCGGCGTCGCACAGCGGGAGGATCCGTCCGACACGCCCCCCGTTCGCGTCGCGCTCCGTCACCTGGAGCAGCAGCGGAGCGAAGCAGTCGAAGGGCATGGAGAAGGCCAGCATGGTCGGCGTCACCGCGTCGGGATAGAAGATGGCCAGAGGTTGTCCATCGAGCGTCGTGATCGCGAGCCGATTCGCCTGCGTCTGCTGGTTCCGCCGCCGGACCGGCGCGTCGTCCGCCGAGCACGGATCCGCCGGCGCGATCTCGTCGGCGCAGGCGCCGCCCTCGACGGCGTTGAAGCTCGCCCCCGCGACGGCGGCATCGAGGTAGACCCGCACGAGGTCCCCTTGCCGCGGTCGTGGAGGCACGACCCGGAGAAGATCCGGCGTGCCGCCGCGCGCACCGCGGGGCGCGCCGACGTCCACGGTTGCGCCGGGGGCGAGGCGCACGTCGTCGGCGACGACGCGCTGCGGGTTGCAGGCGGTCGCCGTCGTGCAGCTCTCCCATTGATTGCCGCGCGCCGATACCGCGAGGCCGCCGACGTCGACTACGAGATCGGCACCGAGCGCCGTGACCGGATTGAGCAGAAAGGCGTTGCGGCCGGCGCTGTCCCCGCGCCCGAGGTCGACGAGCGGCGTCCCGCCGCCGTCGACGGCACCGATCGCCAGACCGATGCCCTGCGAGAACGTGGCACCGCAGCGCAGCGGGGCCGCGCAGCCCGGATCGAGCACGCAACACCCGCCCGGCGCGCCGCAGCAGTCCGCCGCCGCCGTGCAGGGCGCCCCCGTGTCTCCCGCAGCGCCCTGGCAAGTCCCGCTGATGCCGGTTCGGTGGTTGCAGGAGAACGCCACGCCACGGAGCGCCGCCAGCGGCGTGGCCGCGAAGGACACGCGCGTGCTCGTCTCGACTCGACCGCCCGCGAACTGGTTGTCGGCGACGTAATCGTTGGAGAAGGCCGCGGCGGCGTTGTCCGTCACGGTGAGCCCCCGGCCGCCGGCGAAGCGCACGATGTCCCCGTCGGTAACGAGCGTGGTGCGCTCCTGGGCCGCGCCCCCGGTCGCCGACAACCCGTTCTGCGCGGCGCCGGGCACATTGTGCTGCACGACGTCGTGGCGCGCGAAAACGTGGCCCCCGAGCGTCGCCTGGATGCCGCCGTTGTGGTTGTCGTGGACGCAGGTCCGCTCGATCGTGGCGTGGGCGCCGCCCGCCACCTTGATCCCCTTGTCCCGCGCGTCGCGGACGACGCTGTCCATGACCACGCCGTCACCCGGGCCGTCGCCGTCGGGCGTGCCCGCCCGATCCTGGATGCTGATGGCATCTCCGCACGTAGGCCCAACCACCTCGGACTGCTCGATACGGTTCCGCCGGGCCCCGCTGCCGGCGATCGTGATCGTGTCCGCCTGGCAGTTGGACTGCCCGGGATCGACGGGCTTGCGGCTGCCCACGAAGACGAGGCCGCGCAGCACGTCGTCCGCGCCGGAGACATGGACGAGCCGCCGGCCGCACGTCCCGACCGACAGGACGACCGCGCCGCGCTCGCCGTCGCGATCGAGCGCGTCGACGACGATGCGGCTGCCCGCGAGGCAGAGGCCGGCGGAGAGACCGTCGGCGCAGACGTTGGCGCTTCCGAGGGCGCAGGCCGGGGCCTTCAGCAGCTCGATGGTCTGCGGGGCGCTCGCGCCCGGGAATGCCCCACGAGCGAACGTGACGAGCGCCGGGCCCGGATTCGCGTCGGTGAACGCCGTCGCGGCGTCGAGCGCCGCGTGGAGCGCGTCCACGGTCGGCGCCTCGACCACGAAGGTCCGTGGGTAGATGATCCAGACGAGGCTGTTCGCGCCGCCGCCCGCCATGTTGCCGATGAAGACGGCTCGCTGGCTGAGCTCCTCGGTCGCCGAGTCGGACACGTCCACCATGGCCCGGTTGATCCATTCCCCGGGGCGCAGCCCCCCGATGCGCCCACAACGGACCAAGCCGGACCCCGCGCACGTGACGTGCACGCTGTAGGCGGCGTCGCCGGGCCCCGCGCACGTGGCGTCGGGGTGAAGGAGCTGGCCGTCGAGCACCAGCTCGACGCTGCGGTCCTCGCTCAGGTTCTCCGCGAGCACCGCCACCGTGGCGGTCGCCGGACAGACGGGCTGGCTCTCGCCGGCGCGGGCGGCGGGGATCTCGGCGAGCAGGATCACGACGAGCCCCAGGGTCGCGGCGATCGGCGCGCGCATCGCCCCCTAATCCAGCAAGCATGATGCCCAGAGGAGGCTCGCTCGCGCGGCTCGTGGGCTCTCGGGCGCGTGGCGGCCGTGCGAGGCTTCGTCGCCCTGCGCGGGCGCCGTCGGAAGCGTGCCCGGAGGATGGAGCACGCCTCCATCCTGCGGTGGACGCCTGGATTCAGAGCCGGCGTTCGTGCACGCCGATCAGCCCCATGCGAACCGCGTAGAGCGCCAGCTCGACCCGGTCGCGGACGCCGAGCTTCTGGAAGACGTTGTTCAAATGCGTCTTCACGGTCACCTCGCTGATGCAGAGCCGCTCGGCGACCTCGGCGTTGCGGAGCCCGAGCGCCACGTGCCGGACGATCTCGCGCTCCCGCCGGGTGAGCGACGCCTCCGCCGGCTCGCGCAGACGCGCCGTGATCTCGGCCTGGATCGCCGGGGGCATCCACACGTGCCCCTCCAGCACGGCCCGGAGCGCGGTCATGAGCGTCTCGATCGCGAAGCGCTTGAAGACGACGCCGCGCGCGCCGGCGCGGAGGGCGGCGAGCGCGTCCTCGACCCGCTCGCTGGCCGTGACCACGAGGATGGTGAGGCGTTCCGCGAGCGTCTCGATGTCGAGAAGCGAGCTGCGCTCCATCTGAAGGTCGAGCAGGAGCAGATCGCACGCCGTGCGCTCGAGCACGGGGAGAAGGTCGCCCGCGCGTTCGACCTCCGCAACGACCGTCACGTCCGGCTGGAGGCGCAGCATGGACTTCAGCCCCTGACGGAACAGCGCGTGATCGTCGGCGATGACAATCCGCACCGGCGATGCCATCAGGCCACCGGAAGCTGGACGAGCAGGCGGCCGCCGGTCGAGCGCCCGTTGCCGAGGGTGATGCGACCACCTACCTCGGCCACGCGTGACGCGATCGACCAGGGCGGGGCCGCGCCTTGCGAGAAACCGATCCCGTCGTCATCGACGGTGACCACGACCTCCTCTCCGACCATTCGAGCATCGATCGCCGCGGATCGCGCCCCCGCATGGCGCTGCACGTTGCGCGCCCCTTCGAGCAGGATGTGGAGCACGTGCTCGACCAGGGCGCTCGGCCCACGGAAGTCCGCGTGAACCGAGAACTCCGTCGGCTTCGAGTAGAGGATGGACGTCGGCCTCGCCTCGACCTCGGCCAGCGAGCGGATGTAGCCGCGCAGCTCATCGTGCTCGCGCGTCACGCCCACCTGCAGATCGGCGAGCTCGGCGAGCGCTTCCTCGGTCAGGCCACGGCGGAACAGCTCGCGGCAGCTCTCGAGGCGCAGGTTGACTCCCGCGAGGGCCTGCGCGTAGCCGTCGTGCAGCGACCGCGCGATGTGCGCGCGCTGCGCACTCGCCTCGAGGTGACGGATCCGTGCCTCCTGGGTCAGGCGCTCCTGCCCGAGGTAGCTCACCAGGTATCCGGTGATGGCCAGATACGCGGGCCGCATGATGTAGAAGTTCTGCGTGTTCGGCACGGAAACGACGATGAGGCTCAGATAGAGCGCGACGCTCGCCGCCGTGACCGCGAAGGTGGCGCGAAATCCGGCGCGCAGCCCGGTGGCGAGCACCGCGAAGGCGAAGAACACGTAGAAGGGGCTCGTCGTCCCCTCGGTCACGAGCACGATCATTGCCCCGAACAGGACATCGGTCCACGTGGTCGTCCACGCGAGCCCGCGCGCGCTCACGAGGCGCTGCCGCAAGAGCCCGTAGACCACCAGGCTGTAGCCGAGGTGCGAGCCCATCACCGCGAGCGCATAGGGATCGATCCGAAACGGTCCGCCGGTGAGCGGAAGCCAGCGCGTCAGCGTCGGCTCCGTCGGGTCGATGTAGACGGCGAGGATCGCAGCGACCGAGAGCATGACCCGGCAACGGGCGATGCTCCGCTCCATGTCGAACGTCGCTGAGGTCATGAAAAACTCCTGAAGATCATTTAACAAGACGACGCCTCCCGCGGAAAGCACGAAACTCCATCGAAGGATGGAGAAGAAAGCCTCTCTTCGGCGAATTCCCGGCCGCGACCCGCGCGCGGTAGATGCCGAAAGGCCCGGTGCCTCACGCAGCCATGTCGTTCGCGGGTCGCGCAGCCTTCGTCGAGCTGAGCCTCCAGAACCTCGTCGACTCCCTCGCTCTCGTCTCCGTGGTCACCTTCGCCGGCATTTGCGTGATCCTGGTCGGATGCGCGCTCTTCGTGCTCGTCGCCTACCTCGCCTGGGTGACCGGCGCCCGGGGGGCGCGGCACGCCCTCCATTCGCGTGGAAGGGCTATTCCGGCGCAGCCCGGCGTTCCGGGCCGAGCGGCGCGAGCAACGCTGCCACGGCCTTCCGCGCCGCCGTGACGTAGGCGGAGCCCAGCTCGACCTCCCCCGGCGTGGCCACCGGCGCCGGACGCGGCGCGTTCCTCCAGACGACGCGCCCGCTCGCGGGGTCGACGAGGCTCGCCGTAAGCGCGACGATCACGAACGCCGGGTGCACGGGCGCGTCGGGCTCCCAGCGCCGCACGTCGAGCCAGAGCGCGAGGCCCGGGAGGCGCGCGCGCGCGGCCACGGCGGCGGCCGCCTCGACGCTCTCGGGAGCGCGGTCCTCGGTCGCGCCCGACACGACGTCAGCGGGCACCACCGTGAAGCCCCGGCGGGCGAGCTGGACACCCGCTTCGGCGGCGAGCACCTCGGGCACGGTCACCCGGTCGCTGCGCAGCGCCCAGCGCTCGAGAAACGAGGCGCCCGTGACGAGCAGCGGGTCGCCGGTGTGATTCGCCGGCGGCAGCACGGCGACCGTGCGGACCAGGTCCGGCGGCGGGGCCGCGGGCGGAGGCGTGCAGCCTGCGAGCCCGAGCGCGAGGAGGAGGGCGCACCTCCGCCTCATCGCCGCGCACCGAGCCGCTGCTCCAGCGTCGCGATCGCGCTGCGCATCCGCGCCTCCTCGGCGCGCAGCGCGTCGAGCGTGCGCCGGGCCTCGGCGAGCGACGCCACCGGCTCGGGCGCGTCGGCGGCGGCCACCACCTCGGGCACGAGCGCGCGCACCTGGACCTCGCGCCGCGCCGCCGTTTCCCGGGCGCCGCAGCGCACGGCGAGCGCGTAGCGGGCGAGCGCGCGTCCCGCGCGCCGCGCCTCTTCGGCGCGCGCCGACGGTGCCGCCGACCGCGCCGCGAGCCGGTCGGCGAACGCGGCCAGCCGCCTGCCGGTGAACCAGTCCTTGTCGCCGTCCGGGCCCATGCGCGTGAGCCGCGGGGCCAAGAACTCGAGCCGCGGCCTATCGTCGGTGTTGAGCGGCCCGGGGCCGACGAGGCCGGGCGCGGCGGCGAGGTCGCCCATCCAGAGCATGCCGAGGCCGCGCGGCGTGGTGAGCAGCGGATCGCGGCTCCACGGCGGAAGCGCCCGCGGCCGGGGCGCAGCCAGGGGCTCGCGCGAGCCGACGAGCGCCACGACCGGCCGGTCGGCGTAGAAGTCGTCGCGCCAGAGGCTCGCGTGCGGGAACACGGCGAGGAACGTGCGCGCGATCAGGTCGAACTCCTCGTGCGTGAGCTGGTAGAGCGGAAGCCACTGGCAGAAGAGCCCGCCGGGGGCGAGGCGGCGCGCGGCGGCGGCGAAGGTCTCGCGCGTGTAGAGCGTTCCCGCGCCCGCGTGCCATGGGATGAAGAGATCGGCGACGACGACGTCGAAGCGCGCCGGCGTCGTGGCGAGCCAGCGCCGGCCGTCGTCGACGACGACGTGCACGTCGGGACGGCCGGCGAGGCCCGCGTTCCACGGCGCGAAGTGCGCGGCCGCGGCGGTCACCACCTCGGGCACCAGCTCCACCACCGTGGTCCGCTCGACGCCGAGCGCGGGGCCGGCGCTCGCGCTGATGCCTGTCGCCATGCCGACGAACGCCACACGCCGGGGCGCGGGGTGCAGAAGCAGCGGCAGGAGGCCCTGGCGCCGCTCCTGCTCGGCCGCCGCGCTGCCGCCGAGCACGTAGTAGCCGTCGAGGCGGAGCTGGAGGTCGTCGCCGGTGTCGACGACCGTGACCAAACCGGCGGGACCCTCGGCCGTGGCGCGGAGCGTCTCCCCGGGACGCAGGCGCACGAGCGCAGCACGCCGCGGATCGCCGAGCGCGACCGCGATCAGCGCCGCTGCCGGCGCGAGGCGCAGCCGCCCGCGCGCGCCGCCCGCGACGGCGGCGAGAAGCACGTAACCAATCGCCGCCACGGCGAGCCCGGCGCGGAGCCCGATCGCGGGCAGCACGACGAACCCCGCGAGCAGCGCGCCGGCGACGGCGCCGAGCGTGTTCGCGGCGGCGAGGTCGCCCATGGGGCGCGCCGCCCCGTCGTCGTCACCGAAGGCGGCCCACAACGCCGGCAGCACCGCGCCCGAGGCGAGCGCGCCGGGGCCGGCGGTCGCGGCCACGAGGCCGACGATCCGCAGCAGGTACTCGCCGAGCCCGGTGCGCATGCCGACGTAGCCGAGCCCGCCGGTGAGCGCGACGAACAGCCGGAGGCCACCCACGGTCGCGACCGCGGCGGCGGCGAGCGCCGCGGTCGCCGCCGCCGGCGGCCCGAGCCGCCCGACGAACGCGGCGCCGAGCGCCGCGCCCGCCGCGAGCGCGAGCAGGAAGACGAGGCCGACCGCCGCGAACGAGTAGACCGAGTTGTGCAGCACCTGCGCGAAGAGGCGGATCCACAGCACCTCGAGCCCCAGCCCGAGCGCGCCCGCGCCGGCGGCGAGAAGCCGCAGCCGGCCCCGAGACGCCGTCGCAGCCGAGACCGGCGCCCGCTGCCACGCCGGCGCCGGTCTCGCGGCCGCGAACGCAAGACCGCCCGCGAGCGTGCTCGCGGCGGCGACGGCGGCGTAGCTCGCCCGCACGCCGATCCAGGCCGGCACGCCGAAGCCCATGGCCCCGAGGCCGACCGCGCCGCCGAGCGTGTTGAGCGCGTAGACGAGCCCGCCGCGGCTGCCGACGGTCCCCGGCGCGGCGAGCGCCGCGCCGAGCGCCGGCAGCGTCGCGCCGAGGCAGACCGTCGCGGGCAGCACGGCGAGCGCGATGGCGGCGACGCCCGCGCCGGCACCGCCGGCGGCGAGCATGCGCTGCGCGCCGTCGGACGCCAGCACGGCGAAGAGGCCGAGGGACCAGAGCGCGCCCGCGGCCGCTCCCAGCTCGAGGCGCGCGTAGCGGCGGGCGGGGTGCGCGGCGGGGCGGCGGCCGGCAGCGGCGCCGACGGCGAGACCCGCGAAGTAGCACGCGAGCACCGTCGCCGCGGTGGGCGCGGTGGCCCCGAGCACGAGGCCGGCCGAGCGCATCCACAGCAACTCGAGGCCGAGCGCCGCGGCGCCGGAGACGAACGCGCACGGCCACAGGACCGCGCTCACGGCGTCCCCCGCCGGCCGGCGAGACCCACGAGCCCGCGGCCCGCGCTCACCCCGAGCAGCACGAGCGTCGCCACCGCAACCTGCGCCGGGCCGAGCGGCAGGTCCAGGCGATAGGCGGCGTAGAAGCCCCCGAACGCAGCCCCCCCGCCGAGCGCGGCCGCAACGAGCGAGAACGAGAGCATGCGCCGCGTGACCAGCCGCGCCGCGATCGGCGGCAGCACGAGGAAGCCGAAGGTGACGATCGGCCCCGCGGTCATCACCCCGAGCGAGATGGTCACGCCGATGACCAGGTAGAGCAGCCCGTCCCAGAGCCCCGCCCGCTTCCCGAAGACCACCGCGAGGTCGCGATCGAAGGACACGAGCAGGAACTCCTTGCGCAGCGCAAACAGCACGACCACGACGGCGCCGAGGAGCCCCGCGAGCACGCCGAGGCTCGTCCCGGTGGTCGCGAGGAGATCGCCCTTGAGGAGGTTCACGATCTGCGCTTCGCCGAGCGGGTCGACGGCGACGAACAGGATCGTGAGCGCCGCCGCTGCGGCGTAGGCGACGCCGATGCGCGCCTCGACCGTCTCCCGACCGCGCCGCTCGAAGGCGGCGAGCACGAGGATGCCCGCGAGCGTGAACGCGACCGACCCGGCCATCGCCAGCGCCCGCTCGCTCATCCCGCCGTGCTGGTGCGCCCCGACCGCCGTGCGAAAGGCGAGGAAGGCGAACGCGATGCCGGCCGCGGAGAGCTGCGGGAGCGCGACCCCGAGGAACATCATGCGCCGCAGCACGAAGTAGACGCCGACCAGCGGGCAGACGAGCCCGACCAACACGCTGCCGACCAGCGCGTCGCGCAGGAGGAAGCCGGGGCTCAGGATCTGGACGAGGTCGCTCATCCCGCGCCCACCGCCTTCAGCAGCGTGTGCAGGTTGTAGTCGATGAGCCCGACGTAGTCCTTGGCCTCGGGGACCCCGCCCACCATGACCGGCAGCTCGACCAGCTTCGCCCCGGTCGCCGCCGCGACCGTCTCGGCGAGCCCGGCCGGGTAATGCCGCTCGCGCACCACCAGGTCGACCTTCTCCTCGCGCATGCGCGTCTCGAGGTCGGCGACGTGGCTCGGGGTGGGATCGACGCCGGGGCGGATCTCGATGGTCCCGAAGGGGATCATGCCGAAGCGCTCGCAGAGGTAGATGAGGTCCGGGTGATAGCTCACGACCTTCTTGCCGTGCAGCGGCACGGCCTCCTTCTCCCAGCGCGCGATGTTCGCGTCGAGCTTGGCGAGCAGCGCGGCGAGGTTCTGCTCGAAGGTGGGCGCGCCGGCGGGGTCGTTGCGCGCGAGCCCGTCGGCGATGGCGCGCGCGGCGTCCTTCATCATCACCGGGTCGAGGTTGTAGTGCGGGTTCCCCATCGGGTGCTGGTCGCCGAGGCTGCGGTCGATGCGCGTCGGCACCTCGAGCGGCGTGATGTCGACCGACGCGTCGACGTAGCCCGGCTGGTCGCGCTGGATCTTCGGGTTGCGCGACGCCTCGAGCAGCGCCGGCAGGAAGGCGTGCTCGGCTTCGAGGCCCATGAGCACGACGACTTGGGCGCGGTTGAGCAGCACCGCGAAGCTCGGCTTCATCGGCACGGCGTGGATGTCCTCGACGCCGGTGGCGAGGCTCGTGACCTCGACGCGGTCGCCGCCGATCTGCCGCGTGAAGTCGGCGAGGTCGGGGATCGTGGTGACGACGTCGAGCTTGGCCGCGGCGGCGGGGCCCGCGAACGCGAGCCCGACCCCGGCCAGCAGCGTGATCAGCGTGGTCCTCATGGTGTGCTCCTCATCGGTCGCGGAACGTGTGCACGTGGCTGCCGAGAATGACCGTCCACTGCAAGAAGAACTGATTGTCGTGCGATCCCGGCTCCTCGAGGCGCGTGTACTGCAGGCGGAAGCGCTGGAACTCCGAGGCCCAGATCGTCAGATAGGGCGAGTAGGCGATCGTGTCCCCCCTGAGGCCGTCGACGTCCTGCGCCCACTCGAAGAGGAAGCCGGGCGAAAAGCGCCGCGTGAGCCGCGTTTCGAGGTAGCTGTAGAGCCCGACGGCGTTGTGCTGCCGGAAGCCGGCCGGCGCCGACGCGGGCGCTACGGCGAGCGGCGCCGGCGCGAGCGGCCCGGCCAGCGGCGCGAGCAGGCCCGGGGCGAGCGTGCGCGCGAGGCTCGCCGCGGCCGAGGCCGGGGCGGCCGCGCCGCCGAGCGGCCGGTCCTCCTGGTTCCACAGCGCCTCCGTTCCCCACACGAGCCCGCGGTAGGACGCCTCGCTGAGAGGCACGTAGCGATAGGTCAGGTCGAGGCCCGAGAGCGCGCGGTGGGCTCCGCCGTCCTCCTCCACCTTCGGGGTGTAGGCGAGGCTCGCCCCCAGATCGAGGCTGTTGGCGTCGCTCAAGTTGAAGAACGTGGCGGCGCGTCCGAGGTAGGTATTTTTCGAGAAGTCACGCGGCACCGTGTTGTCGACGCGCGTGTTGTCGGCGCCCATCTTGTTGTACGCGCCGGCGGTGAGCGTGAGGTACTGGCGCAGCGGCGCGAGCCAGTTGACCTCCACGCCGTCGGCCTGCGACTCGCCGTCAACGTAGCGGTCGAGCGCGATCGGCCGGTTGACGAACGGCAGGTCGTGGTCGTGGAACTTCGAGAGCCGACCGAAGTCGGCGAAGAAGCGCCCGCCCTTGACCGTGAGGTTCCAGGGCAGCGAGGTCGTGACGATCGCCGCCTCCTCGACGTCGATGCCGGTCTGCGTGCCGTTGATGATCGCGTAGCCGCGCGCGAAAGGATCCACCGACGCCGAGATGCCGATCTCGCCCGAGCGGAACTCGAAGTTGCTGCGTTCCTTCGAGCTGTACGACCCGACGCTGTCGATGACGAAGCCAATCGCGGGGTTGAACTGCGCCGGGAACGTCTTGTTGGCCGCCGCGAGGCTCGGCTGGATGCGGCGCAGGACCTGCTCGGTCACCTGCCGGCGCAGGCGTTCCTCGTCCTCGGCGGTCGCGGTCGTCGCGGCCGGCGGCGGGGAGGCCGGCGCCGCGGCCGGTGCGGCCTGCTGCTGCCCGGCGGTGAGCCGCTGGATGATGGCCTGCTGCCGCTCGATCTGCTGCTGGAGCGCACGCAGCTGCTTCTTCATCTCCTCGAGCTCGCGGCGAACGTCGTCCTGCGCGCGCGGGGCGCGCGGGACCGCCGCCACGGCCGCCAGCACGACGGCGGCCACGAGCCGGCCTCGTCTCAACGTGTACCCCATCGGATCCTCCTCCCCGGACACTCTCGGACCTGCCGCCGGGAGCCGGGGAGCCGGATCCGGGCGGCGTCAGGCGACGGCGAGGGGGGAGGACGGCGGGGCGCGCCCGGCGTGCGCGGAGCGCTCGACCCGCCCGGCGGGGCGCGCGGGTGCCGCCGCCGCGACGGGCACGGCAGCGAGCCCCGCGGCGAGAGCCGGCGCCGGGCTCCTCACCGCAGGGGAATGGTGGACGGCGACGCACGCCGCGCAGGAGCGCGCCGCTACCGGGTCGGCGTGGACGTGGCTCGCGAGCGCGAGGGGGACCAGGAGCAGCGCGACCAGCGAAAGCACGCCCGCCAGGCGGGCGGCACGCTGCCGCAGGCGCCACATGCCCGGCCTGGCTAGCAGCGGGCCCCGAGCCTGTCAATGCATCGGCGCGGAACGAGCCGACGTCAGCGCGTGCCGCCGCGCACCCAACCGGACGGACGCTCGGACGCGGGGAGCCGCTCGCGCAGCCGGTTCGCCTGCGCAGCCAGCCGCTCGGCGCGACGCAGGTCGAGCGTGCTCGGGTCGAGCGGCGTGGGCTGAACCTCCTGGACGAGCCGGTCCTGCGGCCTCCACGTGGGAAGGGCCTGGGCCGATGCGTGGGCGCCTGCCAGCGTCGTGGCGGCGACGAGAGCGAGTGACAGAACGCGCATGCGCTGCCTCAGCAGCGACCGTACCAACCCGCGGGCAAGCGCCGGCGGCCCGGGATGCTCCGGCTCTGGGACAGACGTGGCACGCGTGTGTCACACGGGCGCGCCGCGACCGTGCCGGCGCCGTGCTCGACTCCACACCGCGCATCGACTACTGCACCGACATGCTCCTCGACCTCAAGGACGTCAGCCTCGGCTACGAGGGCCGCCCCGTGCTGGAGCACGTCTCCTTCGGCATCTCGCGCGGGGAGTTCACGGCGCTCCTCGGCCCGAACGGCGCCGGCAAGACGACGCTGTTCCGCGGCATGCTCGGCCTCATCCCCGTGCTCGCGGGCCGCATCGCCTACGGCTTCGACCGGCGCACGACGCCGCCGGGGTACGTGCCGCAGAAGGAGACCCTCGACCCGATCTTCCCGCTCACCGTGCTCGAGGTCGTGCTGATGGGAACGTACGCTCGGCTCGGGCCGCTGCGGCCGGTCGGCCGCCGCCAGCATCGCCTGGCGGCCGACTGCCTCGCGCAGGTCGGCCAGGCCGAGCTGGCGGATCAGCCGTTCTGGGCGCTCTCTGGCGGGCAGAAGCAGCGTGTGCTCATCGCCCGCGCGCTCGCGGTCGAGCCCGAGCTGCTGCTCCTCGACGAGCCCACCGCCGGCATCGACCCGGGCGCCGAGCGCGGCATCATGGACCTGATCGCGCGCTTGAACCGCGAGCGCGGCCTCACGGTCGTCCTCGTGAGCCACCACCTGCGCCTCGTGCGCGCGCTGGTGAGCACGGTCATCTGGGTCGAGGACGGCGCGGTCACCAAAGGTCCGACCGCGGCGTTGCTCGCCCCGGACCGGCTCGCCGCGATCTTCGGCGCCGGCGTGGGATGAGAGAACCGCCGATGCGCGGCAAGCGGCTCACGATCTATCTCGGCGAGAGCGATCAGTGGCAGCACCGGCCGCTCTACCTCGCGATCCTCGAGCACCTGCGCGCCGCCGGTCTCGCGGGCGCCACCGTCACGCGCGGGCTCGCCGGCTTCGGCGCGCACTCCAAGATCAAGACCGCGAATCTGCTCGAGCTGTCGGTCGATCTGCCGGTGGTGATCACCGCCGTCGACCGGCCCGAGCGCATCGAACGGATGCTGCCCGAGATCGCGGCGATGATGGCCGCGGGCGTGGTGACGGTCGACGACACCGAGGTTCACTTCTACTCCGCGGCCTTCGCCGGAGGGCTCCCCGCGGTGGCCGTCGGCGACGTCATGAACCGCTGCCCCGAGGCGGTGGGGCCCGACACGCCGATCGCCGACGTCGTCGGCCGGCTGCTCGCCCGCGATTTCACCGCGCTGCCGGTGGTGGACGCCGCCGGGCGCGTCGTCGGGATGATCGCCGACAGCGACCTGCTCGAGGCGCGGCTCACGGAGCTGCGGGTCGGCATGAGCAAGGTGATCGGTCCGGCGCTGGTCGCCGAGCAGCTCGCCCGGCTGAAGGCCGTCGGCGCGACGGTGCGCCGGGCGATGACGTCCCCTGCCGTGACCGTGACGGCGAGCACGCCACTCGCCGATGCCGCGCAGCTCATGCACGCGCGCCGCCTCAAGCGGCTGCCGGTGGTCGACGCCGAGGGCCGGCTCGTCGGGGTGCTCGGCCGCCTCGACATCCTGAGGTGCGTGGCCGCCGGCGGCGCGCACCGCACGGCGCCCCCGAGCATGCGGCTGCCGCAGGAGCACCGCACGGTCGCCGAGATCATGGATCACGACGTGCCGACCGTGGCCGAGACGGCGGCCCTCGGCGACGTGGTCGAGAAGCTGCTCGCCTCGCCGACGGCGCGCGTCGTCGTGGTGGACGCTGCCGGCCGCCCGGCCGGCATCGTCACCGACACGGACCTGGTCGCGCGCGTCGATCCCGCGGAGCGCCCCGGGCTCCTCACCCTGCTCCGCAGCCGGTGGAGCGAGGCGGCGGCCGCGGAGGTGCGCCGGCATTACGGGCGGCGCGCGGCCGACGTCATGACGTCGCCGGTGGTCACCGTGCCCGTGGGCGCGAGCGTCCTCGAGGCGCTCACGGTGACGGTGGCGCGGCACGTGAAGCGGCTGCCGGTGGTCGACGACGGCGGGCGCGTCGTGGGGGTCGTGTCGCGGCCGGCGCTGCTCGCCGCCTCGCTCGATCTCGCGCCGCCGGAGGCGCCCGCGTGACCGCCGGACGCCACGGCCCTCGCCGGTCGCACGGCGCCGCCGCCGTATGCTAGAGCGCGCCCGCATGAGCGTCACGGTCGAGACCAGCCTCGGGCGGCTGCGCGGCGTCGAGGAGAACGGCCTACACGTGTTCCGCGGCGTCCCTTTCGCGCGCGCGCGGCGCTTCGCCCCGCCGGTGCGGCCGGAGCCCTGGGCCGGCGTCCGCAGCGCGGCCGAGCCCGGGCCGACGGCGCACCAGAACGCGAGCGTGCTCGGGCCGCTCATCGGGGTCGACCTGCGCAACGCGAGCGAGGACTGCCTGTCGCTCAACGTCTGGACGCCGGGACCCGGGCGGCGTCCGGTGATGGTCTGGATCCACGGCGGCGCCTTCGTGATGGGCGCGGGGTCGCAGCCGATCTACGACGGCGCCCGGCTCGCCCGCCACGGCGACGTCGTCGTGGTCACCATCAACTACCGCCTGGGCGTGCTCGGCTTCCTCCGCCTCGACGACTGCGCGCCGGGAACGCTGCCCGCGGCGGGCAACCAGGGCCTGCTCGACCAGGTGGTCGCGCTCGAGTGGGTGCGCGACGAGATCGCCGCGTTCGGCGGCGACCCGCGCGAGGTGACGGTGTTCGGCGAGTCGGCCGGCGCGATGAGCGTGGCGACCCTGCTCGGCGTCCCTCGGGCGCGGGGGCTCTTCCGCCGTGCCATCCTCGAGAGCGGCGCGGCCAACTTCACGGCGTCGCGGGAGACCGCCGCCGAGGTGGCGCACGCCTTCCTGCACGAGCTCGGGCTCGCGCCGCATGAGGCCGCGCGGCTTGGCGAGGCGCCGGTCACGCGCCTGCTCGAGGCGCAGGAGCGCACCTTCCTCGAGCGGACGCGCGCCGGGCGCCTCGGTCTCCCGTTCGTGCCGGTCATCGACGGCGAGGTGTTGCCGGCACACCCGCTCGCCGCCGTCGGCGACGGCCTCGCCCGCGACGTTGCGCTGCTCGCCGGCACCAACCTCGACGAGAACAAGCTGTTCGCGGTGACCGACGGCAAGGCCCGCACGCTCGACGAGCCGACGCTGCTGCGCCGGCTCGGGCGCAACGTCCCGGGTCCGGTCGGCGAGCGGGCGGCGCGCGCCGAGCAGGCGGTGGCCGTGTACCGCGCGGCGCGCACGGCGCGCGGCGAGCGCACGACACCACCCGAGCTGTGGTCGGCGATCGAGACCGACCGCATCTTCCGCTATCCCGCGATGCGCCTGGCCGAGAGGCAGCGCACCCACCAGCCCGCGGTCCACACCTACCTCTTCACCTGGGCCTCGCCGCTGCTCGACGGCGTGCTCGGGGCCTGCCACGCGCTCGAGCTGCCGTTCGTCTTCGGCACCCTCGCCGATCCGCGCATAGCGACGTTCACCGGCCGCGGGCCCGACGCCCAGGCGCTCTCGGCACGCATGCAGGACGCCTGGCTTGCCTTCGCGCGCACGGGCGACCCGGGCTGGCCGGCGTACGACGCCGGCCGCCGCGCGACCATGCTCCTCGGGCGCGAGTGCGGCATCGAAGACGCGCCACGCGAGCCCGAGCGCCGATTCTGGGAGTTCTGGGACGGGACCTGAGGCGGCGCTACAGGATCTGGTCGCAAGGCTCTCGCAGGCGCTCGACGACCAGCCGGCGGCCCCGCTGCGCGTCCACGGGCTGCGCGGCAGCGCACCGGCGCTCTGCCTCGCGCGGCTGCTGGCCGTGCGCCCGCGGCCGGTCGTCGCGGTGCTCGCGTCCGCGGCCGAGGCCGAGGCGTTCGCTGCCGACCTGCGCTTCTTTCTCGGCGAGTCGGCCGCCCGGGGGCCGCTGGGCAGGCGCGTTCACCATCTCCCCGGCTGGGAGGTGCCGCCGTTCGAGCCGGTCTCGCCGACCCGCGAGACGCTCGCGGCGCGCAGCGAGGGCCTCTACCACCTCCTGCAGACGACCGACCCGGTGGTGGTGACGACGGTCGAGGGCTGGGCGCAGCGCTGCCTGCCGCGGGCGGCCTTCGCGGCCGCGGTGACGTACGTGGTCGTCGGCGAGACGCTCGCGCCCGACGTCCTGGTGCAGCGGCTGGTCGCGTGGGGCTACCACCGGGTGCCGCTCGTGCAGGACCCGGGGGACGTCGCGCTGCGCGGGGGCATCCTCGACGTTTTTCCCGTCGGCCATGCGGCACCGGCGCGCCTCGAGTTCGTCGGCGACGAGGTCGAGAGCCTGCGCGAGTTCGATCCCGACTCGCAGCGCTCGCTCGGCCGGCTCGAGGATCTGCTCCTGCTTCCCGCGCGCGAGCTCGACCTGGCGCGGCTCGGTCCCGCGGCTGCGCGCGCGGTGGATGAGCGCGCGGCCGAGATCGGGCTCGCGCGCCAGGACCGGCGGGACCTCGTCGAGGCCGTCCGGGGGGCCGTCGTGCTGCCGGGGATGGAGCTCGCGCTTCCCTATCTATACGGCCGGCTCGACACGCTCGCGGACTACCTCCCCGCCGGCACGCTCGTCTGGACGCCGGCCTCCGGCGAGGTGGACGCCGCGGTCGAGGCCTGCTGGAGGCAGGTGGAGGAGCACGCGGCGGCGGCCGCCGCCGCGGGACAGTTCCATCCCCCGCCCGACGCGCTCTACCTCGCGCCCGCCGCCTGGCGGGCGGCCCTCGACGGCCGGCAGCGCGTCGAGATCGAGGCTCTCGACATGCTCGCCGGCGACGGGCTGCGCGCCACGACGTACTCCACCGAGTCGCTGGTGCCGCGCGGCGCGCCCGGCGCCGGCGACGGCCCGCTCGCCGCGGTGAGCGCACAGCTCGCGTCCTGGCAGCGCGAGGGGACGCGCATCGTCCTGGTCGCCGGCGGGGAGGCCCAGCGGGCGCGGCTCGGCGCACTGCTCGCCGCCCGCGGGATCGAGACGCTTCCCAGCGCGGCGCCGTTTCCCCAGGCGCTGGCAGCGGGCGGGCGCACGGCGCTCCTGCTCGTGGGGGAGCTCACCCGCGGCGTCCGGCTCCCGGCCGACCGGCTCGCGCTGGTCACGGAGGTGGAGGTCTTCGGCGAACGCCGCCAGATCCGCCGCGGCCGGCGCACGCGCGCGGCCGACGTCCTCTCGAGCCTCGCCGCGCTCGAGCCCGACGACTACGTCGTGCACGTCGACCACGGCATCGGACTCTACCGCGGGCTCAAGCACCTCGAGATCGCCGGCACGGAAGGCGACTACCTTCACCTCGAGTACGCGGGCGGCGACCGCCTCTACGTCCCCGTCGATCGCATCGCGGTCGTGCAACGCTACGTGAGCGCCGAGGGCGGAGCCCCGCCGCTCGACAAGCTCGGCGGCACGTCGTGGGAGCGGGTGAAGGCGAAGACGCGCGAGTCGGTGCTCGCGATGGCGCACGAGCTGATCCGGCTCTACGCGGCGCGCGCGGCGCACGGCCGCCGCCCGTACGCCGCGGGCGACGATCTCTACCGGGAGTTCGTCGCGCGGTTCGCGTTCGAGGAGACGCCGGACCAGCAGCGGGCGATCGAGGAGGTGATCGCCGATCTCGAGCGCGAGAAGCCGATGGATCGGCTCGTCTGCGGCGACGTCGGCTTCGGGAAGACCGAGGTGGCGATGCGGGCGGCTTTCCTCGCCGTGCTCGCGGGCCGTCAGGTGGCGGTGCTCGTGCCGACGACCGTCCTCGCCCAGCAGCACCTCGAGACGTTCCAGGCGCGCTTCGCGGGACACCCCGTGACCGTCGAGATGCTGTCCCGCTTCCGCTCGGCGGCCGAGAACCGCGCCGTGGTCGAGCGTCTGGCCGCGGGCCGGGTGGACATCGTGATCGGGACGCACCGGCTGCTGCAGAAGGACGTCGCCTTCCGCGATCTCGGGCTGCTCATCGTCGATGAGGAGCACCGCTTCGGCGTGCGCGACAAGGAGCGCATCCGCGCGCTGCGTGCGACCGTCGACGTCCTGACGCTCACCGCGACGCCGATCCCGCGCACGCTCAACATGGCGCTCTCGGGGATCCGCGATCTGAGCGTCATCGAGACGCCCCCCGTCGACCGGCTCGCCATCCGCACCTACGTCACCCGCTACGACGAGGGCGTCATCCGCGACGCGATCCTGCGCGAGCTCGCCCGCGGTGGGCAGGTGTTCTTCGTGCACAACCGCGTGCAGAGCATCGACGCGCTGGCGCGCCGGCTGGCCGAGGTCGTGCCCGAGGCGCGGATCGCCGTCGCCCACGGGCAGATGGCCGAAGGCGCGCTCGAGAGGACCATGCTCGGCTTCATGCACGGCGCGACCAACGTGCTGGTGACCTCGGCGATCATCGAGTCGGGGCTCGACATCCCGTCGGCCAACACGGTCATCATCGACCGCGCCGACACCTTCGGCCTGGCCCAGCTCTACCAGATCCGTGGCCGCGTCGGCCGCTCGCACCAGCGTGCCTACGCCTACCTGCTCATCCCCGGCGAGCACCTGATCACGCCCGAGGCGCAGAAACGGCTGCGCGCGCTCCAGGAGCTCGACGACCTGGGGGGCGGCTTCCGGCTCGCCGCGCACGACCTCGAGATCCGGGGCGCGGGCAATCTGCTCGGCAAGCAGCAGTCGGGGCAGATCACCGCGGTCGGGCTCGAGCTCTACACGCACCTGCTCGAGCAGGCGGTGCGCGAGGTGCGCGGCGAGCCGGTCGAGGCGGACGTCGAGCCGGAAATCCAGCTCGGCATTCCCGCCTACGTCCCCGAGACCTACGTGCCCGACGTGAGCCAGCGCCTCGCGATCTACAAGCGGCTCGCCGGAATCCGCGGCATCCCCGACCTCGAGGACATCGCGGCCGAGCTCGCCGACCGCTACGGCCCACCGCCCGCGTTGGTCGACACCCTGCTGCGCGTGATGGAGCTGCGTCGCTGGCTCAAGGACTTGCGGGTGCTGCGGCTGCGGCGGCGCGGCGAGGGCGTCACGCTCGAGTTCGACCCCTCGACCCCGGTGCGCGTCGAGCGGCTGCTCGAGGTGGTGCGCGGAAGCCGGGGGCGGCTCCGGCTCGCCGACGACCGCACGCTGCTCGTGCGGCCGGAGGCGGCGGACCACGACGGCCTCGTCGCCGAGCTGCGCGCGCTCTTGCAGAGGCTCTCGGCCGCGTGATACGCACGCGCGCGATGATCCGCGGTGCGTGGGCGGTAGCTGCGCTGGCGCTCGCCGCGGCGCTCCGCCCGAGCGGCGCGGAGGTGGTCGATCGGATCGTCGCCACGGTCGACGGCGAGCCGATCACGCTCCGCGAGGTCGAACGCTACGCTGCCGACCGGGGCTCGCCCAATCTCTCCCACGAGCAGATCCTCCAGGCCCTCATCACCGACAAGCTCCTCGAGCGCGAGGTGAAGGCCGAGGGCATCGTGGTCCGGGACGACGACATCGACGCCTACGTCGCGGAGATCAAGTCGCGCAACCACCTCGACGACGGCGCCTTCACGCACGCGCTGGCCGCCCAGGGGATGACCCTCGAGGCCTACCGGGCGCGCGTGAAGAGCGAGATCGAGAAGACCCAGCTCGTGAGCCGCGAGATCCGAGGACACGTGACCGTCTCGCCGCAGGAGATCGAGCGCTACTACCAGGCGCACCTCACCGACTACGAGACCGGCGCCCGCGTGACGGTGCGCGACATCTTCTTCCCCCTGGACGCCGGGACGGACGCGGGGCTGGAGGAGCACATGCGCGCGAAGGCCGAGGAGGTGCGCGCGCTCGCGGTGGACGGCCGGAGCTTCGAAGACCTCGCGCGGCAGTTCTCCGAGGGCCCGGGCGCCGACAAGGGCGGGCTGCTCGGCACCTTCGCGCGCGGCGAGATGGATCCGCCGCTCGAGGAGGCCGCCTTCAAGCTCGCGCCGAAGGAGGTGAGCCCGGTGGTGCGCACGTCCAAGGGCTTCCACATCCTGCGCGCCGACGCGGTGACGGCCCCAGGCCACAGGCCGCTCGACGACGTGCGCGACGACATCCGCGAGAGCCTCTACAACCAGCAGCTCGAGTCGCGCTTCAGCGACTGGCTCTCCCGCGAGCTGCGCGAGCGCCACCACGTCGAGGTGCTCGACTGAACCCGGCGATCTTCCGCGAGTACGACGTGCGCGGCGTGCCCGGCCGCGATTTCGACGCCGAGTTCGCGCGGCGGCTCGGTCTGGCCTTCGGGAGCCGCGCGGTCGAGGCCGGCGGGCGGCGCGTGAGCGTCGGGCGCGACTGCCGGCTCACCTCCGAGGGCCTGGCCGCGGCGTTGATCGAGGGCCTCCGCGCCACCGGCCTCGGCGTGATCGACGTCGGTGTCTGTCCGACGCCCCTCGTCTACTTTTCGCTGTTCCACTGGGACCTCGACGGCGGCATCCAGGTGACCGGCAGCCACAATCCACCCGACTACAACGGCTTCAAGATCTGCCTCGGCAAGGAGACCCTCCACGGCGAGCAGATCCAGGAGCTGCGCCGGCGCGTCGAGGCGGGACGCTTCGCGCGCGGCACGGGGACGGTCGAGCGGCGGCCGATCGAGGCCGCCTACCAGGCCCACGTGCTCGACGCCGTCGGGCGCCTCGTCCGTCCGCTCGACGTCGTCGTCGACGCCGGCAACGGGACGGCGGGCCCGGTCGCCCCGGAGCTCTACCGGCGGCTCGGCGCCCGCGTCGTCGAGCTGTTCTGCGAGCCGGACGGTCGCTTCCCCCATCACCATCCCGACCCCACCGTGGTCGAGAACCTCGCCGACCTCGTGCGTGCGGTGACCCGCGGCGGCGCCGACCTCGGCATCGCCTTCGACGGCGACGCCGACCGGATCGGGGTGGTGGCCCCGAGCGGCCGGGTGATCTGGGGTGACGAGCTGCTCGTCCTCTACGCGCGCGACGTGCTGGCGCGCAACCCCGGCGCCACGATCGTCTCCGAGGTGAAGTGCTCGCAGCGCCTGTACGACGACATCGCGCGGCACGGCGGGCGCGGCATCATGTGGAAGGCGGGGCACTCGCTGCTCAAGGCCAAGATGCGCGAGACGGGCGCGCTGCTCGGGGGCGAGATGAGCGGCCACATCTTCTTCAAGGAGCGCTACTTCGGCTACGACGACGCGATCTACGCCGGCGCGCGGCTCCTCGAGCTGCTCGCCCGCGAACCGCGGGGCCTCGAGGCGCTGCTCGCCGACCTGCCGCCCGCGTGCACCACGCCCGAGATCCGCGTCGACTGCCCGGACGACCTCAAGTTCCGCGTCGCCGAGCGCGTCCGGGCCCGGTTCGAGGCCGAGGGCCACGATCTCATCGCGGTCGACGGCGTGCGCGTGCGGTTCCCGCACGGCTGGGGGTTGCTGCGCGCCTCGAATACCCAACCGGTGCTGGTGATGCGCTTCGAGGCGGAGACGGCGGAGCAGCTCGCGGTCTACCGGCGCACGGTGGAGGCGGCGGTGGCGGCAGCGCGCGCGGAGCTGGGCGGGTAGCCGCCCCCGCGATGGCGGGCAGCATCGTCGTCCGCGGCGCGCGCGCCCACAACTTGAAGGACGTCGACGTCGCGATCCCGCGCGATCGCCTGGTGGTGATCACCGGGCTCTCCGGCTCGGGCAAGTCGTCGCTCGCCTTCGACACGCTCTACGCCGAGGGACAGCGCCGCTACGTCGAGTCGCTGTCGGTCTACGCGCGCCAGTTCCTCGAGCAGATGGAGAAGCCCGACTGCGACGCGATCGAGGGGCTGTCGCCGGCGATCGCCATCGAGCAGAAAGGGACGGGAAGGAACCCGCGCTCGACGGTCGGGACGGTGACCGAGATCGCCGACTACCTGCGGCTCCTGTGGGCGCGCGTCGGCCGGCCCTTCTGCCCCGTCTGCGGGAGCGAGATCCGCGCGCAGACCGTCGCGCAGGTGGTCGACCAACTGCGCGCGCACCCGGCGGAGACGCGGCTCTTCCTCTACGCGCCCGTGGTCCGCGACCGCAAGGGGGAGCACCGCCGCGAGCTCGACGAGCTCCGCCGCCGGGGGTTCGTGCGCGTGCGCATCGACGGGGCACCCCACGAGCTCGCGGAGACGCCCGCGCTCGCCCGCACGGCGCGGCACACGATCGAGGTGCTAGTCGACCGGCTCGTGCTGCGGCCCGGAATCGAGCGCCGGCTCGCGGACTCGCTCGAGGTGGCGTTCCGCGAGGGCGGCGGCGTCGTGCTGGCCGAGGTGGCGGCGCCCGGCGAGGTCCCCCGCCCCCTGCTCTTCAGCACGCGGCACGCGTGCGCGCGCTGCGGCGTCTCGTATCCGGAGCTATCGCCGCGCTTCTTCTCCTTCAACAGCCCGCACGGCGCGTGCCCCGCGTGCAGCGGCCTCGGCGTGCAGCGGCGCTTCGACCCGGCGCTCGTCGTCGCCCACCCCGCCGAACCGCTCCCCGCGGCGCTCGCGGGCGCCGCGCAGCGTGCGCTGCCCGGATTCGAGGAGGTGCTCGCCGGGCTCGCGCAGGCGTATCGATTCGAGGTCGCGACGCCGTTTGCGCGCCTGCCGGCGGCGGTGCGCGAGGTGCTCCTCGAGGGATCGGGGGAGCAGGAGGTGGAGCTGCGGGCGCGCCGGGGCGGGCGGCAGGTCGTGCGGCGGCCGTTCCCCGGCGTGTTGGCGCTCCTCGAGCGGCGGCTGCGCGAGACGCACTCGAGCTGGCTGCGCGACGAGCTCGAAGGGCTGATCGCCGAGCGGCGCTGCTCGGCGTGCGAGGGGACGCGGCTGCGCCGCGAGGCACGCTTCGTGCGCGTCGGCGGGCGCACGATCATCGAGCTGTCGGCGCTGCCGATCCGCCAGGCGAGCGCCTTCGTCGACGGCCTCGACCTCGATGCGACCGAGCAGGAGATCGCGCGGCCGATCCTGCGCGAGCTCGGCGGGCGGCTCGGGTTTCTCATCGACGTGGGGCTCGACTACCTGACGCTCGACCGCGCCGCGGCGACGCTCTCCGGCGGCGAGGCGCAGCGCATCCGCCTCGCGACCCAGATCGGGTCGCGGCTCACCGGGGTGCTCTACGTGCTCGACGAGCCCTCGATCGGGCTCCACCAGCGCGACACGGCCCGGCTGCTCGCGAGCCTCGGCCGGCTGCGCGACCTCGGGAACACGGTGATCGTCGTCGAGCACGACCCCGAGGTGATCCTCGCCGCCGACCACGTGGTGGACATGGGCCCTGGAGCCGGCGTGCACGGCGGCCGAGTCGTCGCCGCCGGCACGCCGGCGGAGATCATGCGCGAGCCCGCCTCGCTCACCGGCCGCTATCTCGCGGGCGTGGAAGCCGTGCCGGTGCCCGGGCGGCGGCGCCGGGGGCTCGGGTTCGCCGTCGGCGTGCGCGGCGCGCGGGCCAACAACCTGCGCGGCCTCGACGTGGACGTCCCGCTCGGGACCATGACCTGCGTCACCGGCGTGTCGGGGTCGGGCAAGAGCACGCTGGTCGTCGACACGCTCTACGCCGCGCTCGCGCGCCGGCTCGGGGGCGCCGGCGTCCCGGAGCCGGGCGCGCACGACGATATCGTCGGCTGGCAGCTCCTCGACAAGGTGATCGAGGTGAGCCAGGCCCCCATCGGCCGCAGCCCGCGGTCGAATCCCGCGACCTACACGGGGCTCTTCGCCCCCATCCGCGACCTTTTCGCCCAGCTGCCCGAGGCGCGCGCGCGCGGCTACGGCCCCGGCCGATTCTCCTTCAACGTCAAGGGCGGACGGTGCGAGGCCTGCGCCGGCGACGGGCTCATCGCGATCGAGATGCACTTCCTGCCCGACGTGTTCGTCGTCTGCGAGGTGTGCGGTGGCCGGCGCTACGACCGGGAGACGCTCGAGGTGCGCTTCAAGGGTCTCAGCATCGCCGACGTGCTCGACCTCTCCGTGAGCGAGGCGCTCGAGCTACTCGGCAACCTGCCCGCGGTGCGGCCGCGGCTCGAGGCGCTGCGCGACGCCGGCCTGCACTACGTGAAGCTCGGCCAGGCGGCGACCACGCTCTCGGGCGGCGAGGCCCAGCGGGTGAAGCTCGCTCGGGAGCTCGCCCGCCGCGCGACCGGGCGGACGCTCTACGTGCTCGACGAGCCCACCACCGGGCTCCACTTCGCCGACGTGCACGGGCTCCTCGAGGTGCTCCACCGGCTGGTCGACGCGGGCAACACCGTGCTGCTGATCGAGCACAATCTCGACGTCGTGAAGAGCGCCGACCACGTCATCGACCTCGGCCCCGAGGGCGGGGCCGAAGGCGGCGCCGTGGTGATCGCCGGCACGCCGGAGGAGGTGGCCGCCTGCGCGCGGTCGCACACCGGAGCCGCGCTGCGCCGGGTGCTCGGGGCTTCCGACGCGCCGCGCCAGACGCGCCGCTCGTCTTGACTGGCCGGCCGTTGCTCGTATAGTTGCCTTATCGGGCCGTGCAGGTCTGGATTTATCTGCCGGCGGCTGGAGGGAGATCCCGGATGCTGGCCAAGGCCATCTACATGGACAACCACGCCACGACGCCCGTCGACCCGCGGGTGCTCGAGGCGATGCTGCCGTACTTCAGCCAGATATTCGGCAACGCAGGGAGTCGGAGCCACGGCTTCGGGTGGGAGGCCGAGGCGGCCGTCGGCGTCGCGCGGGAGCGGGTTGCGCGGCTCGTCGGGGCGAAGGCGAAGGACATCATCTTCACGAGCGGCGCCACCGAGTCCGACAACCTCGCCATCCAGGGCGTGGTCGAGTTCTACCGCGACAAGGGCAACCACGTGATCACCCAGGTGACCGAGCACAAGGCGGTGCTCGACACGTGCCGCCACCTCGAGCGCAAGGGCCTCGCCACCGTCACCTACCTTCCGGTGGACAAGCACGGGCTGGTCGATCCCGACGACGTCCGGCGCGCCATCACCGACAAGACCGTGTTGATCACGATCATGTGGGCCAACAACGAGATCGGCACCATCCAGCCGATCGCCGAGATCGGCAAGGTGGCGCGCGAGCGCGGCGTGCTCTTCCACACCGACGCCGTGCAGGGCGTCGGCAAGCTGCCCTTCGACGTCGAGCAGATGCACGTCGACCTGGCCTCGATCTCGGCGCACAAGATGTACGGCCCGAAGGGGATCGGCGCGCTCTACGTCCGTTCCAAGGGGCCGCGGGTGCGGCTCGCGCCGATGATCCACGGGGGCGGCCAGGAGCGCGGTTTCCGCTCGGGCACGCTGGCGGTCTCGTCGATCGTCGGGCTCGGCCGGGCGTGCGAGCTCTCCGGCGAGGGCATGCCCGACGAGGCGCAGCGCGTGGCGCGGCTGCGCGAGCGGCTGAGCGCACGGCTCTTCGGCGAGCTCGACGAGATCTACCTGAACGGCCACCCCGTGCACCGGCTGCCGGGGAACTTGAACGTGAGCTTCGCCTTCGTCGAGGGAGAGTCGCTGCTCATGGGCCTCAACGGCTCCGTGCATCCGATCGCGGCCGCCGCCTCCCTGCCGCCCATCGCCGTGTCCTCGGGCTCGGCATGCACCTCGGCGACGCTCGAGCCGTCGTACGTGCTCAAGGCGCTCGGCGTCGGGGACGAGCTGGCGCACACCTCGATCCGCTTCGGGCTCGGGCGCTTCAACACCGAGGAGGAGGTCGACTACGTGGCCGAGCGCGTGGTGAGCGAGGTGCGGCGGCTGCGCGAGCTGTCGCCCCTCTACGAGATGGCAAAGGAGGGCATCGACCTCAAGTCGGTGGCCTGGCAGCGCGAATGACGACGGCTCTCCGGGGAGGGATTCATGGCGTACAGTGACAAGGTCCTCGATCACTACTCCAATCCGCGCAACGTCGGCTCGTTGCCGAAGGACGACCCGAGCGTCGGCACGGGCGTCGTCGGCGCGCCCGAGTGCGGCGATGTGATGAAGCTGCAGCTCAAGATCAGCGACGCGGGCGTCGTCGAGGACGCCAAGTTCAAGACCTTCGGCTGCGGCAGCGCGATCGCCAGCTCGAGCTACGTGACCGAGCTGGTGAAGGGCAAGACCGTCGACGAGGTCCTCAGGATCCGGAACACGGACATCGTCCAGGAGCTGTCGCTTCCCCCGGTCAAGATCCACTGTTCGGTGCTCGCGGAGGACGGCATCAAGGCGGCCATCAAGGACTGGCAGCGCAAGCGCGAGGGCGCCGAGGGGAAGGTCGCGAAGGCGGGTTGAGCGCATGGCGGCGATCGGGATGACGGACGAGGCGGCGCGCAAGATCCAGGCGCTGGTCGTCGAGCGCGGGCTTCCGGACGGCGGGCTGCGGGTGAAGGTCGTCGGCGGCGGATGCTCCGGCCTCACCTACAAGATGGACGTCGACCAGCCCCGCGACGGCGACAAGGTGTTCGAGCACGACGGTGCGAAGCTGCTCGTCGACCGCAAGAGCTTCCTGTACCTCAACGGCACGATCCTCGACTACACCGAGGAGCTGATGTCGTCGGGGTTCAACCTGCAGAACCCGAACGTCAAGCGGACCTGCGGCTGCGGATCGTCGTTCGTGGTCTGAGGGATGGCGGGCGGGCATGGAGAGCGGGGGCAGAGCCGATGAGCAGTGCTGGCGGTGCGGGACGCGCGCGGCGGCGCTGGTCTGTCCGGGCTGCGCGGCCCCGCAGCCGCTCGACCCCGGCGTGGATCACTTCGCGCTGCTCGGGCTCCCGCGGCGGCTCGTGATCGACGCCGAGGACCTCGAGCGTCGATATCACGCGGCCGCGCGCAGCCTTCACCCCGACCGCCATCAGGGTGCGGGAGCGCGGGCGCAGGAGCTGTCGCTCGCCGCCAGCGCGGCCCTCAACCGCGCCTACCGCACGCTGCGCGATCCGGTCGCCCGGGGCCGGTACTGGCTCGACCTCCACGGCCGTCCGCTCGGCGGCGCGGGCAACGGCGTCCCGCCGGCGCTGGCCGCGCTGGTCTTCGACGTCCAGGAGAAGCTCGCCGAGCTGCGCGGCGCCGGTGCCACGGCCGGCGCCCTGCGCGGCGAGGTCGAGGCGGCGCGGGACGAGATCGGGGGGCGGCTCGACGGCCTCGAGAACGCGCTCCGCCGCCGCTATGCGCAGTGGGACGACGAGGGCGCCGCGGCGAGCCCGAGCGCCCTCGAGGAGCTGCGCGCGCGGCTCGCGGAGATGGCCTACCTCGACACGCTGCACGGCGACGTGGCCGCCGCGCTCGGAGGATGAGTGGAGCACATCGTCGGCATCGATCTCGGCACCACGAACAGCCTCGTGGCCCTGCTCACGGAGGGGGGGCCGCGCGTGCTCGCCAGCCCGGAGGACGGGGAGCGGCTGCTGCCCTCGGCGGTGAGCTTCCTGCCCGGCGGCGAGGTCGTCGTCGGACGGCGGGCGCGGGCGCTCGCCGCGGAGCGACCCTACGAGACGATCCTCTCGGTCAAGCGCTTCATGGGCCTCGGGCTCGCGCACGTGAGCGCGGAGGACCGGCGGCGCTACCGGTTCGTGGAGGACTCGGACACCGTCGTGCGCTTCGACGTCGGCGGCCGCACCGTGACGCCCCCCGAGGTCTCCGCCTACGTGCTGCGCGAGCTCAAGCGGTGGGCCGAGGCCGCGCTCGGCGGCCCCGTGCGCAAGGCCGTGATCACGGTTCCGGCCTACTTCAACGACAGCCAGCGCCAGGCGACCCGCGACGCCGGCCGGCTCGCGGGCTTCGAGGTCCAGCGGCTGGTGAACGAGCCCACGGCGGCCGCGCTCGCCTACGGCCTCGACAAGGGCGCCGAGGGCGTCGTCGCCGTCTACGACCTCGGCGGCGGCACCTTCGACGTCTCGATCCTCAAGCTGCGCGGCGGCATCTTCGAGGTGCTCGCCACCGGCGGCGACACGCGGCTCGGCGGCGATGACCTCGACGCGCGGGTGGCCGAGCTGCTGCTCGCCGAGCTCCCGGCCCCGTTGCGCGGGCATCCCCAGGTGCGCGCCCAGGTGCTGGCGCTCGCCGAGCGCGCCAAGCGGGCGCTCAGCGCCGCCGAGCGCACCGACGTCGTGCTCGGGCTGCCCGACGGCGGGGAGGTGCGCCGCACCCTCACGCGCGGCGAGCTCGAGGAGCGCGTGCGCGACCTCGTGGAACGGACGACCGACCCGTGCCGGCGGGCGCTGCGCGACGCCGGTCTCACACCGGCCGACGTGGAGCAGGTGGTCGCCGTCGGCGGCAGCACGCGCGTCCCGCTCGTTCGCCGGCACGTGGAGGCGATCTTCGGCCGCCCGCCGCTGGTCGACATCGACCCCGACGAGGTCGTCGCGCTCGGCGCGGGCATCCAGGCCGGCCTGCTCCTCGGGACCCGCCGCGACATGCTGCTGCTCGACGTCGTGCCGCTCTCGCTCGGCATCGAGACCATGGGCGGCGTCTTCACCCGCCTGATCGATCGCAACACGACGATTCCGGCGAGCGCCAAGGAGACCTTCACCACGGCCGTCGACGGGCAGACGTCGGTCGACGTCCACGTGCTCCAGGGCGAGCGCGAGCTCGCGGCCGACGACCGCAGCCTCGCGCGCTTCACGATCCCGATCGACCCGCTGCCCGCGGGCGTGGCGCGCCTCGAGGTGACCTTCCTCGTCGACGCCAACGGTATCCTGAGCGTCACCGCGACCGACCTGCGCACCGGCCGCGCCCGCTCGGTCGACGTGAAGCCCTCGTACGGCCTCACCGACGCCGAGGTCGAGCGCATGCTCGAGGAATCCATCGATCACGCCGAGGAGGACGTGCGCCAGCGCCAGTTGCGCGAGGCGCGCGTCGACGCGCAGGGCATCCTCGTGGCGACGCGTGGCCAGCTCGCCGCGCACGCCGCCCTGCTCGAGCCCGGCGAGGGGGAGCGCATCGCCGCGGCGGTGGCCGACCTCGAGGCGGCGGCGGCGGCCGAGGACCCGGTGCGCATCCGCGACGCCTACGACGCGCTCAGCCGCGAGACCGAGCCGTTCGCCCGCCGCATCATGGATCGGGCGCTCGTCGAGGCGGTCGTTGACCGCCCGCTCGAGGAGCTGTGATGGACACGCTCACCTGGGACGACGCCGAGGAGATCGCCGAGCGCCTCGTCGAGGCGCACCCCGACGCCGACCCGCTCGCGGTGCGGTTCACCGACCTGCACCGCTGGGTGTGCGCGCTGCCCGGCTTCGCCGACGCTCCCGGCGCGGCGAGCGAGGCGAGGCTCGAGCGCATCCAGATGGCCTGGGTCGAGGCGCGCAGCGCGTGAGGAGGGGGACATGCCGTTCCTGCAGGTGAGCCGTAAGGTCGACTACGCGCTGCGCGCGGTCATCCACCTCGCGAACGAGGAGACGTCCGCGCGCGCGTGCGCCCTCGGGGAGATCGCCGCCCGCGAGCGCATCCCCCGCCAGTTCCTCGAGAAGATCATCCAACAGCTCATCCACAAGGGGCTGGTCCGCTCGCGCCGGGGCCGCCGCGGGGGGTACGTGCTCGGCCGGCCGGCCGAGCAGACGACCTTCCGGGACGTCATCGAGGCGGTGGAGGGACCGATCTCGCTCAACGTCTGCGTCGGCGAGCGCCCCGACTGCTCCCTCCTCGGCGCCTGCGGGATGAACCGGGTGTGGCAGGAGGGGCAGCGGCGGGTGATGGAGCTGTTCGAGCGGACCACCATCGCCGACGTCCGGCAGCCTCCGATCGCGCGGATCGCGGTGCCGGCTGAATACCCCCTGTTGTCCCACGTCCAAGCGCACAAGGGGACGCCATGAGGGACGGAGAATTCCAGGCCGAGGAACGCCTCGCCGATCTGTTTCAGCCCGACGTGCTGGTGCCGGCGCAGTTTTTCGACCGGATTCGGCGCCGCAGCGAGCACGAGGGTGAGCGCCGGCTGATGGTCGCCGTGCTCGAGGACGCGATCGACGTTTACCGCAAGCGGTGCACGGCGCACGACCGGCGTGGGCGGGAGCTGTTCGAGGAGGCCGAGGCGTGGATCGAGAGCACCGACCGGCGGTGGCTCTTCTCGTTCGAGAACATCTGCGACGTGCTCGGCATCGACGCCGACTACCTCCGCCGCGGACTGCGTGAATGGAAGGCCCGTTACGGTGCGCGCGGTCGAGTCCTCGTGTTCCGCCCACCCGCCGACCAGCACCCGCTGCGCAAGGTGAGCGGCGACTGAGGCCTTCCTGCGCCCGGGAGAGCGGCAGGGGTCCCTCCTTCCCCTGCCGCTCTTTTTTTCGGGCGGCCCGATCCGCTAGAGTCGGCCCGGCATGCCGGTGCGATTGCGGATCGCCTGCCCCACCTGCGGCGCGCGGCTCCTGCGCCGCCCGGGCGGGCGCTGCCCGGCCTGCGGAGAGTCCGTGGCCCGCCACGTGCAGGCGGCGCGCGCCCGCGAGGAGCGCATCGAACGCGTCGTGGCCGTCGTCGGGACCGGCCTCGTGCTCCTCGTGTTCTCGCTCACCGCGGGGCTCGGGCTGATCGAGGGGGTCCTCGCCTACGCCGCGGCCGGCGCGGTGATGTTCTACCTCGCCAGGAAGACGTTCGGGTGAGCGCGTGACCTCGGGGCCGTCGGTACGCGTCGTACGCGGCGGCACGGGTGCCGCGCGCGCAGACCTGCTCGTGCTGCCCGTGGCCGAAGGCGGGCTTCGGGCGGCGCTGCGCGCCCTGCCCGGCGCGCAGGCGCAGCAGCTCGCCGCACAGGCGCGACGGGCGGACTTCCGCGGCCGCGCGGACGAGCTGCTCGTCCGCCACGCGGGCGCGGGAGCGGTGGCGCTCGTCGGGCTCGGAGAGGCGCCCGAGCCGGACGCCTGGCGCCGCGCCGGGGCGCGTGGCCGCCGCGAGGCGCAACGCCAGGGAGCGGCCCGGGTCGCGGTGTATCTCGGCTCCCGGAACGGAAGCGAGATTCTCCAGGCGACCGCCGAGGGATTCCTGCTCGCGGGCTACCGCTTCGACCGCTATCGCGGCGAGCGGCCGCCCGAGCGGGTCACGCGCGTCACCTTCGTCGGGGACGCGGTTCCCGACGCCGCCGAAGCGCGCGAGCGGGTGCGCGCGGTCGAGGCCGTCGTGGCGCAGGTGTTCGCCGCGCGCGACGCCGTCAACGAGCCGCCGTCGGTGGCCACCCCGCGACACCTCGCGGCGCATGCGCGGCGGCTCGCCGCGGCCGTTCCCGGGCTCACCGTCGAGGTGTGGAACCGGGCGCGCATCGCGCGCGAAGGGCTGAGCGGCCTCCTGGCGGTGGCGCGCGGCAGCCACGAGGAGCCGCGCTTCATCATGCTCCACCACGCGCCGCGCCGCGCGCGCCGGCGCGTGGCGCTGGTGGGCAAGGGCATCAGCTTCGACTCGGGCGGCCTCTCGCTCAAGCCCGCCAAGTCGATGGAGACCATGAAGTACGACATGGCCGCGGGGGCCGCGGTGCTCTCGGCGGCGGCCGCCGCGGCGGCGATCGGGCTCCCCGTCGAGGTGACGGCCTACGTACCCGTCACCGAGAACATGCCGGGTGGCGGGGCCCAGAAGCCGGGCGACGTGATCCGCTACGCCAACGGCAAGACCGTCGAGGTCCTCAACACCGACGCCGAGGGCCGGCTCGTGCTTGCCGACGCCCTCCTGCTCGCAGGCCGCGGCAGGCCCGACGCGCTGATCGACCTCGCCACGCTCACCGGCGCCGCGCGGGTGGCCCTCGGCACGCAGTACGCCGCGGTTTTCGGCACCGACCAGCAGCTCGTCGACGCGCTGCTCGCCGCCGGCCGCACGAGCGGCGAGCGCCTCTGGCAGCTTCCGCTCGTGCCGGAGTACCGCGAGGACCTGAAGAGCCCGGTCGCCGATCTGCGCAACATCGGCGGCGGCGACGCCGGCACGATCGTGGCGGCGGTCTTCCTCCAGCAGTTCGTCGACGCGGTCCCGTGGGCGCACGTCGACATCGCGGCGACGGCCTTCGCCGAGAAGGACGTCGCGCTCGGCCCCCGCGGCGCGACCGGCTTCGGGGTGCGCCTGCTCGTCGAGTACCTGCGCGCGTTCGCCTGACGCTTCAGCCGGGGAAGCGCGCGCGCACGAACCGCACCGCCTCCTCCCGCGTGCGCACGTCGCCCTCGAGCTGGGCCTCCTCGAGCGCACGCAGGATCTCGCCGAGGCGCGGTCCCGGCGGATGCCCGAGGGCGATCAGGTCGTCGCCGCCGAGGAGCCGCGGGGGTCGTAGCCCCTCGGCGGTGAGCTCGGCGCGGCGGCGCTCGCAGAAGAGCACGTAGCCCAGGTCGCCGTTCGAGGCGAGCGCGTCGAGCCGGGCGAGCCAGAGCAGCTCGTCGAACCCCTCCTGCGCCAGCAGGCGCTTGAGGGTCGACACGCGCATCTCCGGCGCCTGTACGAGCCGCAGGTGATCGCGCACGAGGGCCGCCACCCGCTCCCAGACCGCGCGGCTGCGCCGCAGGCGCTGGCAGACGGCGACCGCGATCTCCGCGCCGACGGCCGGGTGGCCGTAAAAGGTGATGCGGTCGCCGTGCGCGCGGGCGCAGGCGGGCTTGCCGACGTCGTGGAGCAGCGCGCCGAGCGCGAGCGTCTCCGGAGCGCCGGCGGGGAGCTGCTGGAGGAGCAGCAGGGTGTGCGTGAACACGTCACCCTCCGGATGGAAGTCCGGCGACTGGGCGACGCCCCGCAGGCGGGCGACCTCGGGCAGCACGACCTCGAGCAACCCCGTCTCCGCCAGCAGCTCGACGCCGCGCCGCGCCCCGCCCTCGGTGAGCAGCTTCACGACCTCGTCGCCGATGCGCTCCCCGGCGATGTCGACGAGCGTCGGCGCGGCCGCGACCACCGCCGCCTGCGTCGCGGGCTCGATCGCGAACCCGAAGCGCGCCGCGAAGCGCACTGCTCGCAGCATGCGCAGGCGATCCTCCGCGATGCGCGCCGCGGCGTCGCCGATCGCGCGGATGATGCCGGCGCGGAGGTCCGCCTCGCCGCCGACGAAGTCGATGATGCGGTCGTCGAGGGGGTCCCAGAACAGCGCGTTCAGGGTGAAGTCGCGGCGCTGGGCGTCCTCGCGCGCCGAGCCGAAGTGGACGCGGCTCGGGCGCCGACCGTCGACGTAAGCGTCGTCGGAGCGGAAGGTCGCCACCTCGAATCGGCCGCCGCCGTGGAGGACGAGGATGACGCCGAACTGCGCGCCGACCGGCACCGTGCGCGGGAAGAGCCGCTGCACGGCCTCCGGCGGCGCCGCGGTGGCCACGTCGTAGTCGGCCGGCACGCGCCCGAGCAGCCGATCGCGCACGCACCCCCCGGCGAGGTAGCTCTCGTACCCGGCGGCGCGCAGGCGGCGCACGACGTCAGTGGCGGCCGTCCTCCGCTCGTCCATCGGGATACGCGAACAGGACCTTGACGGCCCCGGAGGCCTCCTGATCGCCGCAGGCGAGGAACGCATCGACGTAGCGCTCGAGCCCGAAGCGGTGAGTGATGATCGGCGTGACGTCGATCCGGCCCGCGGCGACCAGATCGAGGTAGATCTCCATCGCGTGGCGCCGCCGGCCCTCGAATTCCTCCACGCCGAAGGCGTTCGACCCGATGATGCTGATCTCCTTGAAGTAGAGCGGCGTCCACTCGAATCGCCGCGGCTGCTCCACCCCGGTGACCACGATCGCGCCGCGGCTCGCCGCGACACGGATGCCCACCTCGAGGGTCTCGGGGTATCCCACGGTGTCGTACACGACGTCGACGCCGCCCCCGTGGATCCAGGGCAGCCCGTACCACGGCTTCATGAGCTGCCCGCCGCTCGCCGCCGCCACCCCCTCGACGACCGCGCTCGCGGGGGCGTGCGGCAGGACCGCCGCCGCGCCGAAGCGCTCGGCGAGCCGCGCCTGGTGCGCGAAGCGCGCGACCGCCAGCACCCGCGTCCGGGGATGGAACGCGCGCAGGATCGCGATCGCGAGCAGCCCGAGCGTGCCGCAGCCGTAGACCAGCGCGGTCGCGCCCTCGGCGGGCGGGCGCTTGAGGATCCCGTGCAGCGAGACCGAGAAGGGGTCGGCGAGCACCGCCTGCTCGTCGCTGACCGCCGGCGGGATCGGGATGCACATCGACTCGTGAGCCGGGACGAACGGGGCGAACCCCCCGGTGGCGGCGCTCGAGTTGCCCGTGTGGATACCGGGCGGGATCACGCCCCGGGCGAAGTTTCGGCAGAGCGAGTAGAGGCCCTGCCGGCACTCCGGGCAGGGTGGATGGATGCCGCGCGGCGCGCACGAGAGCCAGGGGTTCAGCACCACCCGCTCGCCGACCCGGCGGTCGCGGACCGCCGGCCCGACCCGCTCGATCGTGCCCACGACCTCGTGGCCGAGCACCTGCGGGAAAGAGATCACGGCGGTCATCGGGTTGTCCATGCTCCCGTTCAAGAAGAGCTGCTTGTAATCGCTGCCGCAGATGCCGCACAGCCGGGTGCGGAGCACGAGCCAGTCGGCCGCGGGAAGCGCCGGATCGGGCACCTCCCGCAACGCGGTGGTCGAAAGCGGACCGAAGTAGAACCGCTTGTCGATCCGCCCGAGAACCGCGGAGACCACCTGCCGCGGCACGCTGACGTCGCAGACGAGCGCGCGCATGCTCCGTACCAATCACGCGCCCCGCGGGCGAATCAAGTCGCCGCGCCTTGTCGCCGCGGCCCCGGCTGGGGCACGATGCAAGCGGTTATGACCCGAGCCCCGGCGAACCCGCGGCGCGCCATTCCCTCGGTCGAGCGGCTGCTCCGGACGCCGGCGGCCGAGCCGCTGCTCACCCGCTGGCGGCGCGAGCACGTCGTCGAGGCCGTGCGTGCGATCCTCGCGGAGATCCGCCGCGACGCCGGCCCCGGCACGACCGTCCCCGACGGCGCGGCGCTGCTCGCCGCCGCGGGGCGGCGGCTGGAGGCCGCCGCCGGGCCTCGGCTCGTGCGCGTGGTGAACGCCACCGGCGTCGGGCTGCACACGAACCTCGGCCGCGCGCCGCTCGCTCCGTCGGCCGTGGCCGCGCTCGTCGCCGCGGCCACCGGCGCCGTGAACCTCGAGCTGGATCTCGCCACCGGGCGCCGCGGCAGTCGCGACGGCCTGGTCGCCGACGACCTGCGCGCGCTCACCGGCGCCGAGGCCGCGCTGGTCGTCAACAACAACGCCGCGGCGGTGCTGCTCGTGCTCGCGACGCTCGCCCGCGACCGCGAGGTGGTGGTGTCGCGCGGTGAGCTGGTCGAGATCGGGGGCAGCTTTCGCATGCCCGAGGTGATGGCGTCGAGCGGCGCCCGGCTGCGCGAGGTCGGGACCACGAACCGCACCCACGCCCAGGACTACCGTGACGCGATCGGTCCCGACACGGCGCTGCTCCTCAAGGTGCACACGAGCAACTACCGCCTGATCGGCTTCACCGCGTCGGTCCCGCTCGCCGAGCTGGCGGCGATCGGGCACGCGGCGGGGCTCCCGGTGGTCGAGGACCTCGGCAGCGGCGCGCTGATCGATCTCGCGGCGTACGGCCTGCCGCACGAGCCCGTGGTGCGCGAGCGCGTGGCCGCGGGGGCCGACCTCGTGACCTTCAGCGGCGACAAGCTGCTCGGCGGCCCGCAGGCCGGCATCGTCGTCGGCCGCGCGGCGTTGATCGCGCGCCTCGCGGCGAACCCGCTGCGCCGGGCGCTGCGGCCGGACAAGCTCACGCTCGCGGCGCTGGCCGCGACGCTCACGCTCTACCGCGAGACCCCGGACCTCGCCGCCGCGCTTCCCGTGCTCCGCTGGCTCGTGCGGCCGCTCGCCGAGATGGAGGCGGTGGGGCGCGCCGCGGCGCCGCTGCTCGCCGCGCGTCTCGGCGCGGGCCACGCGGTGGCGGTCGTGCCCTCCGAGGCCCAAGTGGGCAGCGGTGCCGCGCCCGCGGTGGCGCTCCCGAGCCGCGCGCTCGCGATCACGCATCCCTGCGTGCCGCCGGAGCGCATCGCGGCGCGGCTGCGCGCCGCCCGGCCGCCGGTGCTCGGCCGCGTCCACGACGGGCGGGTGCTGCTCGACCTGCGCGGCATCTTCGACCCGGCCGACCTCACGGTCGACCTCGATTGACGTGCCGTTCGTCATCGGCACCGCCGGCCACATCGACCACGGCAAGACGGCCCTCGTCCGCGCGCTCACCGGACAGGACACCGACCGGCTCAAGGAGGAGAAGGAGCGCGGCATCTCGATCGACCTGGGATTCGCCCACTTCGCCGACTCGCGCGGTGGGTGCGCCGGCGTCGTCGACGTTCCGGGACACGAGCGCTTCATCCGCAACATGCTCGCGGGCGCCCACGGCATCGATCTCGTGCTCTTCGCGGTGGCGGCCGACGACGGCGTCATGCCCCAGACGGAGGAGCACCTCGACATCCTCCACCTGCTGCGGGTCCAGCGGGGCATCTTCGTGATCACCAAGGCCGATCTCGTCGACGCCGCCCGCCTGCGCGCCGTGCGCGAGGAGATCGAGCTGCTGGCGCTCGACACGACGCTCGAGAGCGCCCCGATCGTGCCCACCTCCACGGTCACGGGTGAGGGCCTCGAGGCGCTGCGCGCCGAGATCGCGGCCCAGCTCGCCGCCCCCGCGGGCCCGCCGCCCCCGGGCTACTTCCGCCTGCCGATCGACCGGGCCTTCGTGGCCCGCGGGCACGGCGTCGTCGTCACGGGGACCGCCGTCGCGGGCGCGATCGCGGTCGGCGACCCGCTGCGCATCCTGCCCGGCGGCGCCACGGCCCGCGTGCGCGGCCTCGAGGTGCACGGCGAGGAGGTGCCGCAGGCCGGCCACGGCCAGCGCGTGGCGATCAACCTCGGCGGCGTGGAGCACGGCGACGTCCGCCGCGGCCACGTCGCCTGCGATCCCCGGATCGAGCGCACGACGGCGCGGCTCGACGCGTGGGTCGAGGTGCGCCCGGGCGCCCGGCGCGCCCTTCGACACCACGAGCGGGTGCGCGTCCACCTGGGGACGGCCGAGGTGCTCGGCCGGCTCGTGCTGCTCGGCGGCGTGACGGGGCTCGGCCCCGGCGCCGGCGGCTGGGCGCAGCTCGTGCTCGGGGAAGCGGTGGTGGCGCTCCGCGGCGATCGCTTCATTCTCCGCGACGAGACCGCGCGCTGGACCCTCGGTGGCGGCGAGGTGGTGAACCCGTTCGCCGGCCGGCACGGCAGCGCGGAGCACGACGTCGGCGGCCGGCTCGCGGTGCTGCGCGCCGCCGATGCCGCCACCGCGGCCGCCGCCTTCGTCGCGCTCGCCCCCGCGTTCGCCAGCGCGCTGACGACCGTCGCGCAGGCGGTCAACTGCCGCGAGGAGGAGGCCGCCGCGGCGCTCGTCACGGCCCCCGACGTCCTCCCGATCCCCGACGCGCGCGCGCCCGACGCGTTCACGACCGCCGCCAAGTGGGACCGTCTCCGCGCCGCCGCGCTCGAGGCGGTGGCCGCCGCGCACCACGCGGCGCCGCTCGCCGCGGGGGTCGAGATGGAGAGCCTGCGCGGGCGCCTGCCGTGGGACGTGCCGCCGCGCGTCTTCCGCTGGTGCGTCGAGCGGCTCGTCGCCGAACGCGCGCTCGTGCGCGACGACAGCATGCTGCGCCTGCCGGCGCACCGGGTGACGCTCGCCGCCGACGCGCGGGCGCTCGGCGAGCGGATCGAGCGCCGGCTCGCCGACGCCGGCTTCACGCCGCCCGACGTACCCCGGCTCGAGGAGGAGACCGGCAGCGACCGCGCCCGGCTCGCCGCCGTGCTGGGCGTGCTCGAGCGCGAGCAGCGCGTCGTCCGGGTCACGCCCGACCTCTACTTCGGGCGGGAGGCCGCGGACGAGGCGCTACGGCGCGTCGAGCGGCACTGCCGCGCCCACGGAGAGATCACCGCCGCGGTCCTCCGCGACCTCATCGGGGCGAGCCGCAAGTTCGCGATCGCCCTCCTCGACTGGTGCGACCGCACGGGCGTGACCGTGCGCGTCGGCGACGCGCGCAAGCTGCGGCGCTGAGCGGTCGCACGTGGTTGACCCCACGTGGGGTCAGTGATACGGTCCTGGCGATGGCCGACCTCAAGGTTCGCAACCTCGACGAGGCGGTCGCCCGCGCGCTTCGCAAGCGGGCGCGCGCACGCGGGGTCTCGGTCGAAGAGGAGGTGCGTGCCGCCCTTGCCGACTCGGTCGCCACGAAGCGCGCCGCGTTCGTGCGGCGCGCCGCCGCCAGCCGGGCCGCGACGCGTCCCAGGGACGATCGCCCTCCGTCCGATAGCACGCCCGGCATCCGCCGCGAGCGCGATGCGTGGGGCTGAAGCTCCACGCGCTGCGGTCGTGGATGCGTCGGTCGCGGTCAAGTGGGTGGTGGAGGAAGCCGGGAGCGCGGCGGCGGCGGCGCTCCTGGAGCAGCCGCTGCGCTGGACGGCCCCCCGACTCATGCTGGCGGAGGTCGCCGGTGCCATCCGCCGGAAGATCGTCGCCCGCGAGGTGCGCACGGCGACGGGGGCGGGCGCGCTCCGGACGCTGCTGGCCGCCGTCCGCCAGGGGACCGTCGAGCTTGCGGAGGACGAGCACCTGATCGCCGACGCCTTGCTCCTCAGCGTGACGCTCTCGTATCGAGTCCCGGATTGCCTCTACCTCGCTCTCGCGGAGCGGGAGGGTGCGGCGCTCTCGACCGCGGACGTCCGCCTGGCTCGGCTCGCGCGGGCGCGGGGCGTCCCGGTGCTGGAGGTCCGCGCATGACGGACGCAGCAGGCAGGTTCCGCCTCACCGCGCGCGCGCGCGCCGCGGGCTGCGCCGGCAAGCTCGGGCCCGCGGACCTCTCGGCCCTTCTCCGGGGCCTGCCACAGGCGGCGCACCCCGACCTGCTGGTCGGCACGGACACCGCCGACGACGCCGGGGTGTTCCGCATCGGGCCCGACCTGGCGCTGGTGCAGACGGTCGACTTCTTCCAGCCGATCGTCGACGACGCGTACACGTTCGGCGCGATCGCCGCCGCCAACGCGCTCTCGGACGTCTACGCGATGGGCGGCGAGCCGCGCACCGCGCTCAACATCGCCTGCTTCCCCTCGAGCGGGGTCCCGCACGAGATCCTCGCCGACATCCTGCGCGGCGGCCTCGCCAAGGCGGCCGAGGCCGGCGTCGTCGTGCTCGGCGGGCACACCGTCGCCGACGACGAGCTCAAGTTCGGTATGGCGGTGACCGGCGTGGTGCACCCGGACCGGGTGTGGCGCAACGTCGGGGCGCAAGCCGGCGACGCGCTGCTCCTCACCAAGCCGCTCGGCACCGGGATCGTCGCCACCGCGATCAAGCGCGAGGCCGGCGAGGCGGCGGAGCACGCGGCGGCGATCGCGAGCATGGCCGCGCTCAACCGCGACGCCGCCCGCGCGCTGCGGGACGCGGCCGTCCACGCCTGCACCGACGTCACCGGCTTCAGCCTCCTCGGCCACGGCTGGGAGATGGCGCACGGCAGCGGTGTGCGCCTGGTCTTCGAGGCCGAGCGGCTGCCGCTGCTGCCGGGCGCGCGGGCGCTCGCCGCCCGCGGCTTCCTCACCGGCGGCTGCCGGCGCAATCGCGACTGGCTCGCGGGCGAGGTGCGGGTGGCGGCGCACGTGCCGGCCGACCTGGTCGAGATCGCCTTCGACCCGCAGACCTCCGGCGGGCTCCTGGTCGCCGTTCCCGCGGGAGACGCCCCCGACGCGCTCGCGCGGCTGCGCGCGGCGGGCGCCGCCGCGGCGACGGCGGTGGGATTCGTCGAGCCCCTCGGGGGCGGTCCGGCGGTCGCGCTGCGCTAGTGCCCGAGGAGCGTCGGCTGCGGCGCGGCGCTCGCCGCCGGCGGCGTGACCTTCGCCAGCTCCGCGTCGTCGACCTGGACGCCCGCCTCGCGCTTGAGCGCGTCGAAGTGGTGCTGCACCTGGTCCTGGAGCGCCCGGTTGCGCAACGTCGCCTTGATCTGCTCCTTCACCTGCTCGAAGGGCTTCTGCTCGCCCTCCTTGCGCTCCGTGACCATGATGATGTGGTAGCCGTACTGCGTCTTCACGACGTCGCTGATCTTCCCGACGTCGAGGGCGAAAGCGACGCGCTCGAAGTCCGGGACCATGCGGCCCGGGCCGAAGAGCCCGAGGTCGCCGCCTTTGGCCGCGCTCGCCGTGTCGATCGACTTCTCCTTCGCGATCTCGGCGAACCGCTCGGGGTGCGCGCGCAGCTCCGCGAGGATCTGCTTGGCCGTGTCCTCGTCCTTCACCAGGATGTGGCTCGCCCGGACCTGGGTGGTGGAGTAGAGGGCCTTGTTCTCGTCGTAGTAGGCGCGTGCCTGCTCGTCGGTGATCTCGGGCGGAGTCTGGTACTTGCGCATGACCTTCTGCACCACCAGCCGCTTGCGCAGGTCGTTCACCTGCCGCTCGACATCGGGGTCGCGATCGTAGCCGTCCGTCTTGCCTTCCTCGAAGAGGAGGTCGTTGAGGATCATGTTCTCGACGAACTGCCGCTTGCGCTCGGGCGCCGCGAGGTAGGCGCGCGACGGCCCCGGCAGCCGCTCGAGCTCCTGCAGAACCTGGCCCCGGGTGAGGCGGTGGCCGGCGTACGTGGCGACCACCTCGTCGGCACCGGGCTCCGCCTTCTCGGCCGCGGGCGCGGCCTTCGACCCAGCCGCGCCGCCCTCCTCGCCCGCCCGGCGGCAGGAGACGACGAGCGCCAGCAACGAGAGGAGGACAGTCACGCGACGGGACATGGCGGCGCCATAGCGCAGCGCTCCGTGACGAGTCAATTTTGCCGCCTTGGGTCCGATCGGCGCCGCGCAGCAGCAGGCCGGCGCGTGGCACGCGCCTTGCTGCCGATCCCGCTCGTGCTGTGGCGCGCCGTAGCAGTGCCGGCGCCGGAGGGTCTCGCCGTGGAGCATCTGAAGGGCCAGCTCGAAGCGCTCGCCGTCCTCGCGGCGGACCTCGACGGCCGGCTCGCCAGCGCCGGCGTCGCGGGCGTCGGCGGCGCGCTCGACGTCTACCGGCGCGTCCGCGAGGTCCTCGACGGCGTCGAGATCGCGCAGGTCGAGCGCACGCTCGCCGACGTCGCCGCGCTCGCCCGCCGGCTCGAGGAGGTGGCGCAGCGGCTCGAGATGCTGCGGCGCCTCAAGAGCCTGCTCGACGGCTGACGTCGCCGCGGAGCGCGTGGCGGCACACGGCGATCGCCTGCGCGACCGCGGCGCCGCCCGTGTCGATGAGGCAGTCGGTGACCGCCGGCCCGCGGCCGGGGACGAACACCTGGTGCAGCTCGTCCACGCCCGAGTAGGCGGCCGCCAGCCCGAGCGCGATCGCGGCGGCACGCCGCAGCGGACGGCCGGGGACGTGCAGCGCGCGGAAGAGGAGCAGGCCGAGCACCAGGTACTCGACGACGTGCGCCGACTTGCGGATCGCGTGGTGGATCGCGACGAGCTGCGCGTGCGTGGCGTGCGGCAGCAGCACCGCGAGCAGCGGGATGATGAACGACCCCGTGCGCTCCCCCGAGAACCACTCGGTGGAGAAGGCGGAGATCACCGCCGCCCACACCACGACGGGCAGCCAGCGCGCGAGCGCGGCGCGGCGGTCGCTACGCAAGCTCGGCCACGACGCGGTTCACCAGCTCGAGCGTCTCCTCGTCGAACTCGGCATCGATGAAGCTCTCGAGCTTCTCGCGCTGCGAGGCGTAGCGCCGGCCGCCCGCCTCGCCCGCGAGCTGCGTGCCGGCGATCCGGTCGAGGAAGGCGAGCATGGCGGGATAGCGGCCAGGGTCGCCGCTCGCGAGCTTGCGGTCGAACACGAGTCGCATGGTGAGAAACGCGAGGCGGTACTTCAAGTCTTCGCTCAGCTCCATCTCTCCTCCGTGACGGCCGTCAGCCGCCTCCCCGGGACGCCTGCGCCTCCAGCGCGTGCTTCTCGATGGCCAGCGCATAATCATAGTAGGGGCGCTCGAGCGCGCCGTCCACCGTGCGCCCGTTGATGAACAGCGTCGGCGTCGAAGCGACGCCGAAGGCGATGCCGGCTGCGACGTCGCGCTCGACCTGCTCCCGGGTCGCGGGGGCGTCGAGGCAGGCGCGGAACGCCGCGATGTCGAGCCCGAGGTCGCGCGCATAGCGGAAGAGGCTGTCCCGGTCGAGCGCGCGCTGGTTCTCGAAGAGCAGGTCGTGGTACTCCCAGAAGCGGTGCTGCTCACCGGCGCACTCCGCCGCGAACGCGGCGAGGCACGCGTCGGGGTGCGGGGAGCGCCCCTGGAGCGCGGCGTTGCAGGATGCGTCGAGCGGGAAGTAGCGGAAGACGACGCGCACGTCGTCGCGCGAGCGGAGCAGGTCCTTGAGATCCCGGAACGCCTCGGCGCAGGCCGGGCACTCGAAGTCGGAGAACTCGACGATCGTGACCGGCGCGTCGGGGTTCCCCTTCGTGTGCTCCTCCCCCCCGGCGACCTCGCGCAGCGGGCGCACGGGGAGCTTCGTGTAGAGGTCGTAGAAGCGGGGATCGCTCGCCTGCACCTCGGCGGCGGTGAGGGCTCCGGCGCCACCGCGCACGGCCGAGCCGGCGCCCGCGCCGAGCGCGACGACGAGGCCCGCGGCGACGACCGCCCGCGCGAGCGTGCGCCGCGGCGGCGCCAGGCGCGCGGCGAGCGGCAGCGTGGTGACGAACCACGCCAGCGCGATCACGTCGATGCTCAGGCAGAGGAGGCAGACCTTGTGGAGGACGAAGAGCTGGATGCCGAGCAGCGCGAGCGCGAAGCCGAGGCTCCCCGAGGCGAGCCCGAGCAGCGCCACGTCGAACAGCTCGGCCGGGACCGCTCCGAGCGCCCCCGGAAGCGCGAGGACCGCGCCCACCGCGAAGGCGGCGAGCCCGAGCACCTCGTCGCCCAAGCCGAGCAGGTGGCCGTAGCGGCTGCCGATCACCGCGTCGCAGTTCACCACCGGGCCCAGGTTGCAGAAGCTCGTGTAGCCCGAGCCCGCGTGCAGCCGGGCGTCGACCACGTGGATGTAGGCGCTCAGCGCCACGCCGGTCAGCGCGAGCAGGAGCGCGACGCGGTATCGACTCGGGCGGGCGCGCATCGGGGAGGAGGGGGCGGAGTCTAACCGGGGCCCCGCCGCCTTTCAATCGTGGGCCCGCGTACCGGCGCCGCCGACGGCCGGCGCCGTCAGAACTGGAATGTGACTCGCAGAACGGTCTCCGAGCGACCCGCCTCGAGGCCGGCGAGCCCCCACGTCTCGAAGATCGGGGTGCTGTGTCCCCTGGGCGTCACGAAGTAGTGCTGGCCCAGGTTCACGATGAAGTCGTCGCGCAGAATCCAGTCGACGTCCCAGAAGGGCTCCATGCTCCACTGGTTCACCGGATCGACCGCGATGCCTGCGACCGGGACGACGCTGCCACCGCGGTAGAAGGTGAACCCGGCGAGTGTGAAGAGCGATTCCCAGTCACGGATCTTGTCCCGGAACGCGACGTTCGCCGTGCGGACGGTCGAGGGCAGGTCGAGGCCGCCCACGAGACACGAGGGGTACTTCGCAAGCGTCGCCGGACGGTTTTGGGGGTTCTGCAAGGCGATGGCGACGTTCTGCGCCGGACAGGACGGGTTGTCGATCAGGTAGTGCCAGAAGAACTGGCCGGTGAGGAAAAACGTGCTCTTCTTGTTCAGGGACCGGATCCAGGTCGGCCGATCGAAGCCGATCATTCCCTTCCACATGTTCTTCTTCGTCACGCCGGGCAGGAGCCCATCGACCACGGTGACCTTGGAGACGTCGTAGAACGGGATGCCCTGATCGAAGACGGTCTCCATGCGGTAGACCGTCTGCGTGTAGGTGTCGTCGGAGTAGGTCGCGGAGCCTCCGATCGTGTGGACGTAGGGCGCGATGAACTCCGCCGGGAAGACGCCCCGGTTGAGGAGCGTCCTCGAGAGAGCCTCGTTCTGAGGGTTGTCGGGAAGCGCACGGAGCTGAGCGTAGTTGGTGCCGTCGTCACCCGCCCAACGCTGGTAGTAATAGTTCAGGGTGAACTCGACGCCGAACGGCGTCATGCCGTGGTAGCGCACGCCGACTTGGCTATTGTCCAGGGGATCCCGGGAGTAGTTCCCCTGCTTGAACAGCGTCGTGCCGTTCATGAGCCGTGTGCACATGCCCTGGCCGGCGCTCGGCCCGTACGGCACAGGGCTGTGCGCCCTGTTGAATACCGTGTCGCAAGGGCCGCCGACGAACGCCCCGTCGACGACGTTCGTGAGCGGATTGTAGATGGGCAGGCCCCACGGCTGCGGGAGGAATGCCTGCTTGGCGGGATACCAGTCACCCGGGTTCCAGTACCACTCGAGGAAGCTCTGCGAGAGCGGGCCGATGTTGCCAAGCGTGTAAAGGAACTTGAACATGAGCAGCGGACGGCGGATCTCGTCCCAGCCGAAGGCGGGCGCCGGGATCTCCTGCTGGAAATGCCAGGTCAGATCGAGCGGGTTGGCGCGGTCGAGCAGGCGGAAATTGTCGCTCTCTCCCCAAACCACCTGCTGGCGCCCGATGCGCATCGTGAGCGGCACCCCCCGGAGCTTGACGTCCGCGTAGGCCTCGCGCATCCGGTTCTCGAAGCGGAGCGAGGCCGCGTTGAGACTGTTGAGATTGAGCTGATTGCGCGTGAGGTGCCCGGTCTGTGTGGCGTAGTCGAAGTAGTCGAGGCCGGCATACGCGCGCCCGTGGATGTCCTCCTTCTGCAGGAAGGCCGGCTTCGTGTCGTAGATGCTGTCGTAGACGCCACGGTAGAGCAGGAACAGGTGCGAGCTCTCGATGAAGGGAATGTCGTACTTGTTGTAGAATTGCCCGCCCTGGAGCCAGTCATAGTCCAGGCGGATGTGAGCGATGTTGCGGTTCTGGATGAACTCGTAGGTGCTGGCGTCCGGCGTGCGGACGATGTTCTGCGACTGGACGTTGCCCGAGAGCTGCAACGGCCCCCACTTCTGGGTCGCTCTCGCGGGCGGGTCGAGCAACACGAGCCGCGCGGCGGCGACGACCGCGGACACCACCCATGCCTGGCGCCGATTCGACATGCCCCCTCCTCGAACCGCAGATTTGCGCGAACGGCGCCTTGCTAGCGCATAAGGACTCTGCTTTGCAATGTGTGAAGGGGGGGCTTCCTTAGGAAGCCCCCCCTTTTTCCGGCTCGGGTCGAGGGGTCGGCGGCCCGATCGAACCGCCGCTACTGGTTCCCGACGAACGTCGCGGTCCCGTTCAGGAGAAGGGCCCCCGGGCCCGGAAGCCCGCTGGTGGTGTCGATGACGTTCGAGCCGGTTGCCGCCTCGCAGAACGTGGCCGCCAGCACACCCGTGCTGGTGGCTGACGTCGTGGAGTTCGGGACCCATGCAGGGGTCGGCGGGGTCGCCGAGCCCGTGCGCACGATCGCCTGGCTCCCGCTCGACGGCGATGTCGGGAAGCAGGGCGTCGTCCCGTCGCTGTTGCAGCAGAACTGGTTGAGCCCACCCTTCAGCGGCTTGATGGTCGAGCAGTCGACGGTGCACGGGCTACCGCAGGAATCGTGCACGGTCTGACCGGGACACGGGAAGTTCCCGGCGGCCTTGGCCGCCAGCGTCGAGGGCTTGGCCGGGTCGCCGGTGAGCGGCAACGTGATCTTCAGCGTCGCCTTGAGCTGCGCCGGGTCCGGCGGGCAGTCCGAGGACAGCGTGTACTTCTTGTTGGTCACCGCCGGCGGATTGTTGACCGTTACGATGCCATCGACCGTGCAGCTCTTCCCCTGATTGGGTCCGGAATCGCAGGTGCCCTTGGCGCCGACGCTGCCGCCCGAGCAGATCGGGCAGACGTCCTGGGGCGGCTGGTTCGTGAGGTAAACGTCCGAGTTGAGGTGGATCGGAGTCGCGGTGGCATCGAAGATGCCTGTCTGCACGTTGACAGTCCCCGTGATGGTGGGATCGGCGAACCGGTTGACGACGCAAACGGGGACGTTGCTGGCGAACAGCGGCAGCGGAGCGCCGAAGTCCTCGCCGTTGAGGGAGCCCTTACCGGTCGAGCCCGAGGCCTGACAGCTCGGCGTGCCCGCCCCGTCGCAGCCGCTCAGACAGTACTTCAAAGTCGAGTTCTGCGGGATCGGGAAGTTGTGCGAGGTGCCGGTCGTCCCATTGTCGAGGTCTGAACCCGTCGCCGCCGTGACGAAGTCGAGCTCGCGCGGCCCGCCCGCGGAGTTGGGCTGACACAGCGATGGTAGGGTAGTGGTGGTCGTCCCGGACGACGGAATGCACCGCAGGAAGACCGTGTTCCGGTCGACCTTCGGCTTCGAGGGACCCACCGCGATCAGGACGATCTTCTGCGTCCGTGGCTTGTCCTTCTTCTTGCCGTGCTTGACCGGCACCACGACGGTGCCCGCCGTGGCGGCGCAGCCTGGACCGCTGGGTGTGGGCAGGTTGGCGGTATTCTTGGTGAACACGACGCTGGGCGGAGGCGTGCACTTCGGAAGCGCCGGGTCGGCGACCGCGGCGCAGACCGTGATGGAGAACGTACACTGGCCGTCGACCTTGCCGTCGGCGTCGCAGGTGGGATCGCCGTCCATGCAGTCGACGCGCGGCTTGCCCATGAACTTCCCGCTCGCCGTGATGCCGTCGAACTCGGCGAAGCAATCCGTCTTCTTCGATCCGCCTCCGGAAACGGTCGCCCACCCGGGTCTCGCCGCTCCGAGCGCTAGAGGCAACGCCAAGAGGGTCGTGCAAACGATCCGCATCGACATGGTCGTTTCCTTTCTCTTCATGGGGCGAGCGTGATGTTGCCCGGCAGGCTGGTCGCGCCGGGACCCGGTAGCCCGGCTGCTCCGTCGATGGCGGCATTGCCGCTCGCTGGCACGCAGAACGTGCTGCCGAGGACAGTGGAGTGCGGAGTGTAGTCCGTAAACGGTCCGGCGGGCATACCCGACTCGGAGATGAATTTCGCGTAGACGTTGCCGAAGGCTCCCTTGACGCCTTGCGGCGTGCAGAAGTTACCGCTTGCGTCCGCCGTCGCCGTAGACGTGCCCGTCGTGACACCGGAGAGGCTCACGGGAATGGCGCCAACGTACGCGTCGCTGGGCGCGGACGGATTGGCCGGATTGGGCGGGCAGTCGTGCGTGGTGCCTTCGCTTCCGACGGCGGTGCAGCTCTGCCCCTCGTTCGCCCCCTGATCGCACGTGTTGTCACAGTCGGCGTCCACCGTGCATGCCTTCCCGGGCCCGACGCCGGTCATCTGATTGAAGTCCGCACCGCAGTGGCCGTTGCTGCATGGCACCCCGGTCGCCTGGCAGACGGGGCACGGCTCCATGCTGTTGCCGGTCAAGAAGACTCGTGACGAGAGCGGGTAGGTTATGGTGGCGCTCCCATCGTTAACGGCGAGCTGGCCGAAGGAGTCCGTCTGGATGACGTTGAGGACGCACGTGGAGAGCGGCCCGGAGGGGATCGGGAGCGGTGGACCGAAGAAGCAGTTGGCATCGAGCGCACACGACCCCGGACCTGCAGCGCAGTCGGCGTCGGTCGTGCAGGCCTGCCCCTCCTTACTCAGGTTGACACAGTGCTTCCCCGGCCCGGCCCCCTTCGTGCACGTCTTGGGATCGGTTCCGGTGGCCAAGAGGTGGACCGCGTTGGGGTCGTTGGCGCAGCAGATCGCCGCGAGATCGAGGATGGACCCGTCAGGGTTCTTCGATGGCGGCGTCGCGTTGCCATTTCCGCCGCCGAGATAGAGGCAGCTGAGACCGAGCCCTGCAATCTTGTCCCCGGGATTCGGCCCCACGCCGAACGACCCCGAGAAGGGCGCCACGGGTCCCGTGCCCCCCTTGCAGCTCCCCGTGCCCACGCAATCGCTGTTCTTCGTGCAGGCGCCTACCCCGTTCGAGCAGCTGCCCATGTCACACGTACCCACGCAGTCCATGTCGGACGTGCAGGACCCCTTCCCGTCGGTGCCGGGCTCGCCGAATGTGCAGTGCTGGATCACGCCCGCGCCGCCGCAGTTCGTCGTTCCCACCCCTTGGGCGAAGGTGAGCTTGGTGAACGGGTTGCTGCCGGCCATGCAGGTGCTCGGCGTCAGGCCGGCGGCGGCACAGGATACGAACAGAGTCGTGGTCGTTGTGCTCGTCGTGGTCGTCGTGGTCGTGCTCGTCGTGGTCGGGCATTCCCCGGTGCGAGGATGGCAGACGAGCATCAGCGTCGCGGTGCCGGTCTTCGGCCCCTTGCCCGTCGTCCGGACCATCAGCCGGATGACCTTGCTGCCGTCGAGGAGCTTCTTGCCGTGCTTGCGGACCTTGATCTTCACCGGGACATCGGCGAATGCTCCGCAGGCCGACGTGTCGATCCCGGGGATTCCGGTCGGCGCCGGGAGCAGATTCTGGCTGATCTTGAGCTTCTTGATGCTGTGGGCCGTGCACACGCCAGGATTGACCGTGGGATCGTTCACGCACGCGCGAACCATGAAGTCGCACTCCCGATCGGCCTGGCCAGCGTTCTTCATGTCGCAGGTGGGATCACAGTCCGTGCACTCCACCCGGTTGCGCTTGTTCTGCGTCCCTCCCTGCGTGTCGAAGACGGCGTAGCAGGCCGCCTTCTTGGGGCCGCCGGTCACCGTGAGCGCGGCCGCGGTCGACGCGGCTCCCGCCGCGAGCGCGCAAGCGATCGCGCTAGCGATCCGGTGACGGACGTTCCAACCCCGTCGCTCGAGGTCACGCATGGGGGCCCTCCTTGGTTGCAGTTATGTAACTGATCGTGACGCTTCCCGGGTACCAGTTACGCGCGCGCGGCGTCAATACTCCCAGCGGGCTGCATGCCCGCGATGCATGACGCCGCAGGGGGCCGCAGCGCGGACGCTAGCGGGCTCAGCCCTTCGCACCCAGCTCCTGGTCGATGATCTGCTTGAAGCCCTCGTAGCTCTGCGCGCCGCTCACCCGCCGGCCGTTGATGAAGAACGTCGGCGTCGAGCCGACCCCGAGGCTCGCGGCCTCCGCCTCGTCCGCCTTGACCGCGTCGAGCGACTTGCGCCCGTCGAGACAGTCCTTGAGCTTCGCGGCGTCGAGCCCCCCGGCTTGGCCGATCTCGACCGCCTTGTCCTTCACGTTGTCCTTGGTGATCTCGCTCTGGCGCTTGAAGAGCCCGTTGTACATCACCCAGAACTGGTCGTTGCCCTGCTCGGCCCCGCACGCGGCCGCGACCGCGCCGTCCTCGGCCCAGGGGTGGATGCTCGTGAGCGGGAAGTTCTTGAACACGAAGCGGACCCGATCGCCGTACTCCTTGAGCACCTGGTCCTCGAGCGTGGCGTAGGCACGGGAGCAAAAGGGGCACTGGAAATCGGAGTACTCGACGATCGTCACCTTGGCGTCGCGCGGTCCGCGGGCGGGCACCCCGTCGAGCTTGATCTTGCTCATCACCTGCTTGAGCGGGTCGATGGTGAGGTCGACGGCGTCGCCGCGGAGCAGATAGCGGCCGTCGCGGCTCACGTAGAAGCCGACGCTCTGATGCTGGTCGCCGAGCGAAACCTCGAGCGTGCCCTTGCGCCAGCCGGGGATCTCCGCGTCCGCGAGCTGGCCGACCTTGAAGCTCAGCCCGGGCGTGGTGACCGTCTTCTGGAAGTAGTCGACCACGCGCTGGCTGATCGTGGCGTCGGCGACCGCGGGTGGGGCCGCCGGCGCGCTCGCCTCACCGCGGGGGCCGCCGCCGCAGCCGGCAGCGAGGAGCAGGAGCGCGGCGGCGATACGCATCGACGACTTCTAGTGCCGGCGCTCCGAACCGTCAAGGATCGCCGCCGGCCGCCCGCAGCCCGACGGCGGCCTCGGTGAGGCCGGGCCACAGGCGCAGCGCCGCCGCGAAATCGCGCGCCGCCGCGGTGCGCCCGCGAGCGCCGAGCAGGTAGAGCGCCGCGCGACCGCGCTGGTAGTGCAGCAGCGCCTGCTCGCGCGGCGCCTGGAGGCGCGCGACGAGCCCCGCCGGCGCGGGAATCGGATCGCCGAGGCCGGCGGGATCGCCGGGGGGCGCGCCGTCGGCGAGCAGCACGACCCCGCCGCCGTCGAGGTACGCGAGGCGCCATCCGGGCAAACGGGCGATCCGCGCGGCCAGCTCGAGCCGTCCCGGCGCCGGGTGGTAGAGCACGGCTGCGGTGATGCCCCAGCGCGCCGCGAGCGCGGCGAAGGTCCCGGGGTCGGCGAGCGCGCCTTCGTAGGCGCCGAAGATCGCCGGTGGGTAGACCTGCATGCGCCCGTCGACGAACACCGGCTGCGTGGGATGCCGCCAAAGCACGAGCCCCCCGAGGAGGTCGTCGTTGAAGACGCGGGCCCCGGGCGCGCGCGCGGCGACGAAGTCGACCGCGCGGGTCGGGAAGAGCAGCGGGGAGACGCCGAGGCCGAACCGGCGCGTCAGGTGCGCGGCGTCGTAGCACCGTCCCGCGACGATCCCTCCGGTCGCGACGAGCGGCCCGATCGCGAGCGCCGCCGCGAGCGCGGCGGCCGGCAGCCGGCGGCGGTCGATCGCCGCTGCGACGCCCGCCAGGCCGTCGGCGAGCAGCGGGAGCACGCCGAGCCCCACGAGCCCCACGTTGCGGCGCGCGAGGAACCCGAGCGCCACGAACGCGGCGGCGACCAGCGTCCGGCCGGCGTGGAGCCGCCGCCGGCCGAGGACCACCGCCAGCGCGGCGAGCCCGAGCAACGCCGCGAGCGCGAGGGCGGCGGGCGGCGCGAGGTCGCCGAACGCCGTCGGGCGGTGCTCGATCACCGTGAGCGAGGTCACCTCGCCGCCGCGGATGACGCGGAGCAGGCGCAGCGGGAAGAGCGCCCCCGCGACACCGAATGGGGTCAGCGTCTCCGCGAGCGCCGCGGCCGCGGCGGCGCCGGCGAGCGGCCCGGCGCGCTCCGCTCCCCGACGCCAGCCCGCCGGCAGCGGCAGCCAGTGCGCCCCGACCGCCCCCGCCGCGTAGAGGCCGAGCACCGCCACGCCGAGCGCGGAGAGCGCGTGCAGGTTCGCCCACAGCGCTTCGAGCCCGACCAGGGCCACGAGGGCCGCCACGCTCGGCTCTCCGTCGAGCACCCAGAGGAAGAGCGCGAGCAGGAAGAAGGTCGCGGCCTCGGGTCGCGGCACGTAGCGCTCGATGCCGGCGAGGACGGCGAGCAGGACGAGGCCGGCCGCGGCCCACGCCGGCAGCCGCCGGCGCGCGAGCGCGTAGGCGGTCGCGAAGGCCCCGACGAACGACGCGCCGCTGCCGAGGATCACGCCGGCCGCCCCCGCGCACCGCCAGGCGCCGTAGAGACCGAGATCGAAGAGCCACTGCGGGTTGATCCAGGGGGCGCCCGGCGCGGTGTAGGAGAAGGGGTCGACCCGCGGGACCGCGTGCCGCGCCGCGATCAGCCGCCCGCTGGCGAGGTGCCACCAGACGTCGGAGTCGTCGAGGGTGTGGATCTGCAGCGCGGCGGCGAGCGCGAGCACCGCCGCGGCGGCCACGCCCCCGAGGCGTGTTGACCCGGCGTGCGCCCCGCTGTTAGAGGCGCCGGGCATGCGTGCGCTGCCCGCCGTGGCGCTGCTCGCCGTCCTGGCCGCTCTGCCGATCCGCGCGCAGGAGCCGGTCGCGACCACCACGACCACCACGCTGCCGCCGCCGCCCGAGCAGCACGTGAAGATCCTCGGCACGCCGCCCGACCTCACGGGACGATGGCTCGTGGTTGGCGACGTCGAGGCCGGCGGCGCGGGACGGCGGGCGACCGTGGCCTTCTGGGAGGTCGGGAAGGCGGCCGACGGCCAGCTCGACCTCCGCGTGCGTTCCGTCGGGCTTCCCCCGCCGCTGCAGAAGGCGCTCGACGACGCTGGGAACCAGAAGCGGGCGTGGGTACCCGCCCCAGCCGACCTCGCCGCGATCGCCGCCGACTGGGATCGCCTGCCCCAGCAGCTCCTGCCGATCGGCCGCATCGACACCGAGGTCGCGGGGCGCGACGGCTTCGACGACGGCATGAAGGCGGAGCCCACGACCAAGGACGCCACCTGGATCGTGCGTCAGGTCGAGACGTTCCTTCCCTCGGGCGCGCCGATGATGCGCCAGGTGCTGCTCTACGCCGCGCTCGGCCCGAGCGACGACGGCTACACGGGGAACTACGCGCTCCTCATGCTCGCCGCCGCGCCGTTTCCCATCCCGATCTCGCTGAACGGCACGTTCCACGCCTATCGCCTGCCCTCGCCCTCCCGCGGTCTCTTCGCACGCATCCTCGACGTCTTCACGGGCTGTGGGGCGGGCCGCCGCTAGCAGGGTGGCCGGGCTTCCATAGGCCGTGCAGAAACTCCTCGGCCTGCGGGTCGAGGCTCACCCGCCAGAGACCCATGTGCACCCCCCGGTGGAAGGGGGCCGCCACGAAGTAGGACATCGCCAGCGGCGGGGGGATGTCCGCCACCTCCGCCACGGTGGCGCCCTGCGCCAGGTCGCGCACCAACGTATGGGTCGCGAACACGTCGGCGGGGAGCAGCAGATAGGGCCGCATGCCCGCCATGATGAGCCGCAGGCAGGCCTGTTTCACGGTCATGTGCCAGCGTTCGAGGTCGGTGAGGTAGAGCGCCCACCGGTGTCCGTAGTGCTCGATGTTCTCCGCCGGCCGGCCGACGTCCTCGGTGGTGATCACCACGCCGTCGGGCTCGACCGCACGATCGAGCGTGGCGCGGGCGGTGAGCATCTGCGGGCGCTGGAAGCTCGCGTTGCGCCCGAGCGCGTTCCAGTCGTGCCATGCGCCCATACCGGCGAGCCCGACGGCGACCAGCGGCGCGACCAGCCCCGCGAGCCGCCGCCGTGGCCAGAGCGCGGTTGCGAGCGCGCCGCCGCCGGCGCCGAGCACGAGCAGCCAGGTCGCCGGCGCGACCCGGGGATTGGCCGGCGCGAGCGTGGCCCCGACGACCAGGGCGAGCGCGATCAGCCCGCCGAGGACCCGGGCCGCCGTCGCCTGGCGGCGCCGCCAGAGCGCGCGCAGCAGGTCGAGCGACCCGACGGTCCCCTCGACGATCAGCAGCGCCACCCATAGGTCGACGCCGATCAGGTAGCGCGTGTCGGGTCGCACCCAGCAGCTGAAGAACAGGAGCGTGGCCACCGAGTACGGGACCGCGAGCAGGAAGAGCGCCGGGCGCACCGCGAGCGCCACGACCGCGCCCCAGAGCGCCGCCCCGCAGAGCACGGGACCGTAGCTGCCGGTGAAGATCGCGAGGTTGCCGGGCAGCACCGCGCGCAGGTTGCGGAGCTGGAGCGCGCCGCCCTGCACCGGGGTGAGCGTCCCGCCGTGCCAGCCGAGGGCGTAGGCCGAAGGCACGAGCAGGTCGCGGACCGCGCCCAGCACCTTGTCGAGCTCGACGCTCTGCGGGGGCAGCAGGCTGCCGGCGGCGGCCCAGTCGTAGACGAGCAGCGGCGCGATCCCGAGGACGTAGCCCGGCACCGCGACGCGCAGCGCCCGCCGCAGCGCGCGCCCGCCGCCGCGCTCGCGCCGCCAGCGCAGCGCGGCGAGGGGGATCGCGGCGAGGAGGTACATCACGGCGTCGGGCCGCATCGCCGCCGCGAAGCCCAGCGCCACGCCCGCCGCGGCCGTGCGCCGGCCGTCGAGCCGCCGCGCGCCCGCGGGCAGGAGCAGGTAGAGGCCGGTGAAGGCGACGACGTGCGTCGCCACGTCGCGCGTGAGCGTGAGGCCCCACAGGAAGAAGAACGCCGGGGAGATCACGACCAGCGCCGAGGCCGCGAGCCCACGCCACCACGAGCGCGTGAGGCGCCGCGCGATCGCCGCGACGAGGACCAGCGAGCCCAGGTAAAGCAGCGGGTTGAGGTAGTGCGCCCGGTCGTCGCCGAGGATCGCAAGCCAGGCGGCGAGCAGGAGAGGGAACCCGGGCGCGTAGCGCGAGTAGATGCGCCCGTGGTCCCAGATGTAGGTCTGGGCGAGCAGGTCCGTCCGCGGCGGCAGCCCGGACGCGAACGCGTCCGCCGGCGGCCAGACGTGCAGGAGCCGTCCGGCGAGGATGTCGTGCGCGAAGGTGAAGTAGCCGAACTGGTCGACCGCGAGGTACCAGGTGATCTGGCGGCGCATCCACTCCCCGCGCACGAGGACGAGCACGGCGAGGAGGCCGAGCGCGCACGCGTGCTGCCACGCGAGCCGGCCGCGCGGCGCCGCCGCGGGGACGGGCGTCGGGCCGGACCGCTGCGCGGCGTGGGCGCGGCGGCGGCGTTCGGCGCGGGACGACATGAGCGGGGACTATATCCAGGCGGCGGCGCGCGGCCAAAGCGCAAATTGGCGGCTGCGCGCGCGAGTGCTAGACGCAAGCCGTGGCCCTGCCCTTCTCGCCGCTGGTCGCGCGCTGGTTCGGCGCGCGCTTCGGCACGCCGACCCCCGCGCAGGAAGCGGGCTGGCCGGCGATCGCCGCCGGCGCCGATGTGCTGGTCGCCGCGCCGACGGGCTCGGGCAAGACGCTCGCCGCCTTTCTCTGGTCGATCGACCGCCTGCTCGCGCGCGCCGCCGACGGCGCCCTCGAGGAGCGCACCACCGTGGTCTACGTCTCGCCGCTCAAGGCGCTCGGCAACGACGTGCAGAAGAACCTCGCGGCGCCGCTCGACGAGCTGCGCGCGCTCGCCGCCGCCGAGGGCGTCGCGCTCCCGGACCTGCGCGTGCTCGTGCGCTCGGGGGACACGCCGGCCGCCGAGCGCCGGGCCATGGCGCGCCGCCCGCCGCACGTGCTGATCACGACGCCGGAGTCGCTCTACATCCTGCTGACCGCCGAGGGCAGCCGGCGCTTTCTCGCCGGGGCGGAGACGGTCGTCGTCGACGAGATCCACGCGATCGCCGGCGACCGGCGTGGGGCGCACCTCGCGCTCTCCCTCGAGCGCCTCGACGCGCTCGCCGGCCGGCGCCTCCAGCGCGTCGGGCTCTCGGCCACCCAGCGGCCGATCGAGGTCGTGGGCCGGCTGCTCGTCGGCAGCGCGCGACCCGCCCCGACGATCGTCGACGTCGGCCACCGCCGCGCGCTCGACCTCGCGGTCGAGGTGGTGGACCACGAGCTCGGCGCGGTCGCGACGCACGAGCAGTGGGCGAGCCTCTACGACCGGATCGCGGCGCTCACGCGCACGCATCGGACCACGCTCGTGTTCGTGAACACCCGCCGGCTGGTCGAACGCGTGTCCCACGCGCTCGAGGAGCGCCTCGGCGCGGGGCGGGTGGCCGCGCACCACGGCAGCATGGCCCGCCGCATCCGGCTCGCCGCCGAGGAGCGCCTCAAGCGGGGTGAGGTGCCGGTCGTGGTCGCCACCGCTTCGCTCGAGCTCGGCATCGACGTCGGCGCCGTCGACCTCGTCTGCCACGTGGGCGCGCCGCGCGCGCTCTCGACGCTCATCCAGCGCGTCGGCCGCTCGGGCCACGCCCGCGGCGCGGTGCCGAAGGGCATCGTCTTCCCGCTCACGCGTGACGACCTCGTGCAGGCCGCCGCCGCGGTGCGCGCGGTGCGGGCGGGCGACCTCGACCGGCTGGTCGTGCCCGAGAACCCGCTCGACGTGCTCGGCCAGCAGATGGTGGCGGCCGTCGCGGCCGAGGGCGAGATGGTCACGGACGATCTCCTCGCGCTGGTCCGCCGGGCGTGGCCCTTCCGCGCGCTTTCGCGCGCGGACTTCGACGCCGTCCTCGAGATGCTCGCCGAGGGGGTCGCCACGCGGCGGGGGCGGCGGTCGGCGCACCTCCACTGGGACCGGGTGCACGACCGGCTGCGCCCCCGCCGTGGCGCGCGGCTCGCCGCGATCACGAGCGGCGGCGCGATCCCCGACACGGCCGACTACGACGTGGTCGAGGAGCCCCACGGGCTCGCGGTCGGCAAGGTGAACGAGGACTTCGCGGTCGAGAGCATGGCGGGCGACATCTTCCTCCTCGGCAACCGCTCGTGGCGCATCCGGCGCGTCGAGGCGGGACGCGTGCGCGTCGAGGACGCGGGCGGCGCGCCGCCGACGATCCCGTTCTGGCTCGGCGAGGCGCCGGGGCGGACGCGCGAGCTGTCGGCGGCGGTCTCCGACCTGCGCGCCGCCGTGGTCGCGCGGCTCGCCGACCGGCCGACGGCCGAGGCGTGGCTCTGCGCCGAGTGCGGGCTCGACCCGGGCGGCGCCACCCAGCTCGTCGCCTACCTCGCCGCCGCCGAGGCGGCGCTCGGCGCGGTCGCCACGGACACCCAGGTGATCGCCGAGCGCTTCTTCGACGAGGGCGGCGGCATGCAGCTCGTCGTGCACGCGCCCTTCGGCAGCCGCATCAACCGCGCCTGGGGGCTCGCGCTGCGCAAGCGCTTCTGCCTCACCTTCGACTTCGAGCTGCAGGCGGCGGCCACCGACGACGGCATCGTGCTCTCGCTCGGGCCGCAGCACAGCTTCCCGCTCGAGAGCGTGTTCGCGATGGTGCGTCGGGCGACGCTCGTGGAGGACCTGGCGCAGGCGGCGCTCGCCTCGCCGATGTTCGCCAACCGCTGGCGCTGGAACGCGAGCCGCGCCCTCGCGCTGCTCCGCCACGAGGGCGGGCGGCGGGTCCCGATGCCGCTCCAGCGCATGCGCGCCGAGGACCTGCTGGCGGCCGTCTTTCCGGCGCAGGTGGCGTGCGCCGAGAACCTCGCCGCCGGCCCGATCCCGATCCCCGATCACCCGCTCGTGCGCCAGACCATCGACGACTGCCTGCACGAGGCCATGGACGCCGACGGGCTCGCCGAGGTGCTGGGCGCGCTCGCCGCGGGCACCATCGCCACGCGCGCGATCGACACGGTGGCCCCGTCGCCGATGTCGCACGAGATCCTCAACTCGAACCCGTACACCTACCTCGACGACGCGCCGCTCGAGGAGCGCCGCGCGCGCGCCGTCGCGCTCCGCCGCACCGACCCCGACCTGGCCCGCGGGCTCGGCGCGCTCGCCCCGGAGGCGATCGCCGAGGTGCGCGCGCAGGCGTGGCCCGCGCCGCGCGACGCCGACGAGCTGCACGACCTGCTGCTCTCGCTCGTCGTGCTGCCCGAGCCCGAGGCCGTCGCCGCAGGCTGGGAGGGGGCGGCGCGCGACCTGCTGGCGACGGGCCGCGCGACCTGGGCCGAGCACGAGGGTGGGCGCGCGCTGGTGGCCGCCGAGCGCGTGGCGGTGGGCCGGCTCGCGCTGCCGGGCGCGCGCTTCGCGCCCGCGGTGCGCGAGGTGACGCCGCCGCGCGGCCTCGCCGACGGCGAGGAGGAGGCGCTCCGCGCGGTCGTCGGCGGCTGGCTCGAGGTCACGGGACCGATCACCGCCGCCCGGCTCGCCGCGCGCGTGGGCCTCGCGCCCTCCCGTGTCGCCGTCGGCTTGGCCCAGCTCGAGCGCGGCGGCGGGGCGCTGCGCGGGCGCTTCACGCCCGGAGCCGACGACGAGGAGTGGTGCGAGCGCGGGCTCCTCGCGCGCATCCACCGGCTCACGCTCGGCGCGCTCCGGCGCGAGATCGAGCCGGTGAGCGCCGCGGATTTGATGCGCTTCCTCTTCCGCTGGCAGCACGTCCATCCCGGCACCCAGCTCCACGGCCGTCAAGGGCTGCTCGAGGTCGTGGGCCAGCTCGAGGGGCTCGAGCTACCCGCGCGCGCCTGGGAGGAGCAGATCCTCCCGGCGCGCATCGCCCGCTTCGACCCCGCGGACCTCGACCGCCTCTGCCTCGCGGGCGCGGTCGCCTGGGGACGGCTGCGCGCTGCCGACGCGGCCGAGGACGGCGGCACGCGGCGCCAGCGGATGCCGTCGCGGACGGCGCCGCTCGCGTTCGTGCTGCGCGAGGACCTTTCCTGGCTGCTCGCGCCCGAGGCGGCCCCCGGGCAGCGCGGGCTCGGATCGGCCGCGCGCGCCGTGCTCGACTTTCTCGCCGGCCGGGGCGCGAGCTTCGTCGCCGACGTGGCCCGGGGCACGGGCCTGCTCCCCGCGGCCGTCGAGGAGGCCCTGTGGACGCTGGTGGCGCGGGGGCTCGTCACCGGCGACGGCACCGCCGGGCTGCGTGCCCTTCTCGCGCGCCACGACGAGGGCGGGCGGCGCCGGCTACGCGCGCTCGCCGGCGGGCGCCCGCGGCTGCTGCCCGCGGGGCGCTGGGCGCTCCTGCGCGCGGCCGCGGCCGACGGCGAGCCCGACCCGTTGCGGTTCGCGCGGCTCGCGCTGCGGCGCTGGGGCGTGGTCGTCCGCGAGCTGGTGGCGCGCGAGACGCGGCTGCCGCCGTGGCGGACGCTGCTCGGCGCGCTGCGCACGCTCGAGGCGCGCGGCGAGGTGCGCGGCGGGCGCTTCGTCGGGGGGCTCGTCGGCGAGCAGTTCGCGCTCCCCGAGGCCGTCGAGGCCCTGCGCGCCGTGCGCCGGCGGGGCGAGGCGCCGGGCGACGAGGAGACCGTGGTCGTGGCTGCCGCCGATCCGCTCAACCTCGTCGGCGTGATCGTACCCGGCGCCCGCATCCCGCCGTCGGCGCGCGAGGTCGTCGCCTTCCGCGACGGCGCCGCGATCGACGCGGGCGAGCTGGGGGCGGTGCGCTCGCGGCTGCGGCGGGCGAGCGGAGCGTAGCCGCGGAAGGAGGACCGGCGATGAGGTGGTGGTGGGGGACGATGGCGCTGGCGCTGGTCGCGCTGCCCGCGGAAGGGCGATTGCGGTCCGGCGACGCGATCCATCTGCGGCTCGCCGGCCTCGACGTCGCGGCCTGGACGCCGCCCGGAGCGAGCGTCCCGGAGCACGGCAGCCCGCTCATCGTCTTCTCGCACGGCTTCCGCGGCTGCGACACGCAGTCGGCGTTTCTCACCGCGGCGCTCGCCGCCGCGGGCTACGTGGTCGTGGCCCCGAACCACCGCGACGCGGGCTGCCGCGCGGCGCGCGGGAGCTGGCGCCCGGGGGCCCGGCTGCGCGACCGGGCCGCGTGGCGCCCCGAGGAGCCCTTCCGCGACCCGGGGAAGTGGAGCGACGCCACCTATCGCGACCGGGCCGCCGACATCCGC
>DATGIZ010000030.1:0-3849 GCA_035295465.1 Binatia bacterium | reverse complement strand
GCCGGGAGGAGACCCTCGCGCGCGCCCGCGAGAGCACGCAGGCCGCCGAGAGCGCCCGCGCGGCCGCGGCGGCCGAGGCCGAGGCCCTGCGCGCCGCGCTCGCGCAGGCCCAGGCCGTGATCATGGAGGCCGAGGACGAGACCCGGCAGGCCCGCGCGACCGCCGACCGGGCGCGTGCCGAGGCCGCGGCGGTGGGCGCCGAGCGCGCGAACCTCCAGGAGAGCCTCGAGGCCGCCCGGGCGCGCGAGGCGGAGGTCAGCAGCCAGCTCGCCACCCTCGAGTGCGACCTCGCCGCCCTCCACGAGGAGCGCGCCCGGCTCGCCGCGCTCGCCCGCGAGCAAGAAGCCGAGATCACCGCCGAGTGGACGGCCCGTTTGGCCGAGCAGGAGACGTTGGTCGCCGCCGAGCGCGAGCGGATCGCCGAGCTCGAGCGGGCGCACGTGCGCCTCAGCCGCGACCTCGCCGAGACGACCGCCCGCGAGCAGAAGGCCCGCGAGGAGCTCGAGGCGCTCGCCGCGCGCAGCGCCACCGACCGGGAGGAGACGCTCGCGCGCGCCCGCGAGAGCGTGCAGGCGGCGGAGGCCGCCCGCGCCGTTGCCGCCGCCGAGGCGGAAACCGTCCGCGCTGCGCTTGCCCAGTCCCAGAGCGTGATCCTCGAGGCCGAAGACCAGGCGCGGCAGGCGCGCGCCGAGCTGGAGCGCCTCCAGGCCGAGGGCGCCACGGTGGGCCGCGAGCGCGAGGAGCTGCGCGATGCGCTCGAGGAGGCCCGCGCGCGCGCCGCGGAGGCGGAGAGCCGGCTCACGCGCCTCGAAGGCGAGGTCGAGTTCCTGCGCGAGGAGCGCGCCCGGCTCGAGGCGGTGGCCCAGACGGCGCACCAGCAGGTGTTCGCGAGCGGCGGCGGGGCGCGGCAGGCGCCGCCGGCCATGCCGCCGCGGCCGACGGCCGCCGCCGCGCGCAAGCCCGATGCCGCGGCCAATCGGCGGGTGGCGGTCGTCGACAGCGAAGCGGCGGCCACGGGTGACGGCGCCGACGTCGCCGTCACGAAGCCGGGGGACGACCTCGGCGAGCGGCTGCGGCAGCTCGATCCGGGCACGGTGCTCGTCAACCTCGCCGCGCCGGGCGCGCTCGCCGCGCTCGCCGCCGCGCGCGCCGCGGGCGTCACCGTGCGGGCGCGCGGCTACCTCGGGGTGCCGGGATCGCCCCAGGCCGTGGCGCTCGGCGGCATCGAGGTGGGCGCCCGCCCCCTCGACGGGCGCGCGCTGGCCGCGCAGATCGCGGCCGGCGCAGCGCAGGGCACGCGCGTCCTCGCGGCGGGGTCGGAGGCCGACGCGTTCCTCGCGCTGCGCCAGGCGCTCACCCGCCACGGCGTCTCCGTGTCGATCGCCTGGGATGCCAAGCAGGCAACCGATCTCCTCGCGATGGTCCGGCCGCAGATCGTGGTGCTCGACCTGGGGCTTCCGCCCCGCAACGGCTACGGCCTCGTGGCGCAGCTCGCGACCGTCCAGCCGCTTCCCGACCTCGTGTGCATCCTGCGCGACGAGGATCCGGCCGAGGGCTTCGCCGCCGAGCTGCCGGCGCTGCTCGCGGGCCCCAAGGCTACCACGCTCGAGCGCGTGATCGCCGGGGCCCGCGGGCGGGCCTGAGCGGGATCAGAGCGTCCCGAGCTGCTGGAGGGCCATTCCGGCCGTGTCGGTAATCTCGGTGGCGAGGGTCGCGTCGATCTTGTGGCCCTCGGCCTTGCGGACCTTGTTCATGAACGCCTGGAGGGCCGCGTGCGCCTTGTGCACCTTCGTCGCCTTGTGCTTGCCGCTCGCCGTCTCGACGAGGTGGGTGACCTTGCCGAGCTGGCCCTTGAGCGCGCGGCCGAGCGCAGCGCTGCGGATGGCCCCCGGCGACGCGGTGTCGAGCAGCGTCCCCACGCGACCGAGCAGGCACATCACGCCCGCCGCGCCGGGCTCGTCCTCGTAGGCGCAGACGCCGGCCGCACAGTGGCCGACCATGCATTCGCCGCCCGCGGTGCACTCCGCGTCGGTGGCGCACGGGGTCTGTGCCGGAGGCAACGTGGTGGTGGTCGTCACGTGCGGGAGGGTCGTGCTGGTCGTGGAGGTCCGCGGGATCGTGGTGGTCGTGGTGGTCGTGCCGCGGGGCAGCGTGGTCGTGGTGGTCGTGCCGCCGGCCATGGTCGTGGTCGTCGTGCTCGTGGTGGTGGTGGTGGTCGTGCAGGCGGGGTTCGGGCCGAGCAGCACCTGCGGCGGCGGCGTGAAGGTCGCTCCGGTGAGCGTCGGCTGCGCCGACGACTGGATGCAGTTCGGGCTCTGCGCGCACGGGTTCAGCACGAACACGGGAAGGGTCGTCGTGGTGGTCCCGCCGGGGATGGTGGTGGTGGTGGTCGTGGTCGTGGTGTCGGCCGTCACCGTTCCCGCGATCGCCGTCGTCCCACAGCTCTGGAAGAGGTTGAAGCCGCTCCAGCCCGTCGACGAGATCACGCTTCCCGCCTGGACGTTCAGGCTCTGGGATGCCACGAGGTTCACCTCGCCGCCGTCCGCGCCCTGCGCCTTGGTCCCCGGGTCGTCGGTGAGGAGGTGCGCGGCGCTCGTCACCACGATGCTCGGCGCCTCGACCTGGATCTCCCCGACGCCGCCACGGGCGTCGACGAGGGGGCTCTCGAGCGTGAAGGTGCCGAGGGCCGTGCCGTCGAAGATGCCTCCGCTCGCCTGGAGCGGGGGACCGCTGACGTCGATCGCCCCGGTCACGTCGGCGCTCGGGCCGCCGTCGAGGCAGACCATGCCGCCGGAGCCGACGTCGCCCTGAGCGTCGGCGGAGCCCTGGGCCTGGATCGCACCCCGCACGACCAGCGGGCCGTTCGTGGAGCTCAGGCTGACGCAGCCGCCGCTGCCGCCGGGACCGCCCTGCGCCTGGATCGGCGCCGTCGCGCTCACGGTGAGCGCGCCCGTCGCCACGTTGCACACGTTACCGCCGTCGCCGGCGGAGCCGGCCGGCCCGGCCCCCTGGACGTTCTCCTTGCCCTGCATGATCACGTTGCCGTCCGCGGTGAGCATGATCATGCCGCCGTAGCCGCCGCCGTTGCTGCTGCTCGCGTCGAGGGGTCCGACCTGCACGTTGAGATGAGCGTCCATGGAGATGCAGCCGCCGTCGAAGGCACCACCCTGGGCGGTGATCTCGTTGGCCACGACGACCTGGCCGCTCTGGCTGACCAGGCACACGTCGCCGCCGCCACCCTGGCTGCCGCTGTCGGCGCGGACGTTGTCCGCGGCGGCGTTGATCTCGATGTCGCCCGACGCCGTCACGTTGATCACGCCACCGTCGGAGTTGGTGTCCGTGCCGTGCGCGTCGACGATGCCGTTGAGCACGACCTTGCCGTTGGCGCTCGTGAGGTCGACCTCGCCGCCGCCGCCCACGGCGGAGTTACCCGACACGTCGATCTTGCCGTTGGACCTGCCGACCGCCTCCACCGTGATGTCGCCGCTCGTATTGACGGAGAGCAGGCCGCCGTTGGCCGTGAGCTTGCCGCCCGCGGCGACGTCGAGGCTCGTGGCGTCGATGGTGGCCACGCCGCTGCCGGCGTCGAGGGTGCCGCCGTTGGCGATCACCAGCGCCCAGCTCGTGCCGTGGAACGTCGTGAAGTCGAGCGTGGAATCGTTGTTCACGTGCGCCGTGCCGGTGACGGTGCACGTCCCCGCGGCGCAGTTGCAGGGCTTCCCCGCCGGCGCGCCGTTGACCGAGCAGATGTCCGACACCTGCGTCGGCGGCAGGGTGGTCGTCGTCGTGCTGGTCGTCGTTGTCGTCGTGCTGGTGGTCGCGGTGGTGCTGGTGGTCGTGGAGGTGCTG
>DATGIZ010000029.1:0-66212 GCA_035295465.1 Binatia bacterium | reverse complement strand
CCCCTTGGCCATCGCCTCCTCCTCCGCGCTCTACGCTCGCCAGCGTGCGCGGTGGGAAGATGCGCGATGGCCGTTTCCTTTTCCACCGAGGCGCCCTCGGCTACTCCGCTCGAATTTCCACCACGTCCGGGGACACTACCGCGAGACGACGCCGTGGCCGGTTACGGCGCCGCAGACGCTGTACGCGCAGGCGCAACTTGTTCTCGCGCTCTGCGAAGGGCTCGACACGCCGGTCCAGCTCGTCGGCCACTCGTTCGGCGGCGCGGTCGCGCTGAAGGCGGCGCAGCTCCTTTTTGCACGCGTCGGCAGCCTCGTTTTGCTCGAGCCCAATCCGTTCTACCTTCTGCGGCAGCACGGCCGCACGAAAGCGTGGCTCGAGTGCTGCAAGGCTGCGCGACCACGTCAAGTGTTACGGCGCGCTCGGCGATTGGCCACGCGTCGCCGAGCGCTTCGCCGACTACTGGCTCGGCGACGGCGCGTGGAACGCGATGCCGGAGAAGCGCCGCGCCGCCTTCGCCGAATCGCTGCCGCCGAACTCCCATGAGTGGGATGCCGTGATGCACGAGGAAACGCCGCTCGAACACTGGGCGAAGCTTGAAACACGAACGCTGGTGGTGAGCGACCCGTCGACACGCCTTCCGATTCGGGAGATCGTCGCGCTCTTCGCGAAGGCTTGTCCGCACTGGACTTTTCGGACAATCTCCGCGGGTGGGCACATGGCGGCGCTGACGCGGGGAGAATCCGGATGATCGAAGGATCCTGCCACTGTGGCGGCGTGCAACTGCACCGTGTGCCGGCGCTACGGTGTGCTGTGGGCCTACGACTACGAAGGCGAAGGCATCGTGGTCTCCGGCGAGACGCGTGCCTATATCCACGGCGAGGCGATCGAATTCCACTTTTGCCCGGCGTGCGGCTGCGTTGCCTTCTGGCGCGGGCGCAGGCTCGACAACAAGGGACGACGGGGCATCGCGGTCAATTTGCGGCTCGCCGAGCCCGAAGCCGTCGCGCGCATTCCGATCGACCACTTTGACGGCTTCGACGAAGCCTCGACCGAGCGCCCCGCAGGTAAGGAACTCCCGGAACTCGCACTCGACGAAGCGGGGGAGGCCGCCGCCGTCGCCGCGTTCGGCCGCCTCGCGCAGGAGGGTCTCCAGGTCGTCGCGAACGACGCGATGGAGAACGGTGTCCTCCCGGCGCTCCCCCTACAACCTGGGCAGCGCCCCCGCCAGCAGCGCGCGCGCGATCACCATGCGCTGCACCTCGCTCGTCCCCTCGCCGATCTCCCCGAGCTTCGCGTCGCGCATGTAGCGCTCGACCGGGTAGTCGCGGGTGTAGCCGTAGCCGCCGTGGATCTGCACCGCCTTGGTGGTGGCCCACATCGCGGCCTCCGAGGCCACGAGCTTCGCCATCGACGCCTCGGTGCGGAACGGCCGGCCCGTGTCCTTGAGATACGCCGCACGGTAGGTGAGCAGCCGCGCCGCCTCGAGCCGCGTCGCCATGTCGGCGAGCATGAACTGCACCGCTTGCAGCTCGGCGATCGGCCGCCCGAACGCGGTGCGCTCGTGCGCGTAGGCGAGCGACTCCTCGAGCGCGCCGCGCGCAATCCCGCAGCACCAGGCCGCGATGCCGACGCGGCCCCCGTCGAGCACGCGCAGCGCCTGCTTGAATCCCTCGTCGATCCCACCGACCAGGTTCGCGGCCGGCACGCGCACGTGATCGAGAATCACCTCGGCCGTGTCACTCGCCCGCAGCCCGAGCTTCTCGATCTTGCGCCCGGTGCCGAGCCCCGGGGTGCCACGCTCGACGACGAAGGTGGAGATGCCCTTCGCCCCTCGCTCGGGCGAGGTCGACGCGAGCACCACGTAGACGTGCCCCACGGTCCCCTGGGTGATGAACATCTTCGTCCCGGTGAGCACCCAGCCGTCGCCGTCGCGCTCGGCGCGCGTGCGCAGCCCCGACGCGTCGCTGCCCGAGCCCGGCTCCGTGAGGCACCACGCGCCGAGCCACTCCCCCCGCGCCATCCGCGGCAGGTAGCGGCGGCGGAGCGCGTCGGAGGCGAACAGGTTCACGTGTCCGCTCGCGAGCGAGGCGTGGCTCGCCACCGTGAGCCCGAGCGACGCGTCGTAGCGCGCGAGCCCCTCGACGACGAGCGCGCCGGCGAGCGCGTCGCCTCCGCCGCCCCCCACGTCCTCGGGCAGCGTGACGCCGAGGAACCCGAGCTCGCCGAGCCGCCGGACAACCTCGTGGGGGAAGCGCTCCGTCCGGTCCCACTCGGCGGCATGCGGCTTCACCTCCCGCTCGCCGAAGTCGCGAATCGTCTCGGCGATGCGCCGATGCTCCTCGGTGAGCGCGAAGTCCACGGCTCACGCCGCCCGCGGGCGCACGTTCGCCCGCACCCAGTCGACGATCTCCCGCGTGCTCGTCCCGGGCGTGAAGATCGCCGCCACGCCCGCCGCCAGCAGCGCCGGCCGGTCCTCGTCCGGAACGATGCCGCCGCCGAAGACCACGACGTTGCCGCCCCCGCGGCTGCGCAGCTCGTCGAGCACCGCAGGAAAGAGCGTCCCGTGCGCGCCCGAGAGGACCGAGAGCCCCACGGCGTCGACGTCCTCCTGGACGGCCGCCTCGGCGATCATGGCCGGCGTCTGGTGAAGCCCCGTGTAGATCACCTCGAAGCCCGCGTCGCGCAGCGCCCGGGCGATGATCTTCGCCCCGCGGTCGTGGCCGTCGAGACCCGGCTTCGCGACCAGGATGCGCAGCCGCCGCGCGCTCACAGCCATGCGGGATCCCGATAGACGCCGAAGACGTCGCGGAACGCGTCCGCGATCTCGCCCACGGTGCACAGCGCCTTCACCGCCTGGACGAGCGGCGGCATCAGGTTCTCGCCGGACGCGGCCGCCGCGCGCACGCGGCCGAGCGCCGCGCACGCGGCCGTCCCGTCACGCTCGCGCTTGAGCCGCCGCACGCGGTCGGCCTGCCGCGCCTCGACCTCGAGCGGCACGCGCAGCAGCTCGGGCGGCCGCTCCTCGGGCACCTGGTAGCGGTTGACGCCCACGACGACCTTCTCGCCGCGGTCGAGCTGCTGCTGGTAGACGTAGGCGGCTTCGGCGATCTCCTTCTGCGGATAGCCGAGCTCGATCGCGCGCACCATGCCGCCGAGCCCGTCGATGCGGGCGATGTAGGCGTTCGCCTCGCGCTCGAGGCGGTCGGTGAGCGCCTCGATCGCCCAGCTCCCGCCGAGCGGATCGACGACGTTGGCGACGCCGCTCTCCTCGGCGAGGATCTGCTGCGTGCGCAGCGCCACCATCACCGCCTGCTCGCTCGGCAGCGCCAGCGTCTCGTCGAGGGAGTTCGTGTGCAGCGACTGCACGCCGCCGAGCACGCCGGCGAGCGCCTGGACGGCCACCCGCACGACGTTGTTGAGCGGCTGCTGCGCGGTGAGCGAGGCGCCCGCCGTCTGCGCGTGCGTGCGGAGCTGCATCGCCCGCGGGTTCGTCGCCCCGAAGCGGTCGCGCATGACGTGCGCCCACATCCGCCGCGCGGCGCGCAGCTTCGCGACCTCCTCGAGAAAGTCGTTGTGCAGGTTCCAGAAGAAGGAGAGCCGCGGCCCGAAGCGATCGACGTCGAGGCCGCGCGCCACCGCGGCCTCGACGTAGGCGATGCCGTCGGCGAGCGTGAAGGCCAGCTCCTGCACGGCGGTCGAGCCGGCCTCGCGGATGTGGTAGCCGCTGATCGACACGGGGTGCCAGCGCGGCACGTGCTCCGTGCAGAACGCGATCATGTCGACGACGATGCGCAGCGAGGGCTCCGGCGGGCAGATCCACTCCTTCTGGGCGATGAACTCCTTGAGCATGTCGTTCTGGATGGTGCCGCCGACCGCCGTCCACGGCACCCCCTGCTCCTCGGCCACCGCGAGGTACATCGCGAGGAGGATGCTCGCCGTGCAGTTGACGGTCATCGACGTCGTCACCTGATCGAGCCGGATGCCGTGGAAGAGCGCGCGCATGTCGACGAGGCTCGACACGGCCACGCCTTCCCGGCCGACCTCGCCCTGCGCGCGGGGGTGGTCGGCGTCGTAGCCCATGAGCGTCGGCATGTCGAAGGCGGTGGAGAGCCCGGTCTGGCCCTGCGCGAGGAGGAAGCGGAAGCGCGCGTTGGTGTCCTCCGCGGTGCCGAAGCCGGCGAACTGCCGCATGGTCCACAGCCGCCCGCGGTACATGCTCGGATAGACGCCGCGGGTGTAGGGGAAGTCGCCGGGCAGGCCGATGCGCGCCGCGGCGTCCGGCCCGAGGTCGTCGGCGGTGTAGAGCGGATCGACCTCCATGTCGGAGACCGTCGAGAAGCGCACCGGTCGCTCCTCCGCGCGCCGATACACGCGCTCGATCCACTCGCGCTTGGTCATGCCGCGCTCGCCTCCCGCAGCAGCCGCGAGGCGATCACCAGGCGCTGGATCTCCGACGTGCCCTCGTAGATCTCGGTGATCTTCGCGTCGCGGAAGTGCCGCTCGACGGGGAACTCGCGGGTGTACCCGTAGCCCCCGTGGAGCTGGACCGCCTGCGTCGCCACCGTCATCGCGGTCTCCGCGGCGTAGAGCTTCGCCATCGCGGCCTCCTTGCCGTACGGCAGACCCCGGTCCTTGCGGAAGGCGGCGTGGAGCGTGAGCAGCCGCGCCGCCTCGACGGCCGCGGCCATGTCGGCGAGACGGAACTGTGTGGCCTGGAAGTCCGCCAGCCGCTGCCCGAAGGCGCGACGCTCGCCGACGTAGGCGAGCGAGGCCTCGAAAGCCGCGCGCGCGATGCCGACCGCCTGGGCCGCGATGCCGATCCGGCCGCCGTCGAGCGTCCGCATCGCCACCTTGAAGCCTTCGCCCTCGCCCCCGAGCAGCGCATCACGCGGCACGCGCACGTCGGTGAGCGCGAGCTGCGCGGAGTGGGCGCCGCGGATCCCCATCTTCTCCTCGACGCGCAGGATCTGCCAGCCGGGCGACGCGGTCTCGACGAGAAACGCGCCGAGGCCCTTGTTGCCCCGGGCGGGGTCGAGGCTGGCGAAGACGATCGCCAGGCTGGCGTCGGGGGCGTTGGTGATGAAGTTCTTCGTGCCACCGAGCACCCAACCCTCGCCGTCGCGCCGCGCCGTCGTGCGGATCGCTCCCGCGTCCGAGCCGGCGCCCGGCTCGGAGAGGGCGAAGCAGCCGAGCCACTCTCCGGTCGCGAGGCGCGGCAGGTAACGCTCCCGCTGCGCGTCGGTACCGAGCGCCAGGATGGGCCAGGTGGCGAGCGAGGCGTGCGCGGCGAGCACGGTCGCGGTGGCCGCGCACCCGGCCGCCACCTCCTCCATCGCCAGGGCGTAGGCGACGTGATCGAAGCCCGCGCCGCCGAAGCGCTCGGGCACGAAGCAGCCGAGCACGCCGAGCCGGGCAAGCCCCGCGACCTGCTCGCGGGGAAAGCGTTCGCTGCGGTCGACCTCCGCGGCCGCGGGCGCGAGCCGCTCCCGCGCGAACGCACGCACGGCATCGCGAAGCTGGCGCTGGGCCTCGGTCAGCTCGATCCGCACGGATGCTAGCGTCCCTTCCAGGCCGGCGGGCGCTTGTCGAGGAACGCCCGCAGGCCCTCGACGCGGTCGTCGCTCGCGAACACGACGCCGAACGCCTCGACCTCGTGCGCGAGCCCGGCGGCAAGCGGCCCCTCGACCGCGGCGTGCGTCGCCCGCTTGGCCTGGCGCAGCGCCACCGGGGCGCGCGCCGCCAGCTCGGCCGCGAGCGCCGCCGCGTGCCCGGGCAGCTCCGCCGCCGGCACGACCCGGTCGACGAGCCCCATGCGCAGGGCCTCGTCGGCGGTGACGACCCGCCCGAGATAGATCAGCTCGCGCGCCCGCCCGAGGCCCACGCGCCGCGGAAGCCGCTGCGTGCCGCCGAAGCCGGGGATGAGGCCGAGGCTCGTCTCGGGCAGGCCGAGGCGCGCCCGGTCGGCGGCGACGATCAGGTCGCAGGCGAGCGCCAGCTCGAGGCCGCCGCCGAGCGCCACGCCGTTCACCGCCGCGACGACGGGAATGGGTAGCGCCTCGAGGCGTTCGAGGACCTCGTGGCCGAGGCGGGCGAAGGCGTGCCCCTCCTCGGCGCTCATCGCGGCCATCGCGGCGACGTCGGCGCCGGCCGAGAAGGCCTTGTCCCCGGCACCGCCGACCACGAGCGCGCGCAAGGTGGGATCGCGGCGCACCTCGCGCAGCGCTCGCGCGAGCTCGCGCAGCAGCGCCGCGTCGACGGCGTTGTGCCTGCTCGGCCGATCGAGGCGCACCGTCGCAGTGGCGCCGTCGCGCTCGAGGCGGAGGTTCGTGAAGCCGGCATCGCCCACGGCCCGGTGATAACGCGGATCCCGGCGCCATTCCAACCGCGTCCCGCGGGCTCGATGGCGCCGCGCACGAGCCGGTCCGGCCGGCCTTCACAGCCGCCGCGTCATCAGGCCCGCGAACCGTTCGAAGTCCGGGTCCTCGGTGAGCAGCGCGCTCACCCCCGCCTCGCGACAAAGCGCCACGATCTGGGCGTCGAAGACGAGATTGCCGAGCGTTCTCGCCTCGCGGGCGGCCTCGAGCAGGAGCGGGACGAACCGTTCGCCCGGCATCAGCACCACGAGGCTCGGGGAGCCGAGGACCCGCTCCAGCGCGGCGCACGCCTCGTCGACCGTGAAGGGGGGATCGAACAGGCGGGGATGCGTCGCCACGCGCAGGAACTCGCCGAGGCAGAACACCGGGATCGCCCAGCGGCGATGGCCCTCGGCGAGCTCCGTGAGTCGAGCGCGCGCCCGCGCGTGCTGCGGCAGCTCCTCGCGATGCGCGTAGACGAGGACGTTGGTGTCCACCGCGATCACCCCCGCCCCTCCATGCGCTCGTACAGCGAATCGCGGTCGGCGAGATCGACGCCGGGAATCAGCCGGCCGCGCTTGGTGAGCAGCCGCAAGCGAAAGGGTCGCCCCGTCGGGCGCACCGGCCGGAGATGGTGGCGCAACGCCTCCTCGAGAACGTGCGTGAGCGTCGTTCCCTCCTCGGCGGCGCGCTTCTTCGCCGCGCGCAGGAGCGCGTCTTCCAGATCCAGGGTCGTGCGCATACAGCGATGTGTACGACCGGTACAGAAATATGTCAATCGCGGCCACCGTGATGCCCGGGCCCTCCTGCGAGGAGGGCCCGGGCACCGGTCAGTACTGCGGCTGGCGGTCGAAGCGGTGGTGTGCCTCGATGAACCGTACCGTGCCGGTGGCCGAGCGCATCACCACCGAGTTGGTGATCGCTCCGCCCTTCACGTAGCGCACGCCGTTCAGGTAGTCGCCCTGCGTGATGCCGGTGGCGGCGAACGTCACCGAGCCACCGGCGAGGTCCTCGAGGCAGTACTTGCGGTTGAAATCGAAGATGCCGAGCGCCCGCAGCTGCCCCGCCTCGGTCTCGTTGCGGGGCTTGAGGCGCGCCTGCATCTCGCCGCGAAGGCAGACCAGCGCCGCCGCCGCGAGGATGCCCTGAGGCGCACGGCCGATCCCCATCATGAGATCCACGCCGGCGTCGGGCTTGGTGGTGGCGATGGCGGCCGAAACGTCGCCGTCGCCGATGATCTTCACGCGCGCGCCCGCGCGCCGGAGCTCCTCGACCAGCTTCTGGTGGCGCGGCCGGTCGAGGACGACCACCGTGAGGTCGTCCACGTAGACGCCCTTGGCCTCCGCGAGCCGGCGGAGGTTTTCGGTCGGGCTGCGGTCGAGATCGATGACCCCCCTCCCCTCGGGCCCGCAGGCGATCTTGTCCATGTAGGTGTCCGGCACGTTGAGGAACGTCCCGTGGTCGGCGATCGCGATCACGGCGAGCGCGTTGTAGCCGCCGGTGGCGCAGCTCGCCGCGCCCTCGAGAGCGTCGAGCGCGACGTCCGCCTGTGGCCCGTTGCCCGTGCCGACGCGTTCGCCGACGTAGAGCATCGGCATCGCGTCCTCGGGCCCCTCGCCGATCACGATGGTCCCATCGATGGCGATCGCGTCGAACGCCTTGCGCATCGCCGCCACCGCCGCCTGGTCGACCACGACGTCGTCGCCGCGCCCCATCAGGCGCGCCGAGGCGAGTGCCGCCGCCTCGGTCACCCGCACGACCTCCATCGCCAGGTTGCGTTCCATGACGGCCTCCGGATCAGGCGGGACGAAGCAGACGTTCCATCAGCGTGTGCGCCTCGGGGATGAAGATGCCGAGCTCGCGGGCGTCGCGCTCGTGGTAGGCGCGCGTCTGGCCGGCGGGCTTCGCGTCGTCCCGGGCCACCGCGACCACGAACGGCACGGGCTCGGCGGTGTGCCGCCGCTGCGCACACGGCGTCGGGTGATCGGGCATCACCATCAGGCGCCACTCGCCGGCCGCGGCGCGTAACCCATCGAGCAGGGGGCCGACCACCTGCTCGTCGAGGACCTCGATCGCAGCCACCTTCTGCTGCACGTCACCTCGGTGCCCGCACGCGTCGGGCGCCTTCACGTGGAGGAGCGCGAAGTCGCGGTCGCTCAGCGCCTCGAGGAGTCGGGGCACCTCGGCGCCCGGGCCGGGCGCGTCGAGCACGCGCAGGCCGGCCGCGAGGCAGACCCCACGGACGACCAGGTCGGCGCCGAGCAGCGAGCCGTCGACCCCGAAGCGCTCGCGCAGCGCCGGCAGCTCGACCCGCCGCCCGTGGCCCCAGAGCCAGACGTCCGTCGGTGCCCGCTCCCCGCGCGCGCGGCGGCCGACGCAGATGGCGTGCGCTGCGAGCACGCCACGCGCCGCGTCCATCAGCTCACGCAGGAGGGGCGCGCCCGGCCCGTCGGGGAGGAAGCCGGCGACGGGCCGGCCGATGATCTCGTCGGGCGGCGTCGTCCGCATTCCGGGCTCGCCGCCGTGCCACACGAGGAGGTGGCGATGCGCGGACTCGGCGTGGAACGCGAGGCCCTCGCGCGCGAGCACGCGCGCGAGCTCGGCGAGCAGCGCGCGCCCCTCCTCGTCGGTGAGCCCGCCGCCCGTGCAGTCGACCAGGCGCTCGGCGCCGTCGTCGCCGGCCTCGACCGTCACGAAGTCCAGCCGGAACGCGACGTCGCGGGGCCCGAGCCGGATACCGAGCGCGGCCGCCTCGAGCGGCGCCCGCGCCGATGCGTGGCGCTGCGGGTCGTAGCCGAGCACCGAGAGCGTCGCGACGTCGCTGTGCGGGAGGAGGCCGCGCGGCACGGTGCGGGTGAGCCCGAGGATGCCGCGCGAGGCCATGCGGTCGAGGTGGGGCGTGCGCGCCGCCTCGAGGGGCGTCTTGCCGCCGAGCTCGGCGATCGGCTCGTCGGCCATCCCGTCCGCCTGGATCACGATCACCCTCATCGCCGCTCCACGGACCTAGTCGAGCTCGAGCGCGGCGCCGAGCCGCGCCAGGTCGGCGGGAATGGAGATGGCGGCCTCGGAATTGGCGATCGCCGTGTCGGGGTCCTTGAGGCCGTGACCGGTGAGCGTGAGCACCAGCGTGTCACCGGGGCGCAGCCGGCCGCTCGCCCCGAGGCGCAGCGCGCCCGCGAGGCTGATCGCCGACGCCGGCTCGGCGAACACCCCCTCGGTGCGCGCGAGGAGACGGTAGGCGGCGAGAATCTCCTCGTCGTCGATCGCCTCGATGGCCCCGCCCGACTCGTCGCGGGCCGCGACCGCGCCCTGCCAGCTCGCGGGGTTGCCGATGCGGATGGCGGTGGCGACCGTGCGCGGCTCCTCGATCACGCGCCCGTGGACGATCGGCGCCGCGCCCGCCGCCTCGAAGCCCATCATGCGCGGCAGCCGGGAGATCACGCCGGCCGCGTGGTACTCGCGGTATCCCTTCCAGTAGGCGGTGATGTTGCCCGCGTTGCCCACCGGCAGCAGGTGGTAGTCGGGCGCCCGTCCGAGCGCGTCGCAGACTTCGAACGCCGCCGTCTTCTGCCCCTCGATGCGGTCGGGGTTGACCGAGTTCACCAGCGCGAGCCGCGTCGGGTAACGCTCCTTCACGTCGCGTACGAGGCGCAGCGCCTGGTCGAAGTTGCCCTCGATCTGGATGACCCGGGCGCCGTGCATCACGGCCTGCGAGAGCTTGCCGAGCGCGATCTTGCCGCGCGGCACGACCACGTAGGCGCGGATGCCGGCACGCGCTGCGTACGCCGCCGCCGACGCCGAGGTGTTCCCGGTCGACGCGCAGATGATCGCCTCCGCGCCGCCCGCCAGCGCCCGGGTGACGGCGACCGTCATGCCGCGGTCCTTGAAGGAGCCGGTGGGATTCTGGCCCTCGCACTTGAGCCACAGCTCGACGCCGGGGGCCACCGCGGCGGCGAGCCGGTCGGCGCGCACGAGCGCCGTGTTGCCCTCGCTCAGCGTCACCACGCGATCGAGCGGCCCCACCGGGAGATGCGCCCGGTAGTGCTCGACCAGCCCGCGCCACGCCGCGATCACCCGAGCTGCTCCTCGATGCGGATCGACACCGGCTGCCCGCGCACGGCTTGGAGACGGCGGATCGCGCCGAGCGCCTGCGCGAGGTTGCGCTCGCGCGCCCGGTGCGTGCGGATGACGACCGGCACGGTGGTCCCGGCGCGGCGCTCCTTCTGGATCACGGAGGCGATACTAATATCAAACCTTCCCAAGACTCCAGCAATGCGCGCCAGCACGCCGGGACGATCGAGCGCCATGAAGCGCAGGTAGTACTCGCCCTCGAGGTCGGCGAGCCGCCGCACCGGCAGGCGGCGCAGCGCACGCTGCGGGACGCCCCACGGCGGCACGCGCACGCGCGGGCCGACCGCCCGGTCGCGCACGGCCGCAATCAGGTCGGCGATCACGGCGGTGGCGGTGGGGAGCGCCCCCGCCCCCTGTCCGTAGTACATCGTGGCGCCGAGCGCGGCGCCGCGCACGAAGAGCGCGTTGAAGTTCCCCGACACGTCGGCGAGCAGGTGTCCCTGCGGGATCATCGTGGGGTGCACGCGCGCCTCGACCGCGTCGCGGCCGTCCTTGGCGATCGCGAGCAGCTTGATCACGTAGCCGAGCTCGCGGGCGTACGCGACGTCGAGCTGCTCGACCCGGCGGATGCCCTCGGTGGGAATGTCGGCGAAGCGCGGCGCCACCCCGAAGGCGAGCGCGGTGAGCAGCGCGAGCTTGTGCGCGGAGTCGACGCCGTCGATGTCGGTGGCCGGGTTCGCCTCGGCGAGCCCGAGCCGCTGCGCCTCGGCGAGCACGTCGGCGAACGGGCGCCCCTCGCGCGTCATCGTGGTGAGGATGTGATTGCACGTGCCGTTGACGATGCCGTGCACGGCCACCGTGCGATCGCCCGCGAGGCCCTCCTTAAGCGTGCGGAGGATCGGGATGCCCCCGCCCACGCTCGCCTCGAACGCGAGGCGCACGCCGCGCGCCTCGGCCTCGGCGACGATCTCCTCGCCGTGCACCGCGAGCAGCGCCTTGTTGGCGGTCACCACGTCCTTGCCCGCCCGGATCGCCGCCAGCACGAAGCGGCGCGCGGGCTCGTAGCCGCCGATCAGCTCGATGACGATGGGCAGCCCCGGGTCGCCGATCACCGCGAGCGCGTCGGTCGTGAGCCGCGCCGGGTGCGCCGCGACACCGCGGTCCGTGGTGACGTCGAGGTCGGCGATCGCGGCGACCTCGATCGGCCGTCCCGCCCGCCGCGCGATCTCCGCGCGGTGCGCGCGCAGCACCTTGACGACGCCGGCCCCGATCGTCCCGAAGCCGATCAGGCCGACCTTGACGGCCCCCGCCACCGCCCCCGTCCGGCTCTAGCCCGCGTGAGCGCGCGGCACCCGCGGCAGCAGCGCCGCGCCGAGCGCCTTGCGGATGCCGCGCACGGCCTGGCGTGTGCGGTGTTCGTTCTCGATCAGCGCGAAGCGCACGTAGTGGTCGCCGTACTCGCCGAAGCCGATCCCCGGCGAGACCGCCACCTTCGCTTCGCGCAGCAGCAGCTTCGAGAACTCGAGCGAGCCGAGCGCCTTGAAGTCGTCGGGGATCTCCGCCCACACGAACATCGTCGCCTTGGGCTTGGGGACGTGCCACCCGATGCGCTCGAGCCCCTCGCAGAGCGCGTCGCGCCGGTGCCGGTAGGTCTCGCGGATCTCCTCGACGTAGGTCTGCGGGCCGCCCAGCGCGTGCGTGGCCGCGATCTGCACGGGCTGGAAGATCCCGTAGTCGAGGTAGCTCTTGATGCGGGCGAGCGCGGCGACGATCTCGCGGTTGCCGACCATGAAGCCGATCCGCCACCCGGGCATGTTGTAGCTCTTGGACAGCGTGAAGAACTCGACGCCGACCTCCTTCGCGCCGGGCACCTCGAGGAACGACGGCGCCTCGTAGCCGTCGAAGCAGAGGTCGGCGTAGGCGAGGTCGTGGACCACGAGGCATTCGTGCTCGCGCGCGAACTCGACGACGCCGCGGAAGAAGGCGAGGTCGACCACCTCGGTGGTGGGATTGTGCGGGAAGTTGAGGATCAGCAGCTTCGGCTTGGGCCACGTCGTCCGCACCGCCTCGCGCAGCGCGCCGAGAAAGTCGGTGCCGGGCATGAGCGGAATCGAGCGCAGATCGCCCCCCGCGATGATCACCGAGTACTGGTGGATGGGGTACGTGGGGCTCGGGCAGAAGACGACGTCGCCCGGGCCGATCATCGCGAGCGCGAGGTGGCCGATCCCCTCCTTCGAGCCGATCGTGACGATCGCCTCCGTGTCGGGGTCGAGGTCGACGCCGTACCGGCGCTTGTACCAGTCGCAGATCGCCACCCGGAGCTTGTAGATGCCACGCGAGACCGAGTAGCGGTGGTTCTGCGGCTTCTTCACCGCTTCGATCAGCTTGTCGACCACGTGCGGCGGCGTGGGGCCGTCGGGGTTGCCCATCGAGAAATCGACGATGTCCTCGCCCGCACGTCGCGCCGCGAGCTTGAGGTCGCCGACGACATTGAACACGTACGGCGGGAGCCGCTTGATGCGTGGGAAATCCATCCGTGCCGCCACGGCCGCTGCCCTCCACCCCTCCGTCCACCGCGCGCGCAGACTTCGCCGCAGACGTCCGACATTCCTTACATAAAGGATGGGGTGCGGAGCGTCAAACCGCGCGCCCGCCACGGGCACGCTCGTTGACCGGCGCGGGCGGCGGCCGTAGAAGCGCGACGCATGACTCCCGACGCCGCTGCGCTGCGCACGCTCCTCGACCGCGCGGGCATCCAGGACCTGCTCGTGCGCTACGCGCGCGGCGTCGACCGCCGCGATCTCGGTCTCGTCGCCTCGTGCTTCACGCCCGATGCCACCTACGCGGGCGCGCTCGCCACCGGCCCGATCGGCGAGGCGCTGGCGGCGCTGGGCGCGGCGATGCCTCGCTACGCCGCGACCCTGCACCTGCTCGGTACCCAGACGATCGCCGTTTACGGCGACACGGCGCGCTGCACGACCGACGCCGTCGCCCACCACCGGTTCGCCGACGGCGGACACGACGCCGCCGGTGTGCGCTATCGCGACGACCTCGTCCGCTGCGCCGACGGCTGGCGCATCCGCCGCCGCGTCGTCGAGACCCTGTGGCGGCGCCGCGACGTCCCCGTTGATTTCGCCGGCGGCAGCGCCTAGACCCTCGCCCATGGCCGAGCAGGCGCAGGCGATCCCCGGGGCGGCGACCGCGCCGGCCGCGGGAAGCCTCCTCGACGGCTGGCGCCAGATCCTCGTGACCGGCAACCTCCCCGCCGGTCGCCGTATCGACGCCGTGTCGCGCTGGCTGCTGATCACGCGCGCCTGCGTGTTCTCGATGACGCTCACCTCCGGCCTCATCGGCGGGCTGCTCGCAGCCGGCGCACCCGCGCCGCGCTGGGGCCTCTTCGCGCTGGCGCTGGTCGGGCTCGTCGTGGCTCACGCCGCCAACAACATGATCAACGACTACTTCGACACGACGGGCGGCGTCGACACGGCCGAGTACACGCGCGCGCTCTACGCGCCGCATCCGCTGCTCTCCGGCCTCATCTCCAAGCGCGGGCTGCTCGCGACGATCGCCGGCTGCAACCTGATCGACCTGGCGATCCTCGTCGTGCTCGCCGCCGCGCGCGGCTGGCCGGTCGTCGCCTTCGCGCTCTCGGGCCTCTTCGTGAGCGTCTTCTACGTGGCGCCGCCGCTGCGGCTCAAGCACCACGGCCTCGGCGAGCCCGGGGTGTTCCTCGTGTGGGGGCCGCTCATGATCGGCGGCACCTACTACGCCACCGCCGGCGTGCTGCCGGCGTGGGTGTGGCTCGCGTGCGTGCCGTACGCGATCACCGTGACCAGCGTGCTCATCGGCAAGCACGTGGACAAGTACGAGCAGGACCGGTCGCGCGGCATCCACACGCTGCCCGTGCTGCTCGGGCGCGCGGCGTCGCTGCGCCTCAACCAGGGGCTCATGGTCGCTTTCTACGTGACCGTGGCGGGGCTGGTGGCCACGCGGAGCCTCGGCCCGGGCGTGCTGCTGGTCGTGCTCGCGCTCCCCCGGCTCGTCCGGGTGCTCAAGGCCTACGCGCAGCCCAAGCCCGAGGCGCCGCCGCCCGGCTACCGCATCTGGCCGCTCTGGTACGTGGCGCTCGCGTTCTACCACAACCGCCTGGCAGGCGGGCTCTTCGTGCTCGGGCTGGTGGTGAACGCCGTCCTCGGACTGTAGGCGTCAGTGCCGCGGCAGGCCGAGGATGCGCTGCGCGATGATGTTGCGCTGCACCTCGCTCGTACCGCCGGCGATGGTCATGGCGCGGTCGCCGAGGTACTGCCGCGCCCAGCGCCCGTGCGACGGCGCCCGCGCGTCGTCCTGGAGCGCCGCCCAGGGTCCGAGCACCTCCATCGCCGTCTCGGAGAACTCCTGCGAGAGGCCCGTCGACATGAGCTTCATGGCCGCGGAGAGGTGCGGATTCATCCGGTCTCGGAGCTGGTCGGTGAGCGTGCGCAGCCCCGCGCAACGCATGATCGTGGCCTTCACCGCGAGGTCGGCGAGGCGCTGTCGGACGGTGGGGTCGCCGACCCGGCGTTGCTCGCGCGCGGTCGTGGTGAGCCAGTCGAGGCTCTGGTCGAAGCGGACGCTGCCGGCGATGCCGGTGCGCTCGTTGACGAGCGCGCTCGAGACGATCTCCCACCCCTGCCCCTCGCGCCCGAGCAGGTTCTCGGCCGGCACGCGCACGTCGGTCAGGAAGACCTCGTTGAACTCGCTGCCGCCGTCGATCTGCCGGATGGGCCGGATCTCGATGCCCGGGCTGCGCATGTCGATCAGCAGCACGGAGAGCCCGGCCCACTTGGGGCCGTCGGCCGCCGTGCGCACGAGGATGAAGTACCAGTCCGAGATGTGCGCGTAGGTGGTCCAGATCTTCTGCCCCGTCACCACGTAGTGGTCGCCGTCACGCACGGCGCGGGTCTTTGCCGCGGCCATGTCGGAGCCCGACGACGGCTCGGAGTAGCCCGTCGCCCAGATCTCCTCGGCGGCGAGGATGCGTGGGATGAAACGCCGCTTCTGCGCCTCGGTGCCGTAGCGCATGATCGCCGGTCCAACCCACCAGATGGCCATCGCGTTGATCACCTGCGGGGCGCGGGCGCGGGCCAGCTCCTCGTTGAGGATCGCCTGCTCCATCGGCGAGAGACCGGCGCCGCCGTACTCCTTCGGCCAGGCGACGGCGAGGTAGCCCGCGGCGTGGAGCTTGCGCTGCCAGGCGCGCATGGCCTCGAGCGTCGTGAGCGAGCCCGGTGTGGGCACGTTCGCCGCGAGCCACGCGCGCACGGTGGCGCGGAACGCCTCCTCCTCGGGGGTGTAGGACAGATCCATCGCGTCGCCCTCCGGCGGCGCATGCTAGCGGCTGGCGGGGGCCGTGGCCAGCGGCGTTGCTCCGTGGCATGAAGCCGGCATGACGCCCCCGTCGGCTTCGCCTTCGCATTTCCGTCTGGGTCTCGTGCAGATGCGCTGCACGGCCGACGCCGAGAGGAACCTCGCGGTGGCCACGGCGCGGATCCGCGAGGCTGCGGCCGCCGGCGCCGCCGTCGTCTGCCTCCCCGAGCTGTTCCGCAGCGAGTACTTCTGCCAACGCGAGGACCCGGCCCTCTTCGACTTGGCCGAGCCCGTGCCGGGCCCGACGACCGACGCGCTCGCCGCGGTGGCGCGCGAGACCGGCGCCGTCGTCGTGGGCTCGATCTTCGAACGCCGCGCCGCCGGGGTCTACCACAACACCGCGGTGGTCCTCGACGCCGACGGGCGGCTCGCCGGTCGCTATCGCAAGATGCACATCCCCGACGACCCGCTCTACTACGAGAAGTTCTACTTCACGCCCGGCGATCTCGGCTTCGTCGCCGTCGACACCCGCGTCGGACGGCTGGGGACCCTCGTCTGCTGGGACCAGTGGTACCCCGAGGCGGCGCGGCTCACCGCGCTCGCGGGCGCCGACGTGCTCCTCTATCCCACCGCGATCGGCTGGCATCCGGGCGAGAAAGCCGCGCACGGCGCGCGGCAGCTCGCCGCGTGGCAGACGATCCAGCGCGCGCACGCGATCGCCAACGGCGTCTACGTCGCGGTCGCGAACCGCGTCGGGCACGAGGGCCCGGCCGGCGGCGGCCTCGAGTTCTGGGGCGCGTCCTTCGTCGCCGATCCCTTCGGCGAGGTCGTCGCCGAGGCCGCCCGCGACACCGAGGCGGTGCTCGTCGTCGACTGCGACCGCACCCACCTCGAAGACGTACGCCGCAACTGGCCCTTTCTCCGCGACCGGCGCGTCGACGCCTACGGCGCGATCACCAAGCGTCTCCTCGACGGGTGACCGCGCCCGGCGCACCGCCCGCGGCGCTCGGTTACCGCCTGCCGGCGGAGTGGGAGCCGCACGCCGCCACCTGGCTCGCCTGGCCGCACGCGCGCGGCGACTGGCCGGGGAAGCTCGACGCCATCCGCTGGGTCTACGGCGAGGTGGTACGCCGGATCGCCCCGGGCGAGCGCGTGCGGCTGCTGGTCCACGACGCGCGCAGCGAGGGGCAGGTGCGGACGCTGCTCGCCAAGGTCGGCGTCGATCCAGCGGTCGTCGACCTCCACCGCGTGCCCACCGACCGCTCGTGGACGCGCGACTCGCTGCCGCTGTTCGTGCGGCGCGACGACGGCGCGCGCGGGCTCGTCGCCTGGTTGTTCACCGCCTGGGCGAAGTACCCCGACTGGCGGCTCGACCGGGCGGCCGCCGCGCGCGTCGCGCGCCTCACCCGCCTGCCCGTGTGGAAGCCCACGCTGCCCGGCCGCGGGCGCGTGGTGCTCGAGGGGGGCGCGATCGACGTGAACGGCCGCGGTACGCTCCTCACCACCGAGGAGTGCCTGCTCGGCACCGCACAGGCGCGCAACCCCGGGGTCGGGCGCCGGGCGCTCGAGCGCCTCTTCGCCGACTTCCTCGGGGCGTCCCGGGTGATCTGGCTCGCCGCCGGCATCGCCGGCGACGACACGCACGGCCACGTCGACGACTGCGCGCGCTTCGTCGATCCGCGCACGGTGCTCGCGTGCGTCGAGCCCGACCGCGGTGATCCGAACCACGCCCCGCTCGCCGAGAATCTCGCCCGCCTGCACGCCGCGACCGACCAGGACGGGAGGCCGCTGCGCGTCGTCGAGCTGCCCATGCCCGCCCCCGTCCAGTTCGCCGGCCGCCGCCTGCCGGCGAGCTACGCCAACTTCTACGTCGCCAACGCCGCCGTGCTCGTGCCGACCTTCAACGACGAGCGCGACCGCCGGGCGCTCACGATCCTGGCCGAGTGCTTTCCCGACCGCCCGGTCGTGGGCATCCACGCCGTCGACCTCGTCTGGGGCCTCGGCACGCTCCACTGCATGACCCAGCCGGAGCCGGCGGGCGTCGGTTGACTTAGTCGAATCTTGGACATAGTCTAAGTCTCGATGGAACGGGACGTCGCCCGGACGCTGCGGGAGCGGGGGCTCCAGCCCTCCGCCCAGCGCGTGGCGATCGCCGAGTACGTGCTGCGCACCGGCGAGCATCCCTCGGCCGACCAGGTCTGGGCGCGGGTGCGTCGCGGCTTCCCGATGCTGTCGCGGGCGACCGTGTACAACACGCTCAACGCGCTCGTGCGCAAGGGGCTGCTTCGTGCGCTCGTGCTGGCGGAGGGCAAGGTGGTGTTCGACCCCAACGTGGAGCGGCACCATCACTTCGTCGACGAGGCGACCGGGCGCATCCGTGACGTGCCCTGGGAGGCCGTCGAGGTGGGCCGCGTTCGGCCACCCGCGGGCTTCACCGTACACGACGTCCACGTGATCCTGCGCGGCCGCCGCACGGGGCGGCGGCCGCGGTGACAGAGGAGGAACCAACCGATGCTGACCGTAGGAGATCGTTTTCCCGACTTCGCGCTCGAGGCCGTCGTCGGGCTCGAGCCCGGCCGGGAGTTCCGGCAGCTCAGCGCCCGGAGCTTTCCGGGCAAGTGGCTGATCGTGTTCTTCTGGCCGATGGACTTCACCTTCGTGTGCCCGACCGAGATCGCCGAGTTCGGCCGGCGCGAGCCCGACTTCGCCGCCCGCGACGCCCAGGTGCTGGGCGTGAGCGCCGACACACACTACGTCCACCTCGCCTGGCGGCGCCAGCACCCCGACCTCCGCGACCTCCCCTTTCCGATGCTCGCCGACACGCGGCGCGCGCTCTCGACCGCGCTCGGGATCCTGCACCGCGAGGAGGGCGTCCCGCTGCGCGCGACCTTCGTGGTCGATCCCGAAGGCGTGATCCGCGCGGTCACCGTCCACGACCTCTCCGTCGGGCGCAACGTCGACGAGACGCTCCGCGTGCTCGACGCGCTGCGCACCGGCGGGCTCACCCCGTGCAACTGGCGCCCCGGCGAGCCCACGCTCGCGGTGGCGTGACGAACCACACGAAAGGAGCAGTGATCATGTACCGCAGCCCGAGTCCGCTCTCCCCCGCCGCCCGCGAGGCGATCGCGACCACGCTCGACGCCCGCCTCGCCGACGGCCTCGACCTGCACAGCCAGATCAAGGTGGCGCACTGGAACGTGAAGGGGCCGCACTTCGCGGCCCTGCACCCGCTGTTCGAGACCTTCGCCACCGCGCTCGCCGCGCACAACGACGCGATCGCCGAGCGCGCCGTGACCCTCGGCGGGCGGGCGAACGGCACCGCCCGGCAGGTGGCGGCCGCCTCCCGGCTACCCGAGTACCCGCCCGACGCGACCCGTGACCTCGATCACGTGCGGCTCCTCGCCGATCGCATCGACGGCTACCTGGTTGGCCTCCGTGAGTCACGGAAGGTCAGCGACGAGCACGGCGACGCCGACACGACCGACCTGCTGACGACCGTGATCGAGGAGTTCGAGAAGCACGGCTGGTTCCTGCGCGCGACGCTCGAGGGCTGAAGCCCGCTTGACTGCCGGGCGCGATCGGGGCTTGTGCTGCCCAATGGCCCCGATCGCGCCCGCCGCCGCCGACGTCGCCTTCGCGCGCAACGGCGACACGATCCGCGGCCACGCGGCCTGGCCGCCCGCTACGACGCCCGTCCCAGGCCTCGTCCTCGTCCCCGACGTGCGCGGGCTCTCGGAGCACTACCGTGACGTGGCGCGGCGCTTCGCCGCCGCGGGCTTCTTCACCCTTGCGCTCGATGTCTACAGCCGCGAGGGCACGCCTGCGCTCCCCGACATGGACGCGGTGATGCGCTGGATGGCGGCGCTGCCCGATGCGCGCCTCCTCGGCGACATCGGCGCCGCGGTGGCTTACGTCGCCGCTCGGCCCGAGACCGCCGGCCGGCGCGTCGGCGTCACCGGCTTCTGCATGGGCGGGCAGTACGCGCTGATGGCGGCGTGCACGATCCCGGGCGTCGCCGCGTGCGTCTCGTGGTACGGCATGCTGCGCTACGCCGAGCGGACGGGAAACCGCCCGCAGAGCCCGCTCGATCTCGCCCCGCGGCTCGCCTGTCCGTATCTCGGCCTCTTCGGCGCCGAGGACGCCCTCATCCCGCGCGCCGACGTCGAGGAGCTGCGCGCCATCCTCGCACGCGCGGGGAAGACCTTCGAGATCGAAATGTACGCCGGCGCGGGCCACGCCTTCTTCAACGACACGCGGCCCGACGCCTACCGGCCCGCGGTCGCCGCGGCGGCCTGGCCCCGGGCGACCGCGTTCCTCCACCGGCACTTGGGGTAGACCCTGCGCGTCGCCGCGCTCCTTTTCGCCTGCGCGCTCGCCGCGCCCGCGCGCGCCTGGGGCCCGCTCGCCCACCGCGTGGTGGCTCGCGTCGCCGAGGCGCGCCTCACGCCCGCCGTGCGCGCCCGGGCCCGCGCGCTCCTTCGCGGCGCGGCGCTCGCCGACGTCGCCACCTGGGCCGATGACATCCGCGAAGACCGCCCGGAGACGGCCCGCTGGCACTTCGTCGACATCCCGGTCGGGGCGAAGAGCTACCGCCCCTCGCGCGATTGCCAGCCGCGGCGCGGCGGCGACTGCGCGATCGCCGCGATCGCCCGCGAGCAGGGCGCGCTGGGCGACGCGTCCGCCTCGCGCGCGCGCCGGGCCGAAGCCTTGCGCTTCGTCGTCCACCTCGTCGCCGACCTCCACCAGCCGCTCCACTGCGCCGACGACCACGACCACGGCGGCAACGACGTCGCGGTCACGCTGCTCGGCCGCCCCACGAACCTGCACGCAGTCTGGGACAGCGGGCTGCTGGCGGCCGGCGGGCACGGCGAGACGGCCACCGCCCGCCGCGTCACGGCGTGGCTCGCCGCCCACGCCGCCGAGCCGCTCGCGGCGGGCACCACGGTGGACTGGGCGCTCGAGGCGCACCGGGCGGCGGTCGAGCACGCCTACGTGATTCCCCGGAGCCACCGGCTCGGGCGCGCGTACGTGGCGGCCAACCTGCCCGTCGTCGACGGCCGGCTCGCGCTCGCGGCGGCGCGGCTGGCGGCGGTGTTGAACGCGGCGCTGCGGTGATGGTCCGGGTTGCTCCGGCGGGCGCCGCCCGGCCGCAGGCTGGAGCGGTTCATCGCCCACCTTCGCCCGACCCCGTGATGTCAGGCTGATATCGTCCGGCGTCGGGAGGCGTACATGAGTCAGAACGGCGGCGCCACGAGCGACTCGCGCCACGCCGGCAGCTCCATCAGCCCGGCGTACCAGCGCCGGATCTCGCGGAAGCCGTCGAGCGGATAGTCCGCCCGCTCCGCGTAGTTGAGCCACGAGCCGACCGAGAAGTCGGCGAGCGTGAGCGCGTCGCCGCAGAGGAAGCGGCGCCCCGTGAGCCAGCCGTCGAGCACGGCGCCATACCGGCGCATCTCGGCCTCGCCGCGCGCGACCTGGGCAGGGTCCGGGCCTTCCTGACCGAGGACCTTCTTCAGCAGGCGTTCGAAGATGAGCGTCGCGCATGCCGGGTCCCAGTGCGCGTTCTCCCAGAACTGCCAGCGCGCGACGTCCGCCTGCCGCCGCGGCTCGGCGGGCATGAGGCCGGCCTCCGGCTTCTTGGACGCCAGGTACTGGGCGATGGCGTTCGATTCCCAGAGGATGAAGCCGCCGTCCTCGAGCACCGGCATCTTTTCGTTCGGGTTGAGCGCCGCGAACTCCGGCCGGTGCTGCGCGCCGCCGAGCAGGTCGACCGAACACAGCTCGAAGGCGAGCCCGAGGTGGCGCGCCACCGCGAGCACCTTGAAGGCGCGCGGCGACGGCGGCGCGACGTGCAGCCTGAGCCGCTCGGCGACGAAGGCGCCGAGGACCTTCTCCCAGCCGCCGGCGAACGCGTCGCGCGCGGCCCTCGCCGCGGCGCCCGCGTGCTCCCAGCCGCGGTGCTCCAGCTCGACGCGCGTCCCGTCCCGCTCCGCCACGAAGCGCACCTCCACCTCGGTCGGCCCTTCCCAGCTCGGCGCCTTGAACGTGAACACGATGCGCTCGGGGGGCGCGCACGCGGTCACCACGCCGATCTCGCATTCCTCGCCGTCGGCGAAGCGCTCGAAGAAGCGCCCGCCCACCCGGCCCTCGAGGAAGATCTCCCCGGCCCGCTTGCCGCCGAAGGAGAAACCTTCCTTGAGCGGCCACCACCGGCCGATGCCGTCGGTGAAGAGCCGAAACGTCGTCTCCACCGGCCGCTTCACGTGCATGGTCTTGCGGATCGTCATTCGTCGTCCTCCTGCTCGGCGAGCGCCTTGAACCGCTCGAGCGCCCGGTCCCAAGCCCGGCTCACCCGGCCGACGTAGGCCCGCACCTCCAGCAACGAGGTGGGGCGCGAGGCCAGCCGGTAGAGCACCTCGCGACCCCGGGGGACCGCCTCGACGAGCCCCGCCTCGCGCAGAAGCCGCAGGTGCTTCGACACGGCCGGCCGGCTCATCGGGAGCCCGCGCGCGAGATCGCTCGGCCGCCGCGGGCGCCGGCTCACGTGGTCGAGGAGCCGGCGCCGCGTCGGGTCGGCGAGGGCGCCCAAGGTGCGGTCGAGGCGCGTCGCCCGAACGGCTCGTCGTCGCATGTCCGACGAGTAACCGATCGGTTACGTTAACGCAAGCCCCGATCGCAGGTGACGGCTCAGGTCCCCCACCAGGTCGGGAAGGATCAGCCGGTCGGCGAAGCGCCATCCGCCCCCGTCGCGCACGAACGCGTCGTGGTAGCGCCCGCAGAGGATCGGCCGGAGCGGAAAGTCGGGCCGCGCCTGGAGCACGGTGAAGTACGAGCGCGCCGCGGCGCGGTCGGGAGGCTCGACCTCGACCACGACGTTGGTGAGCAGGTGGCGCGTGCACGGCACCCCGTCGTAGAGGATCACGCGATCGTAGGCGCGGCGCACCGCCGCGGCGCCGTGGAGCGGCTCGGCGCGCGCCGGCGAGCGCCAAGTCGCGCGGGCGAAGAGCGCCGCCACGCCGTCGAGGTCGCCGGCGTCGAGGCGCTCGGCGTACGCGTGGATCAGGGCGGTGATCGCCTCGAGGTCGGAGGGCATGGCCCATGCTGCACCCCCGGGCCGCCGCGGGGCAAGGGCGACGGCCGCCCTTTCCCCGAGGCGCGGATTTTGTGATGCTCGCCCGCCGATGGCCGACGCCCCCCCGCCGACCGCCTCGCTCGGCCGCGCCGACCGCGCCGCGCGCTTCTTCTTCATGCACCTCGGAAGCCTCGTTGCGGTGTTCGTCTACTTCACGCTGGCCGGCCGCGCCGCCTACGCGCCCGAGGGTGTTCGGCGCGCGCTCACCACGGCGCTCGCCGTGATGAGCGTCTACGTCCTGCTCGCCGCGTGGCGCAGCGAGGTCAAGTACGCGGACTTCGGGCTGTGGGTGATGTTCGCGGTCGGGACCGTGGGTGCCTGGGCGGGCGCCGCTCCGGTGGTCGCCCTGTTCCGAACCGACTCGGGCGCGATCCTGTTCACGACCTTCGCGCTCGTCGCGCTCGTGCCCCTCGTCCTCGGCCACGAGCCGTTCACGTACTACTACGCCCGCCGCTCGACGCCACCCTGGCAGCAGAAGCTTCCGGTGTTCGACGAGCTGAACCGCGTGATCGCCTGGCTCTGGGCCGGCATCTTCGTCACCGCCGCGACGCTGTGCGCCCACGCGCCGCGCGACCCGCGCTACACCTTGCTCTATCCGAACCTGCTCGTCTTCGCCGTCGGCATGCCGGCGCCGCTCTGGCTCGTTCCGCTCTATCTCAGGCTTTTTCCCCCGCCGCGGCCGCGCAACGCGGAAGCGCTCATCATGGGCATGCCGCTCGCCTTCGACCGCCGGGCCGCAGGCGACGCAAAGGCGACGTTCCAGTTCCACGTGAGCGGCAGCGAGCCCGGCGCCTACCAGGTGCGGGTCGCGCGCGGGAAGGCCGTGAGCGTGGCCGGCACGGACGGACCCGCCGACGTCACGATCCACACCCCCGACACGGTCTGGGTCCGGATCGCGCACGGCGAGCTGGACGGCGCGCGCGCGCTCCTCGACGGCCTCTATCGCGTCGAGGGCAACCTGGAGCACTTCGCGCGCCTGAGCGCGTGGTTCCCCGGCTGAGTCAGCCGACGCGCGCCAGCTCGAGCCGGCCGCGCCAGCGCGCGAGCAGCACGGCGCGCACGGCGGCCGACTCGGGCCGCGAGAGATCCGGGTCGCGCGCGAGCCACCACGCGGCCTCGTCGCGCGCCGCGCGCATGAGCTCGGTGTCGCGCACGAGGTTCGCCACCCGAAACGGCGGCAGCCCCGCCTGCCGGGTGCCGAGGAAGTCCCCTGGGCCGCGGAGCGCCAGGTCGGCCTCGGCGATCCGAAAACCGTCGGTCGACTCCTCGAGGATGCGCAGCCGGCGATAAGGCTCCTCGCCCACCCAGTCGGGCACCACGAGCGCGCAATATCCGGGCGCCGTCCCGCGCCCGACGCGGCCGCGGAGCTGGTGGAGCTGCGCGAGCCCGAAGCGCTCGGCGTGCTCGATCACGATGACGGTCGCGTTCGGGACGTCGATGCCGACCTCGATCACCGTGGTCGACACCAACACGTCGTGCGCCCCCGCCTTGAAGGCGCGCATGACGGCGTCCTTCTCCTCGGCCTTCATGCGCCCGTGGACCAGCGCGAGCCTGAGCCCGGCGAGCGGCCCCTCGCCCAGCTCGCGCACCATGGTGGTCGCGGCCCGCAGCGCCGACTTCTCGGACTCCTCCACCAGCGGGTAGACGACGTAGGCCTGGTGGCCCCCGGCGACCTCCTCGCGGATGCGCCGGTGCAGGCGCGCGCGCCGCGCCGCGCGGCACAGCTCGGTCGTGACCGGCGTGCGCCCCGGCGGCAGCTCGTCGAGGGTCGAGACCGCGAGGTCGCCCCAGAGCGTCAGCGCGAGCGTGCGTGGGATCGGCGTCGCGCTCATTACCAGCACGTCGAGCGCGCGGTCGCCGTCGCCCTGCCGTTGGAGGGCCGCGCGCTGGAGCACGCCGAAGCGATGCTGCTCGTCGACGATCGCGAGCCCGAGCCGCGCGAAGGACACGCCCTCCTGGATGAGCGCGTGCGTGCCGACGGCGAGCGCCACCTGGCCCCGAGCGATGCCGGCGAGCGCGTCCCGCCGCGCCCTGCCCTTCACGGCGCCCGTGAGCAGCGCCGCGCGCACCTCGAGCGGGGCGAGCAGCGGTGCCAGCGTGGCGAGGTGCTGCTCGGCGAGCAGCTCGGTCGGCGCCATCAGCGCCGCCTGGTAGCCGGCGTCGATCACCGTGAGCGCCGCCAGCAGCGCGACCAGCGTCTTGCCGCTGCCGACGTCGCCCTGCAGCAGCCGGCGCATCGGGTGGGGGGCCGCGAGGTCGGCCTCGATCTCCGCCACGGCGCGTTCCTGCGCCGCGGTCGGCCGGAACGGGAGCGCCGCGCGCAGTGCCGGCGCGAGCCGCGCCGAGGGCGGGAACGCCGTTCCCGGCTCGGCCACGGCGGCGCTCCGCCGCAGCGCGAGCCCGAGCTGGAGAAAGAACAGCTCGTCGAAGACGAGCGCCCGGTGCGCGAGCGAGCGCGCCTCGCCGAGGGCAATCAGGTCCGCCTCCGGCGGCGGGCAGTGCACGTGGCGGAGCGCGCGGCCCAAGTCGATCAGCCGCTGCCGCTCGGCGATCGCGGCGGGCATCACGCTGGGTGCGCGGTCGGCGAAGTCCTCGACCGCGGCGTGCACCATGCACCGCATGACGCCGACCGGCATCGTCGTCGGCTTCTCGTAGACGGGCAGGATGCGCTGCTGCGCGTCGGCCTCCTCCTCGGCGTCGAGCGGCGTCACGTCGGGGTGCACGATGCGCGGCGGCCCGCCGCGCAGCGACGGCTCCACGCGTCCGTGGACGAGAAGCCGCTGCCCGCTCGTGAAGCGGCGGCCGAACCATCCGATGCGGTTGAACCACACGAGGACGCAGAGCGCGTCGCCGTCGCGCAGCACGACCTCCAGCACGCGGCGGCCGTGCCGTCCGACCGTCGCCTGGCGCACGCTCGCGACCTCGCCCGCGGCGGTGGCCTCCTCGCCGGCGCGCAGCGCCCGCAGCGGGACGAGCGCCCGGCGGTCCTCGTAGCGGAACGGAAGGTGCCAGAGGAGGTCCTCCACCGTCGCGAGGCCGAAGCGCGCGAGCTCCGCGGCGCGCTTCGGGCCCACGTGCCGGACGAACTGCGCCGGCCGGCCGAGCGCCGCCAGCGCCGCGTCGACCGGCTCCGGAGTCGCGCGGTACTCGCGCCAGGGCGCCGGTGCCTCCGTCGCGCCCCGCAGCGCCGGCAGGAGCGCGTGCGCGCGCCGCAGCAGCGCCCCGCGCTCGGCCGCCGGCGCCGCCTCGAGCGCGCCGAGGATCCCCTCCAGCTCCGCGAGCGCCGCGGGCGCCGCCGGGCGCGCCCGTGCCGCCAGCGCGCGCAGCGCGGCCAGCGGGAGCCGGGTGGTCTCGAGGCGGCGGAAGCCGTCGGCGGCGAGGTAGTCGAGCGGCGGGGCGAGCGCGCGCAGCAGCGCGGCGAGCGCGCCGGGCTGCGCTGCCGCCGGCCCCGGCCCGTTCATGGCCGCTGATGGTACGCCTGGAGCGGACGGACCGTGAACGGCCCGCGGGCCACGAGCGCGATGCCTTCGGCGGCCGCCGCCGCAGCGGCGATCGTGGTGAAGTACGGCACCTGGCACTCGAGCGCGGTGCGCCGGATGGGGAAGGAGTCGCGCACCGACTCGGCGCCCGCCGGCGTGTTCACCACCAGCGCCACCTCGCCGTGCCGGAGCGCGTCGACGATGTTTGGACTGCCCTCCTGCACCTTGTTGACGGTCTCGACCGCGAGGCCCGCGGCGCGGAGATGGCCCGCCGTCCCGCGGGTCGCCAGCAGGCGGAAGCCGCAGCCGGCGAGCCGGCGTGCGATCGGCACCACGGCGGCGAAGTCGGTCTCCGGCACCGAGAGGAACGCCTGCCCGCCGGTGGGGAGCACGGTGCCGGCGGCGATCTGCGCCTTCGCGAACGCCGCCCCGAAGCTCGCGTCGATTCCCATCACCTCGCCGGTCGATTTCATCTCGGGACCAAGCACCGTGTCGACCCCGGGGAACTTGATGAACGGGAAGACCGCCTCCTTGACGCTCACGTGGGCGGGCACGACCTCGCGCATGAACCCCTGCTCGGCGAGCGAGCGGCCGACCATGCAGCGCGCCGCGACTTTGGCGAGCGGCACGCCGATCGCCTTGCTGACGAACGGCACCGTGCGGCTGGCGCGGGGGTTCACCTCGAGCACGTAGACGTCGCGACCCTTCACCGCGAACTGCACGTTCATGAGGCCGACCACGCCGAGCTCGCGCGCGAGCGCAACCGTCTGGCGGCGGATGTCGCCCTGCACGTCCTCGGGGATCGAGTACGGGGGCAGCGAGCAGGCGCTGTCGCCGGAGTGGACGCCGGCGCGCTCGATGTGCTCCATGATGCCGCCGATCACGACGTCGCGGCCGTCGCTCACCGCGTCGACGTCGACCTCGATCGCGTCCTCGAGGAACCGGTCGATGAGGACGGGGTGCTGCGGCGACACGCGCACCGCGGCGCGCACGTAGCGGGCGAGGCTGTCGTGGTCCCAGACGATCTCCATCGCCCGCCCGCCGAGCACGTAGGACGGGCGCACGAGCACCGGGTAGCCGAGCGCCTCGGCCACGCGCACCGCCTCGTCGGCCGAGCGCGCGATGCCGTTCGGCGGGCGCCTGAGATCGAGCGTGCCGAGCACCTGCTCGAAGCGCTCCCGGTCCTCCGCGCGGTCGATCGAGTCGGGCGACGTGCCGAGGATGGGCACGCCCGCCCGCTCGAGCGGCACGGCGAGCCGCAGCGGCGTCTGCCCCCCGAATTGGACGATCACGCCCTCGGGCCGCTCGTGGCGCAGGAGGGCGAGCGCGTCTTCGAAGGTGAGCGGCTCGAAATAGAGCTTGTCCGAGGTGTCGTAGTCGGTGCTGACCGTCTCGGGGTTGCAGTTGACCATGATGGTCTCGTACCCGAGCTCGCGCAGCGTGAAGGCGGCGTGCACGCAGCAGTAGTCGAACTCGATCCCCTGCCCGATGCGGTTCGGGCCCCCGCCGAGGATCACGACCTTCCGCCCGGTGCCGGGCCGCGCCTCGTCGTCGCCGGGCTCGTAGCTCGAGTAGAGGTAGGGCGTGTGGGCGACGAACTCCGCGCCGCAGGTGTCGACGGTCTTGTAGACGGGGCGCACGTCGAGCGCTTCGCGGCGCGCGCGGACGGCGTCCTCCGTGACGCCGAGCAGCTCGGCGAGCCGGGTGTCGGCGAAGCCCTGCTGCTTGAGCGCGCGCAGCCGCGCCGCGTCGAGGTCGTCGAGCCGCCGGCCGGCGAGCGCGCGCTCCGCGACCAGGAGCTCCTCCACGTGGCGGAGGAACCACGCATCGATCCGGGTGGCCGCGGCGACCCGCTCGACACCCCAGCCCCGGCGCAGCGCCTCGCCGACGTGCCACAGGCGCTGCGCGTTGGGCGCCCGCAGCAGCGCCTCGAGCTGCGCGTCGCTCGCCTCGGGCCGCGGCTCGAAGCCGTGGCTGCCGATCTCGAGCGAGCGCATCGCCTTCTGGAGCGACTCCTTGAACGTCCGGCCGATGGCCATCGCCTCGCCCACCGACTTCATCTGCGGGCCGAGGCGGTCCTCCGCCTGCGGGAACTTCTCGAACGTGTAGCGGGGGATCTTGGTCACCACGTAGTCGATCGTGGGCTCGAAGCACGCCGGGGTCTCGCGGGTGATGTCGTTCGGGATCTCGTCGAGCGTGTAGCCGACGGCGAGCTTGGCGGCGATCTTCGCGATCGGGAAGCCGGTCGCCTTCGACGCCAGCGCCGAGCTGCGCGAGACGCGCGGGTTCATCTCGATGACGACCAATCGGCCCGTGCCCGGATGCACCGCGAACTGGATGTTCGATCCGCCGGTGTCGACGCCGATGGCGCGGATGATCGCCACCGCGGCGTCGCGCATCACCTGGTACTCCTTGTCGGTGAGCGTCTGCGCCGGAGCGACCGTGATCGAGTCGCCGGTGTGCACGCCCATCGGGTCGAAGTTCTCGATCGAGCAGACGATCACGACGTTGTCCTTGCCGTCGCGCATCACCTCGAGCTCGAACTCCTTCCAGCCGGCGATCGACTCCTCGATCAGCACCTCGGTGATCGGCGACGCCTCGAGGCCCCAGGCCACGGTGGCGTGGAACTCCTCGGGGGTGGTGGCGAACCCGCCGCCGGTCCCCCCCAGCGTCCGCGACGGCCGGATGATGACCGGGAGCCCGATCTCCGCGCGCAGCGCGTCGGCGGCGGCGAGCGTGTGCACCACGCCGCTGCGCGGCAGATCGAGGCCGATGCTCCGCATCGTCTGCTTGAAGAGATCGCGGTCCTCGGCGCGCCGGATCGCATCGACGTTGGCGCCGATGAGCTGCACGCCGTAGCGGTCGAGCACCCCCGCCTGGGCGAGGTCGAGCGCGAGGTTGAGCCCCGTCTGCCCGCCGATCGTCGGCAGGAGCGCGTCCGGCCGCTCCGCGGCGATGATCCGCTCGAGCACGGGCACCGTGAGCGGCTCGACGTAGGTGCGGTCGGCGAACTCGGGGTCGGTCATGATCGTCGCCGGGTTCGAGTTGACGAGGATGACGCGGTAGCCCTCCTCGCGCAGCGCCTTGCACGCCTGGGTGCCCGAATAGTCGAACTCGCACGCCTGGCCGATGACGATCGGCCCGGAGCCGATGAGCAGGATCGAGCGGAGGTCGGTGCGCCGGGGCATGGCTATGCGTGGCTGGGCGCAGCCGCCGGCCGGTGCCCGATCCGGCTCACCGCCCGCGCTCCATGAGGGCGACGAAGCGTTGGAACAAGTAGCTCGCGTCGTGCGGGCCGGGCGAGGCCTCGGGGTGGTACTGCACCGAGAAGGCCGGGGCGTCCTTGACCGCCATGCCCTCCACCGTGCGATCGTTCAGGTTCACGTGGGTCACCTCCGCGCGCCCGGCGAGCGAGTCGGCGTCGACCGCGAAGCCGTGGTTCTGCGCGGTGATCTCGACCCGGCCCGTGGTGAGGTCCTTCACCGGCTGGTTGCCGCCGTGGTGGCCGAACTTGAGCTTGAAGGTGCGCCCGCCGAGCGCGAGCCCCATGATCTGATGGCCGAGGCAGATGCCGAACACCGGCACCTTGCCGAGCAACTCGGCTACCGCCTCCGGCACACCCGCCACCGCGTCGGGATCGCCCGGCCCGTTCGAGAGGAACACGCCGTCGGGCCGCTCGGCGAGCACCGCGGCCGCCCGTGTGCCCGCCGGCACGACGCGCACGGCGCAGCCCGCGCCCACGAGCCCGCGCAGGATGTTCCACTTGACGCCGAAGTCGTAGGCGACGACGCGCAGCACCCGCCCGCCCCGCGCGGCGGCGCACTCGGCCGCGGTCGTGTAGCCCTGACCGAGCCGCCACGGCCCCTGCGTCCACTCGTACGGCTCGCCGCAGGTGACCACGCGCACGAGGTCGCGACCCACGAGCCCGGGCGAGGCCTGCGCCCGCGCCACGAGGCGTGCGGCGTCGAGGTCGACGCTGGAGAGCACCGCCTCCTGCGCCCCGTGGTCGCGGAGGTGGCGCACCAGCGCGCGCGTGTCGAGGCCCTCGATCCCCGGGATGCCGTGGCGGGCGAGGTAGTCGCCGAGGCTCTCCTCCGCGCGCCAGCTCGACGGGGCGGCGCGGTACTCTCGCACGACGAAGCCCCGCACCCATGGCCGCCGCGACTCGACGTCCTCGCGGTTCACGCCGACGTTGCCGATCTCGGGATACGTCATCGCGACGAGCTGGCCCTCGTAGGAGGGGTCGGTGAGGATCTCCTGGTAGCCGGTCATGCTCGTGTTGAAGACCAGCTCGCCCACCGCCTCGGCCCGGGCACCGAACGCCCGGCCGCGGAAGACGGTGCCGTCGGCGAGCGCGAGGACGGCCTCGTCGCTCACGACGCGCTCCGCAGCGCGGCCAGCGGCCGCTCCTCTTCGTGCACGACGCGGCCGCCGACCAGCACCACGACCGCACGCCCGGTCATTTCCCAGCCGGCGAACGGGGTGTTGCGGCTGCGCGAGCGGAGCTCCCGCGGATCGACCCGCCAGCGCCGCTCGGGGTCGACGAGCGTGAGATCGCCCGGCGCGCCGGGCGCGAGCGTGCCGCCGGGAAGCCCGAGCACGCGCGCGGGCCCCACCGTGAGGCGGGCCGCCAGCGTGGGCAGGTCGAGGACGCCCTCGGCCACGAGCCGCAGCCCGAGCGGCAGCGCGGTCTCGAGCCCGATCACGCCGTTGGCCGCCGCCTCGAACTCGACGTCCTTCTCGTCGCGGTGGTGGGGCGCGTGGTCGGTGGCGATCACCTCGATCGTGCCGTCGGCGACCGCGGCGCGCAACGCGTCCACGTCCGATCGCGGGCGCAGCGGCGGGGCCATCTTGGCGTTGGTGTCGTAGCCCGCCACCGCCTCGTCGGTGAGGAAGAGGTGGTGCGGCGTCGCCTCGGCGGTGACCCGCACGCCGCGCGCGCGCGCCGCGCGGATGAGCGCCACCGACCCGGCGGTGCTCACGTGCGCGACGTGCAGTCGCCCCCCGGTCAGCTCGGCGAGCGCCAGATCGCGCGCCACCATCACCTCCTCCGCGGCCGCCGGTACCCCGCGCAGCCCGAGCCGCAGCGAGACCAGCCCCTCGTGCATCACGCCGCCCGCCGCGAGGTGACGGTCCTCCTCGTGGACGACCACCGGCAGGTCGAAGAGCCGCGCGTACTCGAGCGCGCGCCGCATGAGCCCGGCGTCCATCACCGGCACGCCGTCGTCGGAGACCGCCACGATGCCCGCCCGCTGCATCTCACCGAACTCCGCCAACTGCTCGCCCGCGAGCCCGACCGACACGGCGCCGATCGGGTGGACTCGGGCGCCCCCGGCGGCGGCGGCGCGGTCGAGGATGAACTGCGTGACCGCCCCGCTGTCGTTCACGGGGTTGGTGTTCGCCATGCAGGCGACCGCGGTGAACCCACCCGCGAGCGCGGCGCGCACGCCGGTGGCGATCGTCTCCTTGTACTCGTAGCCGGGCTCGCGCAGGTGAACGTGCGCGTCGATGAGCCCCGGCAGGACGAGCAGCCCCCGGGCGTCGAGCACCCGCGCGTCCTCGCCGAGCGCGCCCGAAGGGCCCACCGCCGCGATCCGCCCGTCGTCGATCCGCACATCGGCCGGCCCGACCGTCCCCGCCACCGGGTCGACGACCGTCCCTCCCGCCACCAGCAGCCGCGCGCTCACGCGCGCCCTCCGCCGCGGCGCCGCGGGGGCTCCGCCGCCTCCTCGATCTCGGCCGCATCCTCGGCCTTGCTGCGCGCGATCAGCAGGTAGAGGATCGCCATGCGCACGGCGACGCCGTTGGTCACCTGGCTCATGATCACGGAGTAGGGCCCGTCGGCCACCTCGCTGGCGATCTCGAGCCCGCGGTTGAGCGGCCCGGGATGGAGGATGATCACGTTCGGCTGCGCGAGCCGCACCACCTCCTCGGTGAGGCAGTAGTACTGCGAGTACTCGTCGAGGCTCGGGAAGAAATGGCCGCTCTGCCGCTCGCGTTGGATGCGCAGCATCATCACCACGTCGGCGCCGCGCACCCCGTCGGCGAGCCGCGTGTGCAGCTCGGCGCCGAGCGCCTCGAACTCCCGCGGCAGCAGCGTGGGCGGGCCGACGAGCCGCACGCGCGCGCCCAGCGCGCGCAGCGCGTGGAGGTTCGAGCGGCCGACGCGGCTGTGCAGCAGGTCGCCGACGATGGCGACCGTGAGGCCGGCGATCCGGCCGCAGCGCTCGCGGACCGTGAGCAGGTCGAGCAGCGCCTGCGTCGGGTGCTCGTGGCAGCCGTCGCCGGCGTTGACGATCGGGCAGGAGACGTGCTGCGCCAGGAAATGACAGGCGCCTGCCGCGGGGTGGCGCACGACGATGGCGTCGGGCCGCATCGCCTCGAGGTTGCGCGCGGTGTCGGCGAGCGTCTCGCCCTTGGTCGTGCTCGACGTCGAGGCGGTGATGTTGACGGCATCGGCGGAGAGGCGCTTGGCCGCGATCTCGAAGGAGGTACGGGTGCGGGTCGACGGCTCGTAGAAGAGGTTGATCACGGTCTTGCCGCGGAGCGTGGGCACCTTCTTGATGTCGCGCTCCGAGATCTCCTTGAACGACGCGGCCGTGTCGAGGATCGCGCCGATCTCCTCGGCCGGAACGCCCTCGAGCCCGAGCAGGTGACGCTGCGTGAATGCCATCGTTACGCCCCCTCGATCACCACCTCGTCCACCCCGTCGACCTCGTCGAGCCGGACGTGCACCTGCTCGCCGCGCGCGGTGGGGAGGTTCTTGCCCACGTAGTCCGCCCGGACGGGCAGCTCGCGGTGCCCGCGGTCGATGAGCACCGCGAGCTGGATCGACTGCGGCCGCCCGAAGTCGACGAGCGCGTCCATCGCGGCGCGGACGGTCCGCCCGGTGAACAGCACGTCGTCGACCAGCAGGATGCGCGCGCCGTCGACGGCGAAGGGAATGTCGGTTCCCTTCACCTCGGGGTTCTGCAGCCCGCGGTCGAGGTCGTCGCGGTAGAGCGTGATGTCGACCACGCCGAAGGGCACGGGCGCGCCTCCCTCGATCTCGTGCAGCGCCTGGCGGATGCGCTGCGCGAGGTGCACGCCCCGCGAGCGGACGCCGACCAGCGCCAGCCCCTGCGTGCCCTTGTTCCGTTCGAGGATCTCGTGTGCGATGCGCACGAGCGCGCGATGGATCGCCTGCGCGTCCATCACCTGACGGGTGCCGGCCGTGCTCACGCCGCCGCGCTCCAGCAGGCGAAAAAAACGCCTCCTCGGCTCGACCGGGAGGCGGCGGCGTGCGTGCTCGAAGCGGGCGGTGTCACGGGGATCCTTCCTGACCTCGCGGGGTCAAGTTAAAGGTTCCGATCTCGGGTTGCTCCTCCCCTACGCGTCCCGCCGCGCGCTGTCAAGCTCGCCCGCCGGCGGAGAAGACCACCGGCATGCGCACGATCCCGTTCATCACGGTCGAGCGCAGCGCGACCGCCTCGCCCGCCGCCTCGAAGGACGGGAAGCGCGCGAGCAGCTCCTCGAACAGGACGCGGGCCTCGAGCGTCGCCAGGTTCGAGCCCAGGCAGGCGTGCGGGCCGATGCCGAACGCGAGGTGCCCCGGGCCGGGCGGCCGGCCGACGTCGAACGCCTCGGCGTCGGGGCCCCAGACCTCCTCGTCGCGGTTCGCCGAGGCGTAAAGCAGCACCACGTAATCGCCGGCCGCGATCCGCCGGCCGCGGATCGTCGTGTCCGCCGTCGCCGTGCGCGCGAACGTCTTCACCGGCGTCACCCAGCGCAGCATCTCCTCGACCGCGCCCGGGAGGAGCCCCGGATCGGCGCGCAGGCGGCGGCGCTGGTCGGGAAACAGCAGGAGGGCACGGGCGCCGCCGGCGATCAGATTGCGGGTGGTCTCGTTGCCGGCCACCAGCAGCGTCATGCAGAACATGAGGATCTCCGCGTCGGCGAGCCGTTCGCCCTCGACCTCGGCACGGGCGAGCGCGGAGACCAGGTCGTCGCGCGGCTGGCGGCGGCGCGCCTCGAGCACCTCGTGGAAGTACCCGAACAGCTCCTGGACGACCGCGAGCGTCGCCGCCGGACCGGCGTCGGCCCCGGCGATGATCGCGTCCGACCAGCGCTTGAACTGCGGCCGGTCGGCGGCCGGCACCCCCAGCATCTCGGCGATGACGAGCAGCGGCAGCGGGACGGCGACCTGCTCGACGAAGTCGAGCGGCTCGCCGGGCACGAGCGCCGCGAGGCTCGCTTGCGCCAGCGCGCGGATGCGGGGCTCGAGGGTCGCCACCATGCGCGGCGTGAACGCCCGGCTGACCAGCCGCCGATAGCGGGCGTGGGCCGGCGCGTCCATGTAGATGATCGACGGCGGCTGATCCGGCATCGTCCCGTCGCGCATCGGGTCGTTCACCAGGATGCCCTTGCTCGAGCAGAAGAGGGGGGCGTTGCGCGAGACGTGATCGACGTCGGCGTACTTGGCGAGAGCCCAGAAGCCGGCCTCCTCGCACCAGTAGACCGGCGCCTCGGCGCGCAGCCGGCGGTAGGCGTCCTCGACGCCCGGGCCGTAGAAGTCCGGATCGTGCAGCGCGTAGCGTGGCGGCGTGGCACGGTCCATTGACAGCGGTGCTTGGCACACGCTACTCGCGCGTGTCAATGAAGCGGCAGGCGCACGGCGGCGGCGCCCGCGCCCGGTGAGCCTTGAAGACGCGGGCTGGCGCCGCTACCCCTACGCGCTCTCGCCCTCCGATCCCGAGCTGGTCTTCCCCGCGGCCGAAGGCGACCAGGGTGCCGACTCGAACACGTACTACCTCGCCGGCCGCCTTCGCGGCGTGCGCAGCGGGCGGAGCTGGGCCTACCTCGTCGTCTTCGTCTTCAACCGCTTCCGCGGCCGCATCCGCTCGGACTTCTACACCTTCGCGCTCTTCGACCTCGACGCGGGCGCCTACGGGACGTACACCGAGCACGACCTGCCACGGCCGCCGCGGCTGCGGCGGACCTACAAGCTCACGGTGGCGCGCGGGCACCTCGACGTCGCCTTCGCCTCGGCGCTCGGCCCGTGCCGCTGGACCACCCGGCGCCGTGCCGACGGTGCCCTCGAGCCCTTCGCGTATCGGCTGTCGCTTTACGGGCGCGACGGCGACGGGCGGGCGATGCGGCTCGATCTCGACGCCGACCCGGGCAAGCCGCCGCTGCCCGTCGGCGGCACGGAGCACGGCGGCGTCAAGACCTGCCTCGGGCAGCACGGCACGCACTCCTACTTCCAGAGCGACGTGCGCGCGCGCGGGACGCTCGCCTGGGGCGCGGCGGCCGACGAGGTGGTCGGCGACGCCGGCTGGATCGACCGGCAGTGGACGCCGCGCCATCTCGGCCTGCACCAGGACCTCCGCAGCACGCGCTATCGGCACGAGTGGCGGCAGCTCCACCTCGACGACGGCGTCGAGCTGAGCGTCTGGCTGCAGGTCGACCGCCGCCGGCACGACCGCGTGATCCCGTTCTCGGGTGCGACGGCCGCCGGCCCCGACGGCACGGTGCGTGCGACCACGGACGTGGCCGTCGAGCGGCTGAGCTTCGCACGCGATCCGCAGGTGGTTCGTCCCCGGCTCGCGCTCGCGCGCCGCGCCGCCTACTTCGCCGACGCCTACCGCCTGACGATCCCCGCCTGGGAGCTCGACGTCCGCTCCGAGCCGCTCGTCGCCGCGCCCGCGCACGGCTTTCCCATCGAGTACTGGAGCGGCCCGACGCGCCTCGCCGGCACCGTGGCCGGACGGCGCGTCAGCGGCTTCGGCTTCCACGAGCGCACGCTGCCGTTCGTGCGCGACTTCGAGCTGGTCGACGTGCTGCGGGCGACGGTCCGCCACCTGCCGCCCGACGCGCTGCCGGCCGATGCGCCCTCCCCCGCCGCGCTCGCCGACCTCGTGTGGGAGATCGACGCCTTCCTGAGCCACGGCGATCGGCGCGGGGCGCGGGCGCACCTCGCGGAGCGCATCCGGCCCGCGCTCGCCCGGGCGGACGCCGCGCGGCGCGACCACCTGCTCACGATCGCCGCCGACCTCGACGCGGCCCTCCGGTCGCGATGCGGCGCTTGACGCCGGCCCTCTGGACCGGCACCAGACCCCGATGCCACCCGACGCCCCTCCGCTTTCGGCGATCGACCGCCTGCTCGTCGCGTGTTTCGGGCTGTTCGCGTTCACCTCGATCTGCATGGAGCCCTACATCACCTTCGGAATCGACCTGACGCGGGCGACCGATCCGCTCGGCCGGGCATGGTACTTTTACGCGCGGAGCTGGGATCCGCTGTTTCTCGCGCCGCCGGTGTACCTGCGGGTGATGACCGGGATCGACGAGTGGATCTTCGGCCCGATGTGGCTCGCGCTGATCCACGCCTTCCTCCGCCGGCGCGCGGGGATCCGGCGGCCGGCGCTCCTCTTCTGCGGCGCGATCATCTACTCCACCCTCGTCTACTTCCTGGTCGAGTTCGTGAGCGAGGGGCACCGGGCCAACCTCGTGATGGTCACGGCGGTGAACGCCCCGTACACGCTCGTCCCCTGCGTCCTTGCCTGGCGGATGTGGCGGCCGGCTCCGTTTGCCTCGCACGCCGCCGCCGCCTAGAGTGCGCGGCAGGCGAGGGAGGTGGGCGATGCGGGGGATGGTCGCGCTGGTGGCGGCTCTCGGGCTGGTGGCGAGCGGCGCCGTTCCGGCCGGCGCGCTGACGGCGCACCTCATCACGGCGTCGTCCCTGGTCGACGCCACGCCCGGGCCGGACCTGCGCATCGGCACCGCGGACGACGTCGCCGAAACGGGCGCCTTCGGGCCCTCGGGCTCCGGCCCGAACGCGCACGGCGCGGCCTCGTTCGCGCTCCTCGACTCGGGCGGGACGACGCCGACCGGCACCAGCTTCACCTACGCGCTGTTCGTCGACGGAACGATCGAGTTCACGCCGGACTACACGGCGAGCACCGCGGGGAGCCTGGTGCTCGTGGTCACCGGCGGGTCGCTGCGGAGCACGGCGGAGTTCGGCTACCCCGGGCGCGGCGAGGCGACGACGACGATCGCGAGCGGCACCGCGCAGCTCGACCCGCTCACCGGCGCGGGCACCGTGCAGCTCGGGGGCACCTTCACGCCGAGCACGAGCCCTGCCTTTCAGCTCACCGGGGAGACGCTCACGGCCGCCCCGGGCATGGGCGTCATCGTGCTCCCCGCGAGCTTCGGACACAGCGGCAACCACTACGTCGACGAGGTGCTCACGCCGCTCGTCCCGGCCAACGCGACCGCGATCGTGCTGGTGGAGTTCACCGGCACCGTGCAGTCGGCCGGATGCTGCACGGGCTTCGTCACCCACGGCGTGCTCGCCGCCTACACCACCGACGCGCTCGGCTGCGCGGACGTGTTCCCCGCGCTCTGCCCGGCCGGCGCCGCGTGCCAGACGATCGCCGCCTGCCGCGCCGCCCTCGACCCGGCGCTGCCGAGCGCCGCGCAGGCGGCGAGCCGCAAGGCGAAGCACGTCGCGCGCAAGCTCGCGCAGCTCGCCGCACGGGCCTCCGCGCTGATCGACAAGGGCGGCGCGAAGAGCGGAGCGAAGCAGCAGAAGCTCTACGGGCGAGCGCAGCAAGTCCTGCGGGCGCTGCTCGCGGCCGCCCGGGCGGCCGATGGCAAGGGGACGCTCGGCGTGCCGCTCGCCCCACTCGAAGCGGCGGTGAACGCGCTCATCGCGAAGCTGTAGGTGTGCTCGGCCCGCTCGCGTTGCGCAGCGCCCGTACGTCTAGCGCGAGGCCGGTGAGCAGCACCGCCACGCAGAGCACGAACAGCGAGCCGAAGAGGAGCCAGAAGCCGAGGACGAGGCCGAGCCCGATCAGCCCCCCGGGGGGCGGGTGGCGCAGCGCCTCGAGGATCTCGCGCGCGCCGAGCCAGAGCCCGGGCAACGCACCGACCCCGAGGATCAGCCCGGCGGCGCGGATCGGCCACGTCGGGCGCCGGCGCATCAATCGACGAGCCCGGGGGCCCAGAGGTAGAGGAAGCGCGGGCCCGCGGCCGCGTCCGCGAACAGGCGCGCGGGCAGCAGGCTCACCTCCACGGGCGCGCCGCCGCGGGCGTAGAGGTCGTGGCGCTCGCCGTCCGGCCGGTGGTAGCGGACGAGGCGCGCGTGCTCGAGCCCCGCCGCCCGGCGCGCGTCGGCGATCGCCTGGTGGAGGTCGCCGACCTCGTCCACCAGCCCGGCCTCGAGGGCCTGGGCGGCATCGAAGATGCGCCCGTCGGTCAGCTCCGGCAGCCGCGCCGTCGCGAGGTGCGGCCGGTTCTCACGCACGACGGTAATGAAGCGCGCGTGGAGCGCGTCGAGCACGTCCTGCACGATACGGCGCTCCTCCGGCGTCGGCGGGCGCAGCGGCGAGAGCAGGTCTTTGTGCGCCCCCGCCTTGTAGGTCTGGTCGCGGATGCCGAGCTTGGCGAGGAGCCCCGCCAGGTCGACGTTGGCGAGAATCACGCCGATCGAGCCGGCGACCGTCGTCGGGTGGGCTACGATCCGGTCGGCGCCGCACGCGACGTAGTAGCCGCCGGAGGCGGCGAGGTCGCCGAGCGACGCCACCACCGGGATGCCCCGCTCGCGCTTGAAGCGGACGATCTCCGAGTAGATCTCGTCGCTCGCGGTGACCCCGCCCCCCGGGCTGTCGATGCGCAGCACGACGGCCCGGACCCGCGAATCCTCCTCCGCCTTGGCGAGGGCGGCGTGCACCGCGCCGAGCGTGCTCTCCTCCTCGACGAGTCCGAAGGCACGCTTGCTCGGCTCGTCGGTGATGACCCCGGTGACTTCGAGGAGCAAGACCTTCGGCCGGCCGCTGCCCTCGATCACCTCCTCCTCGAGCGGTCCGCGCCCGCCGATGCCGAGCGGGCTCTCGACGTGCAGCAGGCAGCCCGCCGCTCCCGCGATCGCGGCGAGCAGCACCAGAAGCCGGATCATCGGGTCACCCGCCCGCCGCGCGCGAGCGCGTGCAGATCGAGGACGCGGGCCAGCTCGGCCGGCGGCATGACCTGCTCCTCCTCGAGCACCTGGCGAATCGGCACGCCCCGCGCCATCGCCTTCTTGAACAGCTCGGCGGCGCGGTCGTAGCCGACCACCGGCGCGATCGCGGTGACCAGCTGGCCGGTCAGCTCGGCGTACTCCCGGCAGCGCTCGACGTTCGCCCGGATGCCGCGCACGCACTTCTGCGCGAGCACGCGGCACGCCGCGGCGGTCACCGCGATCGACTCGAGCAGGGCGTGCGCGATCACCGGCATCATCACGTTGAGATCGAGGCTGCCGTTCATGGCCGCGACCGCAATCGTGGCGTCGTGACCGATCACCAGCGCGGCCACCTGGTTGACCGCCTCGGGGATCACCGGGTTCACCTTGCCCGGCATGATGCTCGACCCGGGCTGCGTCGCGGGGAGCTCGATCTCGTTGAGCCCCGTGCGCCCGCCCGAGGTGAGCAGCCGCAGGTCGTTGGCGATCTTCATGAGCCCGACGGCGAGCGTGCGCAGCGCGCCCGAGACCTCGACCGCCGCGTCGCGGTCCTGCATCGCCTCGAAGCGGTTGGGCGCAGGCACGAAGGGGAGCCCGGTCATCCGGGCCAGCTCGGCCGTGACCTCCTCGCCGAAGCCGTCGGGCGCGTTGATGCCGGTCCCGGCCGCGGTGCCGCCGATCGGCAGCTCGGCGAGGTGCGCGAGCGTCGCCCGCACGCGGGCGATCCCGTGCCGAACGACGCTCGCGTAGCCCGAGAACTCCTGCCCGAGCGTGATCGGCACCGCGTCCTGCAGGTGCGTGCGCGCCGCCTTCACCACGTCGGCGAACGCCGCGGCCCGCTCCTCGAGGGCGCGCGCGAGCTCGTCGAGCGCCGGAAGCAGCGCGTGCTCGATCTCGCCGTAGGCGGCGACGTGGATCGCCGTCGGGAACACGTCGTTCGTGCTCTGCCCCATGTTCACGTGGTCGTTGGGGTGGATGCTGCGATCGCCGCGCGCGCCGCCGGCGAGCTCGATGGCCCGGTTGGCGATGACCTCGTTGGCGTTCATGTTCGTCGACGTGCCCGAGCCGGTCTGGAAGACGTCGACGACGAACTCCCCGTCCCAGCGTCCCTCGATCACCTCCGCCGCGGCGCGGCCGATGGCGTCGGCGCGGCGCGCGTCGAGGAGCCCGAGCCGCTGGTTCACGCGCGCGCAGGCGGCCTTGATCGTGCCGAGCGCCCGGATGAAGCTGCGCGGGAAGCGGAGCCCCGAGATCGGGAAGTTCTCGACCGCCCGTGCGGTCTGGGCGCCGTAGTACGCGTTCGCGGGGACCACCATCTCGCCCATGCTGTCGCGCTCGATGCGGGTGTCGGCCATGCGGCGACTCCCTATCACCCGGCGCCGCGAAGGCAAGCCGCGCCCACGAGGGCCGCGCTAGTGCTCCGGCTCGCTCGCGCGGCGGCTCGCGTGCTCGATCTGGATCGTGACGTGGTCGATGCGGAAGTCGCGCGCACAGAGCTCCGCCATCGCGGCGAGGATGTCGTCGGCGAGCGCGGTTCCGTCGGCCACCGCGTGCGCGGACAGCGCGCACCGCCCGGTAGTGAGGCTCCAGACGTGCAGGTCGTGCACCTCCTGCGTCCCCGGCACCGCCTCGAGGGCGCGCTGCAGCCGCTCGACGTCGACGTGCGCCGGCACCGCCTCCATGAGCACGTCGACCGCCTCGCGCACGAGCTGCCAGGAGCCGAGGAGGATGAGCGCCGCGATGAGCGCGCCCGCGATGGCGTCGGCCGCGTACCAGCCCGTGACGAGGATGACGCCCGCCGCGGCCACCGCACCGAGCGAGCCCAAGAGGTCGGCGAGCACGTGCAGGTAAGCGCCGCGCAGGTTGAGGCTCCCCTCCTGGTGGGGCCGCAGGCGGCGGGCGACGAAGACGTTGGCGAGGAGCCCGAGCGCGGCGACGGCGAGCATGCCCCGGCCCGCCACCGGCTCGGGCGCGCCGAAGCGGCGCCACGCCTCGAGCGCGATGAAGATCACGACCACCCAGAGCGCGACCCCGTTGAGCAGCGCGGCCAGGATCTCGGCGCGGTAGTAGCCGAACGTCTTGCTCTGGCTCGCCGGCCGCGGACCGATCCACAGCGCGAAGAGCGCGAGCCCGAGCGCGGCGACGTCGGTGAACATGTGCGCGGCGTCGCTCATCAGCGCCAGGCTGTTCGTGACCCAGCCGCCGGCGAGCTCGCCGACGCAGAAGAGCGCGCTCACGGCGAGGCTCGTGCGCACCGCGCCGAGCTCGCCGGCGCGGTCCCGGTGCTGGCCCGCCATCGCGGCGTTGCTACTCGGCGTCGTAGCGCAGCAGCGAGACCACCTCGTGGGGCGCGAGGCGCCGGCGACCCCCGAGGAACGCGAGCTCGATGACGAAGCCGCAGCCGACGATCTGCCCGCCGCAGCGCCCCACCAGCTCGAGCGCCGCCGCCGCCGTCCCGCCGGTGGCGAGCAGGTCGTCGATGAGGAGCACGCGGTGCTCCGGGCCGAGCGCGTCGCGGTGGATCTCGAGCGCGTCTCGGCCGTACTCGAGCTCGTAGCTCGCGGCGTACGTCTCGTGCGGCAGCTTGCCGGGCTTGCGCACGACGGCCACGCCGGTGCCGAGCGCGTGGGCCACGGCCGCGCCGACGATGAAGCCGCGCGACTCGATGCCGAGCACCACGTCGGCGCGGCCGCGGAAGCGCTCCGCGAAGGCGTCGACCGTGGCCCGGAATGCGCCCGCGTCGGCCAGCAGCGGGGTGATGTCCTTGAAGACGATGCCCGGCTTCGGGAAGTCCGGGATGTCCCGGACGTAGCGCTTGAGGTCGGCTACCTGCGTCATGGCCTCTTCTCTACCACAGCCACCCCGGTCCGCGCCGCCGTCACGCCCGGGTCCGGCGGCAGATAGTAGAGGGGGTTGCGGGCGACGTTGTCCTGGCGCACCTCGAAGTGGAGGTTGGGCCCGGCGGTCTTGCCGCTCTCGCCGACCGTGGCGATCACGTCTCCCTGGCGGACGGCATCGCCGGCGTGGACGCGGTTCTCCCGGTTGTGCGCGTAGACCGTCGCGTAACCCGCGTCGTGCTCGACGATGATCAGGTTTCCGTAGCCGCGCAGCGTGTCGGCGTAGAGCACGCGGCCGGCGCGCACGGCGCGCACCGGCGTCCCCTCCGGACAGCTCAGGTCGATGCCGTCGTGATGGCCCTCCCCGCGGGGGCCGAAGGTCGAGATGATGGTCGCGCCGCTCACCGGCCAGACGAACGGCGTCGGGCCGACGGGCAGTTCGCGCGCGGCCGGCCGGTCCGCGCGCGCGCGCTCGGGCGTGATCACGCCGACCGGCAGCTCCCGCGTCGCGTGGGGGATCACGATCACCTGCCCCACCTCGATGCGGTTCGCGTCGTGCAGCCCGTTCAGCCGCGCCAGCTCCTGGTACCCGACGCCGTAGGCCTTGCCGATGCGGTAGAGGTTCTCGCCCGGCCGCACCTGGTGGCGGAGGCCAGCCGGCCCCGCGCAGCCGACCGCCGCGAGCACCGCCACCACCACCGCCACCCGCCCCCCGCCGCGCACGCGCCGCCTCTCAGGTTTCTTCCCACCCGTGGCGGCCGACCAATCGTACGAAGCGACAGCCGCCCAGGTATTCCTCCACCAGTCCCTCCGGGCGCTGCCGCAGGCGCACCAGCATCTGCACCTCCTCCTCGCCCATGGGCAGGACGAGGCTGCCGCCCGGTGCAAGCTGCCCGAGCAGCGGGCGCGGGATCGCCGGCCCGGCGGCGGTGACGAGGATGCCGTCGTACGGGGCGCGCGCCGGCCACCCGAGCGTGCCGTCGGCGACCTCGATCGTGACCCGCTCGAGCAGCCCCAGCTCCGCCAGGGTCGCGCGGGCCCGCGCGGCGAGCGCGGGGATGCGCTCGAGCGAGATCACCTCCGTCCCCATCACCGCGAGCACCGCCGCCTGATAGCCCGATCCCGTGCCCACCTCGAGCACGCGCGCGCCCGTCGGGGCCAGCTCGAGGGCCTGGCTCATGAGCGCCACCATGTAGGGCTGAGATATCGTCTGCCGCTCCCCGATGGGCAGCGGCGTGTCGACGTAGGCGCGCCGGCGCAGCTCGGGGGCGACGAAGCGCTCGCGCGGCACCGCACGCATCGCCGCGAGCACGCGGGGGTCGTGGACGCCGCGCGCGGCAAGCTGCTCCGCCACCATCCGCTCGCGCGCACGATCGGCGTTCATGGCCAGGTGAGCGGCAGGGCGCGCAGCGCCTCGATCGACCGGTAGCTCGTGAGGTCGAGCTGGATCGGCGTCACCGACACGAGTCCCTGCTGGACGGCGTGGAAGTCGGTGCCCTCCTCGGCCACGAAGTCGAGCTCCGCGCCGCCGATCCAGTAATACTTGCGGCCACGCGGGTCGACCTTCTCGACCACCGCGTCGCCGTAGCGGCGCCGCCCCATGCGGGTGAGGGCCAGACCGCGCGGGCGCGCCCCGTCCGCGAGCTGCGGCACGTTGACGTTGAGCAGCGTGTCGGGTGGGAGCCCGTGCGTCAGCACCCAGCCCGCCAGCCTAGCCGCGCACGCCGCCGCCGCCTCGAAGCGGAAGCCGCCGCGTCCGACGAGCGACACCGCGATCGACGGGATGCCGAGCAGCGTGCCCTCCATCGCCGCCGACACCGTGCCCGAGTAGGTCACGTCGTCGCCGAGGTTCGCCCCGGTGTTGATGCCCGAGGCGATGAGCGCCGGGCGACGCGGCAGGATGCCGTTGACCGCGAGGTTCACGCAATCGGTCGGCGTGCCGTCGACCGCGTAGCGCGCGGCGCCGCGCTCGTAGACGCGCAGCGGGCGGTGGAGCGTGAGCGCGTGGCTGGCGGCGCTCTGCTCGCGGTCGGGCGCCACCACGATCACCTCGCCGAGGGAGTCGAGCGCCGCGGCGAGCGCGGCCAAGCCGTCGGAGTGAATGCCGTCATCGTTGGAGACGAGGATGAGCGGCGGGGCGTCCATTGCGGCGCCCGCAGCGTGCCACCAAGGCGGCGGCGCTGCAACTCGCCGCCGCCCCGGTCGCGTTCTTCCAAGTCGGGGCGAGCCGATTTGAACGGCCGACCACTCGCACCCCAAGCGAGTGCGCTACCTGGCTGCGCCACGCCCCGGCGGCAGAAATGTGACGGGCCGGGCCCAAATGCGTCGCCCGGCGACCCGCCTCTCTTAGGGGCGCCGTCCCGCGGAGTCAAGGTCGGGGGGCCGGCGCTGCACCACGGCGCCGGCTGCTAGAAGGCCAGTTTATTGACTCGCACGCGGGCCGCGGCCGGTGTCAATTTGGCCGCGCTCGGCAACGCCGACGACACCCGGCAGACGCCCAGGCGTCGTGGGCGCGCGTCCCGCCGCTGGCGCGCGCGTTGCATCGCCCGAAGGTGCCGGAGGGCACGACATGGCGAGACTGGCGAACGACACGGTGATCGAGGTGAACCGTAATCTCGGCATCGCGGGCAACGAGCCCGCGAGCCCGCGCACCCCGGACGCGCTGGCCGAGCTGTTCACCCCCGATATCGTGCTCCCCGAGCAGTTCATCCAGGGCTTCCGCCGCGACAGCTACGTCTCCGGGGAGAAGGCGCTCATGCTCGCGGTGCTCGAGGACGGCATCCGGTGCTTCCAGGAGCACCTGCGCAACCCGCGCTCGAACCCGCGGATGCTCTCCCAGGAGGCCGAGGCCTGGATCCGCGCCATCGACTACGATTGGCCGTTCTCCTTCAACAACGTCTGCGAGACGCTCGGCATCGACGCCGAGGCGCTGCGCGCGGCGCTGCTCAAGTGGAAGGCCGCCCGGCTGGCGGCGCTCGGCAACGACGGCAAGCCGACGCCCACCGACAAGAAAGTCTACCGGCTGCACCTGCGCACCAAGCGAATGAGCGGCATCCGCTGAAGCTCGGACGCGACGGCCCGCGAGGCTGGCCGTCGTCGGTTGCCCCCGAGCGCCGCCGCAAGTAGGAGGGGCGGATGGCCGTCGTCGTCGTGAGCGGCTCGGCGTCGGGCATCGGCGCGGCCGTGCGTGCGCGCCTCGAGCGCGCCGGCGTGCAGGTACTCGGCGTCGACCTGCGCGACGCCGAGGTGGTCGCCGATCTCGCCACCGCCCCGGGGCGCGCAGCCGCGGTGGCCGCGACGACCGCGGCGTGCGGCGGACGCCTCGACGGTCTGGTCGCGTGCGCCGGCGTCGGGCCGCAGTTCGAGCCGCGCCAGGCGATCGTCGCGCTCGACTACTTCGGCGCCGAGGCGCTGCTGGCGGGGCTGCGACCGGCGCTCGCCGCGGCCGCGCGGCCCGCCGCGGTCGCCGTGTCGTCCAACTCCGCCACGCTGGCGGGCGCGGAGACGCCGCTGGTTGCCGCCTGCCTCGCGGGCGACGAGGCCGAGGCGCGCCGGCTGGCCGCCGATCTCCCGGGCGCGCAGGTCTACGCCGGGGCCAAGCTCGCGCTCGCGCGCTGGGTGCGCCGGCACGCGCCCGCGGCGGACTGGATCGGCGCCGGGGTGCGCCTCAACGCGGTCGCGCCGGGCGCGGTGCGCACCCCGCTCCTCGAGGCCGGCCTCGAGCATCCCGTGTACGGCCCGGCGATCCGCGGCTTCCCGATCCCCGCCGGCGGCTTCGGCACGCCCGATCAGGTCGCCGCCGCGATCGCCTTCCTGCTCGACCCCGACGCGGCGTTCTGCTGCGGCAGCGTGCTCTTCGTCGACGGCGGCACCGACGCGCTCGTGCGCGGCGACGTCTTCTGATCGCGCGCGGGGAGGGGTACGCAGTCAGCCGCCGCCCGCGCGCGCCGGCCCGCCGTTCATCGTCTTCTTGAGCACCTGGCTCGCTTTGAAGGTGAGCACGCGGCGGCCCGAGATCGTGATCTCCTCGCCGGTCTGCGGGTTGCGGCCCTTGCGCGGGCGCTTCTCGTGCACGACGAAGTTGCCGAAGCCCGAGATCTTGACCTTCTCCCCCTGCTCGAGGCGTCCCTTGACGATCTCGAAGAGCGACTCGACGACCTCGGTCGCCTCCTTCTTCGAGAAGCCGACCCGCTCGTAGATGCGCTCGACGATGTCGGCCTTGGTCATCGTCACGGGCGGGCTCCTAGCTGCGCAGCTCGAGCGTGAAGCGCCGGCGCAGGTGCTCGCGCAGCCGTGCGTGAAGGGCGTTCACCTCGTCGTCCGTGAGCGTGCGATCGGGGGCGCGGTAGGCGATCGTGTAGGCCAGGCTCTTCCGTCCCGCGGCGACCGGAGCGCCACGGTAGCAGTCGAACAGGCGCGCGGACTCGATGCGCGGATCATCGAATGCCCGGACCTCCTCCAGGATCGCATCGGCCAGAAACGCCTCGTCCACGATCGCCGCAATGTCGCGGGTGACGGCGGGGAAGCGCGGCACGGGGCGCGGGATGGAGCGGCGCGGAACATAGTGAGCGACGTCCGCGAAGTCAAGCTCCGCGACCCAGACTTCCCCAGCAAGATCGAAGCCCTGCACCACCTCCGGATGGAGCGCCCCGGCGACGCCGACCGCCGCACCGCCCAGCCGCACCACCGCCGCTTTGCCCGGGTGGAGAAAGCCCACTTCCGCGGTCGGCGCCCAGCGGACCGCCACCTCCTCGCAGCCGAGCCCCGCGAGCAGGTTGACGATCATGCCCTTGAGGTCGAGGAAGTCGACCGCCGGCCCCGCGCGCTCGACGCCCCGCGGGGGCCAGGCGCCATGGAGGAGCACCGCGACGGCGCGAGGTTCCCGGCGGGCGCCTCCCGCGTCGACGCCGTAGCCCTTGCCGAGCTCGAACACGCCGACGAACGTCGCGCCGCGCTCGAGGTTCGTGCGCAGCACGCGTACGAGGCCCGAGAGCGGCGAGCGCCGCAGCTCGCCGGTCTCCGACGAGAGCGGGTTGCGCACGGCCACCGGCGCGAGCGCGCGGCCGACGAAGCCGGGGAGCGCGCGATTGCTCGGCGCATCGGTGAACGCGAGCGTCACCGTCTCGGCGAGCCCCTCGGCGGCGAGCAGCCGCCGCACCCGGCGGAGCCCGGCGCGCGCCGGGTCGTCCACGCCGCCGATTACCGGCGCCTCGGGCAGCGTCACCGGCACCCGGTCGTAGCCGCCGAGCCGCGCGATCTCCTCGATCAGGTCCTCCTCGAGACGCAGGTCCGGACGGAACGACGGCGGGGTCACGGCGAGCGCGTCGCCGACCGGCCGGCAGCGGGCGCCGAGGCGCCGCAGGCGCCGTGCCGCCTCGGCCCGCGGCACCGCGACCCCGAGCACCGCCATCGCCCGGCGGGGCCGCAGCCGCACGACCGGCGGCGCGAGCGCCGCCAACCCCGGCGCCTCCTCGACGAGCCCCGGCGCGACTCGCCCGCCCGCGAGCTGCGCGATCAGCGCCGCCGCCGCGTTGGCGGCCTCGGGCACGAGGGCAGGATCGACGCCGCGCTCGAAGCGGTGCGCCGCCTGCGAGGCGAGCCCCAGGCGCCGGCGCGTCCGGCGCACGGTCGCCGGCACGAAGTGTGCGCTCTCGAGCAGCACCACCCGCGTGGCCGCGGTCACTTCGGAATCCTGCCCGCCCATGATCCCTGCGATGGCCACCGGACCACGGCCGTCGGCGATCACCAGGTCGCCGCCTTCGAGCACGCGCTCGACCCCGTCGAGGGTGACGATCCGCTCGGCGCCGCGCGCGCGGCGCACCACGACGGCCCGCTCGGCCACGCGCTCGAGGTCGAACGCGTGCAGCGGCTGCCCGCGCTCGAGCATGACGTAGTTGGTCGCGTCGACGACGGCGTTGATCGGCCGCATGCCCGCGCGCTGCAGGCGTAGCCGCAGCCCGAGCGGCGACGGGCCGACGCGCACACCGCGCAGCACCCGCGCGCCGTAGCGAGGGCAGAGGTCCGGCGCCTCGACGCGCACCCGCACCTCGGCCGCCGCAGGGCCGCCCGCCTCACGCGGGCGCGGCCGGGGGTGGCGAAGCCGCGCCCCGGTCACCGCCGCCACCTCGCGCGCGACCCCGAGGATCGAGAGACAGTCGCCGCGGTTGGGGGTGACCTCGAGCTCGAGCACCGTGTCGGCAATGCCCGCCAGCTCGACGAGGGGGCGCCCCACCGGGGCGTCGTCGGCGAGCGCCAGCACCGTGCTGGCGTCGTCGCCGAGGCCGCACTCCGCCTCGGAGCAGAGCACGCCCGCCGACTCGACGCCGCGCAGCGAGACGCCCGCGACCTCGCGTCCGTCGGCGAGACGCGCTCCGGGGAGCGCCACCGCCACGCGCATCTCCGCGCGCAGCCCGGGGGCTCCCGAGACGATGACGATCGGCGTCCGGCCGCCTGCGTCGACGCGGCAGACGTGCAGCTGCGCGGCATCGGGGTGGCGCTCGACGCCCGCCAGGCGGCCGACGCGGATGCGCGCGTCGAGGCGCCCGACCTCCTCCACGGCCTCGACCTTGAGCCCCGCCATGACCAGCCGCTCGGCGAGGACCGCGACCGGGTCGCGCCACGAGACGAACTCCGCGAGCCAGGAGAGCGGGACGCGCATGGCGCCTCAGGAGGGAAACTGCCCGAGGAAGCGAAGGTCGTTCTCGAAGAAGAGGCGCAGGTCCTCGAGCCCGTAGAGGAGCTGCGCGAGCCGGTCGATGCCCATCCCGAACGCGAAGCCGCGCACCGCCTCGGGGTCGTAGCCGACCCCGCGGAGCACGTTGGGGTGGATCATGCCGGCGCCGAGGATCTCGAGCCAGCCGGCGCCGCGGCACACGCGGCAGGCGGGCTGCGGCACGCCGGCCGGACAGCGGACGCACGCGACGTCCACCTCGGCCGACGGCTCGGTGAACGGGAAGAAGCTCGGGCGGAAGCGCACCCCGGTTCCGGCACCGAAGAGGCGGCGGAGCACGTGGGTGAGCACGCCCTTCAAGTCGGCGAAGCTCACCTGCTCGTCGACCATGAAGCCCTCCACCTGATGGAACATGGGCGAGTGGGTCGCGTCGAGCTCGTCGCGGCGGTAGACGGTGCCCGGCACGACCACGCGCAGCGGCGGCGCGGTGGTGCGCATGACGCGGATCTGCACCGGCGAGGTGTGCGTGCGCAGGAGCAGATCGTCGCCGTCCGCGAGGAAGAGCGTGTCCTGCATGTCGCGGGCGGGATGGTCGGGCGGGAAGTTGAGCGCGCCGAAGTTGTGGAAGTCGTCCTCGATCTCGGGCCCCTCCGCGACCCGAAATCCCATGGCGAGGAACGCGTCGACGACCTCGTCCTCCACCGCGCGCAGCGGGTGCACGTGGCCACGCGGGCGCGCGCGGCCGGGCAGCGTCACGTCGAGCCGCTCCTCGGCGAGACGGCGGGCGAGCCGCGCCCGCTCGAGCCGCTCCGCCGCCTCCGCGAGCCCGGCCTCGATCGCCGCCTTCACGTCGTTGGCGAGCGCGCCCACCGCCGGGCGTTCGGCGGGCGGCAGATGGCCCAGCCCGCGCAGGATCGCGTTGAGCGAGCCCTTGCGCCCGAGAAACCGCACGCGCACGGCCTCGACCTCCTCCGGGTCGCGGCAGGCGGCCGTCGCTGCTTCCGCCTCGGCGCGGAGCGCTGCCAGCCGGTCGCGCAACTACGCCGACGCCGCCGCGGCGTGCGTGCGCGCGAGCCCGACGACCTGCGCGAACGCCGGGGGATCGTCGACGGCGAGCGCGGCGAGCATCTTGCGGTCGAGCTCGACGCCCGCCGCCTTGAGCCCCGCGACCAGCCGGCTGTAGGAGAGGCCGTGCGGGCGCGCGGCGGCATTGATGCGCACGACCCACAGCGAGCGCAGCTCGCGCTTGCGCTGCTTGCGGTCGCGGTAGGCGTAGGTCAGCCCGCGCTCGACGGTCTCGCGGGCCTGGCGATAGGTCTTGCGGCGGCCGCCGACGTACCCCTTCGCCAGCTTCATGGTCTTCTTGTGGCGACGCCGTGTCTTCGGGCCGCCCTTGGCGCGTGGCATCGGTTGACTCCTCCTGCGGACTCAGAGGTAGGGGAGCAGGCGCTTGATCGCCCGCTCGTTCGCTTTGTCGACGAGCGTCCCGCGCCCGAGCCGCCGCTTCTGCTTGCGCGTCTTGGCCGACAGCAGGTGGCGTAGGTAGCCGCGGCGGCGCTTCACCTTCCCGGTCCCGGTCGCCGTGAAGCGCTTGGCGGCGCCCCGGCTGGTCTTGAGCTTCGGCATGGCTGGCGTCCTTTCACTTGGCGACGAGCATCATCGACATCATGCGACCCTCGAGGCGCGCGGCCTGATCGACGACGGCGACGTCGGCCACCTTCTCGGCGATCCGGTCGAGCATCGCCTTGCCCAGCTCGGGGTGCGTGATCTGGCGGCCGCGGAAGAAGACGGTGACCTTCACCCGGTGGCCCTCGGCGAGGAACGCGCGGATGTGGCCCACCTTGAAGTCGACGTCGTGGGTGCTGGTGAGCGAGCCCACCTTCACCTCCTTCAGCACGCTCGCCGCGCCCTTCTTGCGCCCTTCCTGGGCCTTCTTCTTCATCTGATACCGGTACTTGCCGTAGTCCATGATGCGGCACACCGGCGGCGTGGCGGCGGCGGCGACCTCGACCAGGTCGAGGTCGCGCTGCTGCGCGAGGCGCTGCGCCTCCTCGGGGCGCATGACGCCGAGCTGCGTGCCGTCGGCGTCGATGACGCGCACCTCGCGGGCGCGGATCTGGCTGTTCACCCGGACCTTGTCGTCGATCTTGGCTATGGCGCACCTCCCGGCATTCGGGCCTCGGCCCGGAGCCGCTCCACGAACGCGTCGAGCGCGACGGCATCCTGCTGCGTGCCGCCGCGACGGGGCGTGACGGTTCCCGCCTGGGCCTCGCGCTCGCCCACGACCGCCATCACGGGGACCTTCTCGAGCTGTGCCTCCCGGATCTTGTAGCCGAGCTTCTCGTTGCGCAGATCGGCGGCGGCGCGCAGCCCCGCCGCGCCGCAGGCCGCCTCGACCCGCCGCGCCCACACCTCGACCTTTTCGCTCACGGGCAGCACGCGCACCTGCTCGGGCGCGAGCCACAGGGGCAACGCGCCGGCCGTGTGCTCCAGCAGGATCGCGATGAAGCGCTCGATCGAGCCCAGCACCGCCCGGTGGATCATGACCGGGGTCGCCTCGCCGCCGTCGGCGGTCACGTAGGTGAGCCCGAAGCGCTCGGGCATCGCGCAGTCGATCTGCACGGTGGCGAGCGTCCACGAGCGCTCGAGCACGTCGCGGAAGTCGAAGCCGATCTTCGGGCCGTAGAAGGCCCCGTCCCCGGGGAGCACCGTGACCGGATAGCCCGCCTGCTCGACCGCCCGCCGCAGCGCCGCCTCGGCGGCGTCCCACCGCTCGATCCGGCCGAGGAACTTCTCCGGTCGCGTCTGCAGCGTCACGTCGATGCGGTCGAAGCCGAAGGCGCCGTAGACCTCGCGCACCATGGCGACGAAGCCCGCGAGCTCGGCGTCGAGCTGCTCGGGTGTGCAGTAGATGTGGGCGTCGTCCTGCGCCAGCGAGCGCACGCGGGTGAGACCCGCGAGCGTGCCCGACGGCTCGAAGCGGTGCAGGCGGCTGAAGTCCGCGTAGCGGACGGGCAGGTCGCGGTAGGAGTGCTTGCGCGTGGCGAACAGGTAGCAGTGGCCCGGGCAGTTCATCGGCTTGACACCGTACTCGTCCTCGTCGGCGGCGATCAAAAACATGTCGTCGCGGAAGAGGTCGTAGTGCCCCGACGTCTTGAAGAGCGTGGTCTTGTAGAGCAGCGGCGTGATCACCTCGGCGTAGCCCCGGCGCGCGTAGAGCCCGCGGATCCACTGCACCAGCGTGTTGTAGACGACCGCGCCGCGCGGATGGAAGAACGGCGACCCGGGGGCGATGGGATGGAGCGAGAAGAGGTCGAGCACCTGGCCGAGCCGGCGGTGGTCGCGCTGCTTCGCCTGCTCGAGGCGCTCGAGGTGGGCCGCGAGGTCCTTCGCGCTCGCCCACGCCGTGCCGTAGATACGCTGGAGCATCTCGTTGCGGGCGTCGCCGCGCCAGTATGCGCCGGCCACGCTGGTGAGCTTGAAGGCCGGAATGCGGCCGGTCGACGGTACGTGGGGGCCGCGGCAGAGATCGACGAACTCGCCCTGCCGGTAGAGGGAGACGACCTCGTCGGGGATGCCCTCGATGATCTCGACCTTGTAATGCTCCCCCATCGCGCGGAAGAGGCGCACGGCCTCCGCCTTCGCCACCTCGTCGCGCGTGACGGGGAGGTCCTCGGCGACGATCGCGCGCATGGTCTCCTCGATGCGCGCGAGATCGTCTGGGGTGAAGCCCTCGGGGCGCTTGAAGTCGTAGTAGAAGCCGTTCTCGATGACGGGCCCGATCGTGATCTCGGTCTCCGGCCAGAGCCGCTTGACCGCCTGCGCCATGAGGTGCGCGCACGAGTGGCGAATCACGTCGAGCCCCTCGGGGGAGTCGGGCGCCACCGGGGCGATCCGGCAGTCCTCCACCAGCGGCCGCGCGAGGTCGACGACGCGCGCGCCCGCAGCTTCGACCCGCGCCGCCACCGCACGCTCGACCGCGCCGCGCAACGTCCCGTTGCGCGCGGCATGCGCGCGCAGCGCCTCGCCCGCCCCGATGCCCGCCGGAAGGCGCTCGACGGCGCCGCTGTCGAACGTCACGGTGATGTCTGCCATCCGGGGCTACTCGGGGGGCCGGGGCGGGATCACGAGAGTAGGCACGGGCGGGATTGAACCGCCGGCCTCTTCCGCGTCAAGGAAGCGCTCTCCCACTGAGCTACGTGCCTAGGTGCCGCAAAATCGAGAAGCCGTTTTGGTACCAAGGGCCCCGGGGTGTGTCAAGGCAAACTCGAGCCGCGCGCCTTGTGGCCGCGGAGGGCGCCCGCTACAAGCAGCTCCCGTGTCGCAGGAGCGGCTCTTCGCGGCGTTTTTCTTCGCGGTGCTGCTCTTCCTGCTCTACCAGCTCTTCCTCTTCCTGTCGGCGTTCTTCGCGCCGCTGTTCTGGGCGGTCATCCTCGCCCTCACGTTCTACCCGCTCACGACCCGCCTCGTGCGCCTGTTCCGGGGCTCACGCGGCGCCGCCGCGTTCGTGCTCCTGCTCGCGGTCATCGCGACCGCGATCGTGCCCTCGTTCCTGCTCGGCTCGCTCCTCGTGCGTCAGGCGGCGGGCGCCTACGCGAGCGCGCAGCGTGCGGTGCAGGACGGGCATCTCACCGCGCTCGTCGCCAGCCTCCGCAGCTCGCGGCTCGGCCTCCTCTGGGTCCGCCTCGGCCCCCTGCTCGACCGCTTTTCGATCGACCTGTCGGACATCCTGCTGCGCGCCACCAACTGGCTTTCGACCCAGATCGTCGACCAGGCGACGGGTCTCGCCCGAAACGTGCTCGTGACCGTGTTCGACCTGGTGATGATGCTGGTCGCGCTGTTCTTCTTCTTCCGCGACGGCGAGCGCATGGCGGCGGTGGTCCGCGGCCTCATCCCGATGGAGCCCGCGCACAAGGACGCCGTGTTCCGCCGTCTCTACGACACGCTCACCGCGGTCGTGCAGAGCATGGTGCTCACGGCCGTCGGACAGGGGACGCTCGCCGGCATCGGCTACTGGCTGATCGCCGGCTTCGACTTCAGCGTGTTCCTCGGCTTCGTCACCGGGCTCGCCTCCTTCCTGCCGCTGGCCGGCCCCGCCTTCATCTGGGGCGGGGCGGCGGTCTACCTCGCCCTCGCCGGGGCGACGTGGCGGGCAATCGGGCTCGTCGCGTGGGGGGCGCTGGTGGTGAGCACCGCCGACAACTTCATCAAGCCGCTCGTGATCGGCGCGCGCGTGAACCTGCCGACCTTCCTCCTGCTCTTCACGCTGCTCGGCGGGCTCAAGGTCTACGGCTTCATCGGGGTGTTCCTGGGGCCGGTCGTGCTCGCGCTCCTGCTCGAGTTCCTGGGGATCTACCGCGAGAGCTACGAGACGCCGTCGCGCTGACGCCGGATGGGGCCGGGGGGGGGCCGGCGGTCAGCGCGCGCTCGGCGCGCGGCCGATACCCAGGCCGGAGCGGAGCAGCGTTTCCGCGTGGTTCGCGATCTCGCGGACGAGCTCGCCGGCCGGCCGGATCTCGTGGAACGCGCCGACGCCCTGCCCCGCGGGGAAGCACGTGCGCGCGGGGTCGGCCTCGGGCTCCCAGTAGCTCATCACGTGGCGCTGCGCCGAGATCATGAGCTGCTCGGGGAATCGGCGGATCTTCCCGGGATCGGCCTCGTGCTCGGCGATGTACGGGTTGCGCAGCGCGCGCAGCGGCTTGCCCGAGTAGCAGCGCGTGCGCACGGTGTCGTCCTGGCGGGCCGCCACCAGCGCCTGCCGGTACTGGCGAGCCGCCGTGGCCTCGGGCGTGGCGATGAAGCGCGTGCCGATGACGACGCCCTGGGCGCCGAGCGCGAGCGCGGCGACCACGCCGCGCCCGTCGACGATGCCGCCCGCCGCCACCACCGGGATCTTCACCGCGTCGACCACCTGCGGCACGAGCGCGAGCGTGCCGATCTCGCCCGTATGCCCCCCCGCCTCCGTCCCCTGCGCCGCGACCACGTCCGCCCCCGCGGCCTCGGCGCGCTGCGCGTGCTTCACCCGCCCGGCCATCACCATGATCTTGAGGCCGTGCCGCTTCATCTCGGGCACCTGCGCCTCGGGGACGGCGAGCCCGGCGACGAAGACCGGGACGCCCTCGTCGTAGAGCACGGGGAGATGCGGCAGCAGCATCTGCGGCAGGGGCGCCAGGAGGTCCACGGCGAACGGCCGGTCCGTGAGCGCCCGCACCTTGCGGATCTCCGCGCGCAGCTCCTCGGGAGCGAGGTTCGCCGCGCCGATCACGCCGAGGCCTCCGGCGTTCGACACCGCGGCGACGAGCGGCGCCATCGACACGCCGCCCATCCCGGCGAGGATGATCGGCACTTCGATCCCGAAGAGATCGCAGAGCGGCGTGCGCAGCGGCGAGCCCATGGTCACCACCCGAACATGAGTCCCATCAGGCGCTCGATCAACCGCGCGCGCCGCGCCGTGTAGGGGAACCACGTCGGCTCGCTCTTGCGCCGGCGGCGCTCGACGAGCATCGCCTGCGCGACGCAGAACTGGCGCAGGCCCTCCGCCCCGCCGTGGCGGGCGCCGACCCCGCTCTGCTTGACGCCGCCGAAGGGCAGGTCGATGCAGCCCGCCGACACGAGGCACTCGTTGACGCAGGCCGAGCCGCTCTCGAGCTGGCGGGCGAGCGCGATGCCGCGGTCCACGTCCCGGGTCCACACGCTGGCGTTGAGGCCGTAGGCGCTGTCGTTGGCCAGGCGTACCGCCTCCGCCGCGTCCGCCACCCGCATGATCGGGATCACCGGGCCGAAGGTCTCCTCGCGCATGACCAGCATCGAGTGGTCGACGCCGGTGAGCACCGTCGGCTCGTAGAAGGTGCCCGGGCCCTCGCCCCGACGGCGGCCGCCAGTGACGACCGTCGCGCCCTTGGCGCGTGCGTCGGCGACGTGCCGCTCCACGATCTCGACCTGGCGCGGGCTGGTGAACGGCCCGAGGTCGATGTCGGCTGCGGCCCCGTTCGGGCCGAGGCGGAGCCCGCGGGCCCGCTCGACGACCTTCGCGGTGAATGCGTCCGCCACCGGCTCCTCGACGTAGACCCGCTCGACGGACATGCACACCTGCCCGGTCATCATGCAGCCACCCCACACCGCGGCGGCGGCCGCCCGGTCGAGGTCGGCGTCGCGCAGCACGATCATGGGATCCTTGCCGCCGAGCTCGAGCAGCACCGGCGTGAGCCGCCGGCTGGCACGCTCCATGACGCGGCGGCCGGTCTCCGGCGATCCCGTGACGCACACCATGTCGACGTGGTCGACGAGCGCCGCCCCGGTCTCGGCCGCGCCGATCAGCACCTGGCAGACGCCGGGCGGGAGCACGCGGTTGATCGCCGCCACGGCGCGCCGCACGGCGAGCGGGGTGATCTCGGAGGGCTTCACCAGCACGGCATTGCCGGCGAGCAGCGCCGGCACGAGATCGCCGAGCGCCAGGTTGAGCGGCGCGTTCCACGGGCTGATGATGCCGACCACGCCGCGCGGCCGGTAAGCGACCAGCGCGCGCTTGCCGAAGAGCGGCCGCGCGCTCGCGCGCCGCGGCGCGAGGAAGCGCGGCGCCCGGCGCGCGAGCCAGCCCAAGTCCATGCAGGCGCCCATCAGCTCCCCCACCGTGTCGAAGCGCGCCTTGCCGGTCTCGCGATCGAGGAGGTCGAGGATCGCCGCGCGGTCACGCACCATCTCGCGGCGGGCCCGCCGCAGCAACCGCGCCCGGGCGCGCACCGGGAGCGCGGCCCACGCCGGCTGCGCGGCGCGCGCCCGCGCGGCGGCCGCCGCCACGGCCGACGCATCGTCGACCGGCAGCTCCTCGACGACGGCTCCGCGTGCGGGGTCGCGGACGACCAGCGTCGGGCGGTCGGGTTCTGCCGAGCTTGCGCCGACGGCCATGCACGCCGTCTAGCGCCGGCCGCGGGCGACCGTCAAATCGGCGGTTGTCGGCGGTTGGCGGCGGCGTAGAATTTCGTGAGGAGGTGACGCACGATGTCCAGGCACATGATCCCCCGGGGGTGGCCGGTGGCGGCGGTGGGCCTGACGCTGATGGCCGCCGCGCCCTGTCTGGCGCAGCGCGGCAGCATCGGCGAGCCGTCGAACGGGGCGTCGACGATCCGGCGTCTCGAGGATGCCCAGTACGCCGACCGGATGAACGCCAGAAGCTGGACCGCGGACAACCCGACGCTGGACCACTACTACGACCGCAAGGCGGCCGAGGTGGGCGCGCTGATCGGCCGGCTCGAGCGGGGCGAGCAGGTCGCGCCCGCGGACATCGACCGCGCGCTCGACACCAGCGACGCGCAGCGCTACTGAGCGCCGCCGGCGCGCTCAGCCGTCGCGCGAGGGGCTCCGGTCGCCGGCGCCGCCGGCGACCGGTCCCTGCCCCGTCGACCGCCGGCACGAGTCGAGCGCGCGTCGCGCGTCGCGCAGCTCGGCCAGCGCTCGTGCGCGATCGCCGCGGGTGAGAAGCGCCCGGGCCGCGGCGAGGTGCTCGCGGTAGGCCGGACAGGGATCGGACGAGGTCGACCCGGCAAGGCCGAGCGCCGGCGAGAGCGCCAGGACCACCACCGCGAGCGCGCGCATGCTCCCCTCATAGCGCCACGATGTTTCACCACCGTGACCGCAGCTTGAAGAGTCGCGCGTCCCGGCGCGCCTTGACACGTCCGGCGCGCGCGTGAGAGCCCGGCGCCATGTCGTCCCCCCTCCCCGTCCTGGTCGGCGCCGGGCAGACCATCGACCGGCCCGACGACCCCGCGTGCGGCAAGGAGCCGCTGGCGCTGATGGAGGAGGCGGCGCGGCGCGCGGCCGAGGACGCCGGCGGCGGCCCCCGGCTGCTGGCGGCCCTCGACACGGTGGCCGTCGTCGCCAACGTCTTCCACGACTACGGCGACACGCCGGCGATGCTGGCCGAGCGCCTCGGCTGCCGCCCGGCACGGAGGCTCCTCACCACCTGGGGCGGCAACACGCCGCAGTCGCTCGTCAACCACCTGTGCGACGAGATCGCGGCGGGGCGCATCGAGGCCGCCCTCCTGGTCGGCGCCGAGGCGGCGCAGACGATGCGCGCGCTCGGGCGCCTCGGCCGGCAGCCCGCGTGGACGCCGTCGCGGGAAAGCGGCGCGCCGCGCTGGGGCGACGCGCGGCCGATGAGCACGGCGCTCGAGGTCCGGCACGGCGCACGCGAGCCGCTCACCACCTTCGCGATCGTCGAGAACGCGTTCCGAGCCGCGCGCGGGCAGTCGATCGAAGACGAGCGGCGGGAGATGGGCGCGTTCGGCGCGCGCTGCGCCGCGGTCGCCGCCGACAATCCCTATGCGTGGTTCCGCGATCGCAAGGACGCCGCGACCATCGCGACCGTCACGCCCGAGAACCGCATGGTCGGGTTCCCGTTCACCAAGTACATGAACGCCATCCTCGAAGTGAATCAGGGCGCGGCGCTGCTGCTGCTCGCCGACGCAGCCGCCCGCCGCCACGGCCTCCCCGCCGACCGCTGGGTGCATCCGTGGGCCGGGGTCGACGTGGCCGAGCTCTGGTTCCTCACCGAGCGACGCGACTATCACACGCTGCCCGGCCTCCAGCGCGCGGCCGGCGAGCTGCTGGCGACGGTCGAGGTGCCGCTCGCGCGCGTGCGCCACCTCGACCTCTACAGCTGCTTCCCGGTCGCGCCGCGGCTCACCGCCGCGATGCTCGGCATCGCCCCCGACGACCCCCGGCCGCTGACGGCCGCCGGCGGCCTGCCCTGGTTCGGCGGCCCCGGCAACAACTACGCCACGCACGCGATCGCCGCGCTCGTGGCGCACCTGCGCGCCGACCGCGATGCCTTCGGCCTCTGTCACGCGCTCGGCTGGACGATGAGCAAGCACGCGCTCGGCCTCTACGCCGCGGCGCCGCCCCCGCGCGGCTGGCGGCGCGCCGGTGGCCCGGCGCTCCAGCGGTGGGTGGACGCGCTGCCCCATCCCGAGCTGGCCGACGAGCCGAGCGGCGCCGGCATCGTCGAGGCCTACACCGTGGTCCACGGCCGCGACGGGGCGCCCGAACGCGGCGTCGTCATCGGCCGGCTTGCCGACCAGCGTCGCTTCGTCGCCGCGCTGCCCGCCGACCGCGCCGTCCTCGAGGGGATGGAGCGGGCCGAGGGGGTCGGCCGCCCGGGACGGGTGCGCGGCGCGGACGGGCGCAACGTGTTCGATCCCGCCTGAGGCTCAGGGGGGCGCCGGGAGCCGGTAGAGGTCGGCGGTCCGTCCCTTCGAGAGCGGCACCCGCCGCACGCGCACCGCCCGCCGCGCGAGCGTCGCGGCGCCGTCGGGCGCGAGGTCGCCGTCGAGCACGACGAGCCAGCCGGCGCCGCCGTCGAGGAGCGCCGCGAGGTGCGCGCCGTCGATCGGGAAGGGCACCTCCACCGTGCGTCCCCCGGCGTAGTACGCGACGCGCAGGTCACGCGCCGCGATCGCCTGCCGCGGTCCGCCCTCGCGCGCGATCTCACCGCCCAGCTCCCGCACCCAGGCCGCCGCCTCCGAGGCGCCGAGCGCCTTGCCGACGGCCAGGGCGGCGAGCGCCGCGGCGGCCCCAAGCTGCGCCGCACGGCCGCGCCGCGCGAGCCGCTCCCACAGCCACGCGAAGCCGTCCCCGCACCACACCATCGCCGGGCCGACGAGACCGGCATAGAAGCGGCGATCGACGTAGGTGAGCGCGAAGAGCGCGACGTAGAACCAGGTCACCGCGTGCAGGAGGCGGCCCACGGCCGGCGCGCGGCGGCGCACCCGCACGAAGCCGACGAGCAGGAACGGCACGTAGGCGACGAAGAGGCAGTCGGCGAACGCGGCGAACGTCCGCCCCGAATCGACGAGGAGCTTCTTCGCGAACGCGCGCGGGTTCGCACGCACGACCGCGACGAGCCCCGTGCGGTCGCTGTCGCCCTGCGAGACGACCACGCCCTCGCCGCTCCCTGCGCGGATGCCGAGGCTCAGCACGTTGGCCGCCTTGCGCGAGACGATCCACCGGCCCGTGTCGGCGCGCAGGTAGAGCACGTAGGGTGCCGCGACCACGGCCGCGACGAGCGCCAGCGCCGCGGCGGCCCGCCCCCGCCGCGCGGCCGCGAGCCCCCCGCCGAGCGGCAGCACGAGGAGCAGCCCCTCGGGCCGCACCAGGTAGGCAAGCCCGATGGCGAGCCCGCCGAGCATCGGCGCCGTGCGCCGGCTGCGTGCGAGCGCCGCGGCCGCCGCCCACACCGCCGCGAGGAGCAGGAGCCCGTAGAGCGCCTCGCTGCGCACGTCGGCCGCGTAGCGCGCCGGATAGGGCGCGAGCGCGAGGCCGAGCAGGGCCGCCGCGAGCGCGACACCGTCGAGCCCAACCAACCGCGCGATGCCCGCGAGCGGCGCCACGGCGAGCGTGCCCGCGGCCACCGACACCGCGAGCCCCGCCCGCTCCCAGCCGCCGGCGAGCGGCTCGACCGCGGCGATCGCCAGGGGGTAGCCCGGCGGGTAGAAGGATCGCAGCGCCCGCTGCCAGGCGCCCGCGCGCAGGAGCTGCGCCACCTCGAGGTACTGCACGCCGTCGACGCTGATCACCTCGGCACGGTGCACGAGCCACAGGCGCAGGCCGAGCGCGCAGGCGAGCGCCAGCAGGACGACGCGACCGCGAGGCACGCCGCCTATGCGCGTCCCCAGGCGAGCTGTGCCTGCCCGGGGATGCGGAGCACGTCGCCCGTGCGGAAGGTCTCGACGCGGCGGACGACGGCCTCGGCCACGAGCGCCCGGTCGGCGGGCGACAGGTCGGCGAGGATGGGCGCGACCTGCGCCACGATCTCGGCCGTCATCGCCCAAAACTCGGCGCCGTCGCGCGCGAACAACGAGAGCAGCACGCGCTCCTGCTGCACTGCCTGGAAGCCCGCTGCGAGCAGCGCGCGCGCGAGCGCGCCGTCGGTCGAGAGGTGGAACGGCCCCGGCGCGTTCGGGTCGGGCGGCCGCGCCGGCCGCACGCGCGCGAGCTCCTCCATCGTGATCGCGGCCCAGGGGTTCGAGTCGGGCGGGGCCCAGCCCGCGACCGCGATCCGGCCGCCCGGCACCAGCGCCGCGCGCAGCCGCGTGAGCGCTGCCACCACGTCGGCGACGAAGATGAGGCTCCAGCGCCCGAGGACCGCGTCGAACGCCTCGCGCTCGAGGGCGACCGTGCACACGTCGCCGGCGCGGAACTCGACGTGCGCGAGACCGAGCGCCGCGGCGCGCTCGCGGGCCGTGACGAGCATGTCCTCGGAGAGGTCGAGGCCGACGACCCGCCCGTGCGGCCCGACCAGCACCGCCACCTGCAGCGTCGGGTCGCCCACCCCGCAGCCGACGTCGAGGACACGCTGCCCGGGTCCGATCTCCGCGACCGCCGCCATGCGCAACGACAGGGGCCACGTGAAGTTGCCGAGCATGCGTTCGTCCATCGGCTACGCTCCCGGAACCAGCACCGGGATGCCCGTCCCGGCGGTCAGGCCACCGTCCACGACCAGCGTCGTGCCCGTGACGTACGAGGCCTCGTCGGAGGCAAGGAACAGGATCGCCCGCGCGATCTCCTCCGGCCGCCCGAGGCGACCCATGGGGACCGCGGCGCGCAGGGCGGCCGCGTGGTCCGGGGCGCGCGCGACCACGCGCGCGAGCGCCGGCGTGTCGACGAGCCCCGGGCAGACCGCGTTCACCCGCACGCCCGCCGCCGCGACCTCGAGCGCCGCGGTGCGCGTCAGGTTGATCACGCCCGCCTTGGCGGCGTTGTACGCGGCGAGCCCCCGGTCGCCGGCGAGCCCCGAGATCGACGCCACGTGCACCACCGCGCCGCCGCGCTTCCGCAGGTGCGGGAGCGCCGCCCGCAGCGCCGTGAACGCGGGAGTGAGCGTCACCGCGAGCGTGCGCTCCCACCCCGCCGGGTCGAGCCGCTCGATCGCGCCCGGCACGGTGGCAAACGCGTTCGACACGAGGACGTCGAGCCGGCCGTACGACGCCGCCGCGCGCTCGACGATCGCCGCCAGCGCCGCGCCGTCGGCCACGTCGGTCACGGCGAGCTCGCCGCCGCACGCGGCGGCGACCGCGGTCCCCCGCTCCCGGTCGATGTCGACCACGACGACCTGCGCGCCCTCCGCGGCCAGCGCCCGCGCCGTCGCCGCGCCGATGCCCGAGGCCGCACCGGTCACGAGCGCCACGCGCCCGGCGAAGCGAGCCGTCATGGGCCCCGCTTAGCACCCCGCCGTGCGCCGCGGAAGCGCTTGCGGCGTCGCAGCCAGCGGGCTAGTGACCCCCCATGCCCTTCCTCACCCACGCCGGCGTCTCGCTGCGCTACGATCGCGCCGGGAGCGGCCCCGCCCTGCTGCTCGTCCACGGCTGGCTCTGCAATCGCACCTTCTGGGAGCGTCAGGTGCACGCGTTGCGCGACCGCTTCACGGTGATCACCGTCGACCTGCGCGGGCACGGCGAGTCGTCGCGCCCGGCGAAGGGCTACGGCGTGGGCGCGCTCGCGGGCGACCTCGAGGCGCTCGTGCGCGCGCTCGGGATACCGCGGGTGGCGATCGTCGGCTGGTCGCTCGGCGGGATGGTGGCTCTCGAGCTCACCCGCCGTCTCGGCGAGCGGGCGAGCGCGCTCGGGCTCGTCGGCACGAGCGCAGGCGGCCTCGCCGACCCGAAGAATCCGCTCGCCCAGCCGAAGGCCCGCGCCGAGATGGCGCCGCGGATCGCGGCCGACTTCCGCACCTTCGCCCGCGAGTTCACGCCGGGGCTGTTCAAGGCCGGCGCCGCCTCGCCGCTCCTCCCGTGGGCGCTGGCGCAGACGCAGAAGACGGCGCCCCACGTGGCCGCAGCGTGCTTCGAGGGCGTCTTCGACTTCGACGCGCGGCCCTTCCTCGGAACGCTGCGGGTCCCTACCGCGGTGCTCCACGGCCGCGCCGACGCGCTCTTCCCGCTGGCACACGCCGAGCACTTGGCCAAAGACGTCCCCGGCGCCACGCTCAGGGTCTTCGAGGCGAGCGGGCATTCGCCCCACCTCGAGGAGCCCGAGGCCTTCAACGCCGCGCTGACGGAGCTCCTCGCGGCGTGAGCCGCGTCATTCGACGAGGCGGCCGAGGCGCTCCCAGCGCACCCAGCGGTCGGGCCCGTCCCACGACCAGTAGATGATGATCGCCCGGCCCTTGATGTCCGAAAGCGGCACGGGCCCCCAGAAGCGGGAGTCGTAGCTCTGGTCGCGGTTGTCCCCCATCACGAACACGGTGCCCTTGGGCACGGTGTACGGCCCGTAGGTGTCGACCGGCGAGTGGATGACGCCATAGTGGGCGTGCGGGTCGGGCACCGGCTTGCCGTCGATCAGGAGCTGGCGGTCACGCAGCTCGATCGTCTGCCCCTCGGTCGCGATCACGCGCTTGATGAAGTCCTTCGACCGGTCCTTCGGCCAGATGAACACCACGACGTCGCCGCGCTCGGGCTTGCGCAAGCCCGGGAGCTGGCCCAAGGAGCGCTGCGTGAGCGGGATCTCCAGTCGCGGTCCGAAGATGAACTTGTTGACCAGGATGTGGTCGCCGATCTGCAGCGTCGGTAGCATCGAGCCCGACGGGATCTTGAACGCCTGCACCACGAACGTGCGGAGCGCGAGTGCGAGGAGCAGCGCCGTACCGAGCGCCTCGGCGTACTCGCGTAGCGCCGACTTCCGGCGCGCCGGGGTGCGCGCCGGCGCCGCCGGCGGCTGCTTCGGCCGGGGCTCAGGCTTCATGCTCACGACTCATGCCGCCGCATCCTAGACGACGGGGCCCTCAGCTACCACCCTTGAGCACGGCGAGGAAGGCCTCCTGCGGGATCTCGACGCGGCCGACCTGCTTCATGCGCTTCTTCCCCTCCTTCTGCTTCTCGAGGAGCTTGCGCTTGCGGGTGATGTCCCCCCCGTAGCACTTCGCGGTCACGTTCTTGCGCAGCGCCTTCACCGTGTCGCGCGCGATCACCTTGGCGCCGATCGCGGCCTGGATCACGACCTCGAACATCTGCCGCGGGATCAGCTCGCGCAGGCGCCCGCAGAGGTCGCGTCCACGCGGATAGGCGTGGTCGCGATGGACGATGGCCGAGAGGGCGTCGACCGGCTCGCCGTTGATCAGGATGTCCAGCTTGACCAGATCGGAGGGGCGGAAGTCGAGATACTCGTAGTCCATCGACGCGTAGCCTTTGGTGAGGGACTTGAGCCGGTCGTAGAAGTCCATCACGACCTCGGCGAGCGGCAGCTCGTAGGTGAGCATCGCGCGCGTCTCCCCGAGGCACCTGAGGTCCCGCTGCTCGCCGCGGCGCTCCTGGCAGAGCGCCAGCACGTTGCCGAGGAACTCGGCGGGGAGGTGGATGGTGGCGCGGATGTACGGCTCCTCGACGTGGTCGATGCGCACGGGCGGCGGCAGCTTCGCCGGGCTGTCGATCACCTCGGCGGTGCCGTCGGTGTGGACGACGCGGTAGGCGACCGTTGGCGCCGTGGTGATGAGGTCGAGCGCGAATTCGCGCTCGAGGCGCTCCTGGACGATCTCCATGTGCAGCAGCCCGAGGAAGCCGCAGCGGAAGCCGAAGCCGAGCGCGAGCGAGGTCTCGGGCTCGTAGGTGAAGGAGGCGTCGTTCAGCCGGAGCTTCTCGACCGCGTCGCGGAGCGCGTCGTACTGCGCGGAATCCGCGGGGTAGAGGCCGCTGAAGACCATCGGCTTGACCGGGCGGAAGCCCGGCAGCGGCGCGGGAGCGGGCCGCTCGGCGTCGGTCACCGTGTCACCGATCCGCGTGTCGGCGACCTCCTTGATGGCCGCGCTCAGGATGCCGACCTCGCCCGGACCGAGCTCGGCCACCTCGACTGCGCGCGGCGCGAGCACGCACAGGCGGGTCACCTGAAAGGTCTTGGCCGTCGCCATGAAGCGGATCGCCTGGCCCTTGCGCAGCGTGCCGTCGAACACGCGCACCAGCACGACGGCACCGTGGTAGGGATCGAACCAGGAGTCGAAGATCAGCGCCCGCGTGGGCGCCGCCGCGTCGCCCCGGGGCGGCGGGATGTCGCGCACGATCGCCTCGAGGACCTCGTCGGTGCCGATGCCCTCCTTGGCGCTCGCGAGGATCGCGTGCGAGGCGTCGAGGCCGATGATGTCCTCGATCTGCCGGCGCACCTTCTCCGGCTCGGCCGACGGCAGGTCGATCTTGTTGAGCACCGGGACGATCGCGTGGTCGTGCTCGAGGGCCAGGTAGACGTTGGCGAGCGTCTGGGCCTGCACGCCCTGGGTGGCGTCGACGACGAGGATCGCCCCCTCGCACGCGGCGAGGCTGCGCGAGACCTCGTAGGTGAAGTCGACGTGGCCCGGGGTGTCGATGAGGTTGAGCACGTAGTCCCGCCCGTCGCGGGCCCGGTAGGCGAGCCGCACCGCGCGCGCCTTGATCGTGATGCCGCGCTCGCGCTCGAGGTCCATGTCGTCGAGGAACTGCGACGACATCTCGCGCTGCGAGACCGCCCCGGTGCGCTCGAGCAGCCGGTCGGCGAGCGTCGACTTGCCGTGATCGATGTGCGCGATGATCGAGAAGTTGCGGATCCGGGCCGTGTCCAAAACCGCGCGAGATTACGGAGCCGTGCCCGCCTCCGCAAGCGGCGCGGTCCCCGGGGCCGCTGCCGGGGCGTCGATGGCACCGCAAACTCTCGTGTCGAGGACCAGCCCGCAGATCAACCACGCTGCCGGAACCACGCGACCGTCCGCCGCAGCCCCTCCTCGAGCGTGACCTCCGGCCGCCAGCCGAGCTCCGCCGCCGCGCGGCGCGCGTCGACCACGCTGCGGCGCTGCTCGCCCGGCTTGGCCTCGCCGTGGCGGATCTCGGAGCGGCTGCCGGCGGCGGCGAGCAGGAGCCGCGCGAGCGTGTTCACGTCGGTCTCGATCCCGGTGCCGACGTTGAACGGCCCGGTCGCCCGGCTCGCGAGCGCGAGCAGGTTCGCGCGCGCGACGTCCTCCACGTAGACGTAGTCGCGCGTCTGGCACCCGTCGCCGTTCACCGTGACCGGCTCTCCGCGCAGCATGCGCCCGGTGAAGATCGCGACCACGCCCGCCTCGCCGTGGGGATCCTGGCGGGGCCCGTAGACGTTCGCGTAGCGCAGCGCGACGAACGGGATGTGATATTCCGCCTGATAGAAAAACGCATAGAGCTCCCCGGCGCGCTTGCTCACCCCGTAGGGGCTCACGGGGTTCGTGGGATGGCTCTCCGGGGCGGGGAACACCTCCTGCTCGCCGTAGACCGCGCCGCCCGAGGAGACGAAGAGCACGCGGCGGACGTTGGCGCGTCGCGCCCCTTCGAGCAGGTTGATCGTGCCGAGGATGTTGGTGCGCGCATCG
>DATGIZ010000028.1:0-174588 GCA_035295465.1 Binatia bacterium | reverse complement strand
CGCCTGCACGGCGCTCACACCGCGCGGAAATGCCAGTTCGATAAATGGAACTCGTAAACTCCCAAACCGCACCGCGCACGGGCGCGGCCAGAACAATACACCGCAGTTCGCCAAATTGGTATAAATCGCCGCTATGGCACTGAGGGGGATCAAGGTCATGCACGTGGGCTATGCGCCGCTGTTTCAAAATGTGGGCCATCACCGGTCAGACCGAGAGGTCTATCAGCAGGAGCTTCGCCTGGCCGAGCTGGCCGAACCACTCGGCTTTGATTCGATCTGGTCCGTTGAGCACCACTTCACCGACTACACGATGTGCCCCGACGTGCTCCAGTTCCTGAGCTACATGGCGGGGCGCTCGCCGCGGCTCGCGCTCGGCTCGATGGTGGTCGTGCTCCCCTGGCACGATCCGCTGCGCGTGGCCGAGCAGGTGGCGATGCTCGACGCGCTCAGCGGCGGGCGGGTGATCCTCGGCATCGGCCGCGGCCTCGGCCGGGTCGAGTTCGAGGGGTTCCGCGTGCCGATGGAGGAGTCGCGCGCGCGCTTCGTCGAAGGGGCGACGATGCTGCTGCGCGGCCTCGAGGACGGGGCGTGCGAGGCCGCGGGCCCGCTCGTGCGCCAGCCGCGCGCGCCGATCCGCCCCGCCCCCGGCAAGAGCTTCCGCGGCCGCACCTACGCCGCGGCCGTGTCGCCCGAGTCGATGCGCATCATGGCCGAGCTCGGCGTCGGCATCCTCGTGATTCCGCAGAAGCCGTGGGACGTCGTGACCGCCGAGCTGGCCGAGTACCGGGCCCTCTACCGGGAGGTGAACCGCGCCGAGCCGCCGGCCACGGTGTGCGCGGGCTGGGTGTTCTGCGACGAGGACGCGGGCCGGGCGCGGGAGATGGCGGTGCGCTGGATCGGGGGCTACTGGCAGTCCGTGCTGCGGCACTACGAGCTCGCCGGCGCGCACCTCGCGCACACCCGGGGCTACGAGTACTACGGCCGCATGGCCGAGATCCTCGCCGAGGGGACCGACGCCGCCACCGAGTTCTTCCTGGGGCTCCAGATCTGGGGCACGCCCGCGCAGTGTCTCGAGCGCATCCTCGACGCGCGCACCCGGCTCGAGAGCGAGACCTTCGTCGGGGTCTTCAGCTACGCCGGGATGCCGATCGCCGAGGCGGAGCGGAGCCTGCGCCTGTTCGCGCGCACGGTGCGGCCGGAGCTGCAGGCGCTGGCGCCTCGGCGCGCCGCGGCCGGGTCGTAGCCGGCGCGGCGCCTCAGAGGCGCAGCCGGGCGCGCCGGGCGGCGGAGAGCGCCGGCGGCGGGTAGCGCAGATCGAGGGACTCGAGGGCGTCGACGATCACCTCCGCCACGGCGAGGTTGCGGTACCACTTCCGGTCGGCCGGGATCACGTGCCAGGGGGCATGGGCCGTCCCGCAGCGGGTGAGCAGGTGCTCGTAGGCGCGCTGGTACGCGCGCCAGAGCCTCCGCTCTCGCACGTCGGCCTCGGAGAACTTCCAGGCCTTGTTCGGGTCGGCGAGCCGCTCGCGCAGCCGCGCGCCCTGCTCCCGCTTGCTGATGTGGAGGAAGAACTTGAGGAGCACCGTGCCGCTCTCGACGAGCAGGCGCTCGAAGTCGTTGATCCGCCCGTAACGGGCCTTGAGCGTCGCGTGCGGCACCGTGCGGTGCACGCGCGGGAAGAGCACGTCCTCGTAGTGCGAGCGGTTGAAGATCGTGATGTGCCCGCGCCGGGGCGTGTGGCGGTGGACGCGCCAGAGGAAGTCGTGCGCGGCTTCCTCCTCGGTCGGTGTCTTGAAGGGGATCACCTCGCAGCCGCTCGGGTTGACGCCCGACATGACGTGCTTCACGGTGCCGTCCTTCCCGGCGGTGTCCATTCCTTGGAGGACGACGAGCACCGACCAGCGTCGGTCGGCGTAGAGCACGTCTTGGAGGCGCGTGAGGCGCTCGATGTCGCGGCCGAGCTTGGTGCGCGCCGCGGCCTCGTCGGCGTGGCGTCCGGTGTCGGCGGGATCGAAGTCGGTGAGACGCACGTGCGTGCCCGGCCGCACGAGGTGACGCCGCATGCGCCGAAGCTAGCGGGCGAGGTGCGGCCCTCGCAAGCCGCGCCGGCTTGACCGCGCGGGCGGCGCGCCGCTACTTGCGATCCCGATGGTCGACGGCCGGCGCGGGCGCTCGCTCGCCGCGGGGCTCGCGCTCGCGCTGCTGGCGGCCGCGACCCTCGGCGGCCGGCTCGGCGAGGGTGATCTCATCGGCGACCCGGTGATCTACGCCGCGCTCGCCAAGGCCGTCGTGCGAACGGGCGACTGGGGGACGCTGCGGCTCGGCGGCCTGCCGTTCTTCGACAAGCCGCCGCTGGTGGTGTGGATGGCGGCGCTGTCGTTCGCCGCCTTCGGCGTCTCGACGTGGAGCGCGCGGCTGCCGGGCGTGGCGGCCGCCGTGCTCGCGTGCCTCGTGCTCCGGCGGCTCGGCGCCCGGCTCGCCGGCGAGCGCGCGGGACTCGTCGCGGGGGCGGTGCTGGCGCTCACCCCGGGCTTCGTCCGCTTCGGGAGCACGCTGCTCCTCGATCCGCCGTTCGTGCTCGCCGCGCTGCTCGGCTTCGCGGCCGCGCTCGACGCCTGGGAGCGCGGCGGGCACGGGCTGTGGCGCGCAGGTGCGTGGCTCGGCGCGGCCTTCCTCGCCAAGGGGGCGCTCGCGCTCGGGGCGCCGGCCGTGCTCGCGGGCTTCTGGGCGGCGACGCCGCCGCCGCGCCGGCCCCCGCTCCGCGCGATGATCGCGGCCGCCGCGGCCTTCCTCGCCGTCGCGCTGCCCTGGCACCTGTGGGCCGTCTGGCGCTGGGACGGGGCGTTCCTGCGCGGGTACCTCGGCGACGTGACCGAGAAGCTCGGCGGGCGGCCGCCGTGGCGCGTCTACGTCCGCGCCGCCGGCGAGACGATGCTGCCCTGGCTGCCGCTGGCGGCGGTCGGGGCGTGGCGGGCCCGGCGGCTGCGCGGCGACGCGATTCGCTTGCTCGTCGTATGGACGCTCGCCGGCTACGGTTTCCTCCTCACGGGCGCCAAGCACTCGCCGCGCTTCCTCATGCTCGTGCTGCCGGCGCTCGCGCTGTGGACGGCGCTCGGCCTGGAACCCTGGCTGCCGTCGCCGCGCCGGGTCGCGATCGGCGTCGGCGCTGCGGCGGCGCTCGCCTGGGCGGTCGTGCTCGTCTGGCCGCGGCCCCTCCATCCGCTCGACACGCGCCTCGGCGTCACCGCCCTCGAGCCGGACCTGGGGCCGCCCGGCGCGCCGGTCGTCGGGCTGCGCTCCCAGGCCGAGCAGGGGCGCGCCCGCTTCTACTTCTATCTCGATCGCGACGTGCGCTGGGTCGACGACCGCGCCGCGCTCGCGCGCCTGCCCGCGGGCACGCCGGTGATCGTGCCGACCGCGCACGTGGCCGCGCTCGCCGCCGATCCGCGCTTCGCCGAGATGCGCCGCACGCCGGACTACGCGCTGTTCCGCGTCGTCGGGCGGTAGCGGGTCACGCCGGGTGAAGCGCGTCGCGCTCGCGCGGCGGCAAGGGGATCTGGACGATCGTGCGCGCGGGCGGCACGGGCTCGAGGTGGTCGATGCGCGGCCCCTCGGCGAGCCACGCGGCCGCGGCGCGCCGGCCGGCGGCGCGCATCTCGGCGAGCACCGCGGGGGCGAAGTACACGTAGGAGCCGGCCCGGAAGCAGCGCTCGTCGCCGGGACGGACGGCCTCGAACAGCGTGACCGCCCGGTAGTGCGGATCGAGGGGCGCGAGCCGGTTGCGCGCCAGCAGCAGCTTGCGGTCGACGTTGTAGGCGTTCTCGAGGAAGCCGTCGACCGTCCGCTCGATGGCCTCGCCCAAGTTGGCGAAGGGCTCGTCGCCGCGCGCGCGCGGCCGGGCGGTCACCAGAATCGTGACGATCTCGTCGGCGCCGAGGTCCACCACCGGCGCGAGCGGCGTGTTCACGAGCAGCCCCCCGTCCCACAGGAGCCGCCCGCCGATCGGCACGGCGGGAAAGAGCAGCGGGATGCTCGCGCTGGCGAGCACCATGTCGACGGTGATCGCGTCGACCAGCACGTAGTCGGGCTGCCGCGAGAGGTCCTTCACGACCCCGGCGCCGCCGGTGACGTAGCGCACGACCTGCCCCGTGTGCGCGTCGACGGCGTTGACGGCGAGCGCGCGGCCGCGGCTGGGGACGTGCTCGCCGCCGAACGCCTCGACGAGGCGGGCGCGCAGCCCGGCCGTGTCGGCGAGGTGCGCCTCGCCGATGCGCTCGAGGAGGTGGCTCGCGAGGTCGAAGCGCACGGTGGCGAGGTACTCCGCCCACATCGCCACCAGGCTGCCGAGGCGGGGGGCGAGGTGTCGGCGGGCGTGGCGCAAGAACGCCGCGAGCCGCTCGCGTACCCGCCACCAGCCGAGCTCGGCGACGCCGAGGCGCAGGAGCTCGCGCACGAGGCTCTCGAAGAACGTCGCGTTCGCGACCGCCGGGGGATCGTGCGCGAGCCGCTGCCAGAAGCGCCACATCTCCTCGGGCGAGCGGCCGGCGGCGATCAGCGCCGCGTTGATGGCGCCTGCCGACGTGCCCGAGAGCACCGCCGGCCCGCGCGCGAACCGCGGGTCCTTGAGCAGACGCTCGTAGACGCCCACCTGGAACGCGCCGCGCGCCCCGCCGCCGGACAGCACGAGCCCGAGCCGGGCCCCGAGCCTCCCGTTCCACCCCGCCACCGGTCGCCTGGAATAGACGAAGCCGGGCCCGCGTGCAAAGGCCTGCGCTGGCGGCGCGGGCCCGGCGCGCGGCATACTGCCGGCATGCGCCCGCGCCGCTCGGGCGGTGGCCCCGCCGCGGTCGGCTACTCGCTTCGCAAGGCCCGCGAGGCGGGCGGCCTCGTCCCGCTCGCGCGCCGGCTGCGGGCGCGCAACGCGTGCAAGACCTGCGCGCTCGGCATGGGCGGGCAGCGCGGCGGCATGGTGAACGAGCGCGGCAGCTTTCCCGAGGTCTGCAAGAAGTCGATCCAGGCGCAGGCGGCCGACATGCAGCCGCCGATCGACGAGGCGCTGCTGCGCGAGCACGACCTCGGTGCGCTCGAGCGGATGGGCTCGCGCCGGCTCGAGGCGCTCGGCCGCCTCGGCTTCCCGATCTGCTGGCGCGCGGGCGAGCGGGGCTTCCGCCGCGTGTCGTGGGACGAGGCGCTGGCGATCGCCGCCGCGGCGCTGCGCGCCACCACGCCCGAGCGCACGTTCTTCTACGCGTCGGGCCGCAGCAGCAACGAGGCCGGGTTCCTGCTCCAGTGTCTGGCGCGCGCGTACGGGACGAACAACGTCAACAACTGTTCCTACTACTGCCACCAGGCCTCGAGCGTCGCGCTCGCCGCGGCCATCGGCACCGGGACCGCGACCGTGACGCTCGAGGACCTCGACGCGAGCGACTTGGCGCTCGTGGTCGGGGCGAACCCCGCCTCGAACCACCCGCGCCTGATCACGCAGCTCGTCGCGCTGCGCCGCCGCGGGGGGCGCGTGATCGTCGTCAATCCGCTGCGCGAGGTGGGGCTCGTGCGCTTCCGCGTGCCGTCGGACTGGCGCAGCATGCTCTTCGGCTCGACGGTGGCCGACTGCTACCTCCAGCCGCACGTGGGCGCCGACATCCCGCTGCTCAAGCTGCTCCTCAAGCGGGTGATCGAGCGCGGCGCGGTCGACACGGCCTACGTCGCCGCGCACACGAGCGGTTGGGAGGCGGTGCAGACCGAGCTGGAGGCCACGCCCGAGGCGGCGCTGCGGGCCGCCTGCGGCGTGCCCGCCGCCGACGTGGAGGCCGCCGTCGCGCTGATCTGCGGGGCGCGCCGCGGGCTGGTCGCCTGGGCGATGGGCGTGACGCAGCACGCGCACGGGGTCGACAACGTGCAGGCGCTGGTCAACCTGGCGCTCGCTCGCGGCTGGGTCGGGCGGCGCGGCGGCGGGCTGCTCCCGATCCGCGGGCACTCGAACGTGCAGGGCGTCGGCTCGGTCGGCGTGGCGCCGGCGCTCAAGCCCGAGCTCGCCCGGCGGCTCGGGGAGCTCTGGGGCGTGACGCTGCCGGCGGCGCCGGGTCTGCACACGCTGGCGGCGGTCGAGGCGGCAGCGGCCGGGCGCATCGACGCGGCGGTGCTCCTCGGCGGCAACCTCTTCGCGGCCACGCCCGACCGCACGTGGGCGGCGGCCGCGCTCCAGCGCATCGGCACGACGATCTACGTGGCGACCAAGCTCAACGAGGGGCACGTGCATGGCCGCGGCCGCACGTGCCTCGTGCTCCCGGCTCGCGCGCGCGACGAGGAGGCGCAGTGCACGACCCAGGAGAGCATGTTCAACTACGTGCGCCTTTCGGCGGGCGGCGCCCCACCCGCGTCGGCGGAGATGCGGGGCGAGGTCGAGATCATCGCCGCGCTGGCGCGGGCCGTCCTGCCCCCGGGGCCGATCGACCTCGGTGCGCTCACCGACCACGGGGCGATCCGCCGCGCGATCGCGCGCGTGGTCCCCGGCTACGAGGCGCTCGCCGCGATCGACGCCACCGGCGCCGAGTTCCACGTCGGCGGGCGCATCGTCTCCGTGCCTCGCTTCCCCACGTCCGACGGCCGGGCGCGCTTCCGCCCGACGCCGCTGCCCGCCTTCGCGCCGGGGCCGAACGAGTTTCGCCTGATGACGCTGCGCTCCGAGGGACAGTTCAACACGGTCGTCTACGAGGAGGAGGACCTCTACCGCGGCAACGAGCGGCGCGACGTGGTGATGATGAACGCCGACGACGTGCGCCGCCTCGGGCTCGCGCGCGACGGCCGGGTGCGGGTCGAGAACGGCACCGGCGCGCTCGAGGTGCGGGTGCGGCTCGCGGCGCTGCCGCCGGGAAACCTCGCGATGTACTACCCGGAGGCGAACGTGCTCGTGCCGCGCACGATCGACCCGGCCTCGGGAACGCCGGTGTTCAAGTCCGCCACCGCGCGAATCGTCCCGCTCTGAGCTTCCATCGCCTCTCGGCGATTGGTAGGCAGGCGGCGAGGAGGTGACGTCATGCTGAAGCTCTACTACTCCCCGATGTCGCGCGCGGTGCGCCCGCGCTGGGTGCTCGAGGAGGTCGGCGCGCCCTACGAGCTGGTGCGGATCGACCTCTCGAAGAACGAGCAGAAGCGGCCCGCGTACCTCGAGGTCAACCCGAACGGCACGGTCCCGGCGCTCGAGGACGGCGACCTGCGGCTGTTCGAGTCGGCGGCGATCTGCCAATACCTCGCCGACAAGTTCCCCGAGGCCCGTCTCGCGCCGCCGGTCGGCACGCCGGCCCGCGGCCTCTACTACCAGTGGATCCACTACGCGATGAGCGGCATCGAGCCGCCGGCGGTGACGATCTTCCTGCACACGGTCCGCCGCCCGGAGGCGGAGCGCATTCCCCGGCTCGTCGACGAGGCGCGCGTGCAGCTCGCCGCCGCGCTGCGCGTGGTCGAGGGCGCGCTCGCCGGCCGCGACTACCTGCTCGGCCGGGAGTTCAGCGCCGCCGACGTGATGATCGGCTCGACGCTGCGCTGGTGCGGGATGATGGGGCTGCTCGGCTCCGATCTGCCGGCGACGGGCGCCTACCTCGAGCGCTTGACGGCGCGCCCTGCGCAGCAGCGCGCGAGCAAGGACTGAAGCCCGGCCGTCCGGCACGCTTCCCCTGGCAGGCGTGCCCGTGCCGTGGTACGCACGACCCGGCCCGGCGCTGCCGCGGCGGGGGAGGCGTGGATGAGGTGGATCGCTCGAATCCTGGCGGTCGTCGTCCTGATCGCGGTCGCGCTCGCCGCGGGGCTACGGCTCACGCTCGGCGGCGGGCGCTACCTCGAGGACCGCACGACGGCGCCGGAGCTGCCTGCGGCGGCGCTCGAGAAGGTCGCCGACCTCGACTCCCCGCCCGGCAACATTGCCGTCTCGCGCACCGGGCGCGTGTTCTTCACCTTCCACCCCGACGGCCACCCGCCCTTCGCGGTCGCCGAGCTGGTCGGCGGCAAGCCGGTCCCCTTTCCGAGCGCCGAGGCGCAGGCGTCGTTCCGCTCGCCGCTCGCCGTGCGCATCGACGCGCGCGACCGCCTGTGGGTGCTCGACCACGCCGACTACGCCATGGGCCAGCCCCGCCTGCGCGCCTTCGACCTCGCCACCGCGGCGCAGGTCCACGGCTACGGGTTCCCGTCGGCGGTCGCGCCGTTGTTCTCCATGCTGAACGACTTCCAGATCGACCCGGGCGGCGCGACGATCTACATCGCCGATGCGAGCCCGATCGTTCAGCGGCCGGCCCTGCTCACCTACGACGTGGTCGCGGGCACGAGCCGCCGGCTCCTCGACGGCCACGCCTCGGTGCGCCCCCGCGACTTCATCCTGCACACGGCCGTGCGCGACATGACGCTCTTCGGGCTGGTCACGCTGCGCATCGGCGTCGACACGATCGCGCTCGACCGCGGCGGCGAGTGGCTCTACTACGGGCCGGTGAACGGCGACCGACTCTACCGGGTGGCGACGCGCGATCTGAACGATCGCACGCTCGCCCCCGAGGCGCTCGCTGCGCGCGTCGAGGACTACGGGCCGAAGCCGCTGAGCGACGGCGCCACCACCGACGACGCGGGCAACGTCTACCTCACCGATCCCGAGCACTCGGCGCTGCTCGTGCTCGGCCCCGACCGCCGGCTGCGCACGCTGATGAAGGATCCGCGCCTGCGCTGGCCCGACGGCTTAAGCTTCGGGCCCGACGGGTGGCTCTACGTGACGTGCAGCGCGCTCCAGTACGTGCTGTTCACGACTGCCGCCGAGCGGCGCGCCGCGGCGCCGTACCAGATCTGGCGGCTCGAGCCGGGGGCGACGGCCGCCCCGGGTCAGTAGCGCAGGCTGCGCTTGCGCGCGCGCAGCCCGCGGCGGCTGCCGCCCTTCTTGCGGAAGCCGCGGTCGGCGCCGAATCCGTCCTCGCTCGGCGGGGGACCGGCGGCGAAGGCGCGCGGGTCGAAGGTCGGCGCGGAGGGCGCCGCGCCCGGCAGGCGCGGCGCGCGCGGGGGCGGCTTGTCGTCGGCGTCGTTGACGCGCAGCCGCCGCCCGTGCAGCTCGAAGGCGTCAAAGCGGCGGATGGCGTCTGCGGCGCGGGCTGCGTCGCTGAACTCCGCGAACGCGAAGCCGCGGGGCCGGCCGGTGACCCGGTCCTTCCCGAGCCGCACGCGCACGGCCGGGTCGATGTCGGTGAGCACCGTGCGCAGGTCTTCCTCCGTCGCCTCGTAGGACAGATTCCCGATGAAGATCGTGGACGAAATGGCTGCCTCCTGTTGGGTCGAGTCGCGCGCGAGCCTAGCAGGCTCCCCTCATGCGCGGAACCCCTGAAAGTCGAATACGGCGGCCCGACAGGGCCTGATGAGACGGGACACGAAGGGCGGAGGGACGATCCGGTGTGCGCTCGCGGGTGAGGTGATGGGCCAGTGTCCCTCAGGCCTTGCGCACTGTCAACCCGCGATCGACCCGCCGGCGCGCGCCGGCACGACGTCGTGGAAGGCGCGGAGGTCGATCCGGCGGCCGCCGCCGGGCAGCCGCGAGACCACGTCGGCGAAGCGGACGCCCCAGCGGACGGCGCTCGCCGGGTAGACGTGCCGGGCGTGGACGGTCTGGGAGACGGTCTCGTCGAGCCCGACGAGCGAGACGACGATCTCGGCCTCCGAGCTCGCGAGCCCCTCGGGCGTGGCGTCCGCGAGCGGGCTCGCGGGCGTGATCGGGTGGACCGCCGTCCAGGTGAGGGCGAACAGCGCATTGCGGCGGCGCAGCAAAGTGAGGTCGTGGAAACGGCGGACGGACTCGCCCTCGGCGGTCGTCTCGTCACGCGCGAGCACGGCGTGAACCTCGGCCTCGACGATCTGATTCCCCCGCTCGTTGGCCATGCGGAACATGAGGCACGGAACGCCGTCGCGCGGCGCGACCACCGCGACCGCCGAGAAGAGCACGCGCGCCGTCGGCCGGGAGAACTTCGAGAACGCGAGGCCGGTCGCGAGCGCGAAGCCGAGGAGCCCGGCGAACGCTTCGACCACCACCAGGACGTGCCCGCCGAACGTCCGCGGCGCCCACGTGCCGTAGCCGATCGTCGCCAGGGTCTGGACGCTGAAGAAGAAGGCGTCCGCGAACGAGCCCGCGCGCGCGTTCTCGATGCAGTCGCCGCAGGCGAGGTAGGCGAGCGCGAAGAGCACGTTCACGCCGACGTAGAGCCCGGCCAAGACCGCGAGCAGCCACGGCCACGAGCGCGTGATGAGCAGGAAGTAGGCGTCCTCCGACCAGCGGACGCGCTCCCGGCGCACGACGACGCGCTCGAGCAGCGACACGGCCGGGGATGGATGGTCGGGCACGCGCGCCGGGTATCCCGCGGGGCGGAGGGCGTCAAGCCGCCGTGCGCCCGCGGAAGACCAGGAGCCCGACGGCGAGGTAGAAGAGCCCGAAGCCGAAGAGGACGGCGGTCGGCAGGGCCGCGGCCGAGGCCCGCTGGCGCCGGATCATGAGGTCGTTGAAGGCCGCCATCGCCCAAGTGGTGGGGAAGGCGAGCGCGACCTGCCGCATCCAGCGCGGCTCGAGGTCGATCGGCCACCAGCAGCCGCCGACCGCCGCCATCGTGACGATCACGATCGAGCCGAGCGGCAGCACCGACTCCCGGCTGCGCGCCGCGCCCGCCACGACCAGCCCGAACGCCGTGCCGGCGAACACGATCCCCGCGGCTGGCAGCGCGAGCGCCCAGGGCTGCGGCCCGAGCGAGATCCCGAACGCCAGCCGGCCGACCGCGAAGAGCGCGGCCATCTGCACGACGCCCACCGCGAAGCGCGCCAGGAGCTTCGCCACGAGCACGGTCGCGAACGGCGCGGGCATCGCCCGCAGGCGCTCGAGCGTGCCCCAGTCGCGCTCGTCGAGGAGCCCGAGCGACACCCCGAGCAGCATGCCGAGGAGGAGGAAGGTCACGCTGAAGCCGGGGACGTTCTGGTCGAAGGTGTTGAGCTGCCGCGGCGCGCCGGTGACGCTCGACTCCTCGATGCCGAGCGCGCCGGGGAGGTGCGCGTCGGGCGGCGCGGGCGGCGTGGGCAGGGCGAGCGGGGGCAGCGTCGGCATCGGCGGCAGAACGGGGCGGGCCGCGGCCGTAGACGGCAGCACCCGCCCGACGAGCGCGTCGGGATCGGCGGCGAGGGCGGCGAGCGCGGGCGGCACCTCCGGCGGCGCCGGCGGCGGCGCCAGCCGGTCGGCGAAGCGCCCCGCCTGCGCCCGTGCCGCGGCGAGCCATTCGGCGAAGGCCTGCTGGCGCGCCGCCAGCTCGGCGAGAAAGCCGCGCAGCGGCGCCAGCGTGGCGGCGAGCCGCGCGCGCGCCTGGTCGGTCTCGGCGCCCGCCTCCGCCTCGGCGGCGGCGAGCCGGCGCTCGGCTTCGGCGCGGGCGGCGCGCAGCCGCGCGTTCACCTCCTCGAGCGTGCGCTCGAGGCCGCGCGCGGAGCGCTCGAACCGCGCCCGCGCCCGGGCGGCGTGCGCGCGCTCCTTCTCGAGGCGGGCCGCCGCCCGCGCCCGGGCGGTGGCCTCGATGCCGTGCCGCAGCTCTTCGACGAGGAGGCGGACGTTCGCGACCTCGAGGTACTTCACCGGGTCGGTGTAGAGCAGCAGCGCCGCGGGCTCGCCGCGGGCGACCGCGGCGGTCGTGCCCGCGGGGATCACCAGCGCGGCGCCGGCGACTTGGCGGCGGACGAGCGCGCGCGCCGCCGCGCGGTCGGCGACCACCTCGACGACGACCCGCGGCTCGGCGGCGAGCCGCGCGCGCAGCGTCTGCCCGACGCGGCCGCCGTCCTCGTCGGCGAGCGGCAGCAGGTAGGCGCTCGTGCCGCGCGGATCGGCGCCGTAGAGGGAGGCGAGCGACAGGCCGGCGACGGCGATCACCAGCACGGGCGCGACGGTGAGGAAGACCAGCGCGGCGCGGTCGCGGGCGAGCAGCCGCAGGTCCTTCAAAAACGCCGCGCCGAGCATCACGCGGCGCCGGCGGCCGGCGGGTCGTCGTCGCGCAGCGCCCGGCCCGTCAGGCTGAAGAACACGTCGGCGAGGTTCGGGCGGTGGAGCGCGAGCGCGAGCACGTCGCCGCCGGCGCGCGCGGCGGCCTCGAGCACCGCGGGCGCGATCGCCGTGTCGGCCACGGCCACCGCGGTCTCGCCGTCGGGCCGCTCGAGCGCGCGCGCGCCTGCTACCCCGTCGAGCCAGGCCGGCGGCAGCGGCCGCGCGGTGCGGAACTCGAGCCGCGGCGCCATGCCCGCGCCGGCGATCAGCTCGGCGGGCGTGCCGGCGGCGAGCACGCGTCCCTCGTCGATCAGCACGACCCGCCGGCAGAGGCGCTCGGCCTCTTCCATGTAGTGCGTGCTGTAGAGCACCGCGGCGCCGCCGGCGGCGAGACCCGCCACGGCCTCGAAGATGCGCTCGCGCGATTGCGGATCGACGCCGACGGTGGGCTCGTCGAGCAGGACGACGCGCGGACGGTGCAGGATCCCACAGGCGAGGTTGAGCCGCCGCCGCATGCCGCCCGAGAGCCGCGCGACCGGCTCGTCGGCGCGGCGCTCGAGCCCCACGAGCGTGAGTGCGTCGTCGATCGCGCGCGCGGCCGTCGCCCCGCGCAGCCCCTGCATGCGGGCGAAGAAGCCGAGGTTCTCGCGCGCGGAGAGCGGGGGATAGAGCGCCTCGCGCTGGGGGACGAGGCCGAGCGCGCGCCGGGCGGCGCCGGCCTGCGCGGGCAGCCGGCAGCCGGCGACCGCGACCGTGCCTGCGTCGGCGGCGAGCAGCGTGGCGACGATCGAGAGCGTCGTCGACTTGCCGGCGCCGTTCGGGCCGAGAAGCCCGACGATCTCGCCCGGGTCGACCGCGAAGGTGATGCCGGCGAGCGCGGGGCGGGCGCCGTAGCGCTTCGTGACCGCCTCGACCAGGATCGCGGGCGACATCGGGCGTCCATCTTGGCACGGCGGCGCGCGCAGTCCAGGGCCGGCCGGTCACGCGGCGCGCCGGGCGGCCGCGGCATCGAGAGGCAGCGTCACCGTGAAGGTGGACCCCCGTCCCGCCGCGCTCTCGAGGTGCACCGTGCCGCCGAGCTGCTCGACGAAGCGGCGCACGATGTAGAGGCCGAGGCCGGTCCCGCTGTAGCGGCGCGTCTCCGAGCCGTCGACCTGGCGGAACATCTCGAAGACCAGCTCGTGGTCCTCGGGACGGATGCCGATGCCGGTATCGCTGACGCGCAGGCGCACGACGTCGCCCTCGCGGACCGCCTCGACCTCGACGCGGCCGGCCTCGGTGAACTTGAGGGCGTTCCCGACGAGGTTGCGCATCACCACGGTGAGCTTGCGGACGTCGGTGCGCAGGCGGACGTCGGGGGCGTCGTCGTGCCAGACGAACCCAACCCCCGGGGTGCGCCGCAGGCCGGCGCAGCTCGCGCGCAACGCCGACCAGAGCGCCGGCAGCCGCACGGGATCGAGGCGCACCTCGGCCCGGCCCGCCTCGATCTTGCCGATGTCGAGCGTGTTCTCCACCAGCTCGAGGAGGTCGCGGCCGGCCGAGCGGATGCGGCCGAGACAGGCGGCGCGCTCGGCGGCTGCGAGGCCCTCGTCCTCGGCCATCTCGGCGTAGCCGACCACGGCGTTGAGCGGCGTGCGCAGCTCGTGCGACATCGTCGAGAGGAACTCGGACTTCACGCGGCTGGCGTGGGCCAGCTCCTCGACCAGGTGCGCGTTGGTGAGCGCCATCGAGGCGATCTGCGCGAGCCCCCGCCCGATGCGCTCCTCGCGGGGCGTGAACGGCCGGAGGCGCTCGCCGTAGAGCGCCACCAGCACGCCGACGATCACGTCGCCGCGCCAGAGGCCGAGGCAGAGCGCGGCGCCGTAGGGCTCTCCGAGCGGCAGCGCCCGCGGCGCGAGGTCGTGGATCGCGGCGCCGACGCGCACCACGCCCTCCCGCTCGAGGCCGAGCAGCACGTCGGCGAGCGCCATCGCGGGGAGGGTGAACGCGCCGCCCGGGGGATCGCCGACGGCGACGAAGCGCTCCTCGGCCGGCTGCCACATGAACGTGCGGCAGCGCTCGCAGCCGAGCAGCTCGGTGGCGAGCGCCCGCAGCCGCTCGAGGATGAGCCCGGCGTCGAGGAGCACCATCATCTCCCGTCCGACGCGCACGAGCGCGGACGACGTCTCCGCCTCCTGGGCGAGCCGGCGCTCGGTGAGGTCGCGGAGCGAGGCGCTGAACAGCGGCGGCCCTTCCTGCGGGATCGCGGTGACGGCCACCTCCACGGGGAACTCGCGGCCGTCGGCGCGCAGCGCCGTGGTCTCGATGCGCCGGCCGAGCACGGGACCTTCGCCGGTGGCGAGGCAGCGGGCGAGCCCGGCGGTCTGCCTGGCGCGTAGCGCGGGCGGCACGAGCAGATCGGCGAGCGTGCGGCCGAGCACCGCGGCGCGCGGCCAGCCGAAGGTGCGCTCGGCGGCGGGATTGAACTCGACGATCCGTCCCGCGTGGTCGATGGTCACGATGCAGTCGAGGGCGGCGTCGAGGGTCGCGCCCCGGCGCGCCTCGCTGTCGCGCAGCGCGCGCTCGGCGCGGCGGCGTTCGCGGCGCTCGCGCGCGAGCTCGCCCGCGACCCCGGCGAGCGCGGCCAGCGCGAGCGCGCCCGCGGCGATGCCGCGGGCAGGGCCGAGCACGAAGGCGGCGGCGCCGAGCCCGAGGGCGGCGAGCAGGCCCCAGGGTCTCCCGTAGAGACGCCCCCCGAGCGGCGTCGTGGTCTCGTCGTGAGCCGCGTCCGGCATTTTCGTGCCGGACCCCTGCTTCCGGACGAAGCCCGGGGGTCCGCGCACGCCGAGGCGCTGCAAGCGCTGTGCCGCCGTCCGCAGCGGGCAGCGGCATCCCGGGTCGGGCGGGGCCTACTTGTCGGGCTGGGGGGTCATGCGCAGGTAGGGCTTCAGCTCCCGGTAGCCCTTCGGGAACTTGCGCTTGATCTCCGCCGGATCCGTGATCGACGGGACGATCACGCACTCGCCGCCCTGCTTCCAGTTGGCCGGGGTCGCCACCTGGTGGCGGTCGGTGAGCTGGAGCGAGTCGAGCACGCGGAGGATTTCGTCGAAGTTGCGCCCGGTGCTGGCCGGGTAGGTGATCGTCGCGCGCACCTTCTTGTTGGGGTCGATGAAGAAGACCGAGCGCACGGTGAGGGTGTCGTTCGCGTTGGGGTGGATCATGTCGTACAGCGACGACACCTTGCGATCGGGGTCGGCGAGGATGGGGTAGTTCATGTGCGTGCGCTGCGTCTCCTCGATGTCCTTGATCCATCCCTTGTGCGAAGGGACGTCGTCCACGCTCACCGCGATCACCTTGCAGTTGCGCTTGTCGAACTCGGCCTTCAGGTTCGCGACCAGGCCGAGCTCGGTCGTGCAGACGGGGGTGAAGTCCTTCGGGTGGGAGAAGAGCACGCACCAGTGATTGCCGATCCACTGGTGGAAGCGAATCGTTCCCTCGGTCGACTCCTGCGTGAAGTCCGGCGCGACGCTGCCGAGCTGCACTGCCATGGGATTGCTCCTTTCGTTGCGGTGACGCCCCGATGCGTAGCGCGGGGGTCGAGCCCGGTCAACGGGGTCAGCCCTCCAGCTCCTCGCGCCCTGGCGGCCGGCGCGCCGCCTTCTTCCCCGCCTGCGCGCGCTTGGCGGCGAGCATCTTCTCCTTGGCGCGGCGCGACCGCCGCCGCTTCTGGCGGCGGATGCGCGCCGCCTCGGCCGCCCGTGCCTCGGCGGCGCCGCGCGCGCGGGCCTCGAGGCGGTCGAGCAGCAACCGGCGGGCGAGGAAGCGGTTGAGCGCCTGCGAGCGCTCGGCCTGGCACTTGACCACGGTGCCAGTCGGGCGGTGCCGGAGCACGACGCACGTGGATACCTTGTTGACGTTCTGCCCGCCCTTGCCGCCCGAGCGCACGAAGGACTCCTCGAGGTCCTCCGCTCGGACACCGAGGCGCGCCATGCGGGCGAGGAGGGCCTGCTCCTTCTCGGGGGAGACCGGGAACACGCCCGTCAGTATGGTCCCGGAGCGTCACGTTGGCGACACCGCGCCACTGCCCCGCCGGCGCGCTCCGCCCCGTGCCCCGGCCCCCCCGCCGCTGGCGCACCTCTTGCTGTGCTCGCCCGCCATGCCGACGATGCAGGACCTGCTGCGCGAGACGGTCGCCAAGGGCGCCTCCGACCTCCATCTCAGCACGGGCGAGCCGCCGATGGTCCGGGTCCACGGTGACCTCGGCCGCACCGAGCACCCGCCGCTCGCCGGCGAGGAGCTGGCGCGCCTCGTCCACTCCATCATGACCGACGAGCAGAAGCGGCTCCTCGAGACCGAGCACGAGGTCGACTTCGCCTACGCGCTCGACGGCGTCGGCCGCTTCCGTGTCAACGTCTTCGTACACAGCCGCGGCCCGGGCGCGGTCCTGCGCACGATCCCGACCGAGATCCCCTCGCTCGAGGGGCTCGGCATGCCGTCGATCCTGAAGGAGCTCTGCACCCGCGAGCGCGGGCTCATCGTGGTCACGGGGCCGACCGGCTCGGGCAAGTCGACGACGCTCGCGGCCATGGTCGACGTGATCAACGCGACCTGGGAGGGGCACATCCTCACGGTCGAGGACCCGATCGAGTTCGTGCATCCCCCCAAGCGCTGCCTCGTGAACCAGCGCGAGGTGGGCGCGCACACCGAATCGTTCGCCCGCGCGCTCAAGAGCGCGCTGCGCGAGGATCCCGACGTGATCCTGATCGGCGAGATGCGCGACCTCGAGACCATCGCGCTCGCGCTCACCGCCGCGGAGACCGGGCACCTCGTCTTCGGCACGCTGCACACGTCGAGCGCGCCCAAGACGATCGACCGCATCATCGACGTGTTCCCCGCCGGCCAGCAGGGGCAGATCCGCACCATGCTCGCCGAGTCGCTCGAGGCGGTGGTGGCGCAGACGCTGCTCAAGAAGAAGGGCGGCGGGCGGGTCGCCGCGTGCGAGGTCCTGGTCGGGACGCCCGCCGTGCGCAACCTGATCCGCGAGGGCAAGCTGCACCAGATCCCCTCGATGATGCAGACCGGCCGCAACGTCGGCATGCAGACGCTCGACATGGCGATCGCCGAGCTCGCCAAGAAGGGGCTCGTCGATCCGCCCCCGCCGCGCCCGAGCCTCGCGCCGGGCGCGAACGGCGCCGCCGCGGTCGCGCCGGCCTGAGCCGAGATTTCCGCGGCCTGACGAGTCAGCCACGGGCCAACAGCGAGGCGGCCATCGCCGCCCCGATCGCCACGACCGCGCCCCGCACCCCCGCGGGCGGGAGCCGGCGCGCGAGCCGTGCGCCGGCGAACCCGCCGGCCACCTGCCCGGCGGTGAGCACCGCCGCGTCGCGCCAGTCGACGGCACCGCGCGCGGCGAAGTAGAGCGCGGCGACGCCGTTGATGCAGATCGCGTAGAAGTTCCGCAGCGCGAGCATGCCGTGGATGGCGGTGAGCCCGGCGAGCCCGAGTCCGGCGAGCATCATGATGCCGATGCCCGCGCCGAAATAGCCTCCGTAGACCGAGACGGCGAGCTGGTAGAGGAGCGCCCCGGGCCGCGCGGGGCTCGGAGCGGTGCGGCTGCCGCGGCGGCGGACGAGGGCGCCGCCGGCGCGGCCCGAGAGCGCGAAGAGCGCGGTCGCGAAGACGATCAGCCAAGGCACGAGCCGCGCGAACACCCGCGGCGGCGTGCGCAGCAGGAGGAGCGCGCCCACGCCGCCGCCCACGACCGAGGGCACGCTGCCCCAGGCGATCCAGCCGCCGAGGCCGGCGAGCTCGTGACGCAGCGCGAGCAGCGCCGCGAGCGAGCCGGGCGAGAGCGAGACCGTGTTGGTGGCGTTGGCGCGGATCGGCTCGCGCCCGAGCCACACGAGCGTCGGGAACGTGATCAGCGAGCCGCCGCCGGCGATCGCGTTCACGCCGCCGGCGACGAACGCGGCGGCGAAGAGCACGAGCGCGTCGCCGAGCGGCGACACCCGCCGCTAGCCCAGCGCCGCGGCCGCCTCGCCGAGGCAGCGCGCGGTGGTCTCCCAGTCGATGCAGGCGTCGGTGATCGACACGCCGTAGCGCAGCCCCTCGCGGCCCCCGGCGAGCTTCTGGTTGCCGGCGCCGAGGTTGCTCTCGAGCATGAAGCCCATGATCGCGCGCGCGCCGCCCCGCACCTGGCGCACGAGGTCGGCGAGCACCTCGGGCTGGCGCGTGTAGTCCTTGCCGGTCTGCGCGTGGCTGCAGTCGACCAGCACGCGCGCCGGCAGCCCGGCACGCCGCAGCAGCGCTTCGCACTCGGCGATGCTGCCGGCGTCGTAGTTCGGGCGGCGGCCGCCGCGCAGGATGATGTGCGTGTCGGGGTTGCCGCGCGTGTGGACGACCGCGGTGCGGCCCTCCTCGGTGATGCCGAGAAAGGTGTGCGGGTGGCGGGCGGACTCGAGCGCGTCGACCGCCACCTGGAGGTTGCCGGCGGTCGAGTTCTTGAAGCCGACGGGCATCGAGAGCCCGCTCGCCATCTCGCGGTGCGTCTGGCTCTCGGTCGTGCGCGCGCCGATCGCGGCCCACGCGAGCAGGTCGGCGAGGTAGCGGGGCGTGATCGGATCCAGCAGCTCGGTGCCGGCGGGCAGCCCGAGCGCCGTGATGTCGAGCAGCAGCCGGCGCGCGAGGCGGAGCCCCGTGTGCATGTCGTGCGTGCCGTTCAAGTGCGGGTCGTTGATCAGGCCCTTCCAGCCGATGGTCGTGCGCGGCTTCTCGAAGTACAGCCGCATGACGAGAAAAAGGCGTTCACCGACCGTGTCGGCGAGCGCGCGCAGGCGGCGGGCGTAGTCGAGCGCCGCGTCGGGGTCGTGGATGGAGCAGGGGCCGACGACGGCGAGCAGGCGCGGGTCGCTGCCGGCGATGATCGCGCGCACCGTCTCGCGGGCGCCCACGACCACCGCGTAATGCGTGTCGTCGGCGGGCAGCTCGCCCTTGAGCTCCGCCGGGGGGACGAGCGGCTCGGTGGCGACGACGCGGAGGTCCTGGGTGCGTAGCATCTCAGCGAAGCTGCTCCACCCAGGCGCGCAGCGCCGGCAGCTCGCGGGCGGCCCAGGCCGCCGAGCCGCGGAGCCGGCAGAACTCGGCGAACAGGCCGTCGAGGATCGCGAGCGCCTCCTCGACGTCGGCGAGGCGCAGGAAGAGGTCGTTCTCGAAGGCCGCGCGCCGGTCCTCGTGCGCGCCCGCGTCGCGCGGCCCGAGCTTCGGACAGCGCAGCCCCTCGTAGACCAGCAGCCCGCCGTCGAGCGACAGCTCCCAGCGCCGCTCGCCCCGCGCGATCACGAGCCGAGCGCGGTCGAGAAGCTTGCCGCGGCGGAGCCCCGCGCCGATCTCGGCGCGCGCGTCGCCCGCGCCGGCCACCGTCAGCCGCTCGTCCTGCGCGGCGCCGGCGAGCACGACCCGGTCGCCGAGGTGCAGCTCGACGTCGGCAGAACCGCCGCCCTCCTCGATGCGGTGCGCGAGCCACGTGAGGAACTCCTGGCCGAGGAAGCGTTTGGTCTCGACGACCGCGAGGAAGTCCTCGGTCATCCGCGCGCCTCCTCGAGCGGCAGCCGGGGCACGCGGGCGTCGGGGCGCGGCGCGCCGGCGGGCACCAGGCTCGCGGGCTCGACGGCCCGCACCGCCTCGACGGCGCGCGGGACGAGCCCGACGTGCTCGGCGGCGAGATAGGGGATGAGCGGCACGGGTCGGACGCCGAAGGTCTGCCGGAACAGCTCGGCGAACGCCTCGCATACGGCGCGCTGGCGGCCGCTCAAGTACACGCGGCCGGTCTCGAGGTTCCACGCGCAGTCGAAGAGCCGCGGCGTCGGCAGGGCGCGGGCGATGAGCCGCGCCTCGACCTCCTCGCGGATCTCCTTGCGCTCGGCGGCGCCGAGCCGCTCGACGCCCCGCTCGGCCCGGCGCGCCGCCTCGGCCCGCCGGCGCTCGAGCCCGAGGAGCTTCGCCGGCACGGCGAGCCGGTCGTAGCGGAAGCCCACGACGAGCCAATGCGCGAAGAAAAGATCCGCCGGATCGAAAACGGTCACGAGCGGATCGTGGATGCCGACCCAGCCGCACCCTTCGCGCGCGCCGCCCGCGGCCGGGTCGACGTCGCGGAACGCCCGCCGCGTCACCGCCGCCGCCACCGCCTCTCGGTTGAGCTGCGGCGGCACGGGCGCGATGAAGCGGACGATCGTCGTGCTCGCCGAGAGGAAACCCATGGCCGGGGGGCTTCGGCAGGTAGCATCGCGGCCTCCGCGCTGCAAGCGCGTGGCTCGTCCTATCTGCGCGCGCGGAACTCGGCGTAGGCTGCCAGTGCCGCGAGCGCCGCGACCGCGCGGTGCGCGCTCGGATAGCAGAGCCGCCCGCCCTCGCGCACCGCCACCGCCGCCGCGTTGCCGTAATGGCGGTCGCAGTAGACCAGCTCGGTGGCGACGAGCACGGGCTTCCCGCTGCGCTCCGACGCGGCGCGCGCCGCCTCGGCGTAGCGGCGGTCCTGGCGCTCGTGGAACTCGACGATGCGGTCGAGGCCGTGGCCGGGGTAGAAGGGCCCCGTGCGGAAGGCGTGCGCTTGGTTCGCCTGGATGCCGAGGCCCAGCACGACGAGCGCGTCCACGCCGTCGTGGTCGGCGAGGAGGTCGAGGACGGCGGGAATCGTGTCGCGGGTCTCGCCGCCCGCCAAGTCGACGGGGTTGCCGCGGCTCCAGCGCGGCGGCAAGAGCGCGTCGAGCGCCGCGCGCAGGTCGTCGGGCAGCGCTACGAGATCGAGGCCGGCGGCCGCGCACGCATCCGCCGCGAGCACGCCCCAGCCGCCGGCGGCGGTGAGCACCACGGTGCGCCGGCCGCGGGGGAGCGGCTGCGTCGCGAAGGTCGCCGCCCACTCGAAGGCGTGCTCGGCGGTGGGGGCGCGCAGCGCGCCGAGCTGGCGGCAGAGCCCGTCGAAGATCCGGTCGTCGCTGGCGAGCGCGCCCGTGTGGCTCGCGGCCGCGCGCTGGCCCTCCGCGGCGATGCCGCCCTTCAGCACGACGAGCGGCTTGACGGCCGTCAGGCGGCGCACGGCCTCGAGGAAGCGCGGTCCGTCGGCCACCCCCTCCACGTAGGCGAGCGCGACGGCGGTCTCGGGGTCGGCGGCGAAGTAGGCGAGATAGTCGGCGAGCGTGAGCTGGGCCGAGTTGCCGCAGGAGACGGCCTTGGTCACGCCGACACCGGTCAGCACCGCGTAGTTGAGGAACACCGAGGCGAGATTCCCGCTCTGGCTCGCGATCGCGATGCGTCCTGGGGGCGGGTAGGGCGCCACGATCTGCGCGCACAGCGCGTCGCCGGTGGAGATCAAGCCCTGGCCGTTGGGGCCGGCGAGCGCGACGCCGGCCTCGTCGGCCGCCGCCACCAGCTCGCGCTCGAGGGCGCGGCCCTCCGCACCCGCCTCGCCGTAGCCCGCGCTCGCCACGAACGCGGCGCGCACACCCTTGGCGGCGCACTGGCGCAGCAGCGCCGCGTTGGCACCGGCCGGCGTACACACGAAGACGAGATCGGTGCGGCCGGCGGGCACGTCGCGGACGTCGCGGTGGACGGGCCGGCCGAGGATGTCGCCGCCGTCGCGGTTCACGGGGGACACCTCGCCGCGGTAGCCGAAGGCGAGCAGGTTGTGCAGCGCCACGAAGCCGAACTTCCCGGGATGGCTCGAGGCGCCCGCGACCACCACGCCGCGGGGATGAAAGAGGGGACGCAGGCGCTCGAGCAACGCGGGGCCGTCGGGCAGCGGGGCCGCCGTCGTCCGCTCCGGCGCGCCGAGGACGACGAGCGCGTCGACCGCCACCGGAATCCCGTCGCGCACGACGAGCGGATTCACGTCGACGCTCGCGACGTCGGCCCGCTCGACGGCGAGCCGGCCGAGGCCGACCAGCACGGCAACGAGCGCAGCCAGGTCGACCGCCGGCTCGCCCCGGAACGGCCCCAGCAGCCGGCGCGTGCGCAGCCCGCCGATCATCCGGCGCGCCTCGACGGCGCTGAGCGGGGCGGTCGCGAACACCACGTCGCCCAGCGCCTCGGTGAAAATGCCGCCGAGCCCGAGGACGACGCACGGCCCGAGCTGCGCGTCGCGCACCAGGCCGGCGATCAGCTCGCGGCGCCCGCGCACCATCTCGGCGACGAGCAGCCGCGCCGGGCCGTCCTCGGGCCGGCGGCGCGCGAGCAGGTCGGCGGCGGCCGCGCGCACCGCAGCGGCGTCGGCGAGGCCGAGGCGCACCAGATCCCGCTCGGTCTTGTGCGCGATCGCGTCGCCGCAGAGCTTCACGGCCACCGGGAAGCCGAGCGCCGCGGCCGCGCGCGCGGCGCCCTCGGGGTCGTCGGCGAGCGCCTCGCGCGTGACGGGCACGCCGTAGGCCGCGAGCAGCTCCTTCGCGGCGTGCTCGGAGAGCGTCGTCGGCATCGCGGGCGAGCGTAGCGGAAGGGCGGGGCAGCGCGCCACTTGAACGGCCGGCGCCGATCGGCGATGGGAGGCGCATGCAGGATCTCTTCTCGATCGCAGGGAAGGTGGCGCTGGTCACCGGCGGATCGCGCGGCATCGGCCTCATGATCGCGCGCGGCTACGTCGAGGCGGGGGCCAAGGTCTACGTCTCCTCGCGCAAGGCCGAGGCGTGCGAGCAGGTTGCGCGCGAGCTGTCGGCGCGCGGCGTGTGCGCGGCGCTGCCCGCCGACTGCAGCACCGAGGCCGGCTGCCGCGGCCTCGCCGAGGCGCTCGCGGCGCGCGAGCCGGCGCTCCACGTGCTCGTCAACAACGCCGGCGCCAACTGGGGCGCGCCGCTCGCCGAGTACCCCGACGCGGCGTGGGACAAGGTGCTGGCGCTCAACGTGAAGGCCGTCTTCCACCTGACGCGCGCCTGCTTGCCGCAGCTCGAGGCGGCGGCCAGGCCAGGCGACCCCGCGCGCGTCATCAACGTCGGCTCGATCGACGGGCTCCAAGCCCCGGTCCTCGAGACCTACGCCTACTCGTCGAGCAAGGCGGCCGTGCACCACCTCACGCGCGTGCTCGCGCACCGGCTCGCGCCGAAGATCACCGTGAACGCGGTCGCGCCCGGCCCCTTCGAGAGCAAGATGATGGCCGAGACGCTGCGCAAGTTCCGCGACACGATCGTCGCCTCGTGTCCGCTCGGCCGCATCGGCGAGCCCGAGGACATGGCCGGCGTCGCGATCTATCTCGCGTCGCGGGCGGGCGCGTACCTGACCGGCGCCGTCATCCCGGTCGACGGGGGAATCTCGACGCGGCACGGATGAGGGCTTGCCCCGCACTCTACGCCCGCGGCGCGGCGCTCGCCGCGACGTAGTCGAGCCAAGCGTCGATCGCGACGCGCAGCTCGGCGATCGCGCGCTCGGGCGTCGGGGCGAGGCCGGAGAGGCCGGGCAGCTCCGCGCACGTCGCCACGCACTCGCCGTCGACCTCGGACCACGAGACGTGGTAGGCGCGGCCGTCTTGACGCTGCTGCGGCAAGCCGGCTCGGGGCGGCGCGTCGGGATCGAGAAGCCGCCCGATCTGCCAGGCCTTCGCCCGCCCGCGCGTGCCCTGCTGGAGGTTGAACGGCCGCCCGAGGCGGGCGGGATGCCGGAAGACGCGGTGCGCGCGCACCTGGCGAACCTTCTGGAAGCCGAGCGCGCGGCAGAGGTCGAGCGCGTCGTCGAAGCGCAGCGCCCACGGCCGCCGGCGGGCCAGGTCGAGGAGCTTGCGGTCGACGGCCATGAGGCCGGGCGGTACGCCGCACGCCGAGCCGAGTCGATGCCTCGAAGCGGAATACGGCTCAACCGCCGGCGAGCAGCGCGCGCTTGAGGGCCCGGTCCACCGGCGCCGCGCCGATCCAGACCGCGAACAGCACGTCGGCGAAGTCTTTGCCCTCGATCGTGCCGAGCGTCTTCCGCTTCGCCTCGACCACCGTGCCGTTGCCCGGCACGTAGGTGAGCACGACGGCTTCGCCCGCCTCGACCGCGGGGAACATCGCCTCGAGCCGGGCGAGCCGGTCTGCGAGCCGGGGCGCCGCGCGGCCGGCGTTGCGCGCGAAGGCCTCGGCGATCGCCGACGCGATCTCCTTGCCGGAAAGGGCGCGCAAGAGATGCAGCTCGGCGCACCGCGGCTCGTCGGCGGCGAGGATGGCCGCGGCGTCGGTCGTCGGGTGCTCGACGTAGAGCCCGATCGCGTAGACCTTGAAGAGGAGGAATCGCGTGCGCAGCCCGGCGCCGTTGAGATGCAGCCTACGGCCCGCGACCTGGATCGCGTCGGGGAAGGCGACGCCGGCGACCACCGGCCCCGCCTCGGCAGCCGAGGTGACGACCAACGCGGCGACGAGGACGAGGCCGGCCCGCCGCATCATCCGCCCGAGAGCGCGGCCGCGCTCGGTTCCGCGCCCGCTGGCGGCGCGTCGTCGTCGCGCGCGGCGAGGTAGCCCGCGGGCAGGTGCACGCGCTGGCGCCGGCCCTCGCCGGTGCGCGCGGGACGCGGCGCGGGATCGGGATAGGGCTCGTCCGGGTCGAGGCGGGCGCAGATCGCTTCCATCTCGGCGAGGCTCCGCATGCGCGAGAGCGCCGCGCTCGCGGCGGCCGAGCCGCGGAAGCCGACGAGGTACCACGTGCACCACTTGCGCATCTGGAGCACGCCGCTCACGGGGCCGAAGAGCGCCACGAGCCGCGCCGCATGCTCGCGCATCACGGCGAGCACCCCGCCGAGCCGCGGCGGCGGCGGGGGCTCGCGACCCTCGAAGGCCGCAGCCAACGCGGCGAAGAGCCACGGGCGCCCGAGACAGCCCCGCCCCACGATCACCCCGTCGCAGCCGGTCGTGCGCATCATGCGCAGCGCGTCGGCGGCCTCCCACACGTCGCCGTTGCCGAGCACGGGGATGCGCACCCGCGCCTTCAGCTCCGCGATGGCGTCCCAATCGGCGTCGCCGCTGTAGAGCTGCGCCGCGGTGCGCGCGTGGAGCCCGATGGCGGCCGCGCCCTCGTCCTCGGCGACGCGGCCGGCGTCGCGGAAGGTGAGGAGGTCGTCGTCGATGCCCTTGCGGACCTTGACCGTGACCGGCACTCCGCCCGCGCCCCGCACCGCGGCCCGCACCAGGGCCGCCATGAGGCGCGGTCGCACCGGGATCGCCGCGCCGCCACCGAGGCGCGTCACCTTGGGCACAGGGCAGCCGAAGTTGAGGTCGAGGTGCTCGGTGCCGTCGGCCGCGAGCCGGCGCGCGGCTTCGCCCAGCTCCGCCGGATCGGTGCCGTAGAGCTGGATCGAGCGCGGCCGCTCGCCGGGCACGGCGCCGGCGAGAAGCCGCGAGAACGCGTTGCCGCGCACGTAGCCGCGGGCGGTGATCATCTCCGAGACGTAGAGCCCCGCGCCGAACTCGCGGCAGAGGCTACGGAAGGCGTAATTGGTCACGCCAGCCATCGGCGCGAGCACGACCGGCGGCCACACGGCGAGCGGCCCGAGCCGCAGCGGACTCACGGTGTTGTCCCGCAGCACGGCTGTGTCCACGTCTCGCCCACGCGGCGGATCACGACGCGGCCAGCCTCCGAGCCCGCGGCGGCGAGCAGGCGGGCGATCGCTGCGCCCACGGGCTCCTTGCCGAGGCGAAACGTGTCCCAGTGCACCGGGACGAGCACGTGCGCGCCGCTGTCGAGGAACATTCTCCAGGCCTGCTCGGGATCGGCGTGATGGGCGATCCACGGATCATACGCGCCGATGCCGAGGATTGCCACGTCGAGCGGCTGGCGGCGGCCGGCGCGCGCGACGAGGTCGGTGTAGGCGGTGTCGGGTGCGAACAGCACGGTCGTGCCGCCCTTCGTGAGGAGGAAGCCCCCGTAGCCGCGCCAGTGGTCCCATGGCCAGCGCCGGCCCCAGTGCTTCACCTCGAACGCCTCGATCGTGACGCCGCCTGCGGTGACGCGCTCGCCCCAGCCGAGCTCGACGACGCGCGCGAAGCCCAAGTCGTCGACCAGATCGCGCGTGCGCGGCGGCACGACGAGCAGCTTCGTGCGCGGCGCGAGCGCGCGCAGCGTCGGGCGGTCGAGGCTGTCCATGTGCGCGTGGGTCACGAGCACCGCGTCGAGCGGCGGGAGGTCCGCGGGCGCGAGCGCCGGCGCGACGAGGCGCTTCGGGCCGAGCGTCACGGGGCCGAGCTGGAGGCCGACGCGGTCGAAGAGCGCGGGGTCGGTGAGGATCATCGTGCCGCCGAGGCCGAGCAGCACGGTGGCGTGCCCGAGCCAGGCCACGTCGAGGTCGGTGGGCCGCCACGCCGCGGGCGTCGGCCGCACGGACGGGGGCGCGGGCGTGCCGGCGACGACGCCGCAGGCGGCAAGCGAAAGGAGCGAGAGCCAACCCAGGATGTCGCGCATCGGTCAGGCCAGGAGTCGCACCCGCGGGCCGATCCTCAGCCAGGCTCGATGGGCCGTGAGAACTCGCGCGGCGCCGCGCTCGCATCGAGAACGATCACCGCCACGCGCGGACGGCCGGACGCCGCGGCTGATCGGCCAGGCGTTGGTCCTCCACCAACCCCTCGTCGGCCATCGGTTGCTCGATCGACCTGCTCAGCTTGGCGCATTCCCGCGCGAGTCGACCGCGCTCGAGACGATCGAGCTTGTCGCGGACGGCTTCTTGGATCGCTTGGCTCCGATTCGGAAACTTGTGTTGCGCGACCAAGCGGTCGATGCGCTTCAAGAGCTGTGCGTCGATGGTGATGGCAACCTTGGCGGCGGGCATGGCGCGAGCTCCGTGGTATGATGATGTCTCATGCCATCCGATCGAGGCTCTAACAAGCAGTTGCAGCGGCCCGCAGCGTCGACAGGCGCGCAGCTCCGCCGAGTCCTGCGAGAGGAACTGAAGCGTGCCAGCTAACCTGCGGCTGCAGCGGCGGGCGCTGCGCGCCGCCGCTGAACCGCTGAAACGTCGGACCCACGCGCGGTCCGCAGAGAGGCTCACGTTGCGGGCGAGTCCCGAGGGTGCGTTGGCGCGAGAGGAGGCACCTCTCGTGGCCGACGGCGTCGTGTCCACAGGCGCTGCGCGGGCCTGTCTCGACGCACTCCGCAGCCTGGCGGCCGTGCCCGCATTGGACGCTTCACACCGTCGCCGGGGCGGACACGTGGCCCCGCCCACCCGCCCGGGGCTCATCAACCCCGTCGTGCCTCGGTTCCTCGCCGCCGGCGCGGCGTGAAGGCGGGTGGCGATGCGCCGCATCCTCTCGACCGTCTTCTGGACGTTTCTCGTCGCAAGCTCGCTCGTGCTCTTCCCGATCGCGGTGCTGATCTGGCTCGTCACCGTCGCCTTCGACCGGCGGCTGGTGGTCCTCCACCGCTTCACCTGCTTCTGGGCGTCGCTCTACACGTGGCTCAACCCGGCCTGGCCCGTGCGCGTGGAGGGGCGCGAGAAGATCGACCCGCGGCGCGCCTACGTGATGGTCGCGAACCACCAGTCGCTGCTCGACATCCTCGTGCTCTTCCGCCTCTTCGCGCACTTCAAGTGGGTGTCGAAGGTCGAGAACTTCCGCGTGCCGTGCATCGGCTGGAACATGTCGCTCAACCGCTACATCCGGCTGCGCCGCGGCGACCGCGCGAGCGTGGCGGCGATGATGCGCGCCTGCGAGCGCACGCTCGCCGGGGGCAGCTCGGTCATGATGTTCCCCGAGGGGACGCGCTCGCCCGACGGGCGGCTGCGCGACTTCAAGCCCGGCGCCTTCGACTTGGCACAGCGCTGCCGCGTACCGCTGCTGCCGATCGTCGTCGAGGGGACGGCGCGCGCGCTGCCGAAGCGCGGCTTCGTGCTCCGGGGCCGGCACCCGATCCGCGTGCGGGTGCTCGACCCCGTGCCCTGGGAGCGCTTCGCGGACATGCCGGTCGCCGACCTCGCGCGGGCGATGCGCGAGCGGTTCGCGGCCGAGCTGCCGGCGTGAGCCGCCGGCCGGGGGCTCAGAAGCGGATCGCCTGCAGGTCGGTCCGGATCGCGTGGGCTTGCTCGCCGAGCGTGCTCCGCAGCGACGCGGCGAGCGTCTTGCGGGCGCGCCGGCCGTTCAGCACGTGCTCGAAGGCGCGGAGGTGCTCGAGCGCCCGGTGGAGGTTCTTGGCGGCCTTCCGTCGCTTCGCCGTCGTCCGCGCCGCCTGCTCCACCGCCTGACGCGCGCTCTCGAGATTCCCGATCAGGCGGCCCGCCAGCGCGCCGAGATCGCCGGCGCCGCGCACGGCCTCGACGAGGAGCCCGAGGCGGCAGTCGAGCCCCGCGAGGCTCGGCCCCGATGCGCAGCGCTGCGCCGCGGGCGGGCTCGTCGTGGTGGTCGTCGGCGACGCAGTCGTGCTGGTGCTGCTCGTGCTGGTCGTGGACGTCGTGGAGGTCGTCGTCGCCGGGGAGCTCGTGCAGTCGGGCTCGCAGCCGTCGCCGGAGACGGGGTTGCCGTCGTCGCACTGCTCTCCGGGATCGACGACGCCGTCGCCGCAGACCGGCGCCTTGCGCGTGACCGAGAGCGGCACGCTCGCCTGCGCCGTGTGACCGGCGCGGTCGGTCCCCGTCAGCGTGAGCGTGTGCGGGCCCTCCGAGAACCCGGAGCTGGGGAGCATCACGACCGCGCCCGTGCCGATCGCGTCGCCGTCCGCGGCCCAGACGAGCGCGCCGTCGGGAAGCGGCCCGTCCTCGGGGTCGCGTCCCTCGCCGCGCAGCACGACGGTCTGCGTTCCGGCGACGGGCGCGCCCGTCGGCGGCAGGATCCGCACCGCCGGCGCCTTGTCCTCGACGGTGAACGTTGCGGCGCTCACCGCCGCGGCGCTGAGAAACCCGTCGGAGGCGACCACCCGGACGAGGCCGGTGGTCGTGCCGGGGAGGCGATCGAGCGGGATGTCGAGCGTGGTCGCGGGCCAGTCGGCGGCCAGCGTGTCCCAGGTGGTGCCGCCGTCCCGGCTGTACTGGACGAGGAATGCGAGCGGATCCCCGTCGGCGTCGCTCGCGCTCCAGGCGAGCGTCGTGCGGGCGCCCGTGAGAATCTCGCCGCCGTTCGGGAAGACGACCGCGACCGTTGGCGCGTGCGCGCTGGCATGCGCCGCGGCCATCCGCGTCCCGCCGTGCACGAGGTCCACCTCCGCGAGCCCGGCGTCGGCGGGCACGGCGACCACGAACTCGCCCGGGCCGTGGACGTCGGCGGCGGGCGCCCCGGGGACGACGTCGATCTCGCCGAAGCTCGGCGCGAAGGCCGTCGTCCCGAGGAGCCTCCCGCCGGCATCCCGCCGCTCGAGCGTCCAGTCGCCGGCGGTGGGGCTCCGGGGCGCGCCCTCGAGGTGGACGAACGGAAGGAACGCCGCCGCCGCGCTGTCGGCGGCGACCGTGCCCCGCACGATCAGCAGGTCGGCGGCGGTCCCGCTCGACGCCGGTCCCGGGGGCCCTCCCCACGGACTTGCCGCGAGCGCGTCCCGGAGCTTCACGTAGGTGTGGCTCGAGATCCACTTCGACTGCCCGAAGGCCGGCGACGTGCCCTGGCAGTACGACATCAGCTCGAAGGTCTGATACGGATCGACGACCCCGAGAGCCGCGTCCAGCCCGTACATGATCTGGTCGTCCCCGGAGAGGAGCGGTCCGATCGTGGCCACCGCCGTGCCGCCGACCGCGAACATGAACGGGAACGTCTCCGCGCCGACGCCTGCCACGGCGCCGCAGGGGCCGAGCGGGTCTCCGGCCGCGTCGGTGCCGAAGATGGCCGGGTCGACGGCGTGCGGCCGGCCGAGCACGTGCGCCAGCTCGTGCGCGTGGCAGTTGCGCTGATACGCGGTCGCCGAGTCGCCCGCGTACCCCGAGGCGACCGAGCCGGGCACGCCGTTGGCGAGGCCGCTTGCCGTGCTCGTGGGTCCGACCGGGAAGCCGCCGAATCCCTTCGGTGCGGCGAGCGCGCCATAGTACGCCCGGTTGCACGCGGAGCCGATCGGAAAGCAATCCTCCAGGAACCGCATCAGATCGAGCCGGGCGTTGAGCGCGCCGAGATCCGGGGGCACGGCTCCCGTCCACGCGAGCGACCCGTGCGTCGCGTCGACGGCGGCGACGGGGTAGATGGCGCGCAGCCGGTCCTCCAGCTCGTCCAGATCCCCGTCGCTCGGCCCGTACGTGCTGCCGCCCTGGGCCCACGCGACGGCGACGAGCTTCGTGTGCACGGCGGGCGGCGCCGCGAAGGCGGCGTGGATGGTGCAGTCGTGCGCGACGCCGCCGGGCTCGGCCGCCTCGTGGCAGACGAGCTGCTGCGAGTCGACGACGAGGTCGACGGTGCCCGTCGTCCACTCCGGCGGGAGCAGCCAGTCGAGGGTCGCGGTGAAGTCGCTGCGGCGGGCCTCGCCGGCGGCGTTGGGCCGTGCCAGCACGGAGGAGTCCGGGTTGACGGCCGCCATCGGCGAGCCCGGGAGCTCGGCGCCATCGCGGTAGGCGCGAAGCTGCGCCGACACCTTGACCGGCTTCGTCCCGAGCGGCTGCACGTGCGCCCGCACGACCGTGGGCTTCCCGGCGAGCAGCGGCACCGTGTTCTGCCAGCTCTGCACGGCCTGCGTGACCTCGATGCCGACGACCTCGGTGTCGGCGCCGTGCTCCGTGACCACGAAAACGACGTCCTCGGTGTGCGTGATGGTCACGGGGTCGGGGTGGCTGGTGTTCACGGAGGTGTACGATTCGTGCGCCTGCCCCCGGATCACGAAGCGGCCGTCCTCGATAATCACGTGCGCGTCGCCGCTTCCGAGGAACATCGTGTCGGCGAACCTCCCGTCGGCGCCGGGCCCGCGGTCGCCCTGAATCGTGATCGGCGTCCCGTCGCAGTACTGCAGCGTCCGGGCCCACGGAACCGCAATACGGCCCACCGACCCGCCACCGTTGACGACCACCGGCGGATTGACGTCGTAGTCGAGGACCAGGGCACCGGCGGAGACGAGGTCGCCGGCGACCCCCACGACATCGCCGCTGCCGGTGGCGTGCTGCTCGTCGAGGCTCTGGCAGGCGTGCCCCCCGGCGTCCGGGCACCCCGACGCGATGCACTGCTCGCAGCCGCAGATGCCGTCGTCGCAGCGCACGTTGCAGCCGGTTGCATCGTCGCGAATGTCGAACGACTCGGCCGCGTGACCCGTGGCCGGGTAGCGGAAGTCCATGGTGCACGGGGTGAACGGGCCCGCCCGCCAGTCGCAGCCAGGGACGCCGGACACCGTGAAGCTCTCGTCCGAAAGGTGATCGTAGGCCTCGGAATAGGTCCAGTGCGCCCCGCTTCCGCTTCCGCTCTCGGAGACGTGGTGGTGTACGGAGAGATCCCAGACGGTGACTTTCCGCAGGCGGGCGAGGTCGCGGGCAGCGAGCGGCTGCGCCGCGGTGACCCGCGCCGACGCGACGAGGGCCACGACCAGGGTCGCCCGCAGGAACGGGGTGCGCGGGGACACGAGGGGCGGGATGCGGGGGCCTCGCATCGTCCCCTTCCCTACGCGACGTCGCTTCCCGGCGCAACATGCAAATGCACTATGCGGTGGCGGGGAAAGACGCTAGATTCCGCCCGTTCCAACTTCCCCCATCGCGGAGGACCGAATGAGAGCTGCCGTCTACGTCGGAGACCCCAAGAGCCTTGCGCTCGAGCAACTCGAGCCCAACCCGCCCGGCCCCCGGGACGTCGTCGTCGAGATCGGGGCGAGCGGCGTCTGCCACTCGGACCTGTCGATCATGCGCGGCTACGTGCCGCTGCCGCCTGGGATGGTGCTCGGCCACGAGGGGACCGGGCGCGTCGTCGAGGTCGGGCCGGAGGTGTCGCGCGTCAAGAAGGGCGACCGCGTGATCGCCTCCTTCGTGCCGGCCTGCGGCGCCTGCTGGTTCTGCCTGCACGACCAGTCGGAGCTGTGCGAGCGCGAGAACGAGCTCACGATGCAGGCGCGGGGCGCGCGCCCGGACGGCAGCCCGTACTTCTGCATGACCGGGCTCGGCACCTTCGCCGACGTGATGACGGTCGACGAGGCGTCGGTCGTGCGGGTGGAGACCGAGCTGCCCGATGCGCAGCTCGCGCTCATCGGCTGCGGGGTCACCACCGGCGTCGGCGCGGCGCTCAACACGGCCAAGGTCCGGCCCGGCTCGACGGTCGCCGTGCTCGGCTGCGGCGGCGTCGGCCAGGCGGTGATCCAGGGGGCGCGCATCGCGGGCGCCAGCCGCATCGTCGCGATCGATCCGCAGCCGCTCAAGCGCAAGACCGCGACGCAGCTCGGCGCCACCGACGCGGTGGACCCGTCGGCCGGCGACCCCGTCGAGCAGGTAAAGGCGCTCACCGGCGGCCGCGGCACCGACTACGCCTTCGAGGTGATCGGGCTGCCCGAGACCATCGTCACCGCCTACAACCTCGCCCGCCGCGGCGGCGAGGTCATCATCGTCGGCATGGCGCGCTTCGACGCCCAGTTCACGCTCCCGGCGTTCGGGATCTTCTTCGAGGAGAAGACCGTGAAGGGCTGCAAGTACGGCTCGGCGCAGGTGCGGCGTGACTTCCCGCGGTTCGTCGACCTGATCGAGACCCGCCGGCTCGACATCTCGTCGATGGTGTCGAAGACGATCAAGCTCGACGGCGTCAACGACGCCTTCCGCGCGATGGAGGCGGGCGAGGTGATCCGCAGCGTGATCGTGTAGCGCGCCGGCTAGAACGAGATCGACGGGAGGTAGGCTCCCCGGGGCTCCTGGTACGTGCCGATGCTCATCAGCGTCATCGGCTGCACGATCCGCAGGTCGTTCGCGAGGCACCAGCGCAGGAGCGCTGCGTTCCGCGTCGGCACGAGGAATCCCGGCCCGCCGAAGGCGGGCGCGGCGGCGATCAGCGCCTCGAGGTCCTCGTCGGCCTCGGCGACCGCGTGCGCGAAGAACGCGATGCCGGTCGCGTAGCCGCTCACGCGGCCCTCCCGCTCGACGACCGTCGCCGCCCCCGCCCGCACCGCGTCGCGCAGCTCGCCCTCGCGCGTGTGGCCGTGGACGCGCAGGCAGAGCCGATTGCAGGCCGCCACGTCCGCCTCGGTCGCGGGCCGCACGGCGCAGCCGGGCAGCGCCCGCCGGAGCGGCGGTCCCTGGACGCACGAGAGCGGCTCGCGCGCGTCGAAGCCGAGCCGCGTGTAGAGCGCGAGCGAGCGGTTGTGAAAGGCGGCCTGGACGAGGCGCACCCCGGGGAAGCCGCGCGCGCGGGCCCGTTCGAGCACGTGCTGCATGAGCGCCCGCCCCACCCCGGCGTTCTGCCCCGCGGGGTGCACCGTGATCGGCCCGACCCCGGCGATCGCCGAGCGCTCGTCGAGCACGTTGCTGCCGACGATTCGCCCGTCGGCCTCGGCCACCACCGCATGGAAGCCGGGATGGGACAGCATCGTCGCCAAGAGGCCGGCGGCGGCCTCGGGGCTCGGGAAGTCGGGCGGGAAGCCGTGCTCCGCGTTGATCGTGCGGAAGGCCTCGTGACAGATGCGGCCGCACTCGTCGGCATCCTCGGGCCGTCCCGGTCGCAGCGTGATCGGCATCGCGGGCGGAATCATAGCCCCGAGCGAAACGCCCGCGCCACCGCCGCCGGGTCTTCGTGCCCGGCATCGACCGCCGCGTTCATGCGCCGCATCGCCTCGACGTCGATCGCGCCGCCGAGCGCGGCGAGCGCGGGGGCGAGCTGCGGGTGGCGGCGCACCACGTCCGCGCGCACGACCGGCACGGCCTGGTAGGGCGGAAACGCGCGGCGGTCGTCCTCGAGGACGCGAAGCCCCAGGCGCGCGATCGGACCGTCGGTGGCCGAGCCCACGATCAGGTCGACCCGGTGGTCGGCGAGCGCGCGGTAGAGCAGGCCGAGGTCCATGGTGCGGACCTCCGCGAAGCCGATGCCGTAGGCGCGCTGCAGCGCGGGATAGCCGTCGGCACGCTGCTGGAACTCGTAGCCGAAGGCGGCGGTCCACTCGCGGGCGAGCGGTACGGCGTCCGAGATCGTGCGTGCGGGGACGTCGGGGCGGACGACCAGCGCGAAGGTGTTGTCGAAGCCGAGCGGCGCCGTCCAGACGAGGCCGTCGCGCGCGTAGGCCGCGCGCACGCGCGCGAGCACGCGCGCGGGGTCGGGATCGGGCGGGTCCTTGAGGATCGCGCCGAGCGCGGTGCCCGTGTACTCGACGTAAAGGTCGATCTGCCCCGCCCGCAGGGCGCGGTCGCAGACGAACGTGCCGCCCAGGTCGAAGCGCCGCTCGGCGCGGAGCCCCGCCGCCTCGACGGTCTGCGCCAGCAGCTCGCCCAGGATGCGCTGCTCGGTGAAGTTCTTGCTGCCGACGACCACGCGGTCGCCGCCGCGGCAGGCGGCGAGGGTGATGAGCAGCGCAGGGATCGATGCGCGAAGTCCGTTCCTCAGGGTCGGATCACCCGACACGCGCCGGCGGCGCGGTCGAGCACCTCCCGGTCGAGGGTGCAGAGCGGGAGGCCCTCGCGGACGGCGAGCGACACGTAGATGGCGTCCGCCGCGCGCAAATGCCAGCGCATCGCCGTCTCCCGGGCGTGCCGGGCCGCGCGCGAGCCGAGCGGCACGACGCGGTCGGCCGTGCCGACGAGCGACTCGACGTATGCCCGCACGGCCGCCAGCTCCGCGCCGGCGCGTGCCAGGGCGGCGCCCACCTCGACCGGAAAGAGCGCCGGCACCACGAAGTCGTCGAGGCCCCGCAGGATCCGGGCCACACGCAGCCGCGACCGGGCGTGCGCCGGCTCGCGCCGTCGGGCGGCGGCAACCGCCACCGAGGCGTCGAGCACGATTCTCACCGGCGGCTGCCGAGGAGGTCGGCGACCGCGCTCCGTCCCTTCGGTCCCTGGCCGAGCCCGCGAAAGAGATCCCGGAGCTGCTTCGGGGTGAGGCGGCGCCGCTTGCGGCGCGCCGGGTCGGCGGCGAGCGCCACGTCCACCGGCACGACGGCTGCGGAGGGTTTGCCGTGGCGCAAGATGAGGGTCCGCCGCCCGTGATGCTCCGCCTCGTCGACGAGCGCCGACAGGCGAGCCTTCGCCTCGGCGAGCGGAGCGCGCTTCATCATGACCAATATGACCAGAATCGCCGACCTGGGACAAGCGGGCATCCACCGCCGTTCACCGCGGGCGCAGCGCCCGCTCGACGAGCCCGAGCGCGCCATCGGCCACCAGCGCCAGCGCCGCGGCCGGCAGCGCGCCGGCGAGGAGGGTGCGGTCGTCGAGCATCGCGAGCCCGCGGAAGATGAACACGCCGAGCCCGCCGGCGCCGATCGCGGCGGCGATGGTGGCGAGCCCGACGTCGATCACGGTCGCCGTGCGCACGCCGGCGAGGATCACGCTCGCGGCGAGCGGCAGCTCGACGCGGCACAGCAGCTGCGCGTCGGTCATGCCCATGCCACGGCCGGCCTCGCGCACCGCCGGGTCGACACCGTCGATGCCGGCGACCGTGTTCCGAAGCACGGGCAGGATGCCGTAGAGCGTGAGCGCGACGAGCGCCGTGCGCGTGCCGATGCCTCCGAGGGCGGGCAGCGGGATGAGCAGCCCGAAGAGCGCGAGGCTCGGGACCGTCTGCACGACGCTCGCCGCGCCGAGCACCGGGCGGCGCCACGCCGGGCGGCGGGTGAGCACGATGCCGAGCGGGATCGCCACCGCCGCCGCGAGCGTCATCGACGCGCCCACGAGCACCACGTGCTCGCCCAGCCGGGCGAGAATCTCGCCGGTCACGGCGTCGCGGCCTCGACGAACGCCCGCACGGCGGGATCGCGGTGCGCGGCCAGCTCCGCCGCCGTCCCCTCGGCGAGCAGCCGGCCGCCGTCGAGGAGCGCGATGCGGTCGGCGACGCGCGCCGCCTCGGCGAGGTCGTGGGTGACGAACACGGCCGTCTTCCCGAGCTGGCGCGTGAGCGCGCGGAACTCCTGCTGCAGCTCGCGGCGCGTGATCGGGTCGAGCGCGCCGAAGGGCTCGTCGAGCAGCAGCAGCGGCGGATCGGCGGCGAGCGCGCGCGCCACGCCGACGCGCTGGCGCTGGCCGCCGGAGAGCTGGTGCGGCCGGCGCGCGCCGAACTCGTCGGCGGGGAGACCGACCAGCGCGAGCAGCGCGGCCACGCGCGCGTGGATGCGTCCCGCCGGCCAGCCCTCGAGCGCCGGTACCACGCCCACGTTCTCGGCGACCGAGAGGTGCGGGAAGAGGCCGCCCTCCTGGATCACGTAGCCGGTGCGGCGCCGCAGGCGGATCGGGTCCCAGTCGCGCGTCGCGCGCCCGGCGACGCGCACCGCGCCCGCGGTCGGGAGCACGAGCGCGTTCACGAGCCGCAGCGCGGTGGTCTTGCCCGAGCCGCTGCGGCCGAGGAGCGCCAGCGTCTCGCCCTCGGCGACCGCGAGCGAGAGGTCGGCGAGAATCTGCCGCCCGTTCCCGAGCCGGACGCTCGTGCCCGCGAACTCGACGAAGGCCGCCACGCGGGCCTGCTAGCACGCGACCGGCGCCCGGACCAGCACGCCGCCGAATCCCGGCGCCGCGGGATCGACGGCGATCCGCGCCGGCCGGGGGCCGGAAAGCGGCGCCACGTCGTTCGGGCCGTCGGCGCAGACGAGCGCCGCGAGCGCGTGGAGCTGGCGCCGGCCGACGTCCACCTCGAACATGCCGCCCAAGTAGACGTCGATCCCCGCCGCCGCGGCGCGCGCGATCAGCCGCAGCGCCTCGAGCACGCCGCCCATGCGCGCGGGCTTGACGTTGACCGCGGCCGGACGCACGCGGAGCCGGTCGAGGTCGGCGGCCGAGCGCAGGGTCGCATCGAAGCTCGCCCGCGCCGCGACCGGATCGGCGGCGTCCTCGAGCAGCGCCGCGGGCACGAAGCGGTGCGCGCGCGCCGCGCCGGCCTCGCCCTTGAAGTCGAGAACCGCCACGCGTCCGAGCGAGCCGAGCCCGCGCCACACGGCGTCGTCCCAGGCCGGGTCGACGTCGACCTTGAGGTCCATGCCCGCGTGCCGCTCCGCCTCGGCGACGGGATCGGCGACGCGGGCGAACGACACGACGTAGCGCACCGGCCGCGGCGCGCCGCCGGCGAGGCGCGCGAGCCCCGTGTCGGCCTGGCGGAGCGCGAGGTCGATCGCTGCGGCCTCGAGCGCGGCGCGGTCGTAGGGTGTCCCGGCGAGCGCGGCGCTCCACGCGCCGAGCCGCCAGCGCCCGCGCGGGGCAACGGCGGCCGCACGGCGGAATGCCGCGTGCTCGGCGTCGCTCCAGCCGACGTGCTCGCCCGAGCCCGCGACGCCGTCGCCGACGAGCGTGACCGTCGAGTGCGGCCGCCGGCCGCCCGGGTACGAGAGCAGCGGGGCGGCCCCGCTGCGGACGGTGACGTCCTCGACGACCAGCGGCAGCTCGGCGAGCGCGCCGAGAAGCGCGTCAGGCGTCGCGGGCACAGCGGAAGCCGGCGAAGATCTGGCGGCGCTGCGGCAGATCCCAGTTGCGGAACGTGCAGCGCGCGACGATGGGCTGCGTTGCCCACGAGCCGCCGCGCAGCACCTTGTGGCCGCGCCCGAAGTGCACCGCGGAGTACTCGGGGTAGGGGAACGCCTCGAAGCCCGGATAGGGGGCGAAGTCGCTCGCGGTCCACTCCCACACGTCGCCCACCATCTGGTGGCAGCCGAAGTAGCTCTGGCCCTCCGGATGCGCGCCGACGGCGGCCGGGGCGAAGGTGCGCTGGCCCAGGTTGGCGCGCGCGGCGGTGGGCGGCGCGTCGCCCCACGGCCAGCGGCGCGGCACGCCGCGCTCGAGGTCCCACGCCGCGGCCTTCTCCCACTCGGCCTCGGTCGGCAGCCGCTTGCCCGCCCAGCGCGCATAGGCCGCGGCCTCGAACCACGACACGTGGACGACCGGCCGGTCGAGCGCGAGCGGCGCGACCCGCCCGAACGTCCGCTCGCCCCACGCGCCGTCGGGAAGCCGCACCCACTGCGCGGGATGGAAGACCCGCGCGTCGGCGAGCCAGAGCCAGCCGGCGTCGGTCCACAGCTCCCGGCGGCGGTAGCCCCCGTCGCCCATGAAGCGGAGGTACTCGCCGTTGGTCACCGGCGCCACGTCGATGCGGTAGCGCGGCAGCTCGACCACGTGGGCCGGGCGCTCGTTGTCGTAGGAGCGCGCGCGGTCGTCGGTGCCCATGACGAACGGGCCGGCGGGAATCACCGCCTCCGCCCGCTCGAGCCGCTGCACCGCCTCGGCAGGCTCCTCGCGGCGCGGCGGCTCGTAGGCCAGATCGGGGACGAGCTGGATCGCCTGGAGGATCGTCTCGGCGTGCTGCGCCTCGTGCTGCGCGATCATGGTGAAGACGGACCCATCGCGCAGCAGCGGGTCGCCGCCGTCGAGCGGCGCGCGCGCGAGCGCGGCCAGCGTCTCGGCGCGCGCGGCGGCGAGCGCCGCCTGCGCCGCGGCCGAGTCGCCGAGCGGCAGCGTGCCCCGAGCTCCGCGCGGGTGGGCGAGGGGATCGTAGCGCGGGTCGAGGGCTGCGGCCGCGCCGGTGGCGGTCGCCACCCACTGCGCCTCGTAGCTCGCGACGTGCCCGAGGTCCCAGACGACGGGGCTCAGCAGCGGGCAGTGCTGGCGCGTGCGCTGCGCCTCGTCGAGCGGCGCGATCAGCTCGAGCGTCGCGGCGCGGGTCGCCTCCAGCTCGCGCCGCAGCGCCCGCCGCCGCGCTCCGGCGGTGTCCGCCTCCCGGCGGCGCAGCAGTAGCAGCGCGAAGCTGCGCGTCGGGTCGACGAACGGACACACCCCGGCGAAGCCGTGGCGGGCGGCGACCGCGAGCATGCGATCCACGTCGAACTTGCGGCTCACCTCGACCAGCACCATCTCGCCCGCCGCGATGCGGAAGCGGCGGTCCTGCTCGGGCAAAGCGACCACGGCCTCGCGCGTGAAGCGGGCCCAGATCTCGATGCGGCTGCGCGCGGCGTCGAAGTACGCGACGTGCTCGATGGCCTCCAGGTCGAGCCTCGTGCCGAGCTCGCGGTTCATGCGCGCGAAGAGGTTCTTCGAGAACGCCGCGCTCACGCCGGCGGCATCGTTGTAGGCCGCCTCGAGCGTGCGTGCGTCCTTGACGAGGTCGATGCCGAGCAGGAGGTGGTCGCCGGCCGCCAGCGCAACGGTGAGGCGGTCGAGCAGCTCGTCCACCTCGGCCTCGTCGAGATTGCCGACGGAGCTCCCGAGGAACAGCAGCACGAGCGGCGAGAGGTCGCGCAGCAGCGGGAACGCCTGCTCGTAGGTGCCCGCGATCCCGCGCACCTCGAGGCGCGGGAACTCCCCGCCGAGCGCCGCGCACGACGCGCGCAGCGTCTCGCGGTCGACATCGACGCCCACGTAGCGGGCGCGCCCGCTGGCGGTCCAGGCGCGCAGGAGATGGCGGGTCTTCGCCGCGGTCCCGCAGCCGAGCTCGACGAGCGTCGCCGGGCCCGTGAGCTCGCGGATGCGCGGCGCGTGCGCCTCGAGGAGGCGCGCCTCCGTGCGCGTGAGGTAGTACTCGGGCTGCGCGGTGATGCGCTCGAAGAGCGCGCTGCCGCGGGCGTCGTAGAGCCAACGGCAGGAGAGCCGGCGCGGGCGATCGCTCAACCCGCGGACGATCGACTGCGCGAAGGCGGCGCGCGCGAGGGCCGGATCGTCCAGGTCGAGCGCGCAGGGACGGGCGCGCGGCTGCACGGTCCTCTGTAGGGTCAGGACCCGCGGCAAGTCAATCCGGGTCGTGCGCTTGACGGCGACCGCGGATCCGCGCTGAAAGCGGCGCATGAACTCGCGCCTCTGGACCGCCGCCGCCGGTGTCGTCGTCCTCCTCCTCGGCCTCGCCGGGCTGCTCGCGCCGCAGCGGGTGATGGGAGTGCTCGGCTTCTCGGTGCTGAACGCCTCGGCTGCCGCGGCCACGCTCGGCGAGGTGCGTGCGACCTACGGCGGGCTGTTCACCGTGATGGGCGTCTATGCGCTCCTCGGCGCGTTCGACCCGGCGGGGCACCGCGCGACGATCCTCATGATCGGGCTGCTCTGGCTCGGCGCGGCAGCCGCGCGTGCCTTCGGCGTGTCGGTCGACGGGAACCCCGGCCTCTTCGGCTGGCTCTCCCTCGGCTTCGAGGTGCTGATCGGCGGCGTGCTCACGGCCGCGGCGGCGGCGGCGCGGCCGGCCCCGACGACGGCCGCCTAGCGGCAATGCCGGTCACTTTGCACGAGACTTCCGACGATGGGGACGATTTCGTGGATAATTGCTCATCTTGATCTTGACGGCACGGGGATAGCGACGCGGCCGCCGCTCGGGAAGGACGAAGAGGGCGAGCTCGTCGAGCAACGCGTCGAGCCGGCGCGGCAGCGTGCCCGGCGACGTGTCCCAGGCCGCGTGCCAGAAGGCCCGGACGGCGAGGAGGGCGTAGCGATAACTCAGGCGCACAGGCGACACACGCGCGCGCGGGGCCGCGCGGCTCATCACGAGGCGGACGAGATTGTAGGCGAGCAGCAGGCCCCAGACTTCCTGATCCACGCGGGCGGGCGCTTTGCTGCGGAGTGCTTCGACCCGTTCGCAGGTATGCGTCTTGAGTTCGTCGAAGGCGAGTTCGAGTTCCCAGCGCTCGTGGTAGAGCGCGGCGAGTTCGGCGGCCGGGTGGGTGGCGGGGTTGCGGAGCGAGGTGAAGACCCAATAGGGGCGGAAGCCACGGCGCTGGACCCGTACAGTGCGGACGCGGAGAGTTGGCGGCAGGTCGGGATACGTGGCGCAGGGGGCCCGGCTCGGCCGCAATTCGACCAGGGCATCGCCGGGGCCGAGGCGCTCAACGACGCTCTGGGTGAGGGCGGTCGGGCCGCTGCGGGCGCGCACGATCCAATGCCGGTCGCGGTCCGGCGTCGTGAGCGCGTGGAAGAGCGCGTAGCCGCAGAAGCCGCGGTCGAGGATGACGACGGCGTGCTCCGGGAGTGCAGCCCAGACGCGAGTCGCCAACGCGACTTCCCTGGTGCGGTACGGTCCGAACGCCGCCGCCGCGCTCAGGTGCGCGCGGAGGGCGAGGAGCGTCACGAGCCGCAGTTGCGGGTACCCGGCGCCCTCACCGTGCCGACTGGGTGGGCGCCCGAAGTGCGCAACGTTCTCGGGCGTATCGGCGACCCGCAGCGTGGTGCCGTCGAGGCCGAAGACCGCCAGGCCGCGCCAGCGGTTTGCGGCGGCGGTGGGGATCGCCCACGCTTGCGCCGTCTGCGTGAACAGGGCCGCGAGCGGGGCGGCGCCGAGCTGATCGCGCGCCTGGACGATCGCGCCGTTGGTGACCCGCCGGCGCGCGCCGGTCGCGCTCGGCACGACCAGATCGAGATGATGCACGACCTGCGCGATGCTCCGGTCGCGGAACAGGCCCATGCCGATGACGAGCCACACCACGTGCTCGGCTGGCAGCTTGCGACGACGAATCGACGCCGTGTCGGTCGCGGCCAGCGCGTCGGCGATCCACTGCGGATCGATCGCCGCGCTGAATTGGTCGAAACTCGCCGGGCGCTCGCCCGCGCCCAGCGCCTCAAGGGCCTCCCCCACCGCCATCGTCCCCACCTCCGTGGGGGAGACCAACTACTGCCTGTGGACAAAAAGATCCAGAACCCGGTCACTTACGCGTTAAGCGACCGGCATTGCGCCTAGCGGCGCGCGTCCGCCGATGGCGCTGCGGCTCGAAGACTACGCGCTCGTCGGCGACAACCACACGGCCGCGCTCGTCGGCCGCGACGGCTCGATCGACTGGCTCTGCCTGCCGCGCTTCGACTCGGGAGCCTGCTTCGCGGCGCTGCTCGGCACGCCGCAGCACGGCCGCTGGCTCCTCGCCCCGGCCGTGGAGGTGCGCGCCGCGCGGCGGCGCTACCGCCAGGACACGCTCGTCCTCGAGACCGACTTCGAGGTCCACGGCGGCGTGGTGCGCGTCGTCGATTGCATGCCGCGGCGGACCGGCGACCCGGCCGTGGTGCGGACGGTGATCGGCGTGCGGGGCCGGGTGCCGATGCGCATGGAGCTCGTGATCCGCTTCGACTACGGCCGGATCGTGCCGTGGGTGCGCCGCCTCGAGGACGGCACGCTCACCGCGGTCGCGGGCCCCGACGCGCTCTGCCTGCGCACGCCGATCGCCCCGCGCGGCGAGAACCTCACCACCGTTGCGCGCTTCACCGTGATCGAGGGCGAGCAGGTGCCGTTCGTGCTCCAGTGGCACCCGTCGCACCGCCCGCCGCCGCGCGCCGTGGATCCGGTGCACGCGGTGGAGGAGACCGAGCGCTGGTGGCGGCACTGGGCGGCCCGCTGCACGTATGCCGGGCCGTGGCGTGAGGCCGTGCTGCGCTCGCTGATCACGCTGCGGGCGCTCGCCTACGAGCCCACCGGCGGCATCGTGGCGGCGCCGACCACCTCGCTGCCGGAGCAGCCCGGCGGCGTGCGCAACTGGGACTACCGCTACTGCTGGCTGCGCGATGCGGCCATGAGCCTCTCGGCGCTGCTCAAGTCGGGCTACGTCGAGGAGGCGTGCGCGTGGCGCGACTGGCTGCTGCGCGCGGTCGCCGGCGATCCCCGCGACCTTCAGATCATGTACGGCCCGGCCGGCGAGCGCCGGCTCGCGGAGTACGAGGTGCCGTGGCTGCCGGGCTACGAGGGCGCGCGCCCGGTGCGCGTCGGCAACGCGGCCGCGGGCCAGCTCCAGCTCGACGTCTACGGCGAGGTGCTCGCGGCGATGCACCTCGCCCGCGAGGCGGGCATCCCCGCCGGGGCGCACGCCTGGGCGGTCGAGCTGGCGCTGCTCGCCTTCCTCGAGGACGGCTGGCGGGAGCCCGATCAGGGCATCTGGGAGGTGCGCGGCCCCCGCCGCCACTTCACCCACTCGAAGGTGATGGCCTGGCTCGCCTTCGATCGCGCCGTGCGCGCCGTCGAGCGCTTCGGTTTCGACGGGCCGGTGGCCCGCTGGCGGCGCCTGCGCGACACCATCCACGCCGAGGTGTGCGCGCGCGGCTGGAGCGAGCGCCGCAGCGCCTTCGTCCAGTTCTACGGCGGCAGCACGCTCGACGCGAGCCTCCTGATGATCCCGCTCGTGGGCTTTCTTCCCTCCGACGATGGCCGGGTGCGCACCACGGTGGCGGCGATCGAGCGCGAGCTGCTGGTCGACGGCTTCGTGCGCCGCTACGGCACCGAGGAGTCGGCCGGCGTCGACGGCCTGCCCGCCGGGGAGGGCGCGTTCCTCGCCTGCACCTTCTGGCTCGCCGACGCGCTCGCGCTCGGCGGTCGTGTCGAGGACGCGCGCCTGCTCTTCGAGCGGCTGCTCGCGCTGCGCAACGACGTCGGCCTGCTGGCCGAGGAGTACGATCCGCGCGCGCGGCGCCTCATGGGAAACTTCCCGCAGGCCTTCTCCCACTTCGCGCTGGTGAACACGGCGCGGCGGCTCGCCGGGGCCCCGGTCGATCCGCCGCCGGTCAGCCGGCGAGCCAGCGCGCCACCGCCAGCAGGAGCCCCACGAGCCCCCCGACGATCGCGCCGTTCAGGCGGATGAACTGGAGGTCCGGGCCGACGCGCGCCTCGATCTGCGCGACGAGCCGGCCGGTCTCGAGCGCCTCGAGGTTCTCGCGCACCGTGAGGCCGATCTGGTCGTGATGGCGGCGCAGCAGCGTTTCCGCGAGGTCGCGTACCCAGCGGTCGAAGGCGGCACGGCGCGCCGGGTCGTTGAGCAGCTCGAGGACGCCGGCGCGCGCGCGCCGGTCGACGAGCGTCGAGAGGGCGCTCGTGGGATCGTCGAGGTCGCCCTCGAGCTGCGCGCGCAGCCGCGCGAGCACGTCACGCACGAGCGGCCCGGCCTCGAGGCTCTCGATCAGCGCCGCGCGCAGCCGCGCGGCCTGCGCGCGGGCGGCGCCGTCGCCCGCCACGAGGCGGTCGGCGAAGCGCCCGACGCTGTCGAGCACCGCGCGGCGCAGCGGATGCGCCGGGTCGTCCGCGGCGGCGCGCAGCTCGGTCTCGGCCCAGTCGCACGCGGCCTCGACGATTGCCCGCTGGACGACGCGACGGCGGAGCACGAAGGGCAGCAGGCGGCGGCCGCGGGTGCGCAGCGCGCGCGCCGAGCGCTCGAGCCACCATTGCAGCTCGGCGGGCGTGCGCGGACGGGCGGCGAGGTTGGCGAGCGAGTGGGCCGCGGCCGCGAAGGCGCGGCCGCCCCCGTCGCCGGCCGCCCAGCGCGCGAGCGCGGCCCCCGCGGCGTCGAGCGGGGCCTCGCGGAGCTCGCGGCGCAGCGTGTGGTCGACGAAGCCGGCGACGTCGTCGTCGGAAAGCAGGCGCGCGAGCGCGCGCAGGAGGTCGCGCACCGGGCCGCCGAGCCGTGCGACGTGCTCGGGGTCCCGCAGCCAGTCGACGACGGCCGCGCTCGGCGCGAGGCGGGCGAGCCGCGCGCCGATCACCTCGGGCGAGAGCCATTCGTCCTCCACCATCGCGACGATCCCGTCGACGATGCGCGCGCGCCGCCGCGGGATGATCGCCGTGTGCGGGATGGGGAGGCCGAGGGGGTGGCGGAAGAGCGCGGTGACCGCGAACCAGTCGGCGAGCCCGCCGACGAGCGCGGCCTCGAACCCGGCGGTGACGATCCGCAGCCAGGCGGCGCCGGCGAACGGCCCCCCGACGAGGCCCACGTGGCAGACCGCCGCGCCCGCCGCGGCAGCCCCGAGCGAGACGGCGCCGACCCGGCTGCGGCGCACCTACGTCAGCGGGTGGCCGGCTCGCGCGGCTGCGAGACGTGGTAGATGATCGACGCGGTGGCGGCGAGCGTGCCCGTCGCCGAGCGCACCTCGACGCGGCAGAACACCGTCGCGCGGCCGCGCCGCTCGACCCAGCCCTCGGCGATCGCGTCCTCGCCGGCGATCCGCTCCAGGTACTGCACCTGCATGGCGACCGTGAAGAAGGGCCGCGGCTCGTCGTACGCGCTCCCGACGGCCGGTACGACCACCGTGTCGATGAGCGTCGCGATCGCCCCGCCGTGGACCACGCCGGCCGGCTGGTCGAGCTCCGGCCGCCACCGCAGGCGCATACGGGCGTAGTCGGTGCGCGCTTCCTCGAGCTCGATGCCGACGAAGCTCGGGAAGTAGGTGACGTCCCACTTGCCGAACTGGAGCCAGCGCGCGGCGCGCGCGGCGGGGAGCGGGGGGAAGCGCTCGGCGTTGGGGGCGACGGACACGCGCGGAGGATAGCCGACGGGCTGGCTGTGTCCAGGCGCCCGCACGACGAAGCGCCAGCCGAACGCCGTCTCCGCGGAGAAGCCGTCGGCGAGCGGATCCGCCTCGACGTCGATCACGACCGTGCGCGCGCCGTGGAGCGCCCGGACGTGCTCGTCGGCGAACACCGGCACGTCGCCCGCGTGCCCGACCTCGCGCTGCGTCGGCCCGACGCGGTGGTTCGCGAAGAGGTGAGGCGCGGTGCCCTCGCAGCAGCCCGAGCCGAAGACGAACACGAGCGGCGCCGGGGCGCGCGCGGCCGCGACCTCCCGCACCACGGCGAGCGCCGCGGGCGTGAAGTCGACCCTCACGCCCCGAAGAGCGCGCCGTACCAGAACTTGCCGGCGCGGTTGCCCACCTGATCGACGTGGATGTGCTTGATCTGCATGTACTCGAGGATGCCCTCGAGCCCGAACTCGCGCCCGATGCCGCTCTGCTTGTAGCCGCCGAAGGGGGCGGCGACCGAGAGCATGTGGTACTCGTTGATCCACATCGTCCCGGTGCGCACCGCCTTGGCGACGGCCATCGCCTTGTCGAGGTCGCGCGACCACACCGCGCCGCCGAGCCCGTAGATCGAGTCGTTGGCGATCCGGATCGCGTCGTCGATCGTCCGGTAACGGATCACCACCAGCACCGGGCCGAAGATCTCCTCCTGCGCGACCGTCATCGCGTTCTTCACGTCGACGAGGATCGTGGGCTCGACGTAGTAGCCCTTGGGGAGCCCGGCCGGCCGCCGGCCGCCGACGGCGATCTTCGCGCCCTCCTCGACGCCCTTGCGGATGTACCCCTCGACCGTCTCCCGCTGCCGGGCGGAGATGAGCGGTCCCTGCGCGCTCGCCATGTCGAGCGGGTCGCCGCACGTGATGAGCTTGGTGCGCTCGACGAGGCGCTCGACGACCCGGTCGTGCATCGCCTCGGAGACGAGCAGCCGCGTGCCCGACTCGCACGCCTGGCCCTGGTGGAAGAAGCAGCCGAAGAGCGAGCCGTCGATCGCCATGTCGAGGTCGGCGTCGTCGAGGAGGATGTTGGCCGACTTGCCGCCGAGCTCGAGGGTCACCTTCTTCACGGTGTCGGAGGCGAGCTGCATGATGCGCCGCCCGACGGCGGTCGAGCCGGTGAACGCCACCTTGTCCACCAGCGGGCTCGTGCACAGCTCCTCGCCGCACTCGGCGCCCGAGCCGTGGATCACGTTGACGACCCCCTTCGGCAGGTCGGTCTGGTCGATGATCTTCGCCAGCTCGAGAGCCGAGCAGGGGGTGTCGGTGGCGGGCTTGAGCACCACGGTGTTGCCGGTGGCGAGCGCGGGGCCGAGCTTCCACACGGCCATCATGAGCGGGAAGTTCCACGGGATGATCTGCCCGCAGACGCCGAAGGGCTCGCGCTGCACCCAGTTCTTCGACTGCGCGGGGAATTGCGGCACCTCGATCTCGGTGAGCAGCGGCAGCCGCTCCGCCATCTCCGCGAAGTAGCGGAGCTGCGCGTTGGCGAGCATCAGGTCGCCGCCGGTCTTGCGGATCGTGCCGCCCGAGTCCTTGGTCTCGATCACCGCGATCTCCTGCGCCCGCGCCTGGAGGCCGTCGGCGATCTGATTGAGGATCCGCGCGCGGTCCGCCTGGCTCATGCGCGGCCACGGGCCCTCGTCGAACGCCCGGCGCGCGGCGCGGATGGCACGCTGCGTGTCCTCGCGGCCCGCGCGGGCGACGCGCGCCCAGGGCTCCTCGGTGGCCGGGTTGATCGACTCGACGGTCCTGCCCGACCCGGCGTCGCAGAACGCGCCGTCGACGTAGAGCCGATACTCCTCCATCGAGAACCTCCCGTTGCGGCGTCCGCCGACGCGCTCGCCGGCCGCAGCGGACCTTACACCCGCCCGCGGCGCTCGCGCCAGCCCGAAAACGGCCTACGGCTTCTTTGCGTCCGCGCCGGGCTTCTCGATGCCGAGCAGCTCCACGTCGAACACCAGCGTGGCCCCCGGGGGAATGAGGTTGCCCTGGCCGTGGTCGCCGTAGGCGAGGTCCGACGGGCACACGAGCTTCGCCTTGCCACCCACCTTCATCAGCTGAACGCCCTCGGTCCAGCACTTGATGACGCCGCTCAGCGGGAAGGTCGCCGGCTCTCCGCGCTTGATCGAGCTGTCGAAGACCGTCCCGTCGGTGAGCCGGCCCTCGTAGTGGACCTTGACCGTGTCGCTCGCCTTCGGCGAGTCGCCGCTTCCGGCCTTGACCTCCTCGTAGACCATCCCGCTCGTGGTCTTGACCGCGCCCTTCTCCTTCGCCGCCTTCTCGAGGAAGGCCTTGCCGGACTCCTTCTCGCCCGCGGCCGCCGCGGCGGCGCGCGCCTGGGCCATCTCCTGCACCTTCGGGCCGTAGGTCTGGAGGTCGACCTTTCTCTCGTGGCCGAGGACGCCGTCGGCGAGACCCGCCTGCACGAGGTCGAGCTCCGCCGGGGTGAGCTTGAAGATCGAGAGGTTGTTGCTGAGGATGAGACCGATCGCGTAGAGCGTCTTCTGGTCGTCGGTCTTGGGGTCGGGACTGCCGGCAAAGGCCGTGGCGGCCGCGAGGACGGCCGCGGCGATCGTCACGAGCGCGCGCATGCGGGAGGCTCCTTTCGCCATACCCGCGTTCGCGGGTCGTGCCGCGGGTGTAGCCGGCTCGGCGCGGGGAGGCAAGCGCTCCCGCCTCTCGGGGAGTTGACGATTCAGAGACCCCCCGGCAGACGGGAAGAAGGAGGAGACTGCGATGAAGATCGCGAGGAAGCTGCTGCTCGCGGGGGTGGCGCTCGTCTTCGTCGCCGTGCCGGCGACGGCTGCGACGCGGGTCGTGCCCCCGGGAGAGCTCGAGCAGAGCGTCGAGATCCGGAACGTGACCGTGCACGACGGCATGGTGTCGGGCACGGTCGTGAACACCACCGGCCGTACGCTTGAGCACGTCCGGCTCGTCATCGATCACCACTGGCGGTGGCGCAACGAGTTCCACCCCGAACGCGACAACCCCGGCCGCGCCGACTTCTACGTGCTGCCGAGCACGATCCCACCGCACGGTGAGGTCGAGTTCACCTACCGGCCGAGCGAGCCGTTGCCGGTGCGCTCCGATGGGCACTTCGTGACCTCGGTCGGCGTCGCGAGCGTCGAGCAGGTCGGGTAGCGAGCCGGCTCAGCGCGGCACGCGAGGGCCGTACGGCGGCCGGTCCTCGCGGCGCCGTACGGTGACGCCGTCCCCCACGCCGACGAGCAGCACGTCGCAGAGGTCGACGAACAGCCCCACCTCGGCGACGCCGGCGATCGCCTTGAGCTCCCGCTCGAGGTGGGCGGGATCGGGGATCGCGCCGAAGGCGCAATCGAGCACGACGTTGCCGTTGTCCGTGACCACGGGAGCTCCGTTGGCAGCGAGGCGGCGCACGACGCGCGCCCCGAGCCGCGCGATCAGCCGGGCCACGTGCGGCCATGCGAAGGGCACCGTTTCGACCGGCAGCGGGAAGCGGCCGAGGCGCTCGACGGTCTTGGTCGAGTCGACCGCAATCACGATCGTCTCGGCGGCCGACGCCACGACCTTCTCGCGCAGCAGCGCCGCCCCACCGCCCTTGATCATCGCGAACGCCGGGTCGACCTCGTCGGCGCCGTCGATGGCGAGATCGAGCCGCTCCACCTCCTCGAACCCGACGACGCCGATGCCCCCGGCACGCGCGAGCGCGGCGGTGCGCTCCGAGGCGGGCACCGCGCGCACGCAAAGCCCGGTGCGCACGCGCTCGGCGAGCGCGCGCACCACCAGCTCGACGGTCGTCCCCGAGCCGAGGCCGATGGTCGTGCCGTCGCGCACCCAGCCGGCCGCGGCCTCGGCCGCACGCTGCTTCTCGCTCGCCTGCATGCGGCGCCGGGCGCAGCATGACGGGGCCCCGGCAGGCGGTCAAGTTTGGCGGCCGGCGGGGCGCCGTGGTACGGGGGATCTGCCGTGGGCCAGCTCACCTACACGGCGAGCGGCGTCGACTACGACCTGCTGGACGGCTTCAAGCGCGCGTGCCAGCGGGCGGCGGCGACGACCACCGGCGCGCTCGCCGTCCATGGGCTCGTCGAGCCCCCTGCCGTGCGCGGCGAGAGCGCCTATCTCGTCGAGACCGCGGACGCGTTCCTCGCCCACGTCGAGGAGGGGCTCGGGACCAAGGTGCTGGTGGCCGACGCGGTGCACGCCGAGACCGGCCGGAGCTTCTACCGCGCGATCGGCGTCGACACGGTCGCCGCGATCGTGAACGACCTCGTCACCTGCGGCGCGCTGCCGCTCACGGTGGCCATGCACGCGGCGGTCGGCGACGCGCGCTGGTTCGCCGACGCGGCGCGCGCGGCCGACCTCGCCGCCGGCTTCGCCGAAGGCTGCCGCCTGGCCGGAGCGGTCTGGGGCGGCGGCGAGACGCCGGCGCTGCGCGACGTCGTGGCTCCGGACGGCATCGTGCTCGCGGGATCGGCGCTCGGGCGCATCGCGCCCAAGGCGCACCGCATCACCGGCGAGGTCCGCGCGGGGGACGCGATCGTGCTCGTGGCGAGCGCCGGCGTGCACACCAACGGGATCACGCTCTGCCGCGCGGCCGCCGCCGAGCTCCCGGCGGGCTGGCTGACGCCGATCGGGGACGGCCGGCCGTTCGGCGAGGCGCTGCTCGACGCGTCGGTCGTCTACGTCGGGCTCGTCGCCGCCTGCCAGCGGGCGGGCATCCCGCTGCGCTACGCGGTGCACGTCACGGGCCACGGCTGGCGCAAGCTCATGCGGCTCGAGGCGCCGCTCGTCTATCGCATCACGACGCCGGGCACGCCGCCGCCGGTGCTCGCCTTCCTCGTGGAGGCGGGGCTCGTCGATCGGCGCGAGGCCTACGGCACCTTCAACATGGGCGCCGGCTTCGCCCTCTACGTCGCGCCCGCCGACGCCGAGCGCACGCTCGCCGTGGCGCAGGCGGCGGGCTACCGCGCCTGGGTCGGCGGGCGAGTCGAGGACGGCGGCGGCCGCCGGGCGGTCGAGATCGTGCCGCTCGGGCTCGTCTTCGAGGCCGAGACGCTGCGGGTGCGATGATGGCCTATCCGAGGAGGCCTCGGACGACGGCGGGCAGGTCCGGCGCCCGCGCGCAGTCGACCTCGCCCCAGTCGCCGTAGGGGTCGAGGAGCACGGCCTCGATGCCCGCGGCGCGAGCGCCGACGACGTCGACCGCGTGGAGGTCGCCCACGTGCAGCGCCGCCTCGGGCCGGGCGCCGACGGCCGCCAGCGCGTGCGCGAAGATGCGCGGGTCGGGCTTCTCGACGCCGACCCGGGCCGAGTCGACCACGGCATTGAAGTGATCGCGGAGCCCTAGCGAGACGAGCCCCTCCTCGACCGTGCCGTCGGCGTTGCTGACGACCGCGAGCGTCATGCCGGCGGCGCGCAGCGCCGCGAGCGCCTCGTGCACGCCGGGAAGCGGGCGCGACCAGAGCCGGCGCGTGCCCACCCGGCGGAGCGCGGTGACGAGCCGCTGGGCGGCCCTCTCGCGGTCGCCGTCGGGCGGGGCGGGAAGGCCGCTGAGCGTCCGGCGCACGTAGAAGCGCAGCGTCTCGCCCGCCTCGGTCGAGACGCCGGAGGCGAGCCAGCGCGAGAGCGCGGGCCGGGCCGCCGCCTCGGCGCGCGCGATCGCCCCGGGTGCCGCCACGATGCCCTCGGCCGCCAGCAGCTCGGCGAGGAGCGTCCAGTCCATCGACACGAGGGTGTTGCCGGCGTCGAGGAAGACGGTGCGGAGCACGGCGGAGCGCATGGGCGGCCCGGGTCCATCGTGCGGCCGGGGGGGCGATGTCTCAACCGGCGAGTCGAAAATCCTTGACGGGAAGCTGCCCGCAGCGTTACGCCTCGCGGGCCGGAGATCCGGCCCGAGGGAGGGGCCTGTCATGAGGAAGCGCTCAGGGATGCGCCCGCGGCCGGTCGCCGCGGTGCTGGCCGTCGTCGCACTCGCCGCCGCACGGCCCGTGCTCGCCGACGGCAACCTGCAGAACGTCAATCACATCATCATCGTGATGCAGGAGAACCACTCGTTCGACAACTACTTCGGCGCGCTGCCCTTCGCGTCCAACACCCCCTACCACAACGCCACCGGGTGGGGACGGCACCGGGCGTGCGCCGCCACCGACAACACCTGCGTGGACGGCCTCGCGTGCAAGCTCAAGCGGGGCGTGCTCGTCTGCCGCAACGGCAACCCGAGCAACACGCGGGGCAGCGTCAAGGCCTTCCACGAAACGCGGTACTGCACCGGGCCCGATCTCGACCACAGCTGGGTCGGCAGCCACCAAGAGGGGAACTTCCGGCGGCCGAACAACATGCTCAGGTCGAGCCCGAACAACGGCTTCGTGCGGGTGAACGCCGAGACCGAGCAGCCGGCCCAGGCGACCGACCACGACACGATGGGCTACTACACGGACGCCGACCTCCCCTTCTACTACGACTTGGCGAAAACCTTCGCGATCAGCGACCGCTACTTCGCCGCCGTCATCGGCCAGACCTTCCCGAACCGGGCCTACTTCCTGGCGGGCACTTCGTTCGGGCACCTGACGACGAACGAGATCCTGACGGCCGGCGGCTACAAGCCGATCGACGGCACGATCTTCGACCGCCTCGACTCTGCCGGCGCGTCGTGGATCGACTACTACTCCGATCTGCCGTATTCGCTCATGTTCCACACCTCGAGCGGTCATACGAAGCCCGTGTCGGCCTTCGCGACCGACGCCGCAAACGGCACGTTGCCTGCGGTCGCCTTCGTCGACCCCTCGGCCCTCGAAGACCAAGTCATCAACGGCACCACGTACGAGACCGACGAGCACCCGCCGGCCGACGTCCGGGCCGGGGAGTACTTCGTGTCCCAGATCATCACGGCGCTCCGCAACAGCCCGAGCTGGCACGACTCGGTGCTGTTCCTCACCTACGACGAGCACGGTGGCTTCTACGATCACGTCTTCCCGCCCGCGGCCGTTCTGCCGGACGACATCGCCCCGGGACAGTGCGCCGACGCCTCCAATCCGCCGGCGAGCGAACAGCCCGGCGGCGGGGTGACCTGCACCCACAGCCGCACGATCGACGCCCCCGGGCTCTGCCCGGCCTTCACCCCGACCGGCCCGTATCCGGCGAATTGTGCGACCTTCAACCAGCTCGGCTTCCGCCTGCCGTTCGTTGCCGTCTCCCCGTTCGCCAAGCCGCACTACGTGTCGCACACGATCGGCTCGCACACCTCCCTGCTGGCGCTGATCGAGAAGCGCTTCTCGCTCCCGAGCATCACCGCGCGCGACGCGAACGCCGACGACCTCGAGGACATGTTCGACTTCGACAACGCCCCCTCCCTCGCGGCGAGCGTCGGCACGGCGCCGCTGCCCGCCGAGCCCGGCGACCCGAACTGCCCCTTCCACGGGTCGCCGAGCGGCGCCTTCGTCGATTCGACCCGCTGACCGCGCTCACCCGTCCCCGGCTGGCGGCGTGCTCCCACGAGCCGCCGTCAGCCCGGGGATGCCGACCTGCTGGATGCGGGCGGCGTTGTCGCCTTCCTCGTAGCGCGGCAGCCGGCCCTCGGTGCGCCAGAGCCGATAGGCGAGCGCGGCGGTGAGCACCCGGATCGGGTAGTCGCGCGGCAGGTTCTGCAGGTAGGGCTGGATGGTCACGAAGTCGCGCGCGCCGTATTGCTCCATGGCCGTGCGCAGCCCGCCGTTGCGCGGGCCGATGTTGTAGGCGAGGAGCCCCAAGAACGGATCGCCGTGCATCTCGTCGAGGTAGAGGTGCAGCGTCGCCGCGGCGAGGAAGGCGTTGTGCCGCTGGTTGAGGGCGTCGAGGCGTTCGGTGCCCAGGCGTCGGCGGGCCGCGTCCACCGCGGCGGCGGGCGGTGCCGTGATCTGGAAGAGGCCGCGGCCGCCGTCGGGGCTGTCGCGCGGGTAGAACGCGGACTCCGCCGCGCCGACGCCCATGAGCACCTCGGGGTCGACGTCGAAGGCGGCGGCCGCCTCGCGCACGGTCGGCTCGTAGACGCGCGCGCGCTCGAGCACGCGCAGCAGCGCGGCGAGGTCCGCCTTCCGATACGCCGCGTAGACCTGGTGCGCGACCTCGATCCGCTGCGCCTCGCGCGGACCGCCGAGCCAGCGCTGCACGCTCGCGACCTCGCGGTGAAAGGCCGGCCGGCTCGCGCCGGCGAGCGCCGCAGCGGCGAGCGCGAGCGCGAGCCCGAGCGGCAGCCGCTCGGCACGCGCCGCGAGCCGAGGGCGCAGCCACAGCCAGACGCGCAGGAGCACCGCGGCCGCGAGGCCGACCGCGAGCACGACGCCGGCGAACGGCACGAGCTGCGACCAGAGCTCGGCGCCGGCGCCGCCACGGGCGGCGACCTCGCCGAGAACGGCGATCACGCCGACCAGGAGCGCGGTGAAGAGCCCCGCGGCCTCGAGCCCGCGATCGAGCCAGGCGCGCCACGCGGGTCGCCGGGCGCGCCGGCGCAGGCCTCGCCGCCGCGCCGGCCGCCGCCGCGCCCCCGTGTCGACGCCCGCCCGCTGCTCCGCCGCTCGCCCCGCCACGCCGGCCCATCCTTATGATGGATCGCGGCGGCGCCCTCAAGGCGGCGGCGCGCTGCGCAGCGCGGCGAGCTTCCGCGCCGCGAGGATCGACTATGCGGCCGCCGCCGCCGGCAAGGCGCCGAGCAGCGCGGCCGCCTGCCTGGCGCTCGCGAGCGCGGCGTCGGCCAGCATGCCCTCCGGGCCGACCCAGTCGCCGACGACGCAGAGGCCCCGCACCCCGGGCACGGCCGGTCCGGGCCGCCCGGCCGTGCCTCCGGCCCGGGCCGTGACCAGGGCCTCCGCCACGACCATCCGCGGCAGCGCACGCCGCCAGACGACGACGTCGCGCCAGCCCGGCTGGAGGAGATCGAGCGCCTCTTCGAGATCGTGCTCGTCGGCTGCTCCAGCGCCGTCGGCCCCGAGGTACTTGGCGACCTGGATCACCGCCGTCCCCGCGGGAGCGAGCCGGGCGTAGGCCGAGTGCACGGAGTAGTAGAGCGGGCGGTCGATGCCGAGCGCGAAGAGCGTGCGCGGCCGCGGCAGCCGCGCGAGCGCGACGTCGACGCAGGCCACGTGGACCGGAATCGCGTCGGCCGCCCAGCGGGCGAGCGGGGTGTCGCCGCCGCGGGCGACGACGCCGAGCGCGGCCGCCGGGCTCGCGGCGACGATCGCCGCCCCGACCGGATGGAACGTGCCGTCGTCGAGCCGAACGCCGCGCACCACGCCATCGTGCTCGATCGCCGCCACGCGCACGCCCGTACGCACGCGGACGCCGGCAGCCGTCGCCGCCGCGGAGAGACCGTCGGCCAGCGTCTGCCAGCCGCCGTCGACGTAGAGCACCCCCGCGCCGAGCGCGCGCTTGAGCTGCGCGAGCGCGGCGCCGGCGCTCGCCCGCGGCGGGTCATCGGCGTAGCTGGTGAGCCGCACCAGCGCGCGCAGCAGCCGGCGCGCGGGCGCGTGGCGGACGTGGCCGTCGAGCCACTCGGCGACGCTCATGCCATCGAGCGGACGCGGGTCGAGGCGCGGCAACGTGCCGAGGAGCCGGGCGACCTCGAGCTTGGCGCCGAGGCCGAAGAGGCGGGTGGTGATCAGCGAGACGAAGCCGCCGGGCAGCGTGTGCGGCACACCGCCGTCGAGCGCGTAGGCGCCCGCGGTCCGCGGCGCTCCGCCGGTGAAGCCGACGCCGAGCTCGGCGAGCAGCGCCGCCGCCGCACCGCTCCTGTAGAGCGCGTGCGGTCCCTGATTGAAGAGCACGCCGCCGCGGGCCTGCGTGGCGGCACGGCCGCCGAGCCCGCTCGCCTTCTCGTACAGCGTGACCGCGCGGCCGGCCCGCGCGAGCAGCGTCGCGGCCGCGAGGCCGCCGAGCCCGCCGCCGACGACGGCGACGTCGAGGGGGTGGAGCGCCGGGGTGTTGGGCATCGTGGTCCTCCTGCCGCCTTCCACGCGCGAGGGCGGCAAGAGGTTACCGCGCCCCGCGCGCCGCGGCCACGGCCGCCGGACGGTTGACGCGCGCACCCCGGCTGCCTAGAGAAGCCGCCCATGCCGACGGCCGTCACCGAGGGGATCCGCGTCACGGTACGAGCGGAGTACCTGCCCGATCGCTCCTTGCCGGAGAGCGCCACGTACGCCTTCGCCTACACGGTGTACATCGAGAACGAGGGGACGGCGCGCGTCCAGCTCCGTCGCCGGCACTGGGTGATCACCGACGGGGACGGGAAGGTGGAGGAGGTCGAGGGTCCCGGGGTCGTCGGCCAGCAGCCGATCCTCGATCCGGGCGAGGCCCACCGCTACACGAGCGGCGCCGTTCTGCGCACCCCGGTGGGCACGATGGAGGGCACGTACGAGATGCACGCCGAGGGCGGGCGCGTGTTCCAGGCTCACATCCCGCGCTTCCCGCTGCACGTGCCCGGGGTGGTGCAGTGAGCCTCCCGGCCGCCGGGCGGCAAATGGCAACCGCGCGAGATCCAGGCTATAGAACGGCCGAAGGAGCATCCACGATGTCGATCGCCAGGAAGCCCCCCGATGCGGGTCTCGCAGCGGCCGTGGCGCCGCGGGATCACCCGCGGGCCGGCACCACGATGAACGGCGCGGACATGATCGTGCAGGTGCTGGTGGACGAGGGCGTCGACACCATCTTCGGCTACAGCGGCGGCGCGATCCTGCCGACCTACGACGCGATCTTTCGCCACAACGAGAGCCACGCGGGCAAGGGCGAGATCAAGCTCGTGGTGCCGGCGACCGAGCAGGGGGCGGGGTTCATGGCCGCGGGCTACGCCCGCTCGAGCGGGCGGGTCGGGGTGTTCGTGGTCACCTCGGGCCCGGGCGCGACCAACTCGGTCACGCCGATCCGCGATTGCCAGGCCGACTCCGTGCCCGTCGTGCTCATCACGGGCCAGGTGCCGCGCGCGGCGATGGGCACCGACGCCTTCCAGGAGGCGCCCGTCTTCAACATCATGGCGGCGTGCGCGAAGCACGTCTTCCTCCTCACCGACGAGACGAAGGTCGAGGCGACGATCCGCACCGCGTTCGACATCGCGCGCAGCGGGCGCCCCGGTCCGGTGGTCGTCGACATCCCCCGCGACGTGCAGCTCGCCCAGGGCGTCTTCCAGGGCGGGGGCCTGCTGCCGCTGCACGGCTACAAGGAGCGCATCGACGCGCTCTATCGGGCGGTGCTGTCGGCGGGCGAAGCGGAGGCGTTCTTCCGCCTGCTCGCCCGCGCCGAGCGCCCGCTCGTCTACGCCGGCGGAGGCGTCATCAACGGCGACGCGGCCCCCGAGCTGCGGGCGTTCGCCAAGCGCTTCGGCATCCCGGTGGTCACCACGCTGCTCGGCATCGGCGCCATGGACACGACGAGCGAGCTCTCGCTGCACATGCTCGGCATGCACGGCGCCGCCTACGCCAACTACGCCGTGGAGGACTGCGACTTCCTGTTCGCGGCGGGCTCGCGGTTCGACGACCGGGTCGCGGGCAAGGTGAAGGAGTTCGCCCCCAACGCGACGATCGCGCACCTCGACATCGACGCCTCCGAGATCGGGAAGGTCAAGAACGTCGACTGGGCGCACGTCGGCGACGCCAAGCGCGGGCTGCGTCAGCTCCTCGAAGCGGGCGCGGGCTTCAAGAAGGACTTCGGCCGATGGCGGGCGCACTTGGCCGAGCTCAAGCGCCGGCACGCCTTCGACTACAACCGCGCGTCGGCCCAGATTCAGTCGGAGTACGTCCTCGCGCAGCTCAACGCGATCACCCGCGGCGAGGCGATCGTCACCACCGGCGTCGGGCAGCATCAGATGTGGGCGGCGCAGTACCTCGACTTCGTCCACCCACGCACGTTCCTCACCTCGGGCAGCATGGGCACGATGGGCTTCGGGCTGCCCGCGGCCGTGGGCGCGCAGCTCGCCAACCCGGGCCGGCTCGTCATCGACGTCGACGGCGACGGCAGCATCCGGATGAACCTGGGCGAGCTCGAGACGCTCACGACCTACGACATCCCGGTGAAGGTGCTCGTGCTCAACAACCTCGGCGACGGCATGGTCCGCCAGTGGCAGGATCTCTTCTACGCCAACCGCTACTCGGGCTCGGACAAGACCCTGCACAAGAAGGACTTCGTTCGCGCCGCCGAGGCCGACGGGTTCGGGTTCGCACGCCGGGTCGCCGCGATCGCCGAGGTGCGGCCGGCCCTCGAGGACTTCGTGCGCTTCCCCGGCCCGGCGTTCCTCGAGGTGATGGTCGACCAGACCGCGCACGTCTACCCGATGGTCGGTCCCGGGATGGGCTACAAGGACATGATCACCGGCAAGTACATCCCGAGCCGGAGCGCCGCGCCGCGGACCGCCGGTGACACCAAGGAGCCCGACGAGTACTTCTGACCCCCCGGATCAGGGCGGCAGCGGGCTCACCCGCGCGAGCTCGGCGCGCAGCGTCGCGGGGTCGGATGTCGGGAGCGCGCAGACGCGCGCCTCGCAGACGTAGGCGGTGGCGGCCCCACGCAGCGCCTGCTTGTCCGCGACCAGCGGGATGAGGGCGGCCTGGCGCGCGCGGTCGTCGCCCTCGACGGCCACGGCGAGCGCGCGGTTGGGGAGGTAGACCGCGCGCACGACGCCGAGCAGCGAATCGTCGCCCCGTGCGCCCGCGGGCCGGACGATCACGATCTCCTTCACGCGGTCGAGGCGGAAGTCGAGCGCGGCGAGCAGCGCGGGCGCGGCCATCGGCGCCCGGCGGGCGACGGGCGCGAACGCGCGCAGCACGGCGTCCGCCCGAGCGCGGAGCGTGTCGTCGCCGGTCAGCTCGGCCAGCCGCAGCAGGTCGAGCGCCGCGGCCGCGTTGCCCGAGGGGAGCGCGCCGTCGACACCCGCCTCCAGGCGCGCGAGCGGCGTTTCGTGCTCCGCCGCCGTCTGGAAGAACGCCCCACGGGCCGGGTCCATGAAGTCGCGCTCGAGGACGCGCTCGAGCGCGAGCGCCGCGCGCAGCCAGTGGAGGTCGAAGGTGGCTTCGTAGAGGTCGAGGAGCCCGCCGATCACGTAGGCGTAGTCGTCGAGAAAGGCGTCGCCGCGGGGCGCGCCGGCAGCCCAGACCCGCGCCAGGCGGTCGCCGCGTCGCATGCGGTCGAGCACGAACCGGGCGGCGGCTCGGGCCCGGTCGACGTAGGCGGGCTCGCCGAAGGCCGCGCCCGCGCGCGCGAAGGCGGCGATCGCGAGGCCGTTCCAGCCGGCGAGGACCTTCGCGTCGACCGCCGGAGCCGCCCGCGCGCGCCGGGCCGCGAGCAGCCGTGTCCGAGCCGCGCCGAGGAGGCCGAGCAGCCGCGGCGGGTCGAGGCCGAGCCGCGCCGCCACGGCGGGCAGCGGCTCGGGCGTGTGGAGCACGTTACGGCCGTGGAAGTCGCCCGCCTCGGTGACCGCGTACCAGGTGACGGCGGCGGTCGCCTGTACGGGATCCGGAAGGGCCGCGCGGATCTCCGACGGCGTCCAGAGGTAGTAGGCGCCCTCGCCGCCTGCGCTGTCGGCGTCGGTGGCGCCGTAGAAGCCCCCGTCGGGCGCCGCCAGGTCGCGCGCGATCCAGTCGAGCGCGTCGCGCGCGACGGCGGCGAGGTCGGTGCGCCCCGTCGCCTGCGCCGCGGCGAGGTAGACCATGGCGAGCTGCGCGTTGTCGGGGAGCGTCTTCTCGAAGTGCGGGAGCAGCCATGCGTCGTCGGTCGCGTAGCGGTGGAATCCGCCTCCGAGCTGATCGTGGATGCCGCCCGCGGCCATGTGCTCGAGCGTGACCGTCGCCATCTCGAGCGCGTGCGGGGCGCCCGTGTGACGATGGTAGCGCAGCAGGAGGTCGAGCTCGGGCGGGCTCGGGAACTTGGGCGCGCCGCCGAACCCGCCGTGGACGGCGTCGAAGTCGGCCGCGAAGGCGTCGACGGCGCGGCGCAGGAGGCCGGCCTCGGGCAGCCCGGGAGCCGGCGGCTCGGCGATCCCGCGCACGCGCGCGGCGACCGCGCTCGCCTGCGCCGCGACTGCCGCCGGCTCGGCGTCGAAGGCGGCGCGCAGCCGCTCGAGGAGCACGCGGAACCGCTTGGGTGGGAAGTAGGTGCCGCCGTAGAACGGCTCGCGGCCGGGCGTCAGCCACACGGTCATGGGCCATCCGCCGCCGCCGGTGAGCAGCTCGACGGCCCGCATATAGGCATCGTCGACGTCGGGGCGGACCTCCCGGTCGACCTTGATCGAGACGTAGTGCTCGTTCAGGTAGGTCGCGATCGCCTCGTCCTCGAAGGACTCCTCCTCCATCACGTGGCACCAGTGACACGTCGCGTAGCCGACGCTGAGCAGCACGGGCTTCCCCTCGGCGACCGCCCGGGCGAAGGCCTCGTCGCCCCAGGGATACCAGTCGACCGGGTTGTGCGCGTGCTCGATGAGGTAGGGGCTCGACTCGAGGATCAGCCGGTTCGTCCAGCGCGGCGAACCGTCGGGACGGAGGTGGCGGGTGCGCGGCCGGTAGCCCGGCCCCCGCGCGGCGAGCGCCGTGGCAAGCGCGCGGGCGAGCGGCGGGTCGAACGGCGCCGCGCCGGGAAGCGTCTCGACCGCCGGGAGGGCTTGCCCGCGCGAGCACGCGGCGAGCCAGAGGCCGAGGGCGACCGCCGCCCCGCGTCTGCCCATTGCCGCCCGGAGCTTCCGCCCCGCGGGCGGACGCGTCAAGCGGCGGCGCTCACAGCCGATTGAGGCCGTTGAGCGCCGCGACCTTGTACGCCTCGGAGAGCGTCGGGTAGTTGAAGACCGTCTCGACGAAGTAGTCGATCGGGCCGTCGAAGGCGAGCACCGCCTGCCCGATGTGGATCAGCTCCGAAGCGTTTGCGCCGATGATGTGCACGCCCCGCAGCCGGTGGCCGTCGCGCTCGAAGAGGAGCTTGAGCATGCCCGTGCGGTCGCCCACGATCTCCCCGCGGGCGATCTCGCGGAAGAAGGCCTGCCCGACCTCGTACGAGACGTTCGCGGCCGTGAGCTGCTCCTCGGTCTCGCCCACCATCGAGATCTCGGGGATGGTGAAGATGCCGTAGGGCAGGTACGTGCGCCGGCCGTTCACGGAGAGCCCGAGGGCGTGCGCCATCGCGATCCGGCCCTGGTGCATCGCGGTGGCGGCGAGGCTCGGCGAGCCGATCACGTCGCCGACGGCGTAGATGTGCGGCACGGACGTGCGGAAGTGCTCATCGACCTCGATGAGGCCGCGGCGCCCGGCCCGCAGCCCCGCGTTCTCGAGCTCGAGATCGGTGGTGTTGCCCTCGCGCCCGACGGCGTAGAGGAGCTTCTCGCCGACGACGGCCTTGCCGCTCTGGGTGACGGCGACCACCCGCCCCGGCGCCTCGACGTCGACGCGCGCCACCTGCTCGCCCAGGCGCAGCGTGATGCCCTGGTCGCGCATGCGCGCGACCAGCAGCTCCGCGGTCTCGCGGTCGGCGACGTCGATCACGCGCGGGCGCGTGTCCATCAGCGTCACGCGCGTGCCGAGGGCGGCGAAGGTGCAGGCGTACTCGCAGCCGATGACGCCCGCGCCGACGATCGTGAGCGTGCGCGGCACGGTGTCGATGTCGAGGATCGAATCGCTGTCGTGGACCTGGTCCTCGTCGAACGGGATCTGCGGATCGCGCGCTGGCCGCGAGCCGGTCGCGATCACGACGATGTCGGCGACCACCTCCCGGCGGCCGCCGTCGGGATCGACGGCCTCGACGCGCCAGGGGTCGAGGAAGTGCGCGGTGGCGCGCAGCACCGTGACGTCGTTGCGATCGAGGTTGTGCGCGAGAACCTCCTCCTGGCCCCGGATGACGGCCTCCTTGCTCTGCATCATGGCGGTGAGGGTGACGTCCTTCCCGAGGCGCGCCTGGAGCCCGTTGGAGGTGCGCGCCTTGGCCGCGATCAGCGACACGACCGTCTCGCGCAGGGTCTTGCTCGGGATCGTGCCCCGGTGGAGACAGTTGCCGCCGAGGCCGTCGCCGCGCTCGATCAGGCCCACCCGCTTGCGCAGCTTGGCCGCCTGGAAGGCGGCCTTCTCGCCGGCAGGGCCCGAGCCGATCACCAGCACGTCGAAGCGCAGCGGCATGGTGCCGGGGGGATATCGGCAGATCCTGCCCGCCGCTTTAGCGGGCGAGGCTCGCCTTGAGCGCGGTGATCGCCGGCATCGCCGAGGGGTCGACGCCGTCGAGCAGCGCCAGGTAGAGGCTCGTGAAGTCGCCCATCTGCACGAGGCTCATCTGGCGAGCGAACGGGCTCGTCCCGCGCGCGACGACGTCGCTCACGCCGGCGAGGTGCGGCTGCACGAGCGCCGTGGTGAGCGCGATGCGCCGGGCAACCGCCGCGGGCTCGGCCGGGTCGCGGAGCACGATCAGGTGGACCGCGCCGGCGAGCGCGCGCGGGTGCTGCCAGCCCTCGACCTCGTTGTGGTCGAGCTCGGGCAGCACGTTCGCCCAGGCCAGGTGCTTGGCGTTCTCGTTGAGCTGCCCCTTCCAGCGCGTCGCCACCGGCGCGCACCACCCCTCGCTGCCGTAGACGAGCGCGATCCGGCCCGTGAGGCGGTGGGCGAGCTGCTTGGCGGGGTTCTCCCGCGTCGGCACGTCGGGATTCAGCCGCTCGATGCCCGCCTCGAGCACCGTAGCGGCCTCGGCGATGGCCGCGTCGCACGGCGGGAGGTAGCCGAGGCGCGCGAGCGCCGTCAGGAGCGGCAGGTAGGACCACGCCAGGGCGGCGCGGGGTAGGAAGCCCGTCGGCAGGCGGATCGTGCACAGTCCGTCGGCTGCGGCCCGCGCGCCGAGCGCGCCGCCCGTGGTGAGGACGAGCGCGGGCGCGCCGCGGCGGCGGGCTTCGGCGAAGGCCGCGAGCGTCTCGGCCGTCTCCCCCGAGTAGCTCGAGGCGACGACCAGCGTGCGCGGGCTGACGAAGGCCGGCGGCGTGTGGCCGCGGCTCACGACGAGCGGGACGGAGAGCAAATCGGCGGCGAGGCCGGCGAGCAGGTCGCCGGCGATCGCCGAGCCGCCCATCCCGAGCACGACGATCGCGTCGCGCCCGCGCAGCTCCTCGCCGAGCGCGATCGCCACGCCGAGCCTTGCCGCCTCGCGCACCTGCGCCGGCATCCCGAGAATCGCGCGCGCCATCCCGCCAGGGTCGAGCGCCGCACGCGCGCCGGGGTCGTCGAGCGGGTCCACGTCGGGCCGTGTAGAGCAATCCCCCGCCACGTTCAACGCGCCGCTCGCGCGGAAACCGGCGCCCGTGCGAGCGCCGCAACGCCTTCGCTCAGTCCTGCCGGCCGCGGAGCTGGATCAGCTCGATCCGGTACCCGTCCGGGTCTTCGATGAACGCGATCTCCGAGCCGCCGTGCTTCATCGGTCCCGGCGGGCGCACGATCTTCGCGCCGCGCGCGGCGAGCTGGGCGCAGGCGGCGTAGACGTCGTCGACGCCCAGGGCCACGTGGCCGAAGCCCGTGCCGAGGTCGTAGCGCGTCGTGTCCCAGTTGTGGGTCAGCTCGAGGACCGTGTGCGTGTCCTCGTCGCCGTAGCCGACGAACGCGAGCGTGAAGCGACCCTCGGGGTAGTCCTTGCGGCGCAGGAGCCGCATGCCGAGGACGTCGCAGTAGAAGCGCAGCGAGCGCTCGAGATCGCCCACGCGCAGCATTGTGTGGAGCATGCGCATGCGGGCCACTCTCGACCGCCGCCGCGCCGGCGTCAACGGGCGGTCAGCGCGGCGCGACGACGGGCCGGATCAGCCCCTCCTGCGCCACGGAGACGACCAGCTCGCCCGAGCGCGCGAAGAAATGCCCGAGGGTGAAGCCGCGCGCGCCGTGCGCGGAAGGGCTCTCCTGCACGTAGAGCAGCCAGTCGTCGGCGCGGAAGGAGCGGTGGAACCACATCGCGTGATCGAGGCTCGCCGACACGAACCGCGGGTCGTTCCAGGCGATGCCGTGCGGCAGCGCCGCGGTGTCGAGCAGCGTCATGTCCGAGGCGTAGGCGACGATGCACTGGTGCAGCAGGCGGGCGTCGGGGAGAGAGCCGTTGGTGCGCACCCACTGGAGTTGGCGGGGGGGCCGGCGGGTCTCGCCGAACGGATCCACGTCCTGGACGGGCCGGAACTCGATCGGGCGGTCGCGCGTGAGCCAGAGCCGCATGGCCTCCGGCATGCGGTGCAGCAGCGGCCGGATGCGCTCCTCGTAGGTGGGCAGCGCTTCGGGGTCGGGCGCGGCCGGCATCGGCATCTGGTGGTCGGGCCCCGCCTCGTCGGGCTGAAACGACGCCGAGAGATGGAAGATGGCCTGGCCATGCTGGATGGCGACCACGCGGCGGGTGGTGAACGTGCGCCCGTCGCGAATGCGGTCGACCGAGTAGACGATCGGCGTCGAGGGGTCGCCGGGCCGCAGGAAGTAGGCGTGCAGCGAGTGGACGTGGCCGTGCGGCACGGTGCGCCCGGCGGCGACGAGCGCCTGGCCGGCAACCTGGCCGCCGAAGACGCGCTGGCGGCGCTCCTGCGGGCTGCGGCCGCGGAAGAGGTTCACCTCCAGCTCCTCGAGGTCGAGGAGCGCGAGCAGGGCCGCGAGCGCGTCCGGCATGCGGGTGCGTATCACACCAGCCCGGTCGAGTCAGCGGAAGAGCCGGTGCAGCCAGTCGCCGATCCGCCGCCCGCCGTCCTCGACCCCGCGCAGCACCCCGTCGACCCTCTCGCCGACGGCGTTGACGAATGCCCGGTGGCGGTCGCAGGTGGCCGTCGGCTCGGTGCCGGCGAGAAACGGCACTCGGCGCGCCTCGGGGCAGCCGGCGGTGGCGAGGAGCCCGGTCTCCGGGTCGACGCTCCGCCAGACGACGCCCGGGGGAGCGGCAAACGACCCGGGTCCTTCGCTCGCGGTCGCACGCACGAAGGCGGTCCACACCGGCAGCGCCGCCTGCGCCCCGGTGAAGCCGGTGGGCGCGCCGCCGTCGGTGCCGACCCAGACGCCCGCCACCACCCGAGGCGTGTAGCCGACGAACCAGGCGTCGCGGGTGTCGTCGGTCGTCCCGGTCTTGCCGGCCGCCGCGCCGGTGAGGCCGAGCGCCCGCGCCGGCCGCCCCGTGCCTCGGTCGATTACGCCCTCGAGCAGCGCGGTCATCAGGAACGCCGTCTGCGGTGTGACCACGCGCGTCGCTTCGGGCGGAGCGGCGTAGAGCGTGTCGCCATCGGGTGCGGTGACCGCGATCACGAGCGTCGGCGGCCGGCGCAGCCCGCCGCCGGCGAGCACGGCGTAGGCGGCGGTGAGATCGAGCAGCGAGGTGCCGGCGACGCCGAGGGCGAGCGCCGGCACCCTGGGGAGGGGCCCCGGGACGCCGAGGTCCGCAGCCGTCCGCACGACGGCGTCGAGGCCGACGTCGAGCGCGAGGCGCACGGTTGCCACGTTGAGGGACTCGGCGAAGGCGTCCTCGAGCGGCACCGTGCCGTGGAAGCGGCCATCGTAGTTCACCGGACGCCAGGGCCCGGCGCCCGTGCGCAGCGCGAGCGGCTCGTCGTCGAGCGGCGAGACCAGCGTGCGCTCGGGCGCGGCCCCGCGGCGGCTCGGATCGAGGGCCGCCAGGTAGACGAACGGCTTGAAGGCCGAGCCTGGCTGCCGGCGCGCGCGCACGGCACGGTCGAGCGGGCTCGAGCGGTAGTCGCGTCCGCCGACCAGCGCGCGGATCCTGCCGGTCGTCGGGTCGAGCGCCACCAGGGCCGCCTCGAGCCGTGGCTGCCCGCGCCGCCGCGCTCGGCGGCGTTCGAGGGCGTCGACCCCTTGACGGACGGCGCGCTCGGCGGCGCGCTGCGCGTCGGCGTCGACCGACGTGAACACCGTGAGTCCCGGGGTGTCCGCCGCGTCGGCCGGCAGCAGGTGGCGCAGCGCGCGGCGCACCTCGTCGGCGACGTAGAGGGCGCCCACGGGCCGCGAGCGCGGCGGGGCGATGCGCAGCGGCTCGGCCGCCGCCGCCCGCGCGACGGCCGGGTCGAGGACGCCGTCGAGCGCCATGCGGCGGAGCACGTGATTGCGGCGGCCGAGGGCGGCGCGCGCATGCGTGCGCGGATCGAGCGCGTTCGGCGAGCGGATCATGCCGGCGAGAAGCGCGCACTGGGCCGTGTCGAGGTCGGGCAGCGGCGCGCCGAAGTAGACCTCCGCCGCCTGCGCGAACCCGTGCACGGGCACGCCCGCGTCGACACCGAGGTAGACCGACGCGAGGTAGCGGCGGAGGATATCCTCCTTGCTCGCGTGCGCCTCGAGCAGGAGCGCGAGCAGCGCCTCGCGGACCTTGCGGCCGACCGTGCGCCGGGGCGACAGGAACGCGTTCTTCACGAGCTGCTGTGTGAGCGTGCTGCCCCCCTGCAGGCGCGCGCCCGCGCGCAGGTCGACGAGCAACGCGCGCCCGATCGCCGCGGGGTCGATGCCGGGGTGGCGGAAGAAGTGGCGGTCTTCGGCGGCGAGCACCGCTGCGCGGCAGGCGGGCGGCGCGGCGGCATCGGCCGCGAGGGCCGCCCCGGCGCGGCCGAGCACGGCGAGCGTCTCGGGCTCGAGCTCGAGGCGCGGCAGCGCGGTGCCGTCGGCCCCGAGGACCGCCGTCACCTCGTCGCCGTGCACCTTGATGCGCACGTGATGCGGCGCCGCCGCCCACGGGACGGGAGAAGGGCGCTGGGCGAGCTCGACCGTCCCCGACGCGACGCGGAACTCGCCGGGCGCGACCGTGGCGCCGGTCGCCGGGCGATAGCCGAGGCGCACGAGTGCGCGCACCAGCGAGCCGCCGGGAACCCGCCCGCCCGGGCGGAGGACCGCCGGCGCCGCGTAGATCCGGATCGCGCCGGTGGGTGGGCCGGCCAGGTAGGCGCGGACGCGGGCGTCGAGGCGCCAGAGGAGCACGGTCGCGGCGGCGAGCGCGAGCGCGGCGGCGCCCGCCGCCAGGCGTCGGAGGCGAGCGCGCATCGCCCTCTAGGGCCTCGCGATGCGACGGAAGACCATGCGCCGGTTGCGCGCTGCGGCTTCCGGGCCCGTCCCGGGGGCCACCGGGCTCGCACCGTCCCGCCCCGCGGTGACGATGCGCAGGGTATCGACGCCGGCGCTCTCCACGAGGTAGCGCTTCACCCGCTCCGCGCGCGCGAGCGATAGCGCCGCATCGGCGGCGCCGTAGTCCTCGACCGCGAAGTGCGCCCGGGCATCTTTCCGCGCCCACCGGCCCACCGCGTCGAGCACGGGCCGCGACTCCTCGCGCAGCTCCGCCGAGCCCGGCGCGAACAGCACGCCGTGGGTGGTGACCTCGCCGCGCGCCCGCAGCCCGTCGGCCACGCGCCGACTCACCACGGCGGGCTCCGCGATGGAGGTGACGGTCGCCACCCAGCCGTTGTCGGTGCGCAGCACGAGCGGCGCCGCGTCGCGGTCGAGGATCCACCAGCGAAAGCCGTTGTTCCCCTGGGCGACGAGCGTGCGCAGAACCGCGTCCTCGTCGTTCACGAGCACCGGGAGGGCCTCGTCGCCGGCCCGCTCGACCCACTGGACGGGCCGGGGACCGTCGATTGCGAACGGCGTCCGCTCACCGGCGCGCAGCGCGCGCAGCACGTCGGTGGAGACGACCACCGCGGTCCACCCGGGCGTGGCCCCCGCCTCGCCGTCGGCCCAGAACGCGCTCAGCCGGTGGCTCGCCGCGCGATCCGCAGCCGCCACCGTGCGCACTCCGCTCGCAGCCCCGGGCGCGTAGCGGGTGTAGGCGAGCGTCAGGTTGCCGGCCTCGGCGGCGGCCACGCGCACCACCAGCAGCTCGCTGCCGGCACGCGCCACCACCGGATCGCGGAGCGCGACCGTCAACACCGTTCCCACGTCGAGGGCGACGCCGTCGGTGCGGTCGGGCGGCCCCTGGCCGTACGCCGCGGCGACGGTCGCGAGCAGGAGCGCCGCCGCCAAGACGGTCGCCCTAGTGGAGCGTGTAGGCGTGCACGTGCGGCCCCGTGCTATCCCAGTAGGCGCTCGTCGCCCACTCGCCCGGCACGTGGCTCTCGAATCCATAGCCATTGACCCAGCCCGGGGAGTACACGGACGGGTAGGAGTAGGGGGCGTAGCCGTAGCCGTACGGATACCAGGGTGCCGGGGCGGGCGCGACCACGACGGCGCCGGGGAGGGGGAACGCGCCCGGGAGCCAGGCCCGGGCCGGACTGGACGCGAGGCCCAGAAGCGCGGCCGACAGCAACCCGATCAGTATGATCCTCATCTGCTGGCCTCCGGCGCTTGAACACGCCCGCGGGCCTGTCGGTTACGGGGGCCGACTGGGGAGTCGACAGGGGCCGCGTCGCTCAGTAGCCTCTCGGCCATGCACGTGACGCACGAGGTCACCAACCAGCCGCCCCCGCTGGCGGACTACGATCTGTTCACGACTGATCGCGGGCTCGCCGAGGGCCTGGTTCGCGAGGGGGCGGACTGGGCGGAGGCGCGGGCGCGCGCCTTCGGCGCCACCGTCGGCGGCGAGCCGTTCGCCTGGGGTGTGCAGGCGAACGCCTACCCGCCCGTGCTGCGCACGCACGATCGCTTCGGGCACCGCATCGACGAGGTGGAGTACCACCCGGCGTGGCATGCGCTCATGCGGCTCGCCGTCGAGCACGAGCTGCACGCGCTGCCGTGGCGCAAGCCGGGGCCGGGAGCGCACGTCGCGCGCGCGGCGCTCTTCTTCCTCCTCTCGCAGGCCGAGGCGGGGCACGGGTGCCCGATCTCGATGACGTACGCAGGAGTGCCCGCGCTGCGGGTCCAGCCCGACGTGGCCGCCGAGTGGGAGCCGCGGCTCACGTCCACTGCCTACGATCCGCGCGTCGCGCCGGCGGCCGAGAAGGCCGGCGCCCTCTGCGGCATGGCGATGACCGAGAAGCAGGGCGGCTCCGACGTGCGCGCGAACACCACCCGCGCGCGCGCGCTCGGGCGGGGCGGGCCGGGGGGCGAGTACGAGCTCACCGGCCACAAGTGGTTCTGCTCGGCGCCGATGTGCGACGCGTTCCTGGTGCTGGCGCAGGCGGAGCGCGGGCTCACCTGCTTCCTCGTACCGCGCTGGCGGCCCGACGGCACGCGCAACGCCTTCCACCTCCAGCGGCTGAAGGACAAGCTCGGCAACCGCTCCAACGCCTCGGGCGAGATCGAGCTGGACGGCGCGTGGGGGCGGATGATCGGCGAGGAGGGCCGCGGCGTCCCGACGATCATCGAGATGGTGAACCACACGCGGCTCGACTGCACGATCGGCGCCGCCGCCACCATGCGCCAGGCGGTCGTGCAGGCCATCCATCACGCGACCCATCGCGTGGCGTTCGGGCGGCGGCTCGTCGAGCAGCCGCTCATGCTGAACGTGCTCGCCGACCTGGCGCTCGAGTCCGAGGCCGCGACCGCTGCCATGCTCCGCCTCGCGCGCGCCTACGACGATCCGGGCGAGCGGCACCTCGCGCGGCTCGCGACCGCCGTCGGGAAGTACTGGGTCTGCAAGCGCGCCCCCACGCTGGTCGCCGAGGCGCTCGAGTGCCTCGGCGGCAACGGCTACGTCGAGGAGTCGGGCATGCCGCGGCTCTACCGCGAGGCGCCGCTCAACGGCGTCTGGGAGGGCTCGGGCAACGTGATCTGCCTCGACGTGCTGCGCGCGATGGCCCACGGCCCGGAGCCCGTCGAGGCGTTCTTCGCCGAGCTCGGGCTCGCCGCCGGCGCGGACCGCCGCCTCGACGCGCACGTCGCGCAGCTCCGGCGCGAGCTGGCCGACCCCACCGACCTCGAGGCGCGCGCCCGGGGGCTGGTCGAGCGCATGGCGCTCGCGCTGCAGGCGGCGCTGCTCGTGCGCCACGCCGAGCCGGCGGTGGCGGACGCGTTCTGCGGCTCGCGCCTCGGCGGCGGGCACGGCCTCGCCTTCGGCACGTTGCCGCCCGGCACCGACTGCCGGCGCATCGTCGCCCGCGCGTGGCCGGCGGCGGCCTAGCCGCCCTTCACTTTCAGGCGACTCGCGTTCTCGGTGATGAACGCGCGCAGCTCGTCGGCCATGCCGAGGAGCTTCGTCCACTGCTCCTGGTAGAGCGTCACCGGGAAGCGCCCGAGCCCGTAGACCGACACCGCGCCCTTCTCGCTCACCTTGAAGGTGACACCGTGGCTCGCCGCTCGCTTGAGGCGCTCGTTCTCCGCGCGCAGGCGCTCGAGCTCCGTCGCCGCGTCGTCCGCCATGTCCCCCGGATAGCAAAAGCCGAGCGGCGGGTATAGAGCGCGGGCATGGGGCAGGCGATCGTCGTCCATACACCCGGCGGCCCCGAGGCGCTGCATCTCGAGGTGCGCGACCCGGGCGAGCCGGGCGCGGGCGAGGCGCGCGTGCGCGTCGAGGCGGCGGGCGTCAACTTCATCGACGTCTATCACCGCACGGGGCTTTATCCGCGCCCGCTGCCGTTCGTGGCCGGCCTCGAGGGTGCAGGCGTCGTCGAGCGCGTGGGGCCGGGCGTGAGCGGCCTCAAGCCGGGCGATCGCGTGGCGTGGGCCCAGGTTCCCGGCTCTTACGCGGACGTCGTGGTCGCTCCCGTGGCGGCGCTGGTCGCGGTGCCCGCGGGCGTATCCGCCGAGGACGCCGCCGCCGTGATGCTCCAGGGCATGACCGCGCACTACCTCGTCCACGGCACGCGTGAAACGCGGGCGGGCGACACGGCGCTCGTCCACGCCGCCGCGGGCGGCGTCGGGCTGCTGCTCGTGCAGATGCTCAAGACGGCCGGCGCCCGCGTCCTGGGGACCTGCTCGACGGTGGAGAAGGAGGCGCTCGTGCGCGCGGCCGGGGCGGACGAGGTCGTGCGCTACACCACGGCCGACTTCGTGGCCGCCGCGCGCGCCTTCGGCGGCGGGCGCGGCGTCGACGTGGTCTACGACGCCGTCGGGCAGAGCACGTTCGAGGGCAGCCTCCGCGCGCTGCGGCCGCGCGGGCTGCTCGTATCCTACGGGCAGTCGAGCGGACCGGTGCCGCCGTTCGAGCTGCGGCACCTCGGCGAGCTGGGCTCGCTGTTCCTCACCCGTCCCTCGCTTGCTCACTACATCGCCGACCGGCGCGAGCTCGAGGAGCGCGCGGGCGCGGTCCTCGGCGCGGTCCGCGCCGGGCGGCTGCGCGTGCGCGTCGGGGCGCGCCACCGGCTCGCCGAGGCTCCCGCCGCCCATCGCGCCCTCGAGGGGCGGGCGACGGCCGGCAAGATCCTGCTCCTGCCCTGAGCCGATGCGCCATCGCGCCGTGCTGTTCGATCTGGGCGGGGTCGTGTTGGGCTCGCCGCTGCACGCCATCGCCGCGTACGAGCGCGAGCGCGGCATCGCGCCCGGCGCGGTCAACCGCGTCGTGGTCGAGAGCGGTCCGCAGGGGGCGTGGGCGCGGCTCGAGCGTGGCGAGCTGCGGCTCGAGGCGTTCTACCCGGCCTTCGAGACGGACTGCGCAGCCCGCGCGGTACGGCTCTCGGCGCGCGCCCTCATGGAGCGGGTGGCCGCCGCCGCCACGCCGCGGCCGGCCATGCTCGCGGCGATCGCGCGGCTGCGGGCGGCCGGGCTCGGCACCGGCGCGATCACCAACAACTGGATCACCGAGGACGACACTACCGCGGCGCTCCGGGCGCGGTTCGACGTGTTCGTCGAATCGCGCGCCGTCGGGCTGCGCAAGCCCGACCCGCGCATCTACCGCCTCGCCTGCACGCAGCTCGGCATCGCGCCCGAGGCCGCCGTCTTCCTCGACGACATCGGCGCGAACCTCAAGCCCGCGCGCCTCCTCGGCATGGCGACGATCAAGGTCACCGATCCCGACGCCGCCCTCGACGAGCTCGGCGCGCTCGTCGGGCTCGCGCTGCGCTGATGGTCGATCCGGAGACCGACCTCGTGGCGGTCGGCGGCGAGCTGCGCCCGGAGGTCCTGCTGGCCGCCTACCGCCGCGGCATCTTCCCCTGGCCCGCCGAGGGAATGCCCATGCTGTGGTTCTCGCCGGCCGAGCGCGCGATCGTCGAGTTCGACCGGCTGCACCTCGGGCGCACGCTCGCGCGCGCCCGCCGCCGCTCGACGCTGCGCTTCACGGTGGACGCCGCCTTCGCCGCCGTGATCGGCGCGTGCGCGACCGTGCCGCGGCCGGGGCAGCAGGGGACGTGGATCACCCCGGAGGTGATCGCGGCGTACGTGCGCCTCCATCGCCGCGGCGTCGCCCACAGCGTCGAGGCCTGGCACGGCTCGCGGCTGGCGGGCGGCATCTACGGCGTGGCGATCGACGGGGCGTTTTCGGCGGAGAGCATGTTCCACCGCGAGGCCGACGCCTCGAAGCTGGCGCTGGTCCACCTGGTCGAGCACCTGCAGGCGCGCGGCCTCGACTGGATGGACGTGCAGGTGCTCACGCCGCACCTCGAGCGCCTGGGCGCGCGCACCATCCCGCGCGCGGCGTTCCTCGCGCGCCTCGCGCGCACGCGCGCGCGGGGGCTGCGCCTCTTCGACTAGGCGAGGGGCAGCTCACCGCGCGGCGCGACGTGCTCGCCGACGAGGAGCCCGCGGGCGCGGTACTGCGCCTCGGTGCGCTCGGTGACCAGGCCGAGCCGCATCAGGTTCGGCATCACCGTGTGCATGAACGCCTCGCTGTTGATGAGCGCCCACTGGTCCATCGCCTGCATCGACTGCACGACCGCATCGGGCGCGAGCCCGTACTTCGGGCCGAAGCGCTGGAGCATGTCGAGCTGCTGGTTGGCGTTGAGCGTCTCGAGGACGTTGAACGCGAAGTCCTCCATCTCGCAGCGTTCCTCGGGCGTCGACTCCCTCACCAGCCGGCGCATCGAGAGGATGCCGAAGGCCGCGTGGCGCGCCTCGTCCTGGTGCACCCGGTGGATGATGTCTCTGATCAGCGGGTTCGTGTTGCTGCGCTGGATCAGATCCATGATGCCGACCGCCATGCCCTCGAAGAGCGTCTGCATGCCGAGGACCTTGAGCTTCCAGGTGGGGGCCTCGAGGAGCTTGTCGAGGAGCACCTTGAGCGTCGGGTCGATCGGGTGGATTACGCCCATCTTGCGCGCGAGGAGCTTCGAGAACGCCTCGACGTGACGGACCTCGTCGATCACCTGCGAGCCGGCGTACCACTTCTGGTCCATGGTCGGGCAGCAGTTGACGAGCTGGCCGCAGAGCTGGAGGGCGGCCTGCTCGCCGTGGAGGAGCTGCGAGACGAGGTGCGCGAACTCGTCCCAGGCCGCCTCCCGGCAGGTCCGCTCGTCGGCGCCCATCTCGGTGAGCACGCTCGAGAGCACCGACGCGCCGATCTGCGGCATGAACCATTCGTCGCGCGGCAGCGGGGTCGACCAATCGAGGTCCTCCTCGGCGTTCCACTGCCCCTTCTTGCCGCGCTCGTAGAGCGCGCGCAGCTCTTCGACCTCGCTGCCGTACTCCCACGTCCAGTGCAGCTCGAGCGGCACGTCGACGTCGGTCTTCGCCCGTAGCGCCGCGATCTCCTGCTCGTCGACGAACTCCACTAGCTCGAAGTCGCCGAGCCGGCGGCGGTGATCCGAAAGAATCTTGTCCATCAGTCGGTCCTCCGTGGGCGCTTGAGCCCGTGGCGCAGGAGCGCCTTCACCTCGTCCTTGCGGCGCCGGACCTCGGCGGCCGCGAAGAGCGGCCGCCCGAGCAGCTCGTCGCCGAACTCGCCCGACGCGAAGTGGTAGACGGTGGCGCCGATCAGCGTCTGCACCGTGTGCGGCACGCTCGCCGCCCGCAGCACGCCGGCCGCCACCCCCTCGTGGAGCACGCGCCCCAGCGCCTCCACGATGCGCCGGATGACGGCGTTCGCTTCCTGCTCCTCGGGCAGGTCGCCGGCGAGCTCGTCGTCCTCGAAGAGCGAGCGCAGGAGCAGCCGCGGGTAGGTCGGGTTGGCGGCGAGCACGTCGACGAGCGCGTCGATCGCGCGCTCGAGGCGCGCGAGCGGCTCGCCCGCGGCGCCGAGTGCCGCCAGCACGGGAGCCTGGATGTGCTCGAGGATGCGCGCCATCACCGCGGCGTAGAGCTGCGCCTTGCTGTGGAAGTGGTGGAAGAGCGACGACTTGGAGAGCCCGACGCGCTCCGCGACCTCCGCGAGGCCCGTCCCGGAGAAGCCCTGGCGCGCGAACAGCGGCTCCGCGGCGTCGAGAATCTTGTCCCGCGAGGGCTGTCTCAAGCTCGCCGGCTCGGCCGCCACGACCCGCGGACGTAGCCGACCGACCGGTCGGTTGTCAACGGCTAAGGCGATCGTGCCCTACGCGCGGCCCGTCCGGAGGTAGGCGAGCATCGCACTGACCTGCCAGATCGTGCAGAGGCGCGTGCCGCAAGGGCGGGCGAACCGGCCCTGAAGCGGGCACCATCCTTGCATCCGCCCGGCACGTCCGCAGCTCTGCTGCACGTCTCGTGAGGGAGGGGTCCATGACCGGAATGACCGGAAGGCTGACCGTCGCTCTGTTGCTCGCCGCGATCGCCACCGCTCAGGTGCGTGCCGCGTGCACGCCCCTCGACCCGACGGGGGAGGACACCGGCTGCCTGCCGAGCGGCCCCCTCGAGCTCAAGTGCGAGCGCTTCGTCAACAAGCAGACGATCCTCGCGAGCGACTGCATCCTCAAGTGCCACGAGAAGAAGGTGGCGGCCGCCGTCCGCAACCGGCCGTTCGACGAGGAGGCCTGCGAGGACACGGCCGTGCCGTCGTGCCGATCGAAGTTCTCGCACGCCGTCAGCCTCCTCAACCCCGACAACTGCCCGCTGTGCCTCACGCAGAACGCGTCGAACATCTTCCCCGCGTTCGAGTCGGTCGCCGAGAGTCTCACGCCCATGATCTTCTGCGATCCGACGGGCATCCCCTTCGACGCCGACGACGGCAACGGCGCGACCATTCCGACGCTGACCGAGCACCGCGTGTGCGAGCTCAAGTTCAACCGCAACGTCGAGAAGCTCATCAAGTGCATCGGCCTCCAGTGTCATCGCCACTGGGTCGACTCGGAGTTCCAGCGTGACCCGAGCCAGATCATCAACGAGACCGCGTGCGAGGAGACCGACCCGCTCGGCTCGTGTGCCGCGCGCTTCGCCGCGTCGAACGCGCTGCTCCACGCGTGCCCGCCCTGCCTCGGCCAGGCCCAGCAGACGGCGGTGTTCAACGCGGTGGAGCAGGCTTACGACCAGCGGCTCGGCATCGCCTACTGCGGCTCGCCGAGCGGCGCGTTCGTCGAGTAGCGCGCGGTCTCTAGAGGCTGTTCAGGAAGTCGACCAGCGACTGCTGCTGGGCGGCGGAGAGCGCGCGGAACGCGGTCGCCGCCGCCTGCGCTTGGCCGTCGTGCAGCGTGACCGCCGTGGCGAGGTCCGGCGCGCGGCCGTCGTGCAGGAAGCGCGACTTGCCGCGCACGCCCCAGAGCGGCGCCGTCCGCATCAGGCGCGGGCCTGCCGCGCCCGAGGTGATGCCGTCGCCGAGCGCGCCCACGTCGTGGAGGAGGAAGTCCGAGTAGGGGTGAAAGGTCTGACCGGCGAGCAGCGCCGCGAGGCTCGCGCTCACCGGGACGCCGCCGGTCGATGGCGGGATGAACGACGCGGGAGCGGGATCCGTCGTGAGGCTCTCGACGTGGCACCCGCCGCAGCCGAGCGCGGTGAAGAGCGCGTGGCCGGCCTCGGCGGAGGCGGTTTGCCCAAGCGCGGGTGGGGGCGCGAGACCGCGCATGAAGTCCGTGAAACGGTCGACGTCCGCACGGCCGTCGGCGTCGGTGGCGTCCTCGGGATCGTCGCGGGCGTCGAGGAGCACGCCGAAGCGCCGCTTGCCGAGCGCGCAGGCGCTGCGGTCGGTCGGGAAGTCGGGGTTCGTGATCCCGACCTCGTTGAGGTAGGCGTCGCCGGCGAACGCGCGCAGCGTGGCGTGGTCGTCCTTCCAGCCGAAGCGTGCGACGCGGGCGCGGCCGAGCTCCGTGACCCACTTGACGGTGCCGCGGATGGCTGCCGGCTGGCTCGCGGCGAGGGCCACCAAGGTCCCGTCGCCGACCGCCTCGACGAGCCCCAGGCCGAAGAGCGGGGTCGCCTGGCGCTCGGCCGTGCAGTTGGCGCCGCGCAAGAAGCGCGTGCTCGTCGGATCGCAGAGCGGCAGCCCGACGCGGAACGTGGTCCGCCGCGCCTCCTCGCGCTGGCACGGCGACCAGCGGCAGCGCGGGTCGGTGATCTGGCAGCCGAGCGGCGTCGCCTCGAGGCCCGCGGGGAAGATCGTCGTCCCCGCCTGCGACTGGGGGCGCGCCCGCAGCAGGTTGTCGGCGGCGAAGATGTGCAGCGGCCCCCCTGCCGTATCGTGGCGCACCCGCACCTCGTTGATGTACTGCCCCGAGCCCCCGAGCGCCGGCTGGAAGTGGCAGGCGCCGCACGAGCGGCTGTTGAAGAGGGGGCCGAGCTGGGGGAGGCTGTCGACCTCGGTGAAGGTGCGCTGGCCGTGCGCCCAGATCGCGAAGTCGGTCTCGTTTCCGCCCGCGGCCTCCTCGAGGATGCCGTCGAGCGGCGCCCCGAAGCCGACGAAGCTCACGACGGTCGTTGCGGGCGGGAGCTGGGCCGCCGCCAGGGCGGCGGTGAGCAGCAGGGTTGGGAGCGTGGCGCCGACGCGCATCCCCGCAGCGTCGCAGAGCGTCGGCCGAGTCTCAAACGGGAGCCGGGCCCCGCGGGCGGAAGAGCCCGCAGGCGCTCGTGTAGCCGTGCAGGAACGTCGTGCCGCGCACCGGGCCGATCTCGCCGTTGCAGAAGAACCCGCCGACCGGCACGTCGCCGAGGGCGGCGCGCAGCAGCCCCGTGTCGTGGTCGGGGGTGCCGTACAGGCGCGCGCCGCGCCCGAGGCAGGAGAAGAGGAGCACGCCGCGCGGCGGCTCGGGGGCGCGCGCGCGGTGCGCGGCGAGCAGCGCCCGCAGGTCGTCGGCGGAGGCGGCGGCGTCTCGCAGGTGGAGCTGGACGATCATGCCCGGGCGCAGCGCGGCGGCGACTGCCAGCGCCCCGCTGCGCGGGTCGAGGCCGAGCAGGTTGCGGATGAGGAAGTCCCCGGTCCGGTAGGTCTGCTGCCGGTCGTCCATGACGATCCCGAGGAACAGGGAGTCGCGGAACAGGGGTCGGTCGTGCGGCGCGGCGGCGTCGAACAGCTCGCGCAGGACGTCGGAGGCCCGGCGGCCGTCGAGCTCGTAGAGGAGGTTGCGCTCGCAACGGGTGACGAAGGCGGGCTCGCCGATCGGCCGGCAGCCCTGGGCGACGACCGTGTCCATCGCGACGTCGCCGGCGAGGGCGAGCCCGACGCAGCCCCCGCGGTGGAGGTTCCGCCCGAGGAACAGCGCGCTCGCGCCGGGATGACGGCCGCCGCTGGCGAGGCCGCCGATGGTGCGCGAGCCGGGGAAGGCGACGTCGAGGGCGCGCACGAAGCGCTCGGCGTCGAAGGTGAAGGGGTCGGGCAGGAGCACGAAGTGCGGCGATGCATCGCCCGCGGCGGGAACCGGCGGCACCGACGGCGCCTCGGGGTCGAGGTGGAAGGCACGGACCGAGACGCCGGGCAGGACCGCGGCGACGAGCGCGACGGCCGGCCGGTCCTCCACCTCGCGCGCCGCGCCGATCACGCCGGCCGCCGCGCAGCCGAGAACCGTGACGGCCGGGCAGTGCGCGGCGAGCAGCGCGGGGACGCGGTCGAGACCTGGCGCGTGGTGCGCCGAGACGAAGGCGAGCAGGACGTCGGCAGGGGCGCCGCCGAGCTGCGCGCGCACCTCCGCGCCCGCCGCGGCGACGGCCGCCTCGAGCGCCCGGTCGACGGCGAGGGACGACGCCCAGCGCATCGCACGCCCTCAGGCGAGATCGGGGGGCGTCACGCGCGCGATCCAGTCGGCGTAGGTGCCCTCGTAGCCGACCGCCCGCTGGCGTGCCCGGACGCGTTCGAGGAGAGCCTCCGCGGCGGCGGACGTGAGCGGCGGGCGCTGCGCCACCCACTCGGCCACCGAGGCCGTGCGGGCGCGCGCGTCGGCCGTCCCGAGCTCGATCAGCGCTTCCTCGCCGGCATGATCGGCGGCCCCGAGGCCGAGGAAGGTCTCGATGACGTGGCTCGTCACGCGCACGCTGTGCCGCCGCGAGGCGACGATGTTCCCCTTGCCGGTGACGACGTTGCCGGCGCTGAACACGTTCTGGTAGCCGGCGATCCGGCCGAGGTCGGGGTCGGCGTAGTCGTAGAGCCCCTCGCGCTCCGGGATCCCGGGCATCGGCTCGGGGATGCTGCCGATCGAGCTCACGACCAGCGGCGTGCGCACCTCCTCGCCGGGGCCCGGCAGGAGGACGGCACGGCCTTCCTCGACCCTCGTCGGCTGGAAGCGCAGCCCGACCAGCCGGGCGCTCTCCACGAGCAGGCCGACCGGCGCGCGCAGCGGGCGCACCCCGAAGCAGTACTTCTGCATCGCTTTCTCGAGGATGCGCCGGCGCGTGGCCTCGAACTTCTGGAGCCGCGCCGGATCGGCGCCCTCGGGCGGCTCGGCGAGCGGCATGTCCTCGATCCGGCGCCGGTAGTAGAGCGTCGCGCCCCGCAGCCCGAGCGTCTCCCACGAGAGCCCGTGGCCCGCGAGCGCCTGGGGGACGCCCTCGTGCTCGAGGTGGAAAACGTCCTCGGCGATGCCGCGGCGCGCGAGGGCCGCGCGCACCGTCTCGATCTGCAGCACCTTGACCACGTCGATCGACGCGAGCCCGCCGCCCACGACGACGGCCCCGTCCTCGGCGCGGTACGTGGGCCCGGCGTACCCGCGCTCCGTGTAGTGGTTGAACCAATAGATGAACGCGTTCTGGTACACGAGGCCGCGGCCGACGAACTCCTCGGCCCCCTCGATCGGGAGCGGGCGGTCGCGCCAGGCGCCGTGGGCGAGCAGCACGGCGGTGAAGCCCCAGCCCGTGGCGAGGTCGTGGAAGTCGAGGTCGCGGCCGATCTTGGTGCACGGCACGAAGTGCACGCCCGGGCGCCCGAGCCGCTCGTTGATGACGTCGAACTCCTTGCGGCGGAGCTTCACGTGCCAGCGCGGGAGCCCGTCCTCGATCTTGCCGTAGGGGCGGGCGTTCTGCTCGAACACGACGCACGTGACCCCGCGCTCGGCAAGCATGCTGGCGGCCTCGGCGCCGGCGGTGGCGCCGCCGACGATCGCCACGATGGCCTGGGGCGGGCGCGCTGGCATGGGCGGGAGGATACCCGAAAACGGGCGCGGTTTTGTAGCCTAGTGTGCCGTCGAGAAGCCGTGGTCCGGGACGTCGAGCGCGCTGCGGTCGCCGCCGAGGATCGCCGCCACCTTGGCGTGCACGCCGGGCAGGATGAAGTGCACGAAGTGCCGCGCCGCCATGACCTTGCCGGAGTAGAAGGCGAACTCCTCGTCGCTCTGCTCGTCCTGCTCGGCGCGCCGGCCCTCCGCGACGATGGCCGCGTCGAGCAGGAGGTGCGCGATGGCGACCTCGGCCATGATCTCGAGGAACGGGTTGGCCACCAGCGTCACGTGGTCGATCTTGCTGCCCATGAAGAACTCGACCAGCTTGCTGGCCGCGCTCTGTAGGGCCGCGGCGGCCTCCCCGAGGGCGCGCACCTCCGCGGCGAGCCCCGTGCGCTGGCCGTGGGTGGCGACGAAATCCGTGATCTCGCGCACGAATGCCGCGAACGTCTCCCCGCCGCCGGCCGGCAGCTTGCGCGCGACCAGGTCGAGGGCCTGGATGTGGTTCGTCCCCTCGTAGATCGAGAAGATCTTCGCGTCGCGGCAGTACTGCTCGACGGGGTTGTCCTCGACGTAGCCCGCGCCGCCGTAGGTCTGGATGGCGAGCTCGGCGACGCGGAAGGCCTGGTCCGCGCAGTACGCCTTGACCACCGGCGTGAGGAGGTCCACCTGCCCCTGGTGGAAGGTGGCGCTGCCCGGATCGGCCTCGACGAGGTCCGCGTGCAGCGCGAGCTTCACCAGCAGCGTCCGCATGCCCTCGACCTTCGCCTTCATCTCGAGCAGCATACGGCGCACGTCGGCGTGCTCGATGATCGGCACGCGCGGCGCGTTGGGGTCGCGGAAGTGCTTCGCCGACGATCCCTGGAGCCGCTGGCGGGCGTAGGCGAGGGCATTCAGGTACGCGGTCGACGCCACCGCGAGCCCCTGCACGCCCACCGCGATGCGGGCGGAGTTCATCATGCGGAACATCTGCCGCATCCCCATGTTGGGCTGGCCGCCCACCAGGATGCCGCGGCAGCGGCCGTTCTCGCCGAAGTTGAGCACCGCGGTCGCCGAGGCCCGGATGCCGAGCTTGTGCTCGATCGAGCCCGTGACGACGTCGTTCGGCTCGCCGAGGCTCCCGTCCTCGTTCACCCAGATCTTCGGCACGATGAACAGCGAGAGGCCCTTGGTGCCCGGGGGCGCCCCCTCGATGCGCGCCAGCACCAGGTGGACGATGTTCTCCGTGAGGTCGTGGTCCCCGGCCGAGATCCAGCACTTCGTGCCCGAGATCGCGTAGACGTTGCCCTCGAGCCGCCGGGCCCGGGTCTTGGTGGCGCCGACGTCGGAGCCGGCGTGCGGCTCCGACAGGCACATCGTGCCCGCGAAGCGCCCCGCGAGCATCGGCGGCAGGAAGCGCCGCTTGTCCTCGGGCAGCGCGAAGCTCTGCAGCAGGTCGGCGGCGCCGTGGGTGAGCCCGGCATACATGTTGAACGCGGTGTTGGCCCCGCTCTGCAGCTCCTGGAGAACCACGTCGATCGCCCGCGGCCCGCCGAAGCCGCCCGCCTCCACCGGCATCGAGAAGCCGAGGAAGCCGAGGTCGCAGAGCTGCTTCCACGCCTCGCGGAATCCCGGGGGCGTGGTCGTCCGGCCGCGCTCGAAGCGGCAGCCCAGCCGGTCGGCGGCCCCGTTGAGCGGTCCGGTCACCTCGGTGACGAACCGCTGGCACTGCTCGATCGACGCGTCGCAGTCTTCACGCGAGAGCTGGGCGAAGCGCTCGTGCGCGAAGAGCTGCTGCACTTTGAGGTGCTCCCAGAGGGTGAAGCGGATGGCCCGCAGATCCGCCTTGAAGTGGTTCACCGCGCCCTCGGACATCGTGCCGTCCTCGCCGAAAATGGCGCACCATGTCAAGCCGCGGGTCCGGGCTTGAGCGGGTGCCAGCACGGGCGTAGGAGGACGGCGCGTATGGAGGGCGTGACCATCCGGCAGGGGGGACCCGCCGACGCCGAGGCCATCCACCGGCTGGTCGTCGGGCTCGCCGCCTACGAGCACGAGCCCGACGCCGTCGAGGCCACGCCCGCGGCGCTGCGCGCGCAGCTCGCGCGCGCCCGTCCCCCCTTCGAGTGCCTCCTCGCGGAGGTGGACGGGCGGGCCGTGGGCTTCGCGATCTTCTTCCCGAGCTACTCCACGTGGCGCGGCCGCGAGGGCGTCTGGCTCGAGGACCTGTTCGTCGAGGAGCCGTGCCGCCGCCGGGGCATCGGCTCGGCGCTGCTCCGACACGTCGCGCGGATCGCCTGCGCCCGCGGCTACGCGCGGCTCGAGTGGGCCGTGCTCGACTGGAACGTCCCGGCGATCCGCTTCTACGAGAAGCTCGGCGCGGTGCCCCTCGGCGAGTGGACGACGTACCGGCTGAGCGACGGAGCGCTCGCGGCCGCCGGGGAACGCTAGGAGAGCTTCGTCGCCACGGGCTCGCCGGCAAGCTCGCTGCCCGGGTCGAGACAGAGCAGGCGGACGCGGCCCGTCGAGACGATGCGGCCCCCCTCGTCGCGCGCGGTGGCCTCCCAGAGCTGGGCGCGCCGCCCGCGGGTGATCGGCCGCGCCGTGATCCGGATGCGGCCGGCGCGCACCGCGCGCACGAAGCTCGTGTGGTTCTCGACGCCGACCACGGCCTGGCCGCGCGCCATCGCGTCGAGCCCGGCCCCCATCGAGCACACCGTCTCGATCGCGCCGCAGTGCACGCCGCCGTGGACGATGCCGTAGGGCTGCCGGTGCTGCGGGCCCACGTCGTACTCCGCGACCACCTCGTCGCGGGTGGCCGAGACCAGCCGGATTCCCATGGCCGTGTCGTAGCCGCTCAGCTCGCTCATCGGGCCATCCGTACCCCGCCCGAACCGTCGAGGCCAGGGCGCGGGGCTTGCGCGAAGACGCCGCGCCTGGTTTGAGCGAGTCGTGAAGATGCCCGCCGCGCTGCGCGCCGGGCTCGGCCTGGCGCTCGTCGGCCTCGCCGCCTGCCGCGGACCGCAGCCGGCGCCCGACCGCGACCTCGCCGCGCGCAACTACACCGAGGCGCTGTTCGCGCAGAAGGCGATCCCCGTCTATACGCTCGCGACGCGCGCCGACGGCACGCCGAGCGACACGGTGATCGGTGAGCCGCGCACCTACCGCATCCGCGACGGCGACACGCTGATGGACGTCGCCCGCTACGACGACCTCGGCTACAACGAGATCGTCGCGGCGAACCCGGGCGTCGACCCGTGGGTCCCGCCGGTCGGCGCGACCATCGTCCTGCCGACCGCCTGGGTGCTGCCCTGCTGCACGTACACGGGCATCGTGCTCAACATCCCCGAGATGCGGCTCTTCTACTACGAGCGGCCGGCGGGCCGGTCGCACACGCTCGTCGTACGCACCTACCCCGTCGGCCTCGGACGGCGGGACCGCCGCACGCCACGCGGGCGGTTTCGCGTGCGCGGCAAGACCGTGAACCCGCGCTGGGTGATCCCGGAGTCGATCCGCGCCGAGCACATCCGCGAGCGGGGCGACGCGCGCACGACGATCGCCGGCGGCGCGCCCGACAACCCGCTCGGCAAGTACCGGCTCGAGCTGACGATCCCACGCTACGCCATCCACGGCACCGACATCCCGTGGGGGGTCGGCATGGAGGTGAGCCACGGGTGCGCGCGGCTCTATCCCGAGGACATCGAGCGCCTGTTCCCGATCGTGCCGGTCGGTACGCCCGTCGAGTTCACCTATCAGCGGGCGAAGCTCGGCACGCGCGCGGGGGCCACCTTCGTTCAGGTCGGCGCGGACATCTACGGCTACGGCCCGACGCAGCCGCGGCAGCTCCTCACCGCCCCCGGACCGCGGTGGCCGCGCGGAGCCGTCGACATGCGCCGCCTGGCCGCGGCGTTCCGCGAAGCCCGCGACGTGCCCGTCGACGTGACCAGCGCCCGGCGCTGACGTGCCCCTCAGAGCGGGCCGCGCACCTCGGTCTCGAGGGCGCCGCCGTCGAGCCGCTGCTCGACCGGCACGTAGGGGCGCTCCGCGTGGCCGACGTAGATCTGCCGCGGGCGCGAGATGCGCTGCTCCTCGTCGAGCAGCATCTCGGCCCACTGCGCCATCCAGCCCGAGGTGCGTGGGATCGCGAACAGCACCGGGAACATCTCGGTCGGGAAGCCCATCGCGTCGTAGATGATGCCCGAGTAGAAGTCGACGTTCGGGTAGAGCTTGCGCGACACGAAGTAGTCGTCCTGGAGCGCGATGCGCTCGAGCTCGAGCGCGATGTCGATCAGCGGGTTCTTGCCGGTCACCTCGAACACCTCGTAGGCGAGCTGCTTGATGATCTTCCCGCGCGGGTCGAAGTTCTTGTACACGCGGTGGCCGAACCCCATGAGCCGGCGCTCGCCGGCCTTCACCTGCTTGATGATCTCGGGCACCTTATTCGCCGACCCGATCTCGCGCAGCATGCGGATGACCTCCTCGTTGGCGCCGCCGTGGCGAGGGCCCGAGAGCGCCGCGCACGCGCCGGCGGTCACCGCGTAGGGATCGGCGAGCGCGCTGCCGATCACGCGCGCCGCCGTGGTCGAGCAGTTCTGCTCGTGGTCGGCGTGGAGGATGAAGAGCACGTCGAGCGCCCGCTCGAGGACGGGGTTCGGCGTGTACTTGAGCTCGGTCATCTTGAACAGCATCGACAGGAAGTTGCCGGCGTACGAAAGCTCGTTGTCCGGATAGACGTACGGCAGCCCGCGGCTGTGCCGGTAGGCGAAGGCGGCGATGGTCGGCATCTTCCCGATCATCCGGCGGGTCTGCATCCGGCGGGACTCGAGATCGCCGACGTGCTTCGCGTCGGGATAGAACGTCGAGAGGGCGCCGACGGTGCCGACCACGATGCCCATCGGATGGGCGTCGTAACGGAAGCCCTCGATGAAGCGCTTGACGCTCTCGTGGACGAGCGTGTGCATGCGGATGTTGTGCCGCCACATCTTGAGGTGGGAGGCGGTCGGCAGCTCGCCCTTGACGATGAGGTAGGCCACCTCGAGATAGTTGCTCTTCTCCGCCAGCTCCTCGATCGGGTAGCCGCGGTAGCGCAGGATGCCGCGGTCCCCGTCGATGTAGGTGATCGCGCTCTTGCAGGCCGCGGTGTTCCCCGACGATGGATCGTAGCTGCGCAGCCCGGGATCGCCGGGACCCGCCTTGATCTGCGCGAGGTCGGCCGCGCGGATCGTGCCCTGGTCGATCGGCAGCGTGTACTGCTTGCCGGTGCGATTGTCCGTCACGGTGAGCGTGTCGTTCGCCATGGCGCCCATCATATGCCGCCGGGCCGGCACGAGAAACACCGGGCGGCGCCCTTGCCCGCGCCGGGGCCGGCGTCCTAGAACCGGCGCCTGATGGGTGTCGAGGATCTCAAGAAGCACCTGGTGGACATCTGCCATCGCGCGAGCGAGCGGTGGCTCACCTCCGGCTCGGGAGGCAACATCAGCGTGCGCATCCCGGGGACGGACCGCTACCTCTGCACCGCGACCGGCGTGACCTTCCGGGACACGGCCGTGTCGAACGTCATCGAGATGGACCTCGCCGGCCGCCAGCACGGCGGCGACGGCCGCCCGTCCAAGGAGTATCGGTGGCACGCCGGGGTCCTCGCCGCCTGCCCGGACGTGGGCGGCGTGGTGCACACGCACTCGACCGCCACGATGGCATTCGGGATTCTCGGCATGACGCCGCCGCACCTCACCGGGCAGGCCCGCGTCCACCTCGGGAAGATCCAGATCGTTCCGTACGCCGACGCGGGCTCGGAGCGGCTCCGCGACCTCGTCGTCGACGTCTACCGCCGGGCGCCCGAGACCCGGATCGTGCTCCTCGCCCACCACGGGCTCGCCGCCACCGGTCCGAGCCTGCTCGAGGCCTACAACCGCGCGGAGATCGTCGAGGACTCGGCGCAGGCCTACCTGCACTGCCGGCTGCTCGGCCGCGAGCCCGACGTGGAGTTCTAGACCCCCGCGATCCAGCGCGCGACGTCCTCCCACAGCGCCTCGAACGCGGTGCGGTCGAAGCCCGTGCCCGTGGCGAGCCAGTCGAAGTGCGGGGGCACGTGCTGCGGGTCGTCGAAGTGGCCGAGCACGTCGTGGTGGTCGGCGCGCGCCGCGTGGATCACGTCGCCCCAGACCTGCGATCGGGTGGGGACCACGCCGTCGTTCTCCTCCGCCCCGGGCACGCGGCCGTAGGCGCGGCGGAGCGCGCTCGCCTGTCCGCGGGCGAGCGGCGGCACCCGTCCCGGCGGCGTGCGCGCCGCGAGGCGGTAGAGCGCCTGGTAAAGGGCGTGGGTGGCCTGCGCCGAGGGATCGAGGCCGGCGGCGAGCGTCGAGCCGAGCCCGGGGCGCCGTGCGCGGGTCACCACGGCCCCGTACCGCACGCCCGGGCGATCGCGCGTCGTGGCGTTGAAAACGTCCATGCCCTCGGCGGTGACCTGGAGGAGCAGGGCCTGATCGCGGGCCACCGCGGCGAACAGCGCGCCGATCGCCCGCCGCCGGCCGGGGGAGAAGTCGTCGAGCAGCTCGCCGAAGAGCTGGTCGAGCAGCGCGCTGTTCACGCCGAGGTGGCGGTCGAGGCGCGCGAACGCCGCACCCAGCGCGAGCACGGCCGAGAGCGGCAGGCGGCCGAAGCGCAGCACGTAGATCGTGCTCAGCGAGAGCACTTGGAGAAGGCGGCGGCCCACGAGGCCGGTGAGCGGCGATGCGAGCGGGGTGCCGTAGTGCGGCGCGGCGACGGTGATCACGGTGCGCACCCGTCGGGCGAGCGCCTCGACGTCGTGCCCGGTGGGCAACGACACGCCGGGGCTCGTCACCAGCCGCGCGTCGAGGCCGCCCGTGGAATGGCCGACGAGGTGCATCGGGCCGGCCCCGGCGGCCATCGCCTCGACCACGCGCACGGCGCGCAGGCGCAGCGACGCGGTCGGATGCGTGCGCACGACGCGGACGTCGGCGGCGATGCCGTGGGCGCGGCAGGCGCGCACGAGGGCAGGGTGGACGTGCCCGAAGTAGCGCAGCTCGCCCAGGTTCGCGAACCCGAAGAAGCCGGGGACGAGGTAGATCGTATGCCGGCGGCCGACCATCCGCGCTCCTGTTATCACGGCCTGCGGGCTGGCCGCCGCCGCCGCGGGACGGTAGCCTCCCGCGACGTGCGCGCGCGGGTCTTCGGCCGGAGCGGTATCGCGCTGCCCGTGATCGGGCAGGGCACCTGGAACCTCGAGCGCGACGACCCCGCGGCGGCCGCCGCGGCGCTGCGCCGCGGCCTCGACCTCGGGCTCACCCACGTCGACACCGCCGAGATGTACGGCGATGGGAGGGTCGAGGCGCTCGTCGGCCGCGCGATCGCCGGCCGCCGCGACGAGGTGTTCCTCGCCTCGAAGGTGCTGCCGCGCAGCGCCTCGCGTACGGGCGTGCGGCGGGCGTGCGAGGCGAGCCTGCGCCGGCTCGGTACCGACCGGCTGGACCTCTACCTCCTGCACTGGCCGGGTCACCATCCCCTCGAGGACACGCTCGCGGGCTTCGCCGACCTCGTGCGTGCCGGGAAGGTCCGCTTCTTCGGCGTCAGCAACTTCGACGTCGCCGATCTCGCCCGAGCGGTCGCGATCGCCGGCCCCGGGGCGATCGCCTGCGATCAGGTGCTCCACCATTTGGGGGAGCGGACGATCGAGCCCGGGCTCGTGCCCTGGTGCGTCGCGCACGGGATTGCGGTGGTGGGCTACAGCCCCTTCGGCTCGGGCGAGTTTCCCGCGGCGGAGAGCCGCGGCGGGCGCGTCCTCGCCGAGGTCGCGGCGCGGTGGGGCGCGACGCCACGGCAGGTGGCGCTGGCGTTCCTCCTCGGGCGGGGCGACGCGCTGTTCACGATCCCGAAAGCCGCCCGCGCGGCGCACGTCGAGGAGAACGCGGCCGCCGCCGATCTCGCGCTCGGGCCGGCGGACGTCGCGCGCCTGGAGGCGGCGTTCCCGGTGCGCCCCCGGCGCGGCTTGCCGGTGCTCTGAGCACGGGGCGGACGGCGGGTGCGCATGCGTCCGCCGCGCGAGCCCCGCTCGCCGTCGCGCGGAGGAGCGGGGCCCTCGTGTCGGCGCCCGGCGTCGTGTATGGCGGGTGCCTGACGCGGATGGCGGGAGATGCCGATCGGCGGGGTGCCGCGAACGACTGGAGCGCGCGCCGGTACCTCGAGTTCGAGGACGAGCGGACGCGGCCGGCCCGCGACCTGCTCGCGCGGGTGCCGCTCGAGTCGCCGGGGCGCGTGGTCGACGTCGGGTGCGGGCCGGGCAACTCGACGGCGCTCCTGATCGCGCGCTACCCCGGCGCCGACGTGATCGGGCTCGACTCGTCGCCGGACATGCTGCGGGAGGCGCGCGAGCGGCTGCCCGCCGCCACCTTCGTGCGGGCGGACCTCGCCGCCTGGCGCCCGCCCCCCGCGACCGATCTCGTCTTCGGCAACGCCGTGTTCCAATGGGTCCCCGACCACCCGGCCGTGCTGCGGCGGCTGCTCGACGGCCTGCCGGCGGGCGGCGTGCTCGCGGTGCAGATGCCGGACAACACCCGCGAGCCGGCGCTCGCGCTGATGCGCGAGGTCGCGGGGAAGGGGCCGTGGGCCGGCGCGCTGGCGCGGGCCAACGCCGCGCGGGACGACCTGCCGCGGCCGGAGGACTATTACGACCTCCTCGAGCCGGAAGCGGCGCGGGTCGACGTCTGGCGCACGATCTACCACCACGTGCTGGCCGGGCCGGAGGCGATCGTCGAATGGTTCGCGGGCTCGTCGCTGCGGCCGTTGCTTGCCGCGCTCGACGGCCGCATGCGCGAGGACTTCACCGCCGCATACGCCGCCGAGATCGCGCATGCCTATCCCAGGCGGTTCGACGGCAAGGTGCTGCTCCGCTTCCCGCGGCTGTTCATGATCGCGGTGCGGTAGGCACGACCCGCAGCCACGCGAGCGTCGCCCCGAGCCCGCCGCGCGCAGGCGGGGCGTCGGCGAAGCGCTCGACGAGCGGATGGGTGGCGAGCAGGCGCTGGACCGCGGCGCGCTGCACCCCGCGCCCGCGGCCGTGGATGAGCCGGACCTCCCGGAAGCCGGCCGTGGCCGCGGCCTCGAGGTAGGATGCCACGACCGAGGAAACCTCGCGTGGCGCGAAGGCGTGCAGGTCGAGCGCGTCCTCGATGGGGATGCGCACCGGCCGGGCCACGGGGGCGAGGGTAGCAGCCGCCCGCCCGCGCGTGCTACCTCGGGTCCATGCCCACGCACACCTTCGAGGGCACGCTGTCGTGGCAGGCGGGCGCGGAGGGCGCCGCCGCCTTCAATCACCGGGTCGTGTTCGCCGGGCGGCCACCGCTCGAGGTGTCCGCGGCGCCGCAGTACCGCGGCGATCCGTCGCGCCTCAATCCCGAGGAGCTGCTCGTCGCCGCGCTCGCGTCCTGTCAGCTCCTCACCTACCTCGCGCTGGCCGGGCGCGCCGGAGTGCACGTGCGTGCCTACGAGGACCATCCCGTGGGCACGCTCGCGATCGCGGAGCGCAAGATGCGTATCACGGAGGTCCTGCTCCGGCCCCGAATCACGCTCGCGGCGGGCGCCGACGAGGCGCGGGCGCGGGCGCTCGTCGAGCAGGCGCACGCCGGCTGCTTCGTCGCCAACTCGGTGGCGTGCGCGGTGCGCATCGAGCCGACGATCGCGCAGGAGGGCTGATCCGCCGATGGGCGATCGGCTGGCGGGGCGGGTCGCGCTCGTCACCGGCGCGGCCTCGGGCATCGGTGCGGCGACGGCGCGGCGGCTCGCGCGCGAGGGCGCGCGCGTGGTGGTCGCCGACCTCGACGAGGCGGGGGCCCGGGCGGTGGCGGAGGACGTGCGCGCGACCGGCGGCGCGGCGTCGGCGTGCCGTGCCGACGTCACGGAGCCGCGCGACGTCGAGGCGATGCTCGCTCACGCGCTCACCGCCTTCGGCCGGCTCGACGTGCTGCACAACAACGCGACGCGCAACGTCTGGGCGCCGCTCGCCGATCTCACGCTCGAGGCATGGAGCGCGACGGTCGCGGTGAACCTCACCGCGCCGTTCCTCGCCACCCGGCTCGCGCTGCCCGTGATGGTCGCGCAGGGGGGCGGGGTGATTGTCAACACGGCGTCGGCGGCGGCGCTGATCGCCGAAGAGGGCCTTGCGCCCTACGGCGCCGCCAAGGCGGGCGTAATCGCGCTCACGCGCTCGACCGCCGCCGAGTACGGACGCCGCGGCGTCCGCTGCGTCTGCGTGTGTCCCGGCGCCATCGACACGCCGCCGATGCGGGCGTGGCTCGACGCCGCCCCGGGCACCCGCGAGCGCATGACGCAGGCCATCCCGCTCGGCCGCCTCGGCGCCGCGGAGGAGGTGGCGAGCCTGGTCGCCTTCCTCGCCTCCGACGAGGCGTCGTTCTGCACCGGCGCGGTGTACCTCGTCGACGGCGGGGCGATGGCGACGCGCGGCGTGCGCGCGATGGGGGGTTGACTTCTGGCGTGGATTCCGGCTTGGGGTGGCGCGAGGGCGGAGGAGGTCGTCATGAGGTTAGGGCGGCTCGTGGTGGCGGTGGTCCTGGCGGCGGGAGTGTGGCCGGCGGCGGCGAAGAAGCCGAAGCCCACGCCCTGTCCGGGCGGCACGTGGGTGGTGCCCGGCGGGCCGTTGATCGCCGGTGTGACGGATTCGGACACGATCGACGTCAACGGCCAGCAGGTGTCGCTCGGGACGAGCTGCGCGGCGGCCAAGGCGAGACGGCAGGTCTCGCGCAAGAAGACGATCCTCCAGGTGCACTGGCGCACATGCGGGAGCGCCAAGGGCGGTACGCTCGTCCTCCAGCTCGCGGCGCCGGCATGCGACACGATCCGCGGCGTCTTCACGCCGCGCAAGGGGAAGGCGCACCGCTTCAAGGGGCTCACGGTCCAGACGCCCCCGGATGCCTTCGGGCATGCGGGCGGGACGCTCCCGAACGGCTTCACGCTCGTCGATCCGGCGACTGGCCAGTCGCTGCTCGCCGGCGGGCAGCATCACTCCGCGGACGCGCAGACGCAGCAGATGGACGCGCAGACGGCCGACCAGCTCGCGATGGACGACGAGTCGCTCGTGCAGCAGTTCATCACGCAGAACCCGGACATGGCGGATCATTACACGCCGGGCGTCGACCCGGCTGACATCGACGGGGGGATCGTCACGCCGACCGACGACGGCAACTACCTGATGTCGATCAACCTGAACCAGGCGCTGGTGACGCCCGCGCTTGTCCCCGCCGTCCAGAACGTGCTCACGCTCGGCCGCCGCTCCCAGCTCGCGCTCATCGCCAACGCGCTGCGCATCTTCCCGACCATGGACAACCAGACCGGGCAGTACGACAGCTTCTTCGACTTCTTCACCGCCAACAGCCAGTACACCTTCATCATCGATCGCCTGAGCCTTCCGCCGAAGGATCAGGCGCACCAGATGTCCGTCTCCGACCTGATCACGCTCAACAACACCATCGGCAGCTACCTCCAGAACATCATCCACCAGCTCCAGCCGCCGCCGGGCGGCACGCCGCCCGCCGGCTACCCCGCGAGTTGCAACCTCGAGGAGCATGCCGGCGACATGGAGGATCAGACCGGTGGCTCGTGCTCGCACACGGCCCACGGCGCGTACGACAACTACTTCTGGCCGCAGAAATTCTACCAGACGTGCGTGAAGAACCAGGGGAGCCGCGGCACCTGCGTGGCGTTCGGCATCGACGCCGCGATGGAGGCGGCGATCGCCAAGAAGTACAACCGCTGGGTGAACCTCTCCGAGCAGCACCTCTACTACATGGCCAAGGCGATCTGGTGGCCGTCGACGTACGGGGACGGGCTCGGCACCCACGGCGTGTGGCAGCGGATGATCTCGGAAAGCTACGTGCACCCCTGGGAGGACCAGTGGGAGTACAACCCGTCGTACTCGCGCACCGCGGACGACAAGACCATGACCTACACGCATAGCTGCACGGGTTACACCGGCCCCGAGCAGCTCTACTGCTCCGACACGAACCACCAGGGCTATCCCGTCTGCTTCGATTTCCTGCTGTTCCGCTTCTGCTACTACCTTGCCCCGCCCGTCGGCGGCGGGTCGGGCTTCCAGGCCGTCTCCGAGACCGAGCTATGGGACTCGAGCGACGTCGACAATTCGTTCGCCAAGATCCTCTGGGCGGTAGCCCTGTTCGGAAAGCCCGTCGTGCTCGGCATCGCGGTGCCGCCGTCGTTCGACAACCCGAACGCCGACGGCTACGTGACGAGCGACCTGCCGCACTGCGGGAACGGCTCCGACGGCAAGTGCCACACGAACCCCGGGGTCTGCGAGTGCGACCGCGGCGGGCACGCGGTTGAGGTCGTCGGCTGGATCGACAACCCGTACCTACCGGCGAACGCCCCGCCCGCGCCGACCGACCAGTCCTCCCTCGACGGCGGCTACCTCATCATCAAGAACTCGTGGGGCAAGTGCTTCGCCGACGCCGGGTACATCTATCTCCCGTACCGCTGGGTGAAGAACATGACGTACTCGGCCACGGTCCTCGGCGACATCAACTGAATCGTCCGCCGGGGCGTGAGCGCGCGCGTCGTCGGTGGGTTCGACGTGAGATTCACCGTCGCGCTCGGGGTCGCGCTGCTGCTCCAGGCCGGTGCACTGCCGCACGCCGGCGAGCGCGGGATCGTCACGCAGGCGGGCAAGCGCTTCGCGGTGACGCTCGACGCGAACGCCACCACGGGCTTCCGCTGGCGCCTGGCCCGACCGCTCGACACGCACGTCGTCCGCCTCGTCGGCAGCGAGTATCGAGCGCCGGACGTGCACCGTGCCGGCGCCGGCGGAAAGGAGGTGTGGACGTTCGAGGCGGTCGCGCCGGGCCGGACGATCATCGCCTTCGAGTACGTCCGGCCGTGGGAGAAGGACGTGCCCCCGGCGCGGACGCGCGTGGTCCCCGTGACCGTCGCCGATCCTTCTTAGGCGCATACCCCATTCGAGGGAGGACAAGGGCGCTCTCGGCATGCTAGCGACGCGCCACCCATGAACGAGCGACCGTCCGGTGTGGTACTCGCGTTCCGCCGCAGGTGCGGCGTGCCGCCGGCCGCCCGGCCGAGCCGGCCGGCGCTGGTCGTGCGCAACGTCGCCCTCGACGTTGGGACGCCTGCGGAGCGCGCCGACGCCGGGCGCAACGCGCAGTGGAATCGGCTGGTCGCGCTCGCCGCCGACGCGTGGTGCTGGCGGGATCCGGAGAGCCTCGAGGGGCTCCGCGAGCGGCTCGCTCGACTGAGAGCGGTCGTCGACCGCGAGTGGTCGTCTTGAAGGGGGAAGGGCCGTGAACACCGGCGACGTGCTCTGGATCGCGCTCCTTTTCCTCGCGCTGCAGCCGATGCTGCGCCAGCGCATGCTGGTGGCGACGCGACGGCGACTCATCCGCCAGCTCGAGCGCCGGCGCGGCAGCCGGGTGATCGGCCTCGTGCACCGCCAGGAGCTGATGAGCGTGCTCGGCTTCCCGCTGGCACGCTTCATCAACATCGAAGACTCCGAGGAGGTGCTGCGCGCCGTGCAGCTCACCGACGCCGACGTCCCCATCGATCTCATCCTGCACACCCCCGGCGGCCTCGTGCTCGCCGCGGAACAGATCGCGCACGCTCTGGTCGCGCACCGTGCCCGGGTGACGGTCTTCGTGCCGCACTACGCCATGTCGGGCGGGACGCTCCTCGCGCTCGCCGCCGACGAGATCGTGATGGCGCCCCACGCCGTGCTCGGCCCGCTCGATCCGCAGGTGGGCCAGTTGCCCGCCGCCTCGATCGTGAAGGCCGTCGGTCGCAAGGAGGCGAAGGACATCGACGATCAGACCTTCATCCTCGCCGACGTGGCGGAGAAGGCGCTCGCGCAGGTGCACGATTGCGTCGTGCGCGTGCTCGTTGGGAACGGCTGGGAGACGGCGCGGGCGGCCGCCGTGGCGAAGGCGCTCACCGAGGGCCGGTGGACGCACGACTATCCGATCACCGTCGACGAGGCGCGGGCGCTCGGCCTCAAGGTGACGGTCGACATGCCGCCGGAAGTCTACGAGTTCATGCGGCTGTTCCCGCAGCCGGGCGCGCGGCGGCCCAGCGTCGAGTATGTCGAGGCGCCGTACCCGGCGCCGCACCGCGCCGGCGACGGCCGCCCGCGGTGAGACACCGCATCAGGCAGCCGCGGGGCCGGCGCGCAGCACGCTCAGCACGCGGTGCCCCGTGTTCCACACGTCCTCGACGAACGCGTCGGCGCCCGTGCCGAGGAGCCGCACCACCGCCAGATGGCGGCCGTCGTGCTCCATCGAGAGCACGCTCGCGATTTGCATCCCGTGCCGGCGCGCGAGGTCGAGCACGGTGCCGGCCAGATCCTCTTCGGGCGCGGCCTCGAAGGTGACCCGCACCCCGGCCTCGTGCACCCCGACCATCTCGAGGAAGGCGCGGAAGACGTCGGACTCGGTGATGATCCCGATCAGCTCACCGCCGCGCACGACCGGCAGCGCGCCGATCTTGTACGCGCGCAGCACGCGCGCGGCCTCCTCGATCGGGGTGTCGGGCGAGGTCGTGCGGACCTCGCGCGTCATGATCGCGGACAGGCGCTCGCGCGGGTGGTGGTCCCGGGCCGCGAGCGAGAAGGGGTTGACGTCCGGCGGGAAGGCGCGGGCGAGATCGTGCGCGGACGTGATCCCGACCAGGCGGTGGTGGCGGCCGTCGGAGCGCGCGACCAGGAGCCGCCGGATGTGGTGCCGCGCCATGAGGGCCGCGGCTTCCGAGATCGTGGCCTCGGGCGGGAGCAGGATCAGCTCGCGCGTCATCCACATGCTGACGAGCATCGTGCACTCCTCCGTTGGGACCGCCGTTCCACGGCGATGCAACCGCCGTTCCACGGTGCCGGACCGGCCACGCTCGGCGCGCTGTCCCAAACGCGGGAACGGTCCCCGTCGGGCGGGAGGTGATCGCCACGGCAGGCGCTGTGCGAGGCCGGCGGTCGGGGTTGACGGGGCCGGCGCGCCGCGGTCTACGGGACGGGGCTCTGCGCTCGGCCGGGACCACCGTGGCTTCCTACGACCGCTTCGCTCCGCACTTCGACGCCTGGCAGCGCGCCTTCGGCCCGCCCTACGACGAGCTGGTGCTGCCCCACCTGCTCGCGGCGCTCGCCCGTCACGGGCGTGACGTCCGGCGAATCGCCGACCTCGGCGCCGGCACCGGCGATCTCGCCGTCGCCCTCGCCCGACGGGGCTTCGCCGTCGTCGGCGTCGACTGCTCCGTCCCGATGCTCGCCCTGGCGCGCGCCAAGGCCGCGGCCGCGGGGCTCGCGGAGCCCCCCGTGTTCGTCGCCCAGGACCTGCGCGCGCTGCAGCTCGCCCGTCCCGTCGACGCCGCGGTGTGCGTGTACACGGTGATGAACCAGCTCACCGGCGACGGCGACCTCGATCGCGCCCTCGCCGCCGTGCGCGGGGCGCTCGTGCCCGGCGGCCTCTTCCTCTTCGAGCTGAACCTGGCGGCGAGCTACGCGCGCTACTGGTCGGGCACGGAGACCGTGCGGCTCGCCGACGCCGTGGTCGTGCGCGAGCACCGCCGGCTCGCCGGCGCCCCGGTGATCGAGGCGCGCGTGCGCATCCGGGGCCCCGAGGGCGAGGCCGAGGATCGCATCGCGCAGCGCCTCTACACCGAAGTGGAGGTCGAGCACGCGGTCGCGGCCGCCGGGCTCGACGTCGTCGAGCGCACCGAGTTCAATCCGTTCGCCGCACACGGACCGGCGATGAAGGCGCTCTGGGTCGTGCGTAGACGGTGCGGTCGGTGACCGCCGCCGCGTCGAAGGCCTCCACGCGCTCGCGGCACTTGTTGCAGTCGCCGCAGTGAAGGCCGGCGGCAGTCGGCCGCAGGCACGAGAGCGTGAGCTCGAGCGGCAGGTCCACGCCGCGGCGGATCACCTCGGCCTTGGTGAGCGTGCGGTAGGGCGCGGCGACGGCGAGCGGCGCGCGTAGGCCTTCGCTCGCCGCCGCGGCCACCTTCGCGAAGAAGCCCGGGGTCGCGTCGGGAAACGGGTTGCCGCCGAGCGTGCCGAGGGCCACCGTCGGCCAACCCTCGATGGCGGCGAGCACGAGGGCCTTGGCGAGCAGGATCAAGTTGCGCCCGCGCAGCTCGACCGCCTCGTCGGGCGCGTCCCACGCTGGGGAGCCGCGCCCGGTCATGCTCCAGTGCGCGCCGTAGACGTCGGCCGCCGGCACGGCGAGGTCGCGGATGGGCCCGATGCGTACGTCGTCGACGGCGGCGACGAAGCGCGCGAGCGCCTCCCGCTCGGCTCGCTCCCAGACGTGCCCGGCGCGCACGAACACGGGCTCGGCCCGCCCGGCCGAGCGTGCCATCTCCACGAGCAGGACGGCCGAGTCGAGCCCGCCCGAGCAGAGCACCGCCACCGGCCCCGGGGTCGCCGCCATGGGCACGCGCCTACCATGCCGGCGCGGCCCGCGCGACGGGCGGGCGACCGGTCCCGTGAAGATCCCGTGGCAAGCGGCTCCGGCCACGGGGATTTCATCGGCTCGTCGCCGCGACGTGACCCGCGGCCCGCTACCATCGCGGGCATGCAAGGGCCCCTCGTCGCGTGCCTCGCGCGCACCGAGGCCGACGTCCGCGAGGCGCAGCGGCTTCGTTATCGCGTCTTCGTCGAAGAGATGGGCGCCCGGCTCCCGGAGCCGAGGGAGGAGATCGATCGCGACGCCTTCGATGCCTACTGCGAGCATCTGCTCGTGCGCGACGGCGCGACCGGGGCGGTGGTGGGCACCTACCGCATCCTCTCGGCGGAGCAGGCGCGCCGGGTGGGACGGCTCTACGCCGAGAGCGAGTTCGACGTGAGCCGGCTCCGCGACCTCCCGGGCCTGGTCGAGATCGGCCGCGCCTGCGTCGACCCCGCGTATCGCAGCGGTGCCGTGCTCGCCCGGCTCTGGGAGGGGCTCGCGACTCACCTGCGCGCGCGCCGCTACGAGCACGTGATCGGCTGCGGCAGCATCCCGCTCGCCGAAGAGCCCGCGGCTGCGGCCGGCGTCTGTCGCGGCCTCCTGCGTACCCACCTCGGCCCCGAGCGCTGGCGCGTCTTTCCGCGCCGCCCGTTCCCGCTGCGCGCCTTCCGGGCGGAGCCGGAGCGGCCGCCGCCGCCCCTCATCCGCGGCTACCTGCGCATGGGGGCGGTCGTGTGCGGCCCGCCCGCATGGGACTCGAGCTTCGGCACCGCCGACATCTTGCTCCTGCTGCCGATGGCGCAGCTCGACGCGCGCTGGGCGCGGCGGCTCCTGCGGGCGGCATGAGGGGCAGGCTCAGCCGCTGGGCGCGCGTCGCCGCCGACCTCCTGCTGGTCTGGCTGGCGGCTGGGCTCGTCGCCCCGCGGCTCTCCGCCGCCGCCCGCCGCCGCCTCGGCCGCCGGCTCGCGCGCCGCAACCTCGCCGCCCTCGAGCTCCGGGTGCGCGTGCGGGGGACGCCGTCGCCCGAACCGGTGCTCCTGGTCGCCAACCACGTCTCCTGGCTCGACGTGCACGCGCTGGGCGCCGTCGTGCCGGCGCGCTTCGTGGCCAAGGCCGAGACGGCCCGCTGGCCGATCGTCGGCACCATCGCCCGGCGGCTCGATGCCTTCTTCATCGTGCGCGGCAGCTTCCGCGACGCCGCGCGCGTCAAGGCCCGCGTAGCGGCGGCGCTGCGCGCGGGCGAGCGCGTGGCGGTGTTCCCGGAGGGAACGACCACCGACGGCTCCCGGATCGGCCGTTTCCACGGCGCGTTGCTTCAGGCCGCGCTCGACGCGGACGTGCCCGTGCAGCCGGTCGCCGTGCGCTACCGCGCGGCCGACGGCACGCCCGGCACGGCGGCCGCCTTCGTCGGCGACATGACGTTCGCCGAGTCGTTGGCGCGGGTGGTGCGCGCCCCCGGCCTCGTCGCCGAGCTGTGGTTCGGACCGCCGCTCGCCCCGGCGGGATGCTCGCGGCGCGAGCTCGCCGCCGTCGCCCGGGAGACCATCGCCGACGTGCTCGGCCTGCCCGCCGCTGCGCGTGCCCCCCAGCCGCCGGCGCGCCGGTCGGCAGCCTTCCGGCTGGCCGGCTGACGTCCTCAGCCGCGCTCGCCGAGAAACCACCGCCGCCGGGCGCGCGGGCCGTAGGAGAGCGCGAACTGGCGCAACCCGACCTCGCGGATGCACTCGACGGCCGTGGCGGGCGAATCGGTGACCGCGAGGAGCGCCACGTCGGCGCGGTCGATGGTGCCCGCGGCGACCAGCCGCTCGCGCAGGAAGGCGAGCAGCGGCTCCCAGAACGCCGCGCCCACGAGCACGAGCGGGAAGTCGTTCATCTTGTGCGTCTGGATGAGCGTCGCCGTCTCGAACACCTCGTCGAGCGTCCCGAAGCCCCCGGGGAGCGCCACGAAGGCGTAGGAGTACTTCACGAGCATGACCTTGCGCACGAAGAAGTGCCGGAAGGTCACCCACCGGTGAAGATACGGGTTCGGCTTCTGCTCCTTCGGCAGCTCGATGTTGCACCCGACGCTGCGCCCGCCGGCCTCCCAGGCGCCGCGGTTGGCCGCCTCCATCAGCCCGGGACCGCCGCCGGTCATCACCGTGAAGCCCGCGCGCGCGAGCCGCGCCCCGACGTCGCGCCCGAGGGCGTAGTGGGGATGGCCCTCGCCGAAGCGCGCCGACCCGAAGACCGTCACGCACGGGCCGACGAAGTGGAGCGCGCGGAAGCCGTAGAGGAACTCGCGGAAGATGCGCAGCGCGTGCAGCAGCTCCGAGCCGCGCGGCTGCGGGCCGTGCAGGAAGCGGATCGCGGTCGGATGCCCCGCGTCGCGGCCCCAAGTCTCCGCCGGCGGCCTCCCGGTCATCCCGTCGCCTCAGTACCCGCGCTCGCGATCGAGCCGGTCGAGGAGCGGCGCGCCCGCCAGGAAGCGGGGCACGTTCTCCGCGAGCCGCGCGATCGCGCGTGGGAGGTAGTCCTCGACGTTGGCCGCGACGTGGGGCGTCAACAGCACGTTCGGCAGCTCCCAGAGCGGGCTCGCCGGCGGCAGCGGCTCCTCGGCGAACACGTCGAGCGCCGCGCCCGCGAGCCGGCCGGCGCGCAGCGCCGCGACGAGCGCCGACTCGTCCAGCACCGTGCCGCGAGCGACGTTCACGAGCACCGCCTCGGGCCGCAGCCGCGCGATCTCGGCGGCGCCGAGGAGCCCGCGGGTGGCCGGGGTGTCGGCGACCGCGACCACCGCGTAGTCGGCGCTCGCGAGCAGCTCGGGCAGCGCCGTGCGGCCGAGAAGGCGATCGACGCCGGGCACGTGGCGGCCTCGCGGATCGCTGCGCCCGAGGCCGAGCACGCGCATGCCGAACGCCCGGGCGCGCGCGGCCACCGCGCGCCCGATGTGCCCGACGCCGACCAGCCCCACGGTGCGGCCCTCCAGCGCGCCGACGCGCGTCATCTTCCATCGCCGCTCGCGCCGCTGCGCCTCGAAGGTCGCGAGTCGCTTGGCGAAGTGAAGGATGCCGGCGAAGACGTGCTCGGCGATCACGCCGGCGAAGAGCCCGCCGGTGGTCGTGACCGCGATCGCGGCGGCCTCGAGCACGCCCGTGCCGCGCAGGTGATCGATGCCCGCGGCGGGCGTCGCCACCCAGCGCAGCCCGGGCGCCAGCGCCGGGAGGTCGCGCGGCAGCGCGAAGCCGAAGACGGCGTCGGCGCGCGCGAGCGCGGCCTGCAGCGCGTCGGGGACGGTCTCCGCCGCCCGCAGCGGCGCGCCGGTGCGGCGCGCGGAGACTTCCTCCCACGACGTCGGGTACGCGGCGTGCACGACGTCGGCGCCGGCGGCGCGGACGGCGTCGAAGGCCGCGTCGTGGCGGGCGGCGTTGACCGCGACGAGCGTGAGGCGCGTCATTCAGCGCTTGATCTCGACGACGAGGTTGCGGTAGCGCGTCGAGCCGACGTTGCGGGCGTCGTGGGTGTCCTCGCCGTCCACCGCGCACCAGAACCAATCGCCCGCCTTGGGCTCGACCGTGCGGCGGCGGCCCGTGGCATCGGTGGTCTCCAGCCGCCCGCCCTCGAGCACGACGATCACGTGGTCGAGGCGGTGCGTGTGCATGGGGAACGCCTCGCCGGGCGCGAGCACGAAGTCCCAGACCCGCACGCGGTCGTGCTCGAGCAGCAGCGCGGTCCCGACGGCGTCCGTGGCCCTCATGCGAACGCCATCTCGCACACGCCGTCGGGCACGCGCAGCGGCGCCGCGGTCGCCGTTCGCACGTCGTCGGTGCGCACGCCCGGGGCGACCTCGCGCAGCACGAAGCCACCGCCCTCGACGTCGATCAGCGCGAGGTCGGTGACGACCGTGCGCACGCAGCCGAGCGCGGTAAGCGGGTAGGTGCAGCGCTCGACGAGCTTCGCGCGGCCGTCGCGCGTCGCGTGGAACGTCACCACGACGATGCGCGCACGGCCGGCAGCCAGATCCATCGCGCCGCCGATCCCACCGACGCCGGTCGCGGGCACGTTCCAGTTCGCGAGGTCGCCGGTGGCGGAGACCTGGAAGGCGCCGAGCACCACCGTGGTGACGCGCCCGCTGCGCGCCATCGCGAACGCCTGGCTCGTGTCGAAGAAGCTCGCGCCCGGGAAGAGGCGCACGAGCTGGCCGCTGGCGTTGTAGAGGTCGACGTCCTCCTCGCCCTCGGCGGCGAGCGGACCGTAGCCGAGCATGCCGTTCTCGGCGTGGAAGGTCACGGCCGCATCCGCGGCGACGTAGCTCGACACGAGGGTCGGCAGGCCGAGTCCCAGGTTCACGGTCTCGCCGGGCGCGAGCAGGCGCGCCGCGCGCATCGCCATGAGATCCGGTGGGAGGCCCCGCGGCCCGGCCGGGCGCTCGCGCGCCTCGAGGTCCCACTGCTTGCCGTGGCGGCGGCTCAAGTGCCGTACGGCCTCGGCGTCGAGCCGCCGCTCGCTGCACACGAGGCGGTCGACGTAGATGCCGGGCGTCACCACGGCCTCGGGGTCGAGGCTGCCGGCGGGCACGACCTCGTCGACCTCGGCCATCGTCACCCGGGCGGCGGTCGCGAACACCGGATTGAAGTTGCGGCCGCTGCCCCGGTAGACGAGATTGCCGTGCGCGTCGGCGCGGGCGGCGCGCACGAAGGCGAAGTCGGCGCGCAGCGCGGTCTCGAGCAGGTAGCGGGCGCCGTCGAACGTGCGCTCCTCCTTGCCCGCGGCCGCCGCGGTACCCACGCCCGTCGGGGTGTAGAACGCGGCGAGGCCCGCGCCGCCGGCCCGCACGCGCTCGATCAGCGTGCCCTGCGGGACCAGCTCGAGGGCGATCGTGCCCGCCTTGATGCCCGCCTCCATCGGCGTGGGCTGCGTGGGGTAGGCCGCGAAGCTCGCGACCAGCCGGCGGACCTGGCCGCGCTCGGCGAGTATCTGCGGCGAGGTGGGCCCGACCCCGGGCGTGTTGCAGACGAGCGTCAGCCCGCGGCTCCCGCGGTCGCGCAGGGCTTCCAGCAGGCTCGTCGGCCAACCCTGGATGACGCCGAAGCCGCCGACGAGGATCGTGGCGCCGTCGGGGACGTCGGCGACCGCCGCTGCGGCGCTCGTGACCGGCTTCGTCATGTCCGTGCGGCGAGGCCGGCGCGCGCCGCGACCTCCTCCATCAGCTCGAGGGCGTGCGCGTGGCTTCGCGCCCAGAAGAGCGCGGGCACGGTGACGATCGTGACGCCGGCGTGCTCGAGCGCGGGCACGAGGTCGAGGAGCGCGGTCACCGAATCGGCGGGCCCGCTCGCCGCGACGCCGATCGTGCGCGGGTCGCGGCCGGCCGCCTCGGCGTGGCGGCGGATCGTGGCCACGTCGGCGGCGAGCGCGGACACGTCGGGACGGGGGACCGCGATCCAGCCGTCGCCGAGGCGGCCCGCCCGGCGGAGCGCCGCCGGGCTGCCGCCGCCGATCCAGATGGGGGGGCCCGGCCGCTGGATCGGCTTCGGGAAGAACGCCGCGTCGGCGAGGTCGTGCCAGCGGCCGTGGAACGTCACACGCTCCTCGCTCCAGAGGGCGCGCACGAGCGCGATCGCCTCGTCGGTGCGCGCGCCGCGCTCCCGGAACGGGATGCCCAGCAGCGCGAACTCCTCGCGGAGCCATCCGCCCGCCACGCCGAGGAGCACGCGGCCGCGGGAGAGAACGTCGAGCGTGGCCACCGCCTTGGCGAGCGTGATCGGGTGGTGGTACGGCAGCACCACGACCGCGGAGCCGAGGCGCACCCGGCCGGTGCACGACGCCACCCACGCGAGCGTGGTCGCGACGTCGAGGAAGGGATCGTCGACGGCGAACGGGAAGCGCGCGCCGTACGGATAGGGGGTCGTGATCGCCGGCGGGTAGATCACGTGCTCGGCGGTCCAGAGCACGTCGTAGCCGAGCCGATCGGCCGCGGTGGCGACCGCGCGCAGGCGCTCGCCGACGTCGGCGCCGCGGGCGAACGGTCCGAACTGCGGCAGCAGGACCGCGAACTGCATCAGCCGCGCGCCTGCATCTCGACGGTCGTGCCGAGCGGGCCGAGCAGGCCCAGCCGGATGAACGCCTGGTGGAGGTCGGCGGTCTGCGCGCGCCCGTCGCCGGGGCGCAGCACGTCGACGACCCGCACCTCCAGCTCCAGGCGCTCGCGGGCGACGCGTCGGGCGCCACCGACGCGCGCCTCCCACTCGGCGATGGTGGGGACCATGAAGCCCACGTGCGGCGTCCAGTCCGCGTCGAGGGCGTCGAGCGCGGCGAGCGCGCCGACGAAGCCGCGATCGGCCGTGCGCAGGCGTGCGATTTCCGCGACGAGCGCCGCGGCGGCAGGGGTCGGCCGGAGATAGAGTGCGCCGGCGTGGAGGTCGGCCCCGAGGCGGTAGCCGACGAGCGTCGGCTTGTCGACGAACTTCTCCCACGGAAAGAGCGCTTCCAGGCAGGCCGTGACGAGCTCCAGGCGCTCGGGCGGAACCGCGAAGTTGAGGTGGTTCCAGCGGTGGCCGCCGTCCATGGCGCTACGGTATAGTCGGCGCCGCCCGCGCGGCACAAGGAGGACGGCATGGGACCAGCGTCCGAGCGTCAGCTGACCCCCCGCGAGTTCGTCGAGGAGTGCTACGCCTTCAAGCTCGAGCACGCGCCACGCGGGCGGTTCATGCGCCGGCTCCTCGCGGGCGAGTGCTCGCGGGCCGAGCTGGTGCTCTGGGCCAAGGACGCGCACTACTACACCGAGCCTGCGGTCCCGAGCGTCGCGGCCTGGCTCTCCCACGCGCCCATCGTGCCCGACCGCGGCATCTACGGCGCGCTCGCTCGCAACCTGGCGGGCGAGATGGGCTACATCCGCGAAGCGGAGCACTACGAGCTGTACGTGCAATTCTTGGCCGGGCTCGGCGTCTCGCGCGAGGAGGTGCGGGCGCACGTGCCGCTCGCCTCTACCCTCGGCGCGGCGGCGGCCGTCGGCTACTTTTGTCGTTCCTCCTTCGAGGAGGGGCTCGGCGCCTTCGGGCTCGCGGTCGAGATGCAGGTGCCGGGCCGCGCGGTGGGCGCGGAGGTCATCTACACGGCGCTCCGCGATCACTACGGGCTCGACGCGAAGACGCTCGAGTTCTATGCGATCCACGTCGAGGCCGAGGACGAGCACGGCGAGAACGCCATGAAGGCCGTCGAGTGGTTCGCGGCGACGGCCGTCCAGCAGGCATGCGTGCGGCGGGCGTTCCGCTGGAGCGTGCTCGCGCACACCGCGATGGCCGAAGGCTACGACCGGCTGCTCGACCCGTGATCGACGGTCGCCGTGGTGCCGGGGGCGCCGTATGTCGACGCCAGCACGGCGCCCGGGAGGGCCCCGGTCCATTCGCCGCCCTCGAGCAGCACCGCGCCGCCGACCACGACGCAGGCGATCCCCGCGGCCCGCGTGACCCGGCGCGCGGCGCCCCCGGGAAAGTCGTGCAACGTCTCCGGAGGCAGCGCGGCCACGCGCGTCGGGTCGAAGCACACGACGTCGGCGGACGCGCCCGCGACGAGGCGGCCGCGGTCGATGCCGTAGGCGTCGGCCGGCATCGACGTGAGCCGCCGCACCGCCTCCTCCCACGCGAAGAGCCCCCGCTCGCGCACCCAGTGGCCGAGCAGGTGCGTCGCGTAGCCGGCGTCGCAGAGAACCGACACGTGCGCGCCCGCGTCGGAGAGCGCGATCAGGCTTTCCGGCTGGCGGAGCAGCTCGCCCACGTGCGCCTCGTCGTCGTTGAGCAGCACCATCGAAAAGCGCGCGTCGAGGCCCTCGGCGCGGGCGACGTCGAGCAGGGCGTCGAGCGCGTCGCCGCCGCGCGCGGCGGCGACGGCGCCGAGGGTCTGCCCGACCAGCATGGGCGAGCGCGGTGCCTCTTCGACGACGACGTCGCGCCAGCGCCGCGCCGACGGGGCGTCGGGACGGCCGAGGGCGTCCGCGCGCACCGCGGCCCGGAAGCCCCCGTCGGCGAGGAGCGCGAGCCGCTCCGCGTCCGATCCCGCCGCCCGCCAGCGCCGCCACGCCGGCAGGGCGTCGAGCGATGCGCAGCCCGTGCGGAGGTCGAAGTCGAAGCGCATCGGCCGGCAGGAGACCTGCGGGAAGACGAATGCCCCGCCGGCGCGGAGCCGGGCGTAGACGGCGTCCCAGGCGTCGGGGCGGTCGGGGAGCGCGAGCGCCGCGCTGAAGCTCACGGGCCGGCCGGTCGCGCGCGAAAGCTCCTGGAGGAAGCCCAGCTCCACGGCGCTCACCGGGAACGTCTCGGGGGTGATCTCGAGGACGCCCCGCGGGCCCATCGCCGCGACGAGCGCCCAAAGCTCGTCGCGCCCGGCGAGCCGGCTCGGCACAGGCCGGCCTCCGGCGCCCACGTGGCCGGGCGAGCGCGAGGTCGCCAGCCCGAGCGCGCCGGCCGCCATGCCCTCACGCACGAGCGCCTCCATCGCCTCGACCTCGGCCGGACGCGCGCCGCGCGCATACGCGTCGTCGCCCATCACGAAGGCCCGCAGCGTCGAGTGACCCAGCAGCGCGCCCACGTTCACGCCGAGCGGGCGGGCGCGCAGCGCGGCCAGGTACTCGCCGAACGACTCCCACTCCCAGCGCACGCCCGCACGCAGGCTCTCGAACGGCATGCCCTCGACGTGCTCGAGCATGCGCAGCAGGTCCTCGCGCCGCTCGGGCCGGCAGGGCGCGAGCGCGAAGCCGCAGTTGCCGATCACGACCGAGGTGACGCCGTGCCAGCACGACGGCGTGCACAGGCGGTCCCAGGTCACCTGCGCGTCGTAGTGGGTGTGCACGTCGACGAATCCGGGTGTCACCAGACAGCCGCCCACGTCGAGCGTGCGGCGCGCGGGTCCGCCCACGCGCCCGATCGCCACGACGCGCCCGCCGTCGACGGCGACGTCGGCGGTGCGCGCGGGCGCGCCGCTGCCGTCGCACACCCGCCCGCCGCGAAGCGCGAGGTCGATCACGGCCGCGGCTCCCGCGGGAGCCCGAGCACGCGCTGGGCGACGATGTTCCGCTGCACTTCGGACGTGCCCGCGTAGATCGTGGCCGCGCGCGACCACAGCCACTCCCGCTGCCACCGCCCGGCGTCGTGGACGACGGCGCCCCACGGCCCCTCGAGGGCGATCGCCAGCTCCTTCAAGCGCTGGTCGGCCTCGGTCCACAGGAGCTTGAGCGCCGAGCCCTCGGGCCCCGGCTCGGCGGCCGCGGCCTGGCGGTAGGCGAGCAGCCGCACGATCCGCGCCTCGACGGCGCTCCGTGCGAGCCGCTGGCGGACGCGCGCGTCGGCGGCGGCGCCGGTGGCGCGGGCGAGCGCGAGCACGGCGCGGAGGTCGTTCTGGAGGCGGATCGGGGGCGTTGCGACCGTGCGCTCGTGGGCCAGCGTCGTGATCGCGATCGCCCAGCCTTCGCCGGGCGTGCCGACGACGTGCTCGGCCGGGATCGGGACGTCGTCCAGGAACAGCTCGTTAAACCAGGCCGCGCCCGTCATCTCGACCAGCGGGCGGACCGTAATCCCGGGGGCGCGCATGTCGAGGAGAAAGAAGGTGAAGCCTCGGCGGCCGGACTCGAGGCCTCCCGTGCGCGCGAGCAGGATGCACCAGTCGGCGTGCTGCGCGTAGCTCGTCCAGATCTTCTGCCCGGTCACCCGAAACATATCGCCGCGGCGCTCGGCGTGCGTGCGCAGCGCGGCGAGGTCGGAGCCGGCGCCGGGCTCGGAGAACCCCTGGCACCACAGATCCTCGCCGGTGAGAATCCGGGGCAGAAAGCGGCGGCGCTGCTCCTCGGTGCCGTGGCGGATGAGCGTCGGTCCCACGAGCGACGGGCCGATTCCGATCTCGGCGAGGTCGGGTGCCCCGGCGGCGACGTATTCCTCGAGGAAGAGGAGCTGCTCGATCGGCGTGGCGCCGCGGCCGCCGTGCTCGCGCGGCCAGTGGAGGCCGGCCCACCCGCCCTCGGCGAGGCGGCGCTGCCACGCCCGCGCGGACGCGACGCGCTCGGCGGCCGTCTCGGGGCGACGGGTGTCCGAGCCGGGCGGGAGATTCCCCGCGAGCCACGCGCGCGCTTCGTCGCGGAAGCGCGTCTGGGCGGGCGTCAGCCGAAAGTCCATTCCCCCGCGCCTAACCGCCTGGTAGGACCCCGTCAACCACGGGAGGTTGCATGATCACGATCGAGGCCCTGGCGGCGCAAGAGCAGGAGCTGGGGCGCGCGTTCGCCGCGGGTGACCCGGGGCTGGCACGCGCGCTCTACCAGCCCGACGTCGTCTACGTGAGCCCCACGGTGCGCCTGTTCGACTGGCCGGCGGAGATCGCGGGCATCGAGCGCACGCTCGAGTTCATCCGGCTCACCATCCGTCGCTGCGCGGCGATCGAGTACCGCGCGGTCGAGCTGGCCATCGTGCCGGACGCGACGGCGGCCTTCGTACGCGTCGATTTCGACTGGACGCATGCCGGACGCCGCCTGCGGTCGCGCTACGTCGTGCGCTACCGCTACCGCGACGGCCGGATCGCCCGCCAGGAGCTGTACTACGACCCGAGCGCAGCGCCGGAGACGCTCGCCCGAGCGCGACGGCCTACTGGCATCGGATGACGGCCGGGGTCGCGAGGCACGCCGCGATCGGCGCCGGCCCGGGGAACGTGGCCTCCGCGCATTGGCCGCTCGCGCCGTCGGGCGGGTCGAACACCAGCAGCGCCGACAGCGGAATCTGCGAGGCGTCGAAGGGGTACCCCCCGTTGAAGGTCGCGTTCTTGCCCACCACGATGAACTTCACCACGCCGGGGATGTTGTGGTTGAGCTTGACGTGGACCTTGGTGATGCCCTGGATGCCCGCGGGATTCAGATAGAGGAAGTTCGAGCCCGTCACGTTCTCCTTCCATCCCGCGCCGCTGGCGCCGAAGGCGCCGGGCGGGATCGTGGCGTCGAGCACATTGCCCGTGTCGTTGGCACCGTTCACCAGGATGCGCACGCCCGTCGTGACGGGGTCGATCGGCGGGGTGGTCGGCACGCCGGCGAGCGTTCCCTTGAGCGTGATCCGCTCGCGGCCGGGTCCCTGATTGAGCCCCTTGATCAGCAGCCTCGGCTTGGAGGCGGCGATCGGCGCCGGGGAGATGCAGGGGCACGGCGTGCTGGTCGCCCCGGCCGGACAGCTCACGCCGCTGCCGTCGCAGCGCTCGGCGGTGCCGCAGGCGGTCGTGGCTGCCGCGCAGAGCGTGCCCGCGGGCTTGAAGGTATCGATCGGGCAGGTGTTGCTGATTCCGTCGCAGCTCTCCGCGAGATCGCAGGGGCCGGCCGCGGGCCGGCAGACGGTGCCGGCGGCGGCCTTCGCGTCCGCCGGACACGTCGCGCTCGAGCCGGAGCAGGTCTCGGCGACGTCACACGCGCCGGCCGCCGCGCGGCAGACCGTGCCCGCGGCCAGGAACTTGTCCTGCGGACAGCTCACGCCGGTGCCGGTGCAGTACTCGGCGACGTCGCAGGCGCCGGCCGCCGCGCGGCAGAGCGTGGTCGCCGGCGCATAGCTGTCAGCCGGGCAGAGCACGCTCTGTCCGCTGCACACCTCGGCCAGGTCGCAGGGCCCGGCCGACGGCCGGCACACCGTCCCGCTCGGATAGAACGTGTCCGTCGGGCAAAGGCCGCTCGACCCCGTGCAGTTCTCGGGCCGGTCGCACGGTCCCGCCGCCGGACGGCAGACCGTCGTCGCGGGCAGAACCGAATCGGGCGGGCAGTACGGGCTCGTGCCGCTGCAGCTCTCCGGCACGTCGCACGTACCCGCCGCCGGCCGACAGATGGTCCCGGCAGCCTTGTACTGGTCGACGGGGCACGTGACGCTCGTGCCGTTGCACGTCTCGGCGACGTCGCACACGTCGACGGCGGGCCGGCAGATGCTGCCTGCGGGCAGGATCGTGTCGGGCGGGCAGGTTGTGCTCGTACCGTTGCAGGCCTCGGCGACGTCGCAAGGACCGGCTGCCGCCCGGCAGATCGCGCCGGCGTTGCCGGCGGGATGCTGGCAGCTCGTGCTGGTGCCGTCGCAGATGTCGCGGGTGCAGGGGTTGCCGTCATCGGGGCATGCGGTGTTGGCGGGCTTGACGGCGTCGGGCGGGCACTGAGCGCTCGTGCCGGTGCAGTTGTCCGCCACGTCGCACACCCCTGCGGCGGGGCGGCAGACGACCGACGACGGCGCGAAGGTATCCACCGGGCACTGGCCGCTGGCGCCGGTGCAGGTCTCGGCGATGTCGCAGGGGCCGGCGGCGGGTCGACAGACGGTGCCCGAGGGCGACAGCACGTCGGCGGGGCACGTGGCGCTCGTCCCCGTGCAGGTCTCCGCCGGGTCGCACGCGCCGGTCGACGCGCGGCACACGGTCCCCGCCGGCTGGAAGCCGTCGGCCGGGCACGTCGTGGTCGACCCGTTGCACGTCTCGGCGACGTCGCACGCTCCCGCGGCCGGGCGGCACACGGTCCCCGCGGGCGCCGGGCCGCTCAGCGGGCAGGTGGCGCTGGTGCCGTTGCACGTCGCGCCGAGGTCGCACGCGCCCGTCGAGGAGCGACAGGAGGTCCCCGCCGCGACGAAGCCGTCGGGCGGGCAGGTGACGTTGATGCCGTCGCAGGTCTCGGCGACGTCGCAGATGCCCGCGGACGGCCGGCACACGAAGCCCGCGGGCTCGCGCGCGTCGTTGGGGCAGACGGCGCTCGTGCCCGTGCAGTTCTCGGCGATGTCGCATGGGCCGGCCGCAGGTCGGCAGACCGTGGTGGCGGGCGCGAACGCGTCAGCCGGGCAGGTCACGTTGACGCCGTCGCAGGTCTCGGCGACGTCGCAGACGCCGACCGACGGGCGACAGACCGTGCCGGCAGGGGCCTTCAGGTCGGCCGGGCAGGTCGCGCTGGTGCCGGTGCAGGTCTCCGCGATGTCACACGGCCCGGCCGCCGCACGGCACACCGTGCCCGCGAGCACGAAGCCGTCGGGCGGGCAGGTGGCGCTTGAGCCGGTGCACGTCTCGGCGACGTCGCAGATGCCGGCGGAGGGCCGGCAGACGGTCCCGGCGGCGAGGAAGCTGTCGGCCGGGCACGCAGCGCTCGAGCCGGTGCAGGTCTCCGCGATGTCGCAGACACCGGCGGACGGGCGGCAGACGGTACCGGCGGCAACGAAGCTGTCCGCGGGGCAGGTGATGCTGCTGCCCGTGCAGGTCTCAGCGATGTCGCACGGGCCCGCTGCGGGACGACAGATGGTGCCGGCCGGCGCCGGGGAGCTTGCCGGGCAAGTGGCGCTGGTGCCGGTGCAGGTGGCGCCGAGGTCGCAGGACCCCGTCGACGCATTGCAGGGCGTGCCCGCGGCGACGAACGCGTCGGCGGGGCAGGTGAGGCTCGAGCCGGTACAGGTCTCGGCGATGTCGCACGTACCCGCTGCCGGGCGGCAGACGGTGCCGGCGGCGGCGGGCGTGCTGGCCGGGCAGGTGGCGCTGGAGCCGGTGCAGGCGGCGCCGAGGTCGCACGTGCCGGTGGAGGCGCGGCAGACGGTGCCCGCGGCGACGAAGGTGTCGGCGGGGCAGGTGAGGCTCGAGCCGGTACACTTGGCACCGAGGTCGCAGGGGCCACTGGACGCGAGGCAGACGGTGCCGGCGGCGGCGGGCGAGCTGGCCGGGCAGGTGGCGCTGGAGCCGGTGCAAGCGGCGCCGAGGTCGCACGTGCCGGTGGAGGCGCGGCAGACAGTGCCGGCGGCGACGAAGGTGTCGGCGGGGCACGCCGCGCTGGAGCCGGTGCAGGCGGCGCCGAGGTCGCAGGGGCCGGACGGGGCGAGGCAGGTGGTGCCGGCGGCGACGAAGGTGTCGGCGGGGCAGACGTCGCTGGTGCCGGTGCAGGTGGCCCCGAGATCACACGGCCCGCTGGCCGCGAGGCAGACGGTCCCCGCGCTGACGAAGGTGCACGTCGCGGAGCAGCACGATCCGGGGGTTCCGTTCGCCGCTCCGTCGTCGCACTGCTCGCCCGGGTCGACGACACCGTTGCCGCAAAGCTGGGCGTGCGCGCTGGCGGGAAGCACGAGGGCGCTGGCGAACACGAGCAGGAGGATCGCGCGAGCGAGGGCGCGACGGGCTCTGGAGGCGGAGAGGGGATCATTCGTCATCGGTTCGCTCCGTGATGCATCGTGGATCGATCGGTGGCGGGAAGACCGAGGTCGTACGATGAACGAAGGCCGTCGATCGGGGTCCGGCGCGCCGGCGGTTGTACTACGGGAAGCGGCCGAATCGTCAAGGGAAAAGTCGACATGGTGATCGGTTGGGGCCCCATGAAAGCTCCGACCACGCAGGTGCGTGTGCACCGGATGTTGCATTCCGGTGGCAGATCGCTCTGGCTTGCGGTACCTTCGGGCAAATGTCTCGCAAGATCACACGATCGGACGAAGAATGGCGTGCCGCGCTCTCGCCTGAACAGTACGCAATTTGCCGGCAAAAGGGCACGGAACGCGCGTTCAGCGGGCAATACTGGGACCACCACGAGCAAGGCACGTACCGTTGCGCCGCGTGCGGCGCTCCGCTGTTCAGCTCGGCCGCCAAGTTCGACTCGGGAACGGGCTGGCCGAGCTTCTACGAGCCGATGACGCCCGAGCGAGTCGCCACGCACGAGGACCGCAGCCTCGGCATGCGCCGCACCGAGGTCGTCTGCGCGAGCTGCGAGTCGCACCTCGGCCACGTGTTCGAGGATGGTCCGCGGCCGACGGGGCTGCGCTACTGCATCAACTCGGCCGCGCTCGACTTCACCACGGACGACTGACCGCGCGCCGCGTCAGGCGAGGACCACCTCGAGCAGCGACGCCTCGCCCGGAACGCCGACGCGCATCGGGAAGCCGTAGAAGCCGGTGCCCCGATGCACGTAGAGGCGGTTCGAGCCGTGGCCGAAGAGCCCGTGATCGGGCCAGGCCGTGCGGCGAAGCACCGTCCAGTCGATGCCGAAGGAGACCAGGCCGAGCTGACCGCCGTGCGTGTGACCGGAGAGCGTCAGGTCGGCCGCGCCCTTGGGCACGTGGCGGAAGACGCTCGGGTCGTGCAGCAGCAGGAGCCGCAGATGCCCCGCCCGCCGCGGGAAGCGCGCGAGCAGTGCCCGGATGTGCTCGCGCCGCCCGCGCCCCACCCAGTCGGCGCCGATGAGCTGCACGGGGCCGACGGCGGTCTCGACCGTGGCCTCGGTGTCGACCAACAGCCTCGCGCCCGTGGCCTTGAGCGCGCGGCGCACCTCGTCGGCGCACTCGTGATCGTGATTGCCGAGGATCGCGAACGCGCGCGCGGCGTGGTCGCGCAGCGGCGCGAGCGCCTCGGCGAGCGCCCCGCGCGTCGCGGCGCCCTCCATCGTGAGAAAGTCCCCCGTGAGCAGAATGAGGTCCGGCTCGTACGCAATCAGCTCGGCGATACGCCGGCGCAGGAGCGCCACGGGTTGCCAGGGCCCCAGGTGCGGATCGGCGATCTGCACGATGCGCAGCGGGCGGCGCGCCAGCGGCCGCGGCGGGCGGCGGCGGTGGCGCTCGACGGGCAGGCGCGCCACCTCGGCGGGGCCGTCGGCGGCGAGCGGCACGCGCACCACCTCGGGCACGAGGTGGGTGGAGGTGACGAGCGAGAGCCCCGTCACCGCAAACGGCACCAGATCGAGCGGGCGGAGCAGGGCGAGCGCGTGCTGGCACCCCAGCAGCGCGAGCACGCCGCGCACGGGAAGCAGCGCGAGCAGCCAGAGGCCGGCGAGAAAGCCCGCGGCGACGAAGGCCATGCCCGGGATGCTCACCGCCAGGCGGAAAGGCGTCGTCCGCAGGCGAGGATACACGAGCGCCAGGAGATGCGTGGTCGCGGCGGCCATGCCGTAGGCGAAGACCGCGTCGAGCGGGCCTGCGGCCGCGGGCGCCCAGGCGCGCAAGTGCCCGTGCGCCACGATCGCGCCGGGCAGCGACACCGCGAGGATCACGAAGCCGAAGAGCGCGTAGGTCCGGCCCCGGCCCCACCAGGCGTAGGCGGGCACGGCGACGAGCGCGAGCAGCGCGAGCGTCGTGAGTGCCGTGCTACGCCTCCACCGTCACGCCGTGCGGCGGGAAGTAGCGGGCGTGTGCCATCGAAGGCGACTCTACCCTCGCGGCGCCGCTGGTGAAAGGCGCTTCCCCGCTACGCGGCGAGCAACGCGCGGGGCACGTCGACCAGCCGGGCGCGCAGGTACTCGCCGAGGCTCTTCGCCTGGGGATCGCTGCGTGTCGACGACGCCACGCCCTCGCCGAGCAGCCCGTGCACGACGAAGTTCAGGCTGCGCAGGTTCGGCAGCGGATGGCGCTCGACCGCGAGCTCGGCCGCTTCGGGGACGAGGGTGCGGAAGCGCTCGAGGGTGAGGTAGCGCTCGAGCCAAGCGTAGGCGCGGTCGTCGCGCACCCAGATGCCGACGTTGGCGTTGCCGCCCTTGTCGCCCGAGCGCGCCCCGCAGATCGTCCCCAGCGGCACGCGCTCGGTCGGGCCGCCCGGGGGCGGGGGAAGCTCGACCGCCGGCACGCTCGCCGTGCGCGGCGCGGCGATCACGGGAGGGACCTCGATGCTCTCCCCGCCGACGACCACGCGGTGCTCGACCAGCTCGGACGGCACGAGCGCGGGCCAGTACACCCCGTATGGCACGGCGTCGCCCGGGGGAGTGGTGACGAAGAAGCCCGGGTAGCTGGCGAGCGCCATCTCGACGGCGCGGTTGCTGAACGCCCGCCCCACCTTGGCGGCGTCCCCGTCCTTGACGACCAGTTGGAGGAACGCGAACGCGTCGTCGTTGCAGCCCGGGTCGGGGCGGTCTGAGCGAACGAGATGCACGTGGGATTCCGCGAAGCGCTCCCGCCCGCCGACGAGCGCCCACAGCGTCCGCTCGGCGAGCCGGGCCTTCGCCTCGACATCGAGGCCGGCGAGCACGAAGGTCATCTGGTTGCGGTAGCCGCCCAGATAGTTGATGCACACCTTGGTCGTGGGCGGCGGCGGCTCGCCGCGGACGCCCGAGATGCGGACGCGATCGGGGCCCTCCTGCGCGAGCCGGATCGAATCGAAGCGTGCGGTGGCGTCGGGGTTCATGTACCGCGGGCCCTGGATCTCGTAGAGGAGCTGGGCGGTCACGGTGCCGACCGACACGAGGCCGCCGGTGCCGGGGTGCTTGGTGACCACGAAGGTCCCGTCGGGGTGGACCTCGGCGATCGGGAAGCCCACGTGCTCGAGGTCCGGGACCTCTCGGAAGAAGGCGTAGTTGCCGCCCGTGCACTGCGCGCCGCACTCGAGGACGTGGCCCGCGACGATGCCGGCGGCGAGCCGGTCCCAGTCGTCGCGGGCCCAGCCGAACCGCCAGGCCGCCGGGCCGAGCGCGAGCGCCGCGTCGGTGACGCGCGGGGTGATGACGACGTCCGCGCCGCGCCGCAACGCCTCGACGATCCCCCACGCACCCAGGTAGGCGTTGGCGGTCACGACCTGCGCGCCGAGCGACGCGAGCGGCACGTCCTTGTCGAGGTGGCGAAAGTCGACGCCGCGTCGCTGGAGCTCGCCCAAACGCGGGAGGAGATCGTCGCCGGCGACGTAGGCGATGCGGACCTTGACGCCGAGGCGCGCGGCGAGCTGCTCGAGCTCGGCGGCGAGCCCGGCGGGGTTGAGCCCGCCCGCGTTCGCCACGACCTTGATGCCGCGCGCGACGCAGGTGCCGAGCACGTCCTCCATCTGGCGCAGGAACGTCTTCGCGTAGCCGAGGCCGGGATGCTTGAGCCGGTCCTTGAAGAGGATCATGAGCGTGAGCTCGGCGAGGTAGTCGCCGGTGAGCACGTCGATCGGACCGCCCTCGACCATCTCGCGGGCGGCGGAGAGCCGGTCGCCGTAGAAGCCGCTGCAGTTCGCGATGCGCAGCACGTCGTCGGGCATGAGCGTCCCTCGCTAGCGCAGGCGGCGGCGGGTTGTCGAGCCCCGCCGGCGCACGCCTACTGCGCCCAGCGCGGCTTGCGCTTCTCGACGAACGCCCGCATGCCCTCGGCGGCCTCCTCGGAGGCGAACAGCTCGGCGATCTTCGCCGCCGTCCAGCGATAGGCCTCGTCCATGGGCATGCCGGGCACGCGGTGCACGAGCTCCTTGGCCTCGCGGACGGCCGCTGGGCCGCCGAGCCGCACCAGCCCGACCACCTCCTCGACGGCCGCGTCGAGGCCGGCCGCGGGGACGACGCGATGGAGCAGGCCGAGCTCCGCGGCGCGCCCGGCGGAGAAGCGCTCGCCGGTGAGGAAGTACCACATCGCCTGCTGGACCCCGAGCTTCGGCAGGACGACCACGGAGATCATCGCGGGAATCACGCCGACGCGGACCTCGCTGAACGCGAAGTCGGCCACGTCGGCGGCGATCGCCAGGTCGCACGCGGCGACGAGCCCGACGCCCCCGCCGCGCGCGGGCCCGTTGACCCGAGCGACGACGGGCTTCGGCGCGTTCCAGATCGTGCGCAGCACCCGGATGAAGGCGTTCTCCGCGCCCGCCGCCGCCCCGCCGCCGCCGGCCTTGAGATCGGCGCCCGCGCAAAACGCGCCCCCCGCCCCCGTCAGCACGATCGCCCGCACCGCCGGCTCCGCGGCGGCGGTCTCGAGGTGGCCCAGCAGCTCGCGGACGAGGCCGTCGGAGAGCGCGTTGCGCCGCTCGGGCTGGTCGAGCGTGATCCAGGCCGCGTCGCGGCGAAGCTCGTAGCGGGTGAACGTGCTCATGCGCCGGCCTCCTCCTCGAGCACGACGAGCACCGCGCCCGCCTCGACCTGCTGGCCCGGCTGGGCGGTCACGTCGCGCACGGTCCCGTCGCGCGGCGCGGACACCTCGTGCTCCATCTTCATCGCCTCGAGCACGACCAGCACGTCGCCCCGGCGCACCGCCTGCCCGGCGGCGACGCGTACCGCGAGGATCTTCCCGGGCATGGGCGCGCGGCAGCCGCCGCGGATCCCCTCGTCGGCGGGCGGCGGGAAGCGCGGCAGCTCGTGCAGCTCGGTCGTGCCGAGCACGCTCTGGACCCAGATCACGTCCTCCCGCGCGGCGAGCCGGTAGCGGCGGCGCACGTCGTCGAGGGCGAGGTCGAGCGCGTCGTCGGCGGCGCCGTGGATCGCCGCGCGGCGCTCGGCGCCGTCGACGGTGACCGCGACGTCGTCGCGCGCACGCACGCGGTAGCCCACGGCGACCACCGCGTCCTCGCAGCCGAAGGCGACCTCCTGCATGCCGCTCGGATTGTTGCGCCAGCCCGACGGCAGCCCGCGAAGCACGGGCGCCGTGGCCCGGCGGCGCTCCTGGAGCCAGAGCGCGGCCGCGACCGCATGCGCGCGCCGGGCCGCCTCCTCGGCGGCGCGCGGAGGACGGTCGGGGCGCAGATGACGCGCGACGAAGCTCGTGTCGAGGCGCCCGGCGAGGAACTCGGGGTGCTCGAGCAGCTCGATCAGGAAGTCGCGGTTGGTGCGCACGCCGTGGACGCGCGTCGCGCGCAGCGCGGCGGCGAGACGGCGCGCGGCTTCGGTGCGCGTGGGCGCGTGCGCGATCACCTTGGCGAGCAGCGGGTCGTAGTGGATCGTCACCGCCGAGCCGGTCTCGATGCCGCTCTCCCAGCGCACGCCCGGCCGCACGGCCGGCTCGAAGCAGGCGATCGTGCCGGTCGAGGGCAGGAAGCCCGCGCGCGGATCCTCGGCGTAGAGCCGGCACTCGATCGCGTGGCCGTGGATCGCGAGGTCGTCCTGCCGGAGCGCGAGCGGCGCGCCCTCGGCCACCTCGATCTGGAGGCGCACCAGGTCGAGGCCGGTGATCTCCTCGGTGACCGGGTGCTCGACCTGCAGCCGCGTGTTCACCTCGAGGAAGTAGAAGGCGCCGCTCGCGTCGAGCACGAACTCGACCGTGCCCGCGTTGCGGTAGCCGATCGCGCGCCCGGCGGCCAGCGCGGCGGCGGCCATGCGCGCGCGCACGGCCGGATCGAGCGCGGGCGAGGGCGCCTCCTCGACGATCTTCTGCCAGCGGCGCTGGATCGAGCACTCGCGCTCGAAGCAGTGGACGAGCGCGCCGTGCGCGTCCCCGACGATCTGGATCTCGACGTGCCGCGGCGAGGTCAGGTAACGCTCGACGAGCAGCGTGTCGTCGCCGAAGGCCGCCTGCGCCTCCCGCCGGGCGGCCGCGAGGGCCGCGGGCAACGCGGTCGCGTTCTCGACGATCCGCATGCCCTTGCCGCCGCCGCCCGCGGAGGCCTTCACCAGCACCGGGAAGCCGAGCGCGCGCGCGCGCTCGGCGACGTCGTGGTCCGCGAGGCCCCCGGCGGCGAAGCCCGGCACCACCGGCACCCCCGCGGCCGCCATCACCGCCTTCGCCTCGATCTTGCTCCCCATGCGGCGGATCGCGTCGGGCGTCGGGCCGATGAAGGTCACGCCGGCGTCGGCGCATGCCTGCGCGAAGTCGGCGTTCTCGGCGAGAAAGCCGTATCCGGGATGGACCGCGTCGGCCCCCGTGCGCTGCGCGATCCCGACCAGCCTCTCGATCGCGAGGAACGAGCCGCTCGCCACGGGCGCGCCGATCCCCACCGCCTCGTCGGCGGCGCGGACGTACGGCGCGTCGCGGTCGGGGTCCGCGTACACGGCGACCGTCGCGATGCCCATGGCCCGGCAGGTGCGCATGACGCGGGTGGCGATCTCGCCGCGGTTGGCGATCAGGATCTTGCGGAAGGTGCCCATCCCGACAACGACGGGGTGGGTCTAGCGTGCCGACCCCCGGCGCAACAAGGGCGGCTCATGGTCGGCCCCGCGCCGGCCGATATCTCCGCCGATGGGCGTGCTGGTGAGGCGCGGGGTCGTCGTCCTGCTGGTCGCGGTGCTCGCCGGGACGGGGCACGCCGGCCGCCGAGGTCCGCTTTGCAACGGCTCGTTCCTCGGGTGCCGCACGCGCGTGCAGAAGGTCCGTTTCTGCCGGGGCGCCTGCCGGACGTTCCGCTCCGTGTGCACGACGACGTTCCGCCAGAGCGGCCTGCGTCGCCGGTGCGTCACCGCGCAGGTGGCCGCCTGCCTCGGCGCGGGCGGCACGTGCGCGAGCGGCGCCTGCGGCGTCGGAAGGTCGTGCCCCGCCGCGCAGGTGTGCTTGCAGGGCGTGTGCATCGTCAAGCCGCCGGATCGCTGCGGCGGAGGGGTTTGCCCGGCGAAGTACCCCAACTGCGGGCCCGACGGGCGCTGCTGGACCGAGCCGTGCAGCCAGCTCTGCGGCACGGGCTGCTGCGGGGGCGAGTACCCCGTCTGCGGGGGCGACGGCCTCTGTCACCTGGGGATCGCCGCCGGGGTGACGCTGCCCGACAACCTCACGTCGGGCAACTACGGTATCGACATCTGCGCCTCGGGAACGGTGGTGCTCCCGTGTCAGCAGGTCGGCACCATCCCGTACGAGAACCTTGGGCAATTCGAGAACGCCTTCGACGCGGCCATCGACGGCTGGCTTGCAGCGACCGCGTCGTTTCCGGACTGCACCCCCGGAGCTGCCTCGACGAGCGCGTTCGACGGGTCGCGCTTCACCGTCGCGATCGGGGTGACCTGCACGGCGCCCGACGTGCCGCCGGTCACCGAGACGATCACCGTGACGGCGCAGCGACTCTGAGCACGCCCGCCGTCACGGGTGAGCGATCACGAAGTAGGTCCCCCAGATCAGGCACTTGTTGTTCGCAATCGACGTTCGTGCCGCCGCATCGGCCGTTCCACCGAGGCCGCCGACCTGCACGGCCCAGCCGCTCGGCGCGACCGCGAAACCGGCGTCCCCTGCATCGCTGTAGTCGAAGTAGATCGTCTCGCCGGGATTGAAGTCGTCGTCGTCGTCGTCGGACGAGTTCGCGACCGCGTGCGGCTCGCTCACGTTGCGAATGCCGAGGGCCGCGCGGCCCGGCGCTCCGGCGTTGCAGCTGAGAATGATCTGAAAGGGTCCGACCGTCCCCGCGACCATCTCGTCGCCCGAGGCGATCTGCGTCAGCGGCACGTGGGTCAAAGCAGGTTCGAAGGCCGAAGGTCCGAGCCCTCCGAGCTTGTTGGCGTTGTTGGCGCTGTCCGCCGTGGGAACGCTCGGCACCGAGGTGCCGCCCAGCGTCACCTGCGTCTCCTTCTTCTTGCAGGTGTCGGGCCGCAGCGTGACCCTGCTCTTCCGTTGACAGACCACGATGGCGCCGTGAGCCGTCGGCGGCGGTGCCAATAGGGCGGCCGCCGCCGCGGCGCACACCAGCAGTGCGTGCGAGCGCATGAATCCCCCCGTTTTCGCTCTTGCCGACGGAAGTGTCGGCCCGAGACGGATATCGTGCCCTCGTCGTGACGTCAATGATGGTATGTTGGGAAGGCATCCCCTTGACGCGACGGGCGCCGTCGCGCAGCAGGGGACGATGCTCCCCCACGAGGAGGTGCGCCGGCTACGCGGCCTCGACGAGACCGAGGCCGCCGCCCGGCTGCGCGCCGAAGGGCCGAACGAGTTACCCTCGGCGCGACCTCGCGGCCTCCTCGCGCTCGGTCTCGAGGTCGTGCGCGAGCCGATGATTCTGCTGCTCGTCGCCTGCGGCGCGGTCTACCTCGTGCTGGGCGACCGGCAGGAGGCGGCGATCCTGCTCGCGTCGGTGCTGGTCGTGATCGGCATCTCGCTGTGGCAGGCGCGGAAGACCGAGCGCGCGCTCGAGGCGCTTCGCGACCTCTCGAGCCCGCGGGCGCTCGTCATCCGCGACGGCGTGGAGCGCCGGGTGGCGGGACGCGAGGTCGTGCGCGGGGACCTCGTCGTGCTGGCCGAAGGAGACCGGGTGCCGGCGGATGCGGTGGTGTGCTGGGCGCGCAACCTTCGTGTCGATGAGTCGCTGCTCACGGGCGAATCGGTGCCCGTGGGCAAGACGGCGAGCGAGGGGGAGCCGCCGCCAGCGCCGCCCGGCGGCGACGGCTCGCCCCTCGTCTGGTCGGGCTCGCTCGTGGTCGCCGGCCAGGGCGTCGCGCGCGTGCGGGCGACGGGCGCCGCCACGGCGCTCGGCCGCATCGGCACGGCGCTCGGGACGGTGGATGCCGGCCGCACCCGCCTCGAGCGGCAGGTGGGACGCCTGGTGCGTGCGGTCGCGGTCGCCGGCGCGGTGGTCTGCGCGGCCGTCGTCCTCGTCTACGGGGTGCGCCGGGCGAGCTGGCTCGAGGGGGCGCTCGCCGGCTTGGCGCTCGCGATCTCGCTCGTGCCCGAGGAGTTTCCGGTCATCCTGACCGTGTTCCTGGCGCTCGGCGCGTGGCGCATCGCGCGGCGGCACGTGCTCGTGCGGCGCATGCCGGCGCTCGAGGCGCTCGGCGCGGCCACGGTGCTCTGCCTGGACAAGACCGGGACGCTCACGCAGAACCGCATGGCGGTGCGCGTGCTCGCCGCCGACGGCCGCTGCCATCACGTCGGCGACGTCGGCGAGCCGCTGCCCGAGGAGATGCACCGGCTCCTCGAGTACGCGGTGCTCGCGAGCCAGGAGAACCCGTTCGACCCGACGGAGCGCGCCATCGACGAGCTCGGCCGGCGGGCGCTCGCGGGCACCGAGCACCTCCACCGCACCTGGACGCTCGTGCGCGAGTACCCGCTGTCGCCCGAGCTGCTGGCGATGTCGCACGTCTGGCGTTCGCCCGAGGGCGACGCCTGGATCGTCGCCGCCAAGGGGGCGCCGGAGGCGATCGCCGACCTCTGCCACCTCTCGCCGGACCGGGCGCGCGCGCTCGCCGCCGAGACCGCCGCCCTCGCCGGGCGGGGGCGGCGCGTGCTCGGCGTCGCCGCTGCGATGGTCGACGCGCGCACGCTTCCGCCGGGCCAGCACGACTTCCCATTCGAGCTGCTCGGGTTGATCGGGCTCGCGGACCCGCTGCGGCCGACGGCGGCGGCCGCGGTGGCCGAGTGCGCGGCGGCGGGGGTGCGTACCGTGATGATCACCGGCGACTACCCGGAGACGGCGCGCGTGATCGCGGCCGAGGTGGGCCTCGCGCGCGGCGACGGCGTGTGCACGGGTGCCGAGCTCGACGCGATGGACGACGCCGCGCTCGCCGCGCGCCTACCGGCGACCCAGGTCTTCGCGCGTGCGGTACCCGAGCAGAAGCTGCGGCTCGTGCGCGCGCTCAAGGCGCGCGGCGAAGTGGTGGCGATGACCGGCGACGGCGTGAACGACGCCCCGGCGCTCAAGGCCGCCGACATCGGCATCGCGATGGGCGCGCACGGCACGGACGTCGCGCGCGAGGCCGCGCATCTCGTCGTGCTCGACGACGACGTCTCGTCGATCGCCGCGGCGGTCCGCCTCGGCCGCCGGGTCTACGACAACGTGCGCAAGGGGATGGCGTACGTGCTCGCGATCCACGTGCCGATCGCGGGCGTCGCGCTCTTCCCCGTGCTTTTCGGCCGGCCGCTCGTGCTGCTGCCGGTCCACATCGTGTTTCTCGAGCTGATCGTCGATCCCGCATGCTCGGTCGCCTTCGAGGCCGAGCCCGAGGAGGCGGACGTCATGCGCCGCCCGCCCCGCGACCCGCGTGCGCCGCTGCTCGAGCGGTCAAGGGTCCGCACGGCGCTCCTCCAAGGTGTGCTCGCCCTCGCGGTGGTGTGCGCCGTGCTCTTCCTCGGCGCGGCCGGAGGCTGGGACGAGGCGCACGCGCGGACGGACGCCTTCGCGACGCTCATCCTCGCGAACCTGGGGCTCATCCTGGCGAACCGCTCCACGACCCGCCGGGGGCTCGCGGCGCTCTCGGCGCCGAACCCGGCGCTGTGGGCGGTCGTCGGCGGTGCGCTCGCGCTGCTCGCGGTCGGGCTCGCCGTGCCCGCGGCGCGCGCCGTGCTGCGCTTCGCGCCGGTGGACCGCGCCGACGTGGCCCTCGTCGCTGCGGCCGGCGTGGCCTGCTTCCTCGGCTGCGAGCTGCTGAAGGGCGCGGGCGGGAGCCCCGTGGTCACGCCCCGCGGCGGATGAGGAGGCCCACGAGGAAGAAGCCCGCCGCCACGGCGATGACCAGCGGGCCGCTCGGTAGGTGCAGCGTGGGGGCGCCGAGCGTGCCGAGCAGCGTCGCGGCGACGGCGAGGCCGACGGCGACGGCGAGCATCGCGTCGAGGCTGCGCGTGAGGTGGCGGGCCGTCGCCGCCGGGATGATGATGAGCGAGCCCATGAGCAGCACGCCCAGGTAGCGCAGCCCGAGCGCCACGGTGAGGGCGAAGGCGAGGAGGTAGAGCAGGTCGAGCCGCGGCACGTCCACGCCCGCGGTGCGTGCGAGGTCGGGCGAGACCAGGGCGATCACCAGCCGGCTGCGGGCGCGCAGCACGAACCCCACGACGAGCACCGCGACGCCGAGGCCGAGCAGGGTCTCGAGGGCGCCGGGCGCGCGCGGCGCGCCGAAGAGCGCCTCGATCAGCTCCTCGCCCGACGCCAGCATGCTCCCCACCGCGAGCGCCGCCGAGAACACGACGCCGATGACCGCCTCGGTGGGCACGCGCGTCTTGTGCTCGATCGCCCACACGAGCACCGTCCCCGCGAACAGGGCCGCCACGCCGCCGAGCACGGGATTCAGGCGCAGCGCCACGGCGAGGCCGATCCCCGGCAGCGCCACGTGCGACAGCGCGTCGCCCGCCAGGGTCATGCGGCGCATCACGGCGAAGCAGCCGACGAGCCCGGCGGCCACGGCCATCGCGAGGGGAAGGGCGAGCGCGCTAGGCGAGGCGCTCATCGTGGAGGTGGAAGCGCATCGGGGCGCCGTAGACCTCTTGGAGCCGCTCGGGAGTGAGGATCTCCAGCGGGGGACCGGCGCACGCGGCGCGTCCTCGCGCCAGGCACAGCACGCTCGTCGCGTAGCGGTACACGAGGCTCAGCTCGTGCGAGATCAGCAGCAGCGTGAGCCGCTCGTCGCGCTGGAGGCGGTGGATCATGGCGTGCAGGCCCTCCCCGCCGGGCTCGTCGACGCCCGCCGTGGGCTCGTCGCACAGCAGCACCGTCGGCCGGCCCATGAGCGCGAACGCGAGCAGCAGGCGCTGGAACTGCCCGCCGGAAAGCGTGCCGATCGGCTGTGCCGCGACGTCGCGGCCGAGGCTCACGAGATCCATCGTGCGCTGCGCCTCGGCGCGGCCCATGCGCGCCACGGCGGCCCGGGCGTGCAGGAAGTCGAGGCCGGTGACCGGCAGCTCGCGCTCGAGGTCGAGCTTCTGGGGGACGTAGCCGATGCGCGTCCCGGGCGCCCAGCGGATCGAGCCCTCGTACGGGACGCTGCCGATGAGCGCGCGGAAGAAGACGGTCTTTCCCGAGCCGTTGGGGCCGATGATGGCGAGCGTGCCGCCTTCGGGGACGGCGATCGAGAGGTCGCGGAGGATCGCCGTCGTGCCGAAGCGGACGGCGAGGTGCTCGACCTCGAGGGCGTTACGCACGGGGCCACGCCCTCGCGTTCGAAGCACGCCCGGCGCCGTCCTCGTCGATCCGACGAGGCTGCACGCGACGTGCGTCGCTCAAGATCGCACGCGGGAGGATGCGCTCGCGAGACCGCCCATGCCGTGTCTCCGGGAGGCTGCACTCATAACCGTGGCGCTCGCCCTGCTGCAACCCCCGCCCGGCGTTGTCGCCACGGCGCGGTCGTGGTAGGCGGCCGCAGCGATGCGACTCCTCGGCGCCGTGGCGCTCGTCGCGATAGGTGCGGCGGCGCGCGCCGCGCTGGGCTCGTAGCGCGCGGCATCGCGGGATGCGCGAAACCAAGGGCCTGCTGCTCGCGCTCCTCGCCCTGCTGGCCGGCGGCTTCGCCGCATGGTGGGTGCTCGAGCTTCGCCGGTCGCACGCGGCCGACCGGGTGGGCGCCGGCGGGGTGCTGGCGAAGAGCCTCGCGATCGGCGCCCTCACGAACTTCTTCGACACGCTCGGCGTGGGCTCGTTCGCGCCGACGACGGCGCTCTTCCGCGGGCTCCGCCTCGTGCCCGACCGGCTCCTTCCCGGGACCTTGAACGTCGGGCATGCGCTGCCGTCGGTCGTGCAGGCGTTGGTCTTCATCGCGATGGTCGAGGTGGAGCCGCGCACGCTCGGGTTCATGATCGGGGCCGCGGTGGCGGGGGCGTGGCTCGGTGCCGGCGCCGTGGCCGCGTGGAGCCAGCGTCGCGTGCAGCTCGGCTTGGGCCTGGCCTTGCTCGTGGCCGCCGCGCTCCTCGCCCGCCAGCTCGCGCTGGGGACGCCGGTCGGTGCGCAGGCGCGGTCGCTCGCCGGAGCGCGGCTCGCCGTCGGCGTCGCTGGCAACTTCGCCTTGGGGGCCCTGATGACGCTCGGGGTCGGCCTCTACGCGCCGTGCATGATCCTGGTGACGCTGCTCGGCATGAACGCGAAGGCCGCGTTCCCGATCATGATGGGCTCGTGCGCCTTCCTGATGCCGGTGGCGGGCGTGCGGTTCGTCGCCGAGCGAGCCTACGCGCTGCGCGCGGCGCTCGGGCTCGCCCTGGGCGGCATGCCGGCCGTGCTCGTCGCGGCCTTCGTGGTCCGGTCGCTGCCGCTCGATGCCGTCCGCGCGCTCGTGCTGGGAGTCGCCCTCTATACGGCCGTGTCGCTGCTGCTGGCCGCCCGGAAGATCACATCCGGAACACCCCGAACGCCTCCGACCCGCGCACCACGTTGCTGAACGCCGCCGAGAGCGCGATCCCGAGCACGGTGCGCGTGTCCCGCGGGTCGATCACCCCGTCGTCCCACACCCGGCCGGTGGCGTAGAACGCGTTCGACTCCTGCGCGATGCGCTGCTCGACCGCCTCGCGCATCGCCCGGTCCTGCGCCTCGTCCCAGGGCTGCCCGGCGCGCTCGGCGCTCTGCCGACGCACGATCGACATCACGCCGGCGAGCTGCTCGGGACCCATCACCGCGATGCGGTGGTTCGGCCAGGTGAAGAGGAAGCGCGGGTCGTAGGCGCGCCCGCACATGCCGTAGTTCCCGGCGCCGTAGCTGCTCCCGATCATCACCGTGAACATCGGCACGGTCGAGTTGGAGACCGCGTTGATCATCTTGGCGCCGTCCTTGATGATCCCGCCGCGCTCGTACTGGAGCCCGACCATGTAGCCGGTGATGTTCTGGAGGAAGAGCAACGGCACGTCGATCTTGTTGCAGAGCTGGATGAACTGCGCGGCCTTCTCGGATGAGTCGGAGAAGAGGATGCCGTTGTTGCCGAGGATGCCGAGCGGCCAGCCGTGCAGGTGAGCCCAGCCGCAGACCAACGTCGTGCCGTAGAGCGGCTTGAACTCCTCGAAGCGCGAGCCGTCCACGATGCGCGCGATGACCTCGCGCACCTCGAAGGGCTTGCGCACGTCGAGCGAGCCGATGCCGAGCAGCTCGTCGGGGTCGTAGCGCGGCTCCTCGGGCGCGGCCGTCTTCGCCGCGCCGCGCTTCCGCCAGTTCAGGTGCGCGACGATCTCGCGTCCGAGCCGGATCGCGTCGCGCTCGTCGGCGGCGAGGTAGTCGGACACACCCGAGACCCGGCTGTGCATCTCGGCCCCCCCGAGCGACTCGTCGTCGGTGTCCTCGTTGGTGGCCATCTTCACCAGCGGCGGGCCCGCGAGGAAGACCTTCGCCTGTCCCTTCACCATCACGACGTAGTCCGACATCCCCGGCACGTAGGCGCCGCCCGCGGTCGAGCTGCCGAAGACCAGGCAGACCGTCGGAATGCGTTCGGCCGAGCGGCGCGTGAGATCGCGGAACGTGCGGCCGCCCGGGACGAAGATCTTCGCCTGCTCGGGCAGATCGGCGCCGGCCGACTCGGTCAGGTTGATCACCGGCAACCGGTTCTTGGCGGCAATGTCGGCCGCGCGGAAGCTCTTCTCGAGCGTGATCGGGTTGATGGCGCCGCCCTTGACGGTGGGGTCGCTCGCCGAGACCAGGCACTCGACCCCGCTCACCACGCCGACGCCGGTCACCACGCTGCCGCCGAGCGGGTACTCGGTGCCCCAGGCCGCCAGCGGCGAGAGCTCGAGGAACGGGCTGTCGCGGTCGAGCAGCAGCTCGATGCGCTCGCGGGGCAAGAGCTTCCCGCGCTCGCGGTGGCGGCGCACGTACTTCTCGCCGCCGCCCGCGCGCGCCAGCGCGAGCTGCTCGTCGAGGTAGCGCACCTGGGCGAGCATCGCGTCGTAGTTGGCGCGGTAGGCCTCGGAGCGCGGGTCGACGCGGGTGGCGAGCAGGCTCACCTAGATCCCCAGGATCTTCGCCACCACCTGCTTCATGACCTCGTCCGCCCCCCCGCCGATGCTCACCAGCCGCGTGTCGACGAAGGCGCGGCCGGCCGGGTTCTCCCACATGTAGCCGGCGCCGCCGAAGAGCTGCACGCAGGTGGTGGCGACGTACTGCTGCACGGCGACGCAGAAGATCTTCGCCATCGAGATGTCGAGCGTCGCGTCCTCGCCGCGCGTCATCTTGCGGATGCAGCGATGGGCGAACTCCTGCGCCGCGGTGATCTGGACCATCATGTCGACGAACTTGTGCTGGTTCACCTGCATCTTGGAGAGCGGCTTCCCGAACGCGACGCGCTGCCGGCAGTGCTCGAGCGTCACCTCCCAGAGGCGGCGCGCGCCGACCGGCGCCATCACCACCGGCACCATGCGCTCGTCCTGGAACTGCATCATCTGCTGCTGGAAGCCGCGCTGCGGATCGCCGATGGTGTTTCCGAGCGGCACCCGCACGTCGTCGAAGAAGAGGAGCCCCGTGTCCGAGCCCTTGTTCCCGATCTTCTCGAGGAGCTGGTAGCTGAACCCCTTCGCGTCGGTGGGGACGACGATCTGGGTGAAGCCGCCGTAGCCCGCCTCCGGATCGGTCACGGCGAGGAGGCAGAGCCAGTCGGCGGTGGCCGCGTTGGTGATGTACATCTTCGAGCCGTTGATCACCCACTGATCGCCGTCGCGCACGGCGCGGGTCTGGATGCGGGCGACGTCGGAGCCGGCGGCGGGCTCGGTCACCGCGATCGCGGCCACCTGCTCGCCGCGGATCGCGGGCCCGAGGTAGCGGCGCTTCAAGGCGTCGCTGCCGAAGCGGTGGAGCGCGGGCGTGGCCATGTCGGTCTGGACCGTGATCCCCATCGCCACGCCGGCGTTGTCGCAGAGCGCCAGCTCCTCGAGAAAGACCGCGTGATAGGAGTAGTCGAGGCCCTGGCCGCCGTAGGCGGGGTCGTAGCGGATGCCGAGCAGGCCGAGCTCGCCCATGCGCCGGTAGAGGGCCTTGTCGATCCGACCCATGCGGTCGAACTCCCGCGCCCGGGGGGCGAGCTCCGTCTGTACGAACCGGCGCGCGGTCTCGCGGAGCGCGACGTGGTCGGGGCTGCCGTAGATGTCGTCGCCGGGGGCGGCCATCGGACGTCGCTTCTACCGCAGGGAACGGGCCGTGTGCTAGAAGCACGGGCGCGCCACCGTCATGGGTCGTCTGCGGGTCCTCACCTTCAACTGCTGGAACGTGTCGGCGCCGTTCGAGGACCGCATGGCCGTCGCGCGCGCTGCCGTGGCCGCCCTCGATCCGGACGTGGTCGCGCTCCAGGAGATCGTCGTGCGCGCCGACGGCTTCGACCAGAGCGCGCTCGTGCTCGGCGATCTCGGGTGGGCGCGCGTCTTCGGCCCGGCGTATTGCTGGGACGACGCGGGGATGCCGCGCTTCGACGCCGGCGCCGGCGCCGGCTTCGGCAACGTGATCGCGGCGCGCTGGCCGATCCGGCGCAGCGCGGTGCGCCGGCTGCCGGGGCTCGACGGCGAGGAGCCGCACGCCGCGCTGGCCGCCCTCGTCGAGGCCCCCGATGGGCTGCTGCCGGTCTTCACCACCCACCTCGACTGGGAGTACGACCACGGCTTCGTGCGCGAGCGCCAGGTGCTCGCGCTGGCGAGCCTCGTGCGTGAGTGGGCTCCCGGCGCCACGCTGCCGCCGATCGTCGCCGGCGATCTCAACGCGGAGCCCGATTCGACCGAGGTCCGCTTCCTCCGCGGCCTCGCGTCCCTCGAGGGACGGAGCATTCACCTCCAGGACGCGTGGCTCGCGGCCGGCGACGGCGGACCCGGCTTCACCTGGGACAACCGCAATCCCTATGCGGCCTACGCCGGAGAGCCCGACCGGCGCATCGACTACGTGCTCGTGGGGCTCCCCGCGCGGGTCGAGGCGGCGGCCCTCGCCTTCGACGCGCCCACGCGCGGCGTGCTGGCGAGCGACCACTTCGGCGTGGTGGCCGACGTACGCCTGCCCGGTGGTTGACCGGGAGCGTCCGCCCTTCCTATAGGAGGCTCTTCGCGAAAGGAGACCCTCCCATGGCAGGAGCAGCCACCCCGCTGGGCGCCGAAGGCGGCCCGCCTCGCTACCAGCTCTTCATCAATGGCAAGTTCGTCGACGGCAAGTCGGGCAAGACCTTCGAGAGCATCAGCCCGCACGACCGCTCCGTGGTCGCCGTGGTCGCCGAGGGCGACAAGGCCGACATCGACGCGGCGGTGGCCGCCGCGCGCGCGGCCTACGAGGGGCCGTGGTCGAGCATGCCGGCGGGAGAGCGCGCCAAGCTGCTGCTCAAGATGGCCGACCTGATCGAGGCCCGCGCGATGGACCTCGGCCGGACCGATACGCTCGACATGGGCGCGCCGCTCATGCTCTCGAGCGGGATGGCGCAACTCGCCGCCGAGACCTTCCGCTACTGGGCCGGCATGGCGACCAAGATCCACGGGCTCACGATGCCCGCGATGCGCCCCGGCGAGTACCTGGGCTACACGCTGCGCGAGCCGCTCGGGGTCGTCGGTGGCATCACGCCGTGGAACGGTCCCCTCATCATGGCGGCGTGGAAGACCGCGCCGGCGCTCGCCTGCGGCAACACGGTGGTGCTCAAGCCCGCCGAGCACACGCCGATGACCGCGCTCGAGCTGGCGCGCATCGCCGCCGAGGCCGGGCTGCCCGAGGGCGTCCTCAACGTGGTGCCGGGCTTCGGGCCGACGGCGGGCGCGGCGCTCGCGCAGCACCCGGGCGTGGACAAGATCGCGTTCACGGGCGAGTACGTGACCGGGCGTCTCGTCGTGCAGATGTCCACCTCGAACTTGAAGACCGTGACGCTCGAGCTGGGCGGCAAGTCCCCGCACATCATCTTCGACGACGTCGATCTCGAGACCGCGGTCGCCAACGCGCTGTTCGGCATCTACATGAACACCGGGCAGATCTGCTCGGCCGGCACGCGCATCCTCGTGCAGGAGAGCCTCCACGATCGTTTCGTCGAGCGCTTCGTCGAGCGCTCCCGGCAGATCAAGGTGGGCGATCCGACCGACTTCGCGACACGGATGGGGCCGCTGGTCTCCGAGGAGCAGCTGCGGAAGGTCGAGCGCTACGTCGAGATCGGGAAGAAGGAGGGGGCGAGGCTCGCCTGCGGGGGCGGGCGGCCGAAGGACCCGGCGCTCGCCCGCGGCTTCTACCACGAGCCCACCGTGTTCACCGAGGTCGACAACAAGATGCAGATCGCCCAGGAGGAGATCTTCGGCCCGGTGGCGAGCGTCATCCGCTTCCGCGACGAGGACGAGGCCGTGCGCATCGGCAACGACGTGATCTACGGCCTCGCCGCCGGCGTCCAGACGAAGGACCTGAAGCGCGCCCACCGCGTGGCGAAGCGTCTCCAGGCGGGCACGGTGTGGGTCAACACCTGGCACATGATCGAGGCGAACTCGCCGTTCGGCGGCTACAAGCTCTCCGGCTACGGGCGCGAGAACGGCGTCGCGATGGTCGAGCACCTCACCCGCCTCAAGCAGGTGTGGGTCGACTTGAACGACTTCACGATGGACTTCTTCGCGATGTGACGATGGCGGGCTGCGCCGGCCTCACCCCCCGTGCCCGTCGCCTCCTCGACCGGGTGCGCGCCGCAGACCCGGCCGGGGAGGCGCTCGCCTTCGTGGTGAGCGGCGGCTGCTGCGGCGGCACCAATCCGGTGCTGTGCCGGCGCGCGAGCGTCCTCGAGGGGTTCGATGTGCCGCTCGGCGACGCCGGCGGCGTCCCGGTCTTCGCCCACCCCGACCACGCCCGCTACCTCGAGCGCGATTGCTTCGTGATCGACGCCCTCGACGACGCGCGCAGCGACACGTTCTCGCTCGAGATCCCCCACGGCGGGCGCTTCGTGCTGCGCGAGCTGCCCGCCGAGGACGCCTGAGGGGGGGGCGGTCGGGGTGGCGCCGCCGCGCGACCCGGGCTATGGGACGGGACGATGAGCGTGCGGCTGGCGAACCTCGACGGGCGGGCGGTGCTCGTGCTCGGCGAGCACGTGGCCGATCTCGAGCGGGCGTCGGGCGGCCGGCTGCCGGCCGACCCCATGGCGGCGCTCCACCGCTGGGATGCGGTCGTCGAGTGGGCTGACGGTCTGGACGCCCGGGCCGCCGAGGCCGCGCTCGATGAGGCGGCGCTCGGCCCGCCGGTGCCTCGTCCGGCGAAGGTCTTCGCGATCGGCCTCAACTACCGCGGCCACGCCGCCGAGGCCGGCCTCGAGGTGCCGAAGGCGCCGATGGTTTTCACCAAGTTCCCGACGTGCCTCGTCGGGCCGCGCGCCGACGTCGTGCTCTCGTCGGCGTGGGTCGACTGGGAAGTCGAGCTGGTGGTGGTGGTCGGGCGCGGGGGCCGTCGCATCCCCCCGGCGCGCGCGCTCGAGCACGTCGCCGGCTACTGCGTCGGGCAGGACGTCTCCGACCGCCGTCTCCAGTTCGCCGACAAGCCCCCGCAGTTCTCGCTCGGCAAGTCGCTCGACACGTACGGGCCGCTCGGCCCGGCGGTGGTGTCGCTCGACGCCGTCGGGGACCCGAACGATCTCGCGCTCACGTGCGACGTCGGGGGCGAGCGGATGCAGGATGCGCGCACGAGCGACATGATCTTCGCGGTGCCGGAGCTGATCGCGTTCCTCTCGGCCCGGGTGCCGCTCGAGCCTGGCGACCTGATCTTCACCGGCACGCCCGCGGGCGTGGGCTCGACCCGCAGCCCGCGGCGCTACCTCCGGGAGGGAGACGAGATCCGCAGCACGATCGAGGGCCTCGGCACGCTCGTCAACCGCTGCGTCGCCGGCTAGCGCGTCAAAATATTGCCGCCCGAGGATGCCCGGCCGGCATCAGCAGAACAAGCTTGTCACCTGGATTCGCAATATCGGTGGCGCACTCCTTGCTTCTCGTTGGCCGCCGTGACCAGCGGCGAAGACTTCCGACACCTGGGCGGCGGACACAAAGGCCTCTTCCTGACGCTGCGGTACGTGTTCATCATCGCGGCGTCCTACCTCCTCATCTTCCAGTCGACGAAGGGCATCGGCCCCATGCAGGCGCTGATGATCGCCGCGGCGCTGGGGAGCAACGTCGTGCTCTCCATCGTGTCGCCGCAGAGCCTGTTCGCCTGGTACGTCGAGGCGCCGATCCTGATCACCGACACGCTCTGGGTCTCGTGGGCGCTCAGCTCGACCGGGTCGGTGGGCGGCGAGTTCTTCCTGCTCTACTTCTTCGTGCTGTTCCTCTCCTCGACGGGGGAGAGCATCGTGATGGTGGCGCTCGGGACCACGCTGGTGAGCGCGGCCAACGTCTACTTCATGTGGGGCGACGCGATGTGGAGCTCGCGCGCGCTCCTGCGGATCGTCTTCTTCTTCACCGTGGCGCTCTTTTACGGGCACGTGATTTCGCGCATCAAGCACGAGCGGCTGCGCGCCGACCGCGGGCTCGCGTGGGCGAAGGAGCTGGAGGCGAAGGTGGCCGAGCGCACGGCCGAGCTACGCCGGCTCTACGAGGAGTCGCTCGCCGCCAGCCGGGCCAAGTCGGAGTTCGTGGCCAACATGTCGCACGAGCTGCGTACCCCGCTGCACATCATCATCGGCTATGCGGACGTGCTCGCGGACCCGGAGCACGGCGGCGACGTCGAGCGCCGGCGGATGGTCGCCCGCATCCGGAGCGCCGCCTCGGGCTTGCTGCACCTCGTCGACAACGTGCTCGACTTGGGGCGGCTCGAGTCCGGCGCGGTGCAGGTCGTGCCGCAGCGGGTGCCGATGGAGGAGCTCGCGCGCGCGCTCCTCGAACGGGAGTGGCTCCCGGCGGCCCCAGGCGTCGCGCTCTCCTGGGAGGTTCCCCCCGGCCTCCCCGTGGTCGAGACGGATGCCGACAAGCTCGGCCTCGTGCTCGGGAACCTGATCACCAACGCGCTCAAGTTCACACGCGCCGGCTCGGTCACCGTGCGGGTGTTCGATCGGCGCGAGCGGGAACACGTCGAGTTCCGCATCGACGACACGGGGCCGGGCATCGCCGAGGCGGACCTGGCACGGATCTTCGAGCCCTTCCAGCAGCTCCCGGGCGGCAACGGGCGCGGCCACGGGGGCGTCGGCCTCGGCCTGGCGATCGTGCAGCGCTACGCGGCGCTGCTCGGCGCGACCGTGAGCGTCGAATCGCAGGTGGGTCGCGGCACGTCCTTCGTCGTCTGCGTGCCCTATCGGCTCGAAGCCCCGCTCGCCGCCCGGCCCGCCTCGCGCGCTGCCTGACGCGCCGGCCGTCAGGCGGCGTCGTGGAAGATGATGCCGAGGGCCGTGCGCGCGCCGGCCGTGAGGGGGCTCACGCCGTGGCGCACCGCGGCGCGCAGGAGGCCGCGCGTCCCCGCCACCGGCCGCCAGCGGGTGGGGAAGATCGCCGCATCCCCGTGCGCCAGCGCAACCACCACGCCGCGCGACTGCGCCCGCGGCCGTTGCTCCACGAGCAGCAGCTCGCCCCCCCGGAAGTCCGTGCCCGGGCGGCTGAGCAGGCAGGTGAGCTGGAGGGGAAAGAAGACCGCGCCGTAGAGGTCCTGGTGCAGGCAGTTGTAGCCTCCGGCCTCGTAGCGCAGCAGCAGCGGCGTCGGCCGGCGCTGGCCGCGGGCGGCACAGGCCGAACGGAACGCGCCCAGCGTCGGCGGGAAGCGGCCTGGGAGGCCGAGCGCTTCCATCCAGCGGTTGGCGATCGGCGCGAGCCCGCGGTAGGCGTGCGCGCGCAGCGCGGCGACGAGCGGGGGCAGCGGCTCGGCGAAGTAGCGGTAGCGGCCGACGCCGAAGCGATGGCGGGCCATGTCGACAGTCGCGCGGAAGCGGCGATCGTCGGTGAACGACCGGGCGAGCGCCGCGCATTCCTCCGCGGTGAGCAACGCGGGGACGGTCGCGTACCCCTGCGCGTCGAGCCCGCGGGCGAGCGCCGGCCAGTCGAGGCGCGCGAGCCGGAGCCCGATCGAGGCGGGCGGCATGGCCTGCCGGCGACCTTAGCGGAAGCTGCGCGCGAACAGCTCGTCGATCGCCACCTGCCCGCCGGGCTCGAGGAAGCGCGTCCCGGTGCCCGTGAAGTACGGCCGGGACACGACCGGCGGAAGCGTCGGCTCCCAGCGCTCGCCGGTCCAGCGGAACCAGCCGGCGCGCGCCTGGTCGAAGACGAACAGCGGCTTGTTGAAGAGCTTCGCGAATTCGGCGGCCACACCCGTGCCGCCGGTCACCGTGTCGTCGGCCTGGATGCGGCCGACGACGAAGACCTCCTGCCCGTGGTGCACTTGGTGCCAGATGGTCTGGAGCACGCGCCGGAACAGCGGCGTGTCGGGGTAGCGGCGGTGCATGAGCCGGCTCACATAGGCGAGGTTGACGTCGCCCTGGCGCAGCTCGGGCGGCGTGAGCACGCGCAGCCCGCGCCGGCGCGCGTCGGCGTGCCCCTCGAAGGTGAAGTGCACCTCGGCGATGCCGTGCCGCTCGGCGGCGGCCCCGAAGGCGGCCTCCGCGCCCGGGGCTGCGCCGCTGAAGAGGATGCAGTCCTCGCGCTCCATCGGGGCCTTCTCCCCGATCGCGTGGCAGGCGTCAATCAGGCGGCGCGGGCCGGACGGCTCGCGACCCGCAGCGGCAGCGTCACGCGGAACGTCGAGCCGCGGCCGGGCGCGCTCTCGACCTCGACCGTACCGTCGAGCTGGCGGGCGTACTGCGAGACGATGTAGAGGCCGAGGCCGCTGCCGCCGAAGCGGCGGGAGTCGGAGCCGTCGGCTTGGCGGAACATCTCGAAGATGTGGGCCTGGCTCTCACGGGGGATCCCGATCCCGGTGTCCGACACGGCAAAGACGATCTGCTTGCCCTTGACCGTCACCCACGCCTGGACCCGGCCGTGCTCGGTGAACTTGAGCGCGTTGCCCACCAGGTTGCGCACGATCACGGTGAGCTTGCGGGGATCGGTGAGGATGAGGCCGGGCGGCACGTCGCGGTCCCACTCGAGCCGCACCCCGGGCTTGCGCGGCAGCCGCGCGCAGAAGGCGCCGAGCTCCGCCCACAGCTCGCGTGGCGCGATCGGCTCGAGCCGCACCTCGTCGCGCCCGTTCTCGATGCGGCCGATCGCGAGCGTGCTGTCGACCAGGTCGAGGAGGTCGCGGGCCGCGGTGTCGATCTTGCCGAGGCACTCCCCGCGCAAAGACTCGACCACCGCGGGGTCGCGCGCCATCTCGGCGAACCCGAGGATGATGTTGAGCGGCGTGCGCAGCTCGTGCGACATGGTCGAGACGAAGTCCGACTTGACCTTGCTCGCGCTCTGCAGCTCCTCGAAGAGGCGTGCGTTGGCGAGCGCGATCGCCGCCTGGTGCGCGATTCCCTCCGCCAGCCGCAGGCTCCCCTCGCCGAAGCCGGGGTCGGCGGTGTGCTGCAGGAAGGCGAGCACCCCGAGGAGCTGCCCGTCGCGCTGGATCGCCGCGAGCAGCATGCGCCCCATGCCGTAGCGCGCGGCCGCCTGCGCCAGCCGCTCGGGCGCGTTGCCCGAAACCTCGAGCACGCGCCGGCGCGCGAGCTCGTCGGTGACGAAGAGGTCGGCGGGCAGCTCGAAGCCGCGCGCGCCCTCCCAGTCGTCGCCGCGCGTGCTCGAGGCCGCGATCGTGCGGAAGACGCGGCGGCGCTTGTCGTGGACGGCGAGCGCGGTCACGTCGCAGGGGACGAGCCGATGGCCGAGGCGGCTCACGAGCTTCACGAGCTGGGCGAGATCGACGGTGGCGTTCAGCTCGCGGCCGGCCTCGAGCAGCAGCTCGCTCTGATGGGCGGCGGCCTCCACGCGCTCGCGCTCGAGCGCGGTCGCGCGGCGCCGGCAGTCGACGGCCCGGTGCTGGCGGTCGAGGAGGAGCGCACCCACCACGGCGGTGGCGATGCCGAGGGCCGCGCCGGTGAAGAGGTCGGCGACGTCGCGCCCGCCGAGACGATTCCAGGCGGGAACCGCGAGGTAACCGGCGGCGACGTAGAGCGAGACCAGCGTCTGCGCCCCCGGGCCCCAGGGGAAGATGAGCGCGACCGCCGCCATGGTCGCGATCATCGCGCAGATGAGCGCCTCGACGTCGCCCGCCCACAGCGCGGCGACGCGCAGCTGGGCGCTCACGAGCGCGATGACGATCGCCACGGCGAGCGGGATCGCCGAGCGCTCGGCGCGCCGGTGGAACGTGAGCAGGCCGCCCAGCGCGCAGCACGCCGCCTGCAGCAGCGTGAGCGCGAGGTGACCCGGCGGACGGTCGCGGAAGATCAGCGCGTCGAAGGTCGCCGAGGCACCGAGCGGGACGAGGGCGAGGAACGCCGCGAGCCGCAGGCGCTCCCGCACCTGGCGGCGCCGCTCGAGGCGGTAGGGATCGCCGGCGGGACGTTCCATCGTGGTGGTCCGCGATTCAGCAAGCGCCGTTCCGGCAAGCTGCCGGGCCGCGCGGCCGGCGGATCGCCGCGTGCTGGCGGGCCGCCCTGGGTCAGGCGCGGCACAGTGGGCGGCGCGCACGGGGTCGCCCCGGGCGCCATGCGCGGTGCGCAGCGTGCGAGAAATTCCTTGACGCCCTGGGGCGAGGGGCAGTAGGGCGTCTGCCATGACGTACCGCCTCGCCCTGCTCGTGGCCGTCCTCGGCCTTTGCCGCCCGCACCCGACCGCCGCCGCGCCGTCTGCGGCGCAACGCTGCGAGGCGACGGCGGCGAGCGCGCTCACGTCGTGCACGCAGCGAGTGGCAGTCGCCGTGCGCCGCTGCTACCTCGAGCGCGGTGGCCCGTGCGCGCCGGGCGATGCCCGCGTCGCGGCGGCGCTCGCCAACCTCGCCCAGCGGATCGAGAGCCGCTGCTCCGCCGCCGGCGTCCAGGCGGCGGGCTACGGCGCCCTCGCCACGCCGGCGACGCTCGTGGCACGGCTCGAGGAGTCGTGCACGGGCGAGCCGGCGACGCTCGCCGCGCGGACGTTCGGCGGCCCGCAGGGCGCGGCGCTGGCGGCGGCCTCGAGCGCCGGCCGGAGCTGCCTCGCGACGGCCGACCAGGCGGCGAGCACCCTTGTCAAGGCGACGGTACGGGCGGACGACGCCTGCGTCCTGCGCGCCCACGCGGGGGGGACGTGCGACCCGGCGAAGACCGCGATGCGCGTAGCCGCCGCCGAGGCGAAGGCCCGGACGAAGATCGCCGCCGCGTGTCCCGGCCTGCCGGGCCTGATCGGGCTCGACGTGCCGACCTTCACCGACCGGGCCGCGGCGCAGGCCCGCTGCATGGTCGCCACCGCGCACGGCGACACGGGTCCGCTCGCGCTCGACTGCGGCCCGCGCCCGGCCGTCGGCGTCCCGCCGCTCGGCCAGTGGGTGCAGGTCGTCCTCGACGAGGCCACGTGGGGCACCCGCTGCGGCGACGGCAGCCCGTACGCGTTCTGGCTCAAGCTCGCGCCCGAGGGGTCGCCGCCCGGGCGCGTCGTGATCGACCTCCAGGGCGGCGGCGTGTGCGTGTTCGAGTCCGATTGCGATGGCGTGCCGGCGAGCTTGTTCGAGGCGACGGACGACGGCCAGCCGACCGCGGGTGACATGTCGACCGACCCGAGCGTCAACCCCTTCGCCGACTGGACGCAGATGTTCCTGCCCTACTGCACCCAGGACGTGCACATCGGCGGCGGGACCCAGAGCGTCTTCCCGAGCATCACGGTCAACCGCTTCGGGGCGATCAACGTGCGCGCCGCTCTGCGCTACCTGCGCGACGCGCTCTGGCCGGCGCTCCAGTCGACGACGGCCGAAGGCTACCGCCCCGACCTCCTCACCGTGGTGTTCGGCGGCGAGTCGGCGGGCGGGTACGGGGTGGCGTACAACTACCACTACCTGCTCGACGAGCTGCGCTGGATCCACACGACGGCGGTGCCCGACTCCTCGGCGGGCCTCGACAGCGGGGGCACGCTCAGCGTGAAGAACCTGGGCCTCCTCGTCGGGGGGACCGCCAACCCCTACGGCTGGAACACCATCGCCTACCAGCCTCCCTACTGCATCGCCAGCGACTGTGGGGTCATCCTGCCGCGCCTCGAGGCGGCGACCTCGGTGCGGCTCAAGGCGGTGCCCGAGCAGCAGATCCTCAACGTCTCCAACCAGGCGGACACGACGCAGGAGACCACCACGTTCTTCTCGAGCCTGCCGGCATGGATCGACGCGCTCCGCGCGGCCTACTGCGACGTCGAGGGCATGAAGGGCCTGCACTTCTGGCTGCCGGCCCAGTCGACGCCCTTCCACACGATCCTCACCGTGGCGTCGCGCTTCGACACGGTGACCGCCGGCGGCGTCACGGTGGCGGACTGGCTCGGGGCCGCCATGACGAGTCCCGACGCGGTCGTCGACCGGGTCGACGAGGGGACGCTCGTCGCCGATTACCCGGGGGTGAACCCGATCGCCTGCCTCGCCTCGCCGAGCGGCGCCTTCCTCGACGCGCATCGCTGAGCGCGGTGCCGGGACGCGTCCTCGGGGCTGGGGATTGCCCGCGGAGTGTGGCAATCATGGCCGGACGCGCCTTCATGATCCCTCCCCGGGCCACCGCGCTCCTCCGCCGCACCGGCGTCCGCCAGCTGGTCAAGTTCTGCCTCGTCGGCGTGACCAGCACGGTGATCGACAAGGGCGTCCTCTGGCTCCTGCTAAACGACCTGGCGCCGTCCGTGCCCTGGTGGGCGAGCGCGACGTTCTCCTTCGCGCTGGCGGTGACCAACGGCTTCGTGTGGAACCGCCTGTGGACCTTCCGCGCGCGTGCCCACGGCAGCGCGGGCGGGCAGTACTCCCGCTTCTTCGCCGTCAACCTCGTCGGCCTCGTCCTGAATCTGGGCCTCACCAAGGCCTTCCTCGTGGTGTTCACCGGCCGGCTTCTCCACCTCGAGGGCAACCCCGACGCGCGCACGGTGGTGATCGCCTCGCTCTCGGCGGTCCCCTTCGTCACGCTGTGGAACTTCGGGGCGAGCAAGTACTGGACCTTCCGTCGCCCCGCGGCGGTGCCGCGCCGCGGTCAGCCCGGCGGCTCGCCGCGGCGGGCGGCCGCCCACGAAGCGGGCGTCCAGCCGTCGACCCGCACCCGGCGGTGACGGAAGAGCCAGCGGTCCCGATCGCGGACGTACGCGTCGCGGTAGCGTCCCCAGTGGTCGAGCCCGCGCTCGGTGAGGACCAGGAAAGAGCATGCGCCGGTCGCCTCGGCGCCGGCGCCGAGCGTGATGCGCAGGTTCGAGACGTGATGGCGGACGAGCGGCCGGCCGGTGGTCGCGCGCAGGCCCGCCCCGGCGCCCGCGAGGAAGCCGTGGATCGCTTCGCGGCCGCGGTGGGTGCCGCCGCCGGCGACCTCGAGCACGCCGTCCTCGGTGAAGAGCGCGGCCACGTCGGCGAAGCGACCGCGGTCGGCCAGCTCGGCGTAGGCCGCCACGAGATCGCGGATCAGCTCGCGGGCGGCCAGCTCGTCCAGGGTCACGTCAGTACGGTGTCCCGCCGCGGCGCGCCTCGGCGAGCGCGCGGGCGTACCACTCGAGCTCGTCGAGGAAACGCGCCAAGCGTGCGTCGAGGCTCGGCCGCAGCGGTGCGCCGTCCTCGGCGAAGGCGTGCTGCACCTCGGGCACGGGAAAGAGCGACGGAATGCTCGGCATGCCGAGCTCGCCCAGCATCGCGCGCAGGTGCACGGCGGCGCGCACGCCCCCGAAGGCACCCCCCGAGTAGCACACGATCGCCGACGGTCGCCAGAACCACTGCTCGAGGAAGTGGTCGAGAAGGTTCGAGAGCGCGGGCGGAACGCCGTGGTTGTACTCGCCGGTGACGATCACGAAGCCGTCGGCGGCGCGCAGCGCCGCCGCGATCGTCTCGAGCGGCGCCGGCGCCCGGCCCGCCGGATACTCCTTGTACATGAGGTCGAGCAGCGGCAGCCGCAGCTCGAGCGGGTCGAGGAGCGTCACCGCATGGCCGCGGTCGCCGAGCCGGCGCACGACGTAGCGCGCGGCGCGGATGCCCTGGCGGGCGGTGCGCACGGAGCCGTAGACGACGACGAAGCGCACGGCGTCACCGCGCCGGGTCGTCGCGCAGCGCCGGAAAGACGCGGCGTGCGAGCGGGGGGATGACGAACATCGCGACCAGGACCGCGAGGCCGACGACGCGGTCGTCGTCCGAGACCGCCGCCGCCGCGATGCTCGTGCCGAGCAGGCACGCGAACCACACGAGGTCGCCCGCGATCGCCGCCGCCCAGCCGCGGACGCGAGGCAGCGCGAGCCCGGTCGACACGACGCCGGCCGTGTACACGTCGGCGCCGAAGCCGACGGTCGCCACGCGGAAGAGCGCGGGCGCGAGCCGCCGGCCCGCGGCGACGTCGGCCAGCGTGGGCAGGCGGATGCCGAAGGTCGCAAGCGCGAGCATGCGGCGGCCGAGCCAGCGCAGCGGGGGGACGCGCCGCCCGTGGCGGCGCAGCCAGCCGAAGATCGGGTGGCAGACGAACGCCGCGAGCACGTCGGAGAGCGTGTAGAGCCCGAAGGTCGCCGGCGCGCTCAGCGGGACGTGCCGGGCGAGCAGCACGCCGGCGGGGATGCCCGGGCCGACCGGCGCCCAGAACAGCGCGAAGACGAGCATGACCGGCCCCCCGGGGAAGTGGCGGGCCGCCTCGACGAGCCGCGCCGCTCCGGCCGGGCCGGTGAACGCGCTCGGGTCGAGCGCCGTGCTCGGATCGAACACGCTGAACGGGTTCACGGTCGGTCACCATTGCCGAGCGCACCGCGCAGCGACGGATCGAGGCGGAGCGCCGCCTTGCGCGGCTCCGCGACGAACCCGTGCTCGACGATCCATGCGACCGTCCGGCGCACCACCTCGGGCGCCGGGCGCCACGTGTAGCCGAGGTCGCGCTCGGCCTTGGCGTTGGAGAAGTAGGCCCACCGCCCGGCGAACTCGGCGACCTGGCTGCGGTCGATCATCGGCCGGGTGCCCGTTAGCCGACCGCCGAGCTCGAGCACCGCCGCGAGGCCGCGCATCACCGCGACCGGGAGCTTGATCGCCGGCGCCTTCACGCCGGTCAGCGCGGCGACGAGGTCGAAGAGGTGCTTCACGGTCACGTTGTCGCCGGCGAGGATGTACTTCTCGCGGTTCCCGCCCTTCTCCATCGCGAGGATTGCTCCGCGCGCCACGTCGTCGACGTCGACGACGCTGAACCCGCCGTCGAAGTACGCCGGCGCGCCCTGGTTCACGAACTGGACGAACTGGGCGACGGATTCGCTCGGCTTCCAGAAGCGCGGCCCGAGGATCAGGCCCGGGTAGATCGCCGTCATGGGGAGCCCGGTCCGGGCCGCGATCGCGAACGCTTCGCGCTCCGCGGCGATCTTGCCCCGCAGGTAGTGCGTATGCGGCGCGGTGTTCGTCCGCGACTCGTCGTAGCGGGCGTCGGGCGAGTCCGCGTGGCCGATGGCGCCCGACGTGCTCGTGTACACGACCTTCTCGACGCCGGCGCGCGCCGCCGCCTCCATCACGTTGCGGGTGCCCTCCACGCTCGGTCGGACGATGTCCCGCTCCGGATCGCGCGCCCAGAGGAGGAAGCCGGCCGCCGTGTGGTAGAGACGAGCACATCCCGCGACGGCGGTCGTGGTCGTGTCGGCGTCGAGGATGTCGCCGCGGATGATCTCGACGTCGAGACCGGCGAGCGGCGCGGGGTCCGCGCTCGGGCGGATCATCGCGCGGACGCGCTCCCCGCGGCCGACGAGCTGCCGGCAGAGGTTGTTCCCAAGGTGCCCGTTGGCTCCCGTGACGAGCGTCGGCTTCACGTCGCTCGTCATGCCACGCAACCGGCGGCGCGTCCACGGGACGGCGCCGGTCCGAGATCGCTCGGCCCACGCTTGACTCGCCCGACCGCGCCCCGTAGCCGGAGGCGATGACGAGTGCGCCCGCGACCCCGGTCACCGACGATCCGTGGTGCGGCTGCAACCCCCTCGACCCCGCCTTCCGCGACGACCCCTATCCGTCGCTCCACCGGCTGCGCGAGCGCGACCCGGTGAACCTGACGCCGCTCGGCATCTGGCGGCTCACGCGGTACGCCGACGTGCACCGGCTGCTGCACGACGTGCCCGCGGGCGTGCGCACGACCGCGGGCGAGCTGCCCGGCGTCGACGAGGCGACAGCGGGGCCGCGGCTCTTCATGCTCCAGCAGGACCCGCCCACGCACACGCGCCTGCGCCGGCTCGTGAGCGGCGCCTTCACGCCGCGGGCGGTCGCCGCGCTGCGCCCGCAGATCGAGCGCATCGTCGACGGCTGCCTCGCGCGCGTGCGCGACCGGGGGCGAATGGACGTGATCGCCGATCTGGCGCTGCCCGTGCCCTCCACGGTCATCTGCGAGATGATGGGCGTGCCGGTCGCCGACCGCGACCGTTTCACGCGGTGGACCGCGCAGGCGACCTTCGGGCTCGCCGCGGGGATCCTCCCGCCCGAGGTGCTCGAGCGCGCCACCGCGGCCGCGATGGCCCTCGCGGCCTACTTCCAGGACCTGATCGCGGAGCGGCGCAACCGGCTCTCCGACGACATCCTGAGCGCGCTCATCCGCGCCGAGGAGGCGGGCGACCGCCTGAGCCCGCCCGAGCTGATCTCGCAGGCGATCGGGCTGCTCATCGCGGGCTTCGAGACCACGATCGGGCTCATCGGCAACGGCGTGCGGGCGCTCTGCCTCCATCCCCGCGAGCTCGCGAGGCTGCGTGCGAATCCTGCGCTCGTCGGCAGCGCGGTCGACGAGTGCCTGCGCTGGGATGGCCCCATCGTCCTCACGGCGCGTGTGCTCCACGCCGACGTCGAGTTCGGCGGCAAGGTGCTGCCGAAGGACGCGAAGGTCTGGGGGATCCTCGCAGCCGCCGACCGCGACCCGGCGGTGTTCCCCGACCCCGACCGGTTCGACGTCGCGCGCCGCCCGAACGAGCACCTGGCCTTCGGCGGCGGGGCCCACTTCTGCCTCGGCGCGCACTTGGCTCGCCTCGAGGCGGAGATCACGATCGACCGGCTCGTCGCCCACTTCGACGACTGGACGCTCGAGTCGACCGGCGTCGAGTGGGGCGCTTCGCTCTTCCGGGTCCCCGGCCGCCTGCCGCTCGCCTTCCGCGCGGCATCCCGGTAGAGGGACGCATGGCGCAAGTCACGATCTATCACAACCCCGTGTGCGGGAAGTCGCGCGGCGCGCTCGAGATCCTCGAGCGGCGCGGCGTCCCGCACGAGGTCGTCGAGTATCTGAAGACGCCACCCGACCGCACCGTGCTCGAGCGCTTCTTGGACCTGCTCCCCGGACCGCCCGCGGACCTCGTGCGCAAGGACAAGCGCTTCAAGGAGCTCGGCCTCGATCCGGCCGACTACGTCAGCCGCGAGCAGGTGGTGCGCGTCCTGCTCGCGCACCCCGAGCTGATGGAGCGGCCGGTGGTCATCCGCGGCGGCCGGGCCGTGATCGCGCGGCCGTCGGAGAAGGTGCTCGAGCTGCTCGACTGATGGGGGTCCACCCGCTCGCCGGCAAGCCCGCGCCGCGGGAGCTGCTCGTCGACGTCCCGCGCCTGGTGGCGGCCTACTACACGCTGCGCCCCGACCCCGCCGAGCCCGCGCAGCGGGTCGCCTTCGGCACGTCGGGCCATCGCGGCTCGGCGCTGCGGCACGCCTTCAACGAGGCGCACATCCTCGCCGTCGCTCAGGCGATCGTGGAGCTGCGCGGGGCGCGCGGCGTCACGGGCCCGCTCTACGTGGGCACGGACACGCACGCGCTCTCGGAGCCCGCGCGCGCCACCGCGCTCGAGGTGTTCGCGGCGCACGGGGTCGACGTGGTCGTGCAGGAGGGGCTCGGCCCCACGCCGACGCCCGCCGTCTCGCACGCGATCCTGGTGCACAACCGCGGGCGGACGAGCGGCCTCGCCGACGGCGTGGTGATCACGCCGTCGCACAACCCGCCCGAGGATGGCGGCTTCAAGTACAACCCGCCCGAGGGCGGGCCGGCCGACGCCGAGACGACCGGGCGCATCGAGGCGCGTGCCAACGCGCTGCTCGCCGGCGACCTCGCCGCCGTGCGGCGCATCCCCTACGAGCGCGCGCTTGCCGCGCCGACCACCCACCGGCACGACTTCGTGCGGCCGTACGTCGAGGATCTGCGCCATGTCGTCGACGTGGCGGCGATCGCTCGCGCCGGGCTCCGCCTGGCCGTCGATCCGCTGGGCGGCGCGAGCCTCGCCTACTGGGACGCGATCGCCACGACGCACGGCCTCGACGTCGCGGTGGTGAACCGCGAGGTCGATCCGACCTTCCGCTTCATGCCCGTCGACCACGACGGGAAGATCCGCATGGACTGCTCCTCGCCGTGGGCGATGGCCGGGCTGCTCGCGCTCCGAGACCGCTTCGACCTGGCCTTCGGCAACGACGCCGACGCGGACCGCCACGGCATCGTCACGCCGAGCGGCTTGATGAACCCGAATCACGTGCTCGCGGTCGCGGTGTGGTACCTCTTCCGGCATCGGCCGGGCTGGCGCGCCGATGCGGCCGTCGGCAAGACGCTCGTGTCGAGCGCGATGATCGACCGCGTGGCGGCGGCCGTCGGCCGGCGGGTGGTCGAGGTCCCCGTGGGCTTCAAGTGGTTCGTTGCGGGCCTGCTCGACGGGTCGCTCGGCTTCGCGGGCGAGGAGAGCGCGGGCGCGTCGCTGCTCCGCACCGACGGCGCGGTGTGGACGACCGACAAGGACGGGATCGCCCTCGACCTGCTCGCCGCCGAGATCACGGCGGTGTGCGGCAAGGACCCGGCGCGTATCTACCACGAGGAGCTCGAGGCTCGCTTCGGCGGGCCGGTCTACGAGCGCACGGACGTGCCCTGCACGGCGGCGGAGAAGGCCGCCCTCGCGCGGCTGTCGGCGGACGCCGTCGCCGCCACCGAGCTGGCGGGCGAGCCCATCCTCGCCCGGCTCACGCACGCACCGGGCAACGGCGCGCCGATCGGCGGGCTCAAGGTGATCGCGGAGCACGGCTGGTTCGCGGCGCGTCCCTCGGGGACCGAAGACGTGTACAAGGTGTACGCGGAGAGCTTTCGGGGCCGCGAGCACCTCGAGGCGGTGCGGGAAGCCGCGGCGGCCATCGTCGCAGCCGCGCTGCGGCGGTGAGCGACTCCTTCCCGGAGGCGCGCTCACCGCTGCGCGCACGCGACTTCCGCCTCTACCTGGCCAGCCGCTTCTGCTCCGCCGCGGCGATGACCCTGCTGCGCGCCGCCGTCGCCTGGCACGTCTTCGCGCTCTCGCACTCGGCCTTCGCGCTCGGGCTGGTCGGGCTCGTGCAGTTCGTCCCCGCGGTGAGCCTCGCGCTCGTGGGCGGCGCCGTGGCCGACACCTACGACCGGCGCCGGGTGATGCTCTGCGCGCAGCAGGTGCCGCTCGCCTGCGGGCTCGTCCTCTGGGCGGCGACGGCGCGGGGCGCGGCCAGCCTCCCGCTCCTCTACGGCATCGTGCTCGTGGCCGCGATCGCGGCCGCGTTCGACAACCCCTCGCGCGCCGCGCTGCTCCCCACGCTGGTGCCGCGGGCGATCTTTCCGCGCGCGGTCACGATCGCGTCCACCAACCAGGCGCTCGCGTTCACCACCGGCCCCGCCGCCTGCGGATTCGTCATCGCCGCCGCCGGGATCGCGACGGTTTACCTCGTCCACGCGGCGCTGGTCGCCGGCTCGCTGGTCGCGCTCGCCTTTCTACGCGCCCCGGGCCACGACGGCCCGCGGCGCGCGCTGAGCCTGCACGCGATCCGCGAGGGGCTCGGCTTCCTCCGCCGCCGCCAGGAGGTGCTCGGCTGCATGACCCTCGACATGCTGGCAGTGATCTTCGGCGGCGCGGCGGCCCTGCTGCCGATCTACGCCACCGACATCCTCCACGTGGGCGCCCGCGGCTACGGGTTTCTCACCTCCTCGCTCGAGCTGGGGGCGCTGCTCTCGTCGTTCGCGCTCACGCTCCTGCCGCCGATCCGCCGCGCCGGCCGTGCGCTGCTCGTCGCGGTTGCGGTCTACGGGCTCGCGACCGTCGCCTTCGGACTCTCGCGGTGGTTCCCGCTATCCGTGCTCGCCTACATGACGGTCGGCGTCGCCGACCAGGTGAGCGTGGTCATGCGCGGCACGATCATCCAGCTCGCGACCCCGGACGCGCTGCGCGGCCGGGTGAGCGGCGTCAACATGATCTTCATCGGCGCCTCGAACCAGCTCGGCGCGGTGGAGTCGGGGTTCGTGGCGGGCCTCACCAGCGCGCCCTTCTCGGTGGTGAGCGGCGGGCTCGGCTGCCTCGCCGTGCTCGCGCTCGTCGCCTGGCGGCTGCCGCGGCTGCGCCGCTACCGCATCGACTGGGGCGCCATCGCCTGACTCAGCGGCTGCCGAACGCCGCCATCGCCGCGAGGTAGAGGTAGGCGTGCTCCCAGACGTGCGGCACGTCGTTCTCCGGGAGGTAGTCGGGAGCGACGCCGTCGCCGTCGAGATCGAGAGGCACGCGCGCGTAGAACTCCGAGAGGTGGAGCGTGCCGGGCGTCGCCAGCTCGAGGATGAACGCGCGCACCGCGGCCTGCGCTGCCGCGAGCCCGGCCGCGTCGCCGCGCGCGCGCGCGAGCATCGCCTGCGCGAGGAGGTTCTCGGCGTCGTAGCCCCCGGTGAGCGCCGTGCGGGCGAGGATGGGATCGACCGAGATCTGTGCCAGCCAGTCCGCGTGCGACTGCGCCAGCGGGTCGTCGGGCGCGAGGAAGCCGACCGGCCAGAGGAGCCACGCGGGGCGGGCGCCCTCGAAATGGGCCGGCGGCCCCGGGACGAAGAAGTGCGTTCGGATCGCCTGCCCGAGCTCGGCGGCGCGCGCCTGCCAGCCGGCAGCCTCGCCGGCGTCGAAGCCGCAGGGGCCGGCGGCCGCGACCGCGCTGTCGAGCGCGAGCAGGACGGTTTCCGCGCCCTGGAGGCCCTGCGTGAGCGGAATGTTGTCGTCCTCGTTGGCGGGGCATTGGAGGCCCGTGGCGGGGTCGCGGCAGGCGGCGAGGCTCGCCGCGCCGCGGTGGATCGCGGGGCAGAGGTCGGCGAGGTAGGCGGCGCGGGCCGCGGGGTCGGCGAGGTAGCCGTAGTGGTCCCACATCGTCCAGACGCCGAGCCCGGCCTCGTCGATCTCGAAGGAGATCGGATTGCCGGGCACGACCGCGGCGGGGTCGGCGTAGTAGTTGGTCTCGTACGTGCCGGGCGGGATGCAGTTTGGATAGACGGGATGCGCGGGATCGCACGGCGGAAACGAGAAGAGGGGCGACCAGCCGCTCGGCTGGGTGCGCTGCACGCGCGCGTAGAAGCGCTCGTGCCGCGAGACGAGATCGTGGTAGCCGGCGACGTCGAGGGCGTGGTCGATGAACGAGCCGTCGCGCACCCAGTCCTCGCCGTACGGCGCCTGGGTGTCGATGCTCGCCACGATCGCGCCGCTGGCGCTGTCGGCGGCGGTGCGCATGACGACGAGGCTGCGGCGCGCGAACGCGGTCACGAGCGGGTCGTCGGTCGCCGGCAGGCGCGCCGGCCCGAGCCAGGTCGCCCACCACGCCTCCGTCGCCGCGCGCTGCGCGGCGGGTCGCTCCGCGCGCGCTCCGCGCAGGAGCCCGAGGGCGGCGTCGCGGGTCGCGGCGATCGCGATGTCGAAGGTCGCCTCGGCGCGCCGGTGGCGGAAGCGCAGCCGGCGGGCGAGCGCGGCGTTGGCCTGGCAGGCGGCGATCGGCGAGCGCGAGAGGCGCGGCCCCGCCGCGTCGAGGTACGCGTTGCGCGCCTCCCACGTCCAGCCGCCCGCGGCGCGGCAGGCGCCGAGCGGCCCGGCCGGGTCGGGCACGACCGTCGCGCACTCGAAGAGGCCGCGGGCGGTCGCGAGCAGGGCCGGCGGGAGCGAGAAGGCCCCGAGCACGCGCTCGAGGAGATCGGTCTCCTGCGCGCACAGCGGCGCGTCGTCGAAGCCCACCTGGAAGCCGTCGTCGTGCGGGCGCGCGCCGGCGGCGACGTAGACGCCCGGCTCCGCGAGCGTCGTCACGAGCCGGTCGACGGCGCGCTGGAGCGCGCCGCGCGACCGCGGCGGGGCGCGCAGCAGCGGGTTCACCAGCGTGAAGTCGTGGGGGAAGGCCTGCGCGCTGGCGGGCACGAAGTGCAGCAGCGCGCGGTCGCGGTGGTCGTAGACGGCCGCGAAGTCGTTCTCGAAGTCGAGCGCCCAGTCGGCCACCGGGAAGAGGGGCAGCCGGGCGAGGGTGGGGGAGAAGTTCGTGTAGAGCACGAGCGTCCCGCCCCGCACCGGCGAGCCGGGCTGCCGCGTCACCGTGTAGTGGCTCACGAGCACGTCGCGGTCGGGGAGGACGAAGTGCTCGGCGGCGACCTCGAGGCCGAGCGTCGCGTTGGTCGCCTCGTCGATCAGCACGTCGGAGGTGTCGGCGCTGTAGCGCTGCCGGTGCGCCCAGGCGTCGTCGCGCAGCCAGGTGAAGCCGTGCCCGCCGTCGCGGGTGACGTAGGCGAGGCCGGCGAACGCGCCCTGGTCGTCGAGCGCGCCCAGGTGCGGCAGGAGGCGGGCGTTCGCGGCGTTGGAGGTGACGTAGGCGAGCTGGTCGTAGTAGCTCGGACCGGGCCACTTGAGCACGGTGAGCTCGCCGCACTTCGAGAAAGCGGCGGTGAGGTGGCCGTTGCCGAGCGCCGCGTTCACGTTGGTCGCCCCGAGCTGGAGCTCGATCGCGTTCGGGCCGTCGGGCGCGACCGGCAGCTCCGGGCAGGCGGACGCCGGCGGGCCGGCGAGCGCGAGCGCGAGCAGCGCCCCCACGGCGGACCGGCCCCCGCTCATGGTCCGGGCACCGTGGCCCCCTCGCGCTCGAAGACGAGGATCGTGTCGAGCGGAGCGGGCAGTACCAGCGTGCGCGGCCCGCGGACGACCAGCGACCGGTCGAAGTAGCCGCGCCACGTGCCCTTCGGGAAGTAGACCGTGCGGCTGTACTGTCCGACGTGCCAGATCGGCGCGACCATCAGGTCCGGCCCGAACATGTACTGATCCCAGCGGTCGGCGAGCCGGCGGTCCCGGCGGTCGAAGAACGGCATCGGACGCACGATCGGCATGCCGACGGCCGCCTGCCGCGCGGCGGCCACGACGTAGGGCTCGAGCGTCGCGCGCAGCCGGGTCATGCGCCGGTAGACGTCGATCATCTGCGCGTCGTAGGGGGGCGTCGTCGGCATGGCCCAGGGCGCATGCGTGCCCGTGCCGCCGATCTCCATGATGCCCGAGAACGCGCTGAACTCGAGCCAGCGCGCGAACACCTCGCGGTCCTTGAACTGATAGTAGCCGCCCGTGTCCGAGCCCCAGATCGGAATTCCCATGAAGGCCGCGCGCTGCTGGCTGATGATCGCGCTGCGCAGCCCGAGATCGGTGCCCGGCCCGGCACCGAAGTTCGTGCTGCCCGGGATGTCCCCGCCCCAGAAGACCGCCCATTGCGCCGTGCCGGTGTAGGCCGGGCGCGCGAGGAGCACGAAGTCGCCGTCGGGCCACGCGGCCGCGAGCGCGGTGTGGTGGATCTTCGCCTGCAGGTTCGGGTAGTCGTTGTGCACCTCGCGCCCGGTGCGCCCGTCGCCCCAGAGGTCGGTCGCCACCGAGGGGATGTGCTCCTCCCCGCGGTCGAGCTTGATCCCATGGATGCCCCACTGCTGGAGGAAGGCCGCGACCTTCGCTGCCCACCACGCCTGGGCGGCGGGCGTCGTTGGGTCCATGACGAAGCTCGTGCCGCCGATGTCGGCGCAGTTGGGGGTCGCAGCCGGGCCCGGGGCGTCGTAGCCGAGCTGCTGCGCGAGCGTGCCGTCGTCCTCGGGACCGCTGCCGCACATCCAGAGCGCGCTCCAGATCGTCACGTGGTAGCCTCGGTTCTCGAGCGACTGGAGCATGGCCGCCGGGTTCGGTAGCCGGCTCTCGTCCCAGGTCCACTGCGCGAAGCCGTAGTTGCCGACCAGCACGGGGCGGTCGAAGTGATAGACGCCGGGCGGGATACCGAGCGCGTCGTACATGGTGACGTCGTCGGCGACCTCGGCGTTCACCGGCGTGCCGTCGAGGAGCGCCGGCGGGCCCGGGTCGAGCGTGTCGCGCCAGCGCCAGTGGAGGAACGCCCAGTTGGGCGGCACGAAGGGCCGGCCGACGAGGCTCGTGTACTCGTCGAGGATCGTCGCGTAGTCGGGGCCCGCGAAGAGGTGGACCACGAGCCGGCGGCTCGCCGCCGTCGTGCCCGTCTCGAAGCGGAAGCTCACGGCCCGGGGGTCGGTCTTGGCGAGGTCGAAGAGCCCGAAGGTGGTGCCCGCGACCGCGAGGCCGTAGCCGCGCGATGACTGGTAGAACGGCGCGTAGAGGGAGAACGTCGGTTGGATCTCCATCGCGACGGTCTCGCCGCGGCGGTCGAGCGAGCCCGCCTCCGGCGGGTCGATGTCGTCCTTTGGGACGTCGATCACCCCGGGAGCCACGGGCGGAGAGTCCCGCAGGCGTTCGGTGAGACCATAGAGGCGCTCGCGCCGGGGGGAGCGCAGGTGATCGCCGACGGCGGTGACCGTCTCCGGGGCAGGTGGATCGAGGACGACCTCGAGCGTGCGGCGCGTGAGGAAGCGCACGGTGACCGTCGCGGGCGCGCCCTCGTCGGTGGTCGCCGTGAGGCGCACGCCGTCGGGCAGCGTCGCCACGTCGCGGACCGCCCCCAGCGTGTGCGGCGTGCCGCCGCGCTCGTAGAAGAGACCCGACGGGCCCGTCTCGCGCGTGTAGAGCGCCCGCGTGGCCCGGTCGTGGAAACCGAGCCGGCACCGGCGCAACCCGACCTCGGCCACCGCCGCGCCGGTCTCCACGCGCACCGCACCGGCGCGGCGCTCGACGGTGACGTCCGCGGGCTCGACGGCGCGTGCGCTCGCGGGGGCGAGAGCGGCAAGCGACGCGGTGAGCGCGAGCGCGCGGCGGCCCATGCTGGCCGCAGGGTGTAGGCCGCGCGCGGCGCCGGCGTCAACCGATCCCCGCGCGCGTCGCGCCTGCCGCGGTGCGGCGCGGCGATGCCTTGCAGTTCGCCGGAGGCCGTGCTTCCCTCCCGCGCGCATGTCGTGGCCTCGCTGGCCCCCCGCCCTCGAGCCGGCGCGCTGTCCGGTGTTCGTGCGCAACGAACGACCGATCGCCGCGCCTCCCGAAGCCGTCTGGCAGTGGCTGTGCCGCGCCGACCTGTGGCCGACGTGGTTCTCGCAGTGCCGCGACGTTCGCTTTCCCGACGGCGGCGGTCCCGGGCTTCGCGCGGGCACCCGGGTGCGCTGGCGCATGCTCGGCGCGACGATCGACGTGACCGTGAAGGTCTGCGAGCCGCCCCGCGCCCTCGACTGGGAGGGCGGCGCCGCGGGCGTGCACGCCTATCATGCGTGGTTGATCGAGCCCGCGGCGGGAGGCGCGCGGCTCGTCACGGCGGAAACGGAGCGCGGGCCGCTGCCATGGCTGCTGCGCTGGTACCTCCGCGGCGCTCTCCACCGTGCCCACGAGGCATGGGTCGGGGATCTGGCGCGCGTTGCCGCCGGCGGAGCACCGCCGGCGGCGGGCGCCTGAGCAGGGAGGATTCGCACGTGGCGAAGAACGGGCTCGAGGTGGCCGACAGCGACATGCACGTGCTCGAGCCGCCCGACCTCTGGCAGCGCTACATCGATCCGGCCTTCCGCCACATCGCCCCCGTCGGCCTCACCGAGCTGCGCCGCGACATGCGGGTGCGGATCAAGTCGAGCGTGGTGCTGCGCATCGGGCCGGTGCGGCCGCTGCGCGGCGAGGGGGCGGGCGCCTGGAGCGCGGAGCAGGACCGGGTCTACGCCGACGCGGAGGTGCGGGGATGGGACGCGGCCTCCCAGGTCGCGGCCATGGACCGTGAAGGGCTCGACCGCGCCGTGCTCTTCCCCAGCCGGGGGCTCTTCGTGCTCGGCGTCGACCTGCCGCAGGTCGTCGGCCTCGACGGGCTCGAGCCCGATCTCGCGACCGCCATCGCCCGCGCCTACAACGACTGGCTCGCCGACTTCTGCCGTCCCCACGCCGGGCGCGTCTTCGGTGCGGCGATGGTGGCGCCGCACGACGTCGCCGCGGCCGCCGCCGAGGCGCGCCGTGCGGTGGAAGGCCTCGGCTTCCGCGCCGTGTTCCTCGCCCCGGGCTGCGTCGGCCGTCGGCCCTGGCACGACACGTACTACGATCCGCTGTGGGCGGAGTGCGAGCGCCTGGGGGTGCCGATCGCCTTCCACGGCGGCGGCCGGACGTTCCTCAAGCCCGATTTCGCGCTCGAGGTGCTCGACAAGCTCATGATGTGGCACACGTTCAACCAGCCGCTCGGCATCATGACGGTGGCCGTGAGCCTCACCGCGGGCGGCGTCCTCGAGCGCTTTCCCCGGCTGCGCGTGGCGCTCCTCGAGGGCAACTGTGCGTGGGCGCCGTGGCTCTTCCACCGGCTCGACGAGCACTGGGAGTGGGTCGGGCGCCACGAGGTGCCGGAGCTCACGCGCAGGCCGTCGGAGTACTTCCGCACGAACTGCTTCCTCGCCGTCGAGGCGGACGAGCGGCCCGTCGCGCAGTACGTCGAGTGGTTCGGCGACGACAACCTCGTCTTCTCCACCGACTACCCGCATGCGGACTCGAAGTACCCGCACGCGGTCGAGGAGTTCTTCCGCCTGCCGCTCTCGCCGGCCTCGCAGCGGAAGATCCTGTGGGAGAACTGGATGCGCCTCTACGGGATGGAGAGCGGCTCGAATCCGCCGCGGCCGTCGGGCCGGTAGGTCGGGCTCCGCATCGCGTCGACCAGGTCAAAGGCGAAGGCGGCCGCGAACGGCAGGCGCGCCAGCCCGAGGATCTCCGCGCGCGCCTCCGCCCCGAGGCCGAGGTAGGCGAACGCCGCGGCGTGCTGGAGGCAGGCGGCGACGACCCCGCGGACGTCGCCGCGCGCGTCGGCCGCGCGGGCGAGCGCGATGAAGAGCTCGTCGAACGTGTCGCGGCCGAGGTCGCTCGGGCGCTCGGGGATGCGTGCGGCCACCAGCGCCGGATCGAGAGGCCGGCGGAGCTCGAACGCGTAGGTGTGATCGACCCACCAGCGCAGCGCGAAGCAGTCGTCGAGGAGCGCCAGCGCGCTCGGGATCCAGAAGCAGGTGTGCCAGGCGTAGTCCTGGAACACGAAGGTGGCCCCCGGCGGCGTCCGCGGCGCGACCTCCTGGAGGACGTGGCGCGTGCCGTACCAGGATTTGCACCCGTCGACGAACACCGCATCGAGCACGAGGTCGGGCGGCAGCCGGAAGCGCTGCGTCTCGCCGACCGGTTGCCCGGCGAGATCCGGGATGATCGCGGTGGTCGCCCGCACGAGGTGGGCGTACGGCGTCCCGGCATGCAGGCGATCGAAGACGGTCCGGAACCCGGGCAAGGGACTGCCGTCGTCGGGCGGGAGCAGGCGGCGAACGGTGGTCTCGCCGAGCGGCGCGAGCAGCCGCTCGAGCGCGGCGCGCGTGTAGTAGCCTTCGAACCGGTCGAACGTGTGCAGGCGCGCGCCGGGCGCCCGGCGGGGGTTGTGCAGCATCCCAAGGGCGATCGCGCGCGTGGTCGAGCCCAGGAAGGGGCCGATCTCGCAGACGCTACCCGTCCCCGGCCAGTGGCGTGCGAAGAAGTCGTAGAGCGCCCGCCGCTCGGCGACCGTGGTCTCGGAGGGAACCGTGAGCACCTCGGCCGGGCAGGGGGCCTGCAGCGCGTCCATCACGCGGGGTCGAGCAAGCGCGGGGCCAGGCCGCGGGCGGCCGTCCGGCAACCGCTCGGCGTCCGGCGGGCGGCAAAACCTGCCCGAGGCGGTAACCCCGGCCGTCGCGCCGCTCACCGGGTCGTGAACGCTCGGACCGTCGAGTCGCCGGCGACGAAGAGGCGGCCCTTGGCGGCGATCGGCGTCGAGAAGCGGGCCACCGACATCCCGGTGTCGACCGCGACCAGCTCCGCCCCCGTGTCGCCGTCGAACCCGTGGAGCTGCTCGCCGCTCTCCGCGCCGACGCTCCACACGATCGCCCCTGCGTGGCCGTCGAGCGTGGTGACCATCGGCGAGCCGGTGCCGTCCTGCGACGCGCACCACGCCGTGCTGATCGTCGGCGGAGCGCCGGCGCCGATCGCGAGCGCGGTCAGATCGCCGCCCGCGCCGGGGCAGCTCGTGCCGTTGCCCTTGAAGACGACGTAAGTCGCCGTCGGCGTGGTGTAGGCGGCGGCGGCGTTGATGATCTCGTTGCTCGCCACGAGCGCGTGCGCCACGCCGTCGGTGATGCCGCCGAGATAGCCGCGGTCGAGCAGGTAGGCCTTGCCGTTCTTGCCGAGCGAGACCACGAGCGCCGCCGGGCTCGCGCCGGGCAGGTCGAAGAGCACCGGGCCCGAGCCTCCGATGTCGACGTCGCCCGCGTCGAGCGCCTTCCAGTCGGTCGGCGCGAAGTAGTCGGCCGGTGCGCCGGTGAAGGTCGGGCCCGGACCGAGGCGGACGATCGCCTCGCCGCCGCTCCAGACGTTCGCGCCGAAGGTGTTGCCGGTGGCTGCGTATACGAACACCCCGTCGCTCGCGAGCCCCCCCGGGGCCCACGCGCCGCCGCCGACCGCCGCCGTGCTCCACGCCTGGACCGCGGACGGGGCGGCGAGCGGGAAGCTCACCACCCAACCATGGTAGCTGCCGCAGTCGCCGGCGAGGCCGCCGTAGGGAACGTAGAGCGTGCCGCCCACGACGAGCAGCGCGCCGCGCTGGCCCTGCACGTCGGACTCGAAGGTCATGCCGCGCGCGGCGAGCGCCGCGGTGACGTCGACCGGCCAACCCGGACGCATCGAGAGGTCGTCGATCGAGAGGCCGTAGACGACGTGGTGCGCGGTCTGGCCGCCGTCGGGCGTCGTCATCGCGCCGACGAAGAGCGTGCGGGAGGCGTAGTCGATCACGGGCGTGCCGGTGACGCCCATCGGGTCGATGTTGCCGCACGTGCCGAGCTGGGCGAGCGTGATGGACGGGGCGAGCTGCGTGGACGCGACCGTGGCGCCGGTAATCGCGTCGAGCGCGTAGACCCAGTTCTCCTCCGTGGCGACGAACACCCGATCGGGCTCGTTCGTGGGCGCGCCGTCGAAGTAGAGCGGCTGGGCGTAGGTCTGCCCCTGCGTCGTCGCGTTGAAGCCCGTGTCGACGTGCAGCGCCGCGGCGGCAGCGCGGGTGAACGCCGGGTCGACGTACACGCCGTCGCGGGTCGCGTTGCGATGGTGCTGGAGGACGGAGACGCCCGGGAGCGTGGTGGTCGTCGGGACCGTGGTGGTGGTCGTGGTGCAGGCCGTGAGTCCGTGGCGGCGGCAGCGCCGCAGCGTCTGCGCACGACAGCGGCTGCGCCGCCTTCCGCCGGCGACGCAGCGGTCGATCGTCGGCCCGCACTGCAGCTTGCAGAGCCGACGGCGCTGGCGCGGGGTCTCCGCCCATACCGCCACCGCCGCGAGCGCCGCCAGCCCGATCGTCGCGCATCGGCCCACCCTGCCCATCATGTGCACCTCCGCTTCGGCCGATCCTGCCCGAGGCGGGAGCGAGTCTCCAGCCCGGACGTTGAGCGCGGGCGGCGGCGCTCGCGGGGCCGATCGAGTGGACGCGCGGCGACAAGCACACCGGGGTGCGCCGCATGCCGGTGACGCTCACGCGGCGCTGGCGCGGCGCAGGCGGTCGAGCTCCGAGCGGGGGACGAACCGCCGGAAGCGCCGACGGCACCCGCGGCAGGCGAGCGGTCGCCAGAACACGAGCGCGGCGATGCGGTCGAGCGTGCCGCGGCGGGGCTCGAGGGTGAGATCGGCCCGGCCACAGCGCGGACAGCGCAGCGTCGGAGGGGGCCGGAGGCTCAGCGGGATCGGGGGCGCCGGCGCCGAGGTCGCCGGCGGGCTATCGGTCATGGCCACGCCGTCCGCGCCGCCCGCCGTTAGAGGATCCTCGACGACATCTGGCACGGGACCTTTGGCAACCGCCGTGCCAGCACGCGCGCCGTGTACACACCTCCCTCGATCGGGCCCGCTGCAAGTGTCGTGCAGCGCCGTCGGAAGCACCTGCCCGAAGGGACGAGGAGTCAGCGCGTCGCGTCCCGATCGCCGAGCGGCGCCGACGGACGATCCCGGCCCGCGGGGCACGCCTGGACGCAGGAGCGCCCGTCGCGGACGACGCCGAGGCGCCCAGCACCGCAACCAGCAGGGCTTTCATGCGAACCTCTCCTACGGCCTCGTTGTCGGGGCCCCGCCGAGTGTCACACCGGCGAGCTTCGGGGTGTTCGCCCGGGTCGCGGGCGCGTGACACAATGACGAGGGCTGTCCCATGCATTGCGTGCTCGTCTCGCACTTCCACTGGGACCGCGAGTGGTACCGGACCTTCCAGGCGTACCGAGCGCGGCTGGTCGACGCGGTCGACCGGGTCCTCGATCTGCTCGCTTCCGACCCCCACTTCCGCTTCGTTCTCGACGGCCAGGCGGTGCTGATCGAGGACTATCTCGCCATCCGCCCCCAGCGTGGCGGCGAGATCGCGCGCGGGCTGCGCGCGGGCCGGCTGGCGGCCGGACCATGGTACGTGCAACCCGACTCGCTGCTCCCCGCCGGCGAGACCCACGTGCGCAACCTGCTCGAAGGGCGGCGGGTCGTGTGCGCCCTCGGCCCCGCCTCGCGCGTGGGCTACGTGCCCGATTCCTTCGGTCACCCGGCGCAGCTCCCGCAGCTCTTCGCCGGCTTCGGCATCGCGACCTTCGTCCATTGGCGGGGCAACGGCGACGAGGTGGACGAGCTCGGCTCCGTCTACCGTTGGGTGGCGCCCGACGGCAGCGCGGTCGAGGCGACGTTGCTGCGCGAAGGGTACTTCAACGCCGCCTGTCTGCCCGAGGACGCGCACGAAGCGGCGCGCCGGCTCGCGCGCCTCGCCGCCCGGCTCGCGGAGGAGGCGGGGCATCCCGTGCTCCTCATGAACGGCTTCGATCACATGCCGCCCGATGCGCACGCCGGCGAGGTCGCCGCGGCGCTCGCCGAGACGACCGGCGGCATCGTCGAGCGTGGGCTCCTCGAGCACGCGGTGGGCCGGCCGGGGCGCTGCGGCGGCACGCTGCGCGGCGAGCTGGCGGGCGGTCGCGTGGCGAGCCTGCTCGCGGGGACGTGGTCGGCCCGGATGCCGCTCAAGCTGCGCAACCGCCGCTGCGAGACGCTGCTCACCGGATGGGCCGAGCCCTGGGCTGCGCTCGGGCGCGCGCTCGGTCTGCCCGATGAGCGCACGGCGCTGCGGCTGGCTTGGCGCACGCTGCTCCAGAACCAGGCCCACGATTCGCTCTGCGGCTGCGCCCTAGACGCGGTCGCGGCGCAGGTCGACGCGCGCTTCGAGGACGCCGAGGGGCTCGCTGCCGAGACCGTGGCGCGTTTGCTCGAGCGCCTGGCCGGCCTCGGCGCGGCGCGCGAGGTGCCGTGGACGGTCGAGCAGGAGATCGCGGTATTCAATCCCGCGCCGCACCCCCGCACCGACGTCGTGCGTGTGCCGCTCGACGCCTATCCGGCGCTGCGGCTGCCGCTCGGTCGCCCGGAATTCGCCCCGCTGCTGCTCGCCGCCGCCGGCTCGACCCCCGGCTTCGCCGTCGGCGGCCAGCCGGTGCGCGTGGTCGCCTCCGACGACCCGCGGCGCACGCGCTGGCTGCCGAGCCAGGCGCCGTGCGACCTCGAGTTCGTCGCCGCCGACGTGCCGGCCTTCGGCTGCCGGCGCTTCCGCGTCACCGTGGCCGAGCCGGCGTCGGACGCGATCGACGACGGGCGGGAGATCGCCGCGGGCGACGTGCGCGTCGCGGTCTCCGACGACGGCACGCTCGCGGTGCGGCTCGGGGCGACCGAGTGGCGCGGGCTGGTCGCGGTCGAGGACCGCGGCGACCGTGGCGACACCTACGACTTCGACCCGATCGACGGCGACGGCGGCGCCGCGCTCACCTCGGTCGCGTGGTGGCGCTCGCGTCACCCGTCGGGCCTCGCCCGGCTCGCGGTGACGCGCGTCTTCGCGGTCCCCACGGCGCTCGACGCCACCCGCGAGCGGCGGGCGGCCGAGACCGTCCCGCTCGCGGTCTACGTCGAGGCGCGCGTCGCCCCGGGCGTGCCGCGCGTCGACCTCGACGTGCGCGTCGAGAATGCGGCCCGGGACCATCGCCTGCGGCTGCTCTTCCCCACGGGGCGTCCGGTCGGCACCTTCCACGCGGCCTCGACCTTCGACGTCGCCGAGCGCACGACGGCGCCGCGCGACGACTCGCGCTGGCTCCACCGCGCGCCGACGACGTTCCCGCACCAGGGCTGGGTGAGCGCGAACGGCCTCACCGTCGTCGCCCCGGGCCTGCCCGAGGCCGAGGTGACCCCGGACGGCACGATCGCGGTCACGCTGCTGCGCGCCGTCGGCTGGCTTGCGCGCTTCGATCTGCGCACGCGGCCCGCGCCCGTCGGCCCGGCGATGCCGGTGGCGGGGGCGCAGGTCCCGGGCCCGCTCGCGGCGCGGCTTGCGCTGCTGGCGGGCGTCGACCCGGCCGCGGCGTGGGACGCGGAGGTCGGGCTGCGGGGCGTCGTCGCGGGCCCGGCGCCGGCGCTCGCCGCCGGGCGCGCGCTGCTCGCGCTCGCGCCGCCCGCGCTGCTCCTCTCGGCGCTCAAGCCCGCCGAGCGCGGGGGTGGGATCGTCGTGCGCGTGCTCAACCCGACCGACGAGACGCACACCGCCGAGCTCCGCTCGGGCTTCCCCGTGCGCGCCGCGCACGGCGTGCGGCTCGACGAGGAGCCGGCGGAGCACGCGGTCGCGCTCGCGGACGGCGTGGTGCGCTTCGCGGTGCCGCCGCGCGCGCTGCGGTCGGTCCTGCTCGAGGTCAGCGCACGAGGCGGACGCCGCGCGCGCGTGCCCAGAGGCGTGCGAGCGGCGCCGGCGCCCACCAGTTGAGGTCCCCGAAGAGGCGCATCGTGGCGGGGACGATCAGCACGCGCACGAGCGTGGCGTCGAGCGCGACGGCGATCGCCATCCCGAGGCCCATCGCCTTGAGGAGCACCACCTTCGCGAGCGCGAACGCGGTGAACACCGCGACCATGATCGCCGCCGCGCTGGTGATCAGCCGCCCGCTGCGCGCGAGGCCCTCGGCGACCGCCGCCGTGTTGTCCCCGGAGCGCCGGTACTCCTCCTGGATGCGGCTGAGCAGCAGCACCTCGTAATCCATCGAGAGGCCGAAGACCGCGCAGAAGAGCAGCACCGGCAGCGTGGGCTCGATCGGGCCCGGCTCGAAGCCGAGCAGCCCGCTCCAGTGCCCTTCCTGGAAGATCCAGACGAGCGCCCCGAAGGAGCCGGCGATCGAGAGCGCGTTGACGGCCACCGCCTTGAGCGGCAGCACGACCGAGCCGAGCAGCGCGAAGAGCACGAGGTACGTCATCGCGGTGACGAAGCCGATCGCGCGCGGCGTGCGGTCGAGCACGAAGTCGGTCGAGTCCATGTCGTTGGCGGTCTCGCCGCCGACGAGCAGCGCGCCGTCCCCGACGCGGCGATGGGCGCGGATCGCGCGCACGATCGCCGCCGCTTCCGGGCTCACGGTCGGGGCGGCGGTGAGCACGGAGAGCAGCGCCACGTGTCCGCCCGCGGTGCGCGCCAGCGCGGCGTTGAAGGCGGGGGGACGGAGCGCCGCGGGGGTCGCAGCGAGCTGAGCGTAGGCGTCGGCGTCGAGGCGCGGGTCGACGTCGACGGCGCTCTCGACGCCGCTCACCCCGGGCAGCGCGGCGAAGCGGCGGGATGCGGCGGCGAGCGCGCGCGCGCGCTCGGGCGTGAAGGCCGGCGCGGTGGGGAAGCGGACAGCCACCAGGATGCGCGTCGCAGCGGCGGCCGGAAACCACCGCCGCAGCACCTCGTAGCCGCGCCGCGCCTCGGCCGAGCGCGGCAGCGCGGTCACGTCGGCCGCGGCGAGACGCAGGTGGAGGAACGGTGCCCCGGTCGCGAGCACCGCGGCGAGCGTCGGGACGAGGACGGCGACCGGCCGCCGCATGACGCCCGCCGCGATCCGCCGCCACGCCTCCTCGGTGCGAGTGTGCGGCAGCGGAATGCGGCCGAGGTCGATCCGTGGTCCGAGGATCGCGAGCAGCGCGGGGAGGAAGGTGAGCGCGTAGAATACCGCGAGCCCGACGACGAGCGCGCCGGCCACGCCCATCGCCGCGAGGTAGGAACCGCGGAAGAAGAGCAGGCCGGAGAGGCCGACGACCACGGCGAGCCCCGAGAACACCACGGCGCGCCCCGCGGTCTCGAGCGCGCGGGCGATCGCCTCCTCGACGCCGGCGCCGGCGGCCAGCTCGTCGCGGTAGCGGCTCACGATGAACAGCGAATAGTCGATCGCCACCCCGAGGCCGATCAGCGAGACGACGTTGATCGTGTACTGCGCCATGTCGACGAAGCGCGAGAGTACCAGCACCCCGGCCACGCCGGTCAGGACCGCGAGCGCGCCGACGCCGACGGGGAGCATCGCGGCGACCAGCGTGCGGAAGACGACCAGGAGCACGAGCAGCGCGAGCGGCAGCGAGACCAGCTCGGCACGGTGGAGGTCGCGCTCGAGGACCGCATCGAGATCGTGGAGGAAGGGGAGCATGCCGGTGAAGGTGAGGTCGAGCGGCCCCGGCTCGATCGCCGCGCGCAGCGATGCATACTCCCGTGCCGCCTCGTGCACGGGGTCGCGCAGCGTCACCGCGGCGAGCGCGCGATGGCCGTCGGAAGAGAGGAAGCGAGCGGCGAGTGGCGGCGGCTCGTCGAGCGGCGACTCGACGGCCGCGACGCGGGGGTCGTGCTCGAGGGGCGCCAGGGCCGCGCGCATCGCCTGCTCGAAGCGCGGATCGGCGGCGGTGAGCGTCGCGGAGTGGAAGACGATCGTGAACGAGGACGCGCCGGGGAGGCCGACGGTGTCCTCGGCCAGGCGCTGCGCGCGCTCGGACTCGATGCCCCGGATGGCGCCCGTGGTGAGCCGCCCGCCGCCGCAGAGCGCCGCAATCGCCCCGGCGACGATGCCGCCGTTTGCGACGAGCGCCAGCCAGCGGCGCCGGTAGAGGCGCCGTCCCCAGGCCCCGAACATCAGGCGCTCCTACCACAAGCCCGCCCCGCGCTCACGAGGAGCGCAGGCCCCGGTTCGTGGGCGAGCGCTCGATCGTCTCGCGGCACGGTGGTTTGACCCGTTGGGGGGGAAATCGTACAACCGAACGTACGGTCCAGGTCGTCGGTTTCCGGGTGCGGGCGCCGGAGGGCTCGCGCCACCGTGAGGCGCGCCGTGACCCATGCCGAGCGGTCGGTATCGAACGTGGGGGCAATACCCGTGCGGCGGTGGGGTTCGGGGGTGAGGGAGCGGACTCGTGATCGCTAACCTGTGCAACGTTCCGGGGGTGCTCTCCGTGCTCGGCGTGGGCGTGCTGGCGCACGTTGGCTGGACCTACCTGCGCCTCGCGCACAGCCTGCGCCGACGGGGTCTGGCCCGCGGGCAGGTGGCGCGCTACCCGTCGATCACGGTCATCCGGCCGGTGCGCGGCTGCGACGCCGGCGCCGCCGACAACTTCCTTGCCGCGCTCGACATGGACTACCCGGGCGAGACGGAGACGCTCTTCCTGTTCGATGACGACCGTGATCCGGGGCTCCCCGTCGCGCGCCGCGCCGTGCTCGCGCACCGCGCGAGCGGGCGGCCGGGACGCGCCGAGGTGCGGGTCGTGGGCGCGCCGCCGCCGGGGTGCACCGGGAAGCTCCACGCGATGATCGTCGGCAGCGCGCTCGCCCGCGGCGAGCTGGTCGCCTTCGGCGATTCGGACACCCGGCCCGACCGCGACGTCCTGCGGGTGACCGTCGAGACGCTGCTCACCACGCCAGGGGCGGGATCCGCGTTCGCGCCGGTCGTCGTCAACCAGCCCAAGCGGGCCGCGGGCGACGTGCTCTACGCGCTGATGCTCAACGTGATGTACGGCGCGTGGGCGGCGCTGGCGGCGGGCCCGCGGCGCGAGCTGCCCTTCATCATGGGGCAGCTCATGGTCTTCCGCCGTGAGGCGCTGGTCGTGGTCGGCGGCGTCGGCTGCGCCCGCGGGCAGATCGTCGACGACATGTACATCGGGCAGCGCGTGCACGCGGCGGGCTACCGCAACGTGATGAGCGCCCATCCCCTGCACGTGTTCACGTCGGGCATGACGCTTCGACAATACCTGCCGATCTATCGGCGCTGGATCACCTTCCGCAGCGGCCTGCCGTTCTCCTTCACGCGGCGCCAGTGGCTGTTCGGCGCCGAGTACTTCTTCGGCCTCGGCGGCGTCGTCGTTGCATTGGCCACGGCCCACGCGCTCGCGGCGCTCGCTCCCGCGGCGGCGGTGGTCGCCGTCAGCCTCAGCCTGGGCGCGCTCGACCGGCGCGCGGGCGGGGCGCCCATCCCGCTGCGGCTCGCTTGGGCGCAGTTCGTGCTCCTGCCGCTCGCCCCGGCGATCCTCTTCTGGAACTTCGTGCAGGGCCGCGTGGATTGGCGCGGCCGCTGCTACGACCTCGTGCGCGGGGCGCGGCTCGCGGCGGCGGCGACGGGGCGCAAGTCCGCCCGCCGGCTGCTCGGGGCGCCGGGGCGGAGCGCACGCCGGGCGCGCGCGCTCCGCCCGACGCTGCGGCGCCTCGGCGGCGGTCGCGCCCGCTCGGAGGCGGCGGAGCGGTTCGGGGAGTCGTAGACGGCCGACGGCGCGTGCAACGGCTGCGGCGCCTGCTGTCGGGTGATCCTGCTCGCCCAGTCGCCGGAGGAGGTCCGGCGGATGGCCGTCCTCACGCGCGTCCTCGGCATTCCGTCGGACCACCAGTTCGCGGCGGAGCACTGGCGGCCGCTCAGCCGCGCCGAGGCGATGGAGCGCAACCCGTTCTACACGAGCCGGCTGCCGGTCGACGCCCACCTCTATACGTGCGACCGGCTCGACGCCGACGGCCGCTGCACCGCCTACGAGGAGCGTCCGCTCGTCTGCCGCGGCTATCCCTGGTACGGCGAGGCGCCCACGGCGATGCCGCTCGCCGATCCCGCGTGTGGCTATCGAAACGGCGGAGCGTAACCGGTCGCGCCTTGACTTCGCCTCGGTTTCGGACGATCCGGGGCCGTCATGGCGCTGCTGGATCGATTCCGGATGCCGGGCCGCGTCGCGGTCATCACCGGCGCCGGGCGTGGCATCGGGCAGGGGATCGCGCTCGCGTTGGCGGAGATGGGGGCGCACGTCGTCTGCGCGGCGCGCACGGCGGCCGAGATCGAGGCGACCGCGGCGCGCGCCCGCGCCTTCGGCGTGCAGGCGCTCGCCGTGTCCTGCGACGTGACCGACGCGGCGCAGATCGAGGCGGCGGCGCAGAGGGCCGTGCACGAGCTCGGGCGGATCGACGTGCTGGTCAACAACGCCGGCGGCTTCCCGCCGATGCCGTTTCTGGACATGGACCTCCCCACGTGGGAATGGTGCTTCCGCTTCAACCTCACCTCGGCCTTCCTGGCGACGCGCGCCTGCCTGCCTTACATGCTCGCGCGCGACGGCGGCGTGGTGCTCAACGTGTCCTCGGCCGCGGGGCGCATCGTGCGCAAGGGATTCGTCGGCTACGGCACCGCCAAGGCGGCGCTCTCCTTCATGACCCGGCAGCTCGCGGCCGAGTTCGCCCCGCGCGTGCGCGTGAACGCGCTCGCGGTGGGCGCGGTCGACACCTCGGCGCTGCGGCCGTTCCTGAGCCCGGAGATCCGCGGCCGGATGGAGGCGCTCACGCCGATGGGACGGATCGGCACGGTCGAGGACGTGGCGCTCGCGGCCCTCTGGCTCTGCTCGCCGGCCGGGGGCTGGGTGACGGGAAAGGTGGTCGAGGTCGACGGCGGCACCGAGTCGACCAACTGGCCGTTCGACTGAGCAGTGGCCTACCGGGTCATCCAGTGGAGCACGGGCAATGTCGGCCGCTTCGCGCTGCGCGCGATACTCGGCCATCCCGAGCTCGCGCTCGCCGGCGTGTGGGTGTCGAGCGCGGCCAAGGCCGGACGCGACGCGGGCGAGCTGTGCGGCCGGGCGCCCACCGGCGTCCGCGCCACCACCGACGCGGACGCGCTGCTCGCGCTCGACGCCGACTGCGTCTGCTACACGGCGACCGCGGATCTGCGGCCCTTCGAGGCGATCGAGGATATCTGCCGCATCCTCGCCGCCGGGAAGAACGTCGTGTCCAGCTCGGTGGTGCCGCTCGTCCACCCCGCGTCGTTCTTCCCCGAGGTGCACGACCGGCTCGCCGACGCGTGCCGGCGCGGCGGCACGTCGTTCTTCACCTCGGGCGTCGATCCGGGCTTCGCCAACGACCTTCTGCCGCTCACGCTCTCGGGGCTCTGCGAGCGCTGGGAGGAGATCCGGATCCTCGAGATCATCAACTACGCGACCTACGACCAGCCGCAGGTGCTGTTCGAGACCATGGGCTTCGGGAAGCCCCTCGACCACACGCCGCTGCTCCTCACCCCGGGCACGCTCGCGTTCGCCTGGGGCGGTACCATCCGGCTGCTCGCCGAGGGCCTCGGCGTCGTGCTCGACGACATCCGCGAGAGGCACGAGCGGCGGCCGGCCATCCGGCCGATTCGAATCGGCGCGCGCACGGTCGAGCCGGGCACCGCGGCCGCGCTTCGCTTCGAGGTCGCGGGGATCATAGGCGGCCGGCCGGCGCTCGTGGTGGAGCACGTGACGCGGCTCGACGACGCGCTCGCACCCGAATGGCCCTCCGGCCGCGGCAGCTACCGTGTCGTCATCCGAGGCACACCGGCGATGCGCTGCGAATTCGAGTTCGAGGACGAGCACGGCGATCATGCCGTCGGCGGCGTGCTGCTGACGGCGACCCGCCTGGTGAACGCGATCCCCGCGGTGTGCCGCGCCCGGCCGGGGCTGCTCTCGGCGCTCGACCTGCCGCTGGTCACGGGGCGGGGGCTCCGCGCCGGCGGGTGAGGCGCGGCGTTTCGTCCCGCCGCGCTGGGCGCCGCGGAGGTCGCTCGGGCCTCTGCCGGCGCAAGCGACCCGCCGTCGCACGCGGGAGCGGCACGGCAGTGACGCTCGGTCGCCGTCATGCCGGCGCGCCGCGTGCCGGCACGGACGCCCGCGGGCGCGGGCGTCGGCACGGCCGTTGCAAAAATCGCGCGGGTCGTCATGTTCAAGGCTGCACAGGCAACCGCCCGGACGGAGAGCGCGGGCGCACGGCGCTGGGAGCCGGTTGCGCTCGCGGGGCTCGGGGCGCAGCTCCAGGAGATCGCGACCGAGGCGGCAGCCGCCGAGGACGCGCTCGAGCCCGCGCTCCAGGCCACCGTCCAGGCCGTCGGCGCGGTCGCAGGCGCGCTCTGCCTGTACGACGAGCGCCGTCAGCTCCTGCGGCTGGCCGTCGAGACGGGCCTCTCGGAGGAGGGCTGCCGGCGGCTGCGGGCCGTGCGCGGCAACGACCCATCGGGCTGGGACATCCCGCTCAGCGGTCTGCTCAACCGGCGCGTCTACGTCATGGAGAACGCCGCGCAGCATCGTTACGTCCCACCGCTCCTCGACGACGCAGCCGCGATGCGCGCGGTCGGCTGCTTCCCCCTCGCGACCCGCGGTGCGCTGCTCGGCAGCCTCGTCCTCGTCGCGACCCGACCGCACGTGTTCGAGGACCGCGGGGTGCGGGCGCTCCAGGAGCCGCTGCGCGAGCTTGCGAAGATGATCCTCGCGGTGCGCCAGCGCGCCGGCAGCGCCACGGCCGCGCCGGCAGCGCCGGCCGCCGCGGCCGCCGGGGAGGCGGCGGCGCGGCCCGCCGGCCTGAATGCGCCGCACGCGGCGGCCGGCGACGCGGCGCTCGCCGATTCCGAGCGAGCGCGTGAGGCGCTCGCCGCCGAAGTCGAGGGGCTGCGCGGCCGGGTCGGCTCGGCCGAGGCGGCGCTCGACGCCGCGCGCGCCACGAGCGAGGGGCTGCGCGAAGAGCGTGACCGGCTGGCAGCCGAGGCGGACGGGCTGCGCGCGGAGATCGCGCGCCTCGCGGAGACGGCAGCCGAGGCCGACGGGCTCCGCCGTCGGCTGGCGGAGGCCGAGGATGCGATGGCGCGCGAGGGCCAACGCCGCGCGGAGCTCGAACGGGCGATGGCGGGCGGCGAGAGCGCGCGCGAGGAGGAGCTGCGGCGGGCGCTGGAGGCGGCGCGGCAGGCCGACGAGGCGCGTGCCGCCGCGGCGTCGGCGGCGGAGGCGGCCCGTGCGGCGGTCGCGGAGCGGGACGCCCGCGCCGTGCGCCTCGGCGCCGAGGTCGAGGGGCTACGCGCGAGCCTCGCCCGCGCGCAGGAGATCGCCGGCGAGCAGGTGGCGGAGCGCGACCGGCTCGCGCGCGAGGCGGAGCTGGCGAAGGCGCGGGCGGCGGCTCTCGAGGAGGCGCTGCGGGTCGCCCAGGCCGAGCGGGACGCGGCCGCGGGCCGCGAGCGCGAGCTGCGGGCGCAGCTCGAGGCGGCGGGGACGGCGCGCGTGGAGCCGCCGCGCCCCGCGCCGAGCGAGCGGCCGATCGCGCCGGCCGGACGCGTCGTGCCGATCACCGCGTCGCGCCGGCTCGGCGCGAGCCCGCAGCGCGCCGCGGGGCCGCGGCTCGTGGCGGTGCTCGACACCGACGGCGCCTGGGAACGCGCCGGCGCCGAGGACCGGCCCGTGACGGTCGTTGCGCCAGGCCCCGATGCCGCCACCCGCCTCACGCAGCTCGCGCCGAGCCGCGTGCTCGTCAACCTCGCGGCGCCGGGCGCCTTCGACACGCTCGCCGTGGTGCGCGCCGCGGGGGTCGACGTCCGTTGCTGGGGGTGCGTCGTGGTGCCGGGCAGCGGCCGCGCGCTGCGGCTGGGCATGGTCGAGCCGGCCGGTCGACCGATCGACGCCGAGGCAGTGGTCGCGGCGCTCGCGGAGCACGCGGCGAGCGGCAGCCGAGTGTTCACGGCCGGCGCCGACGGCGACGCGCTCATCAGCCTCCGCCAGGCGCTCTCGCGCAAGGGGATGTCGGTCTCGATCGCCTGGGACACGAAGCAGGCCACCGATCTGCTCGGCGTCGTGCGGCCCCACCTTGCCGTCATCGACCTCGAGCTGCCGCCGCGTGACGGCTTCGGCGTGGTGGCGCGCCTGGCGTTGCTCGACCCGCCGCCCCATCTGGTGCTGGTGGGCGGGGGCGAGGACTTCGTCGGGGGTTTTGCGGCGGCGCTCGCCGATCCCGCGCTGGGCGGCGCCGCCGTGCCCTTCGAGACGGTGGTGCGCGACGTGCTCGGCCGCGGCGACGCGCCGGCGCGCGGGTAGCCGCGCTCCCCGCCCCCTCTTGCCCTCGTGGGCCGTCCGGGCTACCGCTCGGTGGGTCGCGGAGGGTGGGCGATGGCGACGGGCAGGCTGTCTCGGCGGGGCTTCGTCAAGGGCGTGGGCGGGCTGGCGGCGGCGAGCGCCCTCGGCGTGCGGATCGCTGCCCGCGCCCGCGCGCAGGACCGCGGAAGGCCGGGTGGCGTGCGCTTCGGGGTGCAGCCGCGGCCCGAGCACACCACCTATCGCGAGATGCTCGCGGTCTGGCAGGAGTGCGACGACCTCGGCTTCGACTCCGCCTTCACGTTCGACCACTTCATGCCGATCGACGGGAAGCCCGGGCCGTGCTTCGAAGGGTGGACGCTTCTCTCGGCGTTGGCCGCGCGGACCAGCCGGCTCAGGGTGGGTGTGCTCGTGACCGGCAACACCTACCGCGCGCCCGCGCTGGTGGCGAAGATGGCGGCGACCGTCGACCACGTGAGCGACGGGCGACTCATCCTCGGCATGGGCGCCGGCTGGTTCGAAGCCGAGCACACCGCGTACGGCATTCCTTTCTACACCGCCGGGCGGCGCGCCCGGCGGCTCGTCGAGGCCGTGGAGGCCGTCAAGGCCCTCTTCACGCAGGACGCCACGACGTTCGGAGGCAAGTACTACCAGCTGAAGGACGCGCCCTTCGATCCGAAGACGGTGCAGCGCCCACACCCGCCGATTCTGATCGGGGGCATGGGGCCGAAGGTGATTCAGCCGCTCGCCGCCCGGCACGCCGACATCTGGAATTTCCACGTCCCGGATGCGGACCCGACGCAGGCGAGCAAGCTGTGCACGGACTTCGACGGGCTCTGCCGCAAGGTCGGCCGCGACCCGGCCGCGGTCGAGAAGTCGATCAACCTGTCCCCGGGCCAGATCGCGGGGCGGCCGGCGAGCGACGTGCGCAAGCGCCTTGCTGCCCTGGTCGCTGTCGGCGTGCGCCACTTCGTCGTCTCGCTGCCCGCTCCGTACGACCGGGGCCTGCTGCGCACCTTCGCGAAGGAGGTCGTGCCGGCGCTGCGGACCGGATAGACGGACGCGATCAGGCGAGCTGCCGCTGGTAGGCGGCCATGTCGAAGTAGTCGCGCCAGGCGAGGATCTTCCCGTCGCGGAGCTCGAAGACGCCGGCGACGGGCAGCGCCACGTTCCGCTCGCCGACCACGAAGTGGTCGACCCGCTCGGTGAGCACGACGTCGCCCCGACTGGCGATGTGCCGCATCTCGAAGCGGATCGTCGAGGCGGGCGGCACGAAGAGCTCGAGCACCTGGCGTATCGCCGCCCGACCGCGCACCGGCTCGAGCGGCATGTTGTGATAGACGGCGTCGTCGGCGAAGTAGGCGAGGAGCTTCTCCACGTCGCGCTCCGACCAGGCGGCGCAGAAATCGCGCACGGTCGTCTCCGGATCCTTCATCGCGTCGGCCGGTGGGGCGAGAGGCCGAGGGCCCGGGCGCGCAGCAGGGCCTGATCGATGTCGCGCGGGTCGACGGGCCGACCCGCCGCCACGTCGTCGCCGAGGCGGCGGATCTGCTCGCGCTCGAGCAGCAGCCGCTGCTGCGGCCCTCCCTTGGTCTGCGCGGCCAGTTGGCCGATGCGCTTCTGCGCCCGGTCGAGCTGGGCGGCCCGAGGAGCCGGCGGAGCCACCGCCCAGGCCGGGGCGACGGCACCCAAGGCGAGCGTCGCGAGAATGATCGGATGGCGTCTCACTGCTCTCACGCCGGTGGCAGCTCGGGTAGCACGTCCTTCTCGGCGGCGATGTCGAGGAGGTGCGCGAGGTGGCGCAGGCAGTCGCTCTCGCTCAAGAGGCCGACGAGCCGGCCGTCCTCCACCACCGGCAGGCAACCGATCTTCTTGTCGAGCATGATGGCCACCGCCTCCTGGATCGGTGCGTGGGCCTCCACCGTGAAGACGTACGTCGTCATCACGGCCTTGATCGGGATGGCCGAGAGCCAGTCGCGTTCGGCCGCGTGCTTGAGCTGAAGCAGCGACGAAAGCCCGGCGCGGAAGAGATCGCGCTGCGAGAGCACGCCCACCAACGCTCCGCCCGACACCACCGGGATGTGGCGGATGCGGCCGAGCCGCATGACGTCGTCGGCGAGGTCGAGCGTGTCGGCCGCGTCGAGCGTGAGCACGTCCCGCTGCATGAGGTCGCGGACCAGCATACGCGGGTGAGACGATCCAAGTTGCGTGCCGATTCAGATGACAGATCGAGGCGAAGCTCCTTCCCAGGACGGGGAAAAGACCCGGATCGTGCGTGTCGGGTTTCGCGTGCGTCGGAAGCGCGTGATAGGGGACCGACGATGCGGATGACGCGGCTCGGTATCGGGGTTGCGCTGCTGGCAATGATCGCCGGGGCCGAGGGGGCCGAGAACGGGGCGCGTCTCTACCGCACGCACTGCGCGTCGTGCCACGGCCCCGATGGCCGGGGTGACGGGCCGGAGGCGTCGCTGTTCCTGCCTCCCCCGCGCGATCTGCGCACGGGGTTCCTCGCGCGCTACGATGCGGCGACGCTCGTCCGACGGATCCTCGACGGCGCGACGCTCCCGCTCGCCCTCGACCCCCCGCGGCTCGAGGCGCACGCCGCCGACGTCGAGACGATCGTGGCCTACCTCGAGCGGCTCCCGCAGATCGACTGGCCGCTCGTGGAGCGCGGCGAGGAGCTCTATGTGGATCGGTGCGAAGTGTGCCACGGACCCTTCGGGCACCCTCCGGCACGTCTCCCGCCCGGGGTGAGCCGGCCGCGCGACCTCGCCAGCCCCGACTTCCAGCGGGCCTACGGCGACCGGGCGTTGCTCACCGCCGTGCGCCACGGACGCAAGGGGATGCCGGCGATCCCGGGCGTCGGCGACGACGACAACGCCAAGGCGCTCGTCGCCTTCGTCCGCCAGCTCTCGCCCGGGTACGAGACGTACCAGCGCTACTGCGCGAGCTGCCACGGCGAGGACGGGCGCGGGGTGGGCCTCGAGGAGCCCGGCATGGATCTGCGCCTGCCGAGAGTCGTCTTCGACCGCGCGTACCTGGCGGTGCACGACGCCGAATACCTGCGCACGCGGGTGTGGCACATGCTCGCGGAGCAGAAGCCCGTGATGCCGCACTTCCGCGGTCGGCTCACCGAGCCGCAAGCGCGGGCGATCGTGGCGTACCTCCAGGCACGGTAGGCCGAGCGCGATTTTTTTCTTGACACCGCCGGCGGAGTGTCACTATGGGGCGGAGAACTGACATGTCAGTTCTCGCCCGCCGCACCTACCTCGCCGCCGATTGCCGCCGCCAGCAGATCCTCGACTGCGCGCTCGAGGTATTCGCCCGCCGGGGATTCCATGCCGCGTCCGTCGCGGACATCTGCGCGCGCGCCCGAATCGCCCGGCCCACGCTCTACCAGTATTTCCGCGACAAGCGGGACGTGCTGGTGGCGCTCGCCGACCGGATCGCGCGGCGCGTCATCGACGCCGCGGAGCGCTGGCCTCGCCTCGAGCTCGTCGCGGGGGCGCTGCCGACACGCGAGCAGGGCCTGGCGCTCATCGAGGCGCGCTGCGCGGCGGCGCTGGAGGCGGTATTCGTCGACCGCGACACCGCGCGGCTCGTCCTGCGCGTGAGCCGGGGGAGCGACGGCCTCGTCGATGCCACGCTGCGGCAGATCGACGATCGGCTCCTCGCCCTGATCGAGGGCGACCTCCGCGCGGCGCTGGCGGCCGGGGCGATTCGGCCGTGCGACCCGGCGGTCGTCGCCCGCTTCATCCTCGGCGGGATCGAGAAGGTCGTCCTCGACACGCTCGACCACGACCTGCCGCTCGACGTGGGAGGCATCGCGCGTGCCACCGTGTCGCTCGCGTCGCTCGGACTCTTCCACCGTGATCAGGAGAACACATGACCCGTCTCGTCGGCTCCCTGGCTCTCACCCTCCTCACGCTCGCCCCGCGTGGGGCGAGCGCCGCGGCCTGCGGCGACGCCGCGGCGCTCGCCGCCGTCCGCGGCCGGGTAGCCGCCCAGTGCGACTGCGCGGACGCGGTCAGCCCGCAGGTCTACAAACGCTGCGTCTCCGCGGTGGTGCAGGCGGCCGTCGCGGGCGGTACCCTTTCGGCGAGCTGTGCGTCGGGCGTGCTACGCTGCGCAGCGAAGTCGACCTGCGGTCGGCCGGGCGCGGTCACCTGCTGCCGCACCACCGCAAGCGGCAAGACGAAGTGCAGCATAAAGCCGAGCGCCGCCAAGTGCCGCGCGCCGGGCGGCGGGACCGCGTGCGTGGGGATGGTGTCGAGCTGCTGCGATGCGTGCGACGCGAGCGGCGGCTGCGCGCCGCCGCCGCCCACCACGACCACGAGCACCACGAGCACGACGACCACGACGAGCGCGCCGCCGGTCTGCGGGGACGGCGTCTGCGACGGCTCGGAGCAGTGCGACGGGACCGATTTCTGCGGCGCCTCCTGCCCCGGGGGCTCCGCCGCGGGCGGCTTCCTCGCCTGCCGCCCCGACTGCACCATCGACTTCAGCCACTGCGGCGGCGCCACCACGACGACCCTCCGCGGGTCGACCACCACGACCACCAGCACGACCACGACATCCTCCACGTCGACCACGATCCCGAACCTGTGCACCAACCCGATCCTCAAGCTGCCGCCGCTGGTCAAGCTGCCGATCGAGACCGTGGCGGCGTCGACGAGCTGTGGCGGCGCATTCCTGAGCCCGCCGCCCACCGCTCCGTTCTCGGGCAAGCTCCTCAGCTCGAGCGGCGCCCAGCTCGCCCAGCTCGGCACCGACTGCCTGTACCTCGGCGGAGGCAGCTCCTCCGTCGTGCCCTTCCGCCTTGCCACCGGCTCGGAAGTCGTGCTCAACGTCGTGGGCCTCAGCGGCTTCACGGCGATCGCCGGCCCGAGCGCCGGGAGCGGCCCGGCGGACTGCTCGCTCGGCGCCGGGCCGGGCCGCCACTGCCTCAACGGGAGCGGAGGGACCGACGGTCGCGGCACGTGCGTCTCCGACGCGAGCTGCGGCGGCGCCCTCGGGAGCTGCGCGCTCGATGCGAACTGCTTCTTCGGACCTCCGCTGCCGATCCCGAGCCCGGTCCCGGCGTGCGCGGTCAACGTCGCACTGCAGGACTTCTGCGGCGAGGCGAACCTCGCGCAGTTCTCGGTCACGGTCCACGCCGCACTGTCGACGCGTGTCTACCTCGGGGGCTGTCCCGCGTGCATCAAAGGCGTCTGCCAGGGTGGCGGCCGCGCCGGGCAGCGGTGCACGGCCGCGAGCAACGGGACCAGCATCGACTGCCTGCCCACGCCGAGCGCCTTTACCGGCGCGGTCACGTCGGTCCCGACGCTCACCACCGAGGCGTCGCAGCTGAGCGCCGCGGACGGACGGCTCTGCGCCGGCCAGCCGAGCCCGGGCGCCTTCGGGCAGCCGGCGGCCCGGGTTCTCGAGACGCAGGGCCAGCGTTTCGACCTCCTGACCCTCCAGACGACGCTCGCCGGCCCCTTCTGCGCCCAGCCGAGCGGCAACCCGTTGCTCGACGGCGTGATCGGCCTCCCGGCGCCCGCGGCGGCGATGCTGAAGGGCCGGCTCAATCTGTCGACCCTCCTCCAGCTCTTCGGCCTCTAGAGGCGCCCGAGGGGCCGTTCACGTCGCGACGTCGCCGTTCGTGGTGATTCGCACCGGCCGGCCGCACCATTCCTCGCGTTCGAGCGACTCGACGAGCGCGGGGTCCGGGCTCTCGCAAAGCGTGCGCCGGCCGTCTTCCAGCTCGCAGAGGAGGATCGCCCGCGGCGGCGCCGCGCCCTCGTGCAGCACGGTGTAGGAGGCGACCGTCGCGCGACCCGAGGCACCGGGAACGACCTCGACGGCCGCGGTGTGCCGCGCGGCCTCTGCGCTCACGTCGTCGGAGTGGAAGCCCCCCGCCGGCGGCTCCGTCGACCAGGCGCTCACCCCCTGCTTGGTGATCATGCCGCTCACGGCGGTGAGGAGCCCGACGCTGCCCGGATCGTCGCGCAGCCGCCGCGCCATCACGGGCAGCGCTTGGAGCACGAAGCTGTTGAGCGGCCCCCCGGCGAACGCCATGCCGCCGGTGAGCGTGAGTGGGCGCTTCTCGTCGAGCCCGAGCTCGCGCGCCTGCACGCGCACGGCGGCGGGAAAGCAGCTGTACAGCTCGACGTGCGCCACGTCGGCCGCGCCGCGGCCGAGCCGCTCACGGAGCCGCGCGCCGGCGAGCGCGAAGCCCGGCGAGCGGTGCAGGTGGCGCCGGCGGCTCACGGGCAGCATGTGGTTCGACTCCGCCACGGCGAGCGGAAAGACCCAGCGCGCGCGCGGGACGCCGAGGGCGCGTGCGCGCTCGGCCGAGCAGAGGATCAGCCCCGCCGCCTGGTCGACGTTCCACTCCGAGGTGTGCAGCCGCGTGTAGGGAAAGGCGAGCGGGCGCGCGCGCAGCACGTCCTCGATGCCGACGGGCTCGCGCGTCCACGCGTCGGGGTTGCCGGCGGCGACGCGGCTCGCGGCCGCCACGAGCCCGGCGAGCGCGCGGCGGTGGGTGTCGATGCCGAGCCCGTCGGCCGCCCGCAGCGCGTTCTCGATCATCGCGTACTGGCCGACGGGCATCACGAATCCGTGCCGCATCTCCACCGGATCCAGGATCTCCCCGGCGGGCCGCAGCACCGAGTCCGGCGTCACGTCCGGCCGCTGGCGCGTGCGCGGCGCATCGCCTCCCACGAGGCGCGCACGGAGCGCCCGGTAGCGGGCTTCGCCGCCGGTGACGAGGACGACGTCGGCCCGCCCGCTCGCGATGTCGTCGGCCGCACGCGCGAGGAGCGTGGTCTGGAGCACGCCCACCTCGGCCACCTCCATGCGGGCCCGCGCCGCGCCGAGACGCTCGGCGACGATCCGGCACGGATCGGGGTAGTCCCAGAACCCGCGCGGCGCGCGGATCGAGTCCGCGCCGGAAAGCAGCGCGGGCGCGCCGGCGTCGGCCGCGGCGCGCTCGAGACTCTCGACCATGAGCGCGACCGGCTCCTGCGCGCGGGCGAAATCGTCCTCGCGTTGGCTCACCGTGCCCACGCCGACCAAGACGGGCGTGCGGGGAGGCACCGTGCTCATCGCGCTCCGCCCGGGTCGTGCTTGAGCTTCGCCATCGTCCGGAAGTAGGCGACGAGCGCGTCGAGGTCGGCGTCCGTGAGATCGGGGTGCGCGGGCATCTTCCCGTAGCGGAAGCTCGCCGGGTTGCGGACGTACGCCTTGATCTGCTCGACCGGCCGGTACTCGACGATGCTGCGCGGTACGTTCAAGTCGGGCCCCACGTCGCCGCCCTCGCGGTTCACGGCGTGGCAGGCCACGCACTCGCCGCGGAAGATCTCGAACCCCGCCCACGCCGGGGAGCCGGATGGGGCGGTCGTAGGGATGGTGTGCGGATGCGTACGCCGGAAGCTCGACAGCTCGAGCTCGACCACCTGCCGGAGCCAGGGCGTGGCGCTCCGGCCGCCCGCCGTGCCCGTCCAGACGAGGCAGAGCGGCCCCGGGTCCGTGTGCCGGGGGCCGAGCGGCGCGAAGCGCGGCTCGGCCCCCGTGGAGAGCGCGGCGTCGCCGAAGGCCAGGTACGCCGTGCCGCCGGCGACGATCTCGCCGGCGATCGTGCGGTCGTTCCCGTTCCAGGTACGCACGACGACGTCCGAGTCGGTGAGGTTCGCCGCCGCATCGCCGAAACCGGCGCGGAGCACGGCGGCCAACGGGCACGCGAGGTAGCGCCGGCGCGCCCCGTAGTCCGGGTCGCTCACCTCGATGGTCTCGACCGGGCAGACGCGCATCAGGGCGGTGACGGCGAGGTGGCTCACCTCGTCGCCGTCGCGCGTGAAGTGCAGCTCGGCGGCGCGCGCCGGCGCCGCCACGGCGAGCGCGGCTGCGAGGACTACGCCGATCACCCGGCGGGCGTCCTCACTTCTGGGAAGCGCCCGCCCGCGCGGGCCGAACTCGCGGCGCATGGCTCCGGCACGAGGCATGCTAGGCAACGAGGTGTGCCACATCCCTTCGCCGCCGTCGACTTCCACGAGGCGCCGTTCCTGGTGATCTGGGAAACGACGCGTGCCTGCGAGCTCGCCTGCACCCACTGCCGCGCGTCGGCCCGGCCCGAGCGGGATCCGGGCGAGCTCACCACCGCGGAGGGGGAGCGGCTCCTCGCCGAGGTCGCCGCGATGGGCACGCCGGTGTTCATCCTGAGCGGCGGCGATCCCGTGCGTCGCCCCGACCTGCTCGACCTCGTGCGCAGCGGGAAGGCGCGCGGCCTGCGGATGGGGACCATTCCGGCCGCGGTCCCGTCCCTCGACGAGGACGTGATCCGCGCGCTGCGCGACGCCGGGCTCGATCAGATGGCGCTCAGCCTGGATTTCCCGCACGCCCCGCTCCACGATGCTTTCCGCGGCGTGCCGGGTGCCTTCGAGCGGACCATGCGGGCGGTCGAGTGGGCGCACGCGCACGAGCTGCCGCTCCAGATCAACACGACGGTGTGCGGCGCGTCGGCGCCGTTCCTCGGCGAGATGGCCGACCTGGTCGCGCGGCTCGGCATCGTGTTCTGGGAGGTGTTCTTTCTGGTGCCCGTGGGGCGCGGCGCCGCGCTCGCGGGGCTCGCGCCGGCGCAGTGCGAGGCGCTGTTCGCGGTGCTCCACGCCGTGCAAGAGAGGTCGCACTTCGTCGTCAAGGTGACCGAGGCGCCCCACTACCGGCGGTACGTCGCGCAGCGTGAGGCGCCGGGAGCCGGGGTCGACGGCGCCATGCCGCGGCTGCTGCGCCGCTCGGAGGGGCCCGGGCAGACGGTCGGGCTCGCACCCCGCGGCGTCAATGCCGGCAACGGCTTCGCCTTCGTCTCCCACACCGGCGACGTCTTCCCGAGCGGCTTCCTCCCACTCTGCGCCGGCAACGTGCGGGAGCGTCCGCTGGCCGAGATCTACCGGTCGGCGCCGCTCTTCCGCGCGCTGCGCGATCCCGACCGGCTCCTCGGGCGCTGCGGGCGCTGCGAGTATCGCCACATCTGCGGCGGCTCGCGCTCGCGCGCGCTCGCGCTGACCGGCAACGCCTTCGCGACCGATCCCTGGTGCGCCTACCGCCCCGCTCCCCGGTGACCGCCGCGCCGTGCTAAGAGCTTCGTGGCCCCCACGGGCCACCCGGCGTGCCGACCGATCGCGAGCGCATCGTCCAGCTCTTCTTCTTCGGCTTCCTGGCCGTGATGGCCTACGAGCTCTACCGGCTCGTGCTGCCGTTCCTCACGCCCATCGCCTGGGGGCTCCTGCTCGCGTTCATGGTGCACCCGCTCCAGGTCGAGGTCACGCGGCTCGTGCGCAGCCGATCGCTCGCCGCCGCGCTCATCAGCGTCGCGGTCGGCGTGCTCGTGGTGGCCCCCTCGCTGTGGATGTCGGGGCGGCTCGCGAGCGAGGCGAGCGCGCTCTACGGCCGCGTGTCGGCACTCGCCGCGCAGGGCGGCGTGCAGCAGATGCACGACTGGCTGCTGCGCGAGCGGCACGTGGCCGCCCTCGGCCGCCGGCTTGCCGAGCGCGGCTACGACCTCGACGAGGCGCTGCCCCGGCTGGCCATGGAGGCGGCGCAGCTCACGAGCGACTACGTGGTGAAGCACCTGACCAACGTCGCGCGCAACGCGGTCAAGTTCGTCTTCGATCTGGGCATCGCGCTGCTGGTCTTCTTCTACGCGTTGCGCGACGGCGACGCCTGGGCCGCCAGCCTGCGCGCGCTCACGCCGCTGCACGAGGAGGACAAGGCTGCGGTGTTCGAGTCGCTGCGCGGCACGCTCTCCTCCGTGATGCGCGGCCTGATGCTGAGCGCCGTTCTCCAGGGCGCGACCGTCGGCCTCGGCCTCCTGGCGGCGGGGGTTCCCTATTGGGCCTTCCTCGCGACGTTGGCGATGGCGCTCGGGCTGCTGCCCTTCGGGGGCACGGCGCTGGTTTGGATTCCCGCCGCTGGCTACCTCGTCTGGGCCGCGGGGTGGCCGGTGGCGATCGCGCTCGCGGCCTGGTGCACGCTCGCCGTCGCGGTCATCGACAACGTCGTCAAGCCGCTGGCGATGGGCCACGGCAGCGGGCTCCCGACCGTCGCGCTGTTCTTCGGCGTCGCCGGGGGGCTCGCGGCCTACGGACCGCTCGGCCTCTTCGCCGGCCCGGCGATCATCTCGGTGCTGATCGCGCTGCTGCGCGTCTTCCGTCGTACCTACGGGGTCGTTCGCGAGGGTGGCGCCGGTGCTCGCGGGGTCGTCTCCGGCGGGGCATGATGGCCGCCATG
>DATGIZ010000027.1:0-33728 GCA_035295465.1 Binatia bacterium | reverse complement strand
GCAACCGTGTCGCCGCGTCGCGGTTGACGGCGCGCGGGGATTTGGCGGACATGTTGGCCGTGTCCAGGGGTGCAGCCAGCGACCGCCGCATCGATGACGCGCGCGCCCCGACGACCCTGCCCGCGCTCCTGCGCGCCGCCGCGGACGCCGAGCCGGATGCCCCCGCGTTTCGCTACCGCGCCGAGCGGCTCACCTACGCCGACTGGGACGCGCTCGCCGACCGCGTCGCGGCGGGGCTCGCCGCCCGCGGGGTCGTCCGGGGCGACGTCGTGGCGCTGCTTTTGCCCTCGACGCCCTTCTACCTCGTCGCCTACCTCGGCGCGGCGCGGCTCGGCGCCGTCACCGCCGGCATCAACGTGCGCTACCGCCGCACGGAGATCGGCCACATCGTCGCGCGGGCGGCGCCGCGGCTCGTGCTCGCCGTCGACACCTGGCACGACGCGGACTTCCGCGCCGTGCTCGCCGGCCTCGACGCCCCCGTCTGCTGGCTCGCGGCGGAGACGCTGCGCGCGTCCACGCGCGAGACCGCGGCGGCCCTCGGCACCGGCGAGCCGCCCGCGGTCGCGGTCGCGCCCGGCGACCCGGTGGCGATCGTCTTCACCAGCGGCACGACGGGCGCGCCGAAGGGCGCGTGGTACGCGCACGAGAGCCTGCTCGCGCTCGCCGCGATCGAGGCCCGCCGGCACACCGGCGGACCGCCGGCCCGCAAGCACCTCGCCGCCGGCATCTCCTTTGCCCACGTCGGCACGATGGCGCGCATCGCGATCCAGATCGGCCAGCGGGGCTGCTCGCTCGTCCACGACGCGTTCGACCCCGCGGCCGTGCTCGCCGCCGTCGAGGCCGAGCGCCTCGAGCACCTCGGCGCCTTCCCGACGCAGATGGTGATGCTGCTCGACCACCCCGACCGCCCCCGGCGCGACCTCTCGTCGCTGCGCTCGGTGCTGCTGGGCGGCGCCCCCTCGCCGCCGGAGCTGATCCGCCGAGTGCAGGCGACGCTCGGCGCCACCGTGAGCGTGCGCTACTCCTCGACCGAGGTCGGCATCGCCACCGCCTCCGCGCCCGACGATCCGCCGGAGCTGCTCGCCACCACCGTCGGCAAGCCGACGCCCGGCGTCGAGCTCCGCATCGTCGACGAGCAGGGCCGCGTGCTGCCCCCCGGCGAGCCCGGCGAGGTCGTCGTGCGCTCGCCCGCCACGATGCGCGGCTACTGGCGCGACCCGGAGGCGACCGCGGCGACGATCGACGCCGGCGGCTGGGTGCACACCGGCGACGTCGGGCTCCTCGACGCGGCCGGCTATCTCCACCTGCGCGGACGACGCAGCGAGATGTTCATCCGCGGCGGGTTCAACGTCTACCCCGCGGAGATCGAGGCCCGCCTGGCACAGCACCCCAAGGTGGCGCGCGCGGCGGTCGTCGGGCTCCCCGATCCGGTCTACGGCGAGGTGGGCTGGGCCTTCGTCGTCCCCCGCGAGCCGGCCGACCCGCCGACGCTCGCCGAGCTGCGCGCCTTCGTCGGCGCGGAGCTCGCGAGCTTCAAGCGCCCCGACGGCATGACGCTGCTTTCGGAGCTCCCGCTCACCGCGATGTTCAAGGTGGACAAGCGGGCGCTCGCAGCGCGGGGGCGATGATCATGTCGTACGCCGGCCCGGGGCAAGCTCGCTCGGCAGGCACACGCTCCCAGCCGCGGGCCGCCCGGAGGGGACGCAGGCGAACCCCGGCGCGCACGGCCGCGGGGCCGACGGCACGCAGGCGACCGCGCAGCGGCGCGGCCCGCCGGGTGCTGCGCCGGCGCAGAGCCAGCCCCGGCAGTCGGCGTCCCGGTCGCACGGGGCGCCCAAGCTGCCCGGCGACGGCGGCGGGTACGCGCAGCGGCGACCGAGACAGGTCATCGCGCGCGGGCAGTCGGCGTCGCGGGTGCACGCGGCGGAGCAGAACCGGCTCGCCGGATCGTCGTCGGCGGGCCGGCAGAGGCCCGTCGCGCACTGCGCCGGATAGGCGCAGCGGTCGCCCGTGCGCGCCGCGCCCGGCTGCGTCGCGTCGACGTAGGGCTGGATGAAGTCCGCGACGTACGGATCGACGCGCGTCCGCACGGCGAACGCGCGGCAGCCGGCGTCGCCGCGCGAGGTCACCGCGGCGAGATACTCGACGCCGCCCGCCGAGAGCAGCGCGGGGCCGCCCGAGTCGCCGAGGCAGGTTGCCGAGGGCCCGCCGCCGTCGACGATCGTGGCCGCGAGGTAGGCGGTGAGCCGCGTGGTCCCCTCCTGCTTCGTTCGATCGGCGCCGAAGCCGACGATGCGCAACGTCGCGCCGAGCAGCCGGTCGTCGATCGGCGCGCGCAGGAGCGGCAGCGGCGCGATCCCCGAGGCCGGCTCGGCGAGCAGCACCACGGCGAGGTCGTGCTCCTGCGTCGCCGGGTCCCAGCCGGGCGCGAGCCGCCCGTCGATGACGGCGATCCGCCGCCCTCGCCCGTGGACGTCGGCGCCGAAGAAAGCGTTCAGGTGCGTCGGGTCGCGACCCCAGAGGCAGTGGGCCGCCGTCAGCACGACGCGCGGAGCGACGAGCGTCCCCGTGCACTGCGCGGGCTCGAGGGCGACGACGGCCGGGTCGCCGGGGTCTGGAGCCCCGCCGATCACGGCCCGCGCCGGGCGCGGCGCGACCGCCGTCGCGGCGACGGCGGCCAGCGCCGCGAGCCCGTGGGCTAGTTGCAGAGGCCGAAGCAGCCTCCGATGCAGCACTTCATCGTGCCGAAGCAGTTCCACCAGCCGCCGCCCTGGCCGCAGTAGTCGTCGCCGCCGCTGCCGTACTCGCCACCCTTGCTGCCAAAGTAGACGTTCCCATAGTAGTCGTAGTTCGAGGCGGGGCCGTAGTGCGTCGGCGTCGGCTCCCAGCACTTCGGCGAGCAGGTGCCGTTGTTGCAACCGTGGTAGCTCGAGCCTCGGATGCCCGAGCTGTCGGAGTGCGGGCAACAGTTGCAGCCGCCGCCGGGGCAGTACATCGCCGTGCCGCAGTTGCCCCAGTTGTGGGCGTTGCACATGTCGCCGGCCGCGCACCAGTCGTCGCAACTGAAGGTGGGGTTCCAGTCCCCGTCGACGCAGGTGTACGGCCCGCAGCAGGAGTGGTTCCCCGGGCCGTTCTGCTCCCCGCCGACCGAGGCGACGAGCTCGGCGGGCATCTGCGCGTAGTCGTAATAGCCGGGATACGGCCAGAGCCCGCTCGGCGCGGGGCGCACGGCGGCGTCCGGCGGCGTGGGCGGCGGCGTGCGGCCGAGCGCCTTGGCGGCGAAGTAGGCCGCCGCATACAGCGTCGAGCCGGTCTCCGCTGCCGTCGGCGTGGGGCTCGCCCCGGCCGCGAGCAGCCCGTCGAGGAGCCCCGCCACGAGCGGGTACTCGGGGTCCGCCGCGGAGAGCCGCACCACCTCGTCCTGGCGTCGCGGATCGGCCGGCGGCGCGTCGCGCGTCGCGTCGAGCGCCGTGCCCGTGCGCACGACGACGGTGCCCGTCGAGGTCGTGATCTCGTAGAAGGTCGACGTGGGCGAGTAGGCGACGCGGGCGCGCGCCCACGCGTCGCCGCGGCGGTAGGTCGCGTCGAACGCGGTGACCGAGCTCTGCTGGATGGTGAGCCCGCCGGCGCCGGGGGCCGGTGTGCGGTGGATCACGGCGCAGGCGCCGAGGCTACAGGCGAGGAACGTGACGCCGAGGACCGACAGCCGCTTCATGCTTCCCCTCCCTTCGGGAGATCGCCTCCCGATCCTGTTGCGCCGCTGGATACGATGTGGGGGACGGGGCGGTCAAGAAAAATCGGTAAGGAACACGGACCTTGACACGGCCTCATCACGTGACCGCGCAGATGAGGCCGTCGAAGGAGGTCCTCACGGCCTCGCACGCCTCGATCGCGGTCACCGTCTCCGCGAAGGCCCGCAGTCGACGGCAGAGAAGACCCAGGCGCACACGGCGTCAGCGTCCGCGCGCACCGTGCGCGAGCGCGGCCGGCACCCCTCCGGCGCTGGCGCGCCCGGCCGGGCACAACATCACCACGAGCGCACGAAGGTCGCGTGGGGCGCGTCGACGGCCACCTCCGTCGCGGAACGGTCGGTGAACTCCGCCTTCGGGTCGCTGCAGATCGGCCCGTAGGCTCGGCCAACTACCCCGGGCAAACGTCCGGGCTCTGGGGACCGACACTGGCGGGCGTGCCAAACGAGGAGGAAGCCCTCACAGCCCTCGGCCGAACGCTTCACGACTTCGTTGCCGCCCGAGCAGAACGGCGTGGCCCGGACGACGGTGATCTTCATCCCCAGGTGGTCGAGGGCCTCGAGGTAGAACTGCTCGAGCGGGAAGAAGTCATCGAGAACGACCATGGCGCGCCGGACTTCGAGCCGGGACACCTCACCGGAGCGCACCATCGCGAGCAACCGCTCCATGACCGCCTGCGACCGCCACGCGTAATCCGCCGTCGCGTGCAGGCGCCCGTGCAGCACGCCGAGATCGACGTAGTTGAAGAGCGCGACGCCGGCCGCGTAGACGAACAGCACCGTCCGGCGCATGCGGGGAAGGCGAGAGGCGACGAGGACGAAGAATAGGCCGGCAACCATTAGGGCGAAGATCGCCGTGAAGTCCCGGTAGTCTGAGAAGTCGGTCAGCAGGTGCTGCAACGCCGAGAGGCAGATGAGGGTGACGGCCAGGAAGGCGAAGCGGACGACGTATCGAACGGGCCTGTCGGCGGCGAGTGCGGAGCACATCCACGTGCCCGCAACAACGGGGAGCACGCAGCCTCCAAGCGGAGGCACGTTCAGCAGGTGCCACGAACCCGGGTTCGCGATCACGAAGTCGTGGAACCACTGCCGCGGGAAGACCTTGCTGAGGTACTCCCAACCGCCAACGAGCCGCATCATCACCGCCGTCGACGAGGCGGCGGCCCCAGGCCACTCACGTCGCGGACCCGTTGCAGTACGAGGTCTGGGTGGATCGCGACCGTAACCCCGAAGATGCCGAAAGCAGTCAGGAGCACCGGGTTCTCCGCGAGAAAAACCCGCAGCCGCCGCAAGGGCGTCCGGGAAAGCAACAGCCACACGGTGCAAAGGGGCAGTACGATAACGAGACCCGTGATGTAGTGCAGGATCGAGAGCGCGAGCGCGGCGCCGATCGGGCGAAAGGGAGGAGAAAGGGCTCGCTCGTCGACTGCGACGCAGAACATCAGGCCAAGGCAGATGGCGGGGACCGCGTAGCCCACCTTGTCGTAACAGAGCACGAGCATACGGTTGGAGAACACCGCCGCGGCGAGCGCGGCCGTCGCGACCTGGTAACCGAGGGGGCGAGCAGCGAGCCGTTCTGTCGCCGCCCCCAGCAGCAGGGCCACCTGTACCATCAGCCCTAGCGGGACCGCGGCCGCTCCGATGCGCTCGAAGCCGACGAGCAGCCCGGGCAGGTGCGACAGGAGCGCGAAGGACGGCTGGTAGTAGGAGGGGGTCGCACCGACGAACGTGATCGGATTGCGGGAATCGACGAACCATCGCAGACCAAGGAATGTGTAGGCTGCATCGACGTGGACTCCGGCGTCGAGCACGCGGGAATGATGGTAGTAGAGAAAAAGCACGCAGAACGCCGACGAGCCGAGGAGCCCGACTCGCGCCGAGCGCTTCAAAAACGCTGCCCATCCCGATCGCCCTCGCAGCCACCAGATCACCGACAGGAGGTACAGGAGCCACGCAGCCATAGAGATGCGGGTGGCGGCGACCCCATGCGGGGTCCGGAGAAGCTCGGCGACGAGGAAGGCAAGGAGCGCGGCACCACCCCACGGCGGCGACGGGTGGAGCCCCTCCCCCCGGGGCGAGCCATGCTCGTAAAAGGCGCAGCCGGTCTTCGAGAAGGTCATTTGCGCCCACGTACCGTCTGCGCTCTCTTCTCTACAAGCGCCTCAGTGTCGTCGGCTGTTTCCTTTTCTCCCAGCCTGTGCGAGGGTACCTTCATGCCGTCGGCGCGTTCCTCGCCCCCGGCCATCGGCTTCGGTGCGAAGGGCGAGACGGCGCTCCGGCCGGGCTCCGCGCCCGCTGCCATCACCTGATGCTCGAGTCCCGCTGGGTCCACATCCTTCGCGCGGCAATCGACCTCGCCGCGGTTGGCGCTGCGGTCGGTTTCGTGGCCTCGTATTTCCCGGCCGATCTCATGTTCTCCCCTACGACGACCAACGGCGGGGACATGGGATCGCACTACTTCCCGGCTCTCTATCTCAAGGACGTACTCCTGCCGAAGGGCGAGGTCGCCGGCTGGTGCCCCGGGAACTACTGCGGGTATCCGCTGTTCCAGTTCTACTTCCCCCTGCCCTTCCTCGTCATGGCCGCGCTCGGGCACGTGATCCCGTTCCCGGTCGCCTTCAAGCTCGGCACCGTGCTCGGTACCTTCCTGCTGCCCGTGTGCGCGTACCTGGGGCTGCGACTCCTCGACGTCCCGTTCCCCGGTCCCGCGATCGGCTCGCTCGCCACGCTCTGCTTCCTCTTCATGGAGGCCAACAGCATGTGGGGCGGCAACATCCCTTCCACGCTGGCGGGGGAGTTCTCGCTGTCGCTCGGCTTGGCCCTCGCCGTGCTCTTCTTCGGCACCCTGCACCGCGCCGTCAAGACGGGGCGCGGGGTGGCATGGAACGGACTCTTGGAGGCGCTGATCGGCCTCTCCCACGGCTACACGCTGCTGTGGGTGGGCTTCAGCTCGCTGCTCGAGCTGATCGCGACGCGGCGGTGGTGGCGGCGCGTCGCCGTCCTCGCCGGCGTGCACGCGCTGGCGATCCTCCTCTTCGCCTTCTGGCTGTTGCCGATGATCGCCTACTCGCCGTGGACCACCGCCTACAATCACAGTTGGCCTCTCACGTCGTGGCGCGACGTGCTCCCGCCGATCCTCTGGGCACCCGCCATCGCTGCGGTTGCGAGCGCGCTCATGGTCGCTGCGATCTGCGCCGTCGCGAGGCGCTCGTTCCCGAGCGGGCTCGCGGTGCTCTGGGGGACGATGGCCGTGGCCGCCTTCTTCTACTTCACGGCCTTCTCTTTCGGGGTAGTCGACATCCGCTTCGTGCCCTTCGTGCAGCTCGGCCTCTGCCTCGCCGCCGGGGCCGGTCTCGGCCACCTCCTCGGCGTACTCCCCGGCGCCGAGGTCTGGCCGGCGGTGACCGCGCTCGCGATCCTGCCGTTCGTGCAACGCCAGGTCACCTTCATCCCCGGCTGGATCCGGTGGAACTATTCCGGCTTCGAGAAGAAAGCGACGTGGCCCGTCCTCCACGGCCTCGCCGAGCGACTCAAGGGCGACTACCGCGACCCGCGCGTCGTCTACGAGCACTCCCCGGCCACGGAGTCCCTCGGCACCGTGCGCGCCTTCGAGGACCTGCCGCTCTTCTCGGGACGCTCGACGCTCGAGGGACTCTACATGCAGAGCTCCCCGACCGCGCCGTTCGTCTTCTACATCCAGTCCGAGATCTCCGAAGCGCAGTCGTGCCCGTTCCCGGACTGGGGCTGCGCGCGCTTCGACCTCGACCGCGGCCTCGACCACCTGCGCATGTTCAACGTCTCGCAGTTCATCGCCCGCAGCGACAAGGTAAAGAAGGCGGCGGCGACCAACCCCGGGCTCGAGCGCGAGGCCGTCGTCGCACCCTACGAGGTCTACCGGGTGCATGGGAACACCGGCCACTACGCCGTCCCGCTCGAGAGCGCGCCCTATCTCGTCGTCACCCGGACGTGGAAGGAGCTGTCCTATCGATGGTTCAAGCGCGCCCGGCCGGGAGACGTCGTGCCGGTCTTCGCGGAGGCCGTGTCGCCCGAGGAGGCGCGGCTGTTCGCCGGCACCGCTACGGAGCTGCCGCCCGAGATGCCGCGCCGCCCTCTCGGCGATGTGCCCACGCTCGCCGAGACGATGGACGCGCCGGATCATCTCACGATCACCGGCTGCCGGCCCGGCCAGCCGGTCCTGATCCGCATCTCCTACCATCCCCGGTGGCGGGCCCTCACCGGCGAGAAGATATGGCTCGCCGGCCCGAGCTTCATGCTGGTCTTCCCGCGCGGCGAGCGTGTGGAGCTGGCATTCGGCGACGGACCGCCGTGTCGCGCCGGGCGGTGGCTCACCTGGATCGGCGTGCTGGCTTTCCTCTCGAGCGTGCTCCCCGTGCCGGGCCGTCTGCTCCGACGCCGCCTTCTCGGCCTCGTGGAGGCGGTCGCCGCAGTTTCGCCGGCGCGCTGGCTCGTCGCGCCGCTGCGGCGAACGGGCGCGTGGGGTCCCGGCCGCCGGCGCCTGGTGCTCGCCGCCACGCTGCTGGTCGCGGGCGCGGCCCTCGGCGCGGTCACGGCGCTCAAGCGCAAGGTGCCGGCCGAGCAGGTCTTCCGCGAGGGACAGGCGCTGTTCGATGCAGGCAAGCTCGATGCGGCGCGACCCTATTTCCAGGAGGTCCAACGCCTCGCACCGCAGGCGACGATCGCGATCCACGCGGGCTACTTCGAGGCCGTCACGTACCTCCGCGAGCAGCGCTGGAAGGAGGCCGAGGCGGCGTTCGCCCGCGTGGTCGCCAACTTCCCCGACGGCCTCAACGCGCCCGAATCCTTGTACCACGTCGGGCTCTGCCGCCGGGAGGAGGGCGACGTCGAGGGGGCCGTGCGCGCGTGGGAGGAGACCCGGGCGCGGTTCCCCGAGAGCCCGTGGGCCAGATACGCGGCCGATCGCCTCGCGGAAACGAAGCGATGAAGGTGATCTTCCACGCCGACGACTTCGGCCTCACCTCCGCCGTGAACGCCGGCATCCTCGAAGCCTGCGAGCGTGGCGTGCTGCGGAGCACCTCGCTCATCGTCACGGCGGAGGCCGCGGACGACGCGGTCACCGGCGCCCGCTCGCTGCCGCGCCTCGACGTCGGCGTGCACCTGACGCTCGTCGAGGAGCGTCCGGCCCTTCCCCCGGCACACATTCCGAGTCTCGTGAAGGACGATCGATTCTGGCCGACGCATGCGGGCATCGCGGCGCGCTATGCCCTCGGCCGTTGGCGCGCCGCCGAGGCGAGGACCGAGCTCGCGGCCCAGCTCGACCGCTTCGTGGCCTTCGGCCTCGCACCTTCGCACGTCGACGGCCACCAGCATCTCCATTTGCTTCCTGGCGTGTACCGCTTCGTGGTTGCCGAGGCTCGGCGACGCGGCATCCGCTTTGTGCGTACGACGCTGGGCGACCCGCTCTTCGGAGAAGGCGCGGGGACGCGCACGCTGATGCTGCTCGCCGTGCGCACCGCCGCACGCGTGGCGGGTGCGCGGCGCCGGCTTGCGCCCTTCACCACGATCGGCTTCCTCCACGCGGGCGGCGGCATGACCAGTGCGCGTCTGCTCGCGTTCCTCGACCGGATCCGCCGACGCACGCCCGATGCCATCGTGGAGGTCATGCTGCACCCCGGCCGGCGCGACGACGCCACCGCACGCCGATACGGGCACTGGCGCTACCGCTGGGAGAACGACTTGGCGCTCGTCCTAGACCCGAGCCTCCCCGACGCGCTCGCGCAGCGCGGAATCGAGGTGACGTCGTTCCGGGACCTCGCGACCACCGATGACTGAGCGCCCGTGGCGAAGCCGCGACGCCGTGCCTGCCGACGTCGACGGTATCCTCGCCTTGCGCCGCGTGGTGTTCGGCGATCTGGACCCCGCCCGCCTGCGGCCCGAGATCTGGCGCTGGCAGTTCGTCGACAATCCCGCCGGCGCGGGCTACGTGCGTCTCGCGGAGCACGACGGCAGGATCGTCGGGCAGTACGCTGCCATTCCGACCCGCTTTCGCGTGGATGACGCCGTGCGGCTCTTCGCCATGTCCTGCGACACGATGACGCATCCCGACTACCAGAAGCAGGGCATGTTCGTGACGCTCGCGCGCGAGCTCTACGCCGACCTTGCAGCCCGGCACGGCGTCACCACGGTCTGGGGATTTCCCAACGATCGCTCCTACCCCGGTTTCGTCGGCAAGCTCGACTGGTTCGAGGTCCACGTGTTCCCGATGCGGGTCAAGCCGATTCGGAGCCGGGACGTACTGCAACGCTACCTCGGGCGGGGGCCCATCTCCCAGCTCCTCGGAGCCATCGCCGACCGCTCCTACCGGCTCGTCACACCGCCCGTGCGCGAGCCGCGCCGGGCGACGATCCGGCCGATCACCACCTTCGACGAGCGCTTCGACGCGCTCTGGGAGCGCCACCGGTCGATGACGCGCGTCATCCAGGTGCGCGACCGCGCCTACCTCGACTGGCGCTACTGCGCGGCGCCGATCTTCGAGTACCGTCCGTTCGAGATTGTGGTGAACGGCGTGCTCGAAGGGTACTTCGTGCTGCGCGTGCTGTCACTCTTCGATCTACCCGTCGGCGCCGTGGTCGACCTCTTTCCCTGTCCGATCGTCGACGCGGGGGTCACGCGCGAGGTGCTGAGCTTCGCCCAGCTCCGCGCCACCGAGGCCGGCGCGGCTTTCCTCACGGCGCTCCTGCCGCCGGCACACGCGGCGCACCTCACCCGCTTCGGTTTCCTCCGCGTGCCGGACCGGCTCAACCCGAGGCGCTGGTACTTCGGCGCGCGCAGCGCCCGCGAGGACATCCCCCTCCTCCGCGACATCGCGCACTGGTACGTGACCTATGGCGACGCCGACATCGTCTAGCGCCAGCACGCCGTTCACCGTCGGGATCCCCGTGTACAACGAGGAGGCCATTCTCGTGCCCAACACCGAGCGGTTGCTCGCCTTCCTCGATGGGCTCGGCCGCGACTACGAGGTGATCATCGGCTCCAACGGGTCCACCGACTCGACCACGGCGCTCGGCGTCGACTTGAGCCGGCGCTTTCCGCACGTGACCTTCTTCCACGTACCCACCCGCGGCGTCGGCCTCGCGTTCCGCGAGTTCGTGCGGCGGGCGCGCTATCCCTTCCTGCTCTCGGTCGACATGGATCTCTCGATCGACCTGGCCTTCCTGCCCCGGGCGCTCGAGCTGCTCGAGACACACGAGATCGTCGTGGGGTCGAAGAAGCTCGGCAAGCAGAAGCGCTCGTGGGTCCGCCGGTTCGCCTCGGACACGTTCCTGCGCATTGCACGGCTCCTGCTCGGCGTGACCTACGACGACTACTCGATCGCCGCCAAGGGCTACCGCGTCGAGACCGCGCGGCGCTTCGCCGCGCACATCGATGAGGGCTCGTCGTACGTTATCGAGATGTGCTTCTTCACGCAGCGCGCCGGGGGGCGGATCGTGCAAGTGCCGGTGGAGTGCGAGGACTGGCGCAAGTCCAAGTTCAACCTCGTCCACGAGGCGTTCTACAAGTACGGCCACCTCTTCGGGCTGTGGCTGCGCAGCCTCCGCATGCGGTAGGTTCGTCCCGCCGTGCCCACGAGCCTTGATGCGGCCGCCCTCGAGGTCGAGGCGCAGGTCTTCGCACGTTACCTGGTCGGGCGTCCCGCACCGCCCGACTTGGTCGAGCGCTACCGTACCGCCGCCCAGGTCGTCTGGGGCCAGGCCGACGAGCCGGGGGACGCGGCGCTGCTCGAGTTCGTGCGCCGACATCCCTGGAGCGTCGGGCCGCTCGACGCCGCCACCGCCCTGCTCGCGCCAGGCGGGCCGCTGCGCGGCAGGATCCTGCTCATGGCCGCGATCCTCGAGGCCACCCCCGCGTTCGCCGACGACTTCCTTCCCCGCGCCGTATCGATCCCGACGTTGTCTCTTCGGATCGCCACCGCCGGGATCGTCGCGGTGTGCCAAGCACTCGCCGGGATCCTCCTGCAGCCGATCGCCCGCCGACGCCGGTCATGACGGACGTCATCGTGGTCGGCTCGGGGCCGGGCGGCGTCAACGCGGCCGCGCCGCTGGTCGCCGCGGGATGTCGCGTGCTCATGCTCGACTACGGCAATCGAGACACGCGCTACGCGGACCTCGTCCCGCGGCGGCCGTTCGCCGAGCTGCGCCGCACCGACCCGAACCAGCATCGCTACTTCCTGGGCGACGCCTTCGAAGGCGTTCCGGTCGGTCCGGTGCGCGTGGGGGCGCAGCTCACTCCACCACGGATGCACATCCTCGCCGATGCCGCGGCTCGTATGCCGGTCGACGCTCCCGGCTTCGCAGTGTCGATGAGCCTCGCGCGCGGCGGGCTCGGCGCGGGTTGGAGCGCGGGCGTGTTCCCGTTTTCCGATGACGAGCTACGGGACACGTCGTTGGGGCTCGCCGACCTCCAGCGACATTACGACGCGGTGGCCGAGCGCATCGGTGTAGCCGGTGCCCACGACGACCTGGAACCGTTCCTTCCGCCAAGCCCGTCGATGATGCCGCCGCTCGAGATCGACTCCAACGCGGAGGTGGTCCTGGAACGCTATCGCCGCCGGCGCGCGGCGCTCAACGCCCGAGGCTTCTTCCTGGGACGGCCGCGGGTCGCCGCCTGCACGCGACCGTGCCGCGGCCGCGGCCCGTATCCGTACTTCGACCTCGACTACTGGGCGGACGTCGACCGCAGCATCTACCGACCCCAATGGACCCTCGAGGAGCTGGAGCGGTCGCCGAATTTCACCTACCTCGATCGCCGCTTCGTGCTGAGGTTCGCGGAGTCTGCGGACCGCATATCCGTACACGTCGTACGTGCCGACGGCGGGGGTGAGGAGCGGCATGTCGGCCGCGCATTCGTGCTTGCCGCGGGAACGCTCGCGACGGCCCGCATCGTGCTGCGTTCGCTCGGCTGCTACGACACGCCAGCGCCGATCCTGTGCAATGCCTACACCTACGTGCCCACCGTCAACACGGGCATGCTCGGACGCGTGCCTCGCGACCGCCGCTACAGCTTGGGACAGCTCACCGCGATCGTACGCCTCGAGAGGCCGCACGAGCACCTCCTCCAGGCGCAGCTCTTCTCGTACCGCTCGCTTCTCACCTTCAAGCTCATGAAGGAGGTGCCGCTGGCCGCACGGCAGTCGCTGCGCATGCTGCGCGTGCTGCTGCCCTGCTTCGCCATTCTGGGGATCCACCACGAGGACCGGCCGGCCGAAAACAAGCACTGCGTGCTACGGCGCGGGGAACCCGACCGGCTCGAGATCACCTATCGGCCGAGTCCGGACGAGGAGCGCCGCCAGCGGAGGGACGAGCGCGTGCTGTTGCGCTTCTTCAGGCGGCTGGGCTGCTTGCCTCTCAAGGCGATCCGTCCGGGCCATGGCTCGAGCCTCCACTACGCCGGCACGTTCCCTATCTCGCCGGACGACAGGCCGCTCACCTGCGACCGCGACAGTCGCTTGCGGGGCACGCGCGCCGTCTACCTCGCCGACGGCTCGATCTTCCCGTGGCTTCCGCCGAAAGGGCTCACCTTCAACATCATGGCCAACGCCGATCGCGTCGGCACGCTGCTCGCGGAGAAGCTGCGATGAGCGGGCGCCGCGTCGTCATCACCGGGGCTTCGGGGTTCGTCGGCGGAGCGCTCTGCGCGCACTTCGCGTCGCGCGGCTGGGACGTGCGCGCGCTGGTGCGCGATCCCGCGGTTTTCACCGCCCGGACGGGAATTCCTGCCGGACGCTGCGACCTCCCGGAGATCCTCGATACGACCGTGCTCGACGGCGCGCTCGCGCTCGTGCACTGCGCGTGGGCGACACGCGAGACGGACCCTGCCCGCGCTGGCCGCGTCAACGAGGAGGGAAGCCGCCGGCTGCTCGCGGCGGCACGCACCGCAGCGGTTCCGCGCTTCGTGTTCGTCTCGACCGTAGCGGCGAGCCCCGATGCCCCGAGCTACTACGCGCGCAGCAAGCACGCCGTCGAAGGGCTGCTCGATCCCGCACGGGACCTCGTGATCCGCCCGGGCCTCGTCGTCGGACGCGGCGGGCACGGGCTCTTCCAGCAGCTCCTCGACAACATGCGCCGCACGCGCGTCGTGCCGCTCTTTGGGGGCGGTCGCCAGCCGCTCCAGACGGTGCACGTGGACGACGTGAGCGCTGCCATCGAGGCGGCACTCGAGCGGAGTCTCGTCGGCGCGTTCAACGTCGCCGAACTCGAGGCGCCGTCGCTCCGACACTTCCTGCGTGGGATGGCGGCCCGTGCGGGAGTCCGATGCGCGTTCATTCCGCTCCCGTTCGGTCCCGTGCTCACCGGCCTCCGTGTCCTCGAGGCGCTGCACGTGCCCTTCCCCCTCCGTTCGGAGAGCCTGCTGGGCCTCAAAGGGCTGCGGCGCGTTCCCGTCGCCGAAGACCTCCGGCGCCTCGGGATCACCGTCCGTCCGGCCGACGCGAGTCTCGCCGACGTGCTCGGCCCTACCGTGACGGATCCGGCTTGATCCGGCGCGGCGCTGTGCCATCATGCCGCTTCCGCATGCGCCGCACCCAATCCCTCCTCCGGCTCGCGCAGTGCATGCTTGCGGGCTGCGTGCTCGCCACCGCTACGCTCGCCATCGCCAAGAGCATCACGATCACTACCAACTCGACCATCGACCTCCACGATGGCCGACTCACCGTCCACCTGAAGGTCACGAACTCGGGCGACGACACCGCCGAGTCGGTCACGCCCGTCCTGCGCTTCCGGGGGCAGGAGATCCGCGGCAGCGCCCGGCAGATGCTCGGGCCGAACGAGTCCTTCGACGCGACGCTCGAGGCCCCCGTGGGCGAGGTCCCGCCCGGTCGCTGGCCCTACCAGCTCGCGATCGACTACACCGACATCAACCAGTACCCGTTCCAAGCGCTGCAGGCCTCGCTGCTCACCGTCGGCAGCCCGTCGCCCGCTAAGGTGGTCGTCCCCGAGATGTCGTCGCCCCCGCTGGTGACCACGGGCAATGTCACCGTGCGCGTGAAGAACGTGTCGGCGACTGTCCGCGCCGCCACCGTCTCGCTCGTCCTTCCCGAGGGGCTCCAGGCGGCGTCGCCGGTGGCGACGCTCTCGCTCGCGCCCTGGGAGGAGCGCGCCGTGACGGTGCCGATCGTCAATCGCTCGGTGCTCGCCGGCAGCCGCTACGCGATCTTCGCCGCCGTCGAGTACGACGATGACGGAGTGCACCAGAGCGTGCTTGGCCGCGGGATCGTCGAGATCACCGCGGCGCAGTCGCTCGTCGGCTCCCGGCAGCGGCTGCTCTGGGCCGCGGCGGCCGTGCTGGTGGTGGGCTGGCTCGGATTCGTCTTGGGACGAGCGGTGCGGCGGCGCGCTGCGGGGCCGAGCGTCCGCGAGCCCACGTAGGCGGCCGTTGTTCGCCCGCGAAGCCCCACTCCTGCAGGCCGACAGAAGATCCTCGTGGCCCGCCCGCCGTCCGAGCTGAGGCGCGTCGCTTCCACGACGCCCGGGGCGGCCAGCGTCCATTTTCTGCCGCCGCCGACCGCTGCACCGCCCCGCCGGTTCGCATTGCGCCCGGTACGCCGCATGCTAGCTCCCCGAGGCCGCCACCTCGGCCCGGGAGGTTCCCATGCGATCGTTCGTGCTTGCCGCCGCCGTGCTCTGCGCGCTCGCCGCGCCGGTTCTCGCCCGCCACGGCAAGGGCCACCCGCGCAGGGGCCACACGCGTGCGAGCTGCGATGCCGACCGCTGCGCGGTGGCGACCGCGCTCGATGCCGTCTGTCCCTGCGCCGACGCGGCGAACCACGGCCAGTACGTGCGCTGCGTGGCGCACGCGGTGAAGGCGATGGCGACGAGCGGCGAGATCGGTCGCCGCTGCCGCGGGCACGTGGTCGCCGAGGCTGCCCACTCGGTCTGCGGCCACCTGAGCGCGGTCACCTGCCTCGTCCCCACCAGCACCTGCAGCGCCGACGGCACGTGCACGAACGACCCGAGCACCGCCTGCGTCGACGACACCGACTGCGGCACTCGATGCACGGTGACGAGCTCCGACGCCTGCGACAACGCCAACGGGCTCCCCTCCGACGCGCCGAGCTGCGGGCTCGTGGTCTGTTTCTCGCCGAGCGGAGCGTTCCTCGATCTCGTGCACTGAGTCTACCGGCAAACTATCTCTGTTGACCGCTCTCTCCGACACGCGGTATGAGAGCGGTCGACGATGGCCCAGGCCCCTGCCGCCGGTCAGATGCTCCGCCGAACCCGCCGCCTCCGTCTGGCGGGCCCGGCCGACGGGGAGAAGCGGCTCATGCTGGCCGTCCTGGAGGACGCGCTCTTCATCCTCCTCGCCGCGGCCCGCCTCCCGAGCCAGTGCCGTCGGGTGCGCTACAGGGAGACGCTCGACTGGGTCCTCTCCGACGACCGCTCCTGGCCCTTTTCGTTCATGCGCGTGTGCGAGGCCCTCGACGTCGACGCGGACCGGCTGCGGGGCGAGCTCGCGCCCTGGCTCTCGCCGATCGCCCGCGGCGAGACGACCACCGCCTCCCGGCGCTTCCCGAACTAGAGGGCCTCTGATCGAGCGGTGCACATCGCACACATTTGCATCACGTGAGGAAGGACGCCGTTCTCACCGTGACCGCGGCGCGGCGACGTCATCTGGTTCTGACGCCCCGCTCGGTCGACGGCGTGAGCCGCGCGGCGAGCCCGCGGAGGCTGCGCAGGTAGAGCGCGAGGCCGATCGCGACCAGCACGCCCAGCGCCGCGCGCGCCGCCGCCGCTACCTCGCGGGTGCGCGCGTAGCCGGCCGTCTCCCAGGCGGCGTAGGCGAGCGCCGCGAGGAGCGCGGTCGCGATCAGGATGCGGTGCACGACGGCGATTGGTCCGGGTCCCCGCGCAGCCATCGCTCGCCTATAGCCGGACGCGCGTGCCGACGCGATCCGGGCTTGACGCCCGCGGGGCCGGCGCACTATCAGCAAACCGAACGATCGCTCGGTTTTGGCCGAGCGCGGAGGACGCGCCCATGGGCAGCAAGAGCTTCCCGGTCTTCGACTGCGACGCGCACATCAACGACCCCAACGAGATCTGGTCGTACGTCGAGCCGCGCCACCGCGAGGCGGTGCGCCAGGCGTACTGGAAGGACGAGCACCACGCGGTGCTGAACGGCCGCACCACGGTGATCGGCGGCGGCGCCTACGACTTCCCGGGCTACAACCCGATCTGCATCGCCGGGCCGCAGATGAACAAGAAGATCATGCGCCGCCTCCAGCAGGTGCCGCTCACCACCGACCAGAAGCGGTACGTCGAGCACCGGGGCGCCTACGATCCCAAGGCGCGGCTGCGCGACATGGACCTCATGGGGATCGATCAGGTGATGATCATCCCGACGATGATGGTGGCGAACTTCCCCTTCGTCGAGAACATCGACGCAGCCGCGGCCTTCGCCCGCGCCTACAACGACTGGGCGCGCGACTTCTGCTCCGCCGCGCCCGATCGCCTCTTCCCGGCGGGCTGGCTGCCGCTCCAGAGCGTGCATCACACCTGCCGCGAGCTCGAGCGCATCGCGGCGATGGGCTTCCGCGTGGCGCTGATCCGGCCGATCGACGCGCGCGGGCGCTATCCCAACTACATCTTCCCGAGCCTCACGGGCGGCGCGCCGACGGCCACCATGGACCGCGTGCTGCGCACCTTCGAGGAGACCGGCCTCGTGCTCGGCATGCACACGTTCCCCGCGATGAACCCCGAGGCGGGACACGCGATGCGGTACCCGACCCCTCCGGTGCCGATGACCTCCCCGGGCGAGATCGTCGGCCGTGCGGGCGAGATGGCGACCGGCGGGCGCATGGTGGACGTCCAGACGCTGAGCTTCGTCTTCGAAGCGGTCACCTGGCTCGCGCAGGTGCTGCTCTCGGGGCTGCTCGACCTCTATCCACGGCTGCGGATGGCGATCTTCGAGTCGAACGCGGGCTGGCTGCCGCAGCTCCTTCCGCACTGGGACCGGCTCTTCACCCTCTACGCGAGCGAGCGCCCGCTCAAGACCGACCGCCTGCCGAGCCGCGCCTTCGCCGAGCAGTGCTTCATCGCGTTCGAGGCCGACGAGACGCCGGTCTTCCGCCAGTGGCCACTCTTCGAGGACGTGGGCGTGTGGTCCTCGGACGCCTACCATCACGACGCGGCCGACGCCTGGGGCGCGATGCGCGAGATGACGGCCGCGGGCGTCCCCGAGACCGTGCAGGCGAAGATGCTCGGCGGCAACGCGCGGCGGATGTACGGCATCGAGGGCAAGGTGTTCGTCGCCGACGAGCCGGCGCCGCTCGAGCGCCCGGCGTGGTTCCCGAAGGCCGCGGAGCTGGACGCGTGGGCGGAGGTCGAGGCGGACCCGCGGGCCCACGGCATGACGCACTTCGACCTCGCGAAGCTCGACCCCCGCCTCATCATGCAGGCGCTGCGACCCTACTGACGGAGGAGCCGATGAGCGGCGTCATCGACATCGACAGCCACGTCTACGAGCCGGCCGCGGTGTGGGACCGCTTTCTCGACCGCGACTACCGCGTCGCCGCCCGCAGCGCCTTCTGGCACGTCGTCGACGCGCGCGGCCTCGAGACGCTCGTCTTGAACGGCCGCCCGACACGCTCGCTCGTCCGCAGCGGCATCAACCGCCAGGCGTGCTGGCGGCCCGGGCTCGCGCCGGCGGCGATCGGCGCGCTCGACCCCGACGTGCGCCACCCGATCACGCGCGGCGCGCAGGATCCCGCCGCGCGGCTCGCCGACATGGACGCGATGGGCGTCGAGCGCGCGCTCCTCTTCCCGACACTGTTCGCCGAACACTTTCCGCTGATCGAGAGCCCCGACGTCGCCTGGGCGCTCGCGCGCGCGTACAACGACTGGCTCGGCGAGTTCGCCGCCGCCGACCCGCGCCGGCTGCTGCCGGTGGCGGTGCTGCCGCTGCAGAGCCCGAGCCTCGCGGTGCGTGAGCTCGAGCGCGTGGCCGCCAAGGGCTTCCGCGCGGCCTTCGTGCGCCCGGTCTTCTTCCAGGGCCGGATGGCGAACCACCCGAGCTACGATCCCCTGTGGGAGCGGCTCGAGGCGCTCGAGGTGGCCGCGTGCGTGCATCCCTCGCCGGGGAGCACGAACCCCGAATGGAGCGCCACGGGGCCCTTCGTCGAGCGTGTCGCGGTGAACCTCCGCATCGGTCACGACATCGCGGAGGCGGTGGCGCCGTTCATGGACGCGGCGACGTTCCTCACTGCGCTCGCCTTCTACGGGCACATGGAGCGCTGGCCGAAGCTCCGGCTCACGTTCGCGCACGCGGGGGCGTCGTGGGTACCGCTCGCGCTCGAGAAGGCCGAGACCTACCTCTGGCTCTTCTCGGGCATCCGTGACGTGAGCCTCGAGCCCGAGCACGTGTTCTTCGCCCGGCCGTCGCTCGTGAGCTTCGACTCCTGGGAGGCGCCGGTCGGCCGGATGCCCGACGTCTTCGGCGAGGTCGCGGCGTGGGGCTCCCGCTACCCGAACCACGACACGGGCACGGTCGAGGAGGCGCGCGCGATGCTCGTCGAGGCGCGCGTGCCCGAGGCGACGGTGGCCGCGTATCTCGGCGGCAACGCGCGGCGGCACCTGGGGCTGTGAGCGGGCGTCTCGATCAATTCCCGATGCGGACGGCGAGGTAGAAGCTCCCCGCGCCGTCGATCGCCACGGCGGCGGGGCCGGCCGCCTGGTGCGCCGTGTCGAACACGCCGGTGAACGTTCCGCGTACATAGGTGCCGTCGAACGAGGTGACGTGGGCGGTCACGCTGCTCGACTCGACGACCGTGCCGTTCGTGTCGAGCGCGAAGCTCGTGCTCGCGGTCCACTGGTTCTGGGAGACGATCTGACCGAAGCGCCCCGTCCGGATCTCCGTGTACCCCGCAGTGAGGCAGGGCGCATCGAAGGGCGGAACGGGCGGCGAGGTCGCCGAGGCGACGCCGCAGACGAGGGCGACGAGCTTCGGATTGTGCTTCGGCACCTGCCGGCGGCCCACCCGCCGGCACTGCCCCGCGCTGACGATCACCCCTCCGCTCGCGGGGAGGTAGGTCGCCACCACGCAGCGATCGCCGAGGCCAATGCTGGGCGCCTTGAACCGCTTGCCCTTGATCGTGGCGAAGACGCCGAGCCCGCGCGGAGCCCGCGGCCGCTTCTTCGCCATGCCGTTTGACGGCAGCCCCCCGAGGAGCAGGATCGCCGCGAGCGCGCTCACGAATCGTACCGCCATGGTTCCCCCGTCGTGCGAGCCCTCGGGCTGCGGCTCGCGATCAGAGGCTCCGTAGCAGCCCGGCGCCGGCGCGGCAACCGCGATCCGATCCGCAGCGCCGTCACGGCTCGCGCAGCACGTCGAGGACGGCGGCATGCAACGCGCCGTTGGTCGCCACCGCCTCGCCGCCGCGGATCGTGCGCCGCCCGCGCCAGTCGGTGAACCGGCCGCCGGCCTCCTCGACGATCGGCAGCAGCGCCGCGCAGTCCCAGACGTTCATCACCGGGTCGAGCGCCACCTCCGCGCGGCCCGTCGCCACCAGCGCGTAGCCGTAGCAGTCGCCCCACGTGCGCTGCATCCGCGTCGCCGCCGCGAGCCGCGCCCACGCCCCCGAGCGCGCGCGCGCCGCCCGCTCGTCGGTCACCACGACGAGCGCGTCGTCGAGCTGCGCCGCGGCCGAGACTCGACACGGCCGGCCGTTCCACGTGCAGCCCTCGCCGCGGGCGGCGGCGACCGTCTCGCCGAGCGCCGGCAGGTGGATCACGCCGACCGCCGGGTCGCCGTCCACCTCCACGCCGACGAGCGTGCCGTAGAGCGGCACGCCGCGCACGAAGGTCTTGGTCCCGTCGAGCGGGTCGATGATCCAGCGGACGGCCGCCGCGCCGCGCGTCTCGCCCTCCTCCTCGCCGAGCACCCCGTGATCGGGGAAGGCGCGGCCGATCACCTCGCGCATCGCGCGCTCGGCCTCGCGGTCGGCTGCGGTGACGGGCGTGCCGTCCGCCTTCCACTCGACGGCCGTGCCGGCGCCGAAGTGCGCGAGCGTGCGCCGGCCGCCGGCCCGCGCCGCCTCGACCGCGACCGCGAGCAGCTCGCGCAGCGCGGGCGCCGCCATCAGCCGTTGCGCACGAGCGCGCGCAGCACGTAGGGCAGCAGCCCACCGTGGCGCCAGTACTCGACCTCGTCGGGCGTGTCGACCCGCGCCACCGCCTCGAATTCCTTGACCGCCCCGTCGGCCGCGGTCGCGCGCACCCGCACGCGGCGGCGCGGCGCGAGGCCCTCGGCCAGGCCCTCGACGTCGTAGCGCTCGCGCCCGGTGAGCCCGAGCGCCGCGGTGCTCTGGCCGGGCAGGAGCTCGAGCGGCATCACCCCCATGCCGACCAGGTTGCTGCGGTGGATGCGCTCGAAGCTCTCGGCGAGCACCGCGCGCACGCCGAGCAGCAGCGTGCCCTTCGCCGCCCAGTCGCGCGAGGAGCCGGTCCCGTACTCCTTGCCGGCGATCACGAGAAGCGGCACACCCTCGTCGCGGTAGCGTATCGCCGCGTCGTAGATCGTCATGCGCTCGCCGCTCGGCTGGTGCGCGGTCACCCCGCCCTCGACGCCGGGGACGAGCAGGTTGCGTAGCCGGATGTTGGCGAACGTCCCACGCATCATGACCTCGTGGTTGCCGCGCCGTGCGCCGTACGAGTTGAAGTCCGTCGGCTGCACGCCGAGCGACTGGAGGTAGCGGCCGGCGGGGCTATCCGGCTTGATCGACCCCGCGGGCGAGATGTGGTCGGTGGTGATCGAGTCGCCGAGCAGCGCCAGCACCCGCGCGCCGCGGACGTCCGCCGGCGGCTTGGGCTCGCGCTCGACCGCCGCGAAGAACGGCGGCGACTTGATGTACGTCGACTCCGGGTCCCAGGCGTACAGCTCCCCCGAGGGCACGGGCATGGCGCGCCAGCGCTCGTCGCCGTCGAACACGTGCGCGTACTCCTCGCGGAAGGCCGCGGCGCCGACCGCGCCCAGCGCCGCCCGCACCTCCTCGGCGCCCGGCCACACGTCGCGCAGGTAGACCGGCCGGCCGCTCCCGTCGGTGCCGAGCGGGTCGCGCTCCGGATCGAGATCCATCGTACCGGCGAGCGCGTAGGCGACCACGAGCGGCGGCGACGCGAGGTAGTTGGCGCGGGTGAGCGGATTGATCCGCCCCTCGAAGTTACGGTTGCCGGAGAGCACCGCCGCCGCCACGAGGTTGCCGCGCTCGATCGCCGCCGCCACCGGCTCGGGCAGCGGCCCGCTGTTGCCGATGCAGGTCGTGCAGCCGTAGCCGACGAGCGCGAAGCCGAGGGTCTCCAGGTCGGCGAGGAGCCCCGTCTCCGTGAGGTAGCGGGTGACGACCTTCGAGCCCGGGGCGAGGCTCGTCTTCACCCACGGCTTGACGCGCAGCCCGCGCGCGACGGCCTTGCGGGCCAGCAGCCCCGCGCCGAGCATCACCGAGGGGTTGGAGGTGTTCGTGCAGCTCGTGATCGCGGCGATCACCACCGCCCCGTGGCCGAGCGCGCCGCGCTCGCCGCCCATCTCGACGGGGACGCGTGCGTCGGATGCCCCCTTGCCGCCGAGGAAGTCCCCGAGCGCCGCCCGCCACGCGGTCTTGGCGGTGCGCAGCGGCACGCGGTCCTGGGGCCGCTTGGGGCCCGCGAGCGACGGCTCGACCGTCGAGAGGTCGAGCTCGAGCGCGTCGCTGAACACGGGCGCAGGGGTTTGCGGCGTGCGGAAGAGGCCCTGCGCGCGGGCATACGCCTCGACGAGCGCCACCTGCGCCGCGTCGCGGCCGGTGAGCCGCAGGTACGCGAGCGTCTCGTCGTCGATGGGGAAGAAGCCGATCGTCGCACCGTACTCGGGGGCCATGTTGGAGACGGTGGCCCGGTCGGCGAGCGAGAGGCTTGCGAGGCCGGGGCCGTGGAACTCGACGAACTTCCCCACCACGCCCCGCTTGCGCAGCATCTCGGTGACCGTCAGCACGACGTCGGTGGCGGTGGCCCCCGGGGCGAGCGTGCCTTCGAGACGGAAACCCACGACCTGCGGGACGAGCATGACCGTCGGCTGCCCGAGCATCGCCGCCTCGGCCTCGATGCCGCCCACGCCCCAGCCGACCACGCCGAGCCCGTTCACCATCGTCGTGTGCGAGTCGGTGCCGAGCACCGTGTCGGGGAAGGCCTCGGCGCGCCCGTCGCGCGAGCGCCGGCAGACCACCCGTGCCAGGTACTCGAGGTTCACCTGGTGCACGATGCCCGTATCGGGCGGGACGACATGGAAGTTCCGGAAGGCCTGCTGTCCCCAGCGGAGAAAGGCGTAGCGCTCGCGGTTGCGCTCGAACTCGCGCTCGACGTTGGTGCGGAACGCGGCCCGCGTGCCGAAGGCGTCCACCTGCACGGAGTGGTCGATGACCAGGTCGGCGGGCTCGAGCGGGTTGATCCGCGCGGGGTCGCCGCCGAGCCGGCGCATGGCGTCGCGCATCGCGGCGAGGTCGACGACCGCCGGCACGCCGGTGAAGTCCTGGAGGAGCACGCGCGCGGGCATGAAGGGGATCTCGCGGTCGGGCGCGCGTTTCGGATCCCACGCGAGCAGCGCCTCGACGTGCTCACGCGTGACCGTGCGGCCGTCCTCGTGCCGGAGCACGTTCTCGAGCAGGACTTTGAGGGAGAACGGCAACCGTGCCGCGCGCTCGCCGAGGGCGGTGAGGCGATGGATGGCCACCTCCGCGCCGCCCACGGCGAGCGTGCCGCGGGTCCCGTAGCTGTCCGTGTGCGCCGCCATGTCCGCGACCATATACCCGCCGCGCCGACGGTGAAAAACCCCTGGCGCCGGCGACGTCGGCTGCGGTAGACGTACGCCCCATGCGGATACTCCTCGCCGCCATGCTCGTGGCTGGCGCGTGGGTTTCGGCGCGGGCGGGCACGCCTGCACCTGGCTTCACCGACACCCCGTACGTCACCGGGCTCTCCAACCCGACCGCGATCGCCTTCCTGCCCGACGGGCGGCTGCTCGTCGCCGAGAAGGGCGGATTCGGCGGCGCGGCCGACGCGGCGCTCAAGCTCTTCGCCGCGGGCAGCACGACCACGCTGGTCACGATCCCGGTGTGCACCGACGCCGAGATGGGGCTCCTCGGGATCGCCATCGACCCGGCCTTCGCCGCCAACGGCTTCGTCTACCTCTATCGCTCGGCGGCCGGCGCGGGCGGCTGCGGGACGCCGACCGGCCGCTTCAACCAGGTGGTCCGGGTCACGATGGCGGGCGGCAGCGTCGACCCTGCTTCCCTAACGGTCCTCCTCGACGGCATCCGCACGGACAACGGCAACCACGACGGCGGCGTGCTGCGCATCGGTCCCGATGGCCTGCTCTACGTGGGCGTCGGCGACACGGGGCTCGGCGACAACCAGGGCGGGCCGGGGTCGTCCACCAACCCGTACGCACAGGACCTCGGCTCTCTCAACGGGAAGATCCTGCGCCTCGGCCTCGACGGGAGCGTCCCCGCCGACAACCCCTTCGTCGGCACCGCGGGCGCGCGTGGCGAGATCTTCGCCTACGGGTTCCGCAACCCGTTTCGCATGAGCTTCGACGGCGCCACCGGGAGGCTCTGGGTGGGGGACGTCGGCGACGAGACCGTCGAGGAGATCGACCTCGTGCACGCCGGGGGCAACTACGCCTGGCCCCGCTGCGAGGGGACGCTGCCGCACGGCTGCGAGCAGCCGGGCGACGTCCATCCGATCTTCACCTACCTGCACTCGGGCTCGGGCTCCCTCGGCGAGTGCGTGATCGGCGGCACGTTCGCCGGCAGCGCCTTCGGCGCGCTCGCGGGCGACTACGTGTTCGGCGACTGCGTCTCGAGCGCCGTCTACCACGTGGCGCCGAACGCCGCGCGCGACGGGCTCGCCGCGGCGCCAGCCACCGTGGCGACCAACGCGAGCACGCCCGCGGACTTCGTCACCGGGCCCGACGGCGCCGTGTACTACGTGTCGGTCGGCGGCGGCGAGGTCCGCCGGCTCGCGGCCGCGCCCGCCGGCGGCGACCAGCCGCTCGGCGGCAGGACGCTCGCGCTGCGCGCGGGCAGCACGCCGGCGCGCGCGACGCTCGCGGTCCTCTCGGCGAGCGGCGGCGTAACGCTCGGCGGGCCCGGCGACGACCCCACCGTCGCGGGCGGGTCGCTGCGCGTGCGCGGCGCGACCTTCGACGTCACCTACCCGCTGCCCGCCGCGAACTGGACGCTCCTCGGCAAGCCGGGCCAGGGCAAGGGCTTCAAGTACAAGGACGCGACGCTGGCGGCGGGCCCGGTCAAGACCGCGCAGGTGAAGACCGGCACGCTCGTGAAGGCGTCGGGCAAGGGCACGGGCCTGGTCCAGCCGCTCGGCGCCGATCCGAGCCCGGTCGACGTCGTGCTCACGATCGGCGCGCGCCGCTACTGCATGGAGTTCGGCGGCACGACCGCGTTCAAGGCCGGGAAGACCTTCACCGCCAAGCAGGCGCCGGCGCCCACCGCCTGCCCGTAGCTACGCGAGGCCGAAGAAGCTGCGCACGCGCTGGCGCAGCGTGCCGGCGGCTGCGGCGGCCGCGAGCGCGCGCGCCTCGCGGGAGAGGCCGCGCCGCTCGCCCTCGTTCTCGCTCTGCCGCCGCGCGAGGATCGCCGCCATCTCCTCGGCGAGCCGGGGATGCCCCTCGAGGAGCGCGCGCACCGTGGAGTGGTCGACGACGTAGGCGGTCACATCGGACTTGGCAACGCAGGTCGCCTCGCGGGGCGCCCCGGTCATGAGCGACATCTCGCCGAGGACGTCGCCCGGGCCGAGGGTGGCGACCTCGCGGGTGATCCCGTCGACCGTGAGCGAGACGCCGACCCGCCCGCGGTGGAGCACGTAGAGCGAGCCGCCCGGGTCGCCTTGACGGATGAGCACCTCCCCGGCCGCGAAGCGCACCCGCCGCATCGCCTCGCCGAGGCGGGCGCGGTCGTCGCCGTCGAGCGGCGAGAAGAGCTCCACGCACGCGAGCGCCGCCGTCCGCCGGGCCCGGCGGCGCTCGCCCGCGCTGGCGCGGTCCGCGGCCGCCGGGGTGACGAGCGTGCGGATGGGGAACGGGATCTCGAGGCGCTCACGCCGCGCGGCGTACCACACGCGCGTGCGCACCGTGTCGCCGATCTCGTCCTCGCGGCGCAGGTCGTCGATCCAGTAGCGCAGCGCGTAGGTGATCGCGCTGTCGCCGAACTCGCGCACGACGCAGTCGTGCGGCAGATCCTCCCGCACCCCGGGCGTGCCGCGCAGGCTCTCGACCAGCACCCGCTTCACCTCGTTCGGCGGATGGCGGTAGTGGAATCCGACGGTGAGCGTCACGCGGTGCGCGGGCCGCGGCCGGGAGAAGTTGAGGACCTTGCTGCTCACCAGCTCGCCGTTGGGCACGATGACGACGTCGCCGTCGCGGGTGAGCACCGACGTCGAGCGCCAGCGGATCTCGAGTATCTGCCCGACGCGGTCGTCGACGCGGATCCAATCGCCGGCCTGGAGCGTCCGGTCGAGCTGGAGGGCGAGGCCGGCGAAGACGTTGGCGATCGTCGCCTGGAGCGCGAGGCCGACCACCGCGGTGACCACCGCCGAGGTGGTCACCAGCGAGAAGAGGTCGACGCCGGCGCGCCGCAAGACCGCGAGCAGCACGAAGAAGACCGCCGCCGCCTGGGCGAGGTCGCGCAGGATCGAGGGCACCCGGACGCGCGTGCGGGCCAGCGCCAGGTCGAAGCCGAGCGTCCACGCCAGGTCGACGACCCCGACCGCGAGCGCGGCGTCGGCGACGAGGTCGAGCGGGCGGCGCGCCGGGCTCGCGCCCGCCACCATTCCCGCGAGCCGCAGCGCGAGCGACGCCGCGAGCAGCCACAGCGCCACGCCGCCGCGGCGCGGCTCCTCGGCCGCCGCGAGCCGCCGCGCGAGCGTCGCGACGGCGAGCAGCACGAGCGTCGCCAGCGACACCCGGTGGACGAGGACGTCCCCGGCGAGCACGCGCCAGTCCATCACGATCCCCCTGCCAGGCCGGGGCCCACCTACCACGACGGGGCGGACGCAAGCCAGGGTCGGCCCGCCGTCGCCTTGCCGTCCCCCCGCGGGTGTGCGATGAGCCGCCGAGAATTGCCGTGGCCCCTCCCGAGGACGAGAGCCTCAATCGCCGCCTGAGCGCGGTCCTGCTCGCCGACATGACCGGATACAGCCGGCTCATGGGCGAGAGCGAGGCGGAGGCGATCGCCGGGCTCGGCCTGGTGCGCGACGTGTTCCGCGAGGTCGTCCCGCAGCGCAACGGGACGCTCGAGGTCTTCGTCGGCGACTGCTTCGTGGCGCTCTTCCACAGCGCGGTCGAGGCGGTGGAGGCGGCGGTCGACATCCAGACGCGGCTCGCGGCGCTCTCGCAGGGCCGGCAGAAGGCGCTGCGCATCCGCATCGGCATCCACCTGGGCGAGGTCGTGCGCACCGAAGCCGGCCTCTTCGGCGACAGCATCAACATCGCGTCGCGCATCCAGGCCGAGGCGCAGCCCGGCGGCATCACGGTGTCGGCCGACGTCTATCGCGCGGTCAAGAGCCGCTTGAAGCTCCCCTTCCGCGACGTCGGCCGCCGCCAGCTCAAGAACATCCACGACCCGGTCCACCTCTACGAGGTGCGCGCCGCCGAGTGGCGTCCCGACGAGGCCGCGGCCGCCGAGCGCGCGCCGGCGTCCCCGCGGCGCCGGCTCCCGCGCTGGGCGCTCCCGACGGCGGCGGCCGCGGCGCTCGTCGCCGTCGGGCTCGGCTGGCTCGCGCTGCACCGGCCGCCGGCGGCGACCCCCACGGGGGGCGACGCCCGTGCGCCGGCGATCCCCAAGCCGACCGGCCCGGTGGTCCTCGGCGTGATGGAGATCCACCCTCGCGGCGACGTGCCCGGCTGGGTCTGTGACTTCACCCGCGACGGCCTCAACACGGTGCTCAGCAAGTTCGGCGACCTGCGCGTGTACTCCAAGCAGAAGATCGACTTCCTGCGCGAGAAGCGCGGGCTGAGCGAGATCGAGGCGGCCGAGCAGCTCGGGATCAGCAAGATGATCTCGGGCACGATCTCGGAGAGCAACGCGAAGATGACCCTCGAGGTACAGGTGGTCGACATCAAGACCGGCCTCCTCGAGGCGTCCGACGACGTCCCGGGCAGCGAGAAGCAGCTCGTCGAGATGCAGAACCAGGCCGCGCTTCACGTCGCGCGCGCGCTCGGTGTGAGCACGCCCGCCGAGGCCAAGCAGGTTCTCGCGATGCGCAGCAACGACCAGCTCGACGACTACAAGCTGCTCACCGAGACCATGGGCGGCTTCACCGACGACGCCGCCGCGCCGAGCCCGCCCAAGCCGAAGGGACCGGGCGCGTGGAACCTGCTCGGGCCCGCCCCGGCGTTCGCCGAGCCCGCGGGCGACGAGGCCGCGGTACGCGAGCTGCTCGAGCGCTACCGCACGGCGCTCGAGGGGAAGGACATGAACAAGCTCGCCGCCGTCTACGTGTCGCTGCCCGACCCGATGCGCGGCGCCCTGGAGCGCTACTTCCAGAACGCACAGGATCTGAAGGTCCAGTTCTCGAACTTCGACATTTTGGTGGAGGGCAACGAGGCGCTGGCGACCTTCACGCGCAGCGACGACTTCAAGGACGCGCAGACGGGCAAGCCCGTGCACCTCGAGATGCGGGTGAGCAGCATCGTCGCCAAGCAGGACGACGGCTGGAGGATCCGCGGCATGAAGAAGCCGTCGTGACCGGCCGCGGGCTCGCGGCCGTCCTGCTCGCGACCTGGGCGTTGGCCGCGCCGCGACGCGCGCACGCCTCGCTCGCCGGCGAGCTGCACCAGTTCATCGCCGACCGGACGCTGTTCATCTTCCGCAGCGTGCCGGTCGCCGAGCCGCTCACCGAGATCGTCGAGCGCCAGGCGCTGCGCGGCATCGAGTTCCCCGCGACCTCGACGGCGCCGGGCTTCACCTACACGTTCAACCCCGAGTTCGGCACCTTCGAGCGCAGCTCGGGCTCGCTCGGGCCCGAGTTCGCCGAGCGCGCGGACACCGTCGGCCGCGGCCGCCTCTCGCTCGGCGCCTCCTATCTCTACGCGGACCTGACCGACGAGGACGGGACGAATTTCGGCCGAAAGATCGTGTTCGGCGTGCAGGGCAACGTGGGCGGCGTCCCCGCGGCCTCCGCCTTCGTCGGCCGCGCCTTCTCCCTGGTCACCAACCTGGTCTCGTTCTCCGGCACGTACGGCCTCACCGACCGCTGGGACGTGAACGCGCTCCTCCCGCTGGCCGACACCGCGCTCCACCTAAGCGGGATCGCCGGCGGCGCCGTGGGCCGGGCGGCGAACCTCGCCGTCGCGCCGGCGTCCTTCGACGGTCGGGCGTTCGGCGTCGGCGACGTCCTGCTGCGCAGCAAGTACCGGCTGCGGGACGCGGGCGTGCAGCTCGCGGGCGAGATCGAGCTGCGGCTCCCCACCGGCAACGAGCGCGACTTCCAGGGGCTCGGGGTGTTCACGTTCTCGCCGCTGCTGGTGGCGACGCGGACGTGGGGACGGCAGGAGGTGCACGTGAACGTCGGCACCGAGATCGCCCCCACCGATCTCGACCGCTCGAGCGCGCGCTACGCCGTGGGCGCGGTGCTCTCGCCGATCGATCGGCTCGCCTTCCTCCTGGACGTGCTCGGCAGCTCGACCTTCGTCAGCGACAACTTCTCCATTCCAACCGCCGGCAAGATCGTCCCCGTCATTCTGCCCACGGACTTCGTGAAGGCGGTCCGCCCGGGCGAGATCATCGCCTACGTGCCCCGCGCCGACCTCGTGAACTTCTCGCTCGGCACCAAGCTCAACCTCTTCGGCACCTTCGTGGCGTTCGCCGACGTGATCCTGCCGATCACGAGCGACGGGCTACGCGCCAGCGTGATCCCCGCGGGCGGGATCGAGTACACGTTCTAACCCGTCCTAGCGCTGGAGCGTCGTCGTCACCTGCTGGACCAGGCTCTGCCCCGGCGCGCCCGACTTCCCCGACTTGCTCGTGAGCTGCTGCTGGATCGTGACGGCGAGCATGCCGTTGCGCTTGAGCAGCTTCTTGCCCGTCGAGTTGAGCTGGAGGCTGACCTTGCGCTGGCTGCGGCGGCCGCGCCACTTCTTGTGCACGCGGGCGGTGACCTGGACGAGCCCGGGCGGGGGGGCGAGCGCGCCGCGCACGCTGCCGTCGGCGAAGCCCACGGCGTCGAAGGTGCGTGTCACCCCCTGCTCCGCCGGGGGCAGCACGATCGAGAGCGGGATCGCGGCGCCGCCGACGTGCTTGACCTTCACCATGGACGGCACGCTGAACTGCGCGCCGCACGTCGGCCCGCCGCCGGTGACGAGCGTGCAGCTCGTCGTGCAGCAGGATGCCGCCGTGCCGTTGGCCGCCCCGTCGTCGCACTGCTCGCCCGGGTCGATCGTCCCGTTGCCGCACGTGGCGCCGGCGCCGGGCACGAAGCGCAGGAGCGCGAACCCGCAGGTCCCGCCGCCGCACGAGGTCCCCGCCACCACCGGCTTGCCGCTCGCCTGGAGGACCATCGACGCGCCCTTGTTGAACGGCGGCTGGAGGCTCACTCCGCCCCCGGAGAGCGCGCCGCCCGCCCCGAACGTCGGGTCGAGCGCGCCCGTCGTGTCGTAGCGCAGCAGCGTCACGCCGCCCACGCCGCCGAAGGTCGCCACCAGAAGCTTGCCGTCCGGCTGGAGGGCCACGCCGGGGACGAAGCCGACGAAGCTCGTGAGCGAGGTCTCCACCTGCCCGCCGGTGCCGAAGCTCGGGTCGAGCGAGCCGTTGCCCAGGTAGCGGGCCACGAGCAGCTCGGTGACGACGTTGCTTCCGACGGCGAGCAGCCGCCCGTCGGAGAGCGGCACCACGGCCGTGCCGATCACGGCGGTCGTCCCGGGGAAGCCGGTGGTCACGGTGCCCCCGCCGAACTGCGGATCGAGGGCGCCGCCCGCCGTGAGGTGCGAGACCACGAAGTGCTGCGCCTGGGAATCGAAGCTACCCACGAAGATGCTGTCGTCGCCGCCGCGCACGGCGATGCCCACGAAGAAGGCCGCGGCATCGCCCAGGCTCGCGCTCAGGCCGCCGCTCCCGAAGCTCGCATCGGGGCTCCCGTCCGTGCCGTAGCGCGCGACCACGTCGCTCGAGCCGCTCGTGGTCACGGCGACGATCTTGCCGTCGGACTGGAGCGCGAGAGCGAAGGCGCCGGAGGGCGCGTTCGGGTCCACCGCCACGCCCCCGTTCCCGAAGCTCTGATCGAGGCTGCCGTCGGCGAAGCCGAAGCGCACGAGCAACCCGCCGCTGGCGGGTCCACCGGCCGTGAGCCCGCCGACCACGATCGCGCCGTCGGTCTGCGCCACCGCGTCGAAGACCAGCGCCACGTTGGGCACCTGGGCGGGATCGGTGACCACGATCCCGCCGCTCCCGAAGCTCGGATCGAGGGCTCCGTCGACCGTGTAGCGGGCGAGCACGATCTGCTCCATGAGCCCGCTCCCGATCGTCCCCACCACGACCAGGCGGCCGTCGGGCTCTTGGACGAGCTTGCTCGCCTGCACGGAGCCCTGGGCGACCGTCGTGGTGACGATCCCGCCCGTCCCGAAGCTCGGGTCGAGCCCGGCCGCCGCCGCGGCGAGCGGCGCGCCCAGCACCAGCACGAGCGCCCCCAACGGGCCTAGAGACGCGGCGATCCTCCGATGTCCCACGAGAGCCTCCTTCGAGCGTCGTTCGGTCAGGCCAGCGGCTTCGCCGCGAAGCCCGCTTGCAGCGCGCGGGCGCGCTCGGGCTCGGGCACCAGCTCGCTGTGGCAGGGCATCATCCGCGCCCGGCGGCGGAGCAGCTCGCGCCCGGCGTCGCCCGGGCCGGGGCTTGGCTGCGCCGCCCGCGCCGGCTGGAAGTCCGGGTCCTTGCCGCTGGCGAACGCGGCGATCTCCTTCGAGATGCGCATGCTGCACCAGTCGTGGCCGCACATCGCGCAGAACTCGGTGTCGACCTCGAGGTCCTCGTCGTGCAGCGCGCGGGCGCTCTCGCCGTCGAACGCCAGCTCGAACTGGCGCGGCCAGTTGAGCGCCGCACGGGCGCGCGAGAGGTCGTCGTCCCAGCGCCGCGCGCCGGCGATCCCGCGAGCGACGTCGCCGGCGTGGGCGGCGATCTTGTAGGCGATGCAGCCGGCGCGCACGTCGTCCGCGCGGGGAAGCCCGACGTGCTCCTTCGGCGTCACGTAGCAGAGCATCGCCGCCCCGTATCGCGCGGCCTCCGCGGCGCCGATGGCGCTCGTGATGTGGTCGTAGCCCGGGAAGACGTCGGTCACGAGCGGCCCCAGCACGTAGAACGGCGCGTCGTCGCACACTTCCTGCTCGAGGCGCATGTTCCAGCCGATCTGGTCGAGGGGCACGTGGCCCGGGCCCTCGACCATCACCTGCACGCCCGCCGCGCGCGCGCGCTGGACCAGCTCGCCGAGCGTGCGCAGCTCGGCGAGCTGCGCCGCGTCGCTCGCGTCGGCGAGGCAGCCGGGCCGCAGCCCGTCGCCGAGGGAGTAGGTCACGTCGTACTCGCGCATGATCGCGCTGATCTCGTCGAACAGCTCGTACATCGGGTTCTGCCGGCCGTGATGGATCATCCACTTGGCGAGCAGCGCGCCGCCGCGCGAGACGATGCCGGTCACCCGGCCGGCGACCAGCGGCAGGTGCTCGCGCAGCACGCCGGCGTGGATCGTGAAGTAATCGACGCCCTGGCGCGCCTGGCGCTCGATCTCCGCCAGGATCACGTCGTGGGTGAGGTCCTCGATGCGCCGCCCGACGATCATGCCGTAGATCGGCACCGTGCCGATGGGGATCGTCGCGTGGTCGATGATCGCCTGCCGGCACCCCGCGAGGTCGCCGCCGGTCGAGAGGTCCATCAGCGTGTCCGCGCCGTAGCGTTGCGCCCATTCGAGCTTCTCGACCTCGGCGCCCGTGTCGCTCGCCACCGGCGAGGCGCCGATGTTCGCGTTGATCTTGGTGGTGACCATGCGCCCGATGCCGGTGGGATCGAGGCGCCTGGGCGCACGCTCGCCGCGCAGCACGGCCGTGTCGCGGATCGCCGCCCGGCGCTGGCTCACGGTCTGGTTCACCCAGTACGCGGCCTCGGGCGGCGCGCCCGGATGGCCGACGCCCGCCGGCGGATACGCACGTTCCTCCACCGGCGCCGCGGGCTCCTGCCCGCCGCTGCCCGCCAGGTGGCGGCGGTTGGCGGGGATCACGAGGCGCCCGCGCGCCACCTCGTCGCGGACGAACGCCGCGGTGACGCCCTCGCGGCTCGCCACGCGCCGCATCTCGGGGGTGATCGTGCCCTGCCGGGCCGCCTCGAGCTGAGTCATCGCGCTCGAACCATATCCCGAGGGCCGGCGTGGTCAAGGCGGCCGAGCGGTCGGGCCGGGACGGGCACGCCCGTCCCGGCCCTTCGTCCTAGAAGTCCTCGCCGTGGGGCATCGACGGCGTGGCCTGCTGCTTCTTCTCCTCGGGCTTTTCGGCCACCATCGCCTCGGTGGTGAGCAGCAGCCCGGCGACCGAGCCCGCGTTCTGCAGCGCCGTGCGCACCACCTTCGTCGGGTCGATGATACCCGCCTTCAGGAGATCCTCGTACTCCTCCCTGGCGGCGTTGAAGCCGAACGCGCCCTTGCCGTTCTTCACCTTCTCGATCACCACCGAGCCGTCCGCGCCGGCGTTGCGGGCGATCCAGCGCAGCGGCTCCTCGATCGCCCGATGGACGATGCGCACGCCCGCCTGCTCCGCCTCGTCGTGGACCTTGAGGGCGTCGAGGGCTTGCTGCGCCCGCAGCAGCGCCACGCCGCCGCCGGGCACGATGCCCTCCTCGACCGCCGCCCGGGTCGCGTGCATGGCGTCCTCGACCCGCGCCTTCTTCTCCTTCATCTCGACCTCGGTGGCCGCGCCCACCCGGATCACCGCCACG
>DATGIZ010000026.1:0-64706 GCA_035295465.1 Binatia bacterium | reverse complement strand
TTCGCCGACTACGCGGCGCTCTGCTACGCGCGCCTGGGCGACCGTGTGCGGCGCTGGATCACGCACAACGAGCCGCTCATCACGGTCGTCTACGGGCACGTGCTCGGCGTGCTCGCCCCGGGCATCCAGGACCTGGCCGTGGCCGGCCGCGTGCTCCACCACGTGCTCCTCTCCCACGGGCTCGCGGTGCAGGCCTTCCGCGCGAGCGGGCGCCCGGGCGAGATCGGCATCGCCAACGCCGACCGCAGCCTCGAGCCCGCCGACGGCCGTCCCGAGACCGCCGCCGCCACCGAGCGCGCCCGCGACCTCGAGCTGCGCGCCTACCACGACCCGCTCTTCGACCGCGGCTACCCGGCGTCGGTGCTCGCCCACTTCGCCGCCCACGGCGCGCCGCTGCCGATCCGCGACGGCGACCTCCCGACGATCGCCGCGCCGATCGACTTCGTCGGGGCGAACGTCTACACGCGCGCGCGCATCGTCGCCGATCCCGGCGGCGCGACGGGCTGGACCGAGGCCCCGCCCGCGCGGCCGCTCACCGACATCGGCTGGGAGCAGGCGCCCGACGCGCTCGGCGACGTCGTGCGGTTCCTCGACGCCGAGTACGGCCGGCCGCCCATCTGGGTGACCGAGAACGGCGTCTGCGACAACACGCCGCCCGTGGATGGCGTCGTCGACGATCGGCTCCGCGTCGACCTGCTGCGCGGCTTTCTCGCCGGCCTCGCGCGTGCGATCGCCGCCGGCGCGGACGTGCGCGCGTACTACGTCTGGTCGCTGCTCGACAACTTCGAGTGGGCCTACGGGACGAGCAAGCGCTTCGGGATCGTGTGGACGGACTTCACGACCCAGGCGCGGCTCCCGAAGGCGAGCGCGCGCTTCTACGCCGAGGTGATCCGCCGGGGCGGCGTCGAGGTCTGACGCCTCAGCCGAGCCGGTACAGCTCGGCGGCGTTGCCCGCGCAGATGCGCAGGCGCTCGTCCTCGGGCACGTCGCGGAACATCTGGTCGAGGGTCTTGCGCGTCTCCGGCCAGTCGCAGCCGTGGTGCGGGTAGTCCGACGACCACATGATGTTGCGCACGCCGAGCACGTGGCGGTTCGCGACCGCGTAGCGGTCGATCATGAAGGTCGAGCGCCAGTTGCGGCGGAAGTAGGTGCTCGGCGGATGCTGGAGCTTCACCGGCAGCCACCAGCGGTTGCGCCACCAGCGGTCGTCGAGCTGCTCGAGGATGTAGGGGACCCAGCCCGAGCCCGCCTCGACCTGCACCCAGGTGAGCCGCGGGAAGCGGTCGTGCACGCCCGAGCTGATGATCTCCGGGAGGTCGGTGATCATGCTCGCCGCGCCGACGTTGGCGAGCCCGGTGAGATCGTCGCCGCGCACGCCCTTCGGCTTGGGCTTCTGGATCTGCCGCATGACCCGCACGTGGAAGTGCACGGGCATCTCGAGCGCCTGCGCGGCATCCCAGAACGGATCGTCCTCGGGACGGATGGTCGGTCCCGCGCTCGGCATCGTGTTGAGCCACACCCCGCGCATGCCGAGCTTGATCCCGCGCTCCATCTCCGCGATGCAGGCGCGGACGTCGCCGAGCGCGGGAATGGCGGTGAGCCCGATCAGCCGCTCGGGCGCCTTCTGCACGAACTCCTCGGCGAGCCAGTCGTTGAAGGCGCGCACGCCGGCCAGGTGGAACTCCGGGTCGGGGTCGGAGAAGAAATGGCTCATCATGCGCGCCGAGCCGAAGAGCACCTCGGCGTCCACCCCGTCGGCGTCCATCTCCTCGAGCCGCGGTGCGGCGCGGAAGTTGCCCTGGTTGGCGGCGGCGAAGGTGACGCCGGTCCACCGGACCTCCTCGTGACGGCGGCCGGCCGAGGCGTAGATGCCGATCGGCGCCGGGGGGATGCCCGGCGCGAACTGCCAGGCCTCGCCGCCGTCGCCGTCGGGGACGACCTTCGGGCACTTGTCGTGGAACTTCTTCGGCATGTAGGTCGTCCAGAGGTGCGGCGGCTCGAGCACGTGCGAGTCCGCGGAGATCAGCCGGTAGTCGCGCGCCATGCCACAGCCAATACGAACAAACGTTCGTTCATTTCAAGGGGCGCCCCGGCGCGCCAATGGTTGACCCGGCGCGAGCGGGCCTGCTAACCGGCGGACGATGAGTGCCGAGCCGCGCCGCGCGCTGCCGCTCGCCGGCGTCCGCGTGATCGATCTGAGCCACCAGGCGGCGGGGCCGTGGTGCACGTCGCTGCTCGGCGACATGGGCGCGGACGTCGTCAAGGTCGAGAAGCCGGGGCGGGGCGACAGCATCCGCTATGCCGACCGCTCGGGCCGGCTGCCGCCGGAGATCGGCGGGCTCAACTTCCAGGGGCTCAACCGCAACAAGCGCGGGCTCACCGTCGACATCGGGCTGCCCGAGGGTGTGGCGCTGGTGCGCCGGCTCGTGGCGACTGCCGACGTGTTCGTCGAGAACTTCCGCCCGGGCGTCATGGACCGCCACGGGCTCGGGTGGCCGGACCTGCGCGCCGTGAACCCGCGCCTCGTCTACTGCTCGATCACCGCCTTCGGCCCGACCGGCCCGCTCGCGCAGAAGCCCGGCATGGACCTCATCATCCAGGCGACGGGCGGCCTCATGGGGCACACGGGCGAGATCGACGGGCCGCCGATCAAGTCCGCGCCGCCGGTGGCGGACATCACCACGGGAATCTACGCGGCCTTTGGGATCGCGAGCGCGCTCGTCGAGCGCGCGCGCTCGGGCCTCGGCCAGCGTGTCGAGGTCGCGATGCTCGACGCCGTGCTCTCGCTGTTCGCCGACAACGCCGCCAACGTGCTCACCGCCGGGACGCGCTTCGGCAAATTCGGCAGTGGGCATCCCGACCTCGTCCCCTACCAGGCGTTCCCCGCGCGCGACGGCTGGTTCGTCGTCGCCTGCCTCACCAACGCGTTCTTCAAGCGGCTCTGCGCCGCGCTCGGTCGCGAGGATCTGTTGAACGATCCGCGCTACGCGACCAACCCCGCGCGCGTCGAGCGCCGCGAGGAGGTGGTCGCGATCCTGAGCGCGATCTTCCGCGAGAACACGTGTGCGCACTGGATCGCGCTCTGCGAGGCGCACGACATCCCGGCCTGCCGGGTGAACACGCTCGACGACATCCTCGCTCACGAGCAGATCGCCGAGAACGCGCTGATCGTCGAGCGCGAGGACGCGATGCGCGGGCGCATCCGCATCCTCGGCCCGCCGGTGAAGATGTCCGCGCACGCGGTCGGCGTCGAGCGGCTGGCGCCGGCGATCGGCGAGCACACGGCAGCGGTGCTCCGCGAGTACGGGCTCGGCGACGGCGAGATCGCCGCGCTGCGCGCGGCGAAGGCGATCTGATCGGTGGACCTCGCGCGGCGGGCGGCGATCGCCGGGATCGGGGAGACCCGCTACGAGCGGCGCTCGACCCAGCCGCTCGGGACGCTCTGCCTCGCCGCCGCGCGCGCCGCGCTCGACGACGCCGGGCTCGACGCGCGCGCGGTCGACGGGATCATCGCGCCCGGCACCGGCTACCAGGAGCTGCACGAGCTGGCGCGCGAGCTCGGCGTCCGCGGGCAGTTCTTCAGCGCGGCGAGCTTCAGCGGCTCGCCCGCGGTCGTCTCGGCGCCGCTGCTGGCGGCGCTGGCGATCGAGGCCGGGCTCGCCACGGTCGTGCTCTGCGTGCGCGGGCTCGCCTGGGGGAGCGAGCGGCGCGGCAACGTCGGCCAGACGCACGCCGAGATGCCGAACAAGGCGAGCTTCGAGATCCCCTTCGGCTGGTACCCGCAGATCGTCCACTTCGCGGGCATGGCGCGCCGGCACATGGCGCTCTACGGCACCACCGAGGCGCAGCTCGGCGCGGTCGCCGTCACGATGCGCCGGCACGCGGCGCTCGGCGAGAACGCGGTGCTCGGCGACCGGCCGCTCACGCTCGCCGAATACCTCGCGAGCCCGTACCTGGCCGAGCCGTATCGCGCGGCCGACTGCTGCCTGGTCACCGACGGCGCGGGCGCCTTCGTGGTCACGTCGGCCGCGCGCGCGCGCGACTGCCGCCGGCCGCCGGTTACGGTCCTCGGGGTCGGCACGGGCGTGAGCGAGGACGGCGAGTACTCGAGCCTCCGCGCCGACTACCTCGCGACGCCCGCCGTGCACGCCGGGCCGCGAGCGTTCGCGATGGCGGGCCTCACGCCCGCCGACGTCGATTTCGTCGCGCTCTACGACAACTTCACCGCCCAGGTGCTGATCCAGCTCGAGGACCTGGGCTTCTGCGGCCGCGGCGAGGGCGGGCCCTTCGTCGAGGGCGGCAGGATCGCCGTCGGCGGCGCGCTGCCGGTCAATCCGAGCGGCGGCCAGCTCGCGCAGGCGTTCGTGCTCATGATGAACGGCGTGTGCGAGAGCGTGCGCCAGCTCCGCGGCGCGGCCGGCGGCCGCCAGGTCGACGGCGCCGAGGTGGGGCTCGTCGGCGGGTACTCGGGCGCGGAGTACGCCGTGCTGCTGCTCGGGCGAGGCGTGGGCTGATGGCCGAGGCGCGCGCACCCGCCGAGCGCCACCTCCCCGACGTCGACTGGCCGCCGGCGCGGCCGTTCTGGGAGGCGTGCCGCGCGGGCGAGCTGCGCATCCCGCGCTGCGCCGACTGCGGGCGCTGGGTGTGGTACCCGTCGGCGGCCTGCCCCGGGTGCGGCGGCGGGCGCCACCGCTGGACGCACGTGAGCGGGCGCGGCCGCGTGTTCACCTGGGTGACCGTGCACCGCGCCTTCCTGCCCGGCTACGAGGCCCGCGTGCCCTACGTGACGGCGCTGGTCGAGCTGGAGGAGGACCCGCGCGTGCGGCTGGCGACGTTCCTGCGCGACGTGCCGCCGGGCGGGCCGTCGCTCGGGCTGCCGGTGGAGGCTGTGTTCGAGCGCATCGACGAGCGGGTCACGCTGCCGGCCTTCCGGTGCGTGGCCGGGAGGTGAGCGGCATGGTGGACCTCGGCTCCCGCTATCTGCATGCGACCCAGTACGAGGGCGTGCTGCGCGTGGTGATCGACCGGCCGACGCGCCGCAACGCGCTCACGATCGAGATGTACCACGGGCTCAAGAAGGCGGCCGTGCTCGCCGAACGCGATCCGGCGATCGACGTGCTGGTCGTCACCGGGGCGGGCGAGTGGTTCTGCGTCGGCGGCGAGATGGGGGGGCGGCACGAGGGCGGGGCGGCGATCGACCGCGAGACCGATCGCTTCGACCTGCTGCCGTTCGTCGAGTTCGAGCGCTGCCCCAAGGTGGTGCTGATGGCGATCAACGGGGCGTGCCAGGGCGGCGGCCTCAACATGACGCTCACCAGCGACCTCGCGGTGGCGTCGAGCCGGGCGACGTTCCGCGCGCCGGAGCTGCTGCGCGGCGTGGCCGACTGCTTCCTCGGCGCGCGGCTCGCGAGCCGGGTGGGCATGGCGCGCGCCAAGGCCCTGCTGCTCACCGCCCGGATCGTCACGGCCGCCGAGGCGCTCGCCATGGGGCTCGTCACGAGCGTCGTGCCCCCCGACGACCTCGAGGCCGCGGTGACCGAGACCATCCACCAGGTGCGCCAGACGGCGCCCCGGGCGCGGGCCCGCATCAAGCAGGACTTGAACCGCCAACTGCCCTCGATCGATTTTCCGATGTTCGCCGAATCCCTGGCGTCCGACGAGGTGCGCGAAGGCTTCGAGGCCTTCATGCAGAAGCGCCTCCCGCGCTGGGCGCCCAAGCCCGAATGAGATTTCCCTTGACGAAACGAACGTTCGTTCGTTAGGAAGGCACGGTGGCAGGATGGCCGCTGCGAAATCCTCGGTCCGCCGCACGCCCGAGCCGGCATCCCCCACGCGCGAGCTCATCCTCGACGCGGCCGAGCGCCTGTTCGCCGCGCGCGGCGTCGACGGCATCGCCGTGCGCGACCTCGCGCGCGAGCTCGGCATCACGCCGTCGAGCCTCTACAACCACTTTCCGAGCAAGCAGGCGCTCTACGACGCGGTCATCGAGCGGGGCCTGAGCCCGATCGTCCAGGTGGTGGCGGAGGCATGGCAGCCGGGCGGCCTGAGCCCCGAGCGCGTCGGCGCCACGCTCGACGCGCTGCTCCCGCACCTCGCGCGGCACCCGCACGTCGCGCGGCTCCTCCAGCGCGCGCTCTTCGAGGAGGCCGGCAGCGTGCAGGCGCTGGTGGAGCCGGTGATCGACACGCTCTATCGCGAGGGGTCGGGCGTCGTGCGCAAGGCGGCCGGCCGCGCGGGGTGGACCGCCGCCGAGGTGCCGCACCTCACGATCGCGCTGTTCGGGATGATCTTCGGCTACTTCACCAACGCCGCCGCCCTCCGGCGCCTCGCGCGCTGGGGCGACGATCCGCTCTCGCCGCGTGCGCTCGCGGTGCAGCGGCGGTTCCTCGAGGAGGCCATCTTCCGGCTGCTCGGCCCGCGCGGCCGCGGCGCCGCGCGCAGGAGAAAGCAGCGACCATGAGCGAGCACGGCCGCATCACCGACGAGGGCATCGCCAAGATCCGCGCCCGCATCGGCCAGGGGTTCCCGGGGCGCCGGCCGTGGCGCACCGAGGCGACGCGCGACGCCATCTACCACCTGGCGCTCGCCATCGGCGACCTGAGCCCGCTCTACCTCGACGAGGAGTACGCGCGTAAGACGCGCTGGGGCACGCTCATCGCGCCGCCGATCATCGTCCAGAGCATGGACACGCTGCGCGCGGTCGGCTCGGCGGGGCTGCCCGAAGGGCTGCCGGGCGTGCACTCGATCTGGACGGGCTCGCGCTACGAGTGGGAGCGACCGGTGCGGCTCGGCGATCGCGTCGCGCACAAGTGCTATCTGAAGGAGGTCGTCGAGCGCCCGAGCACCTTCGGCGGGGGCCGCTCGCTCTACCAGACCTACGAGGCCGTGTACTGGAACCAGCGCGACGAGAAGATCGGGGTGCGCAACGACACCTGGATCCGCATCGAGCGCCAGAAGACGGCGGAGAAGAAGAAGTACGGCGACGTCGCGCTGGCGCAGTGGACGCCCGAGGACATCGCCCGCTTCATGGACGAGTACCGGCGCGAGCGGCGGACGGCGGAGCGATGGTGGGACGACGTGCGCGTGGGCGATCGGCTCGGGCCGCTCATCAAGGGTCCGCTCACGCCCACGGCGGAGATCGCCTTCGAGTCGTACTTCGGCATCTATCTCGTCGGCAACAAGGTCGCCGCGAACCTCTATGCCAAGCACCCCGCGCTGATGATCCCGAACGAGCAGGGCGTGCCCGAGCCGCCGCAGCGCGTGCACTGGGACAACGCCTTCACGCAGCGGCTTCTCGGGCTGCCCGGCGCGTACGACCTCGGCCCGGAGCGCTGCTCGTGGCTCATTCAGGTCGTGACCGACTGGATCGGCGACGACGGCTTCCTCGCGATGATCGACGTGCAGTACCGGAAGTTCAACTACATGGGCGACGTGAGCTGGTGCCGGGGCGAGGTGACCGACAAGTTCGAGCGCGACGGCAAGGCCTACGTCCGCTGCAAGATCGAGTGCGTCAACCATCGCGACGAGGTGACCGCCCTCGGCACCGCCGAGGCGGAGCTGCCGCGACGCTGACATGCGGCGTCGAACCATCCTGCTCTGTGCGCTCGTGCTCGCCGGTGCCGCCGCCGCGGCCGAGCTGCCGCCGATCGACCATCCGTGGCCGCCCGACCCCAAGCTCTACGATCCGCCGGGCACGGAGGTGGCGCCCGGGCTGCGGGTGGGGGACACGCTCGGCGCGTCGAACGCGGAGAAGGCAAAGGACCTGCTGCCGCCCGAGGTGCTCAAGCACTACCAGAACGACGAGTACCAGAACCCCGTGGCCTCCTGGCCACCCGCGATCATCCACTGGGACCGGTCGTTCGAGGACTCGACGCGCGAGAACGCCGGCCGCTACGAGCTCGACCCGGAGAGCGGCACGATCCTCGAGAAGAGCACGCACCAGCAGCCGGCGTACGTCTACGGGCTTCCCTTCCCGAAGATCGACCCGAGCGACCCGCAGGCCGGGCTCGAGGCCGAGTGGAACGCGATCCACGACTACTGGAACACGGGGAGCTACCACTATCTGGCGCTGCTGGTGTGGACCCGGCCGCACGGCGTCGACCGCGAGTCGATGCAAGACGTGAGCTTCGCGTATTACGAGAACCAAAATCCGAAGTACCGATTCCCGAACCCGGAGAACTTCTCCTGGCAGTCGCTGGCGGTGGCGACCACGCCCGCCGACCTCCAGGGCACGGCCGCGCTCACCTATCGCTTCCGGGATCCCAAGCGGCGCGACTCGGTGTGGACCTATGTGCCCGCGCTGCGCCGGGTGCGGGCGGTGAGCCCGTCGAACCGCTCGGACGGGTTCCTCGGCTCGGACCTGAGCCAGGACGACGGCAACTTCTTCGAGGGGAAGCCCGAGGACTTCGTGTGGACCACGGTCGGCGTGCGCGAGGGCTTCCGGCTCGCCGACGCCGACTCGATCAAGGGCGAGGGCGGGCCGCCGCAGTGGAGCGAGAGCGGCGGGTGGCGCGACATCTGGGCCAAGCACCGCCCGGCGGCCGGCTACCAGGTCCCCGGCTGGAAGGGGCTCGCGTGGGCGCCCGCGAACGCGGTGCTGACCAAAACCAAGTTCATGGTCGTCAACGCCGTCCCGCGGGACAAGTACTACCTGTATGGCCGGCTCGAGCTGTGGATCGACATGAACTCGTGGATCGGCGCGTGGAACCGGAAGTTCTCGTGGAAGGACGAGCTGCTGAACACCTACCAGGTCGAGGGCTACCTCAACACGCCCGCGCGGCGGGAGGGGAGTCCGGACGTCGAGTGGGTGTGGAGCTCACAGGAGGCGTGGCAGTGCGCGGAGGCGGTGAAGCTCGACCGCGCGACGCTCGCCGGCCTGCGCTCGGGCCCGGACTCGCTGTTCGACCGCCGGGTGCCGCTCCGGGTCGATCAGCTCTTCGACATCCAGACGCTCAACCGGTTCGGGAAGTAGGGACGTTCGTCGACGAGCCATCCCGGTCGAGGTGCGCGCCCGGCGGCTGTCCCAGGGGCGGCTCGCCCTGACCGTTCGGGCGTGCGGTTGACGGCGTTTTCATGCCGCAGTGCGCGATGGAGGGCCGCGCCTCGTCGTGCTAGACGGCAAGCCGCAAGACGCCGTCGTGGAGGTTGCGGATGGTGCCCGAGGCGGAAGATCGGGAGGCGCGTGAGGTCGAGGGCTGGGAGGACGAGCTGCACGAAGGGCTCGGATCGTCGGGGCTCACCGTGGCGTTCGTCGTCGGATCGGTGGTCGCGGTTCCGGTCACGGCCGGCTTCGTGGGGCTCGGCGTGCTCGGCCTGCTGGTGCGCTCCGTGCGCGACGCGGCGCGGGGAGTGAGCCGGCTCGTGCGCCGCCGACCGGAGGGCGCCGCGCCCGAGCCGGTGTCCGGCAAGATCGGCTGGGACCGCGCGGCCTGACGCAGCGCCCCCGGCGAGGGGGCTTCCCATCGCGCACGAACCGCTCTAAGCATCGCCGCAGGGAGGCGGATCGTGAAGGCAACCTCGCCGGAACAACTCTCCATCACCCCGGAGGCGCTCGCGGATGCGCCTCGTCGCGCCGCGGTCACGGCGCCCACGAGGCAACGGCGGGCCGAGCCGCTCGCGCCACGACCGTGTGGGCCGCTCGTGCTCCTCGTCGACGACGACCCGACCTTCCTCCACGCGCTCGCCGCGCTCGTCGCCGATCAGGGCTTCGCCGTCGAGACCGCCGTCACCTTGGCCGAGGCGCGCGCACGGATCGCGGAGCGCACCCCCGACTTGGCGCTCGTCGACCTGAGCCTCCCCGACGGCGACGGGCTCGAGCTGCTGGGCGACGCCGCCGGCGCGCCCGAGGTGGTGCTGCTCACGGGCAACGCGACGGTCGACTCCGCCGTGGAAGCGCTGCGGCGCGGGGCCGCGGACTACCTCACCAAGCCGATCGACGTCGCGCGGCTGCGCTCCGTCCTCGGCAACGTCGCCCGGCGGCTCGAGCTGCGCGAGGAGATCGACGCGCTGCGCGGCAAGCTGCGCGGCCTCGGGCACTTCGGGGAGCTGGTGGGGATGTCGCGCGCGATGCAGGCGGTCTACGACCTGATCGCGCGCGTCGCAGCCACCGACGCGACCGTCCTCGTGCAGGGCGAGAGCGGGACGGGCAAGGAGCTGGTGGCCGCGACCGTGCATCGGCTCAGCCGCCGGCGGAAACAACCCTTCGTCGCCGTCAACTGCGCGGCGGTGTCCCCGCAGCTCGTCGAGAGCGAGCTCTTCGGCCACGAGCGCGGCAGCTTCACGGGCGCCGAGCAGATGCACCGGGGCGTCTTCGAGCGCGCCACGGGGGGCACGCTGTTTCTCGACGAGGTCGCGGAGATGCCGCTCGAGCTGCAGGCGCGACTCCTGCGTGTCCTCGAGGCCGGGACGTTGGTACGGGTCGGCGGCGAACGCGAGGTGCCGATCCAGGTGCGCCTGATCGCCGCGACCAACCGCGATCCCGCGGCCGCGGTCGCCGACGGGAAGCTGCGCGAGGATCTGCTCTATCGGCTGAACGTGTTCCCCATCCGGGTGCCGCCGCTGCGTGAGCGCGGCGACGACGTCGTCCTGCTCGCCGAGCACTTCCTCGCGCGGCTCAACGAGGCCGGCGACACCGCCAAGCGCTTCACCCGTACCGCCCTCGACCGGCTCCGCGGCCACGCGTGGCCCGGCAACGTGCGCGAGCTGGCCAACGCCGTCCAGCGGGCCTACATCCTCGCCGACGAGGAGATCGGCATCGGCTGCCTGCCGCTCGCCGCCGACGGTGCCGGAGGCGTGGCCGCTGCGGACGGCTGCGCGCTCCAGGTCCGCGTCGGTGTGCCGCTGCGCGACGTCGAGCGGCGCGTGATCCTCGCCACCCTGGATACCTACGGCGGCGACAAGGAGCGCGCCGCGAGCGTCCTCGGCATCAGTCTCAAGACCCTCTACAACAAGCTCAACCGCTATCGCTCGTCCTGACCTGCGGCATCAGCGCGGCGCGGTCCCGAACCGCTGGTCGAACACCGCGCTCACCAGGCTCACGACGAGCAGCACCACCGCGATCACCGCGAACAGCCAGGCGATCTCGGTGGAGACGCCGACGGTCCCGCGGAGCCCGACGACGGCCGCGACGACGGCGACCGCCAGGAGCGCCAGGGCCCAGTCGATCGGCATGAGCGCGCTGGCAGCAACCATCGTGCCGTGCCGCGCCGCACCGGCGCTTGCACCGCCGCCGCGAATCGACCTCGGCGCTGGAAGGACCTACACGCGCTGTAATCCTTACACCATCGGGGAGGCAGCCCGCGCGCCACGGGCGCGTCGGGACGTCTGGCACGGAGGGTGCTCGACGAGGGCAGCACTCCACCCGCCGAGGCGCGCGCCGCCGAGCGGTCCCGAGGCGCGCGCCCAGCCGAAGGGAGGCCCCCATGAGGGACCGGGACTGGATGCTGAAGGACGAGAGGTTCGAGCGCCTGTTCGAGCCCGAGACCATGCTGCCCACGCAGTTCTTCGGCCGCGTGGTCCACCGGACGCGGGACAGCGGCGAGCGCCGTCTGATGGCGGCGATCTTGGAAGATGCCGTCCACACGATGATGGTCTACGATCGCGGCTACCGGCGCGGCCCGCGAGAGCTGCGAGAGGCCCGCCGCTGGATCGAAAGCCGCGACCGCCGCTGGATCTTCTCCTTCGAGCGGATCTGCGAAGCCTTGGACATCGACGCCACGTGCCTGCGGCGCGCGCTGCGCGCGCGGGCGTGGCGTCTCCCCCCGCGCGTCGCGGCGGAGGTGGGCCGCGCCGCCGCGGCCCTCGGGTGTGCCGATCAGGGCTTGGCCGTATAGCGCGCGACGCTCGCGATCACGGCGATGAGCTCGTCGGGCTCGACGGGCTTGACGACGTGCGCCTGGAAGCCCGAGGAGAGGAGACGAATGCGGTCCTCGACACCGGCGTACGCCGTGAGCGCGATGGCGGGAATGCGCGCGCGCTCCGTCCGTTGCGCGCGCAGCCGCCCGATCAGACTGTAGCCGTCCTCCTCGGGCATCCCGACGTCGCTCAGCAGGAGGTCGGGCGTCCAGTGTTCGAAGATGTCGCGCGCCTGCGCCGCCGACGTCGCCGCCCGCACCTCGGCGCCGCAGGTGGCGAGCAGCCGGCTCACGACCTCGGTCGTCTCGGCCTCGTCGTCGACGACCAGGATGCGCAGGCCGTCGAGGGCGGTAGGGACGCGGCCGTCGCCCGCGCGCGCCCCGGCTGCGCGCCGGCGCTGCGGATCGGCTCCTGCGGGCGCGACCACGAGGAGAGGAAGCTCGACCGTGAACACGGCACCGCGTCCCGGACCGTCGCTGTGGGCGCGCACCGCGCCGCCGTGCAGCTCGACCAGGTGGCGGACGATGGCGAGCCCGAGGCCGAGCCCCCCGCGGCGGCGGCCGGGGCGGGCGTCGGCCTGCTCGAAGCGGTCGAAGGCGCGCGCGAGGAACTCGGGGGCCATGCCCTCGCCCGTGTCGCGCACGGCGATCTCGACGTGCGAGTCGACCCGCCCGAGGGCGACCTGTACGCGCCCCCCCCGGGGCGTGAACTTGACGGCGTTCGACACCAGGTTCCAGACGATCTGCTGGAGGCGCTCGGGATCGCCCGACACGGCGGCCGCCTCGCCGTCGAGCGCGACCTCGACGTCGACGCCCTTGGCCTCGGCCGCCGGCCGCACGACGTCGACCGCGGCGTGGATCACGGGCGCGAGGCGGACGGGACGCGGCTCGATGCGCAGCTTCCCGGCGATGATGCGCGACATGTCGAGGAGGTCGTCGATCAGCTTGGCCAGGGTCTTGGCGCACTGCTCGATCACCGCCAGCGCGTGCCCGGCGTCCTCGCCGTCGAGCTTACCCTCGCGCAGCATGCGCGCCCAGAGGAGCACCGGGGAGAGCGGCGTGCGCAGCTCGTGCGAGACCGTGGCGAGGAACGCGTCCTTGGCGCGACTCGCCGCCTCGGCCTCCGCGCGCATCCGCTCGGCGGTGGCGAGCAGGCTCTCGCGCTCCGCCTCCGCCGCCTTGCGCTCGGTGATGTCGATGCACGAGCCGATGAAGCCGACGAACCGCCCGTCGCCGTCGAGGCGCGGGGTGCCGGTGTCGAGGAGCCAGCGGTAGGCGCCGTCGGCACGGCGCAGGCGGTACTCCGCGCGGAAGGGCCGGCGGGCGTCGAACGCCTCGCGGTAGGTGGTGAGGTAGCCGGGCAGGTCGTCGGGATGCACGCCGGCGGTCCAGCCGTCGCCCGCCTCCTCCGCGAACGAGCGGCCGGTGAAGGCGAGCCACGAGGCGTTGAGGTAGGTGCAACCCTTGTCGAGGCCGGCCATCCAGATCATCACCGGGGCCGCGTCGGCCATGCTCCGGAACCGCGCCTCGCTCTCCCGCAGCGCCTCCTCCGCGCGCCGCCGCTCGTCGACGTCGGCGATCGTCCCGATCCATTCGCGCACCGCGCCGTCGGGAGCGAGCACGGGGACGGCGCGCGAGACGGTGTGCCGGTGGCGGTGGGTCGCGGCCTGCCAAAGCCGCGCCTCGACCTCGTAGACGGCCCGCGCCGCGGTGGCGCGGATCACCTCCGCCTTCACGCGTGCCCGGTCGTCGGGGTGGAGGCTCGCAAGCCAGCCCCAGCCGCGGTGCTCCCGCCAGGGCTGGCCGGTATAGGCTTCCCAGGACGGCTGCGGGACGACGAAGGCGCCCGACGGATCGCTCGTCCACACCACCGACGACGTCGCCGCCACGAGCGAGCGGTAGCGCTCCTCGCTCTGCCCCTGGGCGGCGGCGGCGACCTCGGCGAACGCGCGCGCGGCCTGCTCGCGCGCGAGCAACCGCGTGCGCTCGACGTCCGCCCGATCCCGTGCGGCCACGAACCGGGTGAGCAGGTGGTACATGGCGGCGATCAGCAGGATCGCCAGCGCGGCGGCGACCGTGAAGGTCGTGGTAGCCGTCCGCGTCATCGCCGCCGCGGTCCGCGCCCGCTGTTGCAGCAGGCTGCGCTCGTTGCGCTGCATGCGCGCGGCGGTCTCGCGCACCGCGTCCATCGCGCGGCGATCGGCGTCGCTCGCCGCCAGGACGCGCGCGGCCTCGCGGCGCCCGTTCTTGACGAGACGGATCGCCCTGGGCAGCAGGCGCAGCCGTGCCCCCACGCGCGCGCCGAGCTGCTCCACCAGCCGCCGCTGGCGCGGGTTGTCGGCGGTGAGGTGTGCCAGGCGGTCGAGCTTCGCCCGCAGCGACGCCCGGGCCGCCAGATAGGGCTCGAGGTAGGTCCGGTCTCCGGTGAGGACGTACCCGCGCTCGCTGGTCTCGGCCTCCTGGATCGCCGACAGCAGCCCCGAGAGCTGCGCGAGCGCCTCGTGGGTGCGCACCACGCCACGGCTCGACAGGGCCATCTGCCGGGTGTTGCGGTACGACACCAGCGCGGTCCCGATGATCACGCCGAGCACGGCGGCGAACACGAGCCGTAGCGCGGGCGTGATCGGGAACCGTCGGCCGGCGGGACGCTCCACTGCAGCGGTTATCCTCGCGCTCCGCCCGCGGGGTCAACCGCTACGCGGCGGGGCTCCGCGTCACCATTCCAGGGGATGGGCCAGATCGAACGTGTGCGTGACCGCCACCAGCACCCCGCTCAGCCGGTCCTGACCGTTCGCCCGCAGGAGCGACGCCTGCACGCTGTCGTGCTGGCCGAGCACGAGCACCCCGCCGATGGCGACCGCGTTCTGCTGCCCGGAGATCCAGTCCCCGTAGAACACGACGCGGTCGCTCACCTCGACGTCGGTGCCCACGAGCGCCCGCCACGCATTGCCGGTGCGGAGGATGCCGGTGTGCACCCGGATGCCGCGCAGCTTGATGTTGCGGTGGTGGGCGCGGAATTTCTGGTACTGGAGCTGGTTGTAGTTGAGCGTCTTGCTCGCCACCAGGAAATAGCTCGGCGTGAACCCCGCGCCGAGCTGCATCGCGCCGACGGCGACGGCCGGGATCCGATAGTCCTCGTGCACGGGGCTCCACTTGAGGTTGAGTACGGGGCGGTAGTCGTGGGGTGGATCGGAGGGGGCCACGTCGAGCCCCGCCTCCAGGTTCCACGGGAGCCCGAATTCGCTCTGCGGCACGAGCTGCGGCTGGTGCAGGACGGAGGAGGGCCCGCTCACCTCGGTGTTGCCGTTCTGGAGCTGGAGGCTCAACTGGCCGGCGGGTACCAGGTCGGTGGTCGGGATCTGGTTGAGTCCGGTCGGCGCCGCGCCGGCCGCCGCGGGCAGCGAGGCGACGAGCAGCAGCAGGCGGCGCATCTCACTCGCCGTCCTCGTCGATCGTGCGCCGCGGCTCCAGCCGGAAGAAGTCCATCGTGCGGTCCAGCTCGCCGATGAGCCGCCGCACCTCGCCGGCGCCGGCCGGATCGCCGGCCTCGCTCAGCGCCGCGACGCGATCGACCAGGGCGTGCACCGTCGCGAGCGTCGTGGCGAGCTCGTCCACCAGGCGGTTGAGCGCCTCGCCGACCTCGTGGAACTCGTCGGTGCGGTGCAGCGCCACGCGCACGCCGAGCTCGCCGGCCGCCAGCGCGTCGAGCGCGCGATGGAGCGCGTGGACGGGACAAACGATCCGGCGCGTGAATCGCAACGCCGCGAGCGTGATCGCCGCCGCGAGCGCCAGGAGCAGCACGCCGGCGATCATCGTGCCCCGGCGCAGCAGCTCGCCCGTGCGGTGGATCGTCTTGTGCGCGCGAAAGAATTCCGTGCCGATGGCGCGATCGCCGACCCGGTACTGGACGGCGAGCGCGGCCAGACCGGCGAGCAGGAGGAGCCCGACGAGCGGGACCACCCAGCGTAGCTGGCGGCTGCGGTGGACGGGGTGACGGTGCAGCAGACCGAGACGTCCCATTCGCTCAACCTCCCCCGGGGGCCCTCATTGCAGCTCCGACAGCGCGTGACACGTGAGGCAGAGCGCGCCGCGCGAGTTGTCGATGCGCTCGAAGTAGCTGAAGGAATCCCGCTCGCCGTGGACGAAGTGGCAGGTGGCGCAGGTGATCAGTCCGTCGGCGGAGAGGGGCAACGCGTCGGGGACCGGCCTTTGCGGCCGGATCCCCGTTCCGTGCGACGGCCCCTCGTCGTCGTGGCAGCCGGTGCACCGGGCATCGAGGTCGGGCGCGACGAGGCCGCGCGCCCCGGCCGGGTCCTGCTCGAGCGCGCCTCGCCCCGCGGTGTGGCAGACGCCGCAGTCGGCGCCCGGCCGGTGCACGTTCTCGCGTCGCGACCCGCCCGCCGTCGCGACGGCGAGCGGCGCCGCGAGGAGCACCCCCCACCGCCACCGCATACGGGCGCCGCCATCATCCGGACCGCGCGGCGGCAGTCAATGGGACGCCGTCGACGCGGCGCTACGGGGTCACGGGCGATCGCAGGGCGGCGAGCTGGCGTGCCAGCTCGTCGAGGCGCGCGAGCACCGCCTCGTGACGGGCCGCCTCGGGCGTCGGTCGCTTCGCGACGAAGGAGATCGCGCCACCGGGCTCGAGGACCGCCCGCTCCACCTCGGCCATCGAGGCGAGCCCCTGCTTGCGCGCAGCCGCCTCCAGCTCGGGCAGCGTGATCAGCTCCTTCTCGAGCCGCTCCATGTGCACTTGGCCGTCGCTGACCAGCACGTCGGCCTCGCCTTCGACCAGGCGGTCGAGCTGCTCGTGCCCATAGAGGAACCGGACCACCGTGTAGTTGACGAGCAGCAGCGTCGCGGCGCCGACGAGGCCGCCGGTGACCGAGTTGTCGTCGCCGATGATCGCGTTCTGGACCGTGTTCGACAGCGTGAGGAGCACGACCAAATCGAACGGGTTGAGCTGCGCCAGCTCACGCTTGCCGGCGAGCCGCAGGCTGATTACCAGGAAGAGATACACCACGATCGGTCGCAGAACCTTCTCGGCCACCGGCAGGCCGAGGTGAAACATGTCCTTCCACATCATCGCTTCCATGAGCCCTCCAGGTCGATCGGCAGACGCGCCCGCATCAGGTGCGCGGCGCCTCCCGGCCGCAGACCGTCGCGGCGGTCGCGGAAGTAGCGCGCGAAGGCCTGGGCGGGCCCCAGGTCGTCGACGTCGGTGAAGCCGAGGCGGCCGAGCTCGCGGGCGAGCGCCGCGGGCGCGAAGAATGTCCGCCACGGCTCGCCGGCCTCGGCTGTCCGCCGGGCGAGCGCGTCCAGCGCGGCACGCTCGGCTGCGCCCAGGCTCGCCGGCTCGGCGACGTAGGAGAAGACGATCTCGCTGCCCGGCGCGAGCCCCGCCGCCCAGCTGAGCGTGTCGAGCACCGCGTCGCGCCCGAGGTAAACCGTGACCCCGAGCCAGGACACGAACGTCGGGAGCGCCGGATCGAAGCCGTTGCGCGCCAGCGCGGCGGCGGGCGGCTCGCGCTCCAGGTCGGCGGGCACGAAGGTGAGCGCGACGGGGAGCGCGATGCCAGCCGCGTGCAGGCGCTCGCGCTTGCGCGCCTGCGTGTCGGGGTGATCGACCTCGTAGACGCGAAGCGCGTCGGGTGTGCAGGGATTGCGGTACGCGAACGAGTCGAGGCCGGCGCCGAGGATCACGTACTGCCGTACGCCGCGGCCGACCGCTTCGAGGAGGCAGTCCTCGGCGAAGCGGCTGCGGAGCACGATCGCCGCGCGCAGCCGCCGGCGGACGGGCGACTCGAGCGCCTCGCGGTTGGCCTGCACCAGGGCCGCCGCGTCGGGGCCGAGAAGCGGCAGCACGACGGGGTCATCGAGGATGCGGGGCTCGTCGAAGAGCTGGTGCGCCGCCCGCAGCAAGGCGGCGCCTTCGGCGGTGGCGCTGGCGCGACCCGGCTGCACCGTCAGTCGAGCGCGACGGGATCCCCGACCGCGACCGGGCCGGCCGCGACGACCTGCCCGTACACGCCGACGTCGCCGCGCGCGTGCCGGACGATGGTGCGCAGGACGGCGGGGTCCTTGGCGAGATCCGCCTGCGGCAGGGTGGTCATCACGCAGCGGGGGGTTCCCATCTCCACGCGGACGGCCGCACCGCCGAGACGCAGCGTGCCGCCGTGCCAGGCGGCCTCGGCGAGGCCGTCGCCCTCCACGTCGACGAGCACGTTCGGGCGGAAGCGGCGCACGTCGAAACGTGAGCTCGGCGCCTGCTTCGCGAGCGCGCGCAGCGTGGCGGTGGTGAGCACGTGCACCGGCAGCGCATCGAAGTACGTCCCGGGGATCGACGTGTACTCGAACAGCTCGGCGGGGAAGACGCCGAGCTCGGGCAGCGGCTCGTCGGGGAGGCGGCCGAAGAGCTGTCGCAGCTCGCGCTCGAGATCGGGGTCGTCCGGGGCCGCCCGCCGGTAGTGCTCGCGGTCGGTCGGCGGACGCAGGGGCCAGAGGCTCACGCGGCGGCCGAGCAGGGCGCCGAGCCGCGCGGCCGCCTCCGGCCGGTCCGTCGGCACCCGCGCGCCGTCGGGGAACGTGACCTCGGCCGCCGGCACGCGCTCCTCCACGGGCTCCTCGAGGTAGCGCGCCTGGCAGAGGAGCAGCGACGGCAGCCTTTTCGCGCCGCGGATCTCGCCCGCGACCTCGTCGCGCACCGCCCAGCCGCGGTCTCCCGGAAGCCCGCGCTCGCCCAGGTGTGCGCGGGCGAGCCGCTCGCCCGCCATGGACTTGACCGGATAGCGCCAGATCTCGACCACCGTGCCGACGCACGCCATGGCGCGCTTCTAGCCGGCGGGATGTGCGGCGGCAACGGGGCCCGCATTGAGCGCCGGCGGATTTGCCGGCATCCTGCCGGCGATGGTGAAGCTCGGGCTGCTGCTCCGCAGCATGGGGCCGCAGGCGACGCGCGACACGCTGGTCGCCTGCGCGCGCGCGGCCGAGGCAGCGGGCCTCGACGACCTCTGGGTGCCGGACCACTTGGCGATCCCGCTCGACGAGGCCGAGGGCTCTGGCGGACGCTATCTGGATCAGCTCGCGACGCTCGCCTTCCTCGCCGGCCTCACCACGCGCATCGGGCTCGGAGCCGGCGCGCTCGTGCTGCCGTACCGTCCCGCCCTGCCGACGGCCAAGTGGATCGCGAGCATCCAGGAGCTGTCGGGCGGGCGCCTGCTGCTCGGCGTCGGCGTCGGCTGGATGCGCGCCGAGTTCCGCGCGCTCGGCGTGCCCTGGGAGCGCCGCGGCGCGCTCGCCGACGCGACGCTCGCGTTCCTCGCGCGCTGCTTCGCGGCCGACGAGGTGGAGGCGAACGGCCAGCGCTTCCTCTTCCTGCCGCGGCCGCCGCGTCCGCCGGTCTTCGTCGGCGGAAGCGCGCCGCACGCGCTCCGCCGCGCCGTGCGCTACGGCGACGGCTGGATGCCGATGGTGCGCGACCCGGCGGCGCTCAAAGAGCCGGTGGCCGAGCTGCGGGCGCGGGCGGCCGCGGCCGGGAAGCCCTCGCCGGAGGTGGTGGTGCTGACGACGCTTCCCCTCGACGACCGCGCCGCGGCCGCCGACCGCGTGCGGGCCTTCGCCGCGGCGGGCGCGACGCGGCTCCTGCATGCCTGGCGCTATCCGGATGCCGCCGCGTTCGCGCGCGCGGCCGAGGCGCTGGTCGGGGTCCGGGCGTCGCCGTAGGCCCTCGTCGCCCGGGAGGATCGATCGCCACGACCCAGTGGAGCTTCAGATCGGAGGCGGTGAGCGCGTCGCCCACGACGAAGCCGGTGCGCCCGTTGGCGACGAGGAGCTTCTCGCTTTCGCGCGTCGGATCCCACAAACACCTGGACTCAGCGCGCGGGCGCGCAGGAGGTATTTTCGTGAAGCAGTGGCGGCTGGGTGGCCCGAGCGGTAGACGGCGGGCATCCGCGGCGACCCCGCGTCCCAGGGCTACACCTGCAACAAGGCGCTGCGCCTCGACCACTACCAGCACGGACCCGATCGCGTGCGCCGTCCGCCGCGGCGGTTCGCCGACGGGACCGACTACCCGTTGAGCCTTCTAACGATCGGGCGCTCAGCCGCCGGCGAAGCCGGTCTGCTGCAGCGCCGTGTTGGGCGGTTCATCTCCCCAGAACCACATCGATGCCGCTCATCACGAGCGCGAGCTTCTTGACGGGCAACTTCCCGACCCGCCCACTCAGGCATTGCCGGTCCAACGCGATGATCTGGGACGCGTTGGCGACGGAGTCTTTGGGAAGGCCCGTGAGCTTCGAAGGCAAGAGCACGTTACCGGGAGCCTCGGCCCAGGCGAGGTTGCTGGTCAACGGCACGCAGACGACCGTGCCGATCCTGCTGCGATTCAATGCGTCGCCCTGAACGACCACGACAGGCCGCCGAAACCCTGGACCGGAGCCGGTCGGTGCGGGCAGGTCTGCCCACCACGTCTCGCCCTGCGCGACCTCTACCACTCACTCCGCTCCAAGACGCGGCGCGCAGCGGCCGACACGAAGGGATCGGTCGGCTGCTTCAGCCGATCCACGACACCGTTCATCGCCTCCGTCACCTCGTCGGGTGCATGGCGGGCGAGATATTCCGACAATGCCTCCGCATACAGCTGACTGCGGGACTTCCTCGTTCGACGCGCTTGGCGCTCGGCCTCTCGAAAGATGGCATCCGGCAGGGATACGGCGGTCTTCATACCAATAGTATAACCCGCCGCCGGCGCTTCGCAAGCGACCCGCGAGTCGACGTGCGGGTTGCCGCCGGCTGAATCTGCCTAACGACACGGCGGCTGAGTGCCGCCGTCGTGCTCCCTCCGTTGCATGCGACCCGGCGGCGCAACGGCCCGGTACGGACCGCGGGCCACTCCAGCCGCGGGTTAGGCGGCGCGTCGGGGATTGACGACGAATTCCACATCGCAGTCGAGGAGATGGAGGAGGCTGACCATTTGGCCGAGATTTTTCCGCGTGTTGGCTGGATCGAGCAAGCGATACAACTGAGGGACCGACGTCCCTAGGCGCCGCGCGAGTTCGCGACGACTGAGTCCTGACTTACCAACCCGCCGTGCGGCTTCCACGGTGAGCTTGTGAATCAACAGTTCGGCGAGGTAACTGGGGTCCTCGTTGTACTCCAGGGCATGGTCGATGTGTACGGAACCCTCGTCACCGGATTCAAGGACATACGTCACGGCTTCGCGCGCGAGTTCCTTGTCGACATAGACGTCGCGAATCCGGTTCTTCGCGGTTGGGCGCGGGTGGAGCTTCGCGTACGGCACTGGAAAGACCTTGCCCGAGCGCACGGTCAGCTCAAGCTGCGCCTTTCGATTATTCGCAGTGGCTCGGCGGATCTTCATAACTCCCCTTCCTTCTCCAAGGCGGCGATGAGCTGGAGAACTCGTGCCGTCGCGGACCCCTTCATCGACACGCGATCATCGAGGTTCCACTTCACGAGCAACTTCCCATCCCGATAGACGTCAGCGCCTGGTTCTGCGTCGATGCGCTCACGCGGTGCGCCGTCGCCAGGTGCGACAGAAGCTCGCTCACCTCGGGGCCCCCGCTTCGTCAAGTCGAGTTGAGCCCCCCGGCGCCCCCCGCCCCCGAGAGCCGTTTCATGCGCGCGAGCAGCCCCTCGTCCTTGCGGCGCTCGGAAAGGATCTTGGTCATGTACGCGCGCTTGAAGCGCCGGCGCTCGACGGCCGTGGTGACGACCGTCGGCACGTAGGCCCAGCCCTCGTCCTGCTCGAACGGCTCGATCTCGCGATGGAGGCGGAAGAAGTACTCGCAGAGGTCGGGATCGACGCCGAGCCGCTCGAAGGCCGCGGCGAGCGGGTCGCGTCCCGGGCGCGTCTCGAGCAGCCCCTCGCCCGACACCCCGCCCTGGCCGAGGCCCATCGCGCCCTTGCCGAGCCGCTCGCGGAATCGGGTCGGCGGTCCCAGGTGAAACGCGGCGACCGCCTCCTCGGGCAGCCCGTGGACGAGGAACCAGGAAGTGACGTAGCGGCTGCCGATCGTCTCGGTGGGCGGCAGCCACGCGAGCATCTCGGCGCGGCCGATGCCGAATGCGCGCTCGGCGAAGTCGGCCCAGATCTCCATGTGGTTGCGGGTGAGGTAGCCGCCCGACTCGGTGGCGAAGGCCTGCGCGATGGCGCGCAGCGCCGGGCCGTCGTCGAGCCGCGAGAGCTGTCCCGCGATCGGGCGAGTTGCGTCGAGGTGGATGAAGTCGCGCACGAGCTCCTTCGCCGCCTCGAGCGAGGCGCGGCCGGAGACGAGCAGCCCGAAGGCCGTCTCCGCCGGCCGCGGGAGCGCGCAGCAGAACTCGCCCAGCTCCTCCTCGAGGTCGGCGTGCGTCTGCTCGGCATCCGGCGGGAAGCGGCGGCCGGGCGGCGGCCAGACGAAGTCCGGGAGCGGGTAGCGCCCGGTTGCGATCTCGCTCCAGGCCCGGCGCATGTTCTGGTAGAGCAGCAGCCAGTGGTGGAGCGCCGTACGCAGCCACGCCTGCACCGCCCCGTCGACCGCCAGCTCGCGCACGAGGTCCCACACGGGCTCGGTGACGAAGCCGCGGAAGTCCTCGTAGGCCCGCCAGTACGCGACCGCCTCGTCGTCGAGCCGCCAGGCGCGCTTCACGTACTCGGCCATGCCGCGCTGGCAGAGCCACGGCCGCTCGTCGCGCACGACGTCGAGCAGCGCACCTTCGCTGCCGAGCATGCCGGCGACGAACCCCTCCTCGAAGCTCGAGAACTGGAAGTGGAGGCGCGCGCAGGTGGCCTGCATGGTCTCGGGGCAGGCGAGATGCGCCTCGAGCTCGGCCTCGCCGATGCCGAAGGCGGCCGCGAACCGCAGGTAGAGCTCACGCGGCGGGCGGGTGAGCTGGTGGAAGCCGGTCTTGCGGTTGAGGATGGGGGAGAGGGCGATGAAGAGGCCGCGGCGGCGGCAGCGGGCGATCGTCGCGGCGGTGCCCTGCGCGTCGCGGCGGATGAACTGCCAGTAGTCCTTGATCCAGCGGCGCAGCCCGTCGGGGTCGGCGCGGCCGTAGCGCAGCGCTTCCGCCAGCCCGGGGTCGACGGCGTGCGCGCGCACGAGCGCCTTCAGCTCCTCGACGAACGCGTCCGGCGGCAGCGCCGGAGCGGGGCGCTCGAAGGCGTACAGCGAGACGAAGTCGCTCGCGTTCGGGGCGGGCGCGGCCATGCCCGTGCGCTAACACACGCTCCGCGGGCTTGCCAATCGCCGGCCGCTCGGCGTAGGCGAGGACGCTATGAGCACGCTGCGCGAGCTGGCCGCCAGGGTGTCCAACTGGGGGCGCTGGGGCGCCGACGACGAGCGCGGCACCGTGAACTTCATCACGCCCGACGTCGTGCGCCGGGCCGCGGCCTGCGTGCGCCGCGGGCAGGTCTTCAGTCTCGGCCTCCCGCTCGGCGCCGACGGCCCGCAGATCGGCACCGGCGGCCGCTTCAACCCGATCCACCTCATGAGCGCGATCGGCGGCGGCATCCCGCACGACCCCGAGGGCTTCCGCTACAACGACGACGTCGTCACGATGCCGCTCCAGTGCGCCACGCAGTGGGACGCGCTCGCGCACGTCTACTACGGCGGGCAGCTCTACAACGGCCATCCGGCGTCCACGGTCACGGCCGCCGGAGCGGCCCGGAACTCGATCGACAAGCTCGCCGCGGGGATCGTCTCCCGCGGCGTGCTGCTCGACGTCGCGCGCCTGCGCGGCGTGGCTCGGCTCGCTCCGGGCGACGCGATCGCGCCCGCCGACCTCGAGGCCGCCGAGCGCGCCGCGGGCGTGCGCGTCGGGCGCGGCGACGTGCTCCTCGTGCGGACGGGGCACCTCGCGGTGTTCACCGCCGACGGCGACCGCGAAGGGTTCGTGCGCCGCTCGCCGGGGCTCGGCGTCGCGTGCGTCGAATGGATGCACGCGCGCGAGATCGCGGCCGTCGCCACCGACACGTATGCGGTCGAGGTGATCCCGTTCGAGGATCCGAAGGTCCCGCTGCCGGTGCACCAGCTCGCGATCCGCGACATGGGGCTCACGCTGGGCGAGATGTTCGCGCTCGACGAGCTTGCCGCCGACTGTGCCGCCGACGGGATGTGGGAGTTCCTCTTCACGGCTCCTCCGCTCCGGGTGACCGGCGGCGTCGGCTCGCCGCTCAATCCGCTGGCCGTGAAATGACCCGATAGAGCACCACCTCCCGCTCGGGATCGGTGCCGAACACGCGCACCAGCGGCGCCGTCCCGTCCGCGAGCCAGCGCCACTCGGGCCGCGCGCGCCACTCGGGACGCACCGGGCCCACCGCGAGCACGGCGATGCCGCGGCCGCGCAGGCCGGCGACCCAGGCGACGGGGTCGGTTGCCGGCTCGCCGACGTAGACCACGGGGCGCCCGGGCCGGCTGCCCTGCAGGAGGTAGCTGCGGTGGCTCAGGAGGTAGCCGATGGTCTCGTCCCGCCCGACGTGCGCGTCGACGAAGGCGGTGAGCCCGCCCGAGGCCGCGACGCGCGCCCGGTCCCGATCCAGGCGCAGCCGGTGGCTCCCACCGAGCAGGAGGACGCCGAGGAGTGCGAGGGCGCTGCGCGGCGCGATCCGCAGCGCGCCCCAGGCCGGGAGCAGCGCGCCGGCGGCGGCGAGCAGCGGCCAGTTGGTGAGCCCAGCCAGCGCAAGGCCGCTGGCGCCGAGCGCGACGGCCCGGTCGTGTTGCGGCTCGACGGTGCTCGCGCCGAGGCCGGCCGCGACGGCGAGGGCGCCGAGCGCGGGGAGCGCGTAGCGCAGCCCCTGCGCGATCCACGGCGTGATGCGCCAGCCGTTTTGGCCGTCGTCGGCGCCGAAGGGCGTCATCCAGTAGAGCGCGGCCGTGGCGATCGCGAGCGTCGCTGCCGCACAGCGACTGCGCGGCGGCGGGGAGCCCGCGGGGCGCAGCAGGGCAGCACCGGCGAGCGCGAGCGCGAGGCCGCGCAGCCCGAGCTGGCCCCAGAGCGCGGTGCCGAGCACGCGCCAGTGCGCCCCCAGGGTCGGATCGAAGAGGTGCAGCAGCGTGGTCCGGCGAAGCTCCGTGAAGCTCCTCGGGCCCGGCAGCACGACGTGACCGGCCAGCGTCAGCTCCGCGGGTGCGAAGGGGTTGCCCGTCTCGAGCGCGTTGCGCACGTACCAGAACCCCCCGGCGAGTAGCGCGATCGCCGCCACGGCGACGTCGCCCGCGCCGCTGTCCCGCGGCCGGCGCGCGGCGCAGGCGAGCGCCGCGAGGACGAGGGCCGCGTAAGGTACGCCCGACGTCTTGACCCCGAGCATGAGCGCGGCGGCCGCGACCGCGAGCATTGGGCGTCCAGCGCCGGCCAGTGCCACCGCCGCCAGGAAGAAGGCGCCGAACGCCAGGTCCACGTGTAGGGTGTCGACGAGCCCGCGCACGAGCGGTGTGGTGGCGGCGAGGAGCGCCGCCGCGGCCGCCGGAGTCCGGCGGGCGCCGAGCGTGCGCGCGGTGCCGTGCACCGCGATCCCGAAGATGGTCCACGCGACCAGATTTGGGAGCGCAACGAGAAAGTCCTCGCCGAACGGCAGGACGAAGAGCGCCGCGAGCGCCTCCCAGCCGAAGGGATAGCGGCTGAGCGCGGGGAATTGTGCGAGTGGAACCAGACGTCGCGCGTGCAGGAACGCGGCGATCGCCGGCAGGTGATACGCGAGGGAGTCGTAGTCAACGATCGGCGTTGCGGCCAGCCGGACGAGGAGCGCGGCCGCGACGAGCCCGGCAACAGCGAGCAGGGGAGGCGCAAGGGCGTGTGGCCGAACTTCCTCGGGAAGGCGAGGCCGTCCGACCACCGCGAGCCCGGCGAGCACCAGGGCCCCCTCCGTGGCGAGCGCGGCCGGCCGCGTGAGCTCGCCGGCTGCGGCCAGCGCGATCGCGACCGCCGTCTCCAGCGCCGACCACGTGACGAGCAGGGCGAGCGCCGCCGTCCAGCCGCGGTCGCGACGAGCGAGGGCCGCGGCCCACGGCAGCGGTCCCGCGAGCACGAGGGCGCAGGCCGCCATCTCCACGACGTGGCCGCCGAAGCCCTCGAGCATCGGCGCGGCAGGGTAGCGCACCGGGGGTCCCCGTGCACAGGACGTGGCGCCGGTCGCCGCAGCCGTGGTAGCTGGCGCGGTGATGGAGGAGCGCTGGAGCCTCCCCTTTGCTCCGCCGCGTCCCGGCGGCCGGCCGGCGCTCACCGTGATCCGCCCCGGGCTGCTCGTCGGCCCGTATCCCGTCGCAGAAGACGCCGCCTGGCTCCGCGGGGAGCACGCCGTGAGCGCCGTCGTGTCGCTCCAGGACGACGCCGACCTCGCCAGCAAGGGGCTCGTGCTCGGCGATCTCACCGGGGCCTATGCGGCCGCCGGCATCGCGTTCCATCGTATCCCGATCCCCGACGGGGACGAGGCGTCCCTCGCCGCGCGGCTCGACGACGCCCTAGCGCTCCTCGACGCGCTACGACGCGCGGGCGGCCGCGTCTATCTCCACTGCAACGCCGGCTTCAACCGCGCGCCGACGGTCGCGATCGCCTACCTCCACGTGCACGAGGGCCTGCCGCTCGCCGCCGCCGCCGCGCTCGTCAAGCGCCTGCGGCCGTGCGTCCCCTATCTCCGGCTCCTCGAGTCCCGGTTCGCGGAGCGCGGGCGGCGATGAGCCCCCTCACGCGTTGGCCGGCGGGACCACGATCGCGAACCGGTCCTGCTTCCCGAAGGCCATCGCCTCCTGCTCGGTCGGGGTGAGCACGTCGAGGCGGAAGCCCTTGATCGCGCTCCCGCAGTCCTCGGCGCGGAACCAGCCGAGGTCCTCGATCCACACCCACGACCCGTAGGGGATCAGCTTCGGATCGACCGCGACGATGCGCGCGGCGGGGTCGGCCTTGGTGAGCGTGGCCGTGATCCCGTGGTTGAAGCGGCCGTACTTCGGGCTGCGCGGCAAGTACCTGGTCACCGTGAAGCGCCGGCCCCACGACTTGGTGCCGACCGACGGCGCCTGCTCGGTGGCGGCGAGGATGTCGGCGTGGCTGCGGGCGAGCGCCGTGAGCGCGATGGTGGCGCGCTCGGCTTCCGTGCGCGCGCGGCTCGCCTCGGCGCGCGCGCCCGCCAGCCGGCGGTCGAGAGCGGCGACGCGGAAGGCGGTGCCGGCCGCGACGGCGGCGGCCGTGACGCAGCCCGCGAGCGCGACCACAGCGCCGAGGGAGCGCCGGCGCGCCGCGCGGCGCAGGCGGGCGCCGTCCGCGCGCAGCGCATCCAGCTCGCGCGGGTCGATCACGATCGCATGTCCCCAGTCGGTGTCCATCACGCGCCAGCAGTCCGGTCCAAGAGGCGTGCCGCGACCCGCGCAGAGCGCATGCCGAGCGCCACGACGCGGCGTGCGCGGCCGGAAGCGCGCGGCCTTCCCCGCGGAGTCCCCCGCACGAGCGGTGGCGGCCGCCACGGCGTCCGCGGCCGGCGGTGTGCCGCAGCCGCGCACGAGCTGCGCCGCTGCAAGGCGCGGCTGCGACCTCCTGCGCGGCGGGCGCGTCTCAGCGGTCGAGGAGGTCGAGCCGCTCGGCGGCGGCGAAGTCGGCGCGCAGCGCCGCGTAGTCGGCGGCGGTGAAGGGGCGGAACGTCGTGTCGCCGCGCGCGCGCCAGAAGATCGGCGCGTCGGGAAGGCGGCTGCGGTCGAAGTGCAGGCGCTTCAAGTTGCGTACGAGAATCTTCGCGGTCTGCGTGTACTCGAACTCGTCGACGAGCCGCACGAAATCGGGGAACCATTTGCGGTCCATGCCGCCCGCCGCGACCAGCCGCTCGCAGAAGGCGAAGAACGCCTGCGGATCGAAGCGGGCCCCGGGGCGGAGCTTGAGCGCCGCCATGACCAGCTCGTCGGAGACCGCGCAGGGGACGCCGTAGGCGGCCGCGAGCACCACGTCGTCGTGCTCCTGGAGGAGGCGGGCCACCTGGAGCGCCGAGAAGTTCTCGCCGTCCTTGCGGATCCAGTCGTCCGTACGCCCGTCGAAGAAGAGAAAGCGCGTGCCGTCGCGCACGACGACGTGCCCGAGGTCGCCCGAGTGATAGACCCCGTCGCGGTACTTGGCCTGGTCGGCTGCGGCGTTGTCGAAGTAGCCCTGGAAGAGGCCCGTGTCCGCCGCCTCGCGGCAGATCTCGCCCACCGCCTCGGCGTAGTTGGTGATCTTGCCGTCGGGACCGAGCAGCGCCGGGGGACACTCCCGGCCGCGCTCGTCGAGCACCTTGACGGCCGGGTCGGTGATCGCGCCCACGCTGCCGCGCGGGTCGCCCTTGCGGCGAAACGTGCTGATCGCCGCCTCGGTGGAGCCGTAGAGCTCGAACATCTCCTCGAGGCCGAGCCAGCGCTCGAAGCGCTCGATGTCGGGGGCGGCGGCGCCGTTGCCGAGCGCGTAGCGCAGCCGATTGCGCGGGTGGCGGGCGACCTCGCGGAGGATGCGCTCCTCGTCGTCGCCGTACTCCCGGGCGATGGCCGTGAGGATGTAGTGCACGGGCTCGCCGACGTAGTTCCAGAACGTTACGCCGTGGCGCAGCACGTCGGGGACGAAGCTGCTGGCGCTGAACCGCTCGCGCAGCACGAGCCCGCCGCCGACGTGGAACGCGGGCTGGAAGCCGAGGAACATGGCGTTCGAGTGGAACAGCGGCATGCAGGCGTAGCCGACGTCGTCGGGGCCCAGCCCGAGGTTGCTCGAGACGAACATCCCGATGGCGAGGAGCTTCATGTGGTTGTTGTTGATGCCCTTCGGCAGCCCGGTCGTCCCCGAGGTGTAGATGACCATGAGCGGCGTGGTCGGCGTGACCGGGACTTGGGGAGGGTCGAGCGGCATCCCGACCGCGCCGATCTCGGCCTCGACCGCGGCGCTCAGCTCGGCGCCGAGCAGCTCGCCGCCGGGCTGGGTGCGGAGCACGAGCACGTTCTCCGCGGAAAGGAAGCGCAGCGCGCCCCGCACCTGCTCGATCTCGTGCTGGAGCCGCTGGTCGACGACCAGGAGGCGGGCGCGGGACTGGTTGAGCACGCCCGCGAGCGTCTCGCCCCGCAGCCCCGTGTTGACCCCGAAGAGGTTGAGCCCGGCATAGCCGCAGCCCCCGTAGAGCGCGAGCAGCTCCAGGTGGTTCTCGAGCAGCATCGCGACGTGGCCCGGGTGCGCGTCGTCGCTCCGCCCGAGCCGCCGCAGCAGGAAGTGGGCGAGCCGCACGCATTCGTCGCGGTAGCGGCGGTAGGTCCAGGCGCGATCATCCTGGCGAAGGAAGACGCGGTCGGCGATCTCGGGGTGGTGGGCGCGGGCCTCGATCTGCGCGCCGAGGGTGAAGGGCGCGTCGATGGACGGGACGGTGGGCATGCGGCGATCCTAGCAGCAATCAGGTCGGACGGAGCAAGGGGCACGCTCCGTGCTTCGTGTGCGCGCCGCCGGCGTGCTAGACGTGCGCCCGATGAGCGGAGGGCGGTCCCGGCGCGTCGCGACCGCGCTGCTGCTCGTGGCGGTGGTGACGCTGCCCTTCTTCTATCGGCTGGGCGCCTGGCCGCTGTTCGATCCGGACGAGGGGCGCAACGCCGAGGTCGCCCGCGAGATGGTGGCGTCCGGGCGCTGGGGCGTGCCACGCTTCGACGGCCAGCCCTACCTCGACAAGCCCGCGCTGTTCTTCTGGGCCGTGGCGACCGCGTTCCGCGTGGGTGGCGTCGGCGAGACGACGGCGCGCCTACCCTCCGCGCTGGCGGCCGTGGCGACCGTCGGGCTCACCTTCGCGATCGCGCACCTCCTCTTCGGCGCGCGGCGAGGCGTCCTTGCCGCGGGCATCGTCGCGACCTCGCCGCTGGTGCTCGTCTTCGCGCGCCTGGTCATCTTCGACATGCTGCTCACCGCGCTGGTGACGGCGGCCCTCTACTGCCTGCTTCGCGCGCGCCTGGGGGGGAGGCCCGCCCGCTGGCTGCCCGCCGCCGGGGCGGCGATGGGGCTCGCGACGCTCACGAAGGGACCGGTCGGGATCGCCGTGCCGCTGCTCGCCTGGATCGCGGGGCGAGGCGCGCTGCCCCCGCCGCCCCGGCCGGCGCGGTGGTCGCACGTCGGCGTTGCCGTGCTGCTGGCGGCGGGGGTGGTGGCGCCTTGGCTGGCGGTCGTCTCGCGGGCCGAGCCGGACTTCCTCCGCTACGCGCTCGTGGACGAGACGTTGCTGCGCATCACGTCGAGCGCTCGGTTCCACCGCGGCGGCCCGCCCTACTATTACCTCCAGACGCTCGCGTGGGCGCAGGGCGCGTGGATCGTGATGCTCCTCGCGGCCGCTCCCGGTCTCCTGCGGCGCTGGCGCGCGGGCGGCCGCGACGCGCCGGGAATCGCGTTCACCGTGCGCGCGGCGGCCGCCGTGCTCGTCTTCTTCACGCTCTCCGCCTCCAAGCGCCCGTACTACATCCTCCCGGTCGTCGTGCTCCTCGGGGTCCTCGGCGCGGCCGCCGTCGATGCCGAGGCGCCGCGGGCGACGGCGGCGTTGCGGGCGTTCGCGCGCTGGATGGTCGTCGCGGGCGTGGTGGCGCTCGTGGGAGCGCACCGGGGCTTTCACGTCCGCGGCGCGGAATTCTTCGTCCTCACTCCCGCCGTGGTGACGGCGGCCGGCGCGTTTCTCGTCGTCTGGGGGCTCGTGACCGCGGTCGGCGGACGCACGCCGCGCGCGGCGGTGGTCTGCTGCGCGCTGTTCGCGCCGGTGCTCGGGCTCGTGCTGCTCGATCCGCTGCGCGCCTACGCGGAGGCGCGCTCGCCCCGGGCGCTCGCGGCGCGCATCGGGCCGGACGCGGACGTGGTCTGCTTCGAGGCGTTCCGGCCGGGGCTGCCGTTCTACCTGGGCCGGCCGCTGCTCCTGCTGAGCGACACGGGGCGTGAGCTCACCAGCAACTACGTGATCGCGGCGCGCCGGCGCCTCGTCGGGCGCGGAGAGCTGGTCGCGTCGAGCGCGCTGCCGGCCGTGCTCGCCCGCCGTCCGCGGCCGTGGGTGCTGACGACGCCCTGGGACATGCGGCGTCTCGAGCGCCTGGCGGGCATGCGCCTCACGCCCCTCTACGCCGACCGCCGCAGCGTGCTCGTGTGCGTGGGCGAGTGCGGCGCGCCCCCCGCGGACGGGTGACTACGGCTCGACCAGCCCGAGCGCCAGAGCCCGGCGCAGCAGCGTGGTCGCGTTGTGCACGCCGAGCTTCGCCATGACGTTCTTGCGGTGCGTGTGCACGGTGCCCACGCGGAGCCCGAGGACCGCGGCGATCTCGCGATCCGTGCGCCCCTGGGCGATGTGGGCCAGCACCTCGTGCTCGCGCGGGGTGAGCAGCGGGAGATCGCCGGCGTCGTTCGGCGCCCGCCCCGGCTCGACGAGCAGGCGGGCGATCGTCGGGCAGACGTGGGTCTCGCCCGCGGCAGCCGCCGTGAGCGCGCTCACGAGGTCGGACGGCTCGCCCCGCGTCGACACACATCCCCGGGCGCCCAGGTGGAGCAGCGTGCGCACGAGCGCCGGAGCGTAGCGCCGCCGCAGCACCACGAGCGGCGGGGCGCCTCGCGTGTGGACGAAGCGCTCGACGACGGCGAAAGCGGTCGGCCCCGCCTCCAAGGTGACCAGCACCACCTGCGGCAGGGGGCGGATGCGCGAGCCGATCAGGCCGGACACGTCGTCGACCTTGGCGACCACGGCGACTTCCGGGTGCCCGCCCAGCAATGCCGCCAGGCTCTCGCGCTCGATCGGGTGGCGGTTGACGATCGCCACCGAGATCGGCCGGCCCGTCGCCGGCACGGTCCGTCGCACGCTCCGACACTACTCGGAGGCCCCGGGGGCGCGCAAGCTAGCGATCAGTCTCTACCCTATTTGGAGTAACTCAGCAGGCAATCATCTGTTCGGTGCGGGCTTGCTCCGCGCCGGCGGCTGGCAGAGCGCCCGCTCGACGGTCGCGGTCAGCCGCCGCGTGAGCGTCTCGCGGTCGGCCAGCATGCCGCCTTCCACCCATTCGGCGAGCAGCACCTGGTCGACGGCGGAGAAGAGCTTGGCGAGGTAGCTCGGCTCCTCGTCGACGAAGACGCCGGCCGCCACGCCGCGACGGAAGATCTCCGCCTGCAGCTCGTGGATGTCGCGCCAGTGCCGCACCTGCGTCTCGGTGCCCGCCGGGCTGAGCACCCAGGACGTCCCCGATCGCAGGTGCATGCGCAGGAAGTCGGGATGGGCGACGAAGTAGTCGACGTAGAGCGCGATCAGGGCCTGGAGCGCGTCGCGCGGGGCAAGGGGCCGGTGCGCCACCTCGGCGACGAGGTCTCGGAGCTCGCCGCCGCGCTCCTCGAGCAGAGCGCGATGGAGGTCCGCCTTGCCGGGGAAGATCGCGTAGATCGTGCCCATCGACAGGCCCGCGCGCGCGGAGATGTCCTGCACGCGCGCGGCCTCGAAGCCCCGTTCGGCGAACACCTGCTCGGCCGCCTGGAGCACGTGCTGGCGGTAGACGTCGGTGCGCGCCTTGCGCGCCTCCTCGCGGGGCGTGCGTGCCACCGATCTCGATTATCATTCGAAAAAACAGTTGACAAGTCGATTTTGCGAATGGTAGTTCGCACTTGCGAACGGCAGATCGCACCCGCCGTCCCCGGGGAGGACCGCATGGAGTTCGGCATCTTCTCGCAGATGCACGTGCCGCCCGACGACACGGAGCACGCGCGCTTCCTGCGCGAGCTCGAGGTATCGCTGGCGGTCGACGCGGCGGGCTTCAAGTACGACTGGGCGCCCGAGCACCACTTCTTGAAGACCTACTCGCACCAGCCGGCGCCCGAGATCTACCTCAGCTGGGTGGCGGCGCGCACCCGGCGCATCCACGTGGGCTTCGCCATCGTGAACGTCACCGCCGCGGTGAACCACCCGGTGCGCGTCGCCGAGCGGATCGCGACCATGGACCACCTCTCCGAGGGGCGCGTCGAGGTGGGCACGGGCCGGGGCTCCTCGACGGCGGAGTGGGCAGGCTTCGCGATCCCGTCGGCCGCCGAGACCAAGCCCATGTGGCGCGAGTCGATCGAGCAGCTCCCGCGCATGTGGCGCGACGAGCCGTACGAGTTCGAGGGCCGGTACTTCCGGACCCCGCGGCGCGACGTGCTGCCGAAGCCGTTCTCGAAGCCGCACCCGCCGCTCTGGGTCGCCTGCTCGAGCCCGCAGACGTTCGTCGAGGCCGGGGAGCTCGGGCTCGGCGCGCTCTGCTTCACCTTCGGCACCCCCGCCCAGATCGCCGAGCACGTCCGGAGCTACAAGGAGGCGATCAAGCGCTGCCAGCGACCGGTCGGCGCCTACGTCAACGACAACATCGCGGTCACCACCAACATGTTCTGCCTCCCCGACGGCGACCGCGCGCGGCACCTCTACTCGAAGGCGCGCGTCGAGCAGTTCACCGAGGTCTTCTTTCACTGGCTCGATTCGATCCCCCGGCCCGCCGGCTTCCCGAAGGAGGGGCCGATCCGGATGCCGCCGCCGACCGTCGAGGAGCTGAAGGCCGGTCTCGCCGTCGGCGGCCGCCAGGTGGGCGCGCCCGAGGAGATCGCCGAGGTGATCCGGATGTACGAGGCGATCGGCGTCGACCAGCTCATCTACGCGCCCTTGACCTTCGTGATGGACCAGAAGTACGTGCTCGAGTCGATCGAGACCTTCGGCGCGCGCGTGTTGCCGATGTTCGACCGCGACCCGATCCACTCCACCACCCGCCAGCGCGAGGCCGCCCTCGCGGCGCGCGCGGCCTAGACGAGGCCCGGGTGGGCGTCCCCGTCTTCGACCGCGTGCTGATCGGCGGAGCATGGGTGCCCGCCGCGGCGGGGACGTACGCGGTCGTCGACCCGGCCACCGAGGAGACGGTGGGCCAGGCGCCCGCGTGCTCGCCCGATCAGGTCCTGGCGGCCGCGGGCGCGGCGCGCGCGGCCTTCGAGCACGGCCCCTGGCCGCGCCTGGGTGCCGCCGAGCGCTCGGCGCTGCTCGCCGAGGCGGCGGCGCGCTTTCGCGCGCGCATGGACGAGCTGGTCGAGCTCACGATCGCCGAGACCGGCGCGCTGCGGGCCGTGGCGGTCGCGCAGCAGGTGGGCGCGGCCGGGGCCCGGCTCGCGCGCTACGCCGAGCTGGCGCTCGAGCCCGCCGAGCAGCCGCTGCCGCCGCGCGGGACCGTCGTGCGCGAGCCGATCGGCGTCGTCGCCTGCATCAGCCCGTTCAACTTCCCGATGACGAACTGCGCCGGGAAGATCGGCCCGGCGCTCGCCTGCGGCAACACGGTCGTGGTGAAGCCCGCGCCGGCCGATCCGCTCGGCGTGGCCGAGCTGTGCCGCATCGTCGCCGACGTGCTCCCCCCCGGAGTCGTCAACTTCGTGAACGGACCGGGGCCCGAGGTCGGCGAGGCGCTGGTGGCCGCGCCCGAGGTCGACATGATCGCCTTCACCGGCAGCACGGCCGTCGGCCGGGCGATCCAGGCGGCGGCGGCGGCGCGCCTCAAGCGGACGCTGCTCGAGCTCGGCGGCAAGTCGCCCAACGTCGTCTTCGCCGACGCCGACCTCGAGCGGGCGCTCGGGGGCGCGATGCAGACCTGGACCTTCCACGCGGGGCAGATCTGCATCACCGGCTCGCGGCTCCTCGTCGAGCGGTCGATCTACGACGCGTTCACGGCGCGGCTGGCGGCCGCCGGCCGCGCGCTGCGCATCGGCGACCCGCGCGACCCCCAGACGCAGGTGGGCCCGCTCATCTCCGCGGCCCAGCGCGAGCGCGTCGAGCGCTTCGTTGCCCGCGGGGTCGCCGAGGGGGCGACGCTCGCCTGCGGCGGTCGTCGCCCGCCGCTGCCGCGGGGCTTCTACCTCGAGCCGACGCTCTTCACGCAGGCGACCAACCGCATGAGCATCGCCAGGGAAGAGATCTTCGGTCCCGTGCTCACCGCGATCCCCTTCGGCGACGAGGCGGAGGCGATCGCGCTCGCCAACGACAGCGACTACGGGCTCTACGGCTACGTGTGGACGGGCGATGCGGCACGCGCCCGGCGGGTGGCGTCGGCGCTGCGCGCCGGCACGGTGCAGGTCAACGGCAGCCTGCCGAACCCCGAGGCGCCCTTCGGGGGCTACAAGCTGAGCGGCATCGGGCGTGACGGCGGCCGCTGGGGCCTCGCGGCCTACGGCGAGCTCAAGTACATCGGGTGGACGGCATGAGCTTCGATACGATCATCAAGGGCGGCATGGTGGTGGACGGCTCGGGGCTCCCGCGGCGCACGGCCGACGTCGGCATCCGCGACGGCATCGTGACCGACATCGGCCGGCTCTCGGGAGCGCGACGGAGCATCGACGCCGCCGGGCTCGTGGTGATGCCGGGCATCATCGACGTCCACACGCACTACGACCCGCAGCTCTCCTTCGAGCCCTTCGCGACCTCGTCGTGCTTCCACGGCGTGACCTCGGTGGTGGCAGGCAACTGCGGCTACTCGATCGCGCCCTGCCGGCCGCAGGACCACGCGTGGCTCACGGGGCTGTTCGCCAAGGTCGAGGGTATGACGCCGGCGGTGCTCGAGCAGGGGCTGCCGTGGGACTGGGAGACGTTCCCCTCGTTCCTCGACGCGCTCGACCGCCGCCTCGGCGTCAACGCCGCGATCTACGTCGGGCACTCGGCGCTACGCCGCTTCGTGATGGGCGAGGCCGCGTCGGAACGCGCCGCCGCGCCTGCGGAGCTCGCGCGCATGCAGCAGCTCGTGCGCGAGGCGATGGCGGCGGGCGCCGCGGGGTTCTCCTCGTCGCACGGGCCGACGCACACCGACCAGCACCGCCGCCCGGTACCGTCGCGGCACGGGAGCTTCGAGGAGGTGAAGGCGCTCGCGGCGACGGCGGGGGAGGGCGGCGCGGGCTCGATCGCGTTCCTCCCCGAGAGCGGCCCCGCCGGCCTCACCGCAGCCGACCGGGAGCGGCTCGTCGAGCTGGCGCACGCCTCGGGCCTGCCCGTGGTCATCCAGGGCATGGGCTACCGTCCCGGCCAGAGGGAGCGGTGGGACGACCAGACGCGCTTCCTCGCCGCCGCGCGCGCCCGCGGCGCCGCGATCTATTCCATGCTGCGCACGCAGCCGTTCCTCCGCCCGTTCAACTGGCGGCGCGGGACGTCGCTCTTCGACGGCGTCCCCCACTGGCGCGATCTCTCCGAGCTGCCGGCAGCCGAGCGCCTCGCGCGGCTCCGCGACCCGGCCCACCGCGAACGGCTGCGCTGGGGCATCGACCATCCGAACACGGACCCTGCGCAGGGATCCACGCTGCCGATGCCGGCCATGACCGCGGTGTTCGTCGACCGCAGTACCAGCGACCCCGGGGCCGAGGGCAAGAGCCTCGCCGAGCTGGCCCGGGCGCGGGGCGTCCATCCGGCCGACGTCATGTGCGAGCTGGCGGTGACGGACGGCCTCGAGACGCAGTTTTTGTGGAACAGCGAGAGCCCGGCGTGGATCGACGCGAACGCCGAGTCGCAGCAGAGCCCGCACATGATCGTCGGCACCGGCGACGGCGGCGCGCACGCCGACCGCGACGACGGCGCGGAGTGGTCCACGTACTACATCCGGAGCTGGCTCCTCGACCGCGAGCTGTGGTCGCTCGAGGAAGGCGTCCGCCGCATCACGCACCTCCCCGCGATGATCACCGGGATCAAGGGCCGGGGGCTGCTCGCGCGCGGCTACCACGCCGACGTCGTGCTCTTCGACCCGGCGCGGCTGCGGCTCGGCAGAAAGCAGCTCGTGCGCGACATGCCGGGCGGAGAGGAGCGCTGGCAGGTGCTGCCCGAGGGGGTGGCCTGCGTGCTGGTGAACGGGGAGACGATCGTCGAGGACGGCCACCTCACCGGCGCGCGCCCCGGGCGCGTACTGCGGATCGGGAACGCCACCGCATGAAGGCCGCGGTGTTCCACGGCGGCGGGCGTCCGGTCGCGATCGAGGAGGTCGGGGTGAAAGACCCGGGCCCCGGAGAGGTGCGGGTCGCGCTGCGGGCCGCGGGGCTGTGCCACTCGGACCTGAGCGTGATCGACGGCGCGATCCCGTACCCGACGCCGGTCGTGCTCGGCCACGAGGGGGCCGGGGTCGTCGACGCCGTCGGCGCGGGCGTGGCCTCGGTGAAGGAGGGCGACGCGGTCGTCCTCTCGACGCTCGCCCACTGCGGCCGCTGCCCCGCGTGCGAGGTGGGCCGGCCGACCCAGTGCCGCAACGCGCCGAGCCCGAAGGAGAGCCGGCCGTTCACGGTGCGGGGCGCCCCCGCCTACGCCTTCGCCAACACCTCGGCGTTCGTCGAACGCACCGTGGTGCGCGAGCAGAGCGCGATCCCGATCGACGTCCGCGTGCCCTTCGACCGGGCGGCGCTCATCGGCTGCGGCATCATGACCGGCGTGGGCGCGGTGCTCAACCGCGCCCAGGTCGAGGCCGGCGCGCGCATGGCCGTCTTCGGGCTCGGCGGCATCGGGCTCTCGTGCGTGCAGGGCGGCGTGCTCGCCGGGGCGGCGCAGATCGTGGCGGTCGACGTCGTGCCGGCGAAGCTCGATCTGGCGCGGCGGCTCGGCGCGACGCACACCGTCGACGCGCGCCGCGACGACCCCGTCGCCGCGATCCGCGACCTCACCGGCGGCGGGGCCGACTACACCTTCGAAGCGGTCGGCGACGTGCGGGTGATCCGCCAGGCGCTCGACGCGCTCGGCGCCGGCGGCGCGCTCACCATCGTCGGCGTGCCGAAGCTCGGCACCAGCGCCGAGTTCGTCGTGCACGCGCTCTACCAGAACAAGGCGATCCTCGGTTGCCGCTACGGCACGGCGCGGCCGCGGCGCGACTTCGCGATGCTCGCCGATCTCTACCTCGGCGGCCGGCTCAAGATCGACGAGCTGATCACGCGCCACTACGGGCTCGACGAGCTCGACCGGGCGCTCGAAGACCTGCGCGGCGGGCAGCTCGCCCGCGGCGTGTTCCGCCTACCGTGACCCGAGGGAGGTGCGCAGCATGGGCAAGTTCGGCTACCACGTGATCGACGCCGACGGGCACGGCGGCGACCTCCCGGCCTGGTTCGAGCGCCTGCCCGAGCGCTTCAAGCCGCTCTGGGAGCAGCGACGGGCGCGCATCAAGCAGCACTTCGCCAACCTCCCCGGCGTCGGCGTGAAGCAGACCCGCGGCAAGGCCAAGCTCGACATGACCGAGCGCCCGGGGATGAGCGATCCGGCGGCGCGGCTCGTCGACATGGACCTCGAAGGCATCGACGAGGTCGTGTGCTTCCCCGGCGGCGCGGGCGAGGAGTGGGCGGGGCTCGACCGCGACTTCGCCATCGCGGTGTGCCGCACGATGAACGACTGCCGCGCGGAGTTCATGCGCTACGAGCCCAAGCGGCTCAAGTCCGTGGCGAAGCTCCCGCTGATCGACCCCGAGGCGGCCGCGGCCGAGCTGCGCCGCGCGGTGACCGAGCTCGGCATGGTGGGCATGGTCACGCCGCAGCACGTCCGCGAGAAGAACCTCGACCACCCGAGCTTCGACGTCGTCTGGCGCACGGCCGAGGAGCTCGGCGTGGCGGTGTGCGTCCACGGCGGCGGCCAGGCGATCGACCAGGTGCCGATCGGCGTCGATCGATGGAGCACCCGTCTGGAGGTCCACGCGTTCACGCACCCCGTGGGCCAGATGCTCGCGATCATGGCGTTCACGGTGGGCGGGATCCTGCACCGCTTCCCGAAGCTCCGGGTGGCCTTCCTCGAGGCGAACACGGGCTGGCTTCCCTTCTGGCTCGACCGGCTCGACGAGCACTGGGAGCTCACGCCGGAGCAGGCGCCGATCATCGACCGCAAGCCGAGCGAGTACTTCCTCTCGGGCCGCTGCTTCGTCGGCGCCGACCCCGACGAGAAGGAGGCGGCGCACGTCGTCGATCGGCTCGGCGAGGGCGTGATCGTGTACGCCTCGGACTACTACCACTGGGACTGCGCCTTTCCCGACACGGTGAAGATCGTGGTCGAGCGCGGCGATCTCTCGCGCACCGCCAAGCAGGCGATGTTCGAGGACAACCCGCGGCGGCTCTACGCGCTCGGGTAGCAGGGTGCCCGTCGACCTGCACGCTCTCCTCGACCCGCGGCGCGCGGCCTTGCTGCTGATGGAGTGTCAGGAGGGGATCATCGGCGGCGGCGCGCGCCTGGGCGCGCTCGCCGAGGCGGTGGCGCGCCAGGGGACCGTCGCGCAGATCGCCCGCGTGCTCGCCGCCGCGCGGGGCGCGGGCGTGCCGGTCTTCCACCTCACCGTCGCGCGGCGCGCCGACGGCGCCGGGGCCACGGCCAACTGCCGCCTGCTCGCGGCCACGCGCAAGGCCGGCGCGCTCCTGCCGGGATCGCCGGCGCAGGCGATCGTCGCGCCGCTCGCCCCCGCCGACGGCGAGTGGGTGCTCACGCGGTGGCACGGGCTCACCCCGTTCCACGGCACCGAGCTGGATCAGCTCCTGCGCAACGTGGGCGTCGCGACCGTCGTCGCCGCCGGCGTCTCCGTCAACGTCGGCATCCTCGGCCTGGCGCTCGAGGCCGTCGACGCCGGCTACCAGGTGGTGATTCCGCGCGAGGCGGTCGCCGGCACGCCCGAGGAGTACGTGGCGAGCGTCTTCGAGCACACGCTCGCGCTGCTCGCCACGGTGGCCCGCGTCGATCAGGTCTGTGCGGCCTGGAGCGCGGCGAGGACCTGATCGGGATGCTTGGCGGCGTCGGCCACCTTGGCCCAGTGCTTGCGGACCTTGCCGTCGGGGCCGATCCACACCGTCGAGCGGATCACCCCGACGGTCTTCTTGCCGTACAGCGTCTTTTCGCCGTAGGCCCCGTACTTGGCCATGACCTTGCGATCGGGATCGGAGAGGAGCGGGAACGGCAGCTTGTACTTCGCGGCGAACTTCTGGTGCGAGGCCGCCCCGTCGGCCGAGACGCCGAGCACGACCGCGCCGAGCTGCTGGAGGTCCTTCCACCCGTCGCGGAACCCGCAGGCCTCCTTCGTGCAGCCGGGCGTGTCGTCCTTGGGATAGAAGTAGAGGATGACGTGCCGGCCGGCGAAGTCCGCGAGCGAGACCTTCTTCCCGCTCGCGTCGCTCAGCGTGAACGCCGGGGCCGCCTTGCCTTCCTGGATCGTAGCCATCGGAGGAGCCTGATAGCGCATGGCTGACGCACGCTTCAAGGATCGGGTCGTGTTCGTGACCGGCGCGGGGTCGGGCGTGGGCCGGGCGGCCGCGGAGCGGTTCGCGGTCGAAGGCGCGCGCGTGTTCGCCGTCGACGTCAACCGCGACGGGGTGAGCGAAACGGTGGCGGCGATCCGCCGGGGCGGCGGCACGGCCGACGGCGGACACTGCAACGTCACCGAGGCGGCGGCCGTGCAGGCGTCGGTCGGCCAGGCGGTCGACGCGTTCGGCGGCCTCCACGTGCTCGTCAACGCCGCGGGCGTCGGGCGGGCGGCGCGCCTCGAGGAGATCGACGAAGAGGAGTGGGCGCGGGTGATCGGCGTCAACCTGACCGGGCCATTCCTCACCACGCGCGCGGCCATGCCGCACCTGCTGCGCGGCGCGCCGGCGGCGATCGTGAACGTGGGCTCGACCGCGGCGATGCGCGGCCAGGCCTACATGGCGCACTACGGCGCCTCGAAGGCAGGGCTCGTGAACTTCACCAAGTCGATCGCGCTCGAGTTCGTGAGCCGCGGCGTGCGCGTGAACGCGGTCTGCCCGGCCGGCGTCAAGACGCCGCTCATCCGCCACTTCATCCCGCGCGAGGACTTCGAGCCCCAGCTCGTGAGCTACATCAGCCCGCCGATCCCGCACCTGCTCGCCGACCCCGCCGACATCGCGGGCGCGATCGCGTTCCTCGCCTCCGACGACGCCCGCTTCATCACGGGCGCGGCGCTGCTCGTCGACAACGGGACGCTCGCCTGATGCTGCTCGACGAGCTCGCACGGCAGGTGGCGGCGCGCGGCGCGCATCCCTTCCTGCTCCACGAGGGGCGGCGGGTCGGCTACCGCGAGCTCGACCGCCTCGCCAACCGCACGGCGAACCGGCTGCGGGCGCGCGGCGTGCGGCCCGGCGACCGGGTCACGCTCGCGCTCGGCAACTCGGTCGAGTACGTCGCCGCGGCCTTCGGGATCCTCAAGGCGGGCGGCGTGCTGAACCCCCTCAACCCCGGCCTCGGCCGCGCCGAGCGCGACTACATCCTCGGCCACGCCGAGCCGCGGGTGGTGATCGACGCCGGCAGCGTGGCCGATCTCGGCCTCGACGACGGCGACGACCGACCCCCGCCGGTGACGGTGGGCGCCGACGATCCGGCGCTGCTCCTCTACACCTCGGGCACGACGGGGGCGCCCAAGGGCGTGCTCTTCAACCACGGCAACTCGGGCGGCACGGGCCGGCACTTCGTCGCCGCCCTGCGCGTCGGGCCCGAGGACACGATCCTCGCGGTGACGCCGCTCTTTCACGGCAACGCCTGGGGCGCGGTGCAGACGGCGCTGCACGCCGGGGCCACGGTCGCGTTTCCCACGGCATTCCACGCGAGCGCGTTCTGGCCGCTGGTGCACGCGAGCGGCGCCACCGTGCTGTTCACCATCGGGACCATCCTTGCAATGCTCCTCGCGCGTCCGCCGTCGGACGACGAGCGGACGCACCGGCTGCGCGTGGTCCTCGGGCTCGGCAGCGCGCCCGTGCGCGAGCGGACGATCGCCCGGTTCGGCGTCGGTGACGTCGTCGAGTGCTTCGGCTCCACCGACGCGGGTGTGGTCACGCTCACGCCGCTCGGCGAGGCGCCGCGGCCGGGCTCCTGCGGCCGCCCGCTGCCCGGCGTCGAGGTGGCGATCGTCGACGACGCGGGCCGGCGGCTCCCACCGGGCGCCGTGGGGGAGATCTGCGTGCGCTCCCCGGCGCGCATGACCGCCTACTTCCGCGACCCGGAGGCCACGGCGGCGGCGCTGCGCGACGGCTGGCTCCTCACCGGCGACCTGGGCCGGCTCGACGCCGACGGCTGGCTCTACTTCGTCGACCGCAAGCGCGACGTGATCCGCCGCGGCGGCGAGAACGTGTCGTCGGTGGCGGTGGAGAAGGTGCTGCGCGAGCACCCGCGCGTCGCCGAGGTCGCGGTCATCGGGGTGCCGGACCCCGTGCTCGGGCAGGAGCTCATGGCCTACGTGGTCGCGCGCGAGCCGGTCGAGGCGGCCGAGCTGGAGGCGTTCGCCGCGGCGCGGCTCGCCCGCTTCCAGGTGCCGCGGCTGTGGGAGTTCCGCGACGCGCTGCCGAAGACACCGACCCAGCGCGTGGAGAAGTACCGGCTGCGCGCCGAGCACGGCGCCGGCGGGCCGCCGGTGGGATGACGGCCATGCGCTGCGCGCTCATCCTGCACATGAACCGCGTCACGCAGGGCTCGCCCTTCGTCACCGCCGACGGCGTGGGCGACGTCGCGCGCGCGGCGGAGGCCGCGGGGTTCGACGCGGTGGCGGTCACCGACCATCCGCTGCCGACCGTCGAGTGGATGGCGTCGGGCGGCCACCACGCCCTCGATCCGCTGGTGACGCTCGCCGTCGTGGCCGCGGCGACCCGGCGGCTGCGGCTGCTCACCTACGTCTACGTGCTCCCCTACCGCAACCCGTTCCTCACCGCCAAGGCCGTCGCCAGCCTCGACGTGCTCTCGGGTGGCCGGGTGACCTTCGGCGTCGCTGCGGGCTACCTCGAGCCCGAGTTCACCGCGCTCGGCGTGCCCTTCGCCGAGCGCGACACGCGCTGCGACGAGGCGATCCGCGCCATGAAGGCGGCCTGGACGGAGGACCCGATCGACTTCGCGGGCTCCCACTTCGCGGCGCGCGGGCACACGGTCGAGCCTCGCCCGGTGCAGCGCCCCCACCCGCCGCTGTGGGTCGGCGGCAACAGCCGCAAGGCGATTCGCCGCGCGGTGACGCTCGCTGACGGCTGGATGCCGATCTACAACCCGCCCCGGTACGCCGCCCGCCGGCGTACCCCCCCGATGGAATCGCCCGCCGACGTGCGCGCGCGGCTCGCCTTCGCCGCCGAGACGGCCGCCGCCGCGGGCCGCACGGCGCCGTTCGAGGTCGTGTGGACGGCGCAGGGGCTCGGCGACTTCGGCACGCCGCGCTTCGAGCGCGGGCGGTTCCTCGACGGGATCGGGGCGCTCGGCGACGCGGGCGTCACGTATTTCACCGTGCACCTGCCCGGGCGCACGCCCGCCGAGCAGGCCGACCACGTCGCGCGCTTCGGCGCCGACTTCCTGAGGTGATCGATGCCGCACCGGGTGCCCGAGTTCCGCTTCGACGACGACGCGCTCACGGTACGCCAGTTCCTCTACGAGTTCTGGTGCGCGCACGGCCACGGGCCGAATCTGCGCCTGGTCCACGAGGGCACCGGACTCTCGCGCGAGCGCATCCTCCAGGCGTACCGGCAGCTCGATCTGGGCATGGTCTGCGTCGTCGACCATCAGACCGAGAACGCGAACCTGCTGAAGCTCCAGCCGTTCTCGAGCTATCCGAGCCAGGTGCAGGTCTTCCTCGACGGGAAGCCGCACGGCTGGGCCGGCTGCGCGATGGAATCGATCGCGCTCTCGCGCATGCCGCCGTTTGCGGGCCGGGAGGTCCGGCTCGAGTCGTACTGCGCCTGCTGCCTCGCGGCGGTCCGGGTCGTCACGCGCGACGGCGCGATCCTCTCCGCCGAGCCGGCGGGCGTCCTCGTGCACGTGAGCACGACCCCGCGGGAGTGGGCGCGCACCAACATCGTGTGCATGTGCGACAGCATGAACTACGTGCTCGACCCGGCGCACGCCGAGACCTACGAGCGCACGCTCTGCCGCCGCGGCGTGCTGTTCACGCTCGAGCAGGCCCGCCGCTTCGTGGCGAGCACGGCCGAGAACCGCATGTGGCGGTACGACTGGGAGCCGGCGTTCCTGCGTCCCGAGCGTATCATCGCCGGGATCAAGGCGCTCGGCGTCGACGTCACCAACTGGGGGGCCTGAAGCCGAATGGGATTCACGCTTGCCGAGCTCAACGAAGCCATCGCCGCCGCCGTCCCGGAGCAGGAGGCGATCATCGCCCCCGGGCGCCGCATCACCTGGGGGGCGCTCCGGGAGCGCACGCGGCGGCTCGCCCGCGTGCTCGCGGACGCCGGGCTCGGCTGCCGGCGCGAGCGCGCGGCGCTGGCGCCGTGGGAGTCCGGGCAGGACCACGTGGCGCTCTACCTCTACAATTGCCCCGAGTACCTCGAGGGCATGATCGGCGCGTCAAAGGCGCGGGCCGCCGCCTTCAACGTGAACTACCGCTACGTCGACGAGGAGCTGACCTACCTCCTGCGCGACGCGAACGCGCGCGCGGTGATCTACCATGCGGGCTTCGCGCCGACGCTGGCGCGCGTGCTGCCGAAGCTCCCGCCGATGACGCTCCTCCTTCAGGTCGACGACGGCAGCGGCGAGCCCCGGCTGCCGGGCGCGCTCGACTACGAGGCGGCGCTCGCCGCCGCGAGCCCCGCGCCGCTGCCCGTCACGCCGTCGGACGACGACCTCTACATCCTCTACACCGGCGGGACGACCGGCGCGCCGAAGGGCGTGCTCTGGCGGCAGCGCGACATCTTCTTCGCGGCGCTCGGCGGCCGGGTGCCGGGGGGCGACGCCGTCGGCAGCGTGGAGGAGCTGGCCGAGCGCGCCCGGCAGACGGGGGGCGCCCTGCGCATGCTGCCGGCGCCGCCGTTCATGCACGGCGCCGCGCACTGGTCGGCGTTCCTGATGCTCCACCAGGGGGGCACCGTCGTGCTGCCGGGGAGCGTCCGCCGCCTCGATCCCGAGGACATCTGGCGCACGGTCGAGCGCGAGCGCGCGGTGACGCTCACGATCGTCGGCGACGCCTTCGCGCGCCCGCTGATCGACCACCTGCGCACGCGGCGCTACGACCTCTCGAGCCTCCAGGTGCTCGGCTCGGGCGGTGCCATCCTCTCGGCGTCGCTCAAGCAGGCCTTTCTCGACCTGATCCCGCACGTGACGATCTTCGACGGCTTCGGCGCCTCGGAGACGGGCGCGCAGGGGGCGACCATCACCACGGCCGGCGGGGCCGCGGGCGGCGGCGGCTTTCGCATGGACGACTCGACCTGCGTCCTCGACGAGGCGCTCACCCGGCGGCTCGCGCCGGGGGAGGACGCGCTCGGCTGGCTCGCGCGCACGGGGCACGTGCCGCTCGGCTACCTCGGCGACGAGGCCAAGACGCGGCGGACCTACCCGGTCGTCGGCGGCGTGCGCTACGCGGTGCCGGGCGACCGGGCCCGGCTCGCCGGCGACGGCACGATCCAGGTGCTCGGACGCGACTCGGTGTGCATCAACACCGGCGGCGAGAAGGTCTTCGCGGAGGAGGTGGAGCAGGCGCTCAAGTGCCACCCGGCGGTCTACGACGCGGTGGTCGCCGGCATCCCGGACGCGCGCTGGGGCGAGCAGGTCGTGGCGGTGGTGGCCCTGCGGCCGGGCGCGCAGGCCGATCCCGCGGCGCTCCGGGCGGCGGCGGCCCAAGTGCTCGCCCGGTACAAGCTGCCGAAGGCGTTCGTGTTCGTCGACGCGATCGTGCGCGCGCCGTCGGGCAAGCCCGACTACCGCTGGGCGAAGGCGACCGCGGCGGCGGCCGCGGGGGGCGGTGGCGCGTGACCGCGCGCTCGTTAGCTGGCTCGCTAGCGCACGTTCTGCTAAGAGGCCCTGCACGCCCGGGGGCCGGAAGGAGGGTGGCCGATGGCGGACCGCAGGGTTCGGAACGGGGACGACGGACGTGGCCGGGGCACGGCGGCGCTCGCCAGCGACACGCTGCTGGCGTGGCTCGGCGAGCTGTCGCGGGTGCCGAGGGCGGTGGCCGGGCTGCTGCCGCTGGCCTCCCGCGCCGAGGTGGCCGAGCTCAGCCGGCGCGTCGCCGAGCTCGAGGAGCGGCTGCGCGCGCCGCGACCCCCCGGCGGCTGAGGCGGCCGCGCGCGCGGCAGCGCCGCCGCTGACGCGATGCGGCGCGCACGCCCCGGCCGACCTGCGGCCGTTTTTCGTTGACTTCTGCGCGGGATTTCTCCATGGGACTGCAAGCCCGCGCGAGGGGTCAACGGGGCGAAGGGGCATCGGACGGAGGGGCACGCATGGAAGGCATCGTGTGGGATGGAACCGGGTCGAGGGGGTACGCGCCGCGCGCGGGTGCTCGCGGAGCCGGCCGCGCCGCCGCTGCCGCCGTCGCGGTGCTGCTGTGCTGGTCGCGCGCGCATGCGTTCTTCCTCGACGAGGGCCGGGATTTCGAGATCCGCATGCGCGCGTACACCGAGGCGGCGTTCGCGGCAGAGGACTCGCAGCCGCAGACGAAACCCGCGCGGGTCCCGTTCCAGCTGATCGAGCATCGCAACTTCTTCAATCCCGAATTCGACGCGAAGCTCACGCGCTATCAGCCATTCTCGCTCGACGACCTGTCCTTCCACATGGCGCTCTGGGGCTTCTACGACGGCATCTACGATTACGGCACCGGCCAGTACGCGCGCGCCATCCGCAACATCCAGGGCCGGCTCTCCCAGGGGCACACCGAGACCGCGCCGGTCACGCGCACCGACACGCTCATCGATCCGCGCAAGCAGTACGAGTACCAGGGCGATCCGGTGCTCGGGGACTACGGGCAGATCCCGTTCCGCATCAACGAAGCGTACATGAACTACAGCAAGGGGCCGCTCTTCCTGCGCATCGGCCGGCAGGCGATCTCGTGGGGCGAGTCCGACACGATCGCGCTGCTCGACGCGAACAACCCCTTCAACCAGACGCTCGGCATCCCCGGCGTCTTCCAGGACGTCGACGAGGCGCGCATCCCGCTGTGGACGCTGCGCGGGACGTACAAGCTGTTCGAGGCGTGGGGGCCGATCTCGAGCGCGTTTGCCGAAGCCTACCTCGTGCCCGGTAGCATCGACACCACGGTGAGCCAGTTGCCGCTGCCGCTGGCGAGCCCGTACTCGCCGCCGCAGCCCGATCCGCAGAGCCTCGTGAACGGTCTCATCCCGCCGAGCATCGGCACGGCGCTGGTGAAGCCCTTCTTCGGCAGCATCCAGCTCGGCCTCTACGATCGCCTGCCCTCGCGCAGCATGGCGAACAGCCGCTACGGCGTCCGTTTCGGCGGCGTGATCGCCCGGGACTACACCACGAGCGTCTGGTTCTACCGCACCTTCGCAGCGCAGCCCGTGCCGCGCTTCCAGCCGCTCGACATCTCGCACTCGCCGCTGGTCACCAAGAACAAGGCGGGCTTCACCCAGCTCATCACCGAGCTCGACCACGGCCTCGAGAACGTGTTCGGCGGCTCCACGAGCTTCTTCAGCGAGAAGCTCGACGGGATCATCCGCGCCGAGGTCGAGTACTTCGCCAACGAGCCCGCCTTCATCCCCTCGGAGAACATCCCGTTCGAGGCCGAGCTGCGCACGCCCCAGATCCGCAACCTCATCAACACCCTCGAGAAGACCCAGAACTGCAACGGCAAACCCTGTCCGACGATCGGTCCGGGGCCGACGCAGGGCCACATCCCGCACGCCGACTTCTTGCGCTTCGAGCTGGGCTACGACCGCTTCTTCTTCTTCCGGCCGCTCAATCCCTCCAACAGCTTCACCTGGGTCAACGCCTACGTCGGGCAGTGGAACGCGAGCGAGACCTTCTCGAACCAGGACTTCCGCTTCGGCGGACAGCAGAAGCCCACCAGCACCGGCGTCCGATCGGGGGCCAACACGGCCGGGCTGTCGCTCAAGACGATCGCGCTGCTGCACACGGTGAACACGGACTTCGTCGATCTCTACCCCTACGAGTCGTTCTTCCAGAGCCACATTCAGACGGACTACATGCACGGCCGGCTCACCCCCGCGGTCACGGCGATCATCGGGCTCGACGGCACGTGGGTCTTTCCCGTGGACGTGACCTACCGCTACTCGGACTCGTTCCTGTTCGACCTCAAGTACGTGCCGATCGGCGGAGCGTTCAACTTCCCGACCGGCTTCTTCCGCGACCGCTCGCAGTTTGCGCTGCGGCTCACGTACCTGCTCAACTGAGCAGCCGCGCCGCCGCGGCGCACCGAGGGAGGTTTCTCATCGTGTTGAGACTGATCATGCTGGCCCTGGCGCTCGCGTCGGCGCCGTTCGCGGCGGCGGAGCTGGGGCCCGGGGCGACGATCGATCAGGCGACGGCGGACGAGGCCAAGCCGCTCTTGCCGCCGGAGATCTACAGCCACTACAAGAAGGGCGAGTACACGAACAAGGTCGTGGACTTCCCCGACTCGGCCTTCAAGCGCGACGACGGCTTCGATACGGCCTCGCAGTGGAACCGCGAGCACCTCACCCTCGACGCCGACAAGCAGCCCGTCGACAAGGACACGCACAAGCGCCCGGACTACATCACCGGCAACCCGTTCCCCGACATTCGCGAGGACGACCCGGACGCGGGCGTGAAGGTGCTCTGGAACACGATCTACACGGTGTACAACGGCGGCAACAGCCGCAACGTCACGGTGCTCGACTGGCTGAGCCCCGGCGGCCTCGACCGCACCGCCAGCCAGGACGTGACCTTCCTCTACTACGACGCGCAGCCGAAGCAGTACATTCCCAAGGCCAATCCGGAGAACCTGCTCTTCCAGTTCCTCGCGCTCACGCTCAGTCCGACCGACCTCCAGGGGACGGCGGCGCTCTCCTGGCGCTACAAGGACCCCGGCAAGCGCGACGCCAACTGGGCGTACGTGCCGACGCTGCGGCGCGTGCGGGCGGTTTCGCCCGCCAACCGCTCCGACGGCTTCCTCGGCTCGGACTTGAGCCAGGACGACGGCAACTTCTTCGACGGCAAGCCCGAGGACTTCACCTGGCGGGTCGTCGGCCACCGCGACGCGTTGCGGCTCACCGACCCCGACGCGCTCGCGGGCAAGGTGGTGCGGAAGCCGTTGCCCGGCGGCGGGTGGCGCACGCCGTTCGCGAACAACGACCGCACCGCGGGCTTCCAGGTGAAGGACTGGAAGGGCATCGCGTGGGCGCCGGTCGCCGGGGCGCTCTGCAAGCGGAAGGTGTGGGTCATCGAGGGGGTACCGAAGGACAAGTACTACCTCTACGGCAAGATCGAGCTGTGGATCGACGACTTCACGTACGAGGGCGCGTGGAACCGGAAGTTCTCCTGGCAAGGCGAGCTGCTCAACACCTACCAGGTGACGGGGCCGCCCACCGCGCCCTACGACGACAAGGAGCGCTGGCTCGGCTCGACGTTCGGCTACCAGTGCGCGGAGAACGTCAAGGCGAACCGCGCCACGCTGGCCGGCCCGCTCCCGTCGGGCGACGTGCCCGAGGACCGGCGCCTCCCGCTCGAGCCGTCGTTCTTCGACTACGCGACGCTCAACCGCTTCGGGAAGTGACGGACGTCGGCGGCCCCACCGCGTCGTCGCGCTGCCACACGACCTCGAGCCGCCGCCGGGCGATGCGCCAGCCGTCGCCGCGGCGCACGACCCCGTCGTGGTAGCGCATCGCGACCGTGAGGTCGCGGCCCGCCCGGCGGTGGTAGGCGATCGCGTAGGTCTCCACCTGTGCCCGGTCGCCGTCGAGGGCGATCCACTGGTTGCCGAGGAAGTGCATGGTGCTCTCGAAGCGCCCGAGGCCGTCGCGGATGAGCGCCACGACCTCCGCGGTCGTGCCGCGGAAGAAGTGGTAGTCGCACTCGGCGTCGGGGGTGAAGCACGCGGCGACGCCTTCCCAGTCGCGGCCGTCGACCGCGCGCGCGTAGGCGACCAGCAGGTCGTGGATCGCCGCGCGGTCGAGGAGGAAGCGCAGCTCGGCCGTCATGGCCGGCGCGGCTCGTGGCCCGCGCAGCGCAGGACCGGCAGCCGGGGATAGCGGGCGAAACGCGGATCGCCGGCCGCGCGCGCACACAGCACGAACGTGCTTCGCCGTGCGCGGACAGTGCGCCGGTGCACGCAGTCGGCGCAGAGCCCGGCGTCCTGGCGTGGCTCAGCGCTCGACGTAGCCATGCTCGTGGATGCCCCAGCCGACCCGGTCGCCGCAGCGCCAGCGCGTAAAGCCGTCCTTCAGCCACGTGCGCCCGTAGCGCACCGGGCAGATCACCACCGGCTCCTCGCCGACGACCTCGTGGGTCCGCCCGCGCTCGTCGGTGAGGCGTGCGGTGACGCCGCGCTGCCGGGCGCCGGCGTCGGCGGTCGCGACGTCGAGGTCGACGCGGCTGAGATCGAGCAGCTCGCGGCCGTTCCACAGGCAGCCGATGCGGAAGTCGACCTCGGGGCCGTAGTCGATGCGCACCGCGTTGAACCACAGGTCGTCCCCGAGCTCGCCCGAGAGATACGTCCAGCGGTGGAATTTCGCCCAGTCCCGCTCGCCGCCCCAACTGTGGTCGCGGTGCGCGAGCGCGTCCACGGCGTGCTCCTGGCCGCCGAGCACCACGGTTCCCCGGACCCGCCCCCCCTGCTCGAGGTGGCCGGGGATCTGATCGAAGCTCACGCCCGGCGGATGCGGGTAGCGGTAGGCGGGGCTCGTCGCCTGCCAGCGCACGTCGAAGCCGTGCGTGCCGTCGCGGTAGCGGAGCCGGAAGCGCTCGAGGGGCGCCTCCCAGTCGATGCGGAGCCCGTGCAGCTCGAGCCGCCCCTCGGTCGGAGGAGGGACCGGCGCCTGCTGGTCGATCAACGCGTGGACGATCGCGCCGCGGTGCGTGAGGAACACGAAGAGATTCGCCTGGCGCAGGTTCGCATGGATGCCGACGCGGAAGACGACGCCGATCTCCTCGGCCGGGTCGTAGAACGGGAACCAGAGGCTCTCGTTCCAGAGCGGCAGCGAATCGGGGCCGGGCGTGTGCCGGCGGTCGTCCTCGGGGGTGGCCAGGTGCGTCGTGCTCGCCATGCGCGGGTCCTCGTCAGGGCGGCGGCGGGAGATCGAGCAGCTCGGCGAGCCGCCGCGTGTTGGGGTTGTCCAGCTCGAAGTCCGGATTCGGCGCCGGAATGCCCACTTCCTCCATGCGCCGGGCGATCCGCGCCATGATGAGCGCGAAGCGCACGGCGGCGAAGATCTCGTACCACGAGGCGTGCTCGACCCGCCGGCCCGTGAGCGCTTCGTAGCGCGCGATGGTCTCCTCGCGGCCGGGAAGCCCGTCGAGCCGCGGCACGCCGTAGCCCGGGCCCGTCGCCCAGTCCATGAAGAGCCACCAGCCGAGGTCGGCCTCCGGGTCGCCCAGGAACGCCATCTCCCAGTCGAGCACGCCCACGACCGCGTCGTCGCGGAACATCAGGTTCGGGAGGCGGGCGTCGCCCCAGCACAGGCGGACGTCACGCGGCACGAAGCGGTGCGCCTCGAGCCAGTCGAGCGCGGCGGCGCAGATCGGCCACGCCCGCCCGTCGCGCGCCCAGTCGTGGTAGCGGCGCCAGTACGCGAGCTGGCGATCGAGCGGGTCCGTCCCCGGTCCGGGGACGCCGAGGAAGCCGAGCCCGAGCTGCGCCCAGTCGAGGGCGTGGATCCTCGCCAGCGCCTCGATGCCGCTCCACCATATCCGGGCGCGCCGCGCCGGCTCGGCGTCGAAGAGGAGGCCGAAAGCGTGGTAGTTGGGCACCTCCGACGGCACCTCGCCCGCGACCGCGTCCATCACGTAGAACGGGCAGCCGAGCACGGTCGCGTCGCCCTCGAGCCAGCGCACGCGCGGCACGGGCACGTCGGTCGCCGCCAGGCGCTCGAGGATGCGGTATTGCGCGGGGAGGTCGTATTCGGGGAACACCTTGAAGTCGTTGGGCTCGAGCCGGGCGACGAGGCGCTCGACGCGCCCGGCGTGGGCGGCCTCGAAGAGCAGCGTGTCGTTCGACATCCCGGCGGCGGGCTTGCAGAGGTCGCGGACCGCGGCGTCGGGACCGAGCCGGGCGCGGAGCCACGGGGTCAGGCGCGAGCGCACGTCGTCGAGGTCGCGGGGTCGGGTGAGCATCGCGCGCGTCAGCCCCCGTAGGGCGGGAGCCCGGTGATGTCGAGGCCCGCGGTGAGACCGCCGTCGGCGACGATCGCCGCCCCGGTCACCGCCGACGACTCGTCGCTGGCGAGGAAGAGCGCGACGTTGGCGATCTCCTCCGGGCGCAGGCAGCGGCCGAGGGCGTGCATCGCGGCCAGGTCGGCGCGCGACTTGGTCGAGAACTGCTCGAGCAGGGCGAGCAGCGGCGTGTCGACGGCGCCCGGGCAGACGCAATTGGCGCGGATGCCGCGGCGCCCGTACTCGATCGCGACGGTGCGGGTGAGGTTGATGACCGCGGCCTTGGCCGTGCAGTAGGGCGCCGCGAGGCGCTCGCCGAAGAAGCCCTCGACCGAGGAGGTGGTGACGATGGAGCCACCGCCGCGGCGGAGCATCGCCGGAAGGGCCGCCTTCATGCCGTAGAAGACGCCGCTGAGCGAGACCTGGAGCGTGCGGTCCCAGACCGCGGGGTCGATGTCCGCGACGTAGCCGCCGCCCGTCCACACGGCGTTGTTGTGCATCACGTCGAGGCCGCCGAAGCGCTCGACGGCGAAGGCGACCGTGGCCTCGAGGTCGGCGAGCACGGCGACGTCGGTGCGCCGGAACGCGGCGCGCCCGCCCGCCGCCGCGATCGCGCGCACGACCGCGGGCCCCTTCTCCGCGTCGACGTCGGCGCACACCACCGCCGCGCCCTCGGCCGCGAAGCGGCGCAGCGTCGCCGCGCCGATCCCCGACGCGCCACCCGTGACGATCGCCACCTTGCCGTCGAGCCTGCCCATCCCGCTCGCCTACGCCGCCCGCGCCGCGAACGTCAAGGGTTGCGTGCCGCGGGGGGACGCGGCTGGCACAGCGCGGGGCCGTGGCGGCACACGCTGCGCGCCGCGGGGCGGCGGCAACGACGGTACGTCGCTTGCACCGCGTGGGGGCGTGCAGAACGGCGGCGGCCATCGGGGCGCGCTCGCGGCGCGGACGCGTCTCGTTCTCGCGGCGGCGATCGTCGTCGCCGCGACCTCGCTCGAGGCGGCGCGCACGGGCGAGCGGCCCGCCGCCGCGCCGCTCGGCGTCGACATCCACGCGCTCGCCGTCGACCCCCACGACCCGCAGCGCCTCTACGTCGGCACGGCGGCGGGCGTGTTCCGCAGCCTCGACGGGGGCAGCCACTGGCAGCGCGCCGGCACGGGGCTCGGCGGCCTCGCCGTCGATGCGCTGGCGCTCGACCCGCACGATCCGGCGACCATCTACGCGGGCACGAGCGGCGCCGGGGTTTTCAAGAGCACCGATCACGGCGACACCTGGAGGCCGGCCAGCAACGGCCTCGCGCGCGCGTCGGTGGTTGCGCTCGCCGTGAGCCCCACCGACACGCGCGTGGTGTGGGCCGGAACGCACGCCGACGGCGTCTTCCGCAGCCGCGACGCGGCGGCGGTGTGGCTTCCCGCGGGCCGGCTCGACGGCGCGGCCGTGCGCGCGCTCGCGCCGGTGACCGCCGAGCTGCTGTTCGCGGCGACGGCGCGCGGTGGGGTGTGGGAGACCGCCGACGGCGGCCGCTCGTGGGAGGCGCTCGACACGCTCGGTCGCCCGGTGGCCGCGCTCGCGCTCACGTCGAGCGTGCCGCCGACGCTCTACGCCGGCACCCACGACGGCGGCGTGCTCGCCCTGCCGCTCGTCTCGGCCGCCGCGCGGGACCTGTAACCGCGCCGCCGGCCGCGGCCGGTTCCCTCCTCTCGAGCGGTCGGCTACGGTGCGCCGATGCACGTACACCCGATCCGCTTCGGCATCCAGACGGGCCAGCAGGGCGTCGCGTGGTCGACCATGCTCGACCTCTGGCAGAAAGCCGACGCCTGGGGCTACGACTCGCTCTGGGCCTTCGACCACTTCTACCCGATCTTCGTCGATCCGGAGGGCCCGTGCCTCGAGGGATGGACCGCGCTCGCGGCGCTCGCGCAGGCGACGCGGCGGGCGCGCATCGGGCTCCTGGTCGCCGGCAACACCTACCGCCATCCGTGCGTCACCGCGAAGATGGCGGCGACCGTCGACCACGTGAGCGGCGGCCGGCTGAACCTCGGCATCGGCGCCGGCTGGTTCGAACGCGAGCACCGCGACTTCGGCATCGACTTCAAGACCGTGCGCGGCCGGCTCGAGGCGCTCGACGAGGCCTGCCGCATCGTGCGGGGGATGTTCACGGCGCCGCGCACGACGCTGCACGGAAGGCATTACACGGTGACCGACGCGATCGGGCAGCCGAAGCCGCTGCAGCAGCCGTACCCGCCGATCATGATCGGCGGCACCGGCGAGCGCGTGCTGCTGCGCCTGGTCGCGCGCCACGCCGATATGTGGAACGCGAGCACCGCCGCCGAGCGCATGGGCGAGCTGATCGCGACCATCGGGCGGCACGCGGAAGCGGAAGGCCGCGACCCCGGGCGGATCGAGAAGACCGTGCTGCTGCCGCTTTGCTACAAGGCGCCGGCCGAGCGCGAGCAGTTCGTGTGCGGCCTGATCGCGTCGATGCGGCAGATCGCGCCCGAGGCCGCCCGCCGCCAGATCATGATCGGCGGCGCGCAGGAGTGCCTCGACACGATCGGGCGCTACCGCCGCGTCGGCGTGACCCACTTCATCTTCATGACCTTCACCCCCTACCTCCTCGACGAGATCCAGGCCTTCGCCGAGGAGGTCGCCCCCGCCGCCCGCCGCTAGGAGGCGCGACGGAGCGTCACATGCGCTCGAGCGCCTCGATGCCGAGGAGCCCGAGCCCGCAGGAGAGCGTGCGCGCGGTGAGGTCGCACAGGAGCAGCCGGCTCCTGCGTCGCTCGGCGTCCGGGGCCTGGAGCACGGGGCAGCGCTCGTAGAAGGTGCTGAACGCGGTGGCGACGTCGTAGAGGTGGGCGCAGAGCCGATGCGGCTCGAGGGTCTCCGCCACCGCGCGCACCACGCCGCCGAGCTGGAGGAGCTTGAGCACGAGCGTGCGCTCGGCGGGCTCGGCGATCGCGATCGCCACCGGCGGCGCGCCGGGCTCGCCGCCCGCCTTGCGGAAGATCGAGCGGATGCGGGCGTAGGCGTACTGGAGGTACGGGGCCGTGTTGCCGTCCATCGCGAGCATCCGGTCCCAGGAGAACACGTAGTCCTTCACGCGATCGCTGGCGAGATCGGCGTACTTGATGGCGCCGATGCCGACGGCGTGCGCGACCTCCGCGCGCGCGATGTCGCCGAGCCCGGGATTCTTCTCGGCGACCAGCGCGGCCGCGCGACGCTCGGCCTCGTCGAGCAGGTCGGCGAGGCGCACCGTGTCGCCGCTGCGCGTCCTGAACGGCCGGCCGTCCTCGCCGAGCACGGTCCCGAACGGCACGTGCTCCGCGCGGACGCCGGCAGGAAGCCATCCCGCCGCGCGCGCGGCGGCGAACACCATCGCGAAGTGCTGCGCCTGGCGCGCGTCGGTGACGTAGACGAGCCGCTCGGCGCGCAGCACCTCGACCCGATAGCGGAGCGCCGCCAGGTCGGTGGTGGCGTAGAGGTAGCCGCCGTCGGACTTGCGCACGATGAGCGGCAAGGGCGCGCCGTCGGGGCGGGTGAAGCCGTCGAGGAAGACACAGAGCGCGCCCTCGCTCGGCCGCGCGAGCCCCTTCGCCTCGAGCGCCGCGACGACGCCGGCGAGCTGCGGGTTGTAGAAGCTCTCGGGACGGATGTCCGCGGGTGTGAGCGACGCACCCAGCCGCGCGTAGATCGCGGCGAACCGTTCGGCCGACTGCTCGACGAGCCGCCGCCAGAGCGCGAGCGTGGCGGCGTCGCCCGCCTGGAGCGCGACCACGCGCTCGCGCGCGCGCGCGGCGAACGCAGGCTCGGCCTCGAAGCGCGCCTGGGCGGCGCGGTAAAGCGCGTCGAGGTCGGCACCGGGCGGTTCGCCGGCGTCGAGCAGGTGCTCGATCAGCAGGCCGAACTGCGTGCCCCAGTCCCCGAGGTGGTTTTGGCGGATCACGCGGTGGCCGAGGAACGCGAGCGTGCGCGCGAGCGCGTCGCCGATCACGGTGGAGCGCAGGTGCCCGACGTGCATCTCCTTGGCGACGTTGGGTCCCGAGTAGTCGACGACCGTGGTGACCGGCGCAACCGCGGGCTCGACGCCGCAGCGTGAATCGGCGGCGAGCGCCGCCGCCTGCGCGCCGAGGAAGTCGGCGGTGAGCGTGAGGTTGATGAACCCCGGCCCCGCGATCTCGGGCGGCAGGCACACGCCGGCGACGTCGAGCGCGCGGGCGATCGCCGCGGCCACGTCGCGCGGCGGGCGGCCGAGCCGCTGCCCGAGACTCATCGCCACGTTCGCCTGATAGTCGCCGAAGCGCGGGTGCTGCGCGGGGCGTACCAGCGGCTCGGTCGCAGCGTGCGCGGGGCCGAAGGCGCGCGCGATCGCGTCCTGGATGCGGCGGGCGAGGACGTCCTGAGGGTCGGCCACGGTGGCGCGCATCGTCGCCGCCGGGACGCAGGGCGTCAAGTCGCGGGCGCTACCATCGCGCCGCCGGCGGGGGTATGGGGCCCCATGGCGCACGCGTTCCCCGTCGTCGACGCCGACGGCCACGTCACCGAACCGCCGGCCGTGTGGACCGACTACGTCGAGCCCGCCTTCCGCGGCCGCGCACCGCGGTTCGCCTTCGACGAGCGCGGCCGGCCCTGCCAGGTGCTCGACGACCGCGTGATCATGCGGCACGCGATGCTCCTCACCCTCGGGCCCGAGTATCGCCTCGACCCCGCGCAGTTCCGCCCCGGCGGCTTCGACCCGGGAGCGCGGCTCGCCGACATGGACGCCGAAGGGGTCGACGTGGCGGTGCTCTACCCCTCGGTCGCGTTCTACCTCGGCGAGGCGGGCGACCCCGCGCTGATCGCCGCGTGCTGCCGCGCGTACAACGACTGGCTCGCGGACTACTGTCGGGCGGCGCCGCAGCGGCTCGTCGGCGTCGCGATGCTGCCGTTCGCCGACGTCGACGCGGCGGTGGCGGAGCTCGAGCGGGCGACGACGCGCCTCGGCTTCCGCGGCGCGTTCGTGCGCCCGAACCCGTGCGCCGGCCGGCCGATCCACCACCCGGCCCACGATCGCTTCTGGGAGTGCGCCGCGTCGCTCGGCGTGCCGGTCACCATCCACGAGGGGCTCGCCGACGGCATTCCCACGCTCGGCCGCGACCGCTTCGAGAACCCGGCGATGCTGCACGTCCTTTCACACCCCTTCGAGCAGATGGCGGCCTGCGCGGGGCTCATCCTCGCCGGGGTGCTCGAGCGCCATCCGGCGCTCCGGGTCGTCTTCCTCGAGTCGGGCGCGGGCTGGCTGCCGTACTGGCTCGGGCGGCTCGATGCCCACGTCGAGACCTGGGGCAGGCTGCTGCCGGCGGTGCGCATGAAGCCGTCGGAGTACTTCCGCCGCCAGTGCATGATCTCGACCGACCCCGAGGACGAGACCGGCGCGCTCGCGGTCGCGGCCGTCGGCGACGACTGCGTGGTGTGGGCGTCGGACTACCCGCACCCCGACGCCGTGTTCCCGGGCGCCGTGGCGAAGAGCCTGGCGGCGATGGCGGACGTCCCGGAGGCGTCGCGGCGGAAGGTTTTCGGGACCAACGCCGCGCGGCTCTACGGAATCACGCTGCCGGCGGGGCGGTGACGCCGCCGGGGTCGATTCCTGGCGCTGTGGCGAATGCCACGGCCGGCGTGCTAACGGCGGGCGATGCCGCTCGACTTCGGCCTCTTCTACGAGATCCCCGTTCCCGCGCCGTGGCATGCGCGCAGCGAGCGCGACGCGTACCACGACGTGATCGCGCAGGCGGTACGCGGTGAAGCGGTCGGCTTCAGCCACTTCTGGACCGTCGAGCACCACTTCCTCTCCGAGTTCTCCCATTGCTCCGCGCCCGAGGCGCTGTACGGGGCGGTGGCTGCGCGGACGACGACCATGCGCATCGGCCACGGGGTGCGGCTGCTGCCGTTCCCCTACAATCATCCGATCCGCGCCGCCGAGATGGCCGCCGCGCTCGACCTCGTTTCCGACGGCCGGCTCGAGTTCGGCACCGGCCGGTCGTCCACCCGCGACGAGCTCGAGGGCTTTGGCATCGATCCGCAGGACACGCGGGGCATGTGGGAGGAGGCGCTCGACGTCGTCGTCGGCGCTTGGACGGCCGACGTGTTCTCCTGGGAGGGGCGCTACTTCAAGGTGCCGCCGCGGCGCGTGCACCCGAAGCCGCTGCAGCGCCCGCACCCGCCGATCTGGGTCGCGTCGACCAACCCCGACAGCCACACCCTGGCGGGCCGCAAGGGCCTCGGGCTGCTCTCGTTCACGATCGGCGTGCCGCCCGAGGAGCTGGCGGTGCGCATCGGTCTCTACCGCGCCGGCCTGCGCGAGGCGCGGCCGGCGGGGAGGGCCGTCAATGCTCGGGCGGCCACCTTCACGATGGTCCACTGCGCGGAGACCAACGCCGAGGCGCGGGCGAACGCGGCGGAGTCGGTGGTGTGGTACCTGCGCAAGAGCCTCTCGCTGATCGGCTCGCTCGCCGCCTGGCAGGAGGGCCGCGACCTCGGCACCTACGGGTACACCAAGGCGCTGCAGGCGCTCGACACCTCGGCGCTCGACTTCGACACGCTCGATCAGATGGGCGCGGTGATCGTCGGCGACCCCGAGCGCTGCATCGAGCGGGTGCGCCGTTACCGCGACGCGGGCTGCGACCAGCTTCTCTGTCTCATGCAGCCGTACAAGATCCCGTCCGCCGCGGTGATGCGCTCGATCGAGCTGTTCGGGCGGCACGTCATCCCGGCGTTCCGGTGAAGGCGGGCCCGATCACGCCCGCCGCACGCAGCGCCGCGATGGCTGCCGCGTCGAAGCCGAGCTCGGCCAGCACGGCGTCGGTGTGCTCGCCGAGCGCCGGCGGCGGGGTGCGGACCTGCGCCGGCGTCGCCGAGAGCTTGATCGGCGGGCCGGGCATCGTCTGCCCGGCCATCTCGACGACCATGCCGCGGTGGCGGAGCTGGGGGTCGCGGAGCGCCTCGGCCAGCGTCGCGACGGGCGCGTAGCAGACGTCGAGCGGAGCCAGCTCGGCGGTCCACTCCGCGAGCGTCCTGCGGCGGAACGTCGTCCGGAAGAAGGCGAACGCCTCCTCGCGCGCGACGCCCTCCGCCCACTGCTGCGCGATCAGGTCCTCGCGGCCGAAGTGTCGGCAGAGGGTCGCCCAGAAGTGCGGCTCGTACGCGCCGATCGTGAGGTGGCGGCCGTCGCGCGTCTCGTAGACCGCGTAGCACGGCCAGTGGCCCGTGAGCTGCTCGCGGCCGCGCGCGGGCGTTCGGCCGGCGAGCTCGGCCAGCACCAGATGGTAGACGTTCCAGGCGAACGCGCCGTCGAGCATCGCCACGTCGACGTGCTGCCCCTCGCCGCTGGTCGCCCGCGCGATGAGCGCGGCGAGGATGCCGCCGAGCGCCATGAGCGCGCCGCCGCCGATGTCGGCGATCTGCACGCCGGGGATGACCGGAGCCCGGTCCGCCTCGCCGACGTACTCGAGCACGCCCGCCTGCGCGAGGTAGTTGACGTCGTGCCCGACCCGGTCGCGGTACGGTCCGTCCTGCCCGTAGCCGGAGATCGAGCAATAGACCAGGCGAGGGTTGAGCGCCCGCAGGGTCGGGTAGTCGACGCCGAGGCGCGCCGTGACCCCCGGGCGGAAGCCCTCGAGGAGGACGTCGGCCCTGGCGGCGAGCCGCCGGAACACGGCGCCGCCCGCCTCGGCCTTGAGATCGAGGACCATGCTGCGCTTGTTGCGCGCGAGGAACGGGATGCCGATCGCGAACGGATCGCCCGGCGCGGTCACCATCAGCACGTCGGCGCCGAGGTCGGCGAGCAGCGTCGAGCAGAAGGGCCCCGGGAGCTGGCGGGAGAGGTCGAGCACGCGGAGCCCGGCGAGCGGCGGCGGCATGCGGCCGCTTTCAACACGCCGCCGGCGCCCGGCGCAAGCATGGCCGCGCTTGCCGCGCCCCGAGCCTCTGGCTAGTGTGCGCGCCGTCGAGCGAGGAGGGACGATGGGACGGCGCGTCGTGATCACCGGCCTCGGGGGCGTGACGCCGATCGGGATCGGCGCCGCCGCGATCTGGGAAAGCGCCTGCGCCGGGCGCTCGGGCATCGGGCCGATCACGCTCTTCGACGTCTCGCACCAGAAGTGCCGCATCGGCGGCGAGGTGCGCGGCTTCGAGCCGGAGCGCTGGATGCCGGCGAAGCACTTGAAGCGCATGGACGACTTCGCGCGCTACGCGGTGGCCGCCGCGGTGATGGCCGTCGAGGACGCGGGGCTCCCGATCTCGCTCGAGAACAGCCGGCGCATCGGCGTGCTCCTGGGCAACAACAACGGCGGCGCGCGCACCATCTTCCGCACGGTGACCCGCTACAACGCCGAGGGGCCCGACTCGGTCTCCCCGTTCTACATCACGGCGATCACGACCAGCCTCGGCGCCGCGCAGGTGGCGATCCGGCTCGGCGTGCGCGGGCCGAACTTCACCATCGGTAACGCCTGCGCGTCCGGGCTCAACGCGGTCGGCGAGGCGGCGCGTTACGTGCGCGAAGGGAGCTGCGACGCCGTGCTCGCCGGGGGAAGCGACGCGCTCATCGATCCGACCGAGATCGCGGGATTCGCCAACTCGCGCGCGATCTCCTGCCGCAACGACGAGCCCGAGCGCGCGAGCCGACCGTTCGACCGCGCTCGCGACGGGTTCGTGCTGTCGGAAGGGGCGGCGATGCTCGTGGTCGAGGACCTGGAGCACGCGCGCGCGCGGGGTGCCCGCATCTACGCCGAGGTCCTCGGCTACGCGACCGGCAGCGAGGCGTTCCACATCGCTGCGCCGCTGCCCGACGGCGTCGGCGCCGCGGCGTGCATGGAGGCCGCGATGGAGAGTGCCGGCGTGGGCCCCGAGGAGGTCGACTACGTCAACGCGCACGCCACCTCGACGCCGGCCGGCGACGTCAACGAGACGCAGGGCATCAAGCGCGCCTTCGGCGCGCACGCCCGGCGGCTCCTCGTGAGCGCGACCAAGTCGATGACCGGCCACCTGATCGGCGCATCGGGCGCTCTCGAGGCGCTGATCGTTGCCAAGACGCTCGAGACCGGGATCGTCACGCCGACGATCAACCTCGACGATCCCGACCCCGAGTGCGACCTCGACTACGTCCCCCACACCGCCCGCCGCGCCGCCGTGCGCGTGGCGCTGACGAACTCCTTCGGCTTCGGGGGCGCGAACGCCTCGATGGTGCTGCGGCGCTGGGAGGGCTAGGTCGGCCGGCGCCGGCCGGCGGCCTACTTCTTCTTCCGCGGGGCCCTGGCGGCGACGGCCTTCGGCGGCCGACCCGGTCCACCTGGGCGCCACTTCCCCCGGCCCTTACGACGGCGCCGGCCGTTTTTCGGCGCCTCCGCCAATCCGCTCAACAATCCGGCCATGGCGCTGCGGATCTCCGCCTGAACCATTTCCCGGATCACCGTCACGAGGCTCTTTTGTCGCGGCATCGGCGGTTGATAGCGCACAAAACGAAATAATACAAAATCCCGACGAAATTCTCGCCGGGAATCGCCGAGGGCTTTCAGGCGCGGCGTGAGGGCGTGAATTCGACCGGCATCCGCTTGATGCCGTGAATGAAGTTCGAGCGCAGGCGCTCCACCGGGCCGGCGAGCCGGACGTCCGGCATGCGCCGCAGCAGCTCCTCGAACATCAGGCGGATCTCCAGCCGCGCGAGGTGCGCCCCGAGGCAGAAGTGCGGGCCGAAGCCGAAGGCGAGGTGGTCGTTCGGCGAGCGGCCGACGTCGAAGCGGTCGGCGTGCGGGAAGATCGTCTCGTCGCGATTCCCCGATCCGTACCACACCGTCACCTTGTCACCCTCGCGGATGTGCTGGCCGTGCAGCTCGACGTCGCGGGTCGCGGTGCGCCGGAAGTGCATCACCGGGGACACCCAGCGCAGCATCTCCTCGACCGCCGAGGGGACGAGCGCGGGGTCCGCGAGCAGGCGACCGCGCTCCGCCGGGTGCTCGATCAGGGTGAGCATGCCGCCCGAGATCAGGTTGCGGGTGGTCTCGTTGCCGGCCACCGCGAGCAGCACGAAGAACATGTCGAATTCGAGCTCGGAGAGCTTCTCGCCGTCCACCTCGGCGGTCATCAGCACGCTCACGAGGTCGTCGCGCGGGTGCTCCTTGCGCTCGAGCGCGAGCTGGTTCGCGTACATGAACATCTCCGCCGCGGCCACCTTCCCGTCTTCGTACGACCGCTGATACTCGGGGTCGTCGAAGCCGATCATGCGGTTGCTCCACTCGAACACGAGGTGGCGGTCCGCGGTGGGGATACCCATCAGCTCGACGATCACCTGCAGCGGGAGCTCGGCGGCGACCTCGGTCACGAAGTCGCAGCGGCCTTTCGGCGCGACCCGATCGACGATGGCGGCGGTCGTCTCCCGGATGCGCGGCTCGATCGCGCGGAGCATCTTCGGGGTGAACCCGGCGCTCACCAGACGGCGGTGCTTGGTGTGGCGCGGAGGGTCCATGTTGATGAGCTGCTCGCGCACCTGGGCCAAGTCCTCCGGGGGCATGTCGCGCAGGAGGGCGCCGCCCCTGGCGGAGGAGAACGTCTTCTGGTCGAGGGAGACGCGTTCGATGTCGCGGTAGGTGCTCACCACCCAGAAGCCGCTGCTCTCGGGCCGCTTGTACCAAAACACGGGCGCCTGCGCGCGCAGGAGCCGGAACGCCTCGTGCGGATAGCCGCGCTGGAAGACGTCGGGGCTCAGGTCGACGTCGGCGAAGGTCATGGGCGCGGCGGCGTTCACGGCCGCGGCCCCGAGCGCGTCGCCCGCACGGCGCGGCGCGCCGCCGGCACGCCCAGGAGGCGGCGGAGCGCCGCCTTGACGAACCGGCGCTGCCGGGCGACCGCCTCCGGCGTGTGTGGATCGGCGCCGACGACGGCCTGGAACAGCGACGCGTTGGCGAAGTATCCGAAGATCAGGTGATAGAGGCCGGCACCGACGAACGGCAGCTCCTCGGGGGCCCACACGCCGCGGCTCGCCGTCAGCAGGGCGATGCCCTGCGTGTAGAGCGGGCGCAGAAGCCGCGTGGCGGTGCGGCCGACCTGATGGCTGTCGTCGAGCCCGGCACGCTCGATGAGCCGCGGCAGCCGCGGGTGCTCGGCCAGGTAGTCGAGCAGCCGGTCGATCACGACCCCGACGCCCGGCACGTCCCCCGGCTCACCCTCCGCGACCAGCGCGACGATCGCGTCGACCCCGCGCGAGAGCACGGCCTCGTAGAGCGCGTGCTTGTCGCGGAAGTGATGGTAGAGGCTCGCCTGGTTGCGCAGCCCCACCTCGGCGGCGATCTCGCGCATCGAGACGCCGGAGAACCCGCGTTCGGCGAACGCCCGCTCGGCCGCGTCGAGGATCTGGTCGCGGGTCGAGCGCGGGTCGCGGGCGCGGGCCGCCGGGGCACGGGCGAGCATCGCGCCCCTTCCTAAACGAACAAACGTTCGTTTGTCAAGCGCGCTAGCGGCCGTGGAACACGGGCTTGCGCTTCTCCTTGAACGCCCGCGTTCCCTCCTTGCAGTCCTCGGAGGTCGACACCGGGATGCCGATCTCGAGCTCCTTCTCGAGCGCCTGCTCCGGCGGCAGCCCGAGCCCCGTCACCACCGATCGCTTGACCGCCTGGACGGCGAGCGGGCCGTTCTCGGCGATCACGCGCGCGATGCGCATGGCCTCCGGCAGGACGGCGGCCGGGGGCACGACCTTGTTGATGAGGCCCATCTGGAGCGCGCGCTCGGCCGAGAGCTGCTCGCCGGTGAGCAGGATCTCCATCGCGTTGCAGTACGAGATCTGGCGGGGCAGGCGCACCGTCGAGCCGCCCATCGGAAACAGGCTCCACTTCACCTCGGCGAGCCCGAAGCGGGCGTCGTCGCCGGCGATGCGGATGTCGGTGCAGGTGAGAATCTCGGTGCCGCCGGCGACGCAGAAGCCGCGGACCGCGGCGATGAGGGGCTTCCCCACCTGGTAGTTGCGCAGCAGGCCCTTGTAGATGATCGCGACGTCGTTGCGGACCCGCTCGTCGTACTCGGTCTCGGGCGGCCGCAGCCCCTGCATCATGCGCACGAGCTTGTCGAGGTCGGCGCCGGCGCAGAAGGCCTTGTCGCCCGCCCCGGTGAGCACCGCGACCCGAACGGCGGGATCGTCGTTGACGTCCTGCCAGGCGTCGGCGAGCCGGCAGAGCATCTCGGTGTTGATCGCGTTGCGCACCTCCGGCCGGTTCATGGTGACGACCGCAATGCCGTCGGATTTCTCGTAGAGGACCGCGGGTTCGCTCATCGCTCGCTGCTCACCACCCACATCGCGAAGTACTGCGCGCCGCCGCCGTAGGCGTGGCCGAGCGCGACCTTCGCGCCGTCGACCTGGTGCGCGCCGGCGCGGCCCATCACCTGGAGCGCCGCCTCGGCGAGCCGCAGCATGCCCGAGGCGCCGATCGGGTTCGTGCACAGCACGCCGCCCGACGGGTTGATCGGGAGGTGCGCCCCGAACCGCTGCTCGCCCCGGTCGACGATCTTCCAACCCTCGCCCTGGTCGCAGAAGCCCAGGTTCTCGAGCCACATCGCCTCGAACCAGGAGAACGGCACGTAGATCTCCGCGGTGTGGATCTCCTTCCAGGGGTTCCGGATCCCGGCCTGCGCATAGACCGCCTGCGCGCAGGCACGACCCGCGCGCGGGCTCACCTGATCGCGGCCGGGCACCCACATCGCCTCCGCGTAGGAGGCGCCGCCCTTCACCCACGCCGGCGGCCGCGGCCCCTTACGCGCCGCCTCCTCACCCGCGACCACGATCGCGCACGCGCCGTCGGAGGAGGGGCAGGTCTCGAGGTAGCGGATCGGGTCCCAGAGGACGGGCGAGTTCATCACGTCCTCGACGG
>DATGIZ010000025.1:0-102208 GCA_035295465.1 Binatia bacterium | reverse complement strand
CCCGTTGCGCATCGACCTCGCCGGCCGCCTGCGGCCGCCCGGTCCCGGCCACCTGCTCGGCCAGGATGCGCTCGGCCGCGACGTGCTGGCGCGGCTCGCCTTCGGCGCACGGGTCTCGCTCGCCGTCGGCGGCGCCGCCGTCGTGCTCTCGCTCGCCGTCGGGACGACGCTCGGCCTGCTCGCCGGGTATCGCGGCGGATGGCTCGACGAGGCGATCGGCCGGCTGATCGACGTGTTGCTCGCGTTCCCGGGGCTCCTGCTCGCCATCGCGCTCGCGGCCGTGCTCGGCCCGAGCCTGCGCAACGTCGTGCTCGCGCTCAGCCTCCTCGGCTGGACCGGCTATGCGCGCCTCGCCCGCGCCGAGGCGGCGGCGGTGCGCGGCCGCGAGTTCGTCGCCGCCGCCGCGGCCCTCGGCGCCGGCCCCCTGCGCATCGTCACCCGCCACGTCCTCCCGCAGGCGGCGCCGGCCCTCCTCGTCCAGGCCACGTTCGGCCTGAGCGGGGCGATCCTCGCGGAGGCCGGCCTCTCGTTCCTCGGGCTCGGCGTACCGCCGCCGCGCGCCTCGTGGGGCACCATGCTGAGCGAGGGGCGCGACTTCCTGCTGGTCGCGCCCCACCTGCTCCTCGCCCCAGGGACGGCGCTCGGCCTCACGGTGCTCGCGCTCCAGCTCCTCGGCGACGGTCTCGTGCAGCGCCTCGGCGCGCCTCAGGACTGGCAGCGCGGGCAGTAGAAGCTCGACCGGCCGGCCACCCGACAGGCACGCAGCGGCGTGCGACAGCGGGAACAGGGCTCGCCCGCGCGCCCGTAGACGCGGTGGGCGGCCTGGAAGCGCCCGGCCCGCCCGAAGCCGTCGCGGTAGTCGGAGATCGAGGAGCCCCCGTGGCGGATGGCCTCGGCGAGGACGGCGCGGGTCGCGGCGACGATGCGGGCACACTGCGCGCGCGTGAGCCGGCCCGCGCGGCGGCGCGGGCGCACCCCCGCGCGGAAGAGCAGCTCGTTGACGTAGATGTTGCCGAGGCCGGCCACGCGCCGCTGGTCCATGAGCAACGCCTTGGTCGAGGTCCGCCGCCGCCGCGTGAGCGCGAAGAGGGCGCCGGGGGTGAGCTCCGGGGCGAGCGCGTCGATGCCGCCGCCGGTCTCCGCGGCGAGCGCAGCGGCGGGGATGACGTCCATCCGCCCGAAGCGGCGTGGATCGTGGTAGGTGAGCACCCGAGCGTCGTCGAGGGCGACCACGACGTGATCGTGGCGCCGCTGGGGCGCCGCCGCCGCAGCGAGGGTGATCCGACCGGACATGCCGAGGTGGATCAGCCAGAGTGCCCCGTCGTCGAGCGCGGCGAGGAGGTACTTGCCGCGCCGGAACACGGCCTCGATCCGCCGCCCGGTGAGGCGCGCGGCGAAGCCGGGCGAGACCGGCGCGCGCAGCCGCGCCTCGCGCACCTCGACCGCCACCACCCGCCGCCCGCGCAGCGCCCGCCCGAGCCCGCGCGCGATCGTCTCGACCTCGGGCAGCTCAGGCATGGAGCGCGCGCGTCAACCGGGCGAAGTCGTCGAGCGCGAGCGTCTCGGCGCGCGCCGTCGGCGCCACGCCCGCGCGCGCCAGCGCCGCATCGAGCCCATGCGCGTCGAGCCCGCGCGCGTCGCCGAATGCGGCGAGCGCGTTGCGCAGCATCTTGCGCCGCTGGCCGAAGGCGGCGCGCACGACCGCCCGGTAGGCCGCGGCGTCGTCCACCACGACCCGCGGCCTCGAGCGCCAGCATATCTCCACCACCGCCGACTCGACCCGCGGCGCCGGCACGAAAGCGCGGCGCGAGACGCCGAAGGCGAGCCGCACATCGGCGAACGTCTGAACGAGCACCGATGCCACGCCCCGCCCGACGGCGCCCGGCGCCGCGGCGAGCCGCGCGGCGACCTCGCGCTGGAGCATGAGCACGGCGCGCGGGAACCGCTCGCGCGCATCGAGCAGACGGAAGATCACCTCGGTCGCGATGTTGTAGGGCAGGTTGGCGACCACGGTGACCTCGTGCTCGGGGACGAGGGCGGCAAGGGGCGCGGCGAGCACGTCGCCCATCCGTACGGTCACGTGCGGGCAGGACGCGTAGTGCGCCGCCAGGCGCGCGGCGAGCCCGCGATCGACTTCGACCAGGTAGAGCCGCCCGGCGCGCGCGGCGAGCTCGTCGGTGAGCGCGCCCAGCCCCGGGCCGATCTCGAGCACGACCGTCTCGGGACCCACCGCCGCCGTCTCCACGATGCGGCGCGCCACCGCCGCGTCGCACAGGAAATGCTGACCCCACCGCTTCCGCGGCCGCAGGCCCGCGGCGGCGAGCGCCGCCCGCGCCGCCCGCCGCGCCCCGGTCACGACCGCGCCGCCGACCCGCCCGGCTCGGACTCCGCCCAGCGCCGCCCGAAGGGCAGCTCCGGATCGGCGCCCAAAGCGAGGCCGTCGTCCGCGCCCTGGGCGAGGCGCCGGGCCCCCGCCAGCGCGATCATCGCCGCGTTGTCGGTGCAGAAGCCGAGGCGCGGGCACACCACGTCGACGCCGAGGTCGGCACCGAGCGCGGCCATCCGCTCACGCAGCCGCGCGTTCGCCGACACCCCGCCGGAGACGACCACGCGCTCGGCGCCGGTGGCCGCGAGCGCCTCGGCGGTCGCATCGACGAGCATGTCGACGAGCGCCTCCTGCACGCTCGCCGTGAAGTCGGCGAGCGCCTCGGGGGCCGGCGGGTTCGCCCGTACGTGCTGCCACACGGCGGTCTTCAGGCCGCTGAACGAGAGGTCGAAGCGGCCGCGTTTGATCCGTGCCCGCGGGAACCGCAGCGCCCGCGGGTTCCCCCCGCGCGCCGCGCGCTCGACGGCGGGGCCGCCCGGATAGCCGAGCCCGAGCATCTTGGCGACCTTGTCGAAGGCCTCACCCACGGCGTCGTCGCGGGTGCGGCCGAGGCACGCGTAGTCGCCCGCGGCACGCGCGAGGTAGAGGCCCGAGTGCCCGCCCGAGACGAGGAGCGCCAGGAACGGGAACGGCACTGGGTCGTCGGGCGCGCGGTCGAGGTTGGCGGCCAGGAGGTGGCCCTCGAGGTGGTTGACGCCGACGAGCGGCAGCCGGCGCCGGCAGGCGATCCCCTTCGCGACCGAGAGGCCCACGAGCAGCGAGCCGATCAGGCCGGGACCGCAGGTGACTGCGATGCCGTCGAGGTCGCCGAGGGCCACGCCGGCGCGTGTGAGTGCGCCGTGCACGACCGGCAGCAGGTTGCGCACGTGGTGCCGGGAGGCGAGCTCGGGCACCACCCCCCCGTACGGCCCGTGCACCGCGTCCTGCGAGGACACCACCGACGCGAGGAGCCGGCCGTCGCGCAGCAGCGCGGCGGCCGAATCGTCGCACGAGCTCTCGATGCCGAGGACGAGCACTCGGAACGAACCCGGCCCTGTTCTAGCTCCCCGGCTTCACCGCCAGGAAGATCGTGTTGTCGCCGCGGCGCACGAGGAACAGGACGCTCTTGCCCTTGCCGCTCGCCCGCAGCGCCTTGCGGTACGCGTCCGCGTCCTTGACCGGTGTGCGGTTCACCTCCAGGACGACGTCGCCGCGGCGGATGCCGGCGTCGCTCGCCGGGCCGTTCGGGTCGACGTCGGTGACCACGACGCCCTTTAGGTTGCGATCGAGGCCCAGGTTGTCGGCGATGTCGGGCGTCAGCGTCTGCACGGTGAGCCCGAGCCCCTCGCTCGTGCCGCCACCGCCCTGCGCGACCTCTTCCTCCTTCAGCTCGGCGATCTTCACGCTGAAGGTCTGCTCCTTCTTGTCGCGGATGATCTTCAGCGTCACCGTCCGCCCGACCGGCGTCCGCGCGACCAGCAGCGGCAGCTCGGCCGAGTCGTTGACGGGCTTGCCGTCGTACTCGACGATCACGTCGCCCTGCTTGACCCCGGCTGCCTCGGCCGGGCCGTCCTTCACGACGTCGGCGACGAGCGCGCCCTTCGGCTCGGAGAGCCCGAGCGACTCGGCGATGTCCGGCGTGACCTTCTGGATCATCACGCCGAGCCAGCCCCGGGTGACGTGGCCCTTCTCCTTGAGCTGCGGCACGATCTCCTTGGCGATGTTGATCGGGATCGCGAAGCCGATGCCGATGTTGCCGCCGCCGCGGCTGTAGATCGCCGTGTTGATGCCCACGACCTCGCCCTTGGTGTTCACCAGCGGTCCGCCCGAGTTCCCGGGATTGATCGCCGCGTCGGTCTGGATGAAGTTGTCGTACGGGCCCTGGTTGATGTGCCGGCCGAGCGCGCTCACGATCCCGGCGGTCACCGTGTTCTCGAGACCGAAGGGGTTGCCGATCGCGATCACCCACTGCCCCACGCGCAGCTTGTCCGAGTCTCCGAGCTTCACCGGCACGAGATCCGAGGCCCCGTGGATCTCGATCAGCGCGATGTCGGTCTTCGAGTCCCGGCCGACGACCTTGGCCTTGAATTCCTTGCCGGTGCTGAGCTTCACGACGATCTCGTCGGCATTCTCGACCACGTGGTTGTTGGTGAGGATGTAGCCCGCCGCGTCGATCACGAACCCCGAACCGAGGCTCTTGGCCTTGTAGGGCCGCCGCGGGTTGCCGAAGAAGCGCTCGAACGGTCCGAAGAAGTCGTGGAACGGGTCCTCCTCGCCCTCGCCACCGCCACCGCCACCGCCACCGCCCTGCCCCATGCCGTTGAAGGGGCTCTTCACCTCCTGCGTGGTCGACACGTTCACCACCGAAGGCGAGATGTGCGCCGCGAGATCCGCGAAGTCGGGCAGCGCGACCGACGGGGCGGGCGCGCTGGTGCCGCTCTCGCTGCTCTCGCCACCGCCGAAGAGGTTGAGGGCCTCGCCGCGCGGGAACAGGTCCCAGCGCACGCTCACGGCGATGCCGGCGACGAAGCCGATCAGCGCGACGACGAAGAGCCTGCGGCGGCTCATCCCCGAGATCATGTCCCCTCCTTCGCGGTTCCGCGCACCAGCGCCACATAGCGCATGCGGAGATCGTAGAGAATCGAGTCGAGCAGGCTCTCCTCGCTCGCCTCGAGGTTGTTGCGCGTCTTCTCGCGCAGGATGCCGAGGATGTCGATGACCTGCTTCGCGGCCCCTAGGTCACGCTCCACCGCGTGGCTGACCGGGCTCTCGATGTCGCCGAGGTGCAGGAGCGCCTGGGTGCTGAGCCCGAGGACGAAGGTGACGAACGTCACGGGCTCGTCCGGCCGCGCCTCTGCGGCGGCGGGCCGCTCGGAGCCGGGCGGCTCGGGCGGTGGTGCCTCCCGCGCCTCGCCGGTCTCGGCGAACCGCCGTCGATCCCTCACGCGGAATCCGCGTCGCTCCTCCTTGTCCTCGTCCATGCCGTGCGCCCGCGGTGGGCGGGCCCTCCCCTGAAGTGTCCTGGATGCGGCGCCGCGGTCAGTGCGCCATCGCGCGCAGGCGATGGATGCGCTCCTCGATCGGCGGGTGCGTGCTGAAGAGATTGGCGAGCCGATCGCCGCGCAACGGGTTGACGATCCAGAGATGCGCGGTCGCGGGCCCCGCGGGCAGAGGGAACCGGCCCGTCGCGGTCGCGATCTTCTCGAGCGCCGAGGCGAGCGCGAGGGGAGCGTGGGAGAGGCGCGCCCCGGAGGCGTCGGCCTCGTACTCCCGGGCGCGGGAGATGGCGAGCTGGATCAGGCTGGCGGCGATCGGCGCCACGATCATCATCGCGAGCGCCCCGAAAAGGCCGCCCTCCTCGCGATCGTCGCGCCGCATGCCCCCGAACAGCTCCGCCCAGTACGCCATGCGTGCGAGCATCATCACGACCCCCGCCAGCGTGGCGGCGATGGCGCTGATCAGCGTATCGCGGTTGCGCACGTGGGACAGCTCGTGGGCGAGCACGCCGCGCAGCTCCTCGGCATCGAGCAGCCGCATGATCCCCTCGGTCACCGCGACCGCGGCGTGGGCCGGGCTGCGCCCGGTGGCGAAGGCGTTCGGCGCGTCGCTCGGGATCAGGTAGACGCGCGGCATCGCCATGTGGCCGCCGGCCGCGAGCTCGCGCACGATGCGAAACAGCTCGGGCGCGTCGCCTTCGCTCAGCTCCCGCGCGCCGTACATGGCGAGCACGATGCGGTCCGAGAACCAGTAGCTGCCGAGGTTCATGGCGGCCGCCACGACCAGGGCGACGGCGAGCCCCTGGCTGCCGCCGAGCACCTGCCCGATCCAGAGCAGCAGACCGGTCAGGACGCCGAGCAGCAGCGTCGTCTTGAGCGCGTTCGAGAGCCCGCTCACCATCTGCTTCCTTCGACGGGAGGCGCCGGCTGATATTCTGCCGTGGCGGCAGGGATTGGCGACGTGTGACGCGAAGATGCGGTTATGGCCGCACGCTAATATCCGAGTTCCGGGTTGTCAAGGAGAGCCGCCGGCCGCACGCGGCGATCACGCGCGTCGCCGGGAGCGCGGCCAGCGTGATCCCGTCGGGTCCCGCGCCGCGCGCCTGGAGCGCGGCGACGTGTGTACCGAGCGGCCGCCAGCGCCGGCGTTCCGTCGGTCCGAAGAGCACGACGCTGGGCGTGCCGACCGCCGCGGCCAGATGGCTCACGCCGCTGTCGTTGCCGAGGTAGAGCGCGCAGCGCGCGAGCAACGCCGCCAGGTCCGCGAGCGGCAGCTCGCGCGCGGCGGGAGCCCCGAGCAGCGGCGGATCGCCGGCCTCTGCCGGACCCGCCACCTCGACCAGCAATCCCCCGCGGCGGCGCCACCACTGCGCGACCTGCACGAAGCCGGCCGCATCCCAGCGCTTCGCCCGGGCGCCGGCGCCGGGATGGATCGCGAGCAGCGGGCGGCCGCTCCCGGGCGCGAGCGCGTCGGCCGCGGCCGACGCCGGCGGGACGACCGCCGCCTGCGCGGCGAGCGCGCGGACGTCCGCCGCGACCCCGACCGCGCGGGCACAGGCGACCGCCGCATGGAGCCGACCGGGGCCGCGCTCGACGGCGAAGCAGTGCACCGCCGCCGCGCGACTCGCCAGGCGGGCGCGCACGGCGGCGTCGCCGCCGCCGAGCCAGCTGTAGACGACGGGGCGCGCGTCGAGCCAGGCGGGCGCCGTGGCGCCGCCGAAGAGCCACGCGGCCTCGGCCGCGTCGAGGCTCGCGATCGCATCGGCAGCGAGCGCCAGGCGTGCCAGCCCGGCGACGTGGGCTGCCACGACCAGCGTCAGGCGGGCGGTCGGATGCCGCGTCCGCAGCGCCCGCAGGGCCGGCAGCGCGAGCAGGAAGTCGCCGAGGGCGCCGGGGAAGACCACCGTCACCCGTTCAATTGACGCTGCGCCCACGGCATATATATGTGGGCCCGCTCCGCAGCGTCGCAAACGATCCATGCCACTGCCCTGTCAAGTCGCGCGCTCGGCGCTGGATCTCGTCGGCGCGACCCCGGTGATCCGGCTCTCGCGCCTGCCGCAGCTCGCCGGGGTCGGGGCTGCAGTGTGGATGAAGCTCGAAAGCCTCAACCCCGGCGGCAGCGTCAAGGACCGCATCTGCCTGGCCATGGTCGAGGCGGCCGAGCGCGAGGGCCGCCTCGAGCCCGGCGGCACGATCGTCGAGCCGACGAGCGGCAATACGGGCATCGGGCTGGCGCTCGTGGCGGCCGTCAAAGGCTACCGCCTCGTGCTCACGATGCCCGATACGATGAGCGAGGAGCGACGCTCGCTGCTGGTCGCCTACGGCGCCACGCTCGTGCTCACGCCCGACAGCAAGGGGATGCACGCGGCGATCGAGCGTGCCGAGCAGCTGCGCGCGGAGCATCCCGGTTGGTACATGCCGCAGCAGTTCAGCAACCCGGCGAACCCCGAGGTCCACCGGCGCACGACCGCGCGCGAGATCCTCCGGCAGCTCCCGCGCATCGACGCCTTCGTCGCGGGCGTCGGGACCGGCGGCACGATCACCGGGGTCGGGCAGGTGCTGCGCGCCGAGCGGCCCGGCGTGCACGTGGCCGCGGTCGAGCCGCTGGCCTCGCCGGTCCTCTCCGGCGGGGAGCCCGGCTTCCACCACATCCAGGGCATCGGCGCGGGATTCGTCCCCGCGAACCTCGACACGCACGTCTACGACGAGGTGCTCGCGGTCTCCGACACGGAGGCGGCCGAGCACACGCGCGCGCTCGCACGCCACGAGGGGCTGCTGGTGGGCATCTCCTCGGGTGCCAACTGTGCCGCGGCGATCCGCGTCGCGCGCCGTCTCGGCCGGGGCGCCGTCGTGCTGACCATCGCCTGCGACACCGGCGAGCGCTACCTCACCACCGACCTGTTCCGAGCGGAGGGTATATGACCGCGCTCGACGCGAAGCTCGCGCATCTGCGCGCGCTGCTCGGCGCACTGCCGTCGGCCCTCGTCGCCTTCTCGGGCGGCGTCGACTCGAGCTTCCTGCTGTGCGTGGCGCACGACGTGCTCGGCCCCCGGTGCGTCGCGCTCACCACGCGGTCGGGGGCGACGCCGGCCGAGGACCTCGAGAGCGCGCAGGGGCTCGCCGCGAGCCTCGGCGTGACCCACGTGCTCGTCGACACGGACGAGCTGCGCGTGCCGGGCTACGCCGAGAACCCCAGCAACCGGTGCTACTTCTGCAAGGACCACCTGTTCGCGATCTGTGCCCGTGAGGCCTCCGCGCGCGGGCTCGCGGCGGTGCTCGACGGCGCCAACGTCGACGACCTGGCCGACCACCGACCCGGCCTCGCTGCCGCCGCGGAGCGCCGCGTCCTCCACCCGCTGGTCGACGCGGGCTTCACGAAGGCCGAGGTGCGCGAGGCGAGCCGCGGGCTCGGCCTGGCGACGTGGGACCGCCCGGCGAGCCCCTGCCTCTCCTCGCGCTTCCCCTACGGCACGCGGATCACGGCCGAGCGCCTCGAACGCATCGCGGCCGCCGAGCGCTGCCTCCGCGCCCAGGGGCTGCGCGAGCTGCGCGTTCGTTTCCACGACGCCGTGGCGCGCATCGAAGTGCCCCCCGCGGCGATGCCGCGCCTCCTCGATCCCGTCGTGCGCGAGACCGTCGTGCGCGAGTTCCGCCGCCTCGGGTTCACGTGGGTCACGCTCGACCTCGCGGGGTTCCGCAGCGGCAGCCTCGACGCGGTGCTGCGGGCCTCCAAGCACGAGGGGCCGGAGGGTTGATCCCTCCGGCCCCTCGCCTCCGCTAGGCACGCGGGCGGACGCCGTCAGTTCGCAAAAATGCTGCGCAGCTCCTCCATGATCTTCTCCTCGCTGAACGCCTTCGCGATGGCGAGCTCCTTGACCAGGAGGTTGCGCGCCGTATCGAGCATCTTGCGCTCGCCGAACGAGAGCTCCTTGTCTCCCTTCAGCACGAAGAGGTCGCGCAAGACCTTGGCGATCTCGAGCACGCTGCCGGTCTTGATCTTCTCCGTGTACTCCCGGTAGCGACGGTTCCAGGTCTGCTGATCGATCTCGACCTTCTTGTCGCGCAAGATCTTGTAGACCTTGGCGACCATGTCTTTGCCGATCACGCGCCGGAGCCCGACCGCATTGACGTTTTCCGTCGGGATCATGATCGTCATGTCGCTGTCGAGGATGCGCAGCATGTAGAACTTGCGCTCGCTCCCCGAGATCACCTTGGTCTGGATACCCTCGATGACGCCGACGCCGTGCGCGGGGTAGACGACCTTCTCTCCGACCTTGAACGCGGTGTTCATCAGCATGTGCTCAGCAGGCCTCCGACCCCGGACGCAGAGAAGGGGGCATTGTAGGCGAGTTCGCGCCGGCCCGTCAACGAATGCCGAGCCCGGCCCTTTCCCCGCCGAGGCCCGAGCCGCTTCGCACCAAGCATCATAAGCCTTTGAACTCGCAGAAACAATCCGCCAGGCAAGCCGCGGGGCGACGCGCCGGGCGAGGCGCGCAGAAGCGAAGGAAGCCCGTCGGCTAGCTTGCGGGACCACGGACGGCCGCTGGTGCTCGAGTCGGGTTGCCAGTGCCGTGCTTTTGTGCCAAGAACGTGCAGTGCGTTGAGCCAACCCCAGCCCTGGGGCGTTGAAGGAGGTGAGGGAATGCAGTTCAGATCACTGTGCACCGGCGTAGCAGCCTTGGCGCTCATGAGCGTCGTCGCGGTCGGCTGCGAGAGCAAGCACGAAGACGCGACCGCCACGCGCGCCGAACAGGCTGCCGCCCGCGCCGAGGATGCGGCCCGTCGCGCGGAGTCCGCTGCGAGCCGTGTCGAGGCAGCCGCCCAGCGGGCCGAGGCCGCCGCGGAGAAGGCGGAGCGCCTCTTCTCGAAGCACGTCCGCAAGTAGCGCCGTCAGATCGGCTAGAGTTGGCAAGAAAGGCGAGGGCGCGTGCCATCGCCTTTTTTGTTTCTATTCGCCGCGGCCGCGGACGCGGGTGAGCAGCCGGGAGAGCACCGCGTCGGGGACGAGGCCTGCGACGCTGCCACCGAGGCTGACGACCTCCTTCACGAGCCTCGAGCTCGTGTAGAAGTGCGATTCGCCGGTCATCATGAAGATCGTCTCGACGCCGGGCCGCAGGTGGCGGTTCATCATGGTCATCTGGAACTCGTACTCGAAGTCGGCCACCGCGCGCAGGCCGCGGACGATCACCTTGGCCCCCTTGGACGCCGCATAGTCGACGAGCAGACCGGCGAAGGCGTCGGCGACCACGCGCCGCCCCTGCGCCTGGAAGGTCTCGCGGATCATCGTCACGCGCTCCTCGGGCGTGAACCACGCCGAATCCTTGTTGGGGTTGTAAGCGACCGCGACGATGACCTGGTCGAACACCTGCAGGCTGCGTAGCACGAGGTCGACGTGGCCGTTGGTGATCGGGTCGAACGACCCCGGATAGACCGCGATGTGCTTCACCGTCCGCCCTCGCGCGCGAGCAACGTGAGCACGGTGCGACCGTGGCGCCGCCGCTGCACGACCACGAGGTCGCCGGCCGCCGCCGGCTCCTCGCCGACCTCGTGCTCGACCGCCAGCCAGCCGCCAGGCCCGAGAACGCCGCTCGCGACGACGGCCGTGACCGTCCTCGCCGCCCAGCCGGCGCCGTAGGGTGGGTCCGCGAGGACACCGTCGGCGACGACGCCCCGGGCGGCCAGCGCGGAAAGCGCCCGCGGCACCGGCGCCCGCACGATCTCCGCGCGCGCCCCGAGACCGCTGGTGGCGAGGTTCTCCCCGAGGACGCGGGCTGCCGCGGCCGACGCCTCCACGAACACCGCCCGGCCCGCCCCCCGCGACAATGCCTCGATCCCGAGCGCGCCGCTGCCTGCGAAGAGGTCGATCACGAGCGCATCGTCGAGCCAGCCGCGGTGTTCGAGCATGTTGAGCAGCGCGCCGCGGACCAGGCCCGAGGTCGGCCGCGTGCCGCCCCCGGGGACACGGAGCCGCCGGCCACGCGCTCGGCCGGCGATCACCCTCACCCCCATCGCCCTCGGCAGGGCGAGCTTATAGCCCGCCGCCGCGCAGCGCGGCAAACGAGCCCGGGCGGAGGGTCACTTCTTCTGCTGCATGTCGACATTACAGCACTTGATCGTGCCCGCGCCGCCCTTGGTGATGATCACCTGCGCGCCGCACTGGGCGCAGACGTAGATCTTCCCGATCTGGTTGGCCATCCGTCTCTCGTCCTCCCGGGTCTATCGTGCCTCGAAGCGCGGCCGCCGGCCGGCCAAGAACGCGCGCACCCCCTCGCGGCGGTCGGCGGTGGTCTGCAGCAGCACGTACAGATCGTGCTCCAGGCGGATGCCGTCGTCGAGCGGCAGGTCGAGCGCCCGGCCGACCGCCTCCTTGGCGCAGCGTAGCGCGAGCGGGGCGCGTGCGGCGAGCCCGCGCGCCGCGCTCGCCACCGCCGCCCGCAGCCGCCCCGCCGGCACGACCGCGCTCGCGAGCCCCCAGGCGAGCGCCTGCCGCGCCGAGAGCCGTCCACCGAGCAGCGCCAGCTCCGCGGCGCGCGCCGCCCCGATGCAGCGGGCGAGCCGCGCGAGCAGCCCGCCGCTCGGGAAGGCCTCGGCCGCCGAGGGCACGACGAGCCGCGCGGCCGGCGTCATCAAGCGCAGGTCGCAGGCGAGCGCGAGCGCCGCACCGAGCCCGCGCGCCTCGCCGCCGACGGCCGCGATCACCGGCTTGCCGGCCGCGGCGAGGGCGCCGACGCCGTCGGGCCAGCCCGGCTCCGGCCAGCGCCGGCCCGCCGGGAGCCCCAAGGAGAACGCGCGCCCCGCGGCGGCGAGCACGATCACGCGCACGGACTCGTCCTCGTCGGCCGCCACCGCGGCGGCGGCGAGATCGCCGAGCATCTCGGCGTCGAGCCGGTTCCCGCCGGCGGGTCGGGCCAGCGTGAGCCACGCCACCCCGCCTCGCACGCCGAGCTCGACGGCCAACCTCACGATTCGAGGGGGGCGCGCAGCTCCCGGCGCAGCACCTTGCCGAGCGGATTCTTCGGCAGCTCGGAAAGAAAGCGGATCAGCCCCGGCTTCTTGAAGCTCGCGAGCCGCTGGCGGCAGAACTCCGCGATCTCCTCCGCCGTCGCCGCCGCGCCGGGGCGGAGCACGACGAACGCGGCGATCTGCTGGCCCCACTCGACGTCGGGCACCCCCACCACCGCCGCCTCGTCCACCGCCGGGTGCGAGATCAGCACCGACTCCACCTCCGCCGGTGCGATGTTCTCGCCACCGCGGATGATCATGTCGTCCTTGCGCCCGGCGACGTAGAGGTAGCCGTCCGCGTCCACCCAGCCCATGTCACGCGTCGGCAGCCAGCCATCGGCCGTGAGCGGCGACTCGCTCGCGCCGGCGTAGCCCTTCATCACCCGCGCCGTGCGCACCTGGATCTCCCCGACCACGCCCGGGCCGACCACGCGGCCCCCATCGTCGACGATGCGCGCCTCGACGTCGGGGAGCGGCTTCCCGATCGACACGAGCCGGCGGAGCCGCCGCTCGACCTCCTCGGGCGATCCCTCGAGCCGGTGGTCCTCCGGGCCGAGCACCGTGAGCGTCGAGGTCGTCTCGGTCTGGCCGAAGGCGTTGACGAAGCCGACCGTCCGCGGCAGGCGCTCGATCGCGCGGCGGATCACCGGCAGCGGCATCGGCGCGCCGCCGTACGAGAGAATCTCGAGGCTCGAGAGGTCCCGCCGCTCGAGGTCGGGCTGATCGAGGAGCTGCTTGAGCATGGTCGGGACCACGAAGGCGTGGGTGATGCGCTCGCGCTCGACCAGGTCGAGCCACGCGCGCGGCTCGAACTGCGCCTGGACGACCAGGCGCCGCCCGCTCCAGAGGGTGGTCATCATGTTGGTGGCGCCGGCGATGTGGTAGAGCGGGGCACAAAGCAGCGCGGCGCCGCGCGGGGTCCCATCGGCCAGCTCGACGTTCGCGGTGACGTAGGCGGTGAAGTCGCCGAAGCTGAGCATCACTCCCTTCGGCATCGACGTCGTGCCGCTGGTGTACATGAGGATCGTCGTGTCCTCGTCCGCGACCTCCGCCTCCTCCTCGTGCTCGGGCGCGGCGCCGAGCAGCGCCTCGTAGGCAGGCACGCCCTCGCGCGCGAAGTCGAAGCCCACCACGCGCTCGAGCGCCGGCAAGGCGGGACGCAGCGCCGCCACGTGCTCCGCGTAGCGCTCGCCGACCAGGAGGACGCGCGCGCCGGCGGTCGCGAGCATGTACTCGAGCTCCGGGCGCTTGGCGCGGTAGTTGAGCGGGATGAACACGCCGCCCAGCATCGCGGTGGCGTAGTACGCCTCGACGAAGCGGTGCGAGTTCGTGTGCAGCGCGGCGACGCGCGTGCCCCGGCCGACGCCGAGGCGCGCGAGCGCGCCCGCGAGGCGGCGCACGCGCCCGTGCAGCGCCGTGTAGGTGAAGCGCTGCCCCTCGTAGACCAGCGCCTCCTGCTCGGGCGCAATCCCCGCGGGAATCGCGAGGAAGCTCACGGTGTTCATCGGCGGCCTTCTAGCGCGAGGCCGAGCCGGCGCTCAAGCGCAAGCGCCGCATCGAGCGGCAGGTCATGGGCGGCGCGCACGCAGCGGCGCACGGCCTGGACCGTGCCGGGATCGAGCGCCGCCAGCCGGCCAGCCAGCGCGCGCGCCGCCCGCGCGAGTCGCGCCCGCGGGACGACGCGGGCGACGAGGCCGAGCGCGGCCGCCTCCCGCGCGCGCAGCACGTGCCCCGTGAGCACGAGCTCGAGGGCGCGGCCAACCCCGATGCGCCGCGGCAGCGTCTGCGTGCCGCCCACGCCCGGGATCATCCCGAGGCCGGTCTCCGGGAGCGCGAACCGGGCGTCGGCGGCCGCGATCACGACGTCGCACAAGAGCGCCATCTCGAACCCGCCACCCACCGTCCAGCCGTGCACCGCCGCCACCGTCGCGGCGCGGAGCCCGAGCAGCCGGCCCCACACGTCACGCTGCCAGCGCACCCGCCGTGCGACCAGCGGCGAGGGGGCGGTGCCGAACTCCGTCAGGTCGCCGCCCACCGAGAACGCCCTGCCCCGCCCGCACAGCACGAGCGCGCGCACCTCGGGGTCCTCGTGGGCGGCGCCGAGCACGGCGTGGAGGTCGTCGCGCATGGCGACATCGTAGGCGTTGAGCTTCGCGGGACGGTCGAGCGTGACGACGGCGACCGCACCGTGCTTCGCGTAGCGCACGGTGGCGAACGGCCTCATGCCGCCCACACGACCTCGCCGCCGATCATCGTGAGCCGCACGCGCGTCCGCGCCGCCTCGTCGGGCGGCGCCCGCAGCGGATCGGGCTCGACCACGATCACGTCCGCCGCCGCGCCCGGGACGAGCCGCCCGAGCGCGGGCGCCTCGAGCGCGTCGGCCGCGCCCCGGGCGAAGAGCGCGAGCGCCGCCGCCGCGCCCAGCCGCTCGGCGGGGCCGAGGGCGCGGCCCGAGGCGGTCAGCCGGCTGCGGGCGGCGGCGAGGCCCACCCACGGGCTCGGCGGTGCGACGGGGGCGTCGGACGCCGCCGCGAGCGGCACGCCCGCGGCGGCGAGGCTGCGCGCGCGGTAGAGCCAGGCGCGCGCCGCGCCCACGGTCTCCCGCGCGTAGACGTCGCCGCGAACGTGAACGAAGGCCGGATTCGTCACCACCGTGAGACCGAGGCGCGCGATGGCCGCCACCAGCGGCGGGGGGCACTCCGCCACGTGCTCCAGGCGATGACGGCGCCGGGCGCGTTGCGCGCGCGGCAGCGCGGCGAAGCCCGCGAGCGCCGCCACCAGCGTCGCCGCGCCGACGCAGTGCACGGCGACCGCGTCGCCGGCGCGTGCCGCGGCGGCGATGCGGCGTGCGAGCACCGCCGGCGACGGGCGCAGCCCGCGCCGGTCCTCGTGGACCATGAGCTTCACCGGTCCCGGGGCGAGCCGGGGCGCCGCCCGCCAGGCGCGGACGCCGGGCGGGCGCATGGCGAAGACGCGCAGCGGGAAGCGGCCCGCCTCGATGGCGTCGCAAAGCGGTCCGAGCGCGGCGCGCCGCCGTGGCGTGGCGTCGGCGACCGTCGTCACCCCGAGCGTGCAAAGCTCGCGCGCGGCCGCCGCGAGGCCCGCGGCGAGGACCGCCGTCGGGAGCGGCCCCACGAGGCGGCCGATCGCGTCCTCGCGCTCGACGACGAGGCCCGCATCCGCGGCCACCCCCAGGCGGGCGAGCGCGCGGCCGCTCAGCACCGAGGCGTGCCGGTTGCGGTGGCGCAGCCGCACGGGGTGGTGCGGCGACGCCGCGTCCAGCTCCGCGGCCGTCGGCAGGCGGCCGAGGCGCGCGTCGTCGAGCCCCTCGCCCCGCACCCACTGCCCCGGGGCGAGGCCGCGGGTGCGCGCCGCCACCGCGGCCAGCAGCGCGCCCACGTCGTCGAACGCGGCGCAGTCGAGGTGCGCGTCGCGGGCGGCGAGCGCGAAGAGGTGGAGGTGAGGGTCGACGAGCCCGGGGAGCACGGCCGCCCCGCGGCAGTCGATGCGCTCGGCGGCCCCGACGAGCGCGCGCAGCGCGCCGGCGGAGCCGACGGCGAGCACGCGGCCGTCCCGCACCGCCAGCGCCGCGGCCACGGGCCGGTGCGGGTCGAGCGTGAGGACGCGCCCGTTCTCGAACAGCCAGGCGCCGGCGCGCGTCAGTCCGACGAGGGCAGCGGCTTCGCCTCCTTCAGCTTCATCTCGTGGTCGCAGCAGACGAGCGCACCGCTGCCCGGCTTGTTGCAGAGGGCCTCGGTGCCACAGGTCTCGCACACGTACCGCTTTCCGAGCTGCGTCGGCATGCGTCCCCGTAGCAAAAGTGGCGCGCCCCGCTCAAGCGAGCGGCCAGCGGGCGACCCGGGCGACGGCCGCCGCGCGGCCGTGCGGCGCCGCCAGCACGGTCCCCGGGTCCCAGTGCTCCCGGCGCACGAAGCCCATCCCGGCCGCCGACCCGGCGCCGAACGCCCGCGCCACCGAGGTGACGTGCCCCACGGGCTTCCCGTCACGCGCGAGCGGCGTACCCGCGGGCGGCGGCGGCCCGTCGAAGACGAGGCCCACGAGCCGGCGGTTCACATGGCCCCGTGCCGTGCCGCGCGCCACCACCTCCTGCCCGAGGTAGCACCCCTTCGTCTGGCTGATCGCGTCGTCCACGGGGACCTCGAGGGCGAGCGTGCTCCCGTCCATGTCGAGGCCGATGCGCGGCACCCCGACCTCGACGCGCCGACCCTCGAGCGCCTCCATGCCGCAGGGCCGGGCGCCGGCCACGACCAGCGCCGTCCAGACGTCCACCGCGGCGGCCGCGGGCACGTGCAGGACGAAGCCGGGGCCCCGGACCTCGCTCGCCTGCACGACGCGCACGCCGACGCCGGCGACGGCGACCTCCGCGTGGGCCCACGGCGCGAGCGCCGCGGCCCTCGCGCCGAGCAGCGCCGCCGCCGTCGGGCCCTCCAGGCCGAGGAGCGCCACCGGCTCCGCCGGTGCCTCGAGCGTCACGTCGTCGGCGATGATCAGCTTCTCGAGCGCCGCCACGAGGTCGTCGCGCGCGCGCACGTCGACGTCGAGCAGGAGCGCGTCGCCGAGCGCCGCCACCCGCACGTCGGCGGTCACCCGCCCCTGGATCGTCAGCAGCAGCGCCGGGCAGCCGCCGCCGGGCACGAGCCCGGCGACGTCGTTGGTGAGCATGCCGTTGAGGAACGCGGCGCGGTCCTCGCCGGCGGCGCGCACCAGCGTGCGGAAGCCCAGGTCGACGAGCGCGGCGCGCTCGCGCAGGGCCGTGTACTCGGCCGCGGGATCGCCGAAGTGGCGCGGCAGGAGCACGCCGCGATCCTCGGCGAGGACCGCCCCCCCGGCGGCGAGGTGGCGGTGCAGCGCCGTCGCGAGCATCCGTCCCACCCTGCCTCCCGGCGCCCGCCTTGACAAGGCCGGGAGCGTGGGCGAAGCGGCGCGCATGACGTACGCAGACATCCGCTACGAGGCCGCCGAGGGCATCGCCTGGATCACCATCGACCGCCCGGAGGTGATGAACGCCTTCCGCGCTCGCACGGTCGACGAGCTGATCCACGCGCTGCGCGCCGCCGGCGCGGACGATGACGTGGGCGTCGCCGTGCTCACCGGCGCCGGCGACCGCGCCTTCTGCGCCGGCGGCGACCAGCGCGAGCGCCAGGCCGGCGGCTACGGCGGCGGCAGCGGCATCGGGATGGACGTGCACGGGCTGCACGGCGCGATCCGCGGCATCCCCAAGCCGGTGATCGCGATGGTCAACGGCTACGCGATCGGCGGCGGCCACGTGCTCCACGTGCTCTGCGACCTCACCATCGCCGCCGACACGGCGGTCTTCGGACAGGTCGGCCCCAAGGTGGGCTCGGTCGATCCGGGATTCGGCACCGCGTACCTCGCCCGCCTCGTCGGGGAGAAGAAGGCGCGCGAGATCTGGTACCTCTGCCGCCGCTACAGCGCGCAGGAGGCGCTGGCGATGGGGCTGGTCAACGCGGTCGTCCCGGCGGCCGAGCTGCGCGCCGAGACCGAGCGCTGGTGCCGGGAGATCCTCGAGAAGAGCCCGACCGCGATCAAGCTCGCCAAGCAGTCGTTCAACGCCGACTCCGAGCACATCGCCGGGCTCAACGAGATCGCCTTCAGCGCGCTCGCGCTCTACTACGGCACCGAGGAGGCCGAGGAGGGCCGGCGCGCGTTCCTCGAGCGGCGTCCGCCGCGCTTCCGCAAGCCGAAGGGCTAGACGGCGACCAGCACCTCGCCGCCCTCGACCCGCACCTCGTAGCGCTCGGCCTTGAGATCGTCGGTGAGGCTCTCGCCGCTGGTCACGTCGAACTGCCAGCTATGCCACGGGCAGGTGACCACGCAGCCCTCGAGCTCGCCGTCGCCGAGCGGACCGCCGCGGTGCGGGCACTCGCCGGCCAGCGCGTGGAAGGTCCCGTCGACGTTGAAGAGCGCGATCTGCCTGCCGTTCACCTCGACGGTCACGCCCGTGCCCGGGGCGACGTCGGCGGCGGCGGCGGCGCGGACGAAGGTCGCCATGGCGCCGCTTCTTGGCACCGCCGCGGATCGGGGTCAAGCCGGAAGCGCGGCGGCGACCGCCGGCAGCTCGGCGACCTGCGCGAGCCACCGCGACACCTCGGGGACCGCGGCGAGGAACCGCGCCTCCGCGTAGCGCGCCATCCAGCGTAGCTGCGCGAACACCGCGACGTCCGCGAGCGTCGGCGCGCGGCCGACCAGATACGAGCGACCCGCGAGCAGCGCGTCGAGCGCCCCCAGGTTCTCGCGCATGCGCTCGCCCAGGTGCCCGAGGCTCGCCGGGCCGTAGCCCCAGCGGCGATAGCGCCCGCGGATCGTGCGCGCGATCGCCCAGCCAAGCAGCGGGCGCACCGGGCCGTCGGCCATCTCGGTCACCGTGTTCGCGAGCGCCGCCGCGCGGTTCTCGGGGTTGAGCCACTTGAAGGCGCCGACGAGGAAGGAGAGCGCCTCGTCCGCCCACTCCTCGACCAGCGTGCAGTACGCGCGCGCGGCGGGATCGGCGGGCAGCAGCGGAGGCTCGGGCCAGTGTCGCTCGAGGTGGCGGGCGATCGCGCTCGAGTCGGCCACGGCCTCGCCGCCGTGGAGGAGCACCGGCACCTTGCCGAGGGGGTTCAGCCGCCGCAGCTCGCGCCGCCGGCCGAGCGTGAGCGTCACGCAGCGGAACGGCACCGCCTTGAGATGCAGGCAGATGCGCGCCTTCATGCAGAAGGGCGAGTCGGTGAGGTCGTAGAGGAGCAGCTCGTCGAGCACCGCTAGCGCAGCGCGCTCTTCAGCTCGCGCGCCAGCAGGTCGACCGTCCCCCGCGTGCCGCCGGCGAGCTTCTCGCGCCACTCGCCCTCGGTCTCGAAGCGGGCGTCGCCGATCTGCTCCGCCCACGGCGCGAGCACGCGGCCGAGCGCGTGCCCGTCGAACGGGTCGCCGCCCGCCTGGCGCACCGCACCGAGCACGTCGGGCACGACGCGCAGGAAGGCACGCAGGGCCATCGCCGTCTTGATGCTGTACTTGCGCCCGACCCACGCGCGGGGGAAGGTCTCGGCGACGCGCTTGAAGTAGCTGAGGAAGAAGCGCGGTGCCTCTTCCCGGAAATGCGCGGCCGCCCGGCCGCCGAGCGCGTCGAGCGCGGTGAAGATGCCCTTGAGCTCCTCGGCGAGGGGCGCCTGCGCCACCCGCCCGCGGCCCATCCCGAAGAGCTTGATGTCCCCGCGCAGCGGCGAGTCGGCCCGCTCGTTGAGCGCGCGGATGATATCGTGGCTCGCGGCGAGCATGGCATCGGGGTAGAGGCGGCGGCCCGCCAGGCTGATCAGGTGCGAGGGATTGAGCTTCGTGTGCTTGGCGTTGATCGTGACGAACAGCTCGACGACCTGGTCGGGCGAGAGCCGGTCGAAGACGACCGCCGGCACCTGCACGTTCTCGGCGCGGCCGTCGGCGATGAGCTGGTGGAGCGCGAGGAGCCGGTGCTGGCCGTCGAGCGCCCGCAGCACGCCCTCCTCGGCGGGGATCTGGAGCACGCCGAGCACGCGGTGCGAGCTGGTGGGGGTGAACTCGAGCCGGCGGTCGGCGACGAGCAGCACGGCGCCGGGGATCGCCGGCAGGTTCCCGGCCTCGGCGCACTGCCCGTAGTAGTCGACGAGGTCGGCGATCTTCTTGCGGATCACCGGCCGCTGATAGGCCTCGGCGCTCGACGCGATGCGCTTCTCGAGCAGCTCCCAGTTGACGCGCGACCCCCGCGGCCGGCGCCGCTTCCCCCCGTGTGCGGGCGCCTCGCCGAGCTGCGTGTCGTACGACAACACCTCGAAGCGCACGAGCCGGTCGACGTCGCGCGCGCCGAGCATCGCCTGGTAGAGCACCACGCCGAACTGGTGGAGCCGCAGCGCCGGCACCGTGATCATGGGTGGACCTGCGCGAGCCGCGCCGGCTCCGCTTCCTCCGCGCCGCTGGCGGCGAGGAGCTTCGTCTCGAAGCGCTCGAGACGCCGCTCGGCGGCGACGCACGCCTGGCTCGCGTTGCCGAGGTGCTTGCCGATCAGCCGCACCTCGTCGCGCAGGCGACCGACCTCGCCCGCGAGCCGGGCGAGCTGCCCCAGGACCTCCTCGGCGCGGGCCTCGATGCGCAGGCCCTTGAGTCCGAGCACGATCGCCTGGAGATAGGCATAGAACGTGTGCGGGGAGACGGGAATCACCCGCCGCTCGAGCGCGTGCGCCGTCACCGCGTTCGGTTCGCCCGCCTCCTCGCGGATCACCGCCTCGTAGTAGACGTTCTCGGCGGGAATGTACATGAGCGCGAAGTCGTACGTCCGCTCGTCGGGGCGGATGTACTTGCGCGCGACGTCGTCGACGTGCTTGCGGACGCGGACGAGGAACGCCTTGCGGGCCCGCGCCCGCTCGGCATCGTCGGCGGCCTCGAGGAGCCGGCGGAAGTCCTCGAGCGGGAACTTGGCGTCGACCGGCACCAGGCCGCCGCCGAGCCGCACCACCGCGTCGACGCGCTCCCCGTCGGCGAAGGCGTGCTGGAGGGTGAAATGCGCCGGCGGGAGCACCTGGGCGAGCAGATCGCCGAGCAGCAGCTCGCCGAGCCCGCCGCGGAGCTTCGGCGCGCGCAGGATGTCGTGCAGCGTCGCCACGTCGCGGCCCACCTCGTAGACGCGCGCCGTCGCCTCCCGCAGCTCGCCCAAGCCGCGCTGCACCTCGCCCACCACGCGCGCGGCCCCGTCGAGCCGCTCGCCGATCGCGGTCTGCCCGCGCTGGACCAGCTCGACGTTCTCCCGCAGGCGGCCGTTCAGCTCGGCGGTGAGCCGGCCGAGCTCCTGGCTCACGAGCTGCCCCTGGCTCGCGAGCGCCTGGGACACCTGGCCGCGCAGCGCGTCGAGCTGCTGCTGGAGGAGCACCAGCTCCCCGCCGCCCCGGCGGGCGCCGAGCCGCTGGAGGGCGAGCACGATCGCGACGCCGAGCGCCCCCCCCACGATCCCCACGAGCCACGTTGCTTCGCCCAACACCCCTCCCCGGTGCGGCGCCTTCGCTCAGCCGAACGCGGCGGCGTAGGCCTCCAGCTCCTCGAGCTTGCGCAGCCGCGCCATCCGCACCCAGCGTTCAGCCGCGGGCGCGCCGTGCATCTGGGCCCGTGCCCACACCACGGACTCCGCGAGGATCACCCGACAGCGCAGGTGGAGCGCGCGCGCTCGGCGCCTCCGCCGCATGCGGACGATCTCCTGAAACGCGACGACCTCGCCCACCGGCAGCCCCGAGCCTACCACGGCCGGGCGCGCAGCGGCAACGTCCGCGGCCGCGGACGGCGCTAGTTGTTCTGCGCGCCCTGCGTGATCCAGTCGCTGAGCTGCTGGATCTGGCTCGACGACAGCGGCGTGCCGGTGAGGGGCATCGGCGCGCCCTGCGAGGCCGTGCCCAGCACCTTCATCAGGAGGTAGCTCGACTTCGGCTTGCTCGGGCTCACCAGCTTGAGCGAGGGCTGCTCCAGCGAGGGCACGTTGACTATCGCCGCGTAGGACTTGTCGGCGTCGAGCGTGAGCCCCTCGCTCGGGTTGCTGCCGGTGTGACACGACGCCGTGGCGCAGCTCGCCGCGAGCATGGGCGCGATGGTGGTGGCGAAGCTCACCGGCGCCCCGCTGGTCTTACCGCCGCTCGCCACCGGCGGCCTCTTCGGGCAGACGAGCTTGGGAACCGGCACGCTCGTGCAATCCGGCGAGATCGTCGCCTTGAAGTGCGCCTTCTTGGTGGAGACGGCGCAAGCGCTGCACGAGGGGAAGGTGGCCGTCACCTTCGTCCCCTTGCGGGTCCCCCGCACGTGCCCCGTTCCCGGCTCGCAACCCGTGTAGGTCACGGTCGCCGGCTTGGTCGACGTATCGATGTTGAGCGTCTGGGCGCCGCCCCCGCTGACCGTGTAGCTCCCCGACGGGCACGCCGGGACCTTGGCGCTCGCGCTCCCGGTCGTCACGAGCAGCATCCCGAGCCCGGCCACTGCGACACCCCTGGCAATCATCGTCATCATCGCTCCCTGCGCCCTGCAATCCATACGCCACCACGACCGAACGTCGGCGCCGAGCGCCCCGGGCGTGGCGCGTCCATAATTGCACGCCGACGATCAGCGAGCGAGCGCCTCGTGGCGGGCCGCCACTCGGTTGGCCGATGGGGCGCGGGCGAGCTAGGACCGCTGGCCGAATCGGCGCCCGGAGCTCGCGGACTCCCCGGCTCGGAGCGCCCCGGAACGACCGGCCGGGGGAGGTGTCGCGGCCGGCGGCGACGAGATCGCGTCCTTCGTGCCGCGGAGCTCGCTGACCGGCAACCAGCCTTCGAGGCCGGAATCGATCAGGCGGACGCAGTAGCGGGTCGTCCCTTTCCAGCCGGGGCGCCAGGCGAGAATCACGACCTCGGCGCCTTCGCTCAGGCTCGCAAGAGGTCTCTCGTGATCGTCCGTCAGCGTCACCCCAGCCGAGCGGCCGTTCGCGCCCGCGATGTATGCTCGTCGACCGACGGCAAAGACGGCGAAGCGGACATGGGGGGCTGCAGGCGCGCGAAACGGAGCCCGAGAGAATGGCATGCAAGTCTCCTGAGAGCAGCCCGAGCAGGCGCCCACCGCGCACGGAGGCCGTTCGGGCGCGAGGCGGTCTCGGACGAAGGCTCGAGGCGAAATTGCGTCGAGGTCACCCGAGACGAGGGAAGCCGAGCGTAGGCTCGAGCCTCGCGCTTGTCAAACACGACCCAGCCTCTCGCCGACCCGAGCGGCGTGCGATCGGCGTCGCGTCCGATCCGGCGGGTGGCACGGGAGGATTGCGCAGCCGATGGAATGAGAGGATAAGAGCTTCGTCCTCTTGTTTGCGCGCGACCCGCTTCCGTCGCTCCCTCCGACGATCTCGGCCTCTCGCTCAGGCAACCGCGACAATACCAAAGACCCCACAGGGGCAGGAGAATGCCATGGGCAAGAAACTCTTTGTCGGAAATCTATCCTTCCAGACCACGAGCGCGGATCTCGAGGCGCTGTTCTCGGAAGTGGGAACCTGCGAGTCGGTGACGGTCGTTACCGACCGGGACACGGGCCGCTCACGGGGCTTCGGCTTCATCGAGATGAGCTCGGCGAGCGAGGCGGCTCAGGCCATCTCGACGCTCAACGGCCGCGAGGTCGGCGGCCGGCAGATCAACGTGAACGAGGCCAAGCCCCGCGAGGGCGGGAGCGGCGGCCGCGGCCCTCGCAACAGCGGCGGGTTCTCGAACCGCCGCAGCTACTGAGCGCACAAACCCGACGCGGCCGGACGGAACGAGGGGGACGTCCGGCCACGTCGCGTCGAGCGCAGCGCGTTTCCGATCGAACGCGGTAGACCCGCGTTGCGGCAGTCCCGCGCGGCGGCTACAACCGCCGCCGTGCGCCTCGTATGCTTCGGGGACATCCACATGGCTTTTCGCGCCATCGAGCGCCTCGGCCCCGTCCTGCGAGAAGCAGACCACGCGATCCTCACGGGCGACCTCACGCACTTCGGCGACCCTCCCGATGCGCTCCGCGTCGTGGACGCGGTCAGGGAGTTCTGCCCCAGCGTGCTAGCCGTTACTGGAAACCTCGACATGCCCTGGGTGATCGACGCCTTCCGCGCCGAGGGCATCTCGCTGCACGGCGAGGGGCGCCGGCTCGGGACGATCGGCCTCTTCGGCTGCGGGGGCGCAAACGTCACCCCCATGGACACGCCGACGGAGCTGGAGGACGAGGAGATCACCGCGATCCTCGAGCGCGGCCATCTCGCCGTGGCGGATGCGCCACATCGGGTGATGATCTGCCACACCCCGCCCTACGACACGCGGCTCGACCGCCTGGTGAACGGGACGCCGGTCGGCTCGCAGGCGGTGCGTGCCTTCATCGAGCGCCGGCGCCCCGACATCGCGGTGGTGGGGCACATCCACGAGGGCCGCGGTATCGACCGGCTCGGCCCGACCCTGGTGCTCAACGCCGGCGCGCTGCGCGACGGCGGCTACGTCGCGATCGACGACGGCGGCGGGCGGCTCGCCGCCGAGCTGCGCAACGTCCGCGACCGCGCGTGACCCGACGCAGGATCGCCGCCGTGACCTTCGACGCGGCGGGCACCCTCATCGAGGTCGCCGAGCCCGTCGGTGCCACCTACGCACGGATCGCCCGGCGGCACGGGCTCAGTGCCGTCCCCGCGCGCGTCGAGCGCGCCTTCCACGCCGCGCTGGCCGCGGCGCCGCCGCTCGCCTTCCCCGACTCGCCGCCCGCGGGGCGCCTGCGCCGCGAGCGCGCCTGGTGGCGGACGATCGTGCACGCAGCGCTCGGCACCCCGCCGCGCGGGCACGCGTTCACCGCGTGCTTCGCCGATCTCTGGGCACACTACGCGGCGCCCGAGGCGTGGCGCGTCTTCCCCGAGGTGCGCGCCGTGCTCGCGGCGCTGCGCGCCCGCGGGCTTCGCCTCGCGGCCGTGTCGAACTTCGACCGCCGCCTCCCGCCGCTGCTCGCTACCCTCGGCCTCGCGGAGCACCTCGACGCGGTCGTGCACTCGACGGCGGTCGGGGCGGCCAAACCCGACGCCGGCATCTTCGCCGCCGCGGCCGCGGCGCTGGGCGTGCCGCTCGCCGCCGTCGTGCACGTGGGCGACAGCCTCGAGGCCGACGCCGCAGGCGCGCTCGCCGCCGGGGCGCGCGCCGTCCTGCTCGATCGCCGCGGCCGGTCGCGAAGCGTTCCGCCGGGCGTCGCGATCGTCCGGACGCTGGCCGCGCTGCCGGGGCTCCTAGGCGTAGACGTCGACGAACAGGCCGCGGATGGGCACGCCCGACGGCGGCTCGTAGCTCCGCGGCTCCGGCGTGGGAAGCCGCGGACGGAGGACGAGGCCCGGGCGCGGCCACTCCACCTCGGGCACGAGGACCCGCGGCCCTCTCGACAGCGCCGGTAGCCCGCTCGTGCCCATGCCGGCCACCATCGCAGGCCGTGTGCCGGCCGGGAGCCCGCGTCCCGCCGAGGCCGGCCGCCCGTGCTGCGCACCCCGGCGCGCACTTGGAGCCCGCGGATCCACGGCGCGTCGCCGCCCGGCCCAGGACGGCCGGGCCGATTCCGGCTGCGCAGCCGGCTGCGCACCGCCGTGCCCTGCCCCGCGCGGCGCCCTGCGCACCCACGGCGCTCAACGAAGCCCGTAGCGCTTGAGCTTGTAGAGAAGCGTCCGCCGCCCGATGCCGAGCAGGCGCGCTGCCCTGGTGCGGTTCTGCCCCGCGGCGACGAGCGCCCGCTGGATGACCGCACGCTCGGCGCTGTCCACGGCCGCCGGGACCACCCGCCGATAGGCGAGATCCCCGTCCGTGGCATCGTCGGCCGCGGGGCCGGGGTCGAGGCCCAGGTCCGCGGCCTCGACCAGGGGGCCGGCCGCGAGCACGACCGCGTGCTCGATCGCGTTCGCCAGCTCCCGGATGTTCCCCGGCCAGGCCCGGCCGACGAGCGCGGTCACCGCCCGCGAGGAGAGCTCGAGCCCGGGGCGCCCGTGCTTCTCGGCGAAGCGGGCGAGGAAGTGCTGCGCCAGCAGCGGGACGTCGTCCACGCGCTCCGCCAGCGCGGGCACATGCACGCTGGCGACCTTCAGGCGGAAGTAGAGGTCCTCGCGGAAGCGGCCCTCGCGCACCCCCCGCTCGAGGTCCTGGTGCGTGGCCGCGATCACGCGTACGTCGACAGGCAGCGGGCGGCCGCCGCCGACGCGCACGACCTCGCGCTCCTGGAGCACGCGCAGCACCTTCGCCTGCACGGCAAGGCTCATGTCCCCCACCTCGTCGAGGAACAGCGTGCCGCCGGCGGCGCGCTCGACGAGGCCCGGGCGGCGCTCGACGCCCGTCGCCACGCCGCGCTCGATCCCGAACAGCTCGCTCTCGAGGAGCGTGTCGGGCAGAGCCGCGCAGTTGACCGCGACGAACGGCCCCGCTCGGCGCGGGCTGTGGTGGTGGAGCGCCCGGGCCACCAGCTCCTTCCCCGTCCCGCTCGCGCCGAGGACGAGCACCGTGATGTCGGCGGCCGCCAGCCGCTCCACGACCGCGAGCATGCGGCGGAAGGCCGGGCTCGCACCGACGAGCACCGGCTCGCCGGTCCCCGAATCGAGCGCGGCGCGCAGGCGGCGGTTCTCGGCCGCGAGCCGGTCGTAGAGCGCCGCGTTCTCCAGCGCCATGGCCACGGCCGGTGCGATGAGCCCGAGCAGGCGCTCGTGCTCCGCGCCGACCGCGCCCGCCTCGGCGGCGCCGAGCACGAGCACGCCCGCGATCCGGCCGCGCACGCCGACGGGATGGAAGAGGAGCGCCCGCAGGCCCGCCGCCTCGGCCGGCGGATCTTCGGGGGCGGCGGCCGCATCCTCCACGAGTGTCGCCTCTCCGGCTCCGGCGCGGCCGAGGGCGCCCGCCGAGAAGGGGACGAGCGGCGCGTCGGCGCCGGCCGTCTCCGGCTCCGCGCCCTCCCGCGCGAGCGCGAGCAGGCGCAGCCCGCCGGCGCGGGCGTCGGTCGCCCACAGGCCCGCAAGCTCGGCTCCGGCCTCCTCGCGCAGCAGGGTCACCACCGCCCGGCCGATCGCCGGCGGGGCCACCTCGCCCGCGAGCGCGTCGCCCACCAGGCGCACGAGCGACAGCTCGTCGAGCCGGCGCAGCAGCTCGGCGGTCGCCTCGCGCAGCGCCCGGCGAAGGGGCTCGTCCGGCGTCCCTACACCTCCGCCTTGGGGCACGACTTTTGAGGCTAGGCGTTTGAGTTTCGACTCTCAAACAGCATAATGGCACCTCGACGGAGCGATACTCGGGAAGCCCGGGTCGGGAGGGAGTGCTCCAAGGAGGGTCGATGATGGCACGAAGGGCAATAGGCTACCTTGCCGTGGCGGCGCTGGGCGTGGCGTTGGCCGCGGCGCCGAGCCTCGCCAAGAAATGCAGCGGGTGTGGGCCGAAGGTCAAGGCCTGCAAGACGGCCGTGAAGACCTCGTTCGACTGCAAGAGCAAGACGGGGAAGGACAAGAAGACCTGCATCAAGAACCAGAACAAGGCGATCAAGAGCGACTGCGTCAAGAAGACGTGCCTCAACGCGAATCCCTGTTCGCCGTCGGGCGCGTTCGTCGACTGAGCTGACGCCGATCACGCCCGCGGTGCGGGGGCGTGCCTCCGTCCCCGCCGCCGCCGGGCGACCCGCTACTGCGGCCCCGGCTGGCCGCCGCGGTTCCAGATCCACGAGAGCCAGCCGGTGGCCGGCACGTCCGCATCGGCGACCACGGGCACGCGGCCGAGTTCGCGGTCGCCCTGCCGCACGATCACCTCGCCGAGCGCCTGGCGCCGGCGCACCGGCGCCGCCACGAGGCGCGGGAGATGGGCCTCGACCTGCACGGCCTTGTCGTCGGCGCGCTTGAGCAGGAGCCGCAGATCCTCGGTGGCGACCGCCTTGACCCCGGCCGCGGCGCCGCCGCTCACGGGCACCTCGCCGACCGGCGCGTCCCGGCGCGCCGCCACGAGCACCCGGTAGCCGGCGAACGCCTCGTTCATCAGCCGCGCCGCCTCGGCGAAGGACGCCTGCTTGGTCGGGCAGCCGAGCACGGCCGCGATCACGCTCAGGTCGCCGCGCGTGGCGGTGGCCGTCACCTCGAAGCCGGCCTCGGCGTAGTACCCGGTCTTGAGGCCGGTCGCGCCCGGATAGCCGCCGCGCACGAGGTGGTTGGTGTTCATCATCTGGAGCGTGCCGTTGCGGAAGCCGGCACTCGGCGTCGCCGCCCACTGCATCACCTCGGGGAAGCGCGTGAGCGCGCGTCCGAGAAGCACGAGATCGTGGGCGCTCGTGACGTCCGGTCGCTGCCCTGGACCGGGCGGCAGACCGTGCGGGGTCTCGTAGGTGGTCTCGGCCATGCCGAGCTCCCTCGCGCGCTGGTTCATCAGCGTGACGAAGGCGGTCTCGGAGCCCGCGACGTGCTCGGCCACCGCGACCGCCGCGTCGTTGGCGGATGCGATCATGATCGCCTCCAGCATCTCGCCGAGCGGGAAGGCCTCGCCCTCGGCGAGGTAGACCTGTGAGCCGCCCATGTGGGCCGCCCAGGCCGAGGTGTGCACGGGCTCCGCGAGCGTGGAAGCGCCGCTGCGCACGCGCTCCATGGCGATGAGCACGGTCATCATCTTCGCCATCGACGCGGGCGGCCAGCGCCGGTGCGCGTCCTTCTCGGCCAACACCGCGCCGCTGCCCGCGTCGGCAACCTCGTAGGCCACGCACGCCGCGCTCGGCGCCGCCGCCGGCCGCCGCGCGCCCGCGGGACCCGCGCCGAGCGCCGACGCGAGCCCGGCCGCCGCCACCACCATCCGCCTCCGCATCGACCCGACCTCCAGCTCGTCGACTAGCAACCGAGCGCCGTCAGCGCATCGTCCCGGCGGATGAGCTGCTCGGCCTCCGCCCGGATCACGTGGCCGCCCCCGTCGAGCTCGCCGTCGAGCAGCAGCCCGCCCACGTCGTGCGCGCGGCGCAGGAACGCGAGGAAGGCCTCGCGCGTGAGCCGCTGCGGCACGTAGCCGCGCGCGTCGACGAGATCGCTCCACACCGGCCCGACGGCCGCGTCGGTGGTCCACACGAACAGCGTCCACCCCCAGTCCCAGCGGCCGCCGAGGTATTCCCCGCCGGCGCGGCGCGCCGGCGGCCGCCAGAACATCAGGAAGCCCGCCGCGCGTCCCAGCATCTGCCGCGCCGACGTCGTAGCCGGCGCCTGGGGAGTCGGCCACACCCGGCGCCGGGATCGAAAGTCGACTTCGATGACCTTGGCGCGCTTCTCGGACGACGTGGCGTCTCACCCCGCGGGCAGCAAGCTCAGCCCTCTCCGTAGCGTGTTTCCGCCTGCGAGGCAAAAGTGGGAGGCGCGAGACCCTTGCGATCGCCGCCCAACCGGTTCCCAGGCGGGCTCGAATTTAACCGAATTGCTTACCGTTCGAAGCTGGCGCTTTGCGGGTCGCCTCCCTAGGTTCGGCCCATCTGTCCATCTAAGGAGGAGCCCATGCGGTGCATCGCTCGTCATCTCGCGTCCGGGGCATTCGTTTGTCTGGCGGTCGCGCTCAGCGTGGCGGTCGGCATTCCGCTCGGCGGGTGCGACCGCGTGCTCGGTCTCGACGAGATCACGCCGGTCGCTCCGGGGCTCGACAACGGCTACGTCTGCGAATGCACCTGCACGTACTCGGGCACTGGCCAGTCCTCGACGATCGACCTACGGGTCTGCGCGCCGGCGAATCTGAATCCGAACCTCCCCAACGGCAGCACGCCGACGGCCGACGATCTCCTCGCGGACTGCGGGAAGAGCGCGAACAGCCGCGTCGAATTCCAGGTCGAGAAGATGTCGAACAAGTGCTTCCCGCGCACGACCTGCACCTGCGCGTTGACCGGGGCGTCGCCCGACACGTTCTACGACGCGAGCTGCGACCAGGGATGCGCTCCGAATCAGCTCGACGCCACCTGCTCGAACTGGAACCCGGCTGCCGGGGTGAAGGACGCGAACTGCGCCAGCGCCAACGCGTGCAACGACCCGGGGCCCGTCTGCCTCGCCCAGCAGAGCGATCCGGCGGTGCCCACGCCGTCCGCGCTGGCGGCCGGCATCATGGGCCACGTGACGAGCTGTCCCGTGGACGGCACCGTCGAGGTGAGCGCCGCGGGCCAGAACCCGAGCGCGCCGCTCTCGGGTACCGTGCGCTTCGCACCCGCCGCGCCGGGGACGTGTCCGGCCGGTCAATCGTGCATCAGCATGGATTATCGACTGGACACGACGGGCACGATCCATTTCGACGGGTTCCTCGGGCTGTTCGACAACACGGACATCGATCACGTCGTCACGCTCGGCGCGTCGGTCCCCTTCGTCCTCCCCGCGTCGGGGAGCGCGCTCGTCCCCGCGGACGCGACGCAGACGTCGGGTCGGGGATTCCAGAACGGGGATCGGAAGGCGTTCTTCGGGGCGAACTCCGACGGCATCACCGTGGGGTTCGACGGGCACGCATGCGGCGTGCAGGGCAGCCTCGTCGGCCAGGTCGGCGATTCGAACGACAGCACGGACTTCGACATGATGGTGAACGTCGCCGGCGCGGTCGAGAACACGCCGCCGCAGGCGAGCCTCGGACCGGACCGTACGGTCGAGTGCACGTCGCCGGACGGGGCGCCGGTGACGCTCGACGCGACCGCGAGCACCGACCCCGAGGACAACATCGTCGGGTTCGGCTGGTTCCTCGGCAGCCGCGCCGGCGACTATCTCGGCTCGACGCCGACGCTCACGGTGCAGCAGGCGCTCGGCTCCGAGACCTATTTCGTCAAGGCGGTGGACGCCTTCATGCAGGCCGACGAGGCGTCGGCGACGATCAGCGTCGTCGATACCACCCCGCCGACGATCGCCGGGGTGACGGCGACGCCCGATCTCCTCTGGCCCCCGAACCACAAGATGGTCCCGGTGACGGTGGCGGTCACCGCGTCCGATACCTGCGGCGCGGCCACGTGCCAGATCACGAGCATCGCCAGCAACGAGCCGCTCAACGGCAAGGGCGACGGCAACACGCCGGTGGACTACGAGATCACCGGGCCGCTGACGGCCGACATTCGGGCCGAGCGCGCCACCGGGGGGACCGGCCGCGTGTATACGATCACGGTCGGGTGCAGCGATCCGTCGGGGAACACCTCCAGCGCCACCGCCGAGGTCGTAGTGCCGCACAACAAGTGACGGATGCGGCCCGTGCTCGGGCATCTCGGGCCCATTCCGATCCGGTCCTTCGGGCTGATGGTGGCCCTCGCGTTCGTCACCGCCGGGGCGCTCATGCATCGGGACCTCGCCCGCAAGGACGAGCCCACGGACCTCGCCTGGGCGATCGTGGTGTTCGCGCTCCTCGGCGGGCTGCTCGGCGCACGTCTGAACCTCGCGCTCGAGTACCCCGCGGCGTTCGCGGCGGCTCCGCTCGCGTTCCTCACCAGCCGCTCCGGCTTCGTTTGGTACGGCGGGCTCGCCGGCGGCGCCGTTGCGACGCTCTGGCCGATCCATCGCTGGCGGGTGCCCTGGGCGAGCGCCGCGGACACCGCGGCCCCGGCGCTCGCGCTCGGGCTCGCCGTAGGCCGGGTGGGCTGCCACCTCGCTGGCGACGGCGACTGGGGGACGCCGAGCACGCTGCCGTGGGCCGTCGCCTACACGCACGGGGTGGCGCCATGGCCACATCCTCCTGGCGTCCGCGTCCACCCTGCGGCGCTCTACGAGGGCATGGCGTTGGCCGCGCTCTCCGTGATCCTCTGGTCGAGCCGCGAGCGCATGCGACGGCCCGGGACGACCTTCGCAATCTATCTGACGACGGCGGCCGCCATCCGGTTTCTCGTCGAGCTGGTGCGCACCAACCGGCCGATCGCCCTGGGGCTCACCGAGGCGCAGTGGGTCGGCCTGGCGGTCGCCGCCGGCGCAGGGGCCTGGCTCGCCGTCCAACGGGGGCCCTCGGGAGCACGCCGCGGCAGCCCGTGACCGTCAGCCCGCCGGTCTCAGTTGCCCCCGTACCGGGTCTCGGCCTGCGAGGCAAAATGCTCGATGAGGCGCTGCTCGGCCGAGCGGAACGCGATCGCGCGCAGCATCTCCTGGGTCTGCTGCGCGAGCGGGATCGAGGCGATGACGCCCGCCAGCTCCGCGGGCGAGAGCGCGGCGATCGCCGCCTCCATCTCGGCGATCACCGCCTCGGGCAGCTCCGGGATGCTCACCCGGCTGGTGAGGTCGAGCACCTGCCCGAAGCGTTGGCTGAACTGCTCCTTCGCCTCGGCGCGCTCCTGCGGGGTGCAGGTGACGTGGAGCTTCGCCGCCGCGGCGTCGAAGAGCCGGTCGAAGGCCTGCAGGATGGCGTCTCTTCCCGTCATGAAAGCGCAGTGTAATCACGCGCCGGCGTGCTGTCACGGCCTCACTCGGTTGACAGGGCCGCGGGGGGACGCTAGCCGGGCGCCATGCGCGCGCTCCCGCTCGCCCTGGGCTTCCTCCTGCTCGCCGCCGTGGCGTTCGCCGCCGACCCCGACGCCGCCGCCGCCCGCGCCGAGGCAGCGGCCGCGCGGGCCGAGGCTGCCGCGAGCCGCACGGAGGCGGCGGCCGCGCGCGTCGACGCGGCCGCCGCACGGCTCGAGCGGGCCGTCGCGGAATACGAGCGCGCCCACGCCGCCCGCCCGCGCCCGGCGCGGCGCGCGCGCTGAGCGAGGCGATGGAAGGCACCCGCGCGATGGGCGATGCGCTCGGCCGGCCCTCGCCCGGCGCCGACGCCGGGCGCGTCGACGGCGGGGCGCTGATCGGGCGCGTGCTGGCCGCCGAGGGCGTGCGTCACCTCTTCACGGTCAACGGCGGTCACATCTGGCCCATCCTGAGCCACCTGCGCGAGCACGGCATTCGCATGATCCACATGCGCCACGAGCAGTCGTGCGCCTACGCCGCCGACGCCTACGCGCGCGCGAGCGGGCGTCCCGGGGTGCTCGCGGTCACCGCCGGATGCGGCCTCACCAACGCGGTGACCGGGCTCTGCGTCGCCGGCCTCACCGGGAGCCCCGTCGTGTGCCTCGCCGGCCAGCATCCGACCACGGAGGATCAGCTCGGCTCCTTCCAGGAGGCCTACGGCTCGGAGATCTGCCGGACGTTCTCGAAGCTCACCAAGCGCGTGCTCGACTGGTCGACGATCGGCCTCGACGTCCGCATGGCCTTCCGCGAGGCGACGGCGCCGCCGCCGGGACCGGCCCTGGTCGAGATCCCCACCAACGTCCTCTACCACCAGGACGACGCCGCCCGGCAGCGGCCGGGCGCGCGCGTCTATCCCCCCGAGATGCTGCGCAGCGCCGGCGATCCGGCGGCCATCGACCGCGCGCTCGAGGCGCTCGCGCGCGCCGAGCGGCCGCTCGTCGTCGCCGGCGACGGGGTCTTCTGGTCGGACGCGGGTGCCGAGCTGCGCGCGCTCGCCGCGGCGCTGGCGATCCCCGTCTACACGCGGCGCGCCGCGCAGGGCGCGCTCCCCGAGGACGACCCGCTCGCGGTCCGGGGCGCGTGGAAGAAGCCGTTCACCAGCCGCGCCGACGTCGTGCTCGCGGTCGGCTTCAAGTTCTGGAGCGGCGAGCACTTCGGCCAGCCGCCCACGTGGAACGCCGACGCGACCGTGATCCAGGTGGACGCGACGCCCGCGCGCATCGGCTGGCACGTCGACGCGGCCGTTCCCGTGCTGGGCGACCCGAAGCTGGTGCTCGCGCAGCTCGTGCGGCGCGCCGCGGAGCGCGGGATCGACGGCGCGCGCCGGCGCCAGGGCGCCTGGCTCGCCGAGATCGCCGAGGCGCGGACGCGCTTCGAGGAGCGGCTCCGCGCGCAGGAGGCGGAGGCGCGCACCGCGGTGCCCATCCACCCCGCGCCCGTCGTCCGCGCGCTCGTCGAGACCATGGCAGCCGACGCCACGGTGATCGTCGACAGCTTCACGCTCTCGGGCTGGCTCTCGCAGTGGCTCGTGGCGCGGTTCCCGGGGCAGGTGGTCGACGCCGGCCCGCTCGCGCCCGTCGGACACGGCATCGGCATGGGCGTCGGCGTGCAGCTCGCGCGGCCCGGCCGGCAGGTGGTCGTGGTCATCGGCGACGGGGGCTTCGGCATCGGCGGCATGGAGCTGGAGACCGCGCTCAAGCACCGGCTGCCGATCGTCACGCTGCTCTGGAACAACGGCTCGTGGGGACCGAGCTTCGAGCAGATGCCGATGCTCCGCGGGCGCGTCGATCCTTTCGACATGCTGCCGGGCCTCCGCTACGACCGCATGTTCGAGGCCATCGGATGCCACGGCGAGCACGTCACCCGCCCGGAGGAGATCCGCCCCGCGCTCGAGCGCGCCTTCGCCGCGGGCAAGCCCGCGGTCGTCAACGTGATCGGCGACGCCCGCGTCGGCCATCCCCGCCTCGGCGGCAACCTCCTCGGCTCGACCGAGGTCGGCGGGTGACCGCGACGCGCGTCGTCAGGGCACCCGCACGAACGGGTACTGCGCGCGCAGCGCGCGTGAGAGCAGCGCGAGGCCGGCGTGCCGGCCGAGGGTCTCGACCACGAGCACGTGGTCGGGGTCGCGGAAGCTGACGCGCGGCGTGCGCCCACGCCCCTCGAGCGCGCGCCAGAGCCGCGTGCCGAGGTCGCGTTCGAGGGCGGCGGAGTCGACGATCCCCTTGAGGCCGCGGCGCTCGACACGCACGTAGAAGGTGCCCGCGCCGAGCCGATCGAGCAGCGGCTCCGCGGCCGCCGCGAGCGCCGCGCCCGGATCGGCGGGATCGAACTCCACGTGCAGCTCGACCGGCACGATCCGGGCGAGCGCCGTGGGCAGCAGGCGATCGGCGGCGAGCGCGTCGCGCACGCGTTCGAGGAACGCCGCGGTGTCGGGCACGAGGCCGACGAGCACGTTGCGATAGCCGCCTCCGCCGAAGGCGCCGAGCGGGCGCAGCGCAGCCAGCAGCGCGGCGCGCCGGCCCTCGAGGGCGGTGGCGAGCACGTTCCAGGGCCGCACGGCGGCGCCGTCAGCGCCCTTGGAAGCGGGGTGGGCGCCGCTCCGCCGCCGCCCGCACGCCCTCCTTCGCGTCCTCGGTCGAGAGCAGGAGGCTCTGGGTGAGCTGCTCGAGCTGAAGGAAGGTGTGCGTGTCGACGTTGGAGCCGAGGTCGACGAGGCGCTTGGCGAGCCCGACCGCGAGCGGCGCGTTGGCCGCGATCTCCTGCGCGAGCCGCGTCGCGGCGGCGAGGTGCTCGCCGGGCGGCACGACCGCGTTGACCAGCCCGATCGCCCGCGCCTCGTCCGCCGGGATCATCCGCCCGGTGAGGATCAGCTCCTTCGCCTTCGCGTAGCCGACGGTGCGCACGAGCCGCGTCGTGCCGCCGACGTCGGGCACGAGCCCGAGCCGCACCTCGGGGAGGCCGAGCTCGCAGTCGGCGGTGGCGACGCGACAATCGAACGCGAGCGCCAGCTCGAGACCGAGGCCGGGCACGTAGCGATGGAGCGCGCCGATCACCGGCTTCTCGATCGCCTCGAGACGCGAGATCGCCCCCTGAAGGCCCGCGATCACCGTGCGAAACGGCTCGCGCGTCTCGCCGCCCACGTCGCCCGCGAGCGCGGTGAAGTCGACGCCCGCGGAGAACACCGGGCCTTCGCCGTAGACCACGATCGCACGCACCGCGGGGTCGCCCTCGGCGGCGGCCACCGCGGCGACGAGCGCGTCGAGCACGCCGCGGTGGAGGGCGTTGCGCTTCTCGGGGCGATTGATCCCGACGTAGAGGAGCGCGTCCTCGCGCCGGGTGACGACTAGAGGGGCGGACATCGAGGCGCGGATTATGCGCGCCGGCGCGCCCCCTCGCAATCGCGTCGCGGGTTGCTATAACGGGCCGCCGTATGCTGCGTGTCCTCCGGGTCCTCGTCGCGCTCGCCGCGGCGGCGGTCGCCGCCGTCCCGGCCCGCGCGGGGCGGATCCTCTACGTCACCGAGTCCTCGCAGAGCCGCATCGACGGGTTCTGCATCAACCCCGACGGCTCGCTCGTGCCGGCGCCTGCGGTCCAGGCGCCCACCTCGGGGGGCGACCTGCGGCGGGTCATCGTCGGCACCGCTCCCGACGGCACGGCACGCGCGCTCTACGTCGCCGAGGCGGACCGCGTCGAGTCCTTCCCCATCCACGCCGACGGCTCGCTCGGCCCCGCGGTCTTCAAGTTCGTCACGGATCCCCGGGACGTGGCGGTCTGGTCGGAGCAGAACCGGCTCTACGTCCCCGACAACACGCCGGGCAAGAAGCGCATCATCGCCTTCCCGCTCGACCCGGCGACCGGCGTGCTCGTCCCCGGGCAGAGCTCCCCGAGCATCGTGAAGGAGTCGGCGGCGGCGCTGCTCGAGGGCATGGCCTTCACCCCCGGGCGCCTCTACGTGAGCAGCGACGACCAGCTCACGAACATCTGGGTGGACGTCTTCTTCCTCGACGCCAGCGGGAACATCACGACCAGCAACGGGACCATCGACTGCGCCGAGGTGAACGGCAAGGTGCCGAAGGTCTGCCGGCGGGTCATCCCGGGGGGCGCGCGCGTGATCGCGCTCTCGCCCGACGCGAGCATCCTCTACGCCGACCTCGAGTTCGCGCGCCAGCTCGGCACCTACGCGATCGCGCCCGACGGCACGTTCCCGCTGGTGCCGAAGACCAAGATCGGCAAGAAGTGCGCGGAGAACCCGGGGTCGGACGCTTGCTTCAAGCGCGTCAAGCCCACCAGCCGGACCGCGCCGCACGCGTCCTATCTCAGCATCCTCGTCCACCGCTCGGCGGCGTTCGGCTCGGTCTTCGGCAAGGGCAGGATCGACGCCTACCGGCTCAAGGCCGACGGGCGGTTGCGGCGCGTCGTGTCCCTCGCCACGCCCGACGACCTGCGCCTGAGCCCCGTGCGCATGACCGCGAGCGACACCGTCCTCTACGTCGCGACGGGGCTGTTCGACGAGGTGCGCGCCTATCCGCTGAGCCGCAAGACCGGGGCGCTCGCGTCGTCGAGCCCCTTCAGCGCGACCAACCAGCAGACCGGCTCCTTCCCGAACGACGTGGCAATCGCCGTGCTGTCGGGCCCCTGCGGCTGACGTTTTCCGGTTGCGCCGCCCGGGGGCCCGCCGTAGTCTCCGGCGCGGATGCGCCGGACGCTCGTTTTCGCGCTGCTGGTCGTGGCGGCGCTCTCCCCGGCCGCGCGCGCCAAGCGCCAGCGGGTGAACCAGCTTTTGCGGGTAGTCACGCCCGCGAACCGCAGCAGCGCCGCCGCGCATCCGTTCGTCAACGTCGTCGTGCGCTTCGGCTCCGCCGGCAAGGTGCCCGCCGACCCGACGACGTTCCGCGCCAGCATCGGGCGGCACGACATCACCCCGCTCTTCACGCGCGAGACGGACGCCTCCGGCGCCGTCATCGGCATGCGCGCCGAGATCGATCGGTCGGTGCTGCACGTCGGCCGCCGCGCCAACCGGCTGCGGCTGGTGGTGCAAGCCCGGGCGACGGGCAAGGGCCGGCCGCTGCGCGACATCGACCGGCTGCGCTTCCACGCCTTCGATGCGCCCGACCGGGCCCCGGTCGCCCACCTGCTCGCGGGCAGCACCCTGGTCCTTCCCGGGATTCCCATCTCCTTCGACGGCTCGCGCAGCACCGATCCCGACGCGGACACGCTCACGTACCACTGGGACTTCGGCGACGGCGCCACGTCGACCGACCCGACCCCGACGCACGTCTACGCCGCCGGCACGCCGAACGTGGTCGTGACCCTCACCGTGAGCGACGGCGTCCTCTTTTCGGCGCCCGACAGCACGACGCTGATGGCCGCGCTGACGACGGATCCGGGTCGCACCCCGGGCGTGCTCGCGACCGCCGCCCCCCAGACGCTCGAGTTCGGCGCGGTCGCCCCGGGCACGTCGGCCACCCGGCCCTTCGTCGTGAGCAACCCCGACACCACCGCGACCTCGCAGCTCAAGGTGCAGCTCGCGACCAGCGCCGCCGCCTTCACCGTATCCCCCGCCGCGTTCAGCCTCGACCCGGGCCAGCAGCAGACGGTGACGGTCACCTTCGCGCCCGGCGCGGCCGGGCACCAGTCGGCGACGATCACGGCGCTCGCCTCGGCGCGCAACGCGCCGGTCGTCGAGGCTCTCGCCCACGGATTCGCCGGCGGCGCGCCCGCCACCGGCCCCACGCTCGCCGCGGACACCCTCTTCTACCTGAGCTTTCTCGGCGCGCCGCTCGGCATCGCGCCCGACGGCCGGCGCTTCGCGATCGACAACACGGTCGGCCTCTGCCAGGGGACCGGCGATCCGTGCATCGTCGGCGGCGATTGCGCGAGCAAGACCTGCCTGCCCGGGAAGGGCGCGACCTTCGACCCGGTCGACCTGTGCACCGACGGCCAGAACCTCTACCTGCTCTCCGACAGCGTGTTCACCGACAACTCCAACGCCAACCTGCTCGTGGGGGTGCTCGCGTTGTCGCTCGCCCCGAACGGGACGCGCACCGGCGCCGACATCCTCTACCGGACCACCGACTCGACGACCCAGATCGCCTGCGACCGCGCGCCCGGCGGCAGCATCTACCTCTCCGAGTACCACGACCTGAACCTGCCGGCGCGCTGCTTCCGCAGCGCGCAGGAGAACCTGGTCGCGGTGAACCGGACCACGGGCGCCGCCACCACGCTGCTGCGGCAGGTCGACGGGGTCGAGGGGCTCGATCCCTGCAACGACGACCTCGATCCGGCCAACGACCTCGAGGTGGCGACCACCCGCAACGGCCCGGTCGTGTACGCCGACTTCGACGGCGGCTTCGACGTGGGCGGGGGCGTCTACCGCGCCTGGCCCTCGGCGCTGCCGCTCTCGCCCGACATCACCGACTTCTTCCAGGTCCACTCCGACGGCAGCGTCCTGTACGTCACCGCGACGGATCCCGCGCCGCCGAACGCGTGCCCGGGGCCGGTCGGCCTGCTCTCGGTCTACAAGATCTCGCCCCAGCAAGCCGCCACGGGAGCGCCGAGCCTGGCCGACCTCACGCCGTGCGCCACCATTAAGGTCCCGAACAACTTCGGCCGCACCTTCCTCGACACCGACGCAGGCTCGTTCGCATTCGCGCCGAGCCCCGGCGGCGGCGGCACGCTGCTGGTGAGCTTCCTCACCTCGGGCACGGGCGTGCCCTACGTCTCGAACACGGATTGCTCGCGGCCCCCTGGGGTGCAACCGGGATTGCCGGTCGCGCTCCAGGCGCAGGGGACGGTGGCGGTCGACGTCCCCGCCGGCTCGGGCGCCTGCACGGTGCTCGGCTTCGTCAACCTCGAGTTCCTCGACTCGATGCGCTTCTGAGTCTTCCGGTCGAAGGCACGCCGCCTCGCTTGCGTCGTCGCATTCCGCGCCGCATCGTGCCCCACGCATGCCCCGGCCGCGCACGGCGCTCTGCAACCACCTTCCGCGGCTGCTCCGCGAGCGCGCCATCACCTGGGGCGAGCTCGGGCGACGCACGCTGCTCTCGCCCGCGCTGCTGCGACGCCTGCGCGCGCCCCGAGCAAACCCCCGGCTCGCGGTCGCGCAGCGGGCGGCGGACGCTCTCGGTCTCCCGCTCGAGGCCGTGTGGACGCTCGGTCGGCCGAGGCGGCGCTGATGCCGAGCGTGCTCGGGGCGCTGCTCGCCGCCCGCGGGTGGACCGACGCCGAGGCGGCGCGGCGCGCCGGCCTGGACCGCGCGCACCTGAACCAGCTCAAGAACGGCCGCGCGCTGCCCACGGTGGCGACCGCGTTGGCGCTCGCCCGAGCGCTCGGCGTGCCGGTCGCCACGGTGTTCCCGCCGGGCGCAGGCCGCCGCCCACGCGGAAGCCGCCCATAGGCGCGGCGTCGCTTGTCTCGCGCGGGCGGCCGGTGGTAGCCGTAGCCCGATGGCTGCCCCCGCCGCGCCGCTCAACGCCTTCTCGGTCGACGTGGAGGACTGGTACCAGGTGGCGGACTTCGACGCGGTGGTGCCGCGCGCGGCGTGGGACCGCTACGAGTCGCGCCTGGCGCGCAATACCGACCGCGTGCTCGCGGTGCTCGACGAGGCGGCCGTGAAGGGGACGTTCTTCGTGCTCGCCTGGAACGCCGAGCGTCACCCCGAGGTCGTCCGCCGCATCGCCGCCGCCGGCCACGAGGTGGCGAGCCACGGCTACGGTCATCGGCTGATCTACGAGCAGAGCCCCGAGGAGTTCCGCGCCGACGTCGTGCGCGCGAAGGGGATCCTCGAAGATCTCACGGGCACGCCGGTGCTCGGCTACCGGGCCCCGAGCTTCTCGATCACGGCCCGGTCGCTGTGGGCGCTCGACGTGCTCCTCGACGGCGGCTACTGCTACGACTCGAGCGTCTTCCCGGTGCGTGACGCGCTCTACGGGCTCCCCGGCGCCGGCCGGCACCCCTACGTCATCCGCGAGCGCGACGGCCGGCGGCTGCTCGAGTTCCCGATCACGACGACGCCGGCGTTCGGCCGCAACCTGCCGCTCGGCGGCGGCGGGTACCTCCGCATGCTCCCCTACGGCTACATGCGCTGGGGGATGCGCCGCGTGAACCGCCGCGAGGGGGCCGCCGCGGTCGTCTACCTCCACCCGTGGGAGGTCGACCCGGGGCAGCCGCGGTTGCGCACCGCCGGCCGCCGGGGCTTCAGCACGCACTACGTGGGGCTCGGCCGCACCGAGGCGAAGCTCCGCCGCCTGCTGCGCGACTTTCGCTTCGCGCCGCTGCGCGACGTGCTCGGCCTCGCCGCCTGATCCGGACCATGGCCGCAGTGGTGTTCTGGGGCGCGCTGGCGATGGTCGCCTACGTCTACGTCGGCTACCCGCTGCTGGTCCTCCTGCTCGCCCGCGTGCGGGGGCGGCCGGTGCACCGCGACGCCGCCCATCTGCCCACGGTCTCGTTCGTCATCGCCGCCTACAACGAGGAGGCGGCGATCGCCGCCAAGCTCGACAACACGCTCGCCCTCGACTACCCGGCCGATCGGCTCGAGGTGATCGTGGTCTCCGACGGCTCGACCGACGCCACCGAGGAGATCGTACGCACGCGCTACGCGGGGCGCGTGACGCTGCTGCCGCTCGGCGGGCGCCAGGGGAAGACCTTGGGGCAGAACCGTGCCGCGGCGGTGGCCCGCGGCGAGATCCTCGTGTTCTCCGACGCCACGACCATGTACCGGCCCGAGTGCCTGCGCGCGCTGGTGCGCAACTTCGCCGACCCGACCGTCGGGCTCGTCACGGGCGACGTGCTCTACGGCCTCGAGGCCGGCGCCACCGCCGACCGGGGCCGGGCCGCCTACTGGAACTACGAGAGCGTGCTCCGCCGCCAGGAGAGCGCGATCCATTCCGTGCTCGGCGCCGCCGGCTGCGTCTACGCCCTGCGGCGCCGGCTCTACACCCCGTTGCCCGCCGACCTCATCAGCGACGTCGTGCAGTGCGTGAAGGTGGTGCAGCAGGGCTACCGCGCCGTGGTCGACGACGAGGCGCTCGTCTACGAGCCGGCCGAGTCGCGGGGCATCCGCGAGGAGCTCGAGCGCCGCGCGCGGGTGATCGCGCGCAGCCTCCGCGGCAAGTGGTACCTGCGCGATTTCTTCCACCCGCTGCGCCATCCATGGTTCTGCTGGGAGATCCTCTCGCACCGCCTGCTCCGCTGGGCGGTGCCGGTCTTTCTGATCACGGCCTTCCTCGCCAATTTGGCGCTGCTCGACCGGCCGCTCTACCGCCTGCTGCTCGGCGCGCAGCTCGCGTTCTACGCGACCGCGCTCGCCGGCTACGCGCTCGAGCGCCGCCGCATCCGCGTGCGCGGGGTCACGATCCCGCTCTACTTCTGCCTGGTGAACCTCGCCCCGCTGCTGGCGCTGCGCGCGCTCGTTCGCGGCGAGCGCAAGGTGACGTGGGAGACGCACTGATCGGCGCGTGACGGGCGGCGGGTGCGAGCGCGATCGGTGCTGGTATTACTGGTGGAGCCCTGGTAATACCCTCGAGATGCGACTGACGATCAAGGGACAGGTGACCGTACCGAAGGCGCTCCGCGAGCGCTTCGGGATCACACGGGAGACCGAGGTTCGGTTCGTCGCCGCCAGGGGCAAGCTCCTTCTGGTCACGGACAAGACGGGCGGGTCGCCGGCCGCCCGCGTCCGCGGGCGCGTGAAGCGTCTCCCCGCCGGGCGGACGGTCGACGAGTATCTGACGTATACGCGCGGCGCACGATGACGATCGTCGACATCAACGTTCTCCTCGACGTGCTCCTGCTGGGCGCCGAGCACGGCGACGAGTCCGAGAGGCGGCTCGCGGCAGCCCTGCGTGCGGGTCCAGTGATCGTGAACGACGTGATCGCGGCGGAGCTTGCGCCGATCTTCGACTCGGCGGCGGCGCTCTGGTCGACGCTCCGAGACGCCGAGATCGAGCTGGTCCCCTACCCGCGCGAGGCCATCTTCGTCGCCGGCAAGGCGTTCAGGCGGTACCGGCGGCGGGGTGGACGGCGTAACCGCATCCTCCCCGACTTCATGATCGGCGCCCACGCCGTCGCCTCCGGCGCCCGTCTCCTCACCCGGGACGGACGATTCTACCGTGACTCGTTCCCCGGGCTGCGGCTCGCATGAGTGGGGCTGCGTGCGAGGCCGACATCCCGGACCGGTGGGCCCGCCGGCCGCCGCACGCGCGTTGCCCCTCACATCATGTCCCCGTTCATCAGCACGTAGCTCGGCGGCGGGGCCGTCCCGCCGCCGAGCACCATGTACTGGCACGCGCGGAGCACCCGATAGCCGAGCCCGGCGAGGCCGTCGAGGAGCAGGCGGTCGGCGGCCGGAACCAGCACGTGGACGGCGGCGCCGGCGAGCTCGGCGGTGAGCGTGCCGACGAGCGCGAGCAGCACCTCGCCGTCGTCGGCCGCGGCGGAGCCCAGGTACGCCGTGGCACGCACGCCGATGCCGCAGGCGTAGCCCGCGAGCGCGCGACCGTCGTCGGCGACGAGCACCCGGCCGCGGCGGAGATAGGGATCGAGGCTCTGCGGGCGCGGCGCGCCGAAGGCGCGGGCGTCGCGCGCGATCAGCCGCAGGCGATCATCGGCCACGGCCGCGCGGATGCGCACTCCCGCAGGGGCCACGGCCGCCCCCGTCGCCTCCGCGGGTCGCACGAGCTCGATCAGCGGCGCGACCACGCGGAACCCGGCGCGGAGATAGAGGCCGAGCGAGATCGCGTTGAAGCTCTCGTGCACGAGCCGCACCTGGCCGCCGCCCGCCGCCTCGAGGGCGCGCCCGAGCAGTAGCCGTCCCACGCCCCGCCCCTGCGCCTGCGGGTGCACGGCCACGGGGCCGATGGTCGTCACCGGCCCGCGCGCGTGCGCCCACGCGACCCCGACGATCTCCCCATCCTCCTCGGCGACGAGCCCGCCGAGCGGATCGACGCCCGCGAGATAACGCAGGTAGCTGCGCGCCTCGGCCGGCGCCGCCACCGTCGGCCGCTGCCCGTGGCGCAGGGCCACGTCGTAGAACGCGAGGAAATTCACGTCACCGGCGCGCTCGAGGTCACGCTCCTCCGCCGCACGCACGGTGACACGCGCCATCGTTCAGCGCCGGCCGTCGGCGGGCGGCGGCGCCGGCGTGACGAACAGCACGCCGTAGGGACGCGCCGGCCCCGTCTCCCCGTGCGGCCACCGCGGGCGGTCGAAGTCGACGCCGACCTCGCCGGTCGTCTCGTCGCGGAAGGCCGTGTCGAAGCGCAGCCGGCCCGTGGCCGGATCGAGCCGCAGCACGTAGACGCGATGGTCGCCGTCGCGCTGCTCCGCGGGCAGCTCGACCGCGTCGTCGGCCACCGCGACCCGCGTACCGTCGGCGCTCATCGCGAGCGCGCTCGGCCCGCCGACGCGCGCCTTGAGCGGATCCGCGGGATCGCGGTCGAAGCGCAACGCCGAGACGAGCTTCGGATGCCAGGGATCGCCCACGTCGAACGACGCCACGCGGTTGCGGCCGGTGAGCGCGCTCACGTACCAGGCGTCGTCGGGCGTCACGGCGGCTCCGGCGGCGCCCGCGCCCGTGCCGAAGTCGAAGACCATGCGGAAGACGGGCTGCGCCTGCCCGAGCGAGTCCGAGGCGTAGAGCCCGCCGCCCTCGTGCGTGTTGACGTAGACGAGCGGCGCGCGGTGGAACGCCACCGGCGTGAGCGGCCCCAGGTTCTCCTCGCCGCGCGGCCCGGCCTCCAGCACGACGGTGCGGAGCAGCGCGAGGCTCTCGACGCGCCAGAGCTGCACGCTGATGCCCGGCATGACGTCGCCCGTCGCCGTGGGCACGTAGCCGTGCGCGTGGTTCGTGGTGAGCAGCAGCCCGAGCGCGGGGACGACGGCCGCGCCCGTCGGCGCGACGATCATCGTGTAGCCCGGCCCGGGGTCCGCCGACACCTCGCGGCGGAAGCTCCCGTCGGCGTCGAGCTCGACCAGCCCGCCCGCCTCCTGGAGGAGCCCGCGCGGATCGCCGCGGTAGCCGAGCCGGTCGACGCAGGTGACCGCCACGCGGCCGTCGGGCAGCGGGGCGACCGCCCAGGGCGCGCCCAGCCGCCGCCCGGGCCCGGGCTCGTCGACGTGCAGCAGCCGGCCGGCGAGGGGATCGCGCAGGTCGAAGACGAACGTGCGGCCGGTGGCGACGCCGGTGGCGAAGACACGCCGGTCCGCGCGCGACGCTCCGTCGAGGCCGTGCGGCTCGTTGCCGCGCGATCGCACCGGGATCGTGCGCAGGACCTTGCCATACGTCGTGGAGGTGGGGCTCGCGTCGATCACCGCGAGGAAGTCGCTGTCCCTGCGGTCGGCGTCGCCGGCCCAGACCACCAGGTACGGCTCCGCGACCGCCGGCTGCTGCGGGCCGGGAGCGCATCCCGCGAGGAGCCCGAGCGCCACCGCCGCCACCACGCCACCCGCCAGGCGCATCATGCGGCCGTGTGTAGCAACCGGCCGCCGGCCGTGTCCACCGGGACGGCCGGTTTGCGGCCGCCGCCGGCGGTCGGATAGGCGGAGCGCCGTGGACGCCGCGCACCGCCGCCTGCTCGCGCTCCTCGCGCTCGCCATCTTCTTCGAAGGCTACGGGCGCTCGTTCCTGCCCGTGACGCTGGCCTACCTCGGCCGCGACCTCGACGCCGGCGCGGCCGCGCTCTCCTGGGCGCTCGCGCTGGTGACGGCAGGCTCGCTCGGCGCGCTCGGGCTCGGGCCGCTCGCCGACCGCTTCGGGCGCCGCCGGCTGCTCCTCGCCTCGGTCGGCCTCTACGCGCTGCTCGGCGCGGCCACCGCAACGGCTGCGACGCTCGCGGCGCTCGTCGCGTGGCAGGCGGCGGCGCGCGCCTTCCAGGAGGGCGCGCTCTTCTCCGCGACCGTGATCGCCACCGAGGAGATGCCGGCGGCGTACCGCGGGCGTGCGCAGGGGCTCCTCGGGCTCCTCAACTCGCTCGGGTCGGGCCTGGTCGCGCTCCTGCTCGCCGCCATCGAGCGGGTGCCGGGCGGCTGGCGCGGCCTGTGCGCGGTCAACGCGGCGCCGCTCGCACTCCTGCCCTTCCTTCGCCGCACGTTGCCCGAGAGCCGCCGCTGGCTCCTCCACGGCGCGCATCGGGGCTTGCCCCGCGGCTACCGCGGGCGGCTCGCCGCCGCGCTCGCGGTCATGTCGCTCGGGATGAGCTACGACGTCGCCGGCTTCGCGTTCACGAGCTACCTGCCGATCACCGCCTACCGCTGGTCGCCGCAGGCCACCAGCCTCATGATCATCGTCGCCGGCGGGCTCGGGCTGCCCGGCTGGTGGGCCGGCGGGCGGCTGGCGGACCGCCTCGGCCGTCGCGCCGTCGCCGTGGCGTTCCTCGTCGGGCTCAGCGCGGCCGAGGTCGCGTTCTACCGCGGCGGGCCGCGGGCGCTGTGGCCCGCGTTCGCCGCGATGGTGTTCTTCCAGGGCGGGAAGATGACCGTGCTGCGCGCGTGGTCGACCGAGCTGTTCCCGACGGGCGTGCGCGGCGCGGCCGCGGCGTGGCTCTCCGCGGGCGCCACCGTGGGCGGCATGGGCGGCCTCGCGCTCGCCGCCGCGCTCGCCGCCCGGGTCGGCGACATCGCCACGGTGCTCGCCGCGCTCGCCGCCGCCGGCCTGCTCGCGGCCGCCGTCGCCTGGGCCGCGCTCCCCGAGACCCGCGGCCTCGAGCTCGAAGCGATCGCCCCGGACGCGCAATAGCGCGCCGGCGCGCCTACGCCCCGGCCGGCAGCCGGAGGCCGACGCCCTCGTCCGTGACGAGCCCGCCGCCCAGGTAGAGCGCGCGCGCGTCCTCGTCGGTGACCACCGCCCGGCGCGCTTCGGGCCGCACGCCGCGCTGCCAGAGGCCGCCGAGCATCGGGTGGCGCCCGGCGCGGTAGCTGTAGAAGTAGTAGAGGCGCTGCCGCCACATCGCGGTGCGCGCCGCCCACGACAGGCCCGCAACCCGGTGCAGCGTGAGCAGCACCTTGAGCGTCTCACGTGCCGAGTAGAACGTGCGGTAGGCGTCCCGGTAGGCGGCGAGCACCTCGGCCCCCGTCATCCGCGGGTGCCGGGAGCACATGTGCTGGGAATCGTAGTTGTTGAAGTCCCAGTCGGCGATCGTCCCCGCGCGCACCGCGCGCTCGTGGTCCTCCGTACCGGGCAGCGGCGTCACCACGAAGAACGACGCGAGGTCGACGCCCACCTCGAGCAGCCAGCGCGCCGACTGCCGCCCGCAGTCCGGCCCGTCGAAGGGAAAGCCGATCATGTAGCCCGCGTGCACCGCCACCCCCCGGCGATGCCAGTTGCGGCACACGCGCCGGTACTTCTCCTTGACCGCCGCGAGCGCCGCGGCCGCCGTGACCTGCTCCTTGTGCAGGCGCTGCGCCTTCTCGAGGTTCTGCACCTTGGTGGCGGCGAGCAGGTTCTGGGGATCGAAGCTCTCGAAGCCGACGAACGCCGCGTAGCAGCCGGCGGCCGCGGCGAGGTCGAGGAAGCGCTCGCACTTCTGCCGCTGCGACGACGGCGCCTCGCCCGGCGCCAAGTCGGCGAAGGCCGCGGCTTCGGCGTCGACCTGCATCATGAACGAGAGGTCGTGGCCCTCGCGCCGCAGCTCGCCCATGCCCTCGAGGATCGGCTCCCACGCGGGGCTGCGGAAGAAGTCGTCGTCGACGATGAACAGCGAGGTGATGCCGTGGCGCTCGACGGCGTCGCGGATCCAGCCCACGACCCGCTCGGGATCGCGCGCGCGCATCGTGCGCCCCATGACGTTCTTCACGCTGCAGTACGAGCAGGTGAAGGGGCAGCCGCGGGAGGTGTCGAGCGTGGTCATCTGCGTCGAGGCGAAGCGGCGCAGGTAGGCGTCGCTGATCGCGGGGAGCTGGGCCTCGGTGATCACCGGCACGGTGATCTCGGCGCCGCCGGTGCGGGCGCGAATGCCCGTCGTGACGCTGTAGCTCGGTCTCAGCGCGCCGCGGAGGTAGTCGTCGACGAGCTCGCACCAGATGGTCTCCGCCTCGCCCACCACGGTGGTGACGCCGCAGCTCTCGAGGAACGCCCGCGTCTCGGGGTGGCCGCTCACGTGGAAGCCGCCGAAGAGCACGGGGAAGCCCGCCCGGCGGAACTGGAGCGCCAGGTCGCGGCCGCGGGGATACTGGTTGGTCTGCACGCCGGCGAGCCCGACCAGCACCTCGACGCCGTCCTCGACCGCCTTCTCCTGGATGGCACGGATGGTCGCGGGCACGATCGGCCCGTCGACCTGCTCGTCCCAGAGCACGGTCTCGAGGTGCACGTTCGACGCGGCGTGCAGGCGGTTGTACGCCTCGTTGAGCGCCGCGAGCACCGTGAGCGTGTTGTTCGGCAGCACGCCCTTCCAGAAGTGTTGTACCCGGCCGCGGTCGTCGTACTTCGAGGGCTTGACGAAGTAGACGCGCACGACGCGGCAGAGGACCGCGGCCACCGTCGCCGGCGCCGTCGCCGGCAGGGTCGCCAGCGGCGCCATCGCCGTCGCCTCGCGCGCCGCCCGGCGCAGCCCCGTGGCGAACCAGGCGGCCGCCGCCCCCACGACCACGAGCATCATCCAGATCAGCATGAGCACCCCCCACTCAATGGTACATCTCCATCAGCTCGATGATCCCGAGGCTCTTCATCCCGTCGAAGAGGTAGCCCTTCACCTCGCGCACGGTCGCCATCGTGAGGACCTCGCGCGTCATCGCCGCGGCGGCCGCGTACGGGACCGAGCGCACGATCCGCTTGATGACGGGGATGAAGAACGGCCCCATCGAGAGGTCGTCGAGGCCGAGGCCCAGCAGGACCAGCGTGCACAGCGGGTCGGCCGCCATCTCGCCGCACATGCCGACGCGCTTGCCCGCGCCCTTGGCCGCCTGCACCGTGTCGTGGATCGCGGAGAGCACGGCGGGGTGCAGCGGTTCGTAGAGCGGCGCAACCTTGCGGTTGTTCCTGTCCACGGCGAGCAGGTACTGGATCAGGTCGTTGGTGCCGATCGAGAAGAAGTCCACCTCGCGGATGAGGTGCGTGGCCAGCGACACGGCCGACGGCACCTCGACCATCATCCCGACCTCGACCTTCGGGTCGAAGTCGCGGCCCTGCTGGCGCAGCTCCTCCTTCGCCTCCTCGAGCAGCTCCTTCGCGCGCAGGATGTCCTCGAGGCTCGAGATCATGGGGAAGAGCAGCCGCACGCGGCCGAGCGTCGCGACGCGCAGCACGGCGCGGAGCTGCACCTTGAACAGCTCTGGCATCTCGAAGGAGATGCGGATCGAGCGCCACCCGAGGAACGGGTTCTCCTCGCGCGGCAGGCGGAGGTAGCCGGGGTACTTGTCCGCGCCGAGGTCGAGGGTGCGGATCGTCACCGGCTTGCCCTGCATGCCGCGCACCACGCGCGCGTAGAGCTGGAACTGCTCCTCCTCGTCCGGGAACTCCCGGTACGTCATGAACGGGAACTCGCTGCGGTAGAGGCCGATGCCTTCGGCGCCGTGGCGGTGCGCGAACAGGAGGTCGCTGATGAGCCCGATGTTGGCGTAGAGCGTGACCCGGCGCCCGTCGGGCGTCTCGGCGGGCTGCGTCCGCAGGGCGTCGAGCTCGCGGTTGAAGGCGCGGTACTGGCGCTCGAGGCGCTCGTACTCGCGTGCCACGTCCACGCCCGGATTCACGTAGAGGACCCCCGAGTTGCCGTCGACGAGGAGGTCGTCGCCCTCGTGGACGACCTCGTTCAGGTGCTCGACGCCCACCACGGTCGGGATCTCGAACGACTTGGCGAGGATCGACGCGTGCGAGGTGACGCCGCCGGTGGCGAGCACGACTCCGCGCAGGTGCTCCTGCTCGATGAGCGTCAGGTCCGACAGCGTGATGTCGTCGGCGACCAGTACGCTGTCCTGCTCGAGCGCGCGCTCCGGCTCCTCGACGCCGAGCAGGTTGCGGAGCACCCGCAGCCCGACGTCCTTCACGTCGGCGGCCCGCTCGCGGAGGTAGCCCTCCGCCATGTTCTCGAAGGTCGCGAGGTAGTCGTCCACGACGCGCTTGAGGGCCCCCTCCGCGGCGAGCCCCGCGCGGATGTGCGTCTCGACCTTGGCCGCGAAGGCGCGGTCCTCGAGCATCAGCCGGTGTGCGACCAGGATGCCCGTGTCGAACTCCGGCAGCCGCTCGGAGAGCCGGGCGGTCAATGCCTCCAGCTCGGCGCCGGCGTCGGCGACCGCCTGGCGGTAACGGGCGATCTCGACGTCGGGATCGTCCACCCGGCGATCCTCGACCACCGCGAAGGTCACCGCGGGCTGGAGCAGGTGCGCGCGGCCGCGGCCGAAGCCCGGGGCAGCCGGCAGCCCGTCGAGGCGCGCTTGCCGCGCCCGCCCGCGCGCGGGCGGCTCGGCCGCGCCGGCCGTGCGCTCGTAGGCCTGCAGGCGCTTGATCGCCGCGATCATCCGCCGGCGGTACTCGCGGCGCTCCTGCTCCTTGCTCTTGATGTCCTCGAGCAGCCGGGCCTGCACGATGATGCCCGCCACCTGGGCCGCGATGGCGCGCAGCAGGCGCAGCTCGTTGCGGGAGAACTTGCGCCGCCGCAGCGTCTGCACGACGAGCACGCCGAGCGGCGTTCCCCGTTCGAGGATCGGCACGCCGACGAACGAGTGGTATTTCTCCTCGCCGGTCTCCGGGAAGTATTTGTAGCGCGGGTGCGTGATCGCGTCGACCGCCATCACCGGCTCGAGCTTCTCGATGGCCATGCCGGTGAGCCCCTCGCCGACGTTCATCGCGACCTTGCCGATCGTGCTGCGGTCGAGGCCGGTGGTGGCCCAGAGCGTGAGCCGCTGCGCGCGCGAGTCGAGGATGTAGAGCGAGCACACGTCGGTGCCGGTGCGTGCCGCCACCACCTCGACGATGCGCTGGAGCGTCTCTTGGAGGTCCTCCGAGCGCGCGGTGATCGCGCTCACGTCCTCGAAGACCGTGATGCCGTGCGCGCGCGCGGAACCTCGCTGCCGGGACGCCCCGGCGGGTTTCCGGGTCTCGGCCTTCATGGGCGGGGCGATCTTATCCCGGCGCCGGCAGGCTCACAACGCGGGGGCGTGCCGATAGAACTCCGCGACCGCGTCGACGACCCGCGCCACCTGCGCCGCGGTCAGCTCGGGATAGATGGGCAGCGCCAGCACCTCGGCCGCCGCGCGCTCGGCCTCCACGACCGGGACCGGCGTCAGCGCGGCCGCGGCGAGCGCGGGCTGACGGTGCAGCGGCGTACGGTAGTAGACCTGCGTGCCGATGCCGCGGCGCGCCAGGTGGGCCGCGAGCGCGTCGCGCGCGCGGGCCCGCACGACGTACTGGTGGAAGACGTGCGCCTCGCCCCCAGGCTCCGGCAGCACGAGCGGGGCGCCGGGCGGGCCGGCGAGCCCGGCCGCGCCGAAGGCCGCGGCGTAGCGCGCCGCCACCTCGCGCCGCGCCGCGTTCCAGTCGTCGAGCTGCGGCAGCTTCGCCCCGAGCGCGGCGGCCTGCAGCGCGTCGAGGCGGGAGCAGAGGCCGATCGACGCGTGCTCGTAGGGGGCCACCTGCCCGTGATGGCGCTCCCGGCGGACGTGGGCGGCGAGCGCGGCGTCGGCGGTGAGCACCATGCCCCCGTCGCCGAGCCCCCCCAGGTTCTTCGTGGGATAGAAGGAGAGACAGCCGGCGCGGCCGAAGGCGCCGGCCCGCGCGCCGCCGGCCCGGGCGCCCACCGCCTGCGCGGCGTCCTCGACGAGCCACAGCCCGCGGCGGGCGGCGAGCCCGGCGAGCGCGTCGACCGGCGCGAGCCGCCCGAAGAGATGCACGGCGACGACGCCCGCGACGGGCAGCGGAGCACGGGCGAGCGCCGCCTCCGCCGAGACGGGGTCGAGGTTGAGCGTGCGCGGGTCGACGTCGGCGAACAGCGGGCGGCCGCCGAGCCGCACGATCACGCTCGCGGTGGCGAAGAAGCTGAACGGCGTCGTGAGCACGGCCGTGCCCGGGCCGACGCCGAGCGCGGCGAGGGCGAGCGCGAGCGCGTCGGTGCCCGAGCCGACGCCGATCGCGTGCGGCACGCCGCAGTACGCCGCCATCGCCGCCTCGAAGCGCTCGACCTGCGGCCCGAGCACGAATTGCTGGCTCGCCAGCACCTCGGCGATCGCGGCGCGCACGGCGGCGCCGATCGCGCGATCCTGCGCGCGCAGGTCGAGAAAGGGGACCGCAATGGACACGACGGGCTCCTACCGAGTCGCCGCGCGAAAGTCGACCGTTGTTGCCGAGCCCCGGAGGAGCGGATACCCTCCGCCCCGGCACGGTATGGCACGGGACGAGCGGCGCGGGGGCGTGCTCCGGCGGCTCCTGCTCTGGAGCCTCACCGCCGTGCTGCTCGCCGGCGGCCTCGTCGGCTTCGTCGTCTACCGCGAGATCACCACCAACCTGCCGCCGGTCGACCAGCTCCTGCGCTACCAGCCCCCGGTCTCGACCCGCATCTTCGCGGACGACGGCACGCTCATCGGCGAGCTGTACGTCGAGCGCCGCTACCTGGTGCCGCTCGAGCGCGTCCCGCCGCAGGTCCGTCTCGCGTTCCTCGCCGCCGAGGACGCGAACTTCTATCGGCACCACGGGGTGAGCTGGCTCGGCATCCTGCGCGCGGCGCTGGCCAATCTCGCGCACCACCAGGTGGTGCAGGGCGGGAGCACCATCACCCAGCAGGTGGTGAAGAACCTGCTGCTCTCGACCGAGCGCAGCTACGAACGCAAGCTGAAAGAGCTCGTCCTCGCGGTGCGGCTCGAGACCAAGCTCTCCAAGGACGACATCCTCTACCTCTATCTCAACCAGATCTACTTCGGCGCCGGCGCCTACGGCATCGCCGCGGCGGCCCGCGCCTTCTTCGACCAGGACGTGAGCCAGCTCACGATCGCGCAGGCCGCGCTGCTCGCCGGGCTGCCGCAGGCGCCCAGCCGCTACGACCCGCAGCGCCATCCGCGGCAGGCGATCGCCCGCCAGCGCTACGTGCTCGACCGCATGCGCGAGGTGGGCTTCATCACCCGCGAGCAGTACGACGCGGCGGTGGCCGAGCCGCTCGTCTTCGCCCCGCGGCGGCCGGCCACCTACATGGCGGCGCCGTGGTACGTCGAATACGTGCGCCGGCTGCTCGAAGAGCGCTACGGCGGCGCGGCGGCGCAGCTCGGGCTGCGCGTCTACACGGCCGTCGACCTCCAGCTTCAACGCGCCGCCGAGGAGGCGCTGCGCTCGGGGCTGCGCGAGCTCGACCAGCGCCAGGGCTTCCGCGGGCCGATCCGCCACGTCGACGCGAAGAAGGCGCAGGCCTTCCTCGCCCGCGAGGCCGAGGGCCGCTCGCCCGCCGATCCGGTGCGCCGCGGCGTCGTCACCGAGGTGCGCCCGGGGGGCCTGAGCGTGCTCACGCCCTGGGAGCGCGGCGTGCTGCCCGCCGACGGGCTCGTCTGGGGCAAGACGCGCCTCCAGCCCCAGGCGTTCCATCCCGGCGACGTGATCGCGGTGACCGTGGTCGCGCGGGCGCCCGACGGCAGCGCCCGGCTCGCCCTCGATCAGGAGCCGCAGGTGCAGGGCGCGCTCGTCTGCTTCGATCCGTACACCGGCGAGGTGAAGGCGATGGTCGGCGGCTACGACTTCGGCCGCAGCCAGTTCAACCGCGCCGTGCAGGCCCGCCGCCAGCCGGGCTCGGCGTTCAAGCCGCTCATCTACTCGGCCGCGATCGACCACGGCTTCACACCGGCGTCGATCATGCTCGACGCCCCGATCACCGTGCCCAACGGCTCCCAGCCGCCGTGGTCGCCGCGCAACTTCAAGAACGAGTACTTCGGCCCCGTGCCGCTGCGCGAGGCGCTCGCCCGCTCGCTCAACACGGTGACGGTGCGGCTCGTCATGTCGATGGGGATCGACTACGTGCGCAACTACCTCGAGCGCTTCGGGCTCGAGGGGCCGTTGCCGCGCAACCTCTCGCTCGCGCTCGGCAGCGCCGAGGTGACGCCGCTCGAGCTGGTGCGCGCGTACGGCGTGCTCGCGACCCTCGGCAAGCGCTTCGACCCGATCTTCGTCACCGCGGTCACCGACGACGCGGGGCAGCCCCTGCCCTTCGCCCACACCCGGCCGTCGTTCGAACGCGTGATGAGCCCGGCGACGGCCTACGTCATCACGAGCATGATGGAGACCGTCGTGCAGAAGGGCACCGGCCACAAGGCGGCCGAGCTCGGCCGGCCGGTGGCCGGCAAGACCGGGACCACCAACGACACGCACGACGCCTGGTTCATCGGCTTCACGCCCGACCTGCTCGCCGGGGTCTGGGTCGGCTTCGACTCCGAGCGCTCGCTCGGGCCGATGGAGACCGGCGGCCACGCCGCGGCACCGATCTGGACGGCGTTCATGAAGCAGGCGCTCGACAACCGGCCGATCATCGACTTCCCGGTGCCCGACGGCGTCACGTTCGCCCAGGTCGACCCCGCCACCGGGCTGCGCGCGGCGCCGGGCGGCCCCTCGAAGCTCGAGGTGTTCGTCGAGGGCCACGAGCCGACACAGGTGGCGCGCGCCGCGGACGAGGATCAGGACCACCTCGAGCCCGCCGCCGGCGGGGACCAGGGTGGCCCGCTCCCGCCCGCGCAGGAGCACGACGAGCCCGCGGACACGGACTGACTCAGATCGTCCAGTACGGGGCCTGCGCGGCACGCACGCGGTCGATGACCCGGTCGGCGCGGCGCGCGTCGCCGGTGGCGAGCGCGGCGGCGCGCGTCTCGCCGCGCATGGCGGCAAGCACCGCGTCGACGCCGTCGACGATCGCCCCGAGATCGTAGCCCCCCTCGAGAACGGCGGCGATCCGCCCGCCCGCCGTCTCGCCGGCGAGGCCGACGAGCGCCTGCGCCATCGCCGCCACGCCCGCCGGCGTGACCGTGAGCCCGCCGAGCGGGTCGCGCGCATCGCAGTCGAAACCCGCCGAGACGAGCACGAACTCCGGCGCGAACTGCCGGCACACGGGCACGATCACCTCGGCGAAGGCGCGCGCGAACTCCGCGTCGCCGAAGCCGGCGGGGAACGGCAGGTTGAGCGTGCGCCCCGCGCCCGCGCCCCGGCCCACCTCCTCCGCGGCGCCGGTGCCGGGATAGTAGGGATACTGGTGGGTGGAGACGTAGAGGACGTCGGGGTCCTCCTCGAAGAGGTGCTGGGTGCCGTTGCCGTGGTGGAGGTCCCAGTCGACGATCGCCACGCGGCCGACGCCGCGGCGGCGCAGGTGCGCGGCCGCCACCGCGACGTTGTTGAAGAGGCAGAAACCCATCGCGTGCGCCCGCTCGGCGTGGTGCCCCGGCGGGCGCACGAGCGCGAAGCCGCTGTCCACCTGCCCGTCGACGACGGCGTCGCACAGCTCGAGCAGCGCGCCGGCCGCGAGCCGCGCCGCCTCCCACGACCCGGCCGAGGTGGCCGTGTCGGGGTCGAACCGGACCGCGGGCCGGCCGGCCGTCGCCGCGACCCGCTCGACCAGGGCCGGTGCGTGGACGCGCGCGAGCTCCTCCTCGCTCGCCGGCCGCGCGCCGAGCCGCACGAGGCCGCGCGCCCCCTCGAAGCGATCGAGCAGCACGCGCAGACGATCCGCCCGCTCCGGATGTCCATGGCCGGGATCGTGCGCCAGCATGCGCCGGTCGAGCACGATGCCGGTGCCGCCCGCCATGGCGGGACGATAGCAGGGCCGCCCTGAATTGACACTCGGGCGGGTCTTCCCCTACCCTGGCTCCTGATGTTCGGCATCGGGATGCCCGAGCTGATCGTGATCCTCGTGGTCGCGCTTATCGTGCTCGGACCCCAGCGCCTCCCCGAGGTCGCGAGGCAGCTCGGCAAGGCGATGGCCGAGTTCCGCCGCCAGACGGCGGACGTGCTCGAGGAGTTCCAGCACCAGGCGCTGGTGGACGAGGAGCGCGACCGCCGCGCGGCGGTCGCGCCGGCGGCCCCGCCCGCCGCCTCCGCGGAGCCCGCCGCGCCCGCGGAGCCTGCTCCCGAGAAGCCGGCCTCCGGGCGCGCCTGATCTCCCGCCTTCCCCGGATGGACGCCGAGTCCGATGCGCGGATGCCGCTCACCGCGCACCTGGAGGAGCTGCGCTGGCGCATCGTGCGCGCGCTCATCGCGGTCGTCGCCGGCTTCGGGGTCTGCTACGCCTTCGCCCAGCCGGTGGTCGCGTTCCTCATGCGGCCGCTCACCGCGCTGCGGCCCGACCAGGCGTTGGTCATCGGCACCGGCGTCACCGAGGCCTTCTTCACCAAGCTCAAGGTCTCGCTGATCGCCGGCGTCTTCGCGTCGAGCCCGGTCATCTTCTACCAGGCGTGGCAGTTCGTCGCGCCGGGGCTCTACCGGACCGAGAAGCGGGTCGCCCTGCCGTTCGCGATCGCCGCGTCGTTCTTCTTCGTCGCGGGCGCCGCCTTCTGCTACTGGTTCGTGTTCCCCGTGGCCTACGAGTTCTTCCTCGAGGAGTTCACGTCGATCGGGGTCGCGCCGCAGATCCGCATCAGCGAGTACCTGTCGTTCACCGCGCGCATGCTCCTCGGGTTCGGGGTGACCTTCGAGCTGCCGGTGGTGACCTTCTTCCTGGCCAAGGTGGGCCTGGTCACGCACCGCACGCTCATCACCTACGGCCGCTACTCGATCGTCGTGATCTTCATCGTCGCGGCGGTGCTCACCCCCGGGCCCGACGTGGCCTCGCAGATGATGATGGCGACGCCGCTGCTCGTCCTCTACGCGATCAGCATCGGCGTCGCCTACCTGGCCGCGCCGGCCAAGGCCCCGGCGGCCGCCGACGCCCCGAACGCCTAGCGCGGCTCGGGGCCGAGCCAGTCGGGCGCCGGCCCTTCGGGCAGCGCGACCTCCGCGCAGACGCCCTCGGCGCCGAGCGCCCCGACGATCGCGCGCGCCTGGTCGGCGAAGTCGGGCGCCGCGAGCACGACCAACCGCGCCTCGCGGGGATCGAGCGTGCGCACCACGGCCACGCCCTCGTAGGACTCGAAGACGAACTTGACGTAGGCGATCTCGCGCCGCGGCACGCGGAGCAGGATCGGCACGACGTCAGGCATCGGCCCTCCGTCTACCAGCGCGGCGCGCCGCGGCCAAGCCGCGCGCGTCGCGCGTTGAATCGCGGCAGCGCCCTCTCCTATACTCCGCCCATGGCAGCGACCGCCGTCGAGCAGGACCTCGATCGCCAGATCGTCGACACGCACAAGCGCTTCATGAAGGCCATGAACGGACGGCTCGCGGGCATGAGCGTCGAGACCAAGGAGCGCTACTTCGCGCTCCTCTCCAAGCTCACCGGGAAGCTCGAGGACGGCGAGAAGTCCCTGCGCGAGATCATGCAGGAGATGATGGCCGACGCGGCCAGCCTGATCCTTCAGGAGATGCAGTCGGCCTGAGCGCCGCATGAAGACGAGCTTCCGGCCGCGGCTGCTCAACGGCCAGACGGGCGACCCGGCGCTCCTCGTGTCGTTGCGCTGGCAGGGGCGCGCGCTGCTGATCGACTTGGGCCGCATCGACCGCACGCCCGCCGCGACGCTGCTGCGCGTCGAGGCGGTGTTCGTGTCGCACGCCCACATGGACCACTTCATGGGCTTCGACCAGCTCCTGCGGCTCTTCCTCGCCCGCGACGCGACGCTGCGGCTCTACGGGCCGGCGGGCATCGCCGATCACGTCGCCGGCAAGCTCGCCGGCTATACCTGGAACCTCACCGACGAGTACGCCTTCACGCTCGAGGTGACCGAGATCGGCGAGAGCACGCTCACGACCTGTCGCTTCGCGGCCCGCCATCGCTTCGCGCGCGAGGCGCTCGGCCCATCGCGTCCGTTCACCGGCGTGGTCGTCGCCGATCCCGCGGTGACCGTCGAGGCCGCGCCCCTCGACCACAAGGTCGTGTCCATGGCCTACGCGGTCAGCGAACGGACGCACCTGAACGTGCGCGCCGATGCGCTCGAGGCCTCGGGGCTGCGGGCGGGCCCGTGGCTCAACGTGCTCAAGGCGGCCGTGCGCGCCGGGCGGCCCGACGACACGCCGATCGAGGTCGCCCCCGGCGACCGCCGGCCGCTCGCGGCGCTGCGCGACGCGCTCCTCGTCGTCACGCCGGGGCAGAAGATCGCCTACGTCGTCGACACGCTCTTCTCGCCGGCCAACGCGCGGCGCATCGTGCGGCTCGCCGCCGGCGCGGACCTCTTCTTCTGCGAGGCGCCGTTCCTCGAAGAGGACATCGAGCAGGCGACGCGCCGCTACCACCTCACCGCGGGGCAGGCGGGCGCGCTCGCCCGCGCGGCCGGCGTCAAGCGGCTGCACGTCTTCCACTTCTCGCCACGCTACGAGGGGCGCTACGGCGCGATCGCCGCCGAGGCGGAAGCCGAGTTCGCCGGGCTGCGCGTCCGCTATGCCGGGCTGGACGGCGGAGGCGCGGCGCTTTCTTGAGGCGCACCGCGTCGGGCACCTCGCGACCGCCGGGCGCGACGGTGCACCGCACGTGGTGCCGGTCTGCTATGCGCTCGACGAGGCGGCGGTCTACTTCGTCGCCGACGCGAAGCCGAAGCGGCGTCCGGCGCGCGCGCTGCTGCGCCTGCGGAACTTGCGCGAGAACCCCCGCGCCGCCCTCGTCGTCGATGACTGGGACGAGGACTGGCGGCGGCTCGCCTGGGTGCTCGTGCGCGGGCCGGCCGCGATCGTCGGCGACGCCGCGGCGCACGCCGCGGCGCTGCGGCTCCTGCGCGCGCGCTACCCGCAGTACGACGCCATGGCGCTCGACGACCCGCCCGCGCACCCGGTGGTGCGCATCGAGCCGGCGCGCGTCGTGTTCTGGCGGGCCGTGCCCTGAGGCCGGCACGCGCACCTGGCGCAGGCGCGCAAGCCCCGCGCGTGCCTTCTCAGGTTTGCACGGTCCCGCTGGCACAGCCCGGCGGCGCACACACCGCGCGCCCGCTGCGGCACCTGCGTCCTTCCCGCCGCCGCCGCCGTTCGCCGGCGCGCCGGCCGCCACGCGCCAACATCCCGAGAACACGCGGGATCTGCGCCGCGCAGGCGCGTCCCGGCAGGAGCCGTGGCGCGCCTGCGAGAAGGCGCCGTGGCGAACGCAGGGCGCGCGGCCTCCTGGCACCGCTTTCGCTACTCGGGGGCCCGTACAGAGAGGGGGCACCCCGCCATGATCATCGACCGCGAGACCTTCACCGACTTGGCCGTCCACCTGAAGCTCGCCTCGGACGCGTTGCTGACGACCGCTCGGCATCTCGCCGTGCTCTCCAACAACAACTCGGGCCCCGAGGAGCACTGGGCGGGCACCCTCGACAGCCTCATGTCCATGAACACGGAGATCACGGTCATGGAGCGCATCCTCCGCGCGCTGATGGACGCCAACCGCGAGGAGGAGACCGCGAACGTGGCCGCCGCCGACAAGAAGTCCGAGCCCCTTCCCTCCTGATCGCAGCTCCCGCCGGCGGAGACGGCGCGGCCGCAGCCGTCTCCGCCTCCTCCTCCGCCGCCCCGCCTACGCGGGCTCCTGCACGGGCGCCGGGTTCACCAGGTCCATCCCGAGCGTGCGCGAGAAGACGAGCGCGATCTCCTCGGGCGTCCAGCGCCCCTCCTTCTGGATGGTGCGCACGGGGGCGGGGTAGTCGAGCAGCGCGATCAACCCGCCCATCACGAAGAAGACCTGCCCGTTCACGTCGCGGGCGGCGTCGGTGGCGAGGTAGACGACCCACGGGGCGACGTTCTCGGGCCCCATGTGCGCCAGCGCCTGCGGGCGCGCGCCGGCGGGGCCGGCGATCCGGCCTTTCGCCCGCGCCTCGCGCGCGCTCTCCGGCACGGTCGCGGTCATGCGCGTGGCCGCGCCCGGGCACACGGCGTTCACCGTGATGCCGTAGCGGCCGAGATCGCGGGCGGCGACCCGCGTGAGCCCCGCGATGCCGTCCTTCGCCGCGCCGTAGTTCACCTGCCCGGTGTTGCCGAACACACCCGAGGTCGACGACATCGACACGATGCGGCCGCCGCGCTGCTGGCGCATGTGAACCGCCGCGTGCCGCGTGCAGTTGAAGGTGCCCTTCAAATGCACGGCGACGACCGCGTCCCACTCCGCCTCGCTCATGTTGAAGATCATGCGATCGCGGAGGATGCCGGCGTTGTTCACCAGCACGTCGATCCGGCCGAACTCGCGGATCGCCGTGCCGACGATCTGCTCGGCGGCGCGGAAATCGCTCACGCTGTCGTGGTTGGCGACCGCCGTGCCGCCCTCGGCGCGGATCGCGCGCACGACTTCGTCGGCGACGTCGGCCGCCGCCCCGCTGCCGTCGACGGCGGCGCCGACGTCGTTCACCACCACCGCCGCGCCTTCGGCCGCCATCAGCGCGGCGATCGCCCGGCCGATCCCCCGGCCCGCCCCGGTGACCACCGCGACCCTGCCCTTCAGCCGCTCGCCCATCGCCGTCAGGCCTCCTTCGGGGGCGCGGGGTTGACGAGGCCCTCGAGCACCGTCGCGGGGGCCAGCCGCTCGAGGTCGTCGAGCGTCCAGTAGCCGTCGCCCTTGAAGAGCGTCTTCACCGGCCGCGGCTGGGAGATGAGCGCCACCGCGTTGCCCCAGCAGAGGAAGAACTGCCCGTTGACGCTCGCCGCCTGCTCGCTGGCGAGGTAGACGACCATCGGCGCCACGTCCTCCGGGTCGAGGCGCTCGATGTCCGCGACGCCGCGGTCCTCGCGCCGGATGCCCTGCTGGTGGCGCAGCTCGCGGGCGCGGAGATAGGCGTCGCTCAGCGTCATGCGGGTCCCGGCCACCGGGCAGATCGCGTTCACCGTCACCCCGTAACGGCCGAGGTCGCGCGCCGCCACCTTGGTGAGGCCGCCGATCGCCGACTTGGCCGCGCCGTAGTTCGCCTGCCCGGGGTTGCCGAAGAGCCCGGCTCCGGAGCTGAACGTGACGATGCGCCCGTAGCGCTGCTCGCGCATGTGGGTGCAGGCGTGCCGCACGCAATTGAAGGTGCCCTTCAGGTGCACCGCGAGGACCGCGTCCCACTCCTCCTCGCTCATGTTGAAGATCATGCGGTCGCGCAGCACGCCGGCGCACGTGACCAGCACGTCGATGCGGCCGAAGCGCTCGACGGCCGTGTCGATGATGCGCTTGGCGCTGCTCCAGTCGGCGACCGACTCGGTGCTGCCGGCGGCCTCCCCACCCGCGCGCTCGATCTCGGCGACCACGTCGAACGCCGGCCCCGCCGACGGCGCGGAGCCGTCGAGGTTCACCCCGTAGTCGTTGACCACCACCTTCGCGCCGGCGGCGGCGAGCGCCAGCGCCACCCCGCGGCCGATGCCGCGGCCGGCGCCGGTCACGACCGCCACGCGGCCGGCGAGCATGTCTCCCATGCGCGGGGATGCTACACCGTCCGCCCCGGGTCCTGCCACACGCGGCGCAAAGAGGCAGCAGCGTGCCGCCCGATCGGGCAGCCGACCTCCCGGAAACGAGTGATCCTGCCTCCCGTCTTTCTTGCCTTGATGTGAGCGGGGTGACGCGTCTCCACCCGTTCCTGGACGTGATCGCTCGTTCCGGTCGCCTGCCCATGCCTCCGACCGCGCTGCGCACGGCGATGGGCACAGCCGTTGCTATTCCCGACCCCAACGCACGGCACTCCCGCGCTCCGCACCACGGCGGACCGCGGCTCGTTGACGACCGACGGTACATAGCGATCTCGCGCACCTGCTGTGTCTTGCACGATTGCATCATCCGTGACGCGCTCCGCAGCCTTCGCCTTCCTCCTCGGGGCGCTCACGGCGGCGGGCTGTGCGGGCACGCGCAACCGCGCGGGCGACCTGCCGCCGGCGGCCGGCGACTTCGTCGGCGGGCGCGACGGCGCTCGGCTGGAGGCGCTCGTCGCCGCCCGCGCGGCGCACCCCGCCGAGGCGGGCTACCTGATCGGCCCCGACGACCTCCTCGACGTCCGCATCCCCGACCTCCTCGACGTGCCCCCCGAACCGCCGCTCGCGGCCCCGACGGGCGCGGTGCCGGCGGGCGCGGTCGTGGCCGGCACGCCGGTCTTCCAGCGCGGCCTGCGCGTCGACGCGGCCGGGACGATCACGATCCCGATGCTCGGCACGGTGCAGGCCGCGGGGCGCACCGCGAGCGCGCTCGAGCAGGAGATCGCGCACGCGCTGGTCGCGCGCGGCATCCTCCGCGATCCCCACGTGAGCGTGCTCGTCGCCGAGTACCGGGCGCGCGTGGTGGCAGTCGTCGGCAGCGTCGAGCGGCCCGGGCCGTACCCGCTCACGCAGGCGGGTGCAACCGTCGCCGACATGATCTGGGCGGCCGGCGGTCCGAGCAAGGACGCGGGGCGGATCGTCGAGTTCGCGCCCGCCGGCGGCGACGCCGTGGGCGTGCGGCCCGCCGCCGCCGCGGCTCCCGCACCCGACGCGGGCATCACCCGCGCCGCGGCGACCGAGCCGAGCGCCGTCGCGCTCGGCGTGCGCAGCGTACGCGTCGAGCCGGCCGGCGCCGGGCGGCGCGTGACCATCGCGCTCTCGCGCCCGCCCGACGGCGTGCGCGACTTCGTGCTCGCGGCGCCGCCGCGGCTGGTGATCGACCTGGCCGGCCCCTCGGCAGCGACCGTCGGCGAGCGTTTTCCCACCGGCGACCCGGTGGTGCCCGCCGTGCGCACGGCCGCGCGCGACGGCGGGCTGCGCGCGGTGATCGACCTCGGCGCCGACGGCCTCGCCCACGGCGTGCGCGCCGACGGTGCCACCGTGGTCGCCGACGTCGGCGACACGACGCCGGCCGCGGTCCTGCCCGCCGCGGTGACCGAGCCCGCGCCGCCGGCGAGCGGCGGCCCGCCCATCCGCCTCGACCTCGACGCGCTCCTGCACGCCACCGGCCAGCCCGCGAGCGTCACCAACCCCGAGGTGCGCGTGGGCGACGTCATCAGCATCGCGCCCGCCGGCAACGTGCAGGTGGACGGCTGGGTGGACAAGCCCGGCTCCTACCCGGTCACCCGCGGCCTCACGGTGTCGGGCGCGGTGGCCGCGGCGGGCGGGAAGCTCTTCCCCGCGAACCTCCACGAGGTCACCGTCAAGCGCGTGCTCGCCCCCGGCGAGGAGCGGCTGTTCACGATTGACTTGGCCGCCGTCGCCGACGGCCGCACGCGGGACGTGCCGGTCACCGACGGCGACGTGGTGCGCGTGCCGTACTCGGCGCCGAAGCTCGTGCCCTGGGGCGCCTGGGAGCTGGTCTACAGCCTCGTGCGCTTCGGCGCCTACGGGACGGGAGCGATCTTCTAGATGGCGACGCCGAGCGACCGGCTCCCCTCGACGCACGTGCTGCCCGGCGGCCCACCCGCCGCGCCGGGCGAGGTGATCGACGCCGAGTTCAGCGAGGGCTCGGGCCGCAGCCTCCGCGACCGCCTGCGCGTGCTGGTCAAGTACCGCTGGCTCGCCGGCGCGAGCTTCGCCGCCGTGTTCGGCCTCGCGGTGGCGGTGACGTTTCTCGTGCCGCGGAAGTACACCGCCTCGACCACGCTCCAGGTCTCGCGCCAGTCCCCGATCCAGCTCCGCCTCGAGGACAACGTGCTCAAGGTCGACGACAGCGACCGGGTGGTGAACGGGTCGTCCGCATTCCTCTCGACGCAGGTGCAGGTGCTCCAGAGCCGCGACTTGGCCGAGCGCGTGATCCGCAGCCACCACCTCGCCGACAACCCGGCCTTCCGCCATCCGAGCCCCGGCGCGCCCGCCGCGCTCGCGTTCGACACGGCCGACGCCGGCGCGTTTCGCCCGCGCGGGTGGGACGGCGCGGTCGTGCCGCCCGCCGACGACCGCTGGCGCACCGCGCCGCCGGCCGACCCGAAGCTCCTCGACCAGTACCTCAAGTGGCTCGACGTGAAGGACGTGCGCGGCACCGACCTCGTGCAGATCACGTTCACGACCCCGAGCCCGACGCTCTCGGCGTTCCTCGCCGCGGCGCACACCCAGGCCTACCTCGCCGCCAACGACGAGGCGCAGCTCGCCACCCACGTCACGGCCAAGGACTTCCTCGGCCGCCAGCTCAAGGAGTCCGAGGAGAACCTCGAGCGGGCGCAGCGCGCCCTCGAGCAGTTCGCCGCCGAGCACCCGAACGTCGCGGTCAACCAGGAGCAGAAGGTCGTGGCGCAGAAGATCGGCGAGCTGTCGACGCTGCTCACGACCGCCGAGGGCGAGCGCATCGGCCTCGAGACACGCTACGAGTTCCTCGCCAAGCCAGGCAGCGACCCGCTGCCCTACTTCCTCGACGACGAGGGCATCCAGAAGCTCCAGGCCGCGCTGCTCGACGTGCGCGCGCAGCGGGCCGCGCTCGCCGCCCGGCTCGGCCCCAACCACGAGCAGATGGTCCAGTTCGGGCGCCAGGAGGCGGAGCTGGCCCAGCAGCTCACCGCCCTCGTGCAGAAGCACGTCACCGGCGTGCGCCAGCAGTACGACGCGGCCAAGCTGCGCGAGGACGCGCTTCACCGCAAGCTCGACGAGCTCGAGAAGAGCGCGATCGCGCTCACCGAGCTCGGCGCGCGCTACGACCTGCTCAAGGGCGACGTCGACACCGCGCACGCGCTGCACGAGTCGCTGCTCCAGCAGCAGGTGCAGACCGCGGTGAACTCCCAGCTCGCGGCCTCGAACGTCCGCGTGGTCGAGCGCGCCGAGGTGCCGCTCAAGGCCGACAAGCCGAACGTCCCGCTCTTTCTCGCGCTCGGCCTGGTCGCGGGGGTGATGGCGGGCGCCGGCACGGCGTTCGGGTGCGAGTACTTCGACCGCAGCGTGAAGAGCAGCGACGAGGTCGAGGGGCTCCTCCAGCTCCCGACGCTCGCCGCCATCCCGAACTTCCGGCTCGCGCGCGAGAGCAGCCGCCGGCGGGCCGGGGTCGCGGCCGGCCACGCGGCCGACGACACGGAGCTCGTCGTCCACCGCGAGCCGCGCTCCGCGGTGGCCGAGGCGTTCCGCAGCCTGCGCACCGCGGTGCTCTTCTCGACGCCGGGCACGCCGCCCAAGGTGATCCTCGTCACCAGCGCGGGCGCGGGCGAGGGCAAGACCGTCGTGTGCGTGAACCTCGCCACGGCGCTCGCCGAAGGCGGCGCGCGCGTGCTGCTGCTCGACGCGGATCTCCGCCGGCCCGGATGCCACCGGGCCTTCGCCGTCGCCGCGGAGCCCGGGCTCTCGACCGTGCTCACCGGCCAGGCGACGGCCGAGCGGGCGACGCACGCGCTCGACGCGCCCCGGCTCTCGCTCATGCCCGCCGGCCCGGCGCCGCCGAACCCGGCCGAGCTGGTCAGCTCCGCGCGCATGCGCGCGCTGCTCGACGACCTGCGTGAGGTCTACGACTTCATCGTGATCGACTCGCCGCCGGCGCTGCCGGTCACCGACGCGGTCGTGCTCGCGCGCGAGGCCGACGGCGTGGCGCTGGTGGTGAAGGGCCAGGACACGCCGCGCGAGCTGGTGCGCCGCGCGCGTGACCAGCTCGTGCTCGCCAACGCGCACGTGCTCGGCGCGGTCGTCAACAACGTCGACCTCGGCTGGGACGACCTCTATCTCCTCTACAGCCGCTACGACGGTTACGCCGCCGCGCCGCCGGCGCTCGAGGGACGCGCATGACGACCGACGTGACGGTGCTGTGGCAGACGGTGGCTGCCGCGCGCGCGCGCGAGGACCGGCGCGTGCTGCTCCTGGTCCAAACGCTGGTGGTCGCCGTGCCGCTGCTGCTCGGCGGCGTCCCGCCCGTCACGCTGCTCCTCACCACGCCGCTGGCGCTGGCGGCGCTGGCGCTCACGGTGCGTGCGCGCCGCCGGCGCGGCGAGGTGCCGCGCGCCGCGGGGCTCGGGGCGCTCGTCGCCTTCGTGGCGCTGGCACTGCTCACGACCGTGCCGCTGCCGCCGGCGCTCGTCGAGGCGCTCGCCCCGGCGACGGCCGCGACGTACCGCGCCGTGCTCCCCGGGTGGCCCGGGGGCGGCGGCTGGTCGGTGTGGCGGCCGCTCGCGCTCGACCCCGAGGCGGTGCGGCTCACGTTGGCACGGCTCGCGCCCGCGCTCGGCGTGTTCGCGGTGCTGGTCGCGTATCCGTGGGAGCCCGCGCCGGCGAGCGGCGATCCGCGCGCGCGCGTCTTCGGGCGGCTCGTGCTGACGCTCGTCGCCACCGCCGTGCTCCTCGCCGGCCTCGCGCTGCTGCAGCGCATGGTGAGCACGGAGAGCGTGCTGCGCGCGCTCGAGGCGCCCGCGTACCGGGGCCGGAGCGCGGCGACCTTCCCGAGCCCCGACGCGCTCGGGCTGTGGCTCGGGGCGGTGATCCCGCTCGCGTTCGCGTACGCGGTCGTGGTGGCGGGGCGGCTCTGGCGGCGGCTCGCGCTCGGGCCGCGGGGGCACGCGAGCCAGCGCGCCTGGCTCGCCGCGCTCGCCGTGAACCAGCGGCGGCTGTGGCTGCCGCTGCTGGCGGCGGGCGTCGCCCTCCTGCTCGGGGTCGCGCACCACGCCACCGGCTCGCCCGCCGCCACGGCGGCGCTGCTCGCGGGGCTCGCGGTGACGGGCGCGGGCGTCGCCGCCCACCGCGCGCGCGGGCGGCGGATGCCGATCTTGGTGGGCTTCGCGCTCGGGGCCGCGAGCCTGGCTGCGCTCGGTCGCTGGGCGGCGAGCGACCTCAAGGCGCCCGCGCCCGACGGCCTCTTCACCCGCGTCGCGGTGGCCGCGCAGGGCCTCGGCGTGGTCCGCGACCATACGCTCCTCGGCGCCGGTCTCGGCACGTGGCCCGACGCGCTCTCCCCGCTCGAGCGGCCGCCGATCGCCGTCCAGCGCTGGGATCACGCCTTCGACGACTACGTCGAGCTGGCGGGCGAGGCCGGGCTCGCCGGGGTCGTGCTGGTGCTCCTGTTCGCGCTCGCCGTCGCGCGCGCCGTGCGCGCGCGCGGCCCGGCCGTGCCGCGGACAGCGGGCGACGTGCCGGAGTGGCGCGCGGCGCTCGGCGAGCGGCGCGTGCTGCGCTGGGGGCTCTCGGGCGGCGTCGCCGCCGCGCTCGCCGGCGGGCTCGTCGACTCCGCGCTGCGCGTCCCGGCGAACCTGCTCGTGCTGATGCTGCTGCTCGCGCTGCTCGTGCTCACCGCGCGACCGCGCGTCGCGCACGGCTGGGCGGCGCCGGCGCTGCTGCTCCTCGGGCTCGCTCTCGCCGCCGCGCCGCTGGCGGCGAGCACCGTCCTCGTCGCACACGGCACGCCGCGCGCGCTCGCCGAGCAGGCTGTCGATCGCACGCCCGCGTCGGCGGCCGCGCACGAGGCGCTCGCCGCCGCCCTCGGGCCGGGCGCCGCGCAGGAGGAGTCGCTGCGCCACGCGCTCGCCCTCGCGCCGTGGGACGTCGGCGTGCGCGACCGGCTGGCGCTCGCGCTCTGGGCGCGCGGCGAGCGTGACGCGGCGCTGGCGGAGCTCGAGGAGTCGGCGTTCCGCCGGCCCCGGCTCGACGCGCACGCGGCGCTCGGCCTCGACCCGGCGAGCGCGCTCGCCGACGCGGGCGGGCCGTCACGGCGGCTCGCCGCCCTCGATCCGGCGCAGGCCGGCGCGATCACGCGCGGCCTCGAGCAGGCGCTCGCCGCCGCACCCGCCGGCGACGACGCGCGGCTCGCGATCGCCGGGCAGCTCGCGGACCTGCGCGAGGCGCGCGGGCAGTGGGCGGCGGCGGCCGCGGGGCTGCGCGCGGAGGCCGGCGGCGACGGCGGCGACGCGCTGCTGGTGCGCGCGGCGCGCGACTACGTGTCGGCGGGCGATGAGGCTGCGGCCGAGCAGACGCTGCGGCTCGCGGTGCGCCGCGCGCCCGGCCGCGGCGACCTCTACCGCCGCCTCGCCGTCGACGTGTACGCCGCGCGCGGCGACTTCGCCGCCGCCGACGGCGTGCTCGAGGCGGGCGAGCGGCACGCCCTCGATCTGGGACCGGTCTACCAGGGCGTCACCGAGGTGCTCGCGCGACGCGAGTCGGGGCGCAGGGCCGCCGAGCCGCCGGCAGAGCCGGTGCGGTGACCGCGCCCGAGCCACGGACCGCGTGGGCCGCACGCTGAGCGGCGCGCCGTCCACGAGCACGGAGATGGGGGAGCGCTTCATGTCGGATGGGATGGGTGGAATCGAGTACGAGGGCGTAACGACGGCCGCGGGCGCCGCACGCGAGCGCGCCCGCGCGGCCGCGGTGCGGCTGGTGGCGAGACACGAGGGGATCGAGGGGATGTGGATCGCGGCGCCCGAGCGCCCGCTCTACGCGCTCGGCAAGCGCGTTTTCGACTGCGCGCTGGCGAGCGCGCTGCTGGTCGCGACCGCGCCGCTGTGGATCGTCGTGGCCGCGCTGGTGCGCCTCACGTCGCCCGGGCCGGTGCTCTTCCGCCAGCGCCGCTGCGGGCGCTGGGGCAAGGAGTTCACCTGCTACAAGTTCCGCACGATGGTCGACGGCGCGGAGCTCACGCGCAAGCAGCTCGAGGCGCTCAACGAGGTCGACGGCCCGGTCTTCAAGATCCGCAACGACCCGCGCGTGACGCCGGTCGGCCGCTTCCTGCGCCGCTCGAGCATCGACGAGCTGCCCCAGCTCCTGAACGTGCTCCGCGGCGACATGAGCATCGTCGGCCCGCGGCCCCCCATCCCCGAGGAGGTGGCGCGCTACCGCCCGCGCGACCATCAGCGCCTCGCGGTGACACCCGGGCTCACCTGCCTCTGGCAGATCAGAGGGCGCTCCGAGATCAAGTTCGACGAGTGGGTGCGTCTCGACCTCGAGTACATCCGGCGGCGGAGCCTCTGGCTCGACCTCGCTATCGTGGTGCGGACCATCCCGGCCGTGCTGAGCGGGCGGGGGGCGGCGTGAGGGGGGAGGCGCTGCAGCGACGCGGGTCCATGGCGTCCACCGCTCGGTCGGTCGCAGGCCTGAGTGTGCTCGCGATCATTAGCCCGCTCGCGGGGCTCGCCGTCGAGATGGCGCTCGCCTGGAGTCTCGGGGCGTCTCCGACTGCTGACGCCTATCGGGTCGGGGCCCTGATCGTCGCGCTCGGCAACCAGCTTTTCATCTGGCAGTTGCTGCCGAACGGGATCGTGCCTGTGGTCGCCGAATATCGGGCAGCCGGCGACGAGGCCAAGGGGTGGACCGTCGCGCTGTCGACCGCGAACCTGTTCATGGTCCCGACCCTGCTCATCACCGCCGTCCTCGTTCTGTGGGCCGAGCCCGTCGTGCACCTCCTCGGGCCGGGTCTGTCGCCTGAGGCCGGACAGACGGCGACGCGGTTCGTGCGATGGTTCAGTCTTACGTACGTACCGTTCATCTGGACCGGCACGACCGCCGGCCTGCTCTACGCTTATCGTATCTTCTGGCTCGCACCGGCCTCCCAGATCATCGCGAATCTCGTCTTTGCGGGTGTCCTGATCGGCTTCGGCGCCCACTCCGCGGTCACGGCCGTGGTCGTGGGAGTGCTGGCTGCCGCTGCCTTGCGCGCCCTCTTGCACGTGCTGCACCTCGCACCGCTCATGAGCGCGAGACACGCACGCTTCCCTTGGTCGCTCGGCTTGAGCGACAGCGGCACACGCAAGATTTTGAGCTTGTCACTTCCGCTGCTCGCCACGATTTTGCTCGTGGAATGGGGAGATGTGGCCACCTATCGAGCGTTGTCCGTTCTCCCCAGTGGGGCGGTTGCATCGTACGGTTACGCCTGGAAGCTGGTGCAGCTCGTGTCACTGCTGCCGGGGGCCCTGGCGACGGTCCTGTTCCCCCGGTTTGCCGACGCCTGGAACTCCCCCGATCGTTCCATCTTCCGGGACGTGTGCACGCGAGGTCTGCGCGTCGCACTGTTCCTCGCGTTGCCGCTCAGTGTGGCGACCTTCCTGCTGCGCGCTCCGATCGTGGTGTTCCTCCTCCGTCGCGGCGCGCTCACCGCGAGTGCGGCTTCCCTGGTTGCCGCACTCTTCGGCGGCTTCGCTGTCGGAGCGCCGGCCTACGTCGCCTGGACGTACCTCACGAAGGTCGCGTATGCGGCCCAAGCCCCCCGCGCGGCCATGTTCGTTCAGTTGATCTATGCGGGCGCGATGGCGCTCCTCGCGCGCCCGGTCGCGGTGCACTTCGGCAGCGGCGCACTCGTGCTCCTCTGCGCGACCCTCCAATGGATTTGTGCCGCGAGCCTCCTCTTGGGAATCCAGCGCGGCTTCGCTCCGTTCGCGTTGGGAGACACCGCCAGATCGCTTGCGCCCTTGGTGGCTGCCATCCTGCCGGCGATCATCGTCGGCCGCCTGGTGATCTCGTTCTTCGGGACTCTCGTCTCCAGTGCCCCGATCGCAGCCGGCCTTGCCATCCTGGGCGGCGGGGGGACGTTCTTCGTCACCTTCCTCATCTCGGCGGTCCTCTTCGGGAGCGACGAGGCAGGAGAGGTACGCGCCCGCTTGGTCCGGTTCGCGACACCGAAGCGTTCCCTTCTGAGAGGGGACGCAGCCGCATGAGGTTGGGGCGATTGGTGGCGGCGTTGTCAATCACGCTGGTTCCTGGCCTTCCGGGTGCGGCCAACCTTTCGGACACCGCGAATCACCTCCCGCAGTGGATTGCCCTCGCCCCCAACGGCAACCCCTTCGAGGTTCTGAACACCAAGCGATATGCGCGCATCGAGCGCCCTTTTCAGCCACCGGCCGTGGTGAAAAGCGCGTGGCAATTCAGAGGACTGGCCGAGGAGTTTCTGAACGTCTCCTACGCGGCCGCCTCCGAGACCTCGCCCCTGCACGGCCGCAAGGATTTGGTCGACCGAGCGCTCGCCATCGCCGACTGGCTCGTCTCCCACTGTGATGGCGGCACATGGTGGCACCCCGGGGCCGTGGATGGGGATCCCAACGTCAACCGATTCGTTCTCGGCCCGCTGTTCGACGGCATCCTGTTGCTCAAGGAACTCCCCGAGGGGACGGCCGCGTGGTCGCGATGGCGCGACCGTCTCGCCGAAGCAGTGGACGTGCAGCGCCGTGCTTATCGAGGCGAGATTCCGTGGGACTGGGGCGGACTCGCGGCGGGCGGCTACGCGAACCAGGACCTGTACTACGCCCTCGTCATGGAACTATCGGCAAAGCTCTTCGGGAACCAGGCGGACCACGATCTCTCTATCCGCATGATCGAACAGGTCAGCGCCAACGTGTTGCCCGACGGCGGCATCCACTATATCGGCCAGGAGAACGAGGCTCCCATCTACCATGCCCTGAATCTCGTTCTCCTGGGCCGTTACCTCAGGGTGAGCGGCAACGTAGCCGCACGACGTATCATCGAGCGCACCGTGCACTACTGGCCGCTGGTGATGACCGCCGAGGGTCAGCCAGAGTACTGGAGCGACGCTTGGTGGAAGCAGACCTGGGACTATCTCGGCCCCGCCCCGCTCGTCGTGGCCGACGGGGTCACGCACGATCCACGGAATCGGTGGCTGTTGCTGCAGGCGCTCGCGCGCACCCCCGTGCACGATCTCGGGATGACCGGCGTGTACGTCGCTCCCTGGTGGCGTCTTGATGGGGAAACCGCGCCGATGCCGGCCCGGTTTCTCGAGGCCGATGGGAACATTCGCGGCATCCGCGGGCGGAACGGCCAGTGGTACTTCGGGGTGACGCAAGGTCGCGGGCTGCGCAACACGTTCGTCGGCGGGCTGATCACGAGCGCCACGGCGGTCCCGCCGCTGCTCGCGGCCTTCCGCGGCGCAGAGATCCACGTGATTCGGGACGCAAATGACGCCGACGGACTCTGGCTTTCGGAGATGCAGGACGACACCGCTGTCGCGCAGGCTGCCGATGTCGCCGCGGGTATCGGCGCGCGCTACACGCTCCAACGGAGCATCATCAACGGCGTGCCTCCGCCGACGACGAACCCGTCGCCGTGGCGGATGACGCAGGTCTGGCGTGCTGCCGGTGACGGGATTCTCGGGCTCGTCTGCCTCGAAGCCACGGCCGATGCGCCGGCGATCGCCGTCGCGGGCCGGATCCAACTCGGGCCGGCTCCGGTACGTCAAGTTGGCGCCACTACTTGGCAGAGCGGTCCGCTGAGCGTCGCGCTGCTTCGGAATTTCGGCACACCAGAGGTCGTCCGCGTTCCGGGATACAAGGAACCGGCCGACAAGGCGTGGGACGGTCTCGAGTTTCGCCGACCGCTGGCGGGCGGCGCGCGCCGAGGCGACCGTTTCGTCTATGCAGCGTGGATCGGCCCTGAGGATACCACCCCGCCGGCGAGCTTCGAGACGCCTTCGGAGAAAGCGTGGGTCGCACGCTGGCCCGACGGGCGGGCCGTGGCGGCCGCGTTCAACCCCGATTCGCCCGAGGTCACCGTCCGGCTGCCTTGGCCCGGGAGGCCGGCCCATGTCTGGGTCGGGGGAGCGCAGAAGGCATTCGTGACGGAGCCTAGCGCGAGCGCCATCGCGTTCCGGCTCGCCGGTCGGCAAATGGCCTTAGTGGAGTGATGAAGGTTCTCCATGTAGCCGCGGCCCTCGCCCCACGCTACGGCGGGCCCTCGCGCGCATGCCCCGAGCTGTGCCGCGCGCTCGTTCGCCACGGCGCGCAGGTTACCATCTACTCGACCAACATCGATGGAGACTCGGACCTCGACGTGCCACTCGATCGTTCCGTCGCCGACGAAGGCGTGGCAATCCGGTACTTCCCGGTTCAGCCGCCCCGTCAGTACAAGTGCTCCCTGCCCCTGGCGCGGGCGCTGCGCGACACGATACCCGACTTCGACATCGTTCACGTCCACTCCCTCTACCTCTTCACGTCCGCCGTCGCAGCGCACTACTGCCGCCGCTTCGCTGTGCCTTATCTCGTTCGACCGCACGGCACGCTGGACCCTTACATCGTCCGCCGTCACCGGGGGCGGAAATGGGTATACGAACGGCTCGTGGAGCGCCGGAACCTCGATCACGCCGCCGGCCTTCACTTCACTACGCTCGAAGAGGCCGAGCTGGCGCGGCCCTTCGGGTTCCGTGCGCCGGCAGTCGTCGTCCCAAACGGCATCGATGTTCGGCGATTCGAGCGCTTGCCCTCCCACGGTCGCTTCCGTGCCCGCCATCCGGAGATCGGCAATCGCAAGCTCGTGCTCCACTTCGGTCGAATCAACTTCAAGAAGGGGCTCGACCTCGTAGCGGAGGCACTCGGGCGTCTGCGCACGCGGGACGACTGGCACTTGGCGGTCGTGGGGCCCGACGACGAAGGCTACGGCACCCAAGTCCGCACCTGGCTCACGCGTGCCGGCATCGCGCGCCGCGCGACGTTCACGGGACTCCTGCTCGACCCGGCGACACTCGAGGCCCTGGTCGACGCGGATGTCTTCGTTCTACCGTCCTACAGCGAGAACTTCGGGCTCGCCGTCGTCGAGGCGATGGCGTGCGGTCTTCCGGTGGTGATCTCGGATCGCGTGAACATCTGGCGGGAGGTGGCAGCGGCGCGCGCGGGGCTCGTGATCCCCTGCGATGCGATCGTGCTGGCCGATGCCATTCGCACCTTGCTGGACGACCCCGAGCGTGGACGTACGATGGGGGTGCGCGGCCGCCGGCTCGTCCACGAACGGCTCACCTGGGACGCCGCGGCCGCGGAAATGGTCCGCGTGTACCGGAGCATCCTTGCGCTCCACGACGAGCCCAGCAGCGCAAGGGCTTGAGGCGGTGCGAATGCGGGTTCTCTTCCTCGGAATCAACTACTGGCCGGAGGAGACGGGCATTGCGGTCTTCAACACGGGGCGGTGCGAGTACCTCGCCGCACGCGGTCACAACGTCGTGATGGTCACGGGCTTCCCGTACTACCCGCAGTGGCAGGTCCCGGAGGCGTATCGCGGGCGGCTTTTCGCGAGCGAGCGCCGGGCCGGCGTCGACATTCGTCGGTCGTATCTGTATGCGCCGCGCAACGTCACCCCCGTCCGCCGCATGCTGCACGAGGCGTCCTTCGTGGCGTCGTCGTGCGTTCGCGCCCTGTCCGGCCGGCGGCCCGATATCCTCCTGACCGTGTCGCCCCCTCTGGCGCTCGGGCTGAGCTCGATCCTGCTGAGCCGGCTGTGGAGGATTCCGTACGTCCTCCATGTTCCAGATCTCCAACCCGACGCGGCGGCCGACTTGGGCATGCTCCGGTCGGGGAGGCTGCTCACGACGCTGTACGCCGTCGAACGCCTCTCCTATCGCTGCTCGGCCCTAGTGACCACGCTTACCGAAGCCATGCGACGGAGAATCCTCGCAAAGGGCATTCCCGCCGCCAAGGTACGGCTCTTCTCCGACTGGGCCGATCCGCTGCTCTTTACCATCCCGCTCCGCGGCGGTGGCGCCTCGTTTCGGCGCACCTTCGATCTCGAAGGCCGCTTCCTTGTCCTCCACGCCGGCAATATGGGCGTGAAGCAGGGCCTCGGCGTGGTGCTCGACGCCGCAGAACACTCGGCCGGCGATCCCGGCATCGTGCATCTCCTCGTCGGCGACGGCGCCGTGCGTCCGGCGCTGGAGCGCGCCGTCGCGAGCAAACGGCTCCAGAACGTTCGATTTCTGCCCCTCCAACCGAACGCCGTGTTCCATGACATGCTCGCTGCGGCCGATATTTGCCTCGTCACGCAACAGCGCACCGTGGCGGACATCGTCTTCCCGTCGAAGGTCCTCACGCTCCTCGCCGCAGGACGGCCGCTAATCGCGTCGGTGAACGCGACGAGCGAAGTCGCGCGTGTGATGGAAGAGTCCGGCGCGGGACTGGTTGTCCCACCCGAGGACGGCCCAGCGCTCCACGGCGGCATCGCGGCGCTCCGTGCGGACCGGACGCGCCGGGAGCACATGGGCGCAGCCGGACGTTGCTATGCCGGCGAGCGCTGGGACCGACACGGTTTGCTCAAGGCGATGGAGGCCCAACTGGCGGCTGTCGCCGCAGTCCGCCAGCCCGAGGACCGGAGGGCTCCTCATCGTGAACAGTTTGAGATTGGGACGGAGCTGGACCATGGATAGGACCACCTTCGCTCAACACATCGTGCACCGCTTAATGCGTGAGCGTGATGCGTTCGCTCGCGAGTTCGCCACCGCAGGTCGCCTGCGGACCTGCATCATCGACGATCTTCTTCCCGCCGACGAGGCGAAGCGGATTCACGATCTTTTTCCTCCGGCGGATCGTCTCATTCGCCAGAAGACCTTCCGCGAGTTCAAGTACGCATCGTCGCAGATGAACCTGTATCACCCCCTCCTCGAGGAACTCGTCTTTGCCTTTCAGGAGCCGCCGCTCCTGGACGTCGTCGCGGACCTCACGGGCATCCGCCCCTTGCTCCCCGATCCCACTCTCTACGTGAGCGGCCTGAGCCTGATGACGCGAGGCTGTTTCGTTAACCCCCACCTCGACAACTCCCACGATCGGGAACGCCGGCGCTACCGCGTCCTCAACCTCCTCTTCTACGTCACGCCGGACTGGAAGGATGACTACGGCGGCCATCTCCAGCTCTGGGAACAAGGATTCACGGTCCCACCCCGCACCATCGCATATCGGTTCAACCGGCTGGTCATCATGGAAACCACCCGCTCCTCCTATCATTCGGTGACCGAAGTTTCCCACACGCGCGGGCGCTGCTGTGTTTCCAACTACCTCTTCTCGCCACGCCCCATCGACGGGAAGGACTATTTTCACGTCACCTCCTTCCGGGCGACTCCGCCCCACGTTTTCGCCGACGCTATCCTCCGAACCGACACTTTCGTGCGCAATATGCTCCGCAAATTGTTCCCCCTCGGCCTTCGCGATAACCCGCACGTCTACCACCGTCAATGATCTCCGTCATAATTCTCACTTTTAATTCTGAGGCTACAATTGGGGCGACCCTCGCTGCAGCCTGTCAGCTGTCCGACGATATCCATGTCGTAGACAGCGGAAGCACGGACAACACCGCCCGCATCGCGCGCTCTTTCGGCGCGCATCTGGTGACCCACCCTTTTCTCAACTACAGCGCACAACGTAATTGGGCGATAGACGCGCTACCCCTTCGTTATGACTGGGAGCTACACCTGGATGCCGACGAACGTCCCACCGCAGAACTTATTGCCGCGATACGAGAGCTCATGCTCTACGGTATCCCACCTGAAATCCAAGGCTATCATATCCCCCGCCTGACGTACTTCCTCGGGCGTCCGATCCGCCACGGTGGAATGTACCCCGTGTGGCATACGCGCCTTTTCCGTCGGCGCGCAGGCCGTTGCGAGGAGCGCAAATACGATCAGCACTTCTACGTCAACGGCAAAACCGCCAAGCTACCCCACCCGATCATCGACGACGTCCGAATGTCGCTTTTCGAGTGGACTGCTCGTCACAACCAGTGGACGGAGGCCGAAGCTACCCAAGCGCTGCGTTCCGACAGCGAGGGCGTCATTCGCGGACGTCTACGAGGGAATCCTGTTGAGCGGAAGCGGGCTCTTCGAGAGGTTTACGAGGGCTCTCCGAGGTTTGCACGAGCAGTCCTTCTCTTCCTCTATCGATACATCATGCGTATGGGCTTCCTCGACGGGCGCGAGGGCCTCGTGTTCTTCGTATTGCAGACGTTCTGGTTTCGGTTCCTCGTCGACGCGAAGTTGCTCGAGCGCGAGCTGGCGGCAAGACAGGAGCCGCGACAGTCGTCTCATGCCGTTGCCGCGGCGCCTCCTACTTCGCACACCCCACCCGAGCCTTCATCGACCGCAGACAAGGTACGGAGGATCTATCGATGAGAAGAGTGCTTGTCACCGGCGCGGGGGGCTTCATCGGCCACCATCTCGTGCAGTACCTCGCTGGCCGCGGCTACTGGGTCCGCGGCGTCGACTTGAAACCCCCGGAGTACGAGGCCACGGCCGCGCACGAGTTCGCCCTGCTCGATCTCCGACGGTGGGACAACTGCCTCATCGCGACGCGCGCCGTCGACGAGGTCTATGCGCTGGCCGCGAACATGGGCGGCATCGGCTTCATCCACAACAACAAGGCAGCCATCTCCCGTGACAACGTGCTGATCAACACGCACACCCTCGAGGCCGCCCGCCTCAACGGCATCCGGCGGCTGCTGTACACCTCGTCGGCCTGCGTCTATCCGGGATACCGGCAGGACACACCAGACGTCAGGCCGCTGCGCGAAGAGGACGCCTATCCCGCGGACGCCGAGGATGGCTACGGCTGGGAGAAACTTTTTACCGAGCGGCTGTGCCGCCACTACCGTGAAGACTTCGGCCTCGACACTCGTATCGTGCGGTTCCACAACATCTTCGGCCCGCTCGGCACCTACGAGGGGGGACGGGAGAAATCGCCTGCCGCGATCTGTCGCAAGGTTGCCCTTGCGCGCGATGGCGATACGATCGAGGTCTGGGGCGACGGCCAGCAGACGCGATCGTATTGCTACATAGACGACTGCGTGGTGGGAATCTACCGGTTGATGCAGTCCGACTTCGTTGACCCTCTCAATCTCGGTCAGGATCGCCTTCTCTCCATAAACGAACTCGTCGACATCGTAGCCACGATCGCGGGCAAGCGCATTAATAAACGCCATGCTCTGACCAAGCCCCAAGGCGTCCGCGGGCGGAACAGTGACAACACGCGGCTGCGGCAGGTGCTCGGCTGGGAGCCGCTCATTTCATTGGAGGAAGGTTTGGCGCGCACTTATCGGTGGATCCACGCCCGCCTGCATGGTGACCAGCCACCAAGTTCCGTGCCTAGGCTACGGCTCCAACCGAGCGAAGCGGGCACCGGGCAGACCGTGTAACTGCTGATGGCGCCAGTCCCATCCCCTGAGCGCGTGCTGATTTACCACATTGGTGCGCTGGGCGACACCCTGATGGCCGCGCCATCTTTCTGGGCCTTGCGCAGCCTTTGGCCCCACGCACATTTCACCCTGCTGACGAAGCGCCAACGCTTCGAGAACGTCATCCCGGGCCATTCGTTGTTCGAGGGCACGGGCATGTTCGGCGACGTTCTCTTCTATCCGGGCTCGCCGGACGGCAGCCACACGCCGGCTGAGCGCCTTGGACAGCTCGCGTTGCTCGTGCAGCTGCGCCGGCGCGCTTTCGACGCGCTGATCTACCTGGCACCGAGCGCGCGCTCTCCGCGGCAGGTGACCCGCGACGAGCGGTTTTTTCGGCTCGGCGGTATACGTCGACGCATTGGTTTCGCAAGGTTTCCGCTACCCCCGTCTCGCCGGCAGCTTCCGCTTCCGCGCGTGCCCAGCGAGGCGCAGTTACTTTTGGATCGCCTCCGGGCGGCCGGCCTGCCCATGCCTGAATTGTCGAATGCGCGGTTCGATCTTGCGCTTACCTCCGCGGATTGCGCGGCTTCTCGCAAATGGATCGACGCACAGGAGCCGGACGATGGTGGCCGCCAGTGGCTAGCCATTGGACCCGGCTCCAAGATGCCCGCGAAGAGGTGGCCGCTCGACCGATTCGCGCAAGTCGCGGAGCGCCTGATTGACGAATTCGACGTGTGGCCGGTCACCTTCGGAGGCGCCGAAGACCGTGAAGACTGCAACGCGCTGCTACGGAGCGTCGGCCGCGGCTACAATGCCGCCGGAGCGATGGCGCCGCGCGTCGCTGCCGCCACCCTTCGGCGCTGTGCGCTGTATGTCGGCAACGACACCGGCACCATGCACCTCGCCGCGTCCGAAGGTGTTCCCTGCGTGGCAGTCTTCTCAGCCCGGGACTTCCCAGGCAAGTGGGAACCAGTTGGCGCTGCGCACCGGATACTTCGCCGCCGTCCGATCTGTGAGGGATGCATGCTCGAGCGTTGCCAGGTCGAGCAGATGCGCTGTTTAAACGACATCGACGTGGAAGCCGTGATCGAGGCGTCACGCGCTCTTCTTCGCGTTGGCATCGGCCGAACATGCGCCATTCCCACCGCTTGTTCATCAGACGTCGCTCGCCCCGAAGGCGTATGGCAGAAAGCAGTGGTTTCTATTCTTTCGACCTGCTGAACGTGCTGCACGATGACCACGCCACAATCGCTGAGGAGCCGAACCCCGGCTCGTCGTATCGCCCTCTCTCTCCACACGCTTCTACGGCCCAGTTCGGTTTGTCCGCTTAGCGGGGGACGCGAGAAGAACTATTTCATGTTGCGCATCGGACACTCGGATGCCAGAGCCGAGGCATAATTCCTTGCCGAGGTGGCCCGCGGCCGCAGTCGCCATCCTCTGCTTCGGTTCGGCGGTTTTCGCGGTTGTTGCCGATGAAGTGGCCAGCGAGGCAGCGGTCTCGCTGTATCGGGTCACGTGCCTTCTTTTCCTGGTTGGCGCAATTCTGGCAGCGGCATACGTCGGCCTTTCGGCGCCACGACGGGATGGCCTGTGGGCAGTTTTCTGCCTCGTATCAGGTCTCACGTTCAGCGCAGGTGGGCTTCTCGCCATCGGGACGGAGGGGTCGGCCGAGCGGTTGAGAGGCGAGGTGGACTTGGCGACTACGGCTTTGCTTTTAGCTGCGAGCGGGCTGTACGTGAGTCGGGTCGCCTACAGGGCTGTCGTGGGTCGAACGCTTGAGAACCGACGGCGATCCAGCCCGTTCGGTTTCCTCGATCGGGTTCGCTGGCAGGCCGTCGTTGCTGTCTTCAGCGTCGTCTGGCTTCTCCGACGCCAGGCAGCCCTAGAAGGGGCCGTCTGGGGCTGGAGTCATGATGCGGTGGCGAACACCTCGGCCGTGGGATCAACGCTGATCCAGTTCGGCGATAACCTCCGGCCGTTGGCCGTGCTGTTAGCCGCCACCCTCTGTCTTTCGCGCTTCCGCAGCGCACGTGTGGCTGGTTTCGTGCTCTTGGGCGCGGAGTTTGGGTACGCCACGTTGCTGGGGCGCCGCTGGCTCCTTGAGCTGCTAATCCTCGGGAGTCTGTTGGCCCTGCAACTGCGCAGTTGGATGCGTCTTCGGCGGTCTATTCTCTGGCTTGGGCTTGCGGGGGCGTTCATGGTCCTCATTGCCTGGCCGTTTGTTTTTCACTTTCGGGCGGTGGCGCGCACGGCGGGGCTCGAGAGCGCCCCGCGCGAAACACGCGTTGGGCTTCTTGTGACGAGCGTGCTTCCTCAAGCGATCCGCACCTTCCATCCTTGGACGGCCGCTGCCGATCGTGACTATGCGGACAACATGCGCCTTCGATCGACGGCTACCGACTTCTTGATCGGTATTGAGCGGGCCCATCGGCGAGGGGTGAGCTTCCAGGACGGGGCGGTCTTTGAAACCGGCGTGCTCCTCAGCGTCCCGCGCTTCCTGTGGCCAAACAAGGGTAGGCTTGCCAGCCGTTTCGTCTACGAGCTTGATGACGTTGTGGAGGAGCACTTTCACCTGCCGGCTGAAGATGCCGCGACGACCTTGACCGCCCAGGGCTACGCCGACGATGGAATCCTCGGTGTTGCTCTGTATTTTATGGCGCTCGGTGGCATTTTAGCCTTGTTCACCCGCTGCCTGTATTCGGCGCGCAGCACGATCATCGGATTCCTGCTCTATGGCATGGGAATCTCGTTGGCTTTTCAGGTTGAAATGAGCGTGACAGCCGTACTGGCCGCGGTGCGCATCGGTGTTGGCCTCGTTCTGGTCGATCGACTGTGCGGTCGGCGAATCCAACAATGGACGGTCGCGAGCCGGGAGAATTTACGGCCGCGAGCGTGAGAAGCCGCCATCACTCACCAAGTGCGCTAAAAGCGAGGTTGTTGAGACTGCGTCGCGCACGGCGGCGGGCGGTGGGTGACTGCAGCGTGTCGTAGTCGATCCGTTTTCAGTGCTCGTTCGAGCCATAAAGGGCCGCGGTCTCGACGTGGATCTCTCGCTCGTGATCGCCGGCTTCGACTTCGAGCGGGGGTGGAAGCGCCGGCGTATCTTCCGGGTGGGCGCGGTGCGAGTGCCCGTGGCGCGTTTCGTCGACATCGTCGAGTCGAAGCACCGTGCCGGGCGGACAAGGATCGACTCTTCCTCGCCACGCACGCAAACACGCAGCGGGACCTGATCGCGTCCGAGCGGCGGCGCGATGCGCGCCGGCGACCGTAGTCAGCGGTGGGCCCGGCCGTGGCAGCCGGGCCCACCCTCCCCCGTCACGCCGCCTTCTTCGCGAACGCCCGCAGCGCGACCGCCTGCCCCGTGAGCGCGCCGAGGTCCTTCTCGAGCGCCGCCAGGTCGAAGCCCTCCGGGCTCACGCCGTGCTTGTCGAGCCAGTCCTTGCTCAGGACCGCGTAGGCCTCGTCACAGTAGGTTCCCCAGAACCGCCACGTCATGCGCTGGAGCGCGCCCCAGGTGACCACCGTGAGGCCGCGCGTGTCGTACCCGACCACCGGCACCGCGTGCCCGCCCCACGAGCCAGGCGCGCCCGGGCCGACGGGACCGCCCGGCGGCACCGTCCACACGCGCTGGCTCTGGGCGCTGATCGGCAGCGCGAGGCCGATGTAGCAGTTGCCGAACAGCTCGACGGCATCGCGCACGTGGTCGTGGTTGCCGGGCTCGACGGCGACGAACGCCACGATCCGGTGGCCGGCGATCCCCGTCTTGCGCCAGTACTTGAGCACGTCCAGCTCGTAGGCGCCCTGGTCGCTCGACGGATCCTTCGGGTCGTAGCCGGTGATGGCGCTGTAGGCCTTCACGATGTCCTTGTCCGAGGGCACGACCATCGTGGGCTTCGCCCAGGCCGTCCACTCCTCGACCATGTGGCCCGCCGCTGCGCAGGTGCAGTCGCCGATCTTGTCGTTCTCCATCATGCCCCAGGCGTTGTCGGGCACCTTGGTCGCGTAGTTCACGTGCGGCTTGGGCGGGGGGAGCTGGGGCAGCAGGTAATCGCCGAGCCGCAGCGTGCGCGGGTCGTGCCGTGCCGGCCGCTTGCCGAGCTTCACCGTCCGATGGTCCATGTCCGTCCTCCTTCTGCGACCGCATGGGGTCGCGGTTCGCCCCAGAGCGAGGGGCATGCCAGGCGGGCACGAACATGATAGGTATCGTCCGCCTTGACAAGGTAGGCCCGTGATCTTTTGGCGCGTCCCGTCGGCCGGACGGCGCGTCCGCGCGAGCGGACGGCGGGCGCCGGGGGGAGCCCAGGCTTCGGTCAGGCGGCCAGGCGGCGCAGCGCCTCGAGCACCGGCACGGCTTCGACCCCGGAGTCGAACCGCTGCGGACGCTCGCCGCGGTAGACGACCCAGAGCTGCACGCGGCGCCTGCGGCCCGCGACCTCGGCCAGCGAGAGGAGCCCGCGGGTGTCCGCCGGCGTCACATTGCGGGCGGCCTTGATCTCGATCGCGACGAGGTCTGCATCGCGCTCGACGATGAGATCCACTTCGGCGCCCCCTTCGGTGCGGTACGTCGACAGCCGCCACCCCTGGCGCAGCGCGTTGTTCAGGTAGATCACCTGCAGCACCACCCACTGCTCGAACACGCCGCCGATCTGATCCGGGCCGAGCGCTCTCCGGTGCAGCCCCAGCAGCGCATTGCGCACACCGACGTCGAACAGGAACACGCGCTCGCGCTGGACCACTCGCCGCGACGTGCGCGCGCTCGACACGAAGGGAGGAAGGCGGTAGGCGAGCAGCGTGTCGTCGAGTAGCTGGACGAAGCGGCGCACGGTTTCCTTCGGCACCTCCACGTCCGAGCTGAGCTTCGAGTAATTGATCCACTGGCCGCTGGCCAAGGCCATCACGTCGAGGAACCGTGCGTAGCTCCCGAGGTTCTTCGTCGCCGCCTCGGCCTGGATCTCCTCCCGAAGGTAGACCTCCGCGTAGGTGCCGAGGACGTCGGGAGCGGCCTCGTCTCCCCAGTAGACGCCGGGGAGCATGCCGAGTCGCAGCGCGCGCTCCAGATCGACGTCCTCGATCTCGACCGCCGTCAACGGATCCAGCCGTTCCAGGACCACGCGCCCGGGCAGGAGGTTCGCTCCGCCGCGCCGCAGCTTACGCGCACTCGATCCGGTGAGCACGAAGCGCTGCCGTCCCTCGGAGCGGTCGATGAGCGCCTGGACTGTGTTGAGGATGGCGGGCACCCGCTGCACCTCGTCCACGACGACGCGAGCGGATGCGGGCAACGCCGCAACCTCGCGGCGCAGCCGGGCCGGGTCTTTGGCGTACGCCAGGAACGTCGCCTCGTCGGCCAGGTCGACGTACAGGGCTGGGGCGAGCGCGCGACAGATCGTCGACTTCCCCACCTGGCGCGGCCCGAGCAGGAGGACGCTGGTCCGGGCGCGGGCGAGCCGGGCCCCAACGATTCTGTCACGCACGTGGGTCTTTTACGTCGTAAATAACCCACGCTCAAGACGACGAAGGGAGGGGCCGCCGCGGCCTACGGCCCGACGGTGCTCGCCACGCAGAGCTCGTCGGGATGCTTCGCGAGGAAGACGTCCTGCCCGAACTGCGTATCGACGAACACGTTGCCGGGGTGGCTGTTCCCGGTGAGCACACGGAAGTCGTAGCAGGTGAGCCACTGGTTCGGCGACGGGATGCCCTCGCCGTTCTTGTCGACCGCGTCGCAGATCTCCTCGACGTGGAGCAGCTTGAGCATGCGCGTCCCGAACTGGTCGGTGACGCTCACGGTGGGCTTGGTCACGCCCGCCCCCCCGCCGGCGTCGTAGCAGAGGAAGTGGTCAACGCTCTTGTCGGTGAGCGGGGCCGGCGGGGCGGTCAGCCCCTTCGACGCGGGCACGTAGAGCTTGGTCGGCCGGCGCAGCAGCGCCGTGAACGTGCCGAAGCGGTCGTTCACCACGAGGCCGCTCACCCCGGCGAACGACGGGAAGGTCTCGACGATGTAGCCGGCGAGGTGGTCGGGGTTCGTCGGCGCGCTCGGATCGGAGTCGCTCACGTCCGCGGGGGCCGCGAGCCGCTTTGGGATGCCGAGCGTGAAGGTGCCGTTGGTGAAGAACTTGTCGGTGAGCGTGACGGTGGTGCCGACGACGAACGTCTTGAAGTCGTCGACCTCGTAGGTCTGGAGGTCTCCGGCCGTGCAGGTGCACGTGCACGCTGCGCGGGCACGCGGCGCCGAGGCTCCGAGCGCCAGCAGCATCCCGAGCACGAGGGACAACGTCCCGATGGCTGTCCGCATGGCGGCACCTATCCTTCTCCCCCGGTTGGGGTCGTCGGGACCGAGGCGGCGTGGGGGTGAGAAGAACCTAGGCCCGTCGAGTTGCGCAGGTCAAGGGAAAAAGGACATCAGCGCGTCGCCGGGCGGTTGCTGCACCCCGCGCGGTAGAGCAGGTCCTGAAAGACGACGCGGTCGCGGATCTCCCACGGGCTCTCGAGGGTGATCGCCGTCTGCCCGCCGCGGACGAGCCGGAAGACCGGCCTGCCCGGGCGCAGCGGAACCCGGAACGACGTCAGGCCTCGATTCGCCTCCTCGCGCGCCGTCCGGCCGCCCAGCTCGATCTCGAGCGTCCCGGGCTTCTCGAGGAACGCGAGCAGCTCGACCTCGTCCCGCGGCGGATCACCCCCGGCGAGCGTGAACGCGTCGGGCTGCCGCGCCGCGTCCCGCGGCGCGTCCACCGCCTGCACGCGGTGGAAGTAGCAGAGGACGTCGCGCACGATCGGCGGCGGCGATCCCGTCTTGAGCCAGGTGACGTAGTACGCGGCGAGGTCGGCGAACGCCCACTGGATGCCGGTCGACGGCGCGATCTCGCTGCCCTCCGAGTAGTCGTTCCAGGTGATGACCTGCACCCAGTCGGCGCCGCCCTCGATCGCGCTCGTCCACATCGTGCGGAAGAGGAGGCTGCCGTCCGCCTCCCAGAACCGCAGCGCCTTCGGCCGCATGTCCTGCGGGGCGACGGGCGCCATCCAGATCGGGACGAGGCGGTGGGCCGCCGCAGGCGCCGCGCGCAGCACCTGCGCCGCCGACGGCCAGCGCGGCCCCCAGTCGGAGACGCCCGCGCTGAAGGGTGCGAAGTCGGCCGCGTAGCGCTGCCAGCCCTGGAACAGCGGGACCAGCGCCACGTCGATGCCGCCCGCGCGCATCGACGCGAGCCACTGCCGCCACCAGTCGGCCGTCTGCCGTTGGGCGTCGTAGGGCGCCACGACCAGGCGCCCGTCGGGCAGGCGGAGCACGGCGGGGCTCGACGCGAGGCTGCGCACGGCGTCGGCGAGGCGCTCGGGGTGAGCGCGCAGCTCGGCGTCCATGTCGGGCATCAGCACGATCTTGAAACCCGGATCGACGCGCGCGGCGGCGGCGAGCAGCCGCTGGAGCCGCTCCCAGTGCACCCCGGAGGTCGCGAGGATGTCGGCGGTGAACCCGTCGAGGCCGACGGCGGCGGCCCGGCGCACCTCGTCCTCCATGTCGCGGTCGGCCCAGTCGGCGCCGGGCCGCGGGGGTCGCGGCAGCGGGCGCTCGCGGAGGTAGCCGCCGTAGCGGCGGTGCTTGCCCCCCTCGCCGTCGGGCGAGAGGTAGCCCGTCGCGTAGTAGTCGAGGGCCGGATCCTTGTTGTCGATCGAGATCGGGAACGGCGTGAAGTAGTGCGCGAACGCCTTCTTCGGCGAGGCGCGCAGCACGGCCAGCGCCGGCTGGTCGAACGGCAGGGGCTCAGCGGCCACGGCGTGCCGTCCTTCGCCGCCGAGCGCCGCCCCGAGGACAAACGCGCAGAGGAGCCATCGCCGCCTCACGGGACCGATCGAATCCTCAGAGCCCTCGCAGGTACTTCGAGGCGACGTCGCCCGCGAAGTAGTTCGCATGTGTCCGCTTCACCGTCGCAAGGGAGTCGGACCCGATGAGGACGATCTCCATATCCTCACGACCTTCATACTCGCGTTCGGTTCGCGAATACGCTGCGATCGCCTCCTGTGCATCCTCGAACTCCTGCGGCGGTCTCAGCAGCGCCCCCTTCTTGTGATCGAAGATCAACAGGAAGTGACGGAGCTGTTGACGGTTACGTCGCATGGGAAGCTCCAGGCGAAGGGCGCGTACTCGTCGCCCCGCATGCGGACGTCGAGGTTCGAGGGTCCGGAAGCCACGGTCGATCGACCCGTCGTCGAGCAGCTCGCGGAGGACGCGCGCGTAGAACTCCATGCTCGTTCGGTCCGGGGCTGCCGTCCCTCCATAGGACGGGAGGCGCACCGGGTAAATCGCGCGTGAGGCCCGCCTTGCTATCGCTTCACGATTACCGTACATTCCTGAAGTGTGCTGCTGACGCGCCGCTGTCGGCTCCCTCCGCACCGCTCTTGTCTCCTGCTCGGCCCGCGGCAGACGGGCAAGAGCACGCTCGTGCGCAGCCTGCTGCCGCGCGACGCCTGGACCGTCGATCTGCTCCAGCACGACACGTTCCTGCGCTACTCGAAGGAGCCGGCGCTGTTCCGCCTCGAGGCGGAGCGCCGGCTCGCCGCCGGGGCGGGCACCATCTTCGTCGACGAGATCCAGAAGATCCCCGCGCTGCTCGACGAGGTCCACGGGCTGATCGAGCGACATCGCACGCGCTTCCTTCTCACGGGATCGAGCGCCCGCCGGCTGCGCCGCCGAGGGGCCAACCTGCTCGCCGGCCGGGCAGCCGTCCGCCGGCTCCATCCGCTCACCCTCCAAGAGCAGGGCGAGCGCTTCGACCTCGCGCGCACGCTGCGCCTGGGCAGCCTGCCGGCCGTCGTGACGGGGTCGGACGAGGATGCTCGCGAGCTCCTGCGCGCCTACGCCGAAACCTACCTCCGCGAGGAGATCGTCGCCGAGGCGGTCGTCCGGAACCTCGGGGGCTTCGCCCGCTTCCTCGACGTCGCCGCAGCGCAGTGTGGGGACATCCTCAACTACACTGCCGTCGCTCGCGATGCAGCGCTGACCGCCCGGACGGTGCAGGAGTACTTCCAGATCCTGGAAGACACCCTGCTCGGCTTCCGGCTCGAGGCCTGGGGGAGGAGTCCGCGCGCACGCCTCGTCCGCCACCCGCGCTTCTACCTCTTCGACACGGGCGTCACGAACGCCCTCAACCGGCGCCTCGCGGGCGGGCTCGATGCGACAGCGCTCGGGCGCCTCTTCGAGCAGTGGATCGTCCTCGAGTGCGTGCGGCTCGTCGACTACCTCGAGGCCGAGGCCCGCCTCTTCTACTGGCGAACGAACCAGGGGGCGGAGGTCGACTTGCTGGTCGAAAAGCACGGCCGGCTGCGGCTGGCGGTGGAGATCAAGGCGAAGCGTCGCGTAGCCGGGGCCGACCTGAGCGGACTGCGCTCCTTCCACGACGCTCATCCGGGCGTCCCCTGCGTCGTGGCCGCGCAGGTCCCCGAGGAGTACCGGCTGGGCGACGCGCTCGTCCTTCCCCACCGCACCTTCCTCGACCGCTTCGCCGACTGGCTGTAGAACGCGGCGTGCTCGACGCGCTCCGCTCCCGCGACTACCGCCTCTTCTGGGTGGGCTCGTTCGTCTCGAACCTCGGCACCTGGGTGCAGGCGATCGCGCTCGGCTGGCTCGTCTACGCGATCACCGGCTCGGCGTCGTGGCTCGGCGCGGTCAGCTTCGCCGGCAACCTGCCGATGTTCTTCCTGGCGCCGCTCGGCGGCGCGATCGCCGACCGGGCGAGCCGCCGCGCGATCATGGTCCTCACCCAGTCGGTGCTCGCGGCGGGCGCGCTCGCGCTGGCGTTTCTCGTGGTGACCGAGCGGCTCGCGATCGGGCCGATCCTCGTCGTCGTGGTCGTGACCGGCTGCGCCAACGCGCTCTACGCGCCCGCGGCGCAGGCGGTGATCCCGAGCCTCGTCGAGCCCGCGCTGCTCCTCGAGGCGATCTCGCTCAACTCGGTCCAGTTCAACATGGCGCGCACGCTCGGCCCGGCGCTCGCGGGGGTCGCCTACGCCGCGATCGGCCCGGCGGGCTGCTTCACGCTGAACGCGGTCTCCTTCCTCGCGCTGATCGCCGTGGTCGCGCGCATCCGCATCGCGCAGGGACTCGCGGGCGCGCCGCCGCCGGTGCTGCACGCGCTGCGCGAGGGCTTCGGCTACGCGCGCCGCAACCCGGTCATCGGGCCCGCCCTGCTGCTCGCCACCGCGATGGCGCTCTTCGGCTTCCCGTACATCATCCTCCTCCCCGCGCTCGCCCGCGGCGCGCTCGGCCTCGACGCCTCGGGGCTCGCCTGGCTCACGGCCGCCGTCGGCTGCGGCGCGGTGGCCGGCGGGCTCGTCCTCTCCACGGCGGGCGACGTCGAGCGCAAGGGGCTCGTCGGCGCGCTCGGCGCGATGGTCTTCGGCGGCGTGCTCGCCTCGTTCGCCGTGGTGCGCGGCGCGCGCGCGACGGCCGGCGTCCTCTTCGGGCTCGGCTTCGTCCAGACCATCTGCGTGGGCTCGCTCAACACGGTGATCCAGCTCACGGTCACCGAGGCCATGCGCGGCCGCGTGATGAGCATCATGACCGTGATCCTCTTCGGGCTGAGCACCGCCGGCAGCCTCCTCGTCGGCGCCGCGGCCGACCGCGTCGGCGTGCCGCACGCGCTCGCCGGCGGGGGCGCCGTCATCGTGCTCGCCGCCCTCGGCGTGCTCGCGCGCGCTCCGGCGCTCGCCCGCCCGGCCGAGGGCTGACTACGCGGGGAGGCAGTCGAGCCCGAGCCGCTTGCAGTTCCGGCGCATGCGGTCGTCGGTGCTGAGCACTACGAGGTCGGGGAGCGACTGCCGCAGCGCGAGCGCGCTCGCGAGGTGAATCGCGTCGAGCGTCCGCACCGGTTCGAGCGGGAAGCGCACCTCCGCGCGATCGGCGACCTCCCGGGTCAGCTCCAGGACCGCCCACGACGCCGCGGCCTGTGCGAACGCCGCCAGCACACCCGCGGCGTCGGCCTCGGCGACCCTGCCCTCGATCGCGGCCCGCTGCACGACCCGGCGACACTCGATCAGCGTCAGGCGCGAGCACACGACCTTGGATGCCTGCCGGAGGTTCTCCAGGACAACGCCGGCGTCTCCCTCGTCGAAGAGCCAACGCAGCACCGCGCTGCTCTCGGCGTAGAGGGTCACCGCTCGCCCCGCTCGGCGTCGAGCAGCTCTCGGCTGCTTCCCTTGAGGCGCACCCGGGTCCGACGGTAGGCCTCGGCGCGCTGCGGCAGCCCCGGCACGAGCGCGCCCTCGACGTGGAGCCGCTCCAGCGCCTGCTCCACCGGACCGACCAGCCGCTCGCTGCTCGGGCGGCGCAGCTCGGCCACCACCCGGCCGCGGTCGGTCACCAACACCACCTCACCGCGGGCGACATCGCGCAGGAAGGCGCTCAGGCGGTTCTTGAGCTCCTTCACGGCGACCGCCTTCATGTATCGCAAGTAGCCCCTGGTAGCTACTATGTCAACCCGCGGATCAGCGCGGGTTCCCGTACAGCCGCGCGAGCCGCTCGGGCGCGACGCCGAGGCGGTAGAGCACGGGGAGGACCCGCAGCGCCAGCGCGGCGCGCAGCGGGTTGCGGGCGAAGCGCCGGCCCGAGACGCGCACGCTCGCGGGCACCGTCACCAGCCGGCCGAGGCGCCTGAGCCGCCGCGCCAGCTCGACGTCCTCCATGAGCGGCTGCTCGGGAAAGCCGCCCGCGCGCGCAAACGCCTCGCGGCGCACGAACAGGGCCTGGTCGCCGTAGGGCAGCCGTGCCACGCGCGAGCGGAGGTCGGCCAAGTGGAGGAGCGGCCCGAGCGGCCAGCCCCCGCCATCGGCGACCGTCCAGGTGCGAAACGCGCCGCCCACCACGCCCGGGTCGGCGAGCGCCGCCGCCACGTGCGCGGCCGCGTCGGCGGGCAGCGCCACGTCGGCGTGCAGGAAGAGGAGCACCGCGCCCGACGCGGCGCGCGCGCCGGCGTTCATCTGCGGGCCGCGCCCGCGCGGGGCCGCGAGCACACACACGCCCGAAAAGCCGCGCGCGATCTCGACGGTGCGGTCCCGGCTGCCCCCGTCGACCACGATCACCTCGCCCACGCCCCGCATCGCCGCGAGCGCACGCAGGCAGCGCCCGATGCAAGCCGCCTCGTCGAGCACGGGCACGACGACCGACAGCTCAGAGGCCATTGAGCGCCCACTCGTAGGGCAGGAACACGATCTTCACCCCCGCCTCGCGCACCGCGGTCGCGTCGGGCTCGGCGAGGTACGGGGCGACGAACGCGACGAGGCTGCCCGCCGCCGCCTCGAAGTCGGCCCGGTACCAGTCGAAGATCGGCGAGAGGTAGAGGGTCTTGAGCGAGGCGACGTAGTGGTTCTTGGTGCCGTCGGCGAGGAACGCACGGCCGCGCGCGGTGAGCTGGGCGTCCAGGTCGGCCGCGCGATAGGCCTCGGTGCCGATCTTGGGACAGCTCACCGCCGCGCACACGAGCGCGAAGTGGATGCGCGGCTCGTGAAAGCGCTTGCGCAGCACGTCGTTCTCGATCTCCTCGAGCGTGAGATCGCGGTCGCCGCCGAGGACGTGGATCGGGACGAAGCGGGCGCGGAACGCCGCGAACGGCAGGATGCCGATCTTGCGGATGCTCGTGATCGGGTAGTGGTCGAGGACGAGGCGCACCGTGTAGGCGTTGTAGGCGTTGAGCCAGAACGCGATCTGCTGGGGCGGTGCCCAGCTCGCGTAGGTCGCCGGGCACACGGCGGCGAGCGCGTGGAGGTAGCCGTCCAGCTCGGCCTGGCCCTCGCGCTTCCAGCGCGCGTAGTCGAGCCGCTCGCCGTGGCTCTGCGGGGCGGCGTACTCCTGGAGGAGCTTGGTCCAGGCGGCGTGCGTGTGGTCGAGGTCGGCGCAGGCCATCGGCTCGGCGGCGAGCGTGCGGGCGGCGAGCAGGACGACGGCGAGCGCCGCCGCGACGCTCAGGCAGCGGGCCGCTCGTAGACGCGCAGCTCGAGAATGTCCCGGCACTGGTCGCAGGGGACGTCCTTGATCACCGGGAACGAGGTGAAGTACGCGGCGATCCGCTTGAGCCACCGCTCGCGGGTGCGCCGGCAGCACTCCTTCTCCGCAGGGGCATCGGCCATGGACCGCTGCTCTATCACTTGACGGATACCAGCGTCGACGGCCGCGGGCGCTCGAGCTCCCGGATACGCTCCTCCAGCGCGAGGATGCGCCGCGCGCTCTCCTGCCGCTCGGCGAGGTTCGTGCGGCGCTTCTGCTCGAGCTCGGCGTCGAGAGAGCGCGCGCGCCGCTCGGCGGCCCCGAGCCCGCCCAGCGCGCGCAGCGCGGTCGCCCCGGCGGCGAGCGCCGCGAGCGCCAAGAGCACCAGCCCCACCTCGGCGAGCGGCCACAGCCGCTCGAGCCGGGCGAGCCGCGCGCGGTCGGCCGCGGCGGCGGCGCTCGCGGCGCGCGCCTCGGCGAGCTGGGCTTCGAGGGTGCGGGCATGGTCGGCGGCCGCCTTGGCGTCGTGCTCGAGAGTGGCCGCCTGCGCTTCGAGCGCCTCCACGCGCGCCGCGAGCGGATTCGGCACGCGGTAGCGGAAGCCGGCGGGAACGCGGGCGGCGTCGGCGATGCCGTTGGCGCGCAGGAAGGCGGCGAAGTCCGCGGGCGCGATGCCGAACATCGCGGCGACGCGCGCCGGCGTATCGCCGGGGCGGGCCGTGTAGACGATCGTGCCGCCCTCGGCCGAGAGCGCGGGCGCCTCGGCGGGCGCGGCCCACGCGGCCGCGACGCCACCCAGCACGAGCGCCAGAACCATGGGACGAAGGTGCTGCACCGAGGCCTCCGAGACCCCAGCCCGTCCCCACCACGTCCGGTCCCGAGCCTAGCGCGCGCCCGCGGCGCCGGCAACGGCCCCGGTCAGCCGCTCTTCTTGGGCGTGAGCACGCTCCCCGAGCGCTCGCGCATGGCGTCCGCCGTCTCCTTCGCCTCGCCGACCGCGCCGGCGCCGAGCGCGCGCCGGAAGCGCTCGGCCGCGCCGCGGAGCACCGGCGCCTCGCCGGGCATCGCCTCGCCCGCGAGCGCCGCGAAGGCCGCCATCGCCTCGCCGATGCGCGCCGCGGCCGCCGCGGCGTCGCCGCGGTCGCGCGCGGCGAGCGCGTCGCGAATGAGCGCCTCGACGCGCGCGAGCCCCGGGGCGGCCTGCGCCCCGAGCACGACCTCGAGCTCGCCCACGCGCGCGAAGAATGCCTCGAGCGCCTCGGGGAAGTCGATCAGGTGCGAGTGCGGACGCTCGGCCATGCAATGGTCGAGGCTAGTCGCGCGGGCTACGCGGCGCAAGCGCGCGCGAGCCGTGCTACAAGCCGCGGATGCTCTTCGTGATCATTGGCCACGACGGGCCCGGTGCGCAAGAGAAGCGGCCCGCCGTGCGCCCGGCGCACCTCGCGCATTTGGAGCCGCTCGCCCGCGCGGGCCGCATCCGGCTCGCCGGCCGGCTTCTCGATCTGAGCGGCAGCCTGATCGTGCTCGAGGCCGATTCGCTCGCCGACGCGTGGGCGGTCGTCGCCCGCGACCCCTACGTCACCGAGGGCGTGTTCAACCGCGTCGAGGTGAAGCCCTTCCAGCAGGTGCTGCCGTGAGCGGCTGCGCTACTTGAAGTTCTCGGTGAAGAGGATCTGCTCGACGCCGACGGCCATCGGGGTGAGCGGCGGGAGCAGGGCCGAGCTCTGGAAGTCGGTGTCGTAGTCCCAGTTGCGGACGGGCGCCGTGTAGATCGGGAGCCCGTAGCTCCAGTTGCCGTTGTTGTGCAGCGGCGCGCCGAAGCTCACGAACGAGCCGCGGTAGATGAGCGCCGGCCCCCCGGTCGAGCCGCTCCAGTCCTCGTGGAAGCGCGGGTAGTTCTCGAATCCGCCGCTGTACTGCGCGCCGCTCGTCGGGTTCACGCCGCCGATGAAGGCCGCGTTGATCGACGTGTCGCACGTGCGCGGCGGGCCGACGCAGCCCGCCGAGTCGACCTGGCGATAGGCGGACGTGGTCTGGTAGCTCTGGTAGTCGTTCGCGGTCGCGCTGTTGCGCGACCAGTAAGCCGAGAGCACGTTGATGGTGTCGCCGATGACCGCCGCGGGCATCTTCGGGTTCGTGACCGTGCCCACGTTGTAGTTGCCCTCGACGTAGGCCGCCTGATCGGACACGACCGTGAGCCCGGTCGGGTCGGCCATGCCGCTCGGGAAGTTGAGGTCGCTCGAGCCGAAGATGCGCACCGCGTAGCGGATCGGCGGGTTGTTCCCGGTCGGGATGCCCGTCGAGCCCGGGCCCAGGACCGTGAGGAAGAGGACGATGCCGCCGTCGGTCGTGTCGTTCGGGTCGAAGAGCGGGCCACCCTGGGCGCGGTTCCACTGGAGCAGGTCGTGCGGGTTCACGTTGAGCATCCGCAGCCACGCCCCCTCGCGATAGTCGTAGAAGCCGCCCCGCCGGGCCGTGACGGAGCCGCTCGCGAGCAGCGTGCCCGTGGTGAGGGCCGCGTTCGCGATGTACGTACCGCAGCCGGCGACCGAGTGGGCGCAGGCGTAGACGTGGGCCGCGTCGGAGATCGCGGGACTGTAGCTCGCCGGATTGCAGTAGGAGCCGGCGGTCGTGCACGCCGTGTTGTTCGTGTTCCCGCTGGTCGGCACGTCGTTGTAGAAGATGTCGCCCGGATTGGCGACCATGAAGGTCTGGAGCGCGGTCGTCTTGACCAGGTCGACGTTGCCGGAGGAGTCGGCCGCGAAGATCGCGTAGCGGCCGTTCGTGTCCGGGTGGTTCCAGTCGAGGACGATCCGCAGGTCGGCCTTCGACCAGGCCGAGGGCGCGGGGGCGAGATACGCGAACGCGCTCGGCTGCGGGACGGTGATCTTCTGGACGTGCGACTTCACCGTGCCGAGCCAGTTGGCGAGCATGGCCGCGGTCTGGAGCACGTCGCTCGAGCTCGAGCCGCCGCACGGCATCGCCCGGAGGTCGAGCCATCCGTCCTTCGGGCTCGTGTCCTGCGCCATGCCGATGTTCACGGTGCCGCCGCACGTCGGCGAGTTCCCCGTGTCCTTGCGGCCGCGGTAGATGTCGCCCGCCGCCGTGACCCGGACGGTGGCGACCCCGGGGGGCGCCGCCGCGCAGTAGTTGACGGTGCCCGTGCCGGCCGTGTTGTTGCAGTTCGTGACCGTGAGCGTCGCGTTGCTGTTCAGGTAGAGGTTGCCGTTGGTGTGGATCGGCCCGTGGAGGTTCATGTTCGGCCCGGGCAGGATCTCCAGGTCGTTGGCGTAAAAGGCGAGCCACTGGAAGATCGGGATCTGGTCGACCTCGAACTCGCTGCCCAGCGTGGCCTCGATGTCGCCCATGACGAGCTGCGAGTTCGAGTTGTTGATGTACTTGTACTCGTTCGCCTGCATGCCGGTGAACTGCCGCCCGCTGGGCACCGGCTGCTGCTCGCCCTGCGTCCAGCTCGCATCGGTGGGACACCCCGTCGTGCCCGAGCCGTACTGGCAGAGCTGATAGGTCACCGTGCGCGGCCCCAGCATGAAGGTGTGGGCGTTGTAGTCCGAGGGCTGGGGCATCTGCTGGTTCAGGAAGATCTGCCGATAGGTGTTGATGCCGAGGTTCACGCCCGCCTCGGCCGCGTAGAAGCCCTGGGTGGCGATCTGATGCCCGCTGCGCAGCGTCGTGTCGGCCATGATCCCGCTGTGGAGCGCCGCCCCCATGGCCATGAGCAGGGTCATGATCACGAGGACCAGCACCAGCGCGAAGCCCCGTTTCCTCGATCGGCGATCTCCCGTCATGTCATGCTCCCGGCTGCAGAAGGTTCCGCGGCTTGGCGTGCGTCGTCTCGACCAGCGTGACCTCGGAGGCTTCCTGCGGCGACGCTCCGATGGTCTGGACGGTCGCCGTGATGATGACGTCGTTCACCAGGCGCCAGACCGCGTCGTTGTTCACCGGCGGGCTGCCGGTCTTCGCTCCGTTCGCGTTGATCACGGTGCAGGTGGGGCAGTTCTGATTGAGCACGTACTGGAACTGGAGGCCGATCATGCCCGCGGCGAACGCCTCGGTCGGGCCCCGGTTCACGCTCAGGCTGAGGGTCGGCAGCGCCGGATTCGTGGTGTCGATCCAGTAGACCCGCTCGTCGAGCGCGTAGATCCCCGTCCCCACGACGTAGCTGTTCACGACCCCCGTCGAGAGCGTGATCGTCCCGCCGCCGGTTGCGTTTGGCCCGCTCACGGCCGACACGCCGTTGACGATCTCGCCCCCGACGTCCGGGGCCACCAGGATGAGCTGCCCCGGGGCGAAGCCCACGATCTGGGTCACGTTGATCGTGGTGTCGCCGGCGTTGATCGCCGTCGTCGCTCCGCCCTGCACGCACGACGCGACGCCCTGCACGACGCCGGCGCGCACGGTGATCGAGTCCGTCGCGCCGGCGCTGCCGTCGAGCGCCATGAACGGGCCCACCGTCGGCAGGCACGCGCCGGCGAGGCGGATGTCGCGCGCCATCGCGTCGAGGCTCGCCCGCAGCGCCTGCTGGGCCTCGATGCGCAACGAGCTCTGCCGCATCTGCTTGGCCTCGTAGGCGTAGTAGGAGACCGCCGCCGCGAGCGCGACGCTCGCGATGAGCACGGTCACGAGCAGCTCGACCAGCGAGAAGCCGGCCTCACTCGGTGACGTCGGTGAAGTAGCTTTCGATCGCATACGTTCTCGGGCCCAGGGGGCCCGTCCAAGCGACGCTGACCTGCACGTCCGCGATGTTGGGCCCCTGCGCGCCCGCCGTGTTCACGGTCGCCGTGATCGTGTAGGTCGTCCCGTCCATCGTCTGCGTGACCGTCTCGCTCTGCATGTTCTGGAAGTCGTGGCTCCGCATGTGCTCCATCTCCTGCTGGGCGAGGAATGCCGCGGCCATACCCTGACGGTTCCTGGCCGTCTGCCGCATCGAGGTGACCGCGAGCGCCACGGTGGCCACGGCGGCGAGCGCGAACAGCGTGAGCGCCGCGAGGACCTCGATCAGCGAGAAGCCGGCGGACCAGCGGCGCCTCGGGCGCATCATAGGGGCGCCACCTGTCCCGACGGCCACACGGTCACGTTGCGGCTCAGGTGGGTGCTCGAGTCGCTCAGCGTGAGCGTCGTGGCCTGGCCCGGCAGGATCAGCATGCCACGGGTGTTGAACTCGAAGGTGTCGTTGACGCCGGTGAGGAAGGTCACGTTCGTCGGCAGCGCGCGGCTGCCGTAGCTCACGTCCACCGACCAGGCGCCGTTCGCTCCCTGCTTCATCCGGTTCATCGTGTAATGGACCGGCGTGTCGATCGTGATCTGGAAGTGGACGCCCTTGGTGATCGCATCCGTGCGTACGGTGCGCAGGTCGCCCAGGAGCTGCGTTTGCGCCGTCCACAGGTTGAACTGGTCCTTCGACGCGTGCGGCAGCGCGATCCCCATGAGGACCGCGCCCAGCGCGAGCGCCATCAGAAGCTCCATCAGCGTGAAGCCCCGCGCGCCTCGGTGCGAAATTGGCGCCGGCGTCACCCCGCCGTCGCCCATCCGCCGTGGGCCGTGCCTGCGCATGCGCGCCGTCCTCTCCATCCCGTCTGCCTTTCCACGTCGTACGTCGCGGGGGGCCGCGACGATGCCGCCGCAGCGAAGCGAGCCGTGTGCCACTACGCAGGCCGCATGGTAGAAGAGCCGGCATGAGCCCGACGCCCGAGGAGGCCGCCGCGCTCGCCGCGCGGCGGGCGCGCATCATGGCCGCGATGGAGGGCGGCGTGCTCGTGCTCGCCGCCGCCGGCGAGCGGATACGCACCGGGGACATCGCCTGGCCCTTCCGCCAGGACAGCGACTTCGATTACGTGACCGGCTTTCCCGAGCCCGACGCGGTGGCCGTCCTCGCCCCCGACGCCGAGCGGCGCTTCGTGCTCTTCGTCCGCCCACACGACCCCGAGCGCGCGGTGTGGGTCGGGCCCCGCGCCGGCGTGGACGGCGCGACCGCCGCCTACGGCGCCGACGCCGCCTTCCCGATCGACGACCTCGACCAGGAGCTGCCCCGCCTCCTCGCCAAGGCGCCGCACGTCTACCTGAGCCTCGGGCGCGAGGACTCGCTCGCGGCGCGGCTGCTGGCCGCCGTGCGTCGCGTGCACGCCGAGCGGCCGCGCGCGGGCACCGGCCCCACCGCGATCCGCGACGCCGACGAGCTGCTCCACGAGCTCAGGCTGCACAAGGAGCCGGACGAGATCACGCGGCTGCGCGCGGCGATCGGCATCGCCTGCGAGGCCCATCGCGCGGCGATGGCGAGCGCGCGCCCCGGCGTGCACGAGTACGAGGTCGAGGCGCTGATCGACTACACGTTCCGCCGCCGCGGCGCGACCGGCCCGGCCTATCCGTCGATCGTCGCGGCCGGCGCCAACGCGACGATCCTCCACTACACCGCCAACGACCAACCGCTGCGCGAGGGCCAGCTCCTGCTGATCGACGCCGGCGCGGAGCGGGCCGGCTACTGCGCCGACGTCACCCGCACGTTCCCCGTCGGCCGCCGCTTCGCCCCTGCGCAGCGCGATCTCTACGACGCGGTGCTCGCGGCCCAGCTCGCCGCGATCGCCGCCGCGCGCCCGGGCGCCACGCTCGAGGCGCTGCACACCACCGCGGTGCGCGTGCTCTGCGAGGCGTCGATCGGGCTCGGCCTCCTCACCGGCTCGGTCGACGAGGCGGTCGAGAAGGAGACCTACCGCCGCTTCTACATGCACCGCACGAGCCACTGGCTCGGGCGCGACGTGCACGACGTCGGCCGCTACAAGGTGGGCGACGCGCCCCGCGCGCTCGTCCCGGGCATGGTCTTCACGGTCGAGCCCGGCCTCTACGTGCCCCCCGACGCCGAGGACGTGCCCGCCGCATTCCGCGGCACCGGCATCCGCATCGAGGACGACGTGCTGGTCACGGCAACCGGCGTCGAGGTCCTCTCGGCCGCCGCCCCCAAGCAGCCGGTCGAGATCGAGGCGCTGCGCGCCGAGGCGCTCGGGTGAGCGGCCCGCTCGCGGGGATCCGCGTCGTCGAGCTCGGCTTCTGGGTGGCCGGGCCGTCGGCGGCGGGCGTGCTCGCCGACTGGGGCGCGGAGGTCGTCAAGCTCGAGCCGCCCGACGGCGACCCGTTCCGTGGCCTCTACCTCGCGGTCTCGGGGGCCGAGATCCCCGCCAACCCGCCGTTCGAGCTCGACAACCGCGGCAAGCGCAGCGTCGCCCTCGACCTCGCCGCGCCCGACGGCCGGCGCATCGCGGGCGAGCTCCTCGCGCGCGCCGACGTCTTCGTCACCAACCTCCGCATCGATGCGCTCGCGCGGCTCGGCCTCGACTGGCCGGACCTCGCCGCCGCGCACCCGCGGCTCGTCTACGCGCGCGTCACCGGCTACGGCGAGGCCGGCCCCGACCGCGACCGGCCCTCCTACGACATCGGCGCCTTCTGGTCGCGGGCAGGGATCGCGGCCGCGCTCGCCGCACCCGGTGGCGAGCCACCGTACCAGCGCGGCGCCATGGGCGACCACACCGCGGGCGTCGCGCTCGCCGGGGCGGTCGCCGCAGCGCTCCTCGCTCGCGAGCGCACGGGCCGCGGCCAGCTCGTGACCACCTCGCTGCTGCGCATCGGCGTCTTCGTCCTCGGCTGGGACACCAACGCCGCGCTGCGCTTGGGCCTCGAGACGACGCCGATCACGCGGGCGGCCCCGCCGAACCCGGTGATCAGCTCCTACCGCGCCGGCGACGGTCGCTGGTTCTTCCTCTTGGGCCTCCAGGGCCAGCGCCACTGGCCGGATCTCGTGCGCGCCGTCGAGCGCCCCGAATGGCTCGACGACCCGCGCTTCGCGACGATGCGGGACCGGCGGCACAACGCGGCCGAGCTGGTCCGCCTCCTCGATGCGATGTTCGCCACGCGGCCGCTCGCCGAGTGGGGCGCGATCTTCGACCGCGTGGGGCTGTGGTGGGCGCCGGTGCAGACGACGGCCGAGGTGCTCGCCGACCCGCAGGTGCGCGCCGCTGGCGCGATCGTCGACGTGCCGGCGCCCGAAGGCGGCACCGTGCCGGGCGTCGCGACGCCGATCGACTTCTCTGGCACGCCGTGGCGGCCGGCCGGCCCGACCCCCGAGTGCGGCCAGCACACCGAGGAGGTGCTGCTCGAGCTCGGCTACGACTGGGAGGCGATCGCGCGCCTCAAGGAGCGGGGCGCGATCCCGTGACGCAGCGTGGTTGACATCATGACCGGATCAGGTCACGACATGGTCATGATGCGTGCGAAGGTTTCCGATTTGAAGGCGCACCTCAGCAGCTACCTCGCCCAGGTCCGGAGGGGCGAAACGGTCGTGGTGTGCGACCGCGACCGCCCGATCGCTCGCCTGGTCCCCTGGGAGGCGACGGACGACCTCCCCCTCGTCGCCCCGTCCAGCCCGCCATTCGACTTGGCTAGGCTCCCGCCGATCCGGCTTCGCCGCCGCATCGACGTCGTCCGGCTCCTCCGCGAGGATCGCGAGCAGCGGTGATCGTGTACCTCGACACGAGCACGATCCTGCGCGTGGCGCTCCGGCAGGGCAGACGGCTCGCCGAGTGGGGACGCTGGGAGGCCGCGTGGACGAGCGAGCTGGCAAGGGTCGAGGCACGCCGGGCGGTCGATCGCTTGAGGCTTGGCTCCGTGTTGGACGACGTCGGCGTCGGCGCCGCGCTCGACCGGCTTGCGCGCATCGAGCACGGCATCGGGTGTATTCTCCTTACGCGCACGGTCCTCGGCCGGGCCTCCTTGCCCTTCGCAACGGCCGTCAAGACGCTCGACGCGATCCACCTCGCGAGCGCCGTGCTGCTCCAGGAGCGGGTCGGCCGGTCGGTGCGCTTCGCCACACACGACGCGCGCCAGGCCGTGGCTGCGCGGGCGCTCGGGCTCGTCTGTACGGGGACGTGACCGTGCTGGACTCGTCGCCGCCCGTCGCGTAGCGTCCCCGCATGCGGGAGTTCCGGGACCGGGTCGCGGTCGTCACGGGGGCGGCGAGCGGAATCGGGCGCGCGCTCGCGGAGCGGTTCGCCGCCGCCGGCATGAAGGTCGTGCTCGCCGACGTCGAGCGCCAGGCGCTCGCTGCGGCGGAGCGGGCGCTCGCGAGCGGTGGCGCGCAGGTGCTCGCGGTTCCGACGGACGTGTCGAGGGCGGCCGACGTCGAGGCCCTCGCCGAGCGGGCGCTCGACGCCTTCGGCGCCGTGCACGTCGTGTGCAACAACGCCGGCGTGTCGGTGGGCGGGCTCGCCTGGGAGGTCACGCTCGCCGACTGGGAATGGATCATCGGCGTGAACCTCTGGGGCGTGATCCACGGCATCCGCACGTTCGTCCCGATCCTGCTCCGCCAGGGCGTCGAGGGCCACGTCGTCAACACCGCATCGATGGCGGGGCTCACCTCGGGGCCCGGCATCGCACCGTACAACGCCACCAAGCACGCGGTGGTGACGCTCTCCGAGGCACTGCACCACGAGCTCGGCATGGCGAGCGGCGGCAAGGTGAAGGTGTCGGTGCTCTGCCCGGGCTGGGTGAACACGCGCATCCTCGACGCCGACCGCAACCGCCCGGCGACCCTCGGCGACGCGACGCCGATTCGCCCCGAGATCGCCGCCGTCCGTGAGCAGGTCCGCCAGCTCCTCGAGTCGGGCCTCGCCCCCGCTGCCGTCGCCGAGCACGTCTTCGCCGCGATCCGCGACGGGCGCTTCTACGTGCTCACGCACCCCCAGTGGAAGCCCGCGATCCGCACGCGCCTCGAGGACATCCTCGAGGAGCGCCCCCCGACCCTCCGTATCATGGGATAGGCGGCCGCCGATCTAGCGCGTGCCGGCGTGGGCGGTGAGGTAGTCGAGGAGCGCCTGCTCTTCGGCGGGCGTGAGCCACGGGAGGCCGCGCTGGGCGAACGGCGCGCGCATGCGCGCGACCTGAAGCCGCCACATCGCGGCGGTCATGGCGCCCGGCGCGTAGAGCCGGTGGCAGCTCCCGCAGCGCGCCCGGTAGACCGCGGCGCCGGCGCTCTCGGGATCGGGAAGGCTCGCGTTGCAGCCCGCCGCCGCGGCGAGCAGCAGGAGCGCCGCCTTCAGGCGTCCTCCCGGCAGTAGGCCGCCTGCCCGGGCGCCTCGGCCACGCCCACCTCGAGCGCGACCACGCGCCGGCCGGCGGGCTCGGCGGCGAGCGCCGCGCGCAGGCGCGCCAGGAGGTAGGCGGCCAGCTCCTCGGCCGAGCTGTGGCCGATCGGCAGCAGGCGCACATCGGCCGCCGGGAAGCGGAAGCGGCCGCCGTCCTCGGTGTCGACCTCGACCGCGCCCGCGTCCGCCGCGATCCGCAGGCAGTCGCTCTCCGCGGGCAGGAGCACGCGCTCGTCGAGCTCCTCGCACAGCGCGCGCGCGACCCGCTTGACCAGGCCGAAGTCGAGCACGTAGCCCTCGGGGCCGAGCGCCGCGTCCACCCGCACCGAGACCTGGTAGTTGTGGCCGTGCAGCGGCTCGCGAAAGCCCGGGTACGCGATGAAGTGCGCCGCCGAGAACTTGAGGTAGTCCTTGGCGACGACCACGCTGTAGCGCTGCGGCGCGGCCATCTCGCCGCGGTTCTGGCGGCGCGCCGCCGCCGTGTCAACCGGCCGCCGTCAGAGCGCGCTCAGGAACGCCACGAGATCGCTCGTCTGCTGCGCCGTGAGGCCGATGGCGAACCGCGCGTTGTAGAAGTCCACCACCGCCTTCAGGTCCGGCGCCGAGCCGTTGTGGAAATAGGGGGCGCGCGCGGCGAGCCCGCGTAGCATCGGGCCCTTCGTCTTCCCGATGTCGGTCCACTTCCCGCTGAGCAGGGCTTTCCCCGGGTCGGTCACCTGGACGGTGGCGCCCGTGCCGAGGTTCCGCAGCGTGTAGACGGGCAGGTTGGCGACGTCGAGCACGGTGTTCGGCGAGCCGTCGTTGTTCGCCGGCTGGGCCATCGTGACGCCGATGTTGATCGGCAGCGACGTCGAGTGGTTGCCGACGTTCGGGTTGTTGTGGCAGAGGCCGCAGCCGCTGACGATGTCCTGGCCCGCGAGCGGGTCGGCCGCGTTGTAGAGCGGATCCGCCGGCACGCTGTTCAGGCCCGGCACGTCGTGGATCACGAACGTGGTGTCGTTGAACAGCGCCTCGCCGCGCCCGATCGCCTGCTGGCCGGGCGTGAGGAACCCGTATCGGCCGCTCGTGGGCTCCCAGGCGGCGTAGAGGTCGAAGACGGCGTTCGTGAACCCGGGCTTGAGCGGGTCGTTCGCGCCGATGGCGAACGCCGGGGCGACCGTGTCCGCCAGGTAGTCCGGCCCCCCGTGCACGCCGAAGCCGGTCAGCAGGACGGGCCAGGTACGGCGCGGCTGGACGAGAAGCTGCGCGGTGTAGAGGCTCGTCTCGAACGCGACGATGTCCGCCTGCGCCTGCGTGCCGGCAATCGACATGCCCTGCGCGTGCCCGGTCGTGGCGCCGTTGGCCTGGTCGGCGAGGTCGAACAGCAGCGGGCCCGTGCTCTGGAAGCCCGCTTGCGTCGTGATGGGCTGCAACGTCTCGCGCCCGTCCCACATGACCGCCGACTCGAAGACCAGGTTGGTCGACGGCAGCGGGCGGCGGAAGAGGAAGAGCTGGCCGTTCACTCCCGGCGAGCCCGGCGGAATCGCGCAGGCTTTCGGATTGGTCGCCCCGGCCAGCGCGAAATTCGCCGTCGTCGGGATGCCGAGCTGAACGCGGATGAGCCCGTAGCTCAGCACCTCGGAGGAGAGCGCCGCGCTCGGGCCCTGGGTCGGGCTCGTGGGCGGGCAGTCGGAGCCGTCGTTCGGCGTGAACAGTGGATCGTTCGCGGCAAGCGCGCGGGCGTGCGTCGGCGTGAACGTCCACGCGTTCGCCTCGACGTGGCAGGTCCCGCAGGTGCGCCCGTTCGTGCCAAGGTTCGCGAAGAAGCCGCCAGTGGAGCCCGTGTCGAAGCCGTTGGTTGAGACGCTCCCGAGCAGCCCGGCTTGATCGGCTGTCACTTGGAGGGCGTCTCCGCGGGCTGAACGTTGGGCGGCGAGAAGCAGCGGAACGAGTGCGATGACGAACAACGAGCGGCGCATGCTTCACCTCCTCAATCGGAAGCACGGTAGTGTCCCCGGACGTGGTGGAAATTCGAGCGGAGTAGCCGAGGGCGCCTCGGTGGAAAAGGAAACGGCCATCGCGCATCTTCCCACCGCGCACGCTGGCGAGCGTAGAGCGCGGAGGAGGAGGCGATGGCCAAGGGG
>DATGIZ010000024.1:0-355531 GCA_035295465.1 Binatia bacterium | reverse complement strand
CCTATGTCTCCAACTCCCCGCGACCAAGTGGCGGCGGCACTACGTGCGCTGCCCCGTCCTCGTCCACGAATTCCCGGATGGTCGCCTCGGGGTCAGCCACCACGGCAAGCTCCTCGCCTGCTACGATCGGCAAGGCACCTTGCTCGAGACCCCGGCTTCCAGGGGGAGGGCGGCGTAAAGTCGTGATCAACGAGCGGACATCTTTCAGTGCTTATGGGGGGGACATCTTGAAGTGTCACGGACACCCTCTGCTGTGTAGCTGCCGTGCAGAGAACCGCCTACCGGTACCCGACACCGAGAGCAACAGACTGCCACGGAGTGACACAGGAAACGAGCTGGCACTGAGGAGGTGCTGGTCACCCAGTCATCCCGTCAACACCCTTTTGGGTCCGACATCCCTGCACCGCCGGGCTGCGACCTTCGTCTCTTCCGTCCCACTCGATGGATGCGGTAGTGCTGCCGACACGATCCGAGCGGAGGTGGTCCATGATTGCTCAAAGAGCTGGTTCACGCGCAGGACGCGTGGCCGCGGTTGCCGCGGCCGTGCTACTCGGTCGAGGGAGCCCTGCCGATGCGGGGCGCTGCGGGCTTTCGGCGGGCCGCATCGCGGGCGGCCTCAGGGCCGAATGCCCCTCGGTGGACGATCCTGGCATCCCGCCCTGCCCGGCGGGAACGACGCGCGTCGTCTATCGCCTGGACCAGCCCTTTCCCCCCGACGGCACCATGAGCACGGCCGTGATTCACTCGACCCTCGACTCGCCATGCGCCGGCGCGCAGAAGACGGTCGGCATGACGGGGTACATGATTGGCTGCTGGACCCAGCCGAGGCCAGACGGCTGCCGCACGGTGGAGTTCCTGAACAACGGCACGCTCTGCCTGCACCTCGCCGCGGCACCGCTCGGGTGCGGCGGGGCGGCGTGCGCGAGCCGGTCCGTCGAGCAGGTGGCGATCAGCAACGCGGGCGCGGCCGATCATCTGGTCTGCGCACCGCCGGATCCGACCATGAGCTGTCGCTCTGGGCGGCCCAACGGCCAGGAGAAGTTCCGCCTGTGGTTCGGGGGGCTGTGCTCCACGATGGACCTCGACGGCAGCGGCAGCACGGCCGACGCGTGTGTGACCCAGTGGGGCGCGACGTTGTGGGGCTATAGCACGGTCGGCCAGCGCGGCGCACACCCCGATCCGGGGTGGTACGACTGGCAGTCGGGCGCGTTCAAGGTGAGCACGGTCGCGGGGCGGCCGCAGTGTGGCCTGTTGGGCGACTGCCTCGGGCAAGACGCGCGTCAGGCCCCGTGGACGATCACGCTCGTGGCGACGCCGGTCGTCGGCGCGGTGGTGCCCTGCCCGCCCGGCGCCGCCAGCGCGTGCGACCCAGCGGTATGCTTCCGGTGACGGAAGGATACGCCGCCCTTCTCATCCCTTCATCCTCACCTTCCGGTCGGACCTCCCGTCGGGCTATGCCGCCGAGTCTGGCGCCTTCCGACGGGGCACGTTTCCGCGCATCGGTTCGACGCCGACGATCACGGCGATCCGCCCCGATCGGGACCGGAGCTGCTCACGGACGTGCTCGGGGTCGACGTCCAACGCCTCGCAGATGCGCTCGAAGGAGAACACCCACTGCCGGTCGTGACTCTCGATCCAGCGGCGGGCGGCGCGGAGCTCCCGTGGAGCGCGCCGGTGTCCCCGATCGCAGAGGGTATGAACGGCATCCTCGAGGATCGCCGCCATGAGACGTCGCTCGCCGGTCTCCCGTGCGCGATGGACCACGCGCCCGTAGAACTGCGCCGGCATCATGATGTCGGGCTCGAAGAGCCGCTCGATCTTCTCGTCTTGGAACATCCAGTCCCGGTCACCCATCACAAGCCTCCGATCGGCTGCGGACGCGGCCCGTCTCCGGACGACCCCGGGGGTCCGCGCCTCGGCATGCGGAGTGTGCCCTCTCCGCGGAGCACCCGCCGTGCCAGCCGCGTCCTGCCACGGGGACGCGCGCCGCGACGGTACCCGCGGGTGTAGGAACTACAACCGAGTGCAGATGTTTCCATCGCGGTGGGACGGTGTCGCGTCTCTTCGTCGCCGCGGCATGCGCCGTGCCTGACGAGCACGTCGAGGCGATGCGACGGTAGCAGTCGGTGCGCCCAGTCAGCGCAACTGGTAGCGGTCGAGCGTGTCGCCCAGAATGTTTTGCCTCGCTGCCGGCAGGCACGAATCTTGGAGCACCGAGTAGTGCGGAGCGAGCGGTCCGCCTCGGGCACGTGAACGGCAGCGTCCTCATGCTCAACCTCGCCGCGGCAACGGCGATCGCGCTCTCACCGCAGCGTGCGCTCGCACTTCCGGGCACGCCGATCCGGCTCGTCTACGAGGAGGGCGACGTGGCGGGCTTCGGCACAATCTACGCGCCCGACGGCGGCACGGAGATCGGGTTCGTCGAGTATCGGCAGACACGAGACGGCGATCGGCTCTCCTGCGTGCGGGTGGCGCACTTCCGTGACGGGTCCAGCGACGAAGATCGTGCCGAGGCCCGGGTCGCCGGCCGGCTCGAGGCGCTCGGCGGCCGGTCGATCATCCGCGACACGCGGGGTCGGCCCGTCGTCGACCTCACGATCGACGTCCTCGGCGGACGCATTCACGCGAGCTGGGGCGACGGCAGGGACCAACGCACGGTCGACGAACGGGCCGACCTCTCCGCGGGAACCTACTGGGGGCCGCTCATCTTCCTGGTCCTCAAGAACTTCGACGCGAACGCCGTCCACGGCCATCTCGTCTTCCGCACGGTGGCTCCGACGCCGCGCCCACGCCTGCTCGATCTGGAGCTCGTGCGCGCCCCTTCGACGGCCCTCGATCGACTCGGCGCGAGGCTGGACGTCGTCCCCTTCACCCTGCGCCCCACCATTCACTGGGCGATCGATCCCCTGCTGCACGCCTTCCTGCCGGAGAGCCGCTTCTTCGTGCAGCGCGGCTCCCCACCCGCGCTCGTCCTCTTCGCCGGCCCGCGCAACTACGCCGGCCAGATGATCCGGATCGAGTGATGTCGACAACCATGCGCCGATCGCGAGCGGCCGCCGAGACCGCACCGCCGCGGCGCCATCCGCGCGCGGTCGCCCCGAGACGCTCGCGGCGGCTGATGCTCTGGCCGGCCGACGTCCGCGCGCGCCTCGCGGAGGCCTGCGCGCTCGAGCGGCACCCGCCGGAGCGCTTCGGCTTCCGCCTTTCGGCTGCCACGCGGCTCTTCCTCGTCACCCGCGCTCTCTATCGGGGGTACTTCCGGGTGAGCTGCCACTTCGAGCAGGCGCTCCCGCCGGGCCCCCTCCTGCTGGTCGCGAATCACGGCTCGCACGTGCTCGCCTGGGACGGCGCGATGGTGACCTCCGCGTGCCTCTTCGACGCGGAGCCACCGCGCCTCGTACACGGCATGGCGGAGCATCGTCTGATGTCGCTGCCGATCCTCGGTCGCGCCGCCCGGCGCATCGGTGCCGTCGACGGAACCCGCGCAGCGTGCCTCGATCTGCTGCGTGCCGGCGCCGTGGTACTCACCTTTCCCGAGGGGGTCAAAGCGCTCGCCAAGCCGTTCAGCGAGCGCTATCGGCTGCGTCCGTTCGGACACGGCTTCGTGCACGTCGCCCTCATGACCGGGGCGCCGATCGTTCCCGTCGCCGTGATCGGTGCGGAGGAGGAGGCGCCGCTGCTGGCGAACCCGCGCTGGCTCGCTCGCCTGGTGCGAACGCCGGTCGCGCCGATCACGCCGACGCTGTTCGTTCCCCTGCCCGTCAAGTACCGCGTGTACTTCGGGGCGCCGCTGCGCCTCGGCGGGCGCCCCGGGTCGCAGGCCGTCGCCTGCCACGTCGAGCAGATCCGCGCCGCCCTCGCGGCCCTCATCGCACGCGGCCTCGCTGAGAGGCGACACGTCTTCTTCTAGCGGAACGCGGCCCTTGTACGTCATTCTGGACGGATGTAGCGTGCTGGCCTCGAGCGCGCGCCGGGCCGGCGGCGCGACCTTCCTTCCGTCGCGAGAGATCTCCGCATGGACGTCGAGCCGGGCGCCTCAGCCAAGCAACGCCAATCCGCGCTCTCGGTGGCGACGAGGGTCGGCTTGGGGCTGGCGGTCGTCCTCCTGCTCGCGGCCGGGCTCGGGGCCTTCGTCGAGGCCCAGCAGAGCCACCTGGCCGGCGATTGGGCCCTGCACACGCTCAAGGTGCTCGGGCAGGTCCGAGTTCTCCTGGGCGATCTGACGGAGGCGGAGAGTGGACAGCGGGGCTTTCTCCTCACCGGCACGGACGCGTATCTGGCCCCCTACCAACGGGGGGTGAAGGCGATCCCCGGCGATGTCGCGCGGCTTCGCGAGCTGACGCGCGACAATCCGACGCAGCACGCGCGCGTCGCGGCGTTGGCCCCGCTGGTCTCGCAGAGGCTCGACGAGCTGCGAGAGGCCGTCGAGCTCCGCCGCTCGCAGGGTGACGGGCCGGCCCTGGACGTCGCGCGGGACGATCGCGGCAAGCAGACGATGGACCAGCTCCGGACCGCGCTCGGCGAGTTCCAGGACGAGGAGAACCAGCTCCTCAAGGAGCGCCTGGCCGAGCGCGCGCGGCGCAACGGTCGCACCCTGAAGCTCATCGGCGCCACCGCCGCCGGCGCCGTCCTCGTGGGCGGGCTGTCGCTCGTGGGCCGGGAGGAGGACGCTCGCCGGCGCCGGCGAGCCGAAACGGCACGGCGCGAGAGCGAGGAGCGGCTCGGAACGGTGCTGCGGAGCATCGGCGATGCGGTCATCGCGACGGACGTCGCCGGGCGGGTCGTCTTCATGAATCCGGTGGCGGAGGCGCTCACGGGCTGGTTGGAAGCCGCCGCGCACGGCAGAGCGCTCGAGGACGTGTTCCGTATCGTCAACGAAGAGACCCGCGCGCCGGTCGAGAACCCGGTGGCGCGAGTGCTCCGCTCGGGCGCCGTGGTCGGGCTCGCGAACCACACCATCCTCCTTGCCCGAAACGGACGGGAGATTCCCATCGACGACAGCGGGGCCCCCATTCGCGACCCCGCGCGGGGCGTCCTCGGGGTGGTCCTCGTTTTCCGCGACGTGAGCGCCCGCAAGCAGGCAGAGACCGAGCACGCCCGGCTGGTGCGGGCGCAGGCGGCCCGAGAGGAGGCCGAGGCGGCGAACCGGGCGAAGGACGAGTTCCTCGCGCTCCTGTCGCACGAGCTGCGCTCGCCACTGAGCGCCATCATGGGCTGGGTCGCGCTGGTCAAACGCAGGCTCCTCGACACCGCGCAGCTCGAGCGTGCCGTCGACATCATCGAGCGAAACGCCCGCCAGCAGGTGCTGCTGATCGACGACATCCTCGACGTCTCGCGCATCCGCGCCGGCACGATGGCGCTCGTGCACGAGGCGGTCGACCTGGGGGCCGTGGTGCAGAGCTGCGTCGAGAGCATACGTCCGCTGGCCCTGGCGAAGCGCGTCGACGTGACGCTCTCCTTGACGCCGCTGCCCGGCTACGTCCGCGGGGACGGCAGACGGCTCCGGCAGGCGCTCGGCAACGTGGCGACGAACGCGCTCAAGTTCACCCCGAGCGGCGGACGCATCGACATCATCATGACCACCGAAGGCGCGACGGCGATCATCGCGGTGGCCGACACGGGTATCGGTATCGACGCCGAGTTCCTGCCTCACGTCTTCGAGCGTTGCCGCCAGGCCGACACGTCGAGCGCCCGGACCAACGGCGGGCTCGGCCTCGGCCTCTACATCGTCAAGCACCTGGTCGAGCTGCACGGCGGCAGCGTGGAGGCCGAGAGCGCCGGCAAGGGCCGGGGGGCACGATTCGTTCTCCGCCTCCCGCTGCAGCCGACCGCGCTCCTGCTGCCCGCGGGGCGGCCGCAGCTCCGAGAGGGGAACGACCACGATCTGCGTGGCATGACGATCCTGGTCGTCGAGGACGACGCCGACACGCGCGAGGCGGCCTATCTCGCGCTCGAGAGCAGCGGGGCGCGCGTCCATGCGGCCAGATCGGCGCGACAGGCGCTCGAGCTGCTCGCACGAACGAGACCCGACGCCATCGTGAGCGATGTCGGGCTGCCCGGCGAGGATGGCTACGCCCTGATGGCACGCGTGCGGCGGGACGCGCCCGATATCGTCGCCGTCGCGCTCACCGGCTTCGCGAGTCCGACCGATCGGACACGCTCCGCCGAAGCGGGCTTCGACGAGCATCTCGTGAAGCCGGTGGACCCCGATCGCCTCATCCAGACGCTGGCCGAGGTCCTGCGCCGGCGAGGGGGAGCGCTCGCGACGTAGGGAGTCCCACGGTGACGTGCTTGGGCTTTTCCGAGCCGCCCCGATTCGCGTAAAGGGCGTGGCGGTGTGCGCGATGGCGAAGCTCGGAACGTTGGGCCCGGCGGTGGCTCGTCTCCTCGGGGCGGTGCTGCTCCTCGCGGCGTACGCCAAGGCCATCGACCCGCAGGGCGCGGCGGAGCGTCTCCGCGACGTGCTGCCGGTGCCGTCGGCGATCGCCTACCCCGGCGCCCTGGGGGTCGTCGCCTTCGAGGGTGGGCTCGGCGCGGCGCTGCTCGGCGGCTCGCGCCGTCGGGGCGTGCTGCTCCTCGGCAGCGCGACGTTCCTGGCCTTCGTCGCCATCGTGGCGTGGCAGCTCGTGCGGCCGGGCGGGCCGGCCGCATGCGGCTGCTTCGGGCAGCTCCTCGAACGAACGCCCTGGCAGGCGCTGTACGAGGACGTCGGGTTCGCGGCGCTGTCGGGTCTCGCCTGGCTGGGGGGCCCGCAAGCGCCGGGCGTTCGCCCGGGGTGGCCGAGCGCGCTCGGCGCCGGCGCAGGCGTCGCGTTCGCCCTGTGCGCGCCGTGGCTCCCGCTCGACGACCATGCCACGGCCCTCGCGCCGGGCGTGACCGTCGAGGCGACGCAGCTCGACCGGATCGTCCCGGAGTTGCGCACCGGCCGCAATCTCGTCCTGCTGCTCGACCGCGCCGACGCGGCGACCCGCGCGCGGATCCCGCACCTGAACGAGCGGCTGAAGCTGCCCCACGGCGGTACCCCGGTGTGGGGGGTCGCCGACGACGACCCCGCGCTGGCCGCCGCGTTCCTCTGGTCGGCCGGTCCGGCGTTCGAGGTGCGCAGTGCCCCCCCGCCGCTGCTCCGCAGGCTCTACCGCACGCTGCCGCGGAGCGCGCTCGTCGACGGAGGCCGCGTGGTCGCGACGTGGACCGGCTTCCCCCCCGATGCGACGCTGGACGCGCTCGCCCGAGGAGATCCGCCATGATCCGCTCGTTCTTCGTGTATGCAGTGCCCGTGGCGCTGCTCGCGCGCTTTGCGGGCACCGCGCACGCGTTCACCATCGAGCTCGTCGCCACCAGCCAGTTCGCGGCGCAGGGCGCGGCGGTCTATCGGTCCCTGGACCCCCCCGAGGCGTTCCTGCTGCAACCCTCGCCGTTCGGCCGCCCGGTGCTCATCACGACCGGGCCGCTCGGCGCCCGCCTGCTCGACCCCGCGCGCATCAGCCACGACGCCGCCGATCCCGACGTCCTCCGGGTCGACACGAGCGGCCCCCAGGAGGACTTCCTCTCCGTGCGAGCGGACGGCCCGAACCTGGTCCTCGACCGGGACGGGCTCACGATGACGCTGAAGGAGGGCCCGCCGGTGCTCGGCGATCGGCAGCTCGACGAGCTGATCCAGGCGTTGCCCGAGTACCGCCGTGGCGCGGCGCGATACGCGCCGGATCCTGCCGCCCTCGAGAAGCTTCGCCGCACGAAGCAGCCCACGGAGCTGCTCGTTTTCTTCGGGAGCTGGTGCCCGCACTGCGAGCAGGCCGTTCCGCGGCTGGTGCGCGTCCTCGAAGAAATCCGGGGCGCCCCGATCACGGTCACGTTTCACGGGGTCCCGCACGACGACTGGGGGGATGATCCCCTGACGGAGACCCTGCACATCGTTGGCTTGCCGACCGCGATCGTCCGCCGCGACGGCAAGGAGATCGCGCGCATGGAAGGTGAGCAGTGGGCCGCTCCGGAGAAGAGCCTCGCCGGGCTCGTCGCCACGTCCGCGCGCTGACGATCGGTCATCGGCCCTACCAATAGCCGTAATAGCCGTAACCCGGTGGTGGCGGTGGCGGACAATACGAGTACGGATACGGATAGTAGCCCGGCGAATAAGGGTAGCAGCCCCCGTAGAACGACGGACCGTAGCCGTAGCCTCCGTAGAAGGGCCCGCCGTAGAACCCGCCGCCGACGAAGATGTGCGGCCCGCCTCCCCAGTCGTGTCCCCAGCCGCCACCATGCCAACCGCCGTGGAACCCGCCGCCGTGGAACCCACCACCGTGGAACCCACCGCCGTGGAAGCCGCCGCCGCCATGGAACCCGCCGCGCCTCGCAGCCGCGGCGCCGCCTGCGGCTCCGAGGACGAGGGCTGCAGCGACCACCATTGCTCGGCCGAATCGTGCGCACTTCATCAGTCTCTCCCTCGACACACGTGCCAACACGCGGCGACGGTCGAGGTCGCGGGGGCGTCGCCGCTCTCGCGTCCGCCGAATCCCTGCCCATCGCCCCTCCGTGTCCTCCGCTCGTCGACGTGCCGTGACCCGGGGCGCAGGCACGGCCTGCCGCCACTGGTCGAAGGCGTTGTTGATGGTGTCGAGCGCGCTCTCGATGCCGCCGTATATCCCCCTGCAGTTCTTCAGGATTACGCAAGAGGGTACTTCCGCGCAGTCGGGCTCGACGGGCGCACCCGCGATCGGGGCGGGCAAGGCTCGAGTCGAGGAGTCGGCGTTGACATCACGCCGGCGGCCTTCGTACGGTGCGCCGCATGCGCGGCCGCCAGCTCCTCCCTCTCCTGCTCGCCGTCTTTGCCAGCAGTCCGCTCGCCGCCCGCGCGAACCTGCACGTGCAGGGCGGCATCCGCTTCGTCGCGGTGACCGGCTCGGCAACGGGCGCGCTCCTCACGCTCGAGGACCGACGCGGCGACACGGTCGCGCAGGGCACGACCGACCGGTTCGGGAGCCTCCTCTTCCGCGACCTGCAGCCGGGCCGTGGCTACGTCGTCCGCGACGCGCGCAGCGGCGAGACGGCGGCGGTGTCGGTGCTGTCCTTCGACGACGTGCCCAGCCCCGACTTTTACCGGCGGCAGAGCCTACAGGCCGGGTTGCAGTACATCGAGACGCGGGACGGGACGCTGCTCGCGGCGATGGTGCGGCCGCCGCTCGGGCACACGCTGGCCGAGGGGCCGTTCCCGACCGTCGTCGAGTACTCGGGCTACCCGGCGGCCGATCCCCAGAACCCGCAGCCCTCGACGCTGATCGCGAGCGCGCTCGGCTACGCGACCGTGGGCGTCAACATGCGCGGCTCCGGCTGCTCGGGAGGCGTGTTCGACCTCTTCGACCTGCCGACGACGGCCGACGGCTACGACGTCATCGAGGTGGTCGCGGCGCAGCCGTGGGTCGCCGCCGGGAAGGTCGGCATGGTCGGCATCTCGTTTCCGGGCATCAGCCAGCTCTTCGTCGGCGGCGCGCGCCCGCCCCATCTGGCCGCCATCGCGCCGCTGTCGGTCATCGCCGACATCTACCGCGCGCCGGGCTTCCCCGGCGGCATCTTCAACGACGGCTTCGCGGCGAGCTGGCTCGCGGACCGCGCGCACGACGCGGAGCCCGCCCCCGAGGGCGGACAGGCGTATGCCATCGCGCAGGTGAAGGCGGGCGACGCCGTCTGCCTCGCCAACCAGCGGCTCCGCCTCCAGACCCTCGATCCGGTGGCGTTCACCGAGGCGCACCCCTATTACACGCCGAGCCTCATGGACCAGCGGTCGCCCATCAACTGGGTGCACGCGATCGCGGTGCCGACCTTCCTCGGGGACTCGTGGCAGGACGAGCAGACCGGCGGCGACTTCGCGTCGATGCTGCGGCGGCTCCCGCAGCGTCCCGACGTGAAGATCACGCTCACCAACGGGGTGCACACGAGCCCGCTCGATCCCGACATCCTCTGGAACTGGCTCGCCTTCCTCGACCTCTACGTCGCCGGGCGGATTCCCGATCCCGGGCGCCTCGCGCCCATCGCGCCCCTGATCTACCAGCAGATTCTCGGCGGCGGCACGCCCACTCCGCCGCTCCCCACGGACCGCTTCGCGGGGATCACCGATTACGCGCAGGCGCGGTCGCTGTTCGAGTCCGACCCGCACGTGCGGGTGCTGATGGAGAACGGCGCCGGGTCGGCGGTGCCGGGCCTGCCGGCGCCGACCTTCCAGCTCGCGTTCCGCGCGTGGCCGCCGCCGCAGGCGCATCCGGTCGTGTGGTATTTCGGTCCCCGCGGCACCCTCACCCCGCGCCGCTCGCGCGCCGACGCGGGAGACGTCGATGCCTACCGCCCGGATCCCGCCGCGCGGCCGCAGCAGACGATTCCCGGCCAGGGCGAGACCGAGTCGTGGGAGCTGCTCCCACCGTACGACTGGCGACCGCTGCCCGGCGACACGGCCGTGGCCTACGCCACGCCCCCACTGCCGGACGACGTGCTCGTCGCCGGACCGGGCAGCGTCGATCTGTGGCTGCGGTCGAGCGCGCCCGACACCGACCTCCAGGTCACGCTCACCGAGATCCGCCCGGACGGCCTCGAGACCTACGTCCAGAACGGATGGCTGCGCGCAAGCCACCGCCACCTCGACGGCGCGCGATCGACGAAGCTCTTCCCCTACCCCACCCACCTCGAGCGCGACGCCCGGCCGCTGCCCGCCGGCCGGTTCACGAAGGTACGGGTGGGGCTCTTCTCGGTCGCCCACGTCTTCCGCGCCGGCTCGCGCATCCGCATCAGCATCGAGGCGCCCGGCGGCGACCGCACGCGCTGGGCGTTCGCCACGCCCGCAACCGACGGCCTGGTCGTGAACGAGATCGCGCGCACGAAGAGGCAGCCGTCGCGGCTCGTGCTCGCCGTGGTTCGCGGCGTACCGACCCCGCCGGGTCTGCCGCCGTGTCCCGGCCTGCGGGGACAGCCGTGCCGCGCGTACGTGCCGGCGGCGAACGGAGGATAGCGACACATGGACCTCGGCCTGGCCGACGCGACGGTGGTGGTCGCCGGGGGCTCGAAGGGCATGGGCTTCGCGGCGGCGCGCTGCTTCGCCGCCGAGGGCGCCCGCGTCGCGGTCCTCGCGCGCACGGTCGCCGCCCTCGACGAGGCGGTCGCCGGGCTGCGCGCCGCCGGGAGCCCCGAGGCGCTCGGCGTTCCGACCGATCTCTGCGTGGCCGCGCAGGTCGACGCGGCGTTCGCCGGGCTCGGCGCGCGCTGGGGTGCGCTCAACGTGCTCGTCAACGCCGCCGGTCCGGTGGGCGTCGGCGTCGGGCCGTTCGAGGCGCTCGACGACGCCGCTTGGCGCGCCACCTTCGACGCGGGCGTGCTCGGGATGGTGCGCTGCGTGCGCGCCGCGCTGCCGTGGCTGCGCCGGGCGGCGTGGGCGCGGATCGTCAACGTCGCGGCACACTCGACCAAGCGGCAGGCGCTCGGGCTCGCCGCCTACACCGCCGCGAAGGCGGCGATGACCAGCGTCGGCAAGAACCTCTCGCTCGCGCTGGCGCCCGACGGGATTCTCGTCAACACGGTCTCGCCCGGGACCTTCCTCTCGGAGGCCCTGCGCGGCTACCTGCGCTCGTTGCCGCCCGAGCGCAGGGTCGACCCCGGGAGCCTCGTCGACGCGATGCGCATCATTCGGGAGGACTTCGGCGCGCCCGCGCACCTCGGCCGCGCCGGCGATCCCGCCGAGATCGGGCCGGTGATCGCCTTCCTCGCCTCCCGCCTGAACAGCTACATGACCGGCGCCAACGTGAACGTCGACGGCGGATCGGACTTCGCCTGACCGCCGCCGGCGTGACGCTCGTCACCGGATCGTCGAGGTGACCGGGTGGCCGCCGGGCCGAGAGCACAAGGCCTTCGTCGCCGGCATCGAAGTTGCACCGTCGGCCCCGCAAGCAAGCTATGCGGTCCTCCTGCGGCAGCACGAGGGGCCATCGCCGCCAGCGCGCGTGGGTGGTCGAGGCGACGTCGACGGTCAGCGGGGCATGGCTTCGGGTGACGACGCCCGCCTCGTTCGACGAGGCATGGGGACGTCTCACCGCCCTCTTCCTCCGCTACCCGCCCGACGCGTCGGCCGTCTTCGATCGCCACCGGTGGCGGCTGCGCAACGTCTACACGGGCCGGGTCGAGCTGGCGCTCCGAAGCGCCGCGTAGGCCGCGCGGCCCCCCTTCCCGGGAGGCGGGCAAGCCTGCTATCCGGCCATCATGGGCAAGGTGGTCGTGGCGGCGCGCCTGATCCTCGGGGCCGTGTTCGTCGTCTTCGGGCTGAACGGCTTCCTCCACTTCCTTCCCCAGCCGGCCATGCCGGCCGACGCGGGGGCCTTCCTCGGGGCGCTCGTGCGCTCGGGCTACGTGATGCCGCTCGTCTTCGGGACGCAGGTCGTGGGAGGCGCGCTCGCGCTCACCGGCGTCTGCGTGCCCTTCGCGCTCGTGCTGCTCGCGCCCGTAATCGTCCACATCCTCCTCTTCCACGTGTTCCTGGATCCCGGCGGCATCGGTCCCGGCGCGCTCGTCGCCGCTTGCGAGCTGCTTCTGGCGTGGCACCATCGCCGGCGCTTCCGCAGCCTGTTCGCGTAGCCGCGAGCGGACTTGACGGGACACGGCTCCTCCTGCTCTCGTGGGGGGCATGGCCGACCGTGCTCTCGTCCGCCTCGCGCTCGCGACCCTCGTCCTCGTGCTGCCGGCGCTGCCGGCGTCCGCGCGGCGGGCGAGACGCCTCACGCTGCGCGTCCCCGCGTTCACCGTGCCACCGAACAGCGACCGCGAGGTCTGCACGTTCGTGGCGGTCCCCGCCGATCAGCCCTACGACGTCGTCGAGGTGGCGATCGCCAACCGCCGGGTCCCCCGCGGCGTGCGCTTCACGAGCCACCACTTCCTCCTCTACGCTTACACCGGCAAGGACGTGTCGGCCTTCGCCCCGTACGAAGGGAAGGTGAAGGACAGCCACGGCTGTATCGACTTCGGGCCCTCCGACACCAACGCCCGCGTGCTGCTCGGCGGCTCGCAGAGCCCCACGAGCGACCAGCGGGACCAGCCGGGTCTCGCGCAGCAGGTGATGCCGCTCGCCGACGCGCACGGCCGCTCCGTGCTGCCGTTCATCCTCAACTCACACTGGATCAACGGCTCGCGCCAGGGGCATCGGGCATCCGTGGTGGTCAAGCTCGTCCCCGCCAAGCCGCACACGATCCGGCGGCTGCTGAACCCCATCTTCGCGGTGACCGCCAACGCGGCGCTCGACGTGCCGCCGCAGACGGTGCGCTCGACCGAGTCCAGCACCGCCGCCACCAATGCCGCTCTCGCGCAGCTCGGCCTCGGCATCAAGCTCGTGGACGCGTGGGGGCCCGGCATGACCGACTTCGGCGCCGCGTTCGGCGGCGCGCCCATCCCCAAGGGACCGGCCTGCGTCACCTACCTCACCGGGCACATGCACAAGCGCGGAGAGGTCTTCGCCATCGACTACCTCGGAAGCGACGGGACGGTGCAGAACGCCCAGTTGGGGCTCCCCCTCTTCACGAACCCCGACGACCCGACCCGTTCCCATCCGTACGTCGCCACCGACTACACCGACATGGGCCAGCTCGACTTCAAGACGCCGAGGCTCGTGGTGCCCGGAGAGAGCTTCCACTACGCCTGCTGGCAGGACAACGGCGTGCGGACGGCGCAGAAGCTCGGCTGCGAGGAGCAGCCTGGGAAGGCGCCCGGCCGCTCGATCGTCCAGGAGCTGCGCAAGGGCGCCGATTCGGGCGCGGCCAAACGCTGCACGACGCTCGGCCCCGACCCGAGCGAGTGTCCCACGACCGACCCGGCCTACCCGGGCCGGACGTTCACGGGCAACTGCGTCGCGGCCAATCTCGTGTTCGGCTTCACCTCCGACGACGAGATGTGCATCATGCCCGGGGCCTACTACGACGCGGTCCCCGGCGCCGCCGATCCGTGCGACATCTCGGCGCTGCCCGTGATCAACTGACGCCGATCACGGAAGGGGGCACACCGCCGGCGGCGCGGTGAGCGTCCCGAGCAGGCTGTACCGGCCGTCGATGCCCGCCGAGGGGACCTCCCGCGCGAACCACGACAGGAAGGCCTCGTCCTGGAGGTGGTACCCGTCCTGGACGAACGCCGTCCCGACCAGCGGATCGCCCACCTCGAGCGCGTCGTTGCAGGGGTAGGCCGGAGGCGCGTCCCACGCCGGCACGACGTTCGCGGCGAACGGGTCGTTGTACCACTCCGCGATCTCGTGCGAGAGCGCCGCGACGTCCTGGGCGGATTGCGGCGCCGTGCCCGGCGTGTGCCACGAGGCCCAGACCCAGGTCCACGTCCGCGTGAGCGCCTGATCGTGCCCGCTCGAGTGCTCGCCGAAGATCACGCCCGTGCCGCTCGGCGGTGCGAGGACGACGTCGTACGACCAGAGCACGACGAGCTTCGACGGGGGAAGCCGAAGGCGGTTCACGACCATCGGCACGACCTCCTGCGAGAGGAAGCGCTCGGCGACGATGCCCGCGAGCCCCCCGAACCGCGACGTGCCCGTGAGGCCGGCGCCCGCGGGCACCTTGACCACCACGGTCCCGGTGACCGTCGGACGCCCCAGCAGCACGTGGTAGCCGGTGGCCTGGGTGACCGTCCAGAATTCCGCGCGCTGCACGGCGTCACCGTACTGCGTGGTGCCGCTCGCGAACGTCGATCGCCGGAAGAGCGGCGAGCGTCTCAGCTGGCGCGTCGTCTTCCCGGGATCGAGCTTCCGCCCGTCCGCGAACACGAAGCGCACCGGGACGATCACGGCGGGGACGACGGTCGTGCCCTGGGAGAGCCGCGGGTTCCGGCCGACCATCGTGTAGGGATAGACCTGCCCGCCGTAGGAAAACACGTCCGAGAAGGTCGCAACGGTGCGCGGCGCGCGCGCCGTCAGCGCGCGCGTCCCGAGGGCGGCCGCGGGCGCGCGCACCCGCCAGACGCGCGGCGGCGGCGCGGCGAAGCGGATCGGCCCGTCGAGCTCGGGAGCGACAGCCCCCTCCGCCCCGACGGCCAGGAGGAGCGTGATGCCGATGAGCCGGGCCATCGCGGACCCCGCGATAGCAGGGCGCGCCGCTACCGACAACGGCCGCGGCGTCCCTGCGGTCGGGCGCTCGCCGGCGTGCGGCGATCCCCCGCTCTCGTCAGCGGCTCGCCAGATACGCGACGATCAGCCGCGCCTGCGCCTCGGTGAGCACGCCACCGAAGTGCGGCATCGCGGGCTTCTCCTCCCCGGTCATGTGCCAGACCCGCGCCCGCACGTACGCCGTGTCGTGCGCGGCGAAGTAGCGGCGGTCGAAGACCACCGTCGGACGTCCGGACCACGACCCGCCCCGGGCGTGCCCGTCGGCGCCGTGGCAGCTCGCGCAGTAGCGCTGATAGGTCGCGTAGCCCGGCGACAGCAGGCGAAGATAGGCGACCAGCGCCTGCGCGTCGGCGGTGCTGGTCTCGCGCGGCAGCGGCGGCATGCCCGGGCGCCCGTGGCGAACGAGCACGAGCAGCTCGTCGTCGCTCCGCGCGGCCTGGTACGCCACGGCCGACAGATCCGCCGGACGCCTCCCGGTTGTCGCCGGCGCCGGTTGCCCGAAGGGCCCGTGGCACGCGGCGCAGCGGTCGGCGTAGAGCGCTTCCCCGCGTTGCACGAGCGGCCAGTTCGCTCGGCCCAGGCGCTCGAGGTGGCTCACGAGGGCTTCCGTGCGGCTCGCTGCGGCGCGAAGCGCCGCGCGATCGACGGCGAGCGGCGACGCGGCGCCGGCGAGGATGCGGCGCGCGAGCGTGCTCGGGTCCTCGCCGGCGACGATCGGATGCAGGTCGGGCGGGCGCCGCACGAAGAGCACGGCGTCGGGGCCGTCGCCGGTCCCGGTCGATCCGTGGCAGGACGCGCAGTGCGCCTGGTAGAGACGCGCGCCGGCGGGTTGCCCCTCCTGGGCCGCAGCGCCGCCCGCGAGGACGACCGCCGCGATCCACAACCCGCGCGCGACGCCGCGGAACGCCGGCATGCGCCATCCCTATCACGCCGGGGGGAGGCTCGGCGCCGGCGCGCGCGCCCGGCGGCGTCAGGCTGCGGCGCCGATCAACCGCTCGAGCTTCTGCCGCACCAGCTCGGGGTCGACGACCGGCTTGGCGAGGTAGTCGTCACAGCCGATCGCCAGCGCCTTCTGCTCGTCGCCCGCCATCGCCTGGGCCGTGAGCGCAATGATCCGTACGGCGGCACCGCCCGGCATCTGGCGGATGCGCTTGGTGGCCTCCCAGCCGTCCATCACCGGCATCTTGAGGTCCATGAAGATCAGGTCCGGCGCGTCGGCCTTGACCGCCTCGATCGCCTCCTGCCCGTTGGCCGCCTCGCGGATGTCGAACACGCCGATCTTCCGCAGCCGGTAGACCAGGATCCGCCGGTTGTCCTCGTTGTCCTCGACCACCAGGATCTTCTTGAGCGACATCCGATCACCTCTCCTGCGGCCGCTGCCTCGTCAGCCGGTCCGCCATGCTCCTTGCGCTGAGTGGCAGTATGCAGTCGACCTCCGCATCTCTCAAACACGCGGCCGCGGCGACCGTGTCAGAACGTTGACTTGCGTGGGGCCTTCCGCTCAGATCGCGCGCGATGCCCGTGCGCACGCGCTTCGCCCCGAGCCCGACGGGGCACCTCCACATCGGCGGGGTGCGCACCGCGCTGTTCAGCTATCTCTTCGCCCGACACCACGGCGGGCGCTTCCTCCTGCGCATCGAGGACACCGACCGGGCCCGCTCCACCGCCGAATCGATCGCGGCGATCCTCGAGGGGCTGCGCTGGCTCGGCCTCGATTGGGACGAAGGGCCCTTCTACCAGAGCGCGCGGCTGGACCTCTACCGGGCGCAAGCCGAGGCCCTGCTGCGGGCGGGGCGGGCCTATCGCTGCTGGTGTACCCCGGCGGAGCTGGAGGAGCGCCGCGCCGCCGCCGTCGCCGCCGGGCGCCGCCCGGGCTACGACCGCGCCTGCCGCGACCGCACGGCCGTTCCCGCCGGGCGCACGGAACACGTCGTCCGCTTCCGCACCCCGCTCGACGGCGACACGCGGATCGAGGATCGCGTGAAGGGCCCCGTCGTTTTCCACAACGCCGAGCTCGACGACTTCGTCATCGTGCGTTCGGACGGTACGCCGGTCTACAATTTCTGCGTGGTCGTGGACGACGCCGACATGGCGGTCACCGACATCATCCGCGGCGACGACCACCTGGCCAACACGCCGCGCCAGGTGCTCCTCTACGAGGCACTCGGTGCCCCGCTGCCGCGCTTCGCGCACCTGCCCCTGATTCTCGGCCTCGACAAGACCAGGCTCTCGAAGCGTCACGGCGCCACCGCCGTGACCGCCTACCGCGACGCGGGCTACCTGCCCGAGGCGCTCGTCAACTACCTCGCGCGGCTCGGCTGGTCCCACGGCGATCAGGAGCTGTTCACGCGGGCCGAGCTGATCGCGCACTTCGGGCTCGACGCGGTCGCCAAGTCGCCGGCCGTCTTCAACCCCGAGAAGCTCCTCTGGGTGAACTTCCAGCACCTGAAGCTCCTCGACGGCGAACGGCTGGCAGCCCTCGTCGTCCCTTTCCTCGAGCGCGCGGGGCTGCCCGTGCCCGCCGACCGAGCCTGGCTCGCCCGCGCCGCGACCACGCTGCGCGAGCGGGCGAAGACCCTCGTCGAGCTCGCCGCCCAGCTCCGCTTCTACGTCGTCGAGCCCCTCGAGCTCGATCCCGCGGCAGCGGCCCGGCACCTCACGCCCGCAATCGCCCCCGCGCTGGGCGACCTCGCGGACCGCCTCGCCGCGCTCTCACGCTGGGACCCGGCGACGATCGAGGGCGCGGTGCAGGCGACGCTCGCCGCGCACGGGCTCGCGCTCGGCAAGCTCGCGCAGCCGTTGCGCGTGGCGGTGACTGGGAGCACGGTGAGCCCGGGCATCTACGAGGTGCTCGACGTGCTCGGGCGCGAGCGCACGCTCGCGCGGCTGCGCGCCGCGCTCGCGCCGCTGCGTGCGGCGCCGCCCCGCGTACCTTGACTCCCCATTTTTCATCCAGTAGCGTTCGCGGCGCTCGTTGAGGAGTCGGCTAATTGGTAAGCCACCTGACTCTGGATCAGGCCATTGGAGGTTCGAGTCCTCCCTCCTCAGCTGCCCCGCGCGGTCCCATCGTCTAGCGGCTAGGACGCCGGCCTCTCACGTCGGTAACGGGGGTTCGATTCCCCCTGGGACCACTCGCCTGCGCGTCGCGTGCGACGACAAAAACTTGACAGCCCGAGAGCCGGCCTGTAGCCTCATCGTGGGTTGCGTGTTGGGGTAGTGCCGTATCTCTGGACCGAGTGCCCGGCTGGGCGGAGGCGGAGTGGAGCGGGACCACGAGACGACGGGAGGAGGCAGGCGACCATGTACCGGCCTCAGCCCCCTGATGCCGACGACCCGCGGCGCGCGTCCGCGTCGCTCGCATCCGAGCGATCGCGGCATGCGCCTTGCAGCCTCCGCGGGTGCGGGCGCCGTTCACGGACGCCGCATCGCGTAATGAGCAGGAATCTTCCCAGCACCCAGCTAGCCGCCGCCGGTGGACCCACCGGCCGAGCGGGGCCCTGACGGCCGGCGACTAGCCGAGGAGGAACGAGCCCATGGACAATCCCTCGTTCGAGCAGATCATCAAGGAAGACCGCGTGGCGCGCGAGTCGAAACACTGGCGCGGGACGTTCCTCCAATACCTCGAAATCGTCCGCAGCGATCCCACCGTCCCCAAGCTCGCGCACGCCCGGATGTTCGACATGATCATGCGGGCCGGGAGCGAGGACATCCTCGGCTGCGACGACCCGCGCGTGAAGCGGCTCTACAAGGACGAGCCGCTCAAGGTCTTCAACTTCTTCAAGGACGAGTTCTTCGGCATCGAGAAGACGATCAACCAGATCGTCCGCTACTTCCATTCGGCGTCGCTCAAGGGCGAGGAGAGCCGGCAGGTCCTCTACCTGATGGGGCCCGTGGGCTCCGGGAAGAGCTCGCTGGTGGAGAAGCTCCAGCGCGGGCTCGAGGGGCTACCTCCGATCCACACGATCGAGGGCTGCCCGATGTTCGAGGAGCCGCTGCACCTCATCCCGCGGCATCTCAGAAAAGAGTTCGAGAAGATGCTCGGCGTGCACATCGAGGGCGACCTCTGCCCGGTGTGCCGCTTCCGGCTGAAGGAGGAGTACGGGCTCCGCTACGAGGAGGTCCCGGTCGTCACGCGGTCCTTCTCGAAGCGCAACCGGGTGGGCATCGGCATCGTGCCGCCCGTCGACCCCAACAACCAGGACACCTCGGTGCTCATCGGCAGCGAGGACATCTCGAAGCTCGACCTCTACAGCGAAGGGGACCCGCGCGTTCTCGAGCTCAACGGCGCGCTCAACGTCGGCAACCGCGGCACCTGCGAGTTCATCGAGGTCTTCAAGAACGAGACCGAGTACCTGCATGCGATGATCACCGCGACGCAGGAGAAGACCATTCCCGCCCCGGGGCGGCACGGCATGGTCTACGTCGACACATGCATCGTCGCGCACTCGAACGAAGCCGAGTGGCAGAAGTTCAAGGCCGACCACACCAACGAGGCCATCCTCGACCGCATCGTGGTGGTGAAGGTGCCCTACAACTTGCGCCTCTCCGAGGAGGTGAAGATCTACCAGAAGATCATCAAGCACTCGGACTTCCGCGCCCACGTGGCACCGCACACGCTCGAGGTCGCCTCGATGTTCGCCATCCTCTCGCGCCTCGAGCCGACCGCGAAGTGCGACCTGATGACCAAGCTCAAGCTCTACAACGGCGAGGAGGTGGTGGAGAAGGGCAAGACCAAGAAGCTCGACGCCGCCGAGCTGCGCGACGACACCAAGCGCGAGGGCATGAACGGCATCTCCACCCGCTTCATCATGAAGGCGCTCGACAACGCGCTCTCGGACAACGTCGAGGGGAACTGCATCAATCCGATCAACGTGCGCGAGGCCCTCATCAGCATGGTGAAGGAGGCGGACCTTCCGGACGACACGCGCAAGCAGTACCTCGAGTTCCTGCAGGACGTCCTCCACAAGGAGTACCTGGAGCTCCTCGAGAAGGAGATCACGAAGGCGTTCGTCTATTCCTACCAGGAGCAGGCCGAGGCGCTCTTCCAGAACTACCTCGACCACGCCGAGGCGTTCGTGAACAAGACCAAGGTGAAGGACCGCAACACCAGGGAGGAGCTGCAGCCCGACGAGGGCTTCATGAAGTCGATCGAGGAGCAGATCGCGATCATCGGCTCCGCCGCCGACGGCTTCCGCCAGGAGGTGATCGCCTACCTTTGGGCCTCGAGCCGGCGCGGCGAGCGCGTCTCCTATCGCTCCTACGAGCCGCTCAAGGAGGCGATCGAGAAGAAGCTCATGACCTCGGTGCGCGACATCAGCCGCATCATCACCAAGGCCCGCACCCGCGACGAGGAGCAGAACGCGAAGTACGGCGCGATGGTCGAGAACCTGCTCGAGTCGGGGTATTGCCCGAGCTGCGTCGACGTCGTGCTCAAGTACGCCGCCAACAACCTCTGGAAAGACTGACCGGGCCCGAGCCGGTCATGGCCACGATCGAGTCCATCTTCCGACCCTACAGCCCGTCGGAGGCGGAGCGGAGCGACCGCTGCGCCGGCGACCGGGCCCGCCACCGCCTGAAGGTGCGCGAGTCCATCCGCGAGAACATCGCCGACATCATCGCGGAGGAGTCGATCATCGGGCAGGACCGGGAGAAGGTGATCAAGGTCCCGATCCGCGGCATCCGCGAGTACCGCTTCGTCTACGGGGACAACGCGCCGTCCGTGGCCCAGGGCACGGGCGAGTCGCACACCGGCCAGGTCGTGGGCAAGGCGCGCGCGAAGGGCCGCGAGGGCGAGGACAAGGCCGGCGACCAGCCGGGCACGGACTACTACGAGACCGACGTCACGCTCGAGGAGCTGATCGACATCATGTTCGAGGACCTCGAGCTGCCCGACCTCGAGCGCAAGGCGCTGCGCCAGATCGACGCGCTCCGCTTCGTCAAGCGCAAGGGCTATCGCGCGGTCGGCATCCGGGTGCGCCTCGACAAGCGCCGCAGCGTCCGGGAGCGGGTCCGCCGGAAAGTCGCGACCAACCGCCGCCGCGCCGCCGACGCGCTCGCGGCCGCCGAGGCCAGCCCCGAGCTGCCGGCGGGCGACGAGCGCTTCCCCTTCCATCAGGAGGACCTCGTCTACCGGCACATGGTCACCGACGTGAAGAAGGAGTCGAACGCGGTCGTCCTCTGCCTGATGGACACCTCCGGGTCGATGGACACCATGAAGAAGTACCTCGCCCGGAGCTTCTTCTTCCTCCTCTACCAGTTCATCTGCACCAAGTATCAGAACGTGGAGATCGTCTTCGTCGCCCATCACACCGAGGCGAAGGAGGTGACCGAGGGGGACTTCTTCCACAAGGGGGAGTCGGGCGGCACCTTCATCTCGTCGGCGTACCTGAAGGCGCTCGAGATCATCCAGGCGCGCTACCATCCGTCGCTCTGGAACATCTACGCGTTCCACTGCTCGGACGGCGACAACTTCGACTCCGACAACCCCGCGGCGCTGCGGGCGGCGAAGGAGCTGGCCGAGGTCTGCAATCTCTTCGGCTACGGCGAGATCAAGCCGCTCGGGTCACGGTACTACGAGAGCTCGATGCTCAATATCTTCCGGCGGCTCGATGCCGACAACTTCCAGACGGTGCTCATCGAGCGCAAGGAAGACATCTGGCCGTCGTTCAAGGCCTTCCTCGCCAAGGACCGGGCCGTCGAATGAGGGGCGCGGCCGTGGCCGACTACGCGCTCAAAGACCTCGAGTATTGGGATGCCCGCATCCGCGAGAAGGTCGCCGAGTTCGGCCTCGATTGCTATCCCCAGGAGTTCGAGCTCTGCGACCACGCCCAGATGCTCGGGTACATGGCGTACTCGGGCATGCCGTCACACTATCCACACTGGTCGTACGGCAAGGCCTTCGAGAAGCTCAAGACGCTCTACGACTACGGGGTGTCCGGGCTCCCCTACGAGATGGTCATCAACTCGAACCCCGCGCTCGCCTACCTGATGCGGGACAACACGCTTTGCCTGCAGATCCTCACGATCGCCCACGTCTACGGGCACAACGACTTCTTCAAGAACAATTTCACGTTCCGGTCGACGCGCGCCGAGTTCACCATCTCGACGTTCAAGGCGCACGCCACGCGGGTGCGTCACTACGTCGACTCGCCGAGCATCGGGCTCGAGAAGGTCGAGACGGTGCTCGACGCGGCGCACGCGCTCGCCCTCCAGTGCCGGCGCAACCTCGCCATCCGCAAGCTCGGCGAGGGCGAGGAGCGCGAGCGGCTCCAGGAGGCCGCGACCCCGCCGCCCGATCCGTTCCAGCGCATCCACCGCCGCCAGCAGGCCGAGGAGCCCGACCTGCGCAAGGTCCCACCCACGCCCGACGAGGACATCCTCCTCTTCATCCGCGACCACAACCCGTTTCTCGCCGAATGGGAGCGAGACCTGCTCACGATCGCGCACGAGGAGGCGCAGTACTTCATCCCCCAGATCGAGACCAAGATCATGAACGAGGGCTGGGCCTCGTACTGGCACAAGCGCATCCTCGACGCCCTCGATCTGCCGTCGACGCTGCACCTCGAGTTCCTCGTGCGCCACAACCAGGTCGTGCGCCCGATCCCGGGATCGCTCAACCCCTATCACCTCGGGCTGCGCATCTGGGAGGACATCGAGCGCCGCGGCGACCGGCCCACCGCCGAGGAGCGCGAGTCCCTGCCGCCGGGAAAGACCGGACGCCAGCTCCTCCTCGAGGCGCGCGAGGTCGACCGCGACAGCTCCTTCATCCGCCGCTGGCTCTCCGAGCGCCTCCTGCGCGACCTGGACCTGTTCCGCGCCGAGGCCAAGGGCGACGACCTGGTCATCAGTCACGTCGCCGACGACGACGGCTGGCGGCAGGTGAAGGAGACCCTGCTGCGGACCGTCGGCATGGAGGCCGTGCCCGTCATCCGCGTCGAGGATGCGGACTTCGGCCACGCCCGCACCCTCCTGCTGACGCACGCGCACGACGGCCGCGATCTCCAGCTCGAGTACGCCGAGCGGACGCTCGCCTTCGTGCACCGGCTCTGGGGCCGCGACGTGGTCCTCGAGACCGTCGTCAACGGCAAGAAGACGGCCCTCACCTACACCGACCGCGGGTTCGCCGCCAAGCCGAGCAAGTAGCGGCGGTGGCGTCCGCCCGCGGCGGCCGGGTATAATCCCGTCGCCATGCCCATCTACGAGTACCGCTGCGGCGGCTGCGGGAAGAAGGTGACGGTGCTCACGCTGCGCGTGAGCGAGGCCGTCACGCCGCAGTGCGAGCGCTGCGGGAGCCGGCAGCTCACGCGCCTCATGTCCCGCTTCGCGATGCCCCGCTCGGAGGAGGAGCGGCTCGACGCCCTCGGCGACCCCGACGCGCTCGGCGGGGTGGACGAGAACGATCCCAAGAGCATGGCGCGCTGGATGCGCAAGATGGGTCAGGAGCTGGGCGAGGACGTGGGTGACGACTTCGACGAGATGGTCGACGAGCTCGAGGCCGGGGGCGACGGCGAGGAGGCGGAGGGCGGCGGCGAGGACGGCGACGCCGGCGGGGACGACCTCTAGGAGCCGGCCCGCCGCGTGGCGCTCCATCCGAAGCGGTCCACGCCCTGGCCCGGGGCGCAGCGGCGTCCCCCGTGGCCCGACGTGCTCGCGAGCATCGAGGACGGCGTGATCGTCCTCGACGCCGCCGGCCGGGTCGCGGACCTCAATCCCGCCGCCGAGCAGATGACCGGCATCTCCGCCGCCCACGCCGCCGGGCAGGCGCTGGCGGCGCTCCTCGGCGCGAATCCCGCCAATGCCTGGGTCGGCGACCTCGTGCGGGGCACGCTCGCCGAGGGCCTCGCGCGCCGCCGCAGCGAAGGGCTGCTCGCCGCGCGGGAGGGCGAGGCCCCGGTGAGCGCCGCGTGCGCCCCGGTGCACGACGGCGAGGGGATGCTCGTCGGTGCGGTCCTCGTCCTCCACGACTTGGGCCTCCAGCGCACGCTCGAGGCCGCGGCGGCCCATGCGGACCGTCTCGCGGCGCTCGGCGCGGTCGCCCAGGGGTTGGCGCACGAGATCCGCAACCCGCTCGGCGGCATCAAGGGCGCCGCTCAGCTCCTGCGCGCGGCGCTGGCCGACCCCGAGCAGATCCGCTGCACCGACGTCATCATCCGCGAGGTCGAGCGCCTCGACGGCCTCGTCGAGCAGCTCCGCGAGCTCTCCCAGCCCCGCAAGCTCGCCCTCCGGCCGGTGAACATCCACCGCGTGCTCAACGACGTGCTCACGCTCCAGCGGCAGGCCTCGAGCTGGGGCACGATCGCGTTGCGGGCGGAGTTCGACCCGAGCCTGCCGGCGGTGCGTGGGGACCGCGCGCAGCTCACGCAGGTCTTCCACAACCTCGTGCGCAACGCCGTCGAGGCCATGGGGGGCACGGGCGAGCTGCGGGTCGCGACCCGGATCGAGCATCGCTTCCACGTCCGGCGCGAGGCGGGCCGTGGCCAGCAGCTCCTCTCCGTGCTGGTCGAGGACCGTGGCCCCGGCGTGCCCGAGGAGCACCAGCCGCACCTCTTCGCACCCTTCTTCTCCACCAAGCCGCGCGGCACCGGCCTCGGCCTCGCCCTCTGCCACCGCATCGTGCGCGAGCACGGCGGCGCGATCGCCTATGAGCCGCGCCGCGGCGGCGGCGCGCGTTTCCGCGTGACGCTGCCCACCTGCGCCCAGCATGTCGACGCCGACTGACCGACCCGCCAACATCCTCGTCGCCGACGACGAGGAGTCCATCCGCTGGGTGCTCGAGCGCGCCTGCGCCCAGCGGGGCCACAGCGTCGCCGCAGTCGCCAGCGGCGCCGAGGCGCTCGCCGCGTTGCGCGCCCGCTCCTTCGACGTCGCCCTGATCGACATCCGCATGCCGGACCTCTCGGGCCTCGACGTGCTCGTGCGGGCGCGCGAGGAGCGCATCGACACGCTGTTCATCGTGATGACCGCGCAGAACACGATGGCCAACGCCATCGAGGCCACCAAGCGCGGCGCCTACGACTACCTGACCAAGCCCTTCGATCTCGAGCAGGTGGCGCTGCTGATCGACCGCGCCCTCGAGCTGCGCCGGCTCACGCGCGACCTCGAGCGGCTGCGCGGCGAGCTCGAGCAGCGGCGCGAGCTGGTGATCGGGCGGACCCCGGCGATGCAGGAGATCTACAAGGTGATCGGCCGGGTGGCCCCCACCGACGCCACCGTGCTCATCCAGGGCGAGACCGGCACCGGCAAGGAGCTGGTGGCGAGGACCATCCACCATCACTCGGACCGCCGCGGCCCGTTCGTCGCGCTCAACTGCTCGGCGATCCCGAACGAGCTGCTCGAGAGCGAGCTGTTCGGCTACGAGCGCGGGGCCTTCACGGGCGCGATCGAGCGGCGGATCGGCAAGTTCGAGGCCGCCGCCGAGGGCACGCTCTTCCTCGACGAGATCGCCGACATGCCGCTCGCGCTCCAGGCGAAGGTGCTGCGCGTGCTCCAGGAGCGCGAGTTCACGCGCGTCGGCGGCCGGGACGCCATCCGCGCCGACGTCCGCATCGTCGCCGCCACCAACCAGGACCTCGAGGCCGCCGTGCGCGCGGGTCGCTTCCGCGAGGACCTGTTCTTCCGCTTGAACGTCGTGCGCATCTTCGTGCCGCCGCTGCGCGAGCGGCGCGCCGACATCCCCGAGCTGATCGACTTCTTCCTCGACAAGATCAACCGCGAGCTCGGCTCGGCGATCGTGGGCGTGACCGACGACGTGCGCGAGCGCCTCATGCACCACGCCTGGCCGGGCAACGTGCGCGAGCTCGAGAACACGCTGCGCCGCGCCGCCGTGCTCGCGCGCGGCCGCACGCTCGTGGCCGAGGACTTCGCGCTCACCGGCCCCGCCCGTTCGGGCGCCACGGAGGAGCGGCCCCTCGAGGACGCCGTGCGCGAGCGGCTCGCGCAACTCCTCGCCGACGATCACGAGCGGCCGGCGGGCGACCTCTACACGCAGCTCATCAGCGCGGTGGAACGTCCGCTGCTCGAGCTCGTCCTCGAGCGGGCCGGGGGCAACCAGGTGAAAGCCGCGCAGATGCTCGGCATCAACCGCAACACGCTGCGCAAGAAGATCACCGACCTCGGCATCCCGCTGCGGCGGCCGGGGCTCGGGCCGCTGCGGTGACCGCGCGGCTCCCCGCGCTCTACGCGATCGTCGACCCGCTCGGCACCGGCCGCGACCCGGTCGCGCTCGCCCGCGCGTTGCTCGCCGGCGGGGCGCGCCTGCTCCAGCTCCGGCTCAAGGGCGCAGATGCGGCCACGCTGCTCGCCGTCGCCACCGAGGTCGTGGCGCTCGGCCACGCCCACGGCGCCGTGGTCCTCGTGAACGACCGCCCCGACGTGGCGCGCGCCGCCGGGGCCGACGGCGTGCACCTCGGCCAGGACGACCTCCCCGTGGCCGCCGCCCGGCGCGTCCTCGGCCCGGGAGCGCTCGTCGGCGTGTCCACGCACGACCTCGCCGAGGCGCGCGCCGCGGCGGCCGCGGGCGCGGACTACCTCGGGGTGGGCCCCGTCTACGCGACGGCGAGCAAGACGCACGCGCTGCCGCCGCGCGGTCTGGGGCTCGTGCGCGCCGTGCGCGCCGCGGTGCCCTGCCCGCTGGTGGCGATCGGGGGCATCACCGCGGCGACGGCCGCGGAGGTGCGCGCCGCGGGCGCCGACAGCGTGGCGATGATCGGCGCGCTCTGCGCCGCGCCCGACGTGTCCGCCGCGGTCCGCACGGTGCTCGCGCACCTCGGATGATCGGTCCGGCGATCACCCGCGGAGCGCCGCGCAGCGCGCGGCGCCGAGGAGCGCGGCCCGGTCGTTGAGGACCACCCGCACGGGCATGGCCTCGAGCAGCGGCCGCATACGCCCCTTGGCGAGGAACGCGTGCATGAAGCCGCCGGCGCACAGCCGCTCGGCGATCCGGGGCGCGATCCCCCCGCCGAGGTAGACGCCCCCCGTGGCCATCGTCTTGAGCGCGAGGTTGCCCGCCTCGGCGCCGTAGAGCCCGACGAACAGGTCGAGCGCCCGCGCGCAGAGCGGCGAGCGGCCGTCCCGGGCGGCCTCGGTGATCGCGGCCGCCGGGTCCCCCGCCCCCAGCGCGTCAGCGACCCAGGGCTCCTCGATGCCGCGGCCGCTGTCGCGCAGGAAGGAGTAGACGGCCACCAGGCCGGGGCCGGAGACCACGCGCTCCCAGCTCACGTGATCCCACCGCCGCCGCAGAGCCTGGAGCAGCTCGACCTCGAGGTCGCTGGTCGGCGCGAAGCTCGCGTGCCCGCCCTCGGAGGCGAACGGCCGATGCTCCCGTCCGTCCCAGTAGAGGCCGGCCTCGCCGAGGCCCGTGCCGGCGGCGATGATGCACGCGTTGCCGCGCGCGCCGGGGGCGCCGGGGGCCAGCGTCGCGAGGTCGGCGGGCCCGAGCGCCGCGAGACCGTAGGCGTTCGCCTCGAGGTCGTTGATCACCGAGGCGCGCGGGATGCCGAGCTCCCGTGCGAGCTCGACCGCGTCGACCACCCAGGGGAGATTCGTCGCCTCGCAGCGGCCGTCGCGCACCGGACCGGCGACGCCGACGCACGCGTGGGTCACGCGCACGGGGTGCGCCGCGAGGAACCGCCGCACGACCGCCACCAGCCCCGGGTGCTCGTGGCTCACGAAGCGCGCCTCGGCGAGCGGGACCGCGAGCCGCGGGCCGGCGGCGAAGACCGCGAGGTTCGTCTTGGTGCCGCCGATGTCGCCGGCGAGGATCACTCCGGCGGCACCCAGCGCCGGCCGTCGCGGGCGAGCAACGCGTCGGCCACCGCCGGCCCCCAGCTCCCGGCGGCGTAGTTCGGGAAATCGCGCGGCGGGCTCGCCGCCCAGGCCTCGAGGATCGGCGTCACGACCGTCCACGCCGCCTCGACCATGTCGGCGCGGTGGAAGAGCATTGGATCGCCCACCATGCAGTCGTAGAGGAGCGTCTCGTAGCCCGTGCTGCGGCTGTCACCCTCGAGGTCGTCGTACGCGAACTGCATCTCGACCGGGGTCATACGCAGGTGCGGTCCGGGCCGCTTCGCCTCGAAGCGCAGCGTGATGCGCTCGTCGGGCTGGATGTGGATCGTGAGCCGGTTGGGCTGCTGCGGGCCCGCCTCGGGGGGCAGCAGCGCCAACGGTGCGCGCCGGAACTGCACCACGATCTCGGTGTCGTGCGCCGCGAGCCGCTTGCCCGTGCGCAGGTAGAAGGGCACCTCCGCCCAGCGCCAGTTCTCGATGAACAGCCGCAGCGCCGCGAACGTCTCGGTGACCGAGTCGCGCGCGACGCTCGGCTCGTCGCGGTACGCCGGCACCGCCGTCCCGTCGATTCGGCCCGCCCCGTATTGGCCGCGGACCGTCGCCTCGCGCAGCTCCGCCGCGGTGAGCGGCCGGATCGCGCGCAGCACCTTCACCTTCTCGTCGCGGACGGCCTCGCCCACGAGCGAGATCGGCGGCTCCATCGCCACCAGGCAGACGAGCTGGAGCATGTGGTTCTGGACGATGTCGCGCAGCGCGCCCGCGGTCTCGTAGTAGCCCCCGCGGCCCTCGACGCCGAGGGTCTCCGCGACGGTGAGCTGCACGTGGTCGACGTAGCGGCGGTTCCAGATCGGCTCGAAGATGCCGTTGAGGAACCGCAGCAGGAGGATGTTCTGCACGGTCTCCTTGCCGAGGTAGTGGTCGATGCGATGGATCTGCGCCTCGTCGAAGACCGCCAGGAGCCGGCGGTTGAGCTCGCGCGCCGACGCGAGGTCGCGGCCGAAGGGCTTCTCGACGATGAGCCGCGTCCAGCCGCCCGCCGTGCCCGGCGCGCGCACGAGGCCGGCGGCGCCGAGCTGCTCGGCGATGGTCGCGAAGAACGCCGGCGGCGTGGCGAGGTAGAAGAGCGTGTTGCCGCCGGTCGGGCCGCCGCGGTGGACCTCGGCGAGCCGGTCCCGCAGGCGGGCGTAGGCTGCCGGGTCGTCGAAGCGCCCGGCGACGTAGAAGCAACGCGCCTGCTGCGCGGCGAGCACGCCGGCGTCGACGCCCGCCGGGCCGAGCTCCCGCGCCGCCTCGGCGAGCCGGGCGCGAAACGTCTCGTCGGTGAGCGGGTCCATCGCCACACCGACGATCGCGAGGTCGCGCGTCACGAGCCCGTTGCGCGCCAGGTTGTGGAGCGCGGGCAGCAGCTTGCGTCGTGTGAGATCGCCCGCCGCGCCGAAGATCACCAGCGCGCACGGATCCGCCGGCCGCACCTCCGCGCCGCTCTCGTCCGTCACCTCCCCAGACGAGCACCCCGGCGCGCCCGCGTCAACGGAGGCGCCGCGGCTACCATCCCGCGTGCGACCTGGCGTAGTATGCCGCCTCGTGGCGGAGCCGAGCCCCCGCGCCTTCGAGGAGCCTTCCGTCCCGCGGCGCCTCGTCTACCTCCTCGATGCCAGCAGCCGTCTCGAGCGGCGGCTGCTCGAGCGCTGGATCGCGGCCAATCACGGGGTCGACGGCTACCACGCCGTGCGCATCCCGCCCTCCCGGCGCACCCGCCGCCGCCGGCTCGACGGCCGCCTCGAGACCTTCCTCGCGGCCGACGACGACCCGCTGCTCGCGCCGCTGCGCGTCGCCTGGCTGCCCGCAGCCAACGGCGCCGACCGGCCCGCGCGCCTCTCGACGCTGCTCCTCCTCGGTGACCCGCGCGACCCCGGGGTGCTCCGGCAGGCCTGGCTGCGGCGGCGGCCGCAGCGCTTCCACGTGGTGGCCGGCGAGGCGGCGACGGTCTCCGAGCTGCGCGGGCGCTGGCGGCGGGCGGGGGTCGCCGAGACGACCGGGCTCGCCGAGTTCGTCGCCCGCCAAGCGACGCTCGCCCTCGAGCGCGCCGAGCGCCGCTTCCGCGGCATGCGCTACAAGGTCCCGCGCTTCGTGCGCGAGGACATCCTCGCGCGCCCCGCCTTCCGCGGCAGCGTGGCGCGCCTCGCTGCCGAGCTCGGCCTACCCGATCGGACGGCGCTGCGGCGGGCGGCGCGAGTGCTGCGCGAGATCGCCGCCACCCACAGCCCCTACGTCATCGACCTCTCGGCGCACCTGATCCGCTTCCTCTATCGGCGCGCTTACGGCGACGTCCTCGACTACGACCGCGCCCAGCTCGCCCGCATCTACTCGCTCGCGCAACGCCACCCGGTCGTGTTCCTGCCCTCGCACAAGTCGAACCTCGACCACCTCGTGCTCCAGTACGCGCTGCACGAGAACGGGCACCCGCCCAATCACACCGCCGGCGGCATCAACATGAATTTCTTCCCGGTCGGGGCGCTGGTCCGGCGCAGCGGCGTGTTCTTCATCCGGCGCAGCTTCAAGGGCGATCCGCTCTACAAGCTCGTGCTGCGGCACTACGTCGACTTCCTCGTCGAGAAGCGCTTCCCGCTCGAATGGTACATCGAAGGCGGCCGGTCGCGGTCGGGGAAGCTGCTGCCGCCGCGCTTCGGGCTGCTCGCCATGGTGGTCGACGCCTACCGGCGCGGCAAAGCCGAGGACGTCCACCTGATCCCGGTGGCCATCGCCTACGACCAGATCCAGGACGTCGGCGACTACGCGGCCGAGCAGCGCGGTGCCGCCAAGCAGCGGGAGAGCCTGCGCTGGTTCCTGCGCGTCGTGCGCGGGCTCGGCCGCCGCCACGGCGGCATCCACATCCGCTTCGGCGAGCCGCTCTCGCTGGCGCGTGCGCTCGGGCCCGCCGACGCGGGCGCCGGGCCCCCGCCCGACGAGCAGAGCCTCGCCGTGCAGAAGCTCGCCTTCGAGGTCTCCGTGCGCATCGATCGGGTGACGCCGATCACGCCCACGTCGCTCGTGACGCTCGCGCTGCTCGGCCGCGGCGACCGCGCGCTCAGCGTGGGCGAAACCGTTCAGGCGCTCGCGAACCTCCTCGACTACGTGCGCCGCCGCGGCCTGCCGACGACGAGCGACTTCGACCTCGCGAGCCCCGCGGCGGTACGCCGCACGCTCGACGACCTGGTCGCCGGCGGTGTGGTGACCTGCTTCGCCGAAGGGGCCGAGCCCGTCTACGCGATCGGCCCCGAGAAGCACCTGGTCGCGGCCTACTACCGCAACACGATCATCCACTTCTTCGTCGGGGGCGCGATCGCCGAGCTGGCGCTGCTGCGCGCGGCCGAGGACGACGTGCCCGACCGCCGCGCGGCGCTCTGGGACGAGGCCGCGCGGCTGCGCGACCTCCTCAAGTTCGAGTTCTTCTTCGCCGAGAAGGAGCGCTTCCGCGACGAGCTGCGCGCGGAGATCGCGCTCCACGATCCCGACTGGGAGGCGACCCTCACGAGCGGGCCCGCGGCGCTCCAGGCGCTCGTGCGCCGCTTCCGGCCGTTCAACGCCCACCGCGTGCTGCTGCCGTTCCTCGAGGCCTACCAGGTCGTGGGCGATGCGCTCGCGCGCGAGGATCCGGGGACGACGATCGAGCCCGCCGCCTTCCTCCGCCGCTGCTTCGCCCTCGGCCGCCAGTACCACCTCCAGCGGCGCATCCGCAGCGCCGAGTCGGTCTCGCGCGCGCTCTTCGAGACCGCGCTACGCCTCGCCGACAACCGCGGCCTGCTCCATCCGGGCGGGGCCGAGCTGGCCGCGCGGCGCGCCGCCTTCGCCGAGGAGATCCGCGGGGCCCTGCGCCGCGCGGAGGCGATCGACGCGCTCGCGGCGAGCCGGCGCGCCGGGCTGATCCCCTGATCAGGTGGTGGGCAGCCCCGCCGCCGGCCGGCGGCGCAGCGCCTCGGCGAGCCGGCGGTCCCGCCCGTAGAGATCGTCGCGGAAGTGCGCGACGCCGGCGTCGTCGAGCCAGGCGGTGCGGTAGAGGAGATACACGGGCACCGGCGTGCGCAGCACGACCGTGCGCGTCCGCCATCCCGCCAGCAGCGCCTCCCGGCGCGCCGCGGTCCACTCCGGCATGCCGTCCATCAGCCGCCAGGCGAGGTCGAGCGCGTCGCCCAGGCGGACGCATCCCGAGCTGAAGGCCCGGACCGGCCGGCGGAAGAGGCTCCGCGCCGGCGAGTCGTGGAGGTAGACCCCGTTCACGTTCGGGATGTCGAAGCGCACACGGCCGAGCGGGTTCTTCGGCCCCGGCGGCTGGCGCAGCTTGAGCCCGTCGAGGCGCGCGCGCCGCCAGTCGATGGTCGCGGGGTCGATCTCGTAGCGCTCGCCCGGCCGCCCGCCGTAGACGCGGATGCCCTCGCTGGCGAAGTACGACGCGTCGCGCCGGATGCGCCCGAGCATGTCCTGGTCGGCGATCGTCGTCGGCACCGTCCAGCTCGGATTGAACGTGAGGCGGGTGATCTCGCCGGCGAGGATCGGCGTCATGCGGTCGGGACGCCCGACGACCACCGGCATCGTGAGCACCGTGCGCCCGTCCTCGACCAGCGAGAGGGTGAAGGCCGGGATGTCGACGACGACGTGGCGCGCGCCCAGCTCATCGGGCAGCCAACGCCAGCGCTCGAGGTTGGCGACGATCTGATCGATGCGCGTGCCCACGTCGACGTCGAGCGCCGCGCGCGTCGTCGCGCCGACCACGCCGTCGGCGGCGAGCCCGAGGCGGCGCTGGAAGGCCTGCACGCCGCGGCGCACCGTCTCGTCGAAGCGCGTCCCCCGCGCCGCGGCGGCCGGCAGGTCGCCGACGGCGGCGAGGCGGCGCCGCAGGACCGTCACCGCGGGACCGTTCGCGCCCACCTCGAGCTTGGGGCCGTCGGGCAGCGCCGGCCAGCCGCCGGCGACGGCGATCGTCCGGTAGCGCGCCAGCAGCGTGCGCAGGCGCGCGTACTCGGGATGCCGCGGCGGCAGCGTGTCGAGCCAGGCGCGGAGGTCGGGCGCCGCGGCCGCGTCCATGACCGCCGCGATCGGGTCGAGCCGGCGCGGCGCGAGGTCGATCCCCGGGCCCCGGCGCGCCGGCGCAGCGCGCCCCGTATGCACGTCGACCGCATAGCGCATCAGCGCGTCGCTGAGGAGCACGTCGAGCTCCGCCGCGACCACCGGATCGGTGGTCTCCCGCCGCCGACCGATCCCCGTCACGTGGTACGCGGCCGTGTCGAGCCCGTGCGAGCCGGCGTCGGCGAAGGCCGCGGCGAGCGCCGCGGTACGCGCCGCCCCCTCTCCCCCCACCGTCCACAGCGGCGCGTCGCCGCGCGCGGCGTAGAGCGCCCGCAGGCGCTCGGCGTCGAGCGGCTCGGCGTCGATAACGATCGGGCCGGGAACGGCGAGGAGCCGGGCGATCGCCGCGGTCTCCGCGGCCGCCTCGGGCTCCGCGCCGGCGGCCGCGGGGGGCAGGCAGGCGGTCCACAGGACGACGAGCATCGCGCCCGCCACGGAGCGACCGGGGGTCACGGCCGCATGATACCGCACCGGGTGGGCGGCTTCACTCCGCCCGGGGGCTCAGCGGCGCCGCGTCGACCCGAGGCCTGCGCGCGCGACCGGCGTCTCCGGCTCCCCCGTCCCCGCCGCGAGCGCGACGAACGCCGCGAGGACGTCGCTGCGCGTGAGGATGCCGACCAGACGACCCTCCTCGACCACCGGCAGCGCGCCGATCCGCTCGCGCCGCATGAGCTGCGCCGCCTCGGTCAGCACGTCGCTCGGCGCGACCGTGACGACCGTGCGTGTCATCACGTCCTCGACCGGAGTCTCGCCGAGGTCCCCGTGCGCGCGCCCGCTGCGCAGCGCCGCCGACACCTCCGGCACGGCGGGGAACGCATCGCGCAGGTCCCGGTCGGTAATGATGCCGACCAGGTGGCCGTCGACCACGACCGGGAGCTGGTTGACACGGTGGCGCTCGAGGAGCGCGCGCGCGTGGCGCACGGTGTCGAGCGGCTTCACGTGGTGGACGGGGTGCTTCATCCAGTCGGCGACGCGAGCGGGGAACATCGAGAGCCTCCTCGGCCGGATCGAGGAGCGAAACGCGTGCCAGGCGGAAGCCGCGTGGATCGACGCGCCGGTCGCAACGCTGGCACGGGCCGGGCCGCGGCCGTCCGGGATCTGCGAACCGGAAGGCCCGCCGGGGCGTGCCTTCCGGGCGCGGCGGGGGTACACGTGGGCTCCATGGCGCAGGAGGAGGTCGTCGCCGCCCTCGCCCGGCCCGAGCTCTACGCGCATCGCCCGGCGCGAGTGGAGCACGTGCAGACGCACATCTCGCACGTCTTCCTCGCCGGCCCATACGTGTACAAGCTCAAGAAGGCCGTCCGCTTCCCCTTCCTCGACTTCGGCACGCCCGAGCGGCGCCGACACTTCGCCGAGGAGGAGGTCCGGTTGAACCGCCGGCTGGCGGCGGCGGTGTATCTCGGCGTCGTGCCGGTCACGCGCGAGGCGGACGGGCGCCTCGCGCTCGGCGGCGCGGGCGCGGCCGTCGAGCACGTGGTCTGGATGCGCCGCCTGCCGGGCGAGCGGATGCTCACGGCGCTGCTCGCGCGCAGCGAGCCGCTCGAGGCGCGCCTGGACGCGCTCGCCGCGCGGCTCGCGACCTTCCACGCCGCGGCACCGACCGGCCCTGCGGTCGCCGCCCACGCCGACCCCGAGCGCATCGAAGGCGAGTGGCGGAGCAACGTCGCCGGCCTGCGTCCGTTCGTGGGCTCCTTGCTCGCCGCCGAGGACCTCGAGATTCTCGCCGACTTCGGCTCGACGTTCGTGCGGCGCCACGAGACGCTGCTGCGCGCGCGGCAGCGCGCGGGCCGCATCCGCGAAGGCCACGGGGACCTCCATGCCGAGCACGTGTGCTTCGTCGACGAGCCGGTGGCCGGCGCGCCCGGCGATCCGCCGCTGCCGCCGGACGTCTATGTCTTCGACTGCATCGAGTTCTCGCCGGCGTTCCGCTGCACCGACGTCGCCGCCGAGGTGGCGTTCCTCGCCATGGACTTGGACGCCCTCGGCCACCCCGCGCTCGCCCGCCGCTTCGCGGCCGCCTACGCACGCGCCGCCGACGATCCGGACCTCCACCGCCTGCTGCCCTTCTACGCCTGCCATCGTGCGGCGATCCGCGGCAAGGTCGAGGGGCTGGCGAGCGCGGAGCCCGAGGTCGGGGCCGGCGCGCGGGCGGCCGCGGCCGAGCGCGCGCGACGGCACTTGGCGCTCGCGACGCGCTACGCATGGAGCGCCGGGGGCCCGGCGCTGATCGCGATCGGCGGGCTCAGCGGGAGCGGCAAGACGGCGCTCGCCCACGCCGTGGCCGCGGCGACCGGCTTCCGGCTGCTCGCATCGGACCCGCTGCGCAAGGCCCGCGCCCGGCTCGCGCCCGAGCAGCGCGGGCCGGCGGCGCTCTACACGCCCGAGGCGCGCGCCGCGGTCTACGCAGCGCTCGCCGCGGAAGCCGACGCTGCGCTCGCCTCGGGCGAGCCGGTGATCGTCGACGCGACGTTCCTGCGCCGCGCGGATCGCGAGCGCCTCGCCGGCGTCGCCCGCCGGCAGCGCCGACCCTGGCTCCTGGTCGTGTGCACGGCGCCCGAGGCGGTGGTGCGCGAGCGCCTCGCGCGGCGCGAGACCGAGCCGTCCGTCTCGGACGCCCGCTGGGAGACCTACCTCGACCAACGCGCGGCCCACGCCCCGCCCGACGCCGACGAGCCCCACGTCGTCGTCGACACGGGCGGCGCCACGCCGGCCGCGCGCGCCGCCGCGCTGCGCGCGCTCTGGCGGTGGCGCCAGGGGCGGCGGGTCTGATGGCGCGCGCGGTCCTCCTGTCGCTTGCGCTGGCGGCATGCGCCGCGCGGCCGCGCGTCCCGACGTTGGCAGGCGACCCGCTCGGGCGCGTCGAGCATCTGGTGGTGATCTACGAGGAGAACCGCTCCTTCGACAACCTCTGGGGGCTGTGGCCGGGCGTCGACGGCCTCGCGCCGGATCCGGCCGCAGCGCCGAACCGGGTCCAGGTCGACCGGCGGGGCCGCCCCTACCGCTGCCTGCCCCAGCACGACGTGAACCTCGCCACGGTGGCAGACACGATCGTGGTCCGACCGTGCCGGGGGCGTGCCGCGCTCGCGCCGGGCTGGCGCGTGCGCGGCCGGCTGCCTGCGGACTGTGCGTCCCGGGGTCACTTCCCCAATCGCCCGTTCCCCATCGACGCCTACGTCCCCGCCGCCGCAGCGACGTGCTGCCCGCCGGGCACGAGCCCGCCGCCGGGGGCGTCGACGGCGCTCCCCGCCGGATTCGGCGTCCCGGGCGGATGCACGGCCGATCTCGTGCACCGCTTCTACGAGGAGCAGTATCAGATCGATCACGGGCGAATGGACCGGTTCACCGCGGGCAGCGACGCGGCGGGGCTCACGCAGGGCTACTACGACACCACCGCGCTGCCGCTCTACCGCTACCTCCACCGGTCCGGCGCACCGCCCTACGTCATCGCCGATCACTTCTTCCACGCGGCGTTCGGCGGGTCGCTGCTCAACCACCTCTGGCTCGTGAGCGGCGCCACGCCGCAGTGGCCCGGCGCGCCCGCCGCGGCGCACACGATCCTCGGCCCGGACGGCCGGCCGCGGCGCGACGGGGCGCTCACGGTGGCGGCCGATCCGGCGGGCGGCCCGTGTCCCCCGCCGGCCGCCGTGTGCGGCGACTACGTCGTCAACACGGTGCAGCCGACGTACCCGCCCTTCCTGCCCCCGGGCGAGGCGCGCCGCGGCCTCCAGCTCCCGCCGCTGCCGGCCGAGGAGCCGACGATCGGCGACCGGCTGACGGCGGCGCACGTTTCGTGGCGCTGGTACGCGGGGGGCTGGGACAACGCAGCGGGGAACACGACCGGCCGCGGGTGGACGAACGGGCACGACGGGCGCTGCGCGGATCCGGGCGCGCGCCCCGGATCGCAGTTCCCCCACTGTCCCGACACGCTCTTCCAGTTCCACCACCAGCCGTTCAACTACTTCGCGAGCTTCGCTCCCGGCACCGAGGGACGGACGCACCTCGCCGACGAACAGGACCTCTTCACGGACCTGCGGCGGGGCCGGCTGCCCGCGGTCGCGTTCGTCAAGCCTCTCGGCGCCGAGAACGAGCACCCGGGCTACGCCGGCCTCGCGTCCGGCGAGCGCCACCTCGTCGCGTTGATCGAGGCCATCCGGGCCGACGCCCGTGACTGGCCGACGACCGCGATCATCGTCACCTACGACGAGAACGGCGGACAGTGGGACCACGTTCCACCGCCTAGCGGCCCCGGGGTCTCCGACGCGTGGGGACCGGGGACGCGGGTGCCGGCGATGATCGTCTCGCCGCTGCTGACCCAGCGCGCCGCGGTCGACCACACCGCGTACGACACCACTTCCATCCTGAAGACGATCACGCGGCGCTTCGGGCTCCTTCCCCTCGCACCACGACCCGCCGTTCCCGACCTGGGGCACGCCTTCGCGGCGGACCTCCCGCCGCTGCCGACCGAGTGATCGCCGCGACCCTTGACCCGGCCCGCCCGGCGTGCCACTAGCCGGACGTTGCCGATGCTGCGGACGCGGGCTTCCCACACTGCTTCCCGGTCCGTAGGCGGCCTCGCGGTGCTCGTCGTGGCGATGGGGCTCCGCGTCCCCGCGCGAGCGGCGAGCTTCGATCTCGACACGGTAGCGCAGCGCGCCGCCCACCTCGCGGCGAAGCCCTTCCACGACCCCCGCGGCGAGGTTCCCGATTGGCTCCTCAAGGTCACCTACGATCAGTGGCGCGACATCCGCTTCCGCCCCGACCACGCGCTCTGGCGCGATCTCCGGCTGCCTTTCCAGGTCCAGTTCTTTCACCCCGGGCTCTACTACGACCGGCTCGTCAAGGTGAACGTCGTGACGCCCGAGGGCGTGCAGCCGGTGCCCTTCTCGCCGAGCCAGTTCGACTACGGGAAGAACGACTTCGCGAGCCGCGTGCCGCAAAAGCTCGGCTTCGCCGGCTTCCGCATCCACTACCCGATCAAGCGGCCCGACTACTACGACGAGGTCATCGTCTTCCTCGGCGCGAGCTACTTCCGCGCGCTCGGCCGCGACGCGGTCTTCGGCCAGTCGGCGCGCGGGCTCGCGGTCGACACGGCCGAGTCGCGGGGCGAGGAGTTCCCGTACTTCCGCGAGTTCTGGCTGGTGCGGCCGAAGCCGAAGGACCGGCAGATGACGGTCTACGCGCTGCTCGACAGCCCGAGCCTCACCGGCGCGTATCGCTTCGTGGTCGAGCCGGGCGAGCAGACCGTCGTGCGCACGGCGTGCCGCCTCTTCCTGCGGCGCGAGGTGGAGAAGCTCGGCATCGCGCCGCTCACCAGCATGTTCCTCCACGGGGAGAACACGCCGCGCTGGTTCAACGACTTCCGACCCGAGGCGCACGACACCGACGGGCTCCTCCTCAACCTCGCCAACGGCGAGTGGCTGTGGCGTCCGCTCGACAACGCGACGGTGCTCAACGTCAACGGGTTCCAGGCGCAGGGCCTGCGCGGGTTCGGGCTGCTCCAGCGCGACCGCGACTTCGACCACTACCAGGACCTCGAGACGCAGGCGCAGCGACGGCCGAGCGTGTGGATCGCGCCCGAGGGCGACTGGGGAGCCGGCCGCGTCGAGCTGGTCGAGATCCCCACCAGCACCGACACCAACGACAACGTGGTCGCCTACTGGGTGCCGGCCAAGGCGCCGAGGCCGGGGGAGCCGGCGGCGTTCGAGTACACGCTCCACTGGTACGGGGACGATCCGGCCCGCCCGCCGGGCGGCCGCGTGGTGGCGACGCGCCAGGACGGCGGGACCGGCAAGGACACCCGCCGCTTCGTGATCGACTTCGCGAGCAAGCAGCTCGCCGCCATCCCCGCCGACCGGGTCTTGCGCGGCGTCGTGACCGTGCTCGGCGGCAACGACGTCGCGGAGGTGGTCAACCAGCAGGTCGTGAGCAACCCCTTCGTCGGCGGCTGGCGCCTCGCCTTCGAGGTCCGCCCGAAGAAGCACCAGCCCATCGAGCTGCGCGCGTTCCTCGACGAGAACGGCAGCACGCTCACGGAGACCTGGTCCTACGTGATGCTGCCGTGACCGGCGCGCCGGGATCGCCCGGCCGGCGCCTCGAGGCGCCGGCCGAGCGCCTGCTGCAGGACTGGAAGGGCGCGCACGAGCGCGCCCGCGCGTACGCCGCGGCGCTCGGTCTTCCGGCGGCCGCGGGCCGGGCGCTCGCCGACGAGGCGGTCGAGCGCGCGCTGCTGCGTCCGTGGGAGCCGGGCGCCGACGCGTGCGGCGAGACGCTGCGGGCGCTGCGCGAGCTGCTGCTGCGTTGCCCGCGGGCGGCGGACCTGGACGGCCTCGAGCCGTTCCTGGCGTGGCGACTCGATCGCCTGCTGGCGGGCAAGACGCCCCGCGGCGCGCCCGGCCGCCGCCCGCGGGAGGTGCCCGTGCGCGACGGCGCGCTGCGTTCGGCGCCGATGCTCAGCCGGCGCTCGATGGTGTCCGAGCCGATCGAGCACCACCTGCTGCGCCGTCTCCTCGGGCGCCACCGCCCGGCGAGCGTGCCGGCCGAGCGCGCCCTCTACGGTAGCCCGCTGCGCCGCCTGCGCCGCCGGTTGCCCTGGACGCGGGTCGCCCACCGCCGCCGGCTCCTCCTCGCGGCGCTGGTGCTCCTGCCGACCACGGTGGCCAGCCGCTTCATGGTGCACGTCCTCCCACACGGTGGCGACACGTGGCTGGAGCTCGCGATCACGGTCTTCTTCGGCGCGCTCTTCGGCTGGATATCGATCGGCTTCTGGACGGCGCTGTTCGGTTTCGCGATCCTGGTGCGCGGCCGGGACCGCTTCGCGATCACGAGCCTCGAGCCGGCCGCCGGCGGCGGCCCTGCGGGCGGCCCCGCCCCCGGCGCCACCACGGCGATCGTGATGCCGATCTGCGAAGAGCCCGTCGAGCGGGTGTTCGCGGGGCTGCGCGCCATCCACCGCTCCCTCGCACGCGCCCGGGCCCTCGACCGCTTCCACTTCTTCGTGTTGAGCGACACGGCCGACCCGGCCGTCGCCGTCCGCGAGGAGGAGGCCTGGCTCGCCTGGTGCCGCGCCACCGACGGCTTCGACCGCATCTTCTACCGCCGGCGCAAGGTGCGCATCGAGCGCAAGGCGGGCAACGTCGCCGACTTCTGCCGGCGCTGGGGCCGGCAGTACCGCTACATGGTCATGCTCGACGCCGACAGCGTGATGACGGGCGAGACGCTCGCCCGGCTGGTCGAGCTGATGGACCGCCACCCCCACGTCGGCATGATCCAGACGTCGCCCGTCGCGGTGAATCGCCGCTCGCTTTTCGCGCGCGTCCAGCAGTTCGCGAGCCGCGTGTACATGCCGATGTTCGCCGCGGGCCTCCACTACTGGCAGCTCGGCGACGGCCAGTACTGGGGCCACAACGCCATCATCCGCATCGAGCCCTTCATGGACCACTGCGCGCTGCCCCGGCTGCCGGGGCGCGAGCCGCTCGGCGGCGCGATTTTGAGCCACGATTTCGTCGAGGCCGCGCTCATGGGCCGCGCGGGCTGGACCCTCTGGCTCGCCTACGACCTCGGCGGGAGCTGGGAGGAGGTGCCGTCGGCGCTGCTCGAGGAGATGCGGCGCGACCGGCGCTGGTGTCAGGGCAACCTCCAGCACCTCCGGCTGGTCTTCACCGAGGGTCTGTTCGGCGCCCACCGCGCGCTCTTCCTCAACGGCGCGCTGTCCTACGTCTCGGCGCTCCTGTGGTTCGCCTTCCTCACGCTCAGCACCGTCGAGGCGATCGTCAACGTGCTCGTCGCCCACGAATACTTCCCGCACGGACCGAGCCTCTTTCCCGAGTGGCCCGTGTGGCGGCCCGAGTGGGCGCTGTCGCTGCTCGCCGTGATCGGCACGCTGCTGTTCCTCCCGAAGATCCTGAGCATCGTGCTCGTGCTCCGCCAGCCCGAGCGCGCACGGCCCCACGGGGGCGTGCTGCGCCTCGTGGCGAGCGTGGCGCTCGAGATCGTGCTCTCGAGCCTGCTGGCGCCGATCCGCATGGTCTTCCACAGCCGCTTCGTGGTGCTCAACCTCCTCGGCCGCACGGTGACCTGGCGCTCGCAGGAGCGTGAGGACGCCGAGACGACGTGGCGGGAGGCGCTACGCCAGCACGGCTTCGACTCGGTCTGGGCGAGCGCCTGGGGCGCGGCCCTCCTCTGGCTCAACCCGCACTACTTCTGGTGGGTCACGCCGATCATCGGCGCGCTCATCCTGGCGGTTCCCGTGTCGACCATCACCAGCCGCGTCCGCGCGGGCGAGCGGGCGCGACGCTGGGGCCTCTTCCTGATCCCCGAGGAGCATGCTCCCCCGCCCGAGCTGGCAGACCTCGCGGCCGACCTCGCCGCGGCCCGGCGGGCGGAAGCCGCCGCGTGGCCGGCGGAGCGCGACGGCTTCGTGCGCGTCGCCGTCGATCCGTACACCAACGCGCTGCACCGCGCTCTCCTCGGCCGCGCGCGCACGCCGGGAGCGCGGCTGCGCGCGACCCGTGGCGCGCTCCTCGAGCACGCGCTGCGCGAGGGGCCCGCCGGGATCACCGCGCGCGAGCGCCGCGCCCTGCTGCTCGATCCCGAGCTGACCGACTCGCTGCACCGCCGGGTCTGGGCCCTGCCCCGCGAGCACGCCGCACGCTGGGGCCGCCCGGGCGCGGACCCGCCGCCGGAGCCTTGACGGCGCCCCGCCACCTCGCGCTCGGGGTCCTGCTGCTGGTCGCCGTTCCCGCCTGCCGGCGCGACGCGCGGCCCGCGCTGCGCTTCTGGGCGCTCGGCCGCGAGGGCGAAGTGGTGGCGCAGCTCCTGCCCGAGTTCGAGCGCCGGCATCCGGGGCTGCGTGTCCGCGTGCAGCAGATTCCCTGGAGCGCCGCGCACGAGAAGCTGCTCACCGCCTTCGTCGGCGGCGCCATGCCCGACGTGCTCCAGGTGGGCAACACGTGGCTGCCCGAGCTGGTCGCGCTCGGCGCGCTCGAGCCCCTCGACGAGCGCCTCGCCCGCTCCGCCGCCATGCGCACGGCCGACTACTTCCCCGGCATCCTCGCGGCGAACCTGATCGATGGCGTGACCTACGGCGTGCCGTGGTACGTCGACACGCGCCTCCTCTTCTACCGCACCGATCTGCTCGCCGCGGCCGGCCTCGCGCGACCGCCGCCGACGTGGGCCGGCTGGGTGGCGGCGATGGTCCGCATGCAGGCGGCCGCAGGCCCCGGGAGCTGGGCCATCCTGCTGCCCGCGCGCGAATGGGAGCCGCTGGTCATCCTCGGACTCCAGTGGGGCGCGGACCTGCTGCGTGACGACGCCCGCTACGGCGACTTCCGCAGCCCGGCCTTCCGCGCGGCGTTCACGTTCTATCTCGAGTTCTTTCGCCGTGGCCTCGCGCCGCCCGGCGAGACCGCCGTGGCCAACGTCTACCAGGACTTCGCCCGCGGGGCCTTCTCCGTGTACCTGACCGGCCCGTGGAACCTGGGCGAGTTCGCGCGGCGGCTTCCGGCCGCGGCCCGGGATCGCTGGAGCACGGCGCCGCTGCCCTCGCCCGACGGCGAATACCCCGGCGCCTCGCTCGCCGGCGGGGCGAGCCTCGTGATCGCCCGTGGGTCGCGGCGGCAAAACGACGCCTGGGCGCTGGTCGAGTACCTCGCCGAGCCGGCGCAGCAGGCACGCTTCTACCAGCTCACGGGCGATCTCCCCGCGCGCCAGAGCGCCTGGCGGGCGGCCGCCCTCCCCGACGATCCGCGCGCGGGTGCCTTCTGGCTGCAGTTGCAACACGTGCGGTCGACCCCCAAGATCCCCGAGTGGGAGCGCATCGCGAGCGCGATCGCGCATTACGGGGAGGCGGCCATTCGCGGGGACATGGGGATCGACGGCGCGCTCGAAGCGCTCGACCGGGACGTCGACGGCGTGCTCGCCAAACGCCGCTGGCTGCTCGAGCGGGCCGGAGGCTGAATGCGGGTCCGGATCGACCCTGCCTGGGCGCTGGTCACGCCCGCTCTGCTCGCGATCGGCGTGTTCTTCTTCCTGCCGGTCGTCGCGGCGCTCGGGCTGAGCTTCACGGACTTCGACGTCTACGCGGTGGGCGACCTTGCGCGGCTGCGCGTGGTCGGGCTCGCCAACTACTGCCACCTGCTCGCCGACGCGCGCTTCTGGACCGCGCTGCGCAACACCGCGTACTTCGTGTTCGTGGGCGGACCGCTGTCGGTGACCGTGTCGCTCGGCGTGGCGCTCCTCGTCGAGGCGAGGCTCGTCCGGCTCAAGGGGCTCTTCCGCACCGTCTTTCTCCTGCCCGTGGTGACGACGCTCGTGGCCGTGGCCGTGGTCTGGCGGTTCCTCTACCAGCCACGCTTCGGGCTGCTGAACCACCTGCTCGGGCTGGTGCACGTCGGACCGATCGACTGGCTCGGCGATCCCCGCTGGGCGATGCCCGCGATCATCCTGCTCGCCGTCTGGAAGAACTTCGGCTTCAACATGCTGATCTTCGTCGCCGGCCTCCAGGGCATTCCCGCGCAGCTCGACGAGGCCGCGCGGCTCGACGGCGCGGGGGCGTGGCAGCGGCTGCGGCGCGTGACCCTGCCGATGCTCGCGCCGACGTTCGTGTTCGTCGCGGTCATCACGCTGATCGGCTACTTTCAGCTCTTCGCCGAGCCCTACGTGATGACCCAGGGGGGCCCGGGCGACAGCACGCTCAGCGTCGCCCTCCTCATGTACGAAGAGGGGTTCCGGTGGTGGAACATGGGCGCCGGCTCCGCGATCGCCTTCGTGCTCTTCGGGATCGTCCTCGCGCTCACGGTCCTCCAGCTCCGCCTGCGCCGCGGCGACCTCCGCCTCGCAACGAGCGGCTCTGGGGGCGCGCGATGAGACGTGCGGCGACGATCGTCGCGCTGCACGCGGCCCTCGCCGCGCTCGCCACGCTCACGCTCGTTCCCCTGCTCTGGATGGTGTCGGCCTCGTTCATGGCGAGCGGCGAAGCGAGCGTCCTCCCGCTGCACCTGCTGCCCCGCGCACCCACGCTCGCGCAGTACCGCACGCTCTTCACCCGCCTCGAGATCGGCCGCTGCCTCCTCAACAGCGCCGGGATCGCCCTCGCGGTCACGCTGATCGCCGTCGCGCTCGACTCGATGGCCGGCTATGCCTTCGCCAAGCTGCGCTTCGCGGGGCGCGACCGCCTCTTCGGCCTGCTCCTCTCGGCGCTCGTCATCCCGGGCCAGGTCGCGATGCTGCCGCTCTTCCTGCTCGTGCGCGCCCTCGGCCTGGTCGACACCTACTGCGGCGTGCTCGTGCCCGGGCTCGCGAGCGTCTTCGGCATCTTTCTCGTCCGGCAGTACGCGCTCGGCATCCCCGACGGGGTGCTCGACGCGGCCCGCATCGACGGCGCCGGCGAGCTGCGCGTCTATCGCTCGATCGCCCTCGCGCTGTGCGCGCCCGTCCTGGTCACGCTCGCGCTGTTCACCTTCATGGGCGCGTGGAACGACTTCATGTGGCCGCTCATCGTGCTCGCCGACCGCGACCGCTACACGCTGCCGGTGGCGCTCGCGAGCCTCGCCGGCGAGCACGTCCAGGACGTCGAGCTGATGACGGCCGGGGCGGTGCTCACGGTCCTGCCGGTGGTCGTGCTCTTCCTCGCGCTCCAGCGCTACTACGTCGCCGGCGTGCTCGCGGGCGGGGTGAAGGAGTAGCCCGGTGCGCGCAACGCTCGCCGCGGCGCTCCTCATCGCCGTCGCCGCCGCACCGGCGCGGGCGGAGAAAGTCGTGCTCGACGACTTCCAGAGCCTCGAGGGCTGGACGGCGACTGCGTCGGAAGGGACGCACGTCTGGCTCACCCAGGAGCCCGGGCCGCACGGGATGGCGATGCGCATCGGCTTCGACTTGAACGGCGGCGGCGGCTACGTGATCGTGCGCAAGGCGGTCTCGCTCACGCTGCCCGAGAACTACGCCTTCAGCTTCGACCTCCGCGGTGAGGCCCACCCGAACAACTTCGAGTTCAAGCTGGTCGACGCCCGCGGCCGCAACGTCTGGTGGGACGATCAGCGGGACTACGCCTTCCCGCGCGACTGGCAGCGGGTGACCATCCGCAAGTCGCGCATCGCCTTCGCCTGGGGCCCGGGCGGCGACCTCAAGCAGGTCGGCGCGATCGAGATCGCGATCTCGGCCGGCGAGGGCGGCAGCGGCTCGATCTGGATCGGCGACCTCGAGTTCGAGCCCCGTGAGCCCGCCGGCCCCGACGGCGTGCCCGACGTGCAGGCCTCCACCAGCGCCGCCGGCCACGATCCCGCCCTCGTGCTCGACGGCGGGCGGGCGACGGGCTGGGAGAGCGAGCCGGTGCCGCGCGAGCAGTGGCTGACGGTCGACTTCCGCCGCAACCGCGAGTTCGGGGGGCTGGTGATCGACTGGGACGCGGAGGACTACGCGACGGCGTTCGACGTGCAGGTGTCGAACGACGGCGCCGCCTGGACGACGGCCTATCACACCGTCACCGGGCACGGGGGCCGCGACTACATCTATATGCCCGACGCCGAGTCGCGCTTCGTGCGGCTGCTGATGCAGCACAGCAGCCGCGGCCGCGGCTACGGCATCCGGGCGCTGGCCGTCGAGCCGGTCGACTTCTCGGCCTCGCCGAACCGCTTCTTCGAGGCGATCGCGCGGGACGCGCCGGCCGGCATGTATCCGAAGTACCTCTACGGGCGGCAGACCTACTGGACGGTCGTCGGCGTCGACGGCGACGGCAAGCAGGCGTTGCTGAACGAGGAGGGCATGCTCGAGGTCGACCGCGGCGCCTTCTCGATCGAGCCGTTCCTCCACACCGACGCGGGCCTGATCACCTGGGACGCGGTGCGGACGAGCCAGCAGCTCGACGCCGGCTCGCTGCCGATCCCCTCGGTGGTCTGGGACCACGGCGACCTCACCCTCACCACCACCGCCTTCGCCGCCGGCCAGCCCGGCAAGGCGACGCTCTACGCGCGCTATCGGGTCGAGAACCGCGGCGAGCGGGGGCAGCCGGTCGAGCTCATGCTCGCCATCCGTCCCTTCCAGGTCAATCCGCCCTGGCAGACCGTGAACGCGCCGGGCGGCGTCACCCACATCCGGGAGATCCGCTTCGACGGGCGCACGGCCTGGGTCGATCAGGATCGCGCCGTCGTGTCGCTCACGCCCCCCGACTACTTCGGCGCGGCCACCTTCGAGGAGGGCCGGGTGATGCACTTCCTCGCCCGCGGCACCGTGCCGCCCCGGACCGAGGTCACCGACCCCTTCGGCTTCGCCTCCGGCGCCTTTCAGTACAACCTCTACCTCGAGCCGAAGGCGCACGCCGAGGTCGACCTCGCGATCCCCTTCCAGGAGCCCCACCTGCTCACGCCGGCCGGGCTCACCGCGGAGAGCGCGCCCGGCTTCGTCGCCGAGCGCCAGGAGCAGGCCGAGCAGTACTGGGAGCGGCTGCTCGACCGCGTCGATCTCACGCTGCCGCCCGCCGCGGACGCGGTGGCGCAAACGCTGCGGACGAACGTCGCCTACATCCTGATCAACCGCGACGGCCCCGCGCTCCGCCCGGGCCCGCGCAACTACGCGCGCTCGTGGATCCGCGACGGCGCGCTCATGGCGACCGCGCTCCTCGAGACCGGCTTCCCCGACGTCGTGCGCGACTTCCTGCGCTGGTATGCGGCCTACCAGTTCCCCGACGGCAAGGTGCCGTGCTGCGTCGACCGGCGGGGCGCCGACCCCGTGCCGGAGCACGACAGCCCGGGGGCCTTCGTCTACGCGATCGCCGAGTACTACCGCTTCACCCACGACGTTGGGCTCGTCAACGATCTCTGGCCGCAAGTGGTGCACGCGGTCGAGTACCTCGAGGGCCTGCGCAAGCGGCGCCTCACCGAGGAGTACCGGGCGCCGGACAAGCAGGCCTTCTACGGCCTGCTGCCCGAGTCGATCAGCCACGAAGGATACTCGGCGCATCCGGTCCATTCCTACTGGGACGATTTCTTCGCGCTGCGCGGCCTCACCGACGCCGCGATGCTCGCCGTGGCCGTCGGCGACGACGGGCACGCGGCGAAGTTCGCGGCGCTGCGGGACGCGTTCCGCCAGACGCTCGGCGCCTCGATCGCGCGTACCCTCGTCGACCGCGGCATCGACTACGTCCCCGGCTCGGTCGAGCTCGGCGACTTCGACCCCACCTCGACGGCGATCGCGCTCACGCCCGGCGGCGACCTGGACGGCCTACCCGAGCCCGCGCTGCGGCGGACCTTCGATCGTTACTGGGAGGAGTTCGAGCGCCGGCGCGCGGACACGACCTGGGACGCCTACTCGCCCTACGAGGTGCGCAACGTCGGCGCGCTCGTGCTGCTCGGCGAGCGCAGCCGCGCGATCACGCTGCTCGACTGGCTGCTCGCAGACCGGAGACCGGTCGGCTGGAACGAATGGGCGGAGATCGCGGGGCGCGACCCGGCAGCCGCGCGCTTCATCGGTGACATGCCGCACACGTGGGTGGGCGCCGAGTTCATCCGCTCGGCGCGCACGCTCTTCGCCTACGAGCGCGAGGCCGACGGCGCCCTCGTGCTCGGCGCCGGCGTCCCCGCGGCGTGGGTCACGGCCGCGCCCGGCGTCGCCGTCAAGCGTTTGCCGACGTACTACGGCGTGCTCAGCTACAGCCTGCGAGCCGAGGGGCCGGACACGGTGCGCCTGCGCCTCGGCGGCGACGTGGTCGTGCCGCCCGGGAAGATCGTGGTCGTCTCGCCGCTCGACCGGCCGCTGCGCGCGGTGACGGTCGACGGACAGGCCGTCGACACCTTCACCGCGGGCCAGGCCGTCGTTGCGCGGGCGCCGGCCGACGTCGTGCTGAGCTACTAGGGGCTCCTAGGGTCTACCAGGGTGGCGCCGTACGGCTTCGAGCGGCTCGACGACCCGCTGCCGCACGCGCGGCTGCTCTCCAACGGCCGCTACACGGTGCTCCTCACCGCCGCCGGCACCGGCTGCTCCACCTGGCGGGGCCTCGCGCTCACCGCCTGGGCAGCCGACCCGACCACGGACGCCGACGGGGTGTTCGTCTACCTGCGCGACCTCGACGATGGGGCCTTCTGGTCGCTCGGCGAGCAGCCGTGCGCGACGCCGGGGCGGCCCACGGAGGCGCGCGTCGCCCCGGGGCGGGTCGTGATCACGCGGCGCACGCGCGGGATCGCGGCGGCGCTCGAGGTCGCCGTGCCGCCCGGCGCGGACGTGGAGGTCCGCCGAGTCCGTCTGCGCAATCGGAGCCGGCGTGTGCGCCGGGTGGAGGTCACGACGTACGCCGAGGTGGTGCTCGCCGAGCGCTCCGCCCACGTCGCGCATCCGGCGTTCGCCAAGCTCTTCGTCGAAACCGAGCTGGCTGCGGCCGAGGGTGTGCTGCTCGCCCGCCGCCGGCCGCGCGGCGCGGGCGAGCCGCGGGCGTGGATAGCGGCCGCGCTCGCCGGGCCCGGCCGGCTCGCCTGCGAGACCGACCGCGCGCGCTTCCTCGGCCGCGGCCGCCTGCTCGCCGCGCCTCGGGCGCTGTGCAGCCGCGCGCAACTCTCGGGCACCGTCGGCACGGTGCTCGACCCCGTGCTCGCGCTCCGCCGCACGGTCCTGCTCGCGCCGGGCGCGTCCGTCGATCTGGTCCTCGTCCTCGGGGCGGCAGATACGCGGGCCGACGCCCTGGCGCTCGCCGCACGTCACGCCGCCGCCGGGGCGGCCGACGGCGCCTTCGCCGCGGCCGCGACGGCCGAGCGCGCGCTCCGGGCGCGCCTCGGGCTCGCCGCCGCGGACGCCGCGGCGCTCGAGGAGTGCGCCGGCGCGGTGCTCTACGCGGCCCCGTATGCGGTCGACGCGGCGGCCCTCGCGCGCGTGCGCGCCCTCGGACGCGGCGCCGCCGACGCGTACTGGCGGGCCAAGGGCCTCGATCCCGACCGACTGCGCAGCGGGCTCGCCCACCGCGTCCGCCGGCGCGCGCGAACCGCCGCGCCGCGCGCGCGCCGCCGCTGGCATCCCGCGCCGCCGCCGCCGCTTCCCGGCCCGGCGTTCGACGGCCGCCGGGGCGGCTTCGCCGCCGCCGGGCGCGAGTACGTGATCCGGCTCGATCCGCCGGCGCGGCCGCCCATGCCCTGGGTGAACGTGATCGCCGCCGAGGAGTTCGGCTGCCTCGTGAGCGAGGCCGGGGCCGCCTGCACCTGGAGCCGCAACAGCCGGCTGAATCGGCTCACCCCCTGGTCGAACGATCCGGTCGCCGACCCGCACGGCGAGGCGCTCTGGATCCGCGACGAGGACCGCGGCCTCTTCTGGTCGCCGCTGCCCGGCCCGACACCCGCGGCCGCCCCCTACGAGGTCCGCCACGGCTTCGGCTGGACGCGCTGGCGGCACTCGAGCCACGATCTCGCGCAGGAGACGTCCGTCTTCGTGCCCCGCGGGGACCCGGTGAAGGTGCTCCGCGTCACCCTGCGCAACGTGAGCGCCGCGCCCCGGCGCATCTCGCTCTTCGCCTACTTCCACCTGGTGCTCGGCACGCTGCCCGAGGAGACGCGGGGCCGGGTGCGCACCACCTTCGATGCGCGCGCCGGCGTTCTCCTCGCCGACCGCCCGCGCGCCGGCGCGGTCGCGTTCGCCGCCGCGGCCGCGCCGCCCGGTGCGCGTCTCGCGGTCACCGGCGACCGCACGGCCTTCCTCGGCCGGCGGGGCACCCCCGCATGCCCCGCCGCGCTCGAGGCGGCCGCTCGGCTCGACGGGCGCACCGGCCTCGGCCTCGACCCGTGCGCCGCGCTCCAGGTGACGCTGCGCCTGCGGCCGGGAGAGACGGCCGCGTGCGCCGTCGTGCTCGGCGAGGCGGTCGACCGGCGCGCGGCGCTGCGGCTCGTCGCGCGCTACCGCACCCCCGGCGCGGTCGACCGTGCCCTCGCGCGCGTCCGGGCGTTCTGGCGCGAGACGGTCGAGGCGGTACAGGTCGAGACTCCGTCGGCCGCGATCGACGCGCTCGTGAACGGCTGGCTTCCCTATCAGACGCTCGCCTGCCGGCTCTGGGGGCGCTCGGCCTTCTACCAGGCGGGCGGCGCATTCGGCTTCCGTGACCAGCTCCAGGACGCCGCCGCGCTCGTCCACCACCGCCCGGACCTCACGCGCGCGCAGCTCGTCCTGCACGCGGCGCACCAGTTCCCCGAGGGGGACGTCCTGCACTGGTGGCATCCGGGCGGGTCGGGGACGCGCACCCGCTTCTCCGACGACCTCGTGTGGCTCCCCTACCTCACCGCGCACTACGTGCGCACGACCGGCGACTGGGGCGTCCTCGACGAGCGGGCGGGGTTCGTCGCCGCACGCGCGCTCGCGCCCGGCGAGGACGAGGCCTACCTCACGCCCACCCGGAGCCGCGTGCGCGCGGACCTCTACGAGCACTGCTGCCTCGCCCTCGACCGCGCCCTCACCCGCGGGGCGCACGGCCTGCCGCTGATGGGCACGGGGGACTGGAACGACGGCATGAACCGCGTCGGGCGGGAGGGCCGCGGCGAGAGCGTGTGGCTCGGCTTCTTCCTCTACGCCGTGCTCGGCGACTTCCTCCCGCTCTGCCGGCGCCGCGGCGACCGCGCGCGCGCCGCGCGCTACCGCGCCTACCGCGGCGCGCTGCGCGCGGCCCTCGAGACGGCCGGCTGGGACGGCGCGTGGTACCGGCGCGCCTACTACGACGACGGCACGCCGCTCGGCTCGGCGGCGAGCGACGAGTGCCGAATCGACGCGCTCGCGCAGGCCTGGGCCGTGCTCTCCGGCGCGGCGCCGGCCGCGCGCGCGGCGCGAGCCATGGATACCGTCGAGCGCGAGCTCATCTCGGACCGCCGGGGCTTGGTCCGCCTCCTCGCTCCGCCCTTCGACCGCGGGGCGCACGACCCCGGCTACATCAAGGGGTACGGACCCGGCATCCGCGAGAACGGAGGACAGTACACCCACGCGGCGCTCTGGGTGGTCGCCGCCCTCGCGCGGCTCGGGCGCCGGCAGCGCGCCGCGGCGCTCCTCGAGCGCATCGGCCCCGTCTGGCACTCGCGCAACCCCGCGGCGCTGGCGGTCTATCAGGTGGAGCCCTACGTCGTCGCCGCCGACGTCTACGGCGTCGTTCCGCACGTCGGCCGCGGCGGCTGGACGTGGTACACGGGCTCGGCGGGCTGGATGCTGCGCGTCGCGCTCGAGGCGGTGCTCGGGCTGCGGATCGAGGAGGGCCGCACGCTGTGGGTCCGCCCCTGCATCCCCGACGCCTGGCCGGGGTTCGCCGTGCGCCTGCGGCTGCCCGACGGCCGCACACGCTACACGATCGCGGTGGAGAATCCGCGGCGTCGCGCACGGCGCGTCACCGCGGCCGAGGTCGACGGCGTGCCGGCCGTGGTCGAGGACGGCGCCGCCCGGATCCTGCTCGCCGCCGACGGCGCCGCGCATCGGGTGCGCCTCGTGCTCGGCGGCGGTGCTAGCCGCTGAGCGCGCGGCCGTCGGCGTCGAAGAGGTGGACGCGGGCGGGGTCGATCGCCACCCCCACCGGCGCCCCGCGGGCGAGCGCCGGCATGCCGGGAACGCGCACCACGAGCGCCACGTCGCCCGCGCGCACGTGGACCAGCGACTCGTGCCCGAGGCATTCGACGTGCGCGACCGCGGCCGGCACCCCGTCGGCCCCGAGCCGCAGCGCCTCCGGGCGCACGCCCGCCGTGAGCGGCGCACCCACGAGGCCCCGCACGCGCTCGGCCGCCGCGGCCGGCGGCGCGATCTCCACCGCCGCGCCGCCGAGCGTGAGCACGAGCCCGCCGTCGCGCGGCACGAGCCGCGTGGCGAACAGGTTCATCGGCGGGTTGCCGATGAAGCCGGCGACGAACGCGTTGGCAGGGTGGTCGTAGAGCGCGCGAGGGGGCGCCACCTGCTGGAGTCGCCCCCGGTCGAGGACCGCGATGCGGTCGCCGAGGGTCATCGCCTCCACCTGATCGTGCGTGACGTAGAGCATCGTCGTGCGGGTGCGCCGCTGGATCTCGAGGATCTCGGCCCGCACCTGGGCGCGCAGCCGGGCGTCGAGGTTCGAGAGCGGCTCGTCGAGCAGGAAGGCGGCCGGCTCGCGCACCAGCGCTCGCCCCATCGCGACGCGCTGGCGCTGTCCGCCCGAGAGCTGCCGCGGCAGGCGCTCGAGCAGCGGGCCGATGTCGAGCAGCGCCGCCACCTGCTCGACGCGCCGGCGCACCTCGTCGCGGGCGAGCCGGCGCATGCGCAGGGGGAACTCGAGGTTGCGGCGCGCGCTCAGGTGCGGGTAGAGCGCGTAGTCCTGGAACACCATCGCGACGTTGCGCCGCTGGGGCGCGACCGCATTGGCGACCACGTCGCCGATGCGCAGCGTCCCCCGCGTCGGCTCCTCGAGGCCGGCCACGAGCCGCAGCAGCGTCGACTTGCCGCAGCCCGACGGGCCCACGACCACGACGAGCTCGGCATCCTCCACCGCGAGCGTGCAGTCGGTGAGCGCCCGCGTGCCGTCCGCGTAGACCTTCTCGACCTGCTCGAGCGTGACGCGCGCCATCGGGTCAGTCGAAGAACCGCTCCGCGCCGAGCAGCGGCAGCACGCGGGCGGCGATCGGATCGGCGGCGAAGCGCTCCTGGATGCAGTGGGGCACGAGCCAGTTGGCGGCGGCGACGAGCGTCATCGCCTGGTCGAGAGCGAGATAGACGTCCGCCACGTCGCCGCCGATGGGATCGACCGCGTCGTAGAAGCCGTACTCGCCGTAGGCGTCGTAGCGCTCGGCCAGCCGGCGGAGGTCGGCGACGGCGTCGCCCGGCGCGACCGCGAGCGCGAGGGCAGCGGCGTGCGGCGTGACCGCGCCCGACTCGTAGCCGAGCGCGCCCAGCACCTTCACGCCGTACTCCGCATAGCCGCCGCCCCCCGGGATACGCGAGGGCGAGAGACCCCAGACCGGGTAGCCGAGCACCTCGAGCGCCCAGCGCCGCTGGACCAGCACGTGCGCCGCGTCGTTGGCGCCGAGGCTGTCGGGCGCCCAGCGCGCCTCGTCGAGCACGAGCGTCGGCATCAGCGCCTCGAACATGCTGCCGCCCCAGGAGGGCACGTAGCGCGTGCCGCGCCATGCGTACCACCCGCCGGTGAGCGCGTGCCCCCGCACCGTCTTGCGCCGCCGGCCCTGCGGGGTCGCGCTCTGCCACGCACAGCGCGGCGGAAACGTGCGCACCATGCGGAACCAGTGCTCCTCGGGGACGTCGCCCTTACCGATCGCGATCAGGCTGCCGAGCCGCGATTCGGCGTAGAGCATGCCGTAATGGTAGGCGGAGGGCGCGCCGCGCTGGACCCAGTAGCCGTGGGTCATCTTCCCGGCGTGGGCGTCGTAGAAGAAGCGGAAGTCCTGCCGCGCGATGAGCCGCGTGCACGCCTCACCCAGCGCCGGAAACGTCGACCGCGCCACCATCAGCCCCGCGACGAGCCAGGCGGAATCGACGAACGAGACGAAGTTGCTCGTGCGCTCGCGCGAGGTCGTGTCGTAGTAGTTGTAGAAGAAGCCGCGGTAGCTCTCGAGGCCGTCGAGGGTCGCGAGCAGCGCGCGCAGGCGCGCGATCGCGCCGTCGGCGCCGATGAAGCCGAGCCGCTCGGCGGCGACGATCGCGAGCATGCGCAGCCCGACGGTGGTCACGTTCGTGTAGTCCCCGACGCGCGCCTCGCGCGGGTCCGCCGCGAGGCGGACGTGGTCGACCGGCAGGTGGTCCTCGCGGTCGGTGAACGCCTCGAGCCCCGCCCAGGTGTCGCGCGCGAGACGGAGCACGAAGTCGCGGTCCGCGGCCGGGAGCGTGCCGCGATCGGCGAGGAGGCGCCCCGGCCAGCCCGAGAGCCGCGCGCGCACGAAGGGCCGGGCGGCCTCCTCGCCGCCGAGCGACGCCTCCCACGCCCGCTTTCGCGCCGGGATCACGACGTCCTTGGCTCCCGGCTCCGCCTGCCCGCGCACCAGGGGGCCGAGCGGGCAAGGCTCGTCGGCGGCGCGGCGCGGCAGCAGCGCCCGCAGGGCATCGCCGATCCGCGTCCACGCCGACGCGGAGGCGACGGGAGCCGCCGCGACGAGCACGAGCACGACCGCCGCCGGACCTCGCATCGAGAGGGCCTCCCTTCGCAGAAGCGGGCCGCCTCGTAAAGGCGGCGCCCGCGGACCCGCGTGTTGCAATGCGCGCGATCCGGTGCCATACGCCTTGCCGACGGAAGCTCGGGGGACCTGACGTCATGTGCGGCATCGCAGGCATCCTCGGCTTCGACGGACGCGCACCGGCGGCGCGCGCGGTGCTCGAGCGCATGGGCGAGGCGCTCACGCACCGGGGACCCGACGAGCACGGCACCTGGACCGACGGCGACGTCGGGCTCACGGCGCGGCGGCTGCGCATCAACGACCTGGTCGCCGGCCATCAGCCGCTCACCAACGAGGACGGCACGCTGCACCTGGTCGCCAACGGTGAGATCTACAACGCCGAGGCGCTCCGCGAGGACCTCGGCCGCCGCGGCCACGGCTTCGCCTCGCGCACCGACACCGAGGTCATCCTGCACGCCTACGAGGAGCACGGCACCGCTTGCCTCGAGCACCTCGAGGGCATGTTCGCGTTCGCGCTCTGGGACGCGAGGCGCCGGCAGCTCTTCCTCGCGCGCGACCGCTTCGGGGAGAAGCCGCTGTACTACGTGCGGCTGCCGCACGGCTTCCTCTTCGCCTCGGAGCTGAAGGCGCTCCTGGTCCATCCCGAGGTCTCGCGCGACCTCGACTGGCCCGCGCTCGCGCACTACCTCGCCTTCGAGTACGTCCCCGCCCCGCAGGCGATCTTCCGCCAGGTACGCAAGCTGCCTCCGGCGCACCGGATGACGCTGGCCGCCGACGGCCGGGAGACGCTCGAGGCGTACTGGCGGCTGCCGCATCCCTGGGGTGTGGAGCCCCGCCGCCAGCAGGCGGCCGACCACGCGCTCGCGCTGCTCGACGCCGCCGTGCGCCGCTGTCTCGTGTGCGACGTCCCATGGGGCACGTTTCTCTCCGGCGGGCTCGACTCGAGCCTGGTCACCGCGCTCGCCGCCGCCGCCTCCTCGCGCCCCGTGAAGACCTTCGCCATCGGCTTCGAGGAGGCGACCTACGACGAGCGCCGCCAGGCCGCCGCCGTGGCCGGCCAGCTCGGCACCGAGCACCACGAGGTCGTGCTGCGCGCCGCCGACGCCCCGGCGCTGCTCCCCGAGGTAGCGCGCATCTTCGACGAGCCCTTCGCCGACCCCACCGTCCTGCCCGCGGTCCTCCTCGCCCGCCACGCGCGCCGGGAGGTGACGGTCGTGCTCTCGGGCGACGGCGGCGACGAGCTCTTCTGCGGCTATCCCACGCAGACCGCGCACGTCGCCGCGTCGGCGTACCGCCGGCTGCCCGCCCGCCTGCGCCGCCTGCTCACCGCCGCGGTCGAACGCCTACCCACCTCGCACCGCTACCTGAGCTTCGACTTCGCGCTCCGCCGTTTCGTCGCCGACGCGGCCCGGCCCGCCGCCGAACGCCACCTCCGCTGGATGGGCAGCTTCCCGCCCGACGCCCTCCACCGCGTCCTCACGCCGGAGGTCCGCGACCGCCTCGGTACCCTCGACCCCTACGCCGACGCCTACAGCCGCCTCGCGGCCCTGCGGCCCGACTCCGCGAGCGACGTCGCGACCGCGCTCGACCTGATCTACTACCTCTCCGAGGACAACCTCGTGCAGGCCGACCGGGCCTCCATGGCCGCGGCCCTCGAGGTCCGCGCCCCCTTCCTCGACCGTCGCCTCGTCGAGTACACGCTCGGCCTTCCGGCCCGCGTGCGCCGGGGCCTCTGGCGGACCAAGCCGCTGCTGCGCCGCGCTGCCCGGGCTTTCCTGCCGCCCGCAGTCGTGCGCCGCCCCAAGCACGGCTTCGGGGTGCCCACCGGCGCCTGGCTGCGCGGCGAGCTGCGCCACCTCGCCAGCGACCTCCTCGCCCCGAGCCGGCTCCGCCGGCAGGGGCTCTTCGACGCCACCGTGGTCTCCACCCTCTGGGAACGCCACCGGCGCGGCCTCGCCAACCACCGCAAGGAGCTCTGGACGCTCGTCATGTTCCAGCTCTGGGCCACCACGTACTGGGGCGCATGAGCGGGCGGCTCGCGCTCGTCCTCGCGCTCGCGGTCCCGCTTCTCGCCTGGCGGCTCGACCGGCCGGGTTTCTCGGACACCGAGGGGATGTTCGCCGAGCCCGCGCGCGAGATGGTGGCGACCGGCGACTGGCTCGTCCCGCGGATGAACGGCGAGCCGTTCCTCACCAAGCCGCCGCTCATGTACTGGCTGCCGGCGAGCGTCTTCGCGCTCGCCGGCCCGACCGAGTATGCGCGCGTGTGGCCGGCGCTCGCGGCGCTGGCGACCGTCGCCCTCACCGGGCTGCTCGGCGCCGCGCTCTTCGACGAGACGGCCGGCGTGGCGGCGGCCGTGGTGCTCGCCACGAGCCTCGGCTTCCTCGTCGAGGCGCGGATGCTGCGCGCGGACATGGCGTTGATGCTCGCCGTGACGCTCGCGCTCTACTGCTACGTGCGCCTGCGCCGCGGGGGTGGCACGGCCGCTGCGCTCGCGTTCTGGGCGACCATCGGCATCGGGGTCCTCGACAAGGGGCTCCTCGCCGTGCTGCTGCCGGGCGGCGCGATCGGCCTCGCCGAGATCGCCGCGGGCGAGCTCGGCGTGCGGACGATTGCCGCCCGCCTCCGGGCGCTGCGCGCGCCGCTCGGCGTCTTGGTGCTCGCCGTCGTCGTCGTCCCCTGGCACCTGCTCGTCGCCGAGCGGACGCCCGGCTTCCTCTGGGACTACGTGGTGAACCAGCACCTCCTCTTCTTCTTCGACGCGAAGCTCCCGCGCGACTCGATCCCGGACACGCTCGGCTTCTTCTGGACGATGTTCGTGGTGCGCGCGCTGCCCTGGGGCCTGTTGCTGCCCGCCGCGCTGATCCACGCGGCACGCACGCTCGGCCGGCGGCCGGCGCTGCGGCTGCCGCTGGCGTGGATCGCCGTCGTCCTCGTGTTCTTCTCGCTGGCCGCATCGCGGCTCGAGCACTACTCCCTGCCCGCGCTGCCCGCGGTTGCCCTCGTGGTGGGCCTCCTGCTCGCGGACTCGGCCCGCGGGCAGGCCCGGGTGGGCCTCGGCTGGAGCGTGCTCCCGCCGGCGGCCGTCGCCGCGGCCGCCCTCGCCGCCGCGCTCCGCGATCCGGCGCCCCTCATCGCCCGGCTCGATCCGACGCTCCTCGCCTACGGCGTCGCCCGGCTCGGCCGCCCGGCGGCCGCCACGCTCGCCCTCGGCCTCGGCGCGACGGCCCTCTGCCTCGTGCGGCGGCGGGCGGCGGTCGCCACGCTCACCGCCGCGGCCACGGCGGCCACCCTCTTCGGGTTCGTGCAGATCGCCCACGAGCGGGTCGAGCCGCTGTTCTCGTGGCGGCGCTTTGCCGAGACGATCCGCGCCGACTTCCCGGCCGACACGCCCGTGTTCTTCCGCGCCCCGGACGAGTACCAGCTCTGCGGCGGCCTCGACTTCTACACGCGTCGCTACGTGGCGCTGCTCGCGCCGCCCGGCTGGGTGCCGCCCACCTTCCTCGCCGGCCGCACGGAGCGGCTGTTCACGCCGCGCGCCGAGCTCGCGCGCGTCTGGCGCGACGGGCCCGCGCTCTTCGTCTCCGACGACGTCGCCGCGCCGGGCGACGAGGCCGCGCTCGTCCCCGGACCCTACGCGGTCGTGGCGCGAGCGGGCGAGCGGGTGCTCCTGCGCTCGCAGCCGCGGGTCGCCCGCCGCTGAACCGGCGCGCTCAGAACCGGCCGCCGAGCAGCGGGAGCCTGGCGAGCACGAGACGCCCCTCGCGCAGGCCGAGCGCGGCAGCGGCGAGGAAGTACACGACGCCGTAGGGTCCGACCGCGACCAGGGCGAGCCCGAGCGGGTGCGCGGTGCCGACGAGGAGCTTGATCCCCCAGGCCACGCCCGCGGCGAGCCCCGCCGCCGCCCACAGCCGCGCGACGAACGCCGCCCGCAGCCCCGTCGGCCCGACACGCCGATTGAGCGTGTGCCGGAGCAGCGCGAACTCGACCCACCCCGCCACGCCCGCCGACGCGGTGAGCCCCGCCGCGCCCCACTTGGGATCGAGGCCGAGCAGCGGCGGCAGCGGGAGCGCGCAGAGCACGCCGAGAACCGTCGTCAGCGCCACGCGCACGACCGCGAAGCGTAGCGGCGTGCGCGTGTCGCGCAGCGCGTAGTACGTCGACGCGTAGAGCCGCCCGAGCGTCGAGGCCACGAGCCCGACGGCCGAGCCCGCGAGGATTCCCCACACGTATACCGAATCCGCGCGCGTGAACCGTCCCGCCTGGAAGAGGGCGCCGGCCAGCACGTCGCCGATGGCGAGGAACGCCATCGCCGACGGCACCACGAGGAAGGCGATCCGGCGCAGCCCCGCGTCGAGCCGGGCACGCAGCTCGTGCGCGACCTCCTGCTGCCCGCCGACGGTCCCGGACATCGCCGGCAGCTCCGCCGCCGAGACCGACATACCGAACAGGCTCACCGGCAGGACGTAGAGGATCTGGGCGTTGGTGATCGCGGCCACGGCGCCCGCCGGCAGCAGGCTCGCGATCACGGTGTCCACGTAGGCACTGATCTGCACCACGCCCCGCCCGACGAACACCGGGCCGAAGTTGCGCACCACGGTGCGGACGTTGGCCGAGACGGTGTCGAGCGCGGGAACGAAGCGCCCGAGCAGCCGCATCACCGTCGGCAGCTGGACGAGAAACTGGAGCGCCGCGCCCACGAGCGAGGCGCCCGCCGCCACGACCGCGAGCGGGAACTGCCCGAGGCGCCCGCCGCACCACAGGAGCGCGACGATGATCGCGACGTTCCAGACGATCGGCGCCGCGTACGAGAGCAAAAAGCGGCGGTGGCTGTTGAGGATGCCGAGGCACCAGGCCGAGAGCACGAAGAGCCCCGCGCCCGGGAACAGGATGCGCACCAACGTGATCGTGAGCGCGCGCTTCGCGCCCGTGAACCCGGGGGCGACGGCGCCGATGAGCAGCGGCGTGGCGAGCACGCCGAGCAGCACGAGCGCGGCGGTGACCAGCGCGAGCAGCGAGCCCACCGCCCCCGCGACGCGCGTCGCCTCCCGCTCGTCCTCCTCGGCGAGCAGGCGGGCGTAGACCGGGATGAACGACGCCGAGAGCACGCCTTCGCCGAAGAGGTTCTGGAGGAAGTTGGGGATCTTGAAGGCGGCGTTGAACGCGTCCGCCGCGTCCGAGAGACCGAGGTAGCGAGCGAGGAAGTGCTGGCGGACGAAGCCGGCCATGCGGCTGAGGAGGATCCCCGTGGCCACGAGGGCGGCGAACCGCCCGGTGGCCTCCCGGGGAGCGCCGGTCGCACGGCTCACGCTCCGCCGAGGCCTTCCAGGAAGCCGCCGCCGAGGCTTCCCTCGGCGTGGCGCGCGAAGGCCCGCCCGAGCAGCCGCACCCGACCGCCGGCGACGACGGTCGCCGCCACCTCGACGTGGCTCTTGCCGACGAAATCGTGCACCGCGACCTTCACCCGGCCGCCGGCCCCGAGCCTCCCCGCCTCGCGCAGGAGGCCGCGCAGCGCGCGATAGATCGCGCCCCCCGGCCGCGGAAGGAGGAGCGGCCCCGACCGCCGGACGATCACCTCGACCCGCGCGCGCGCCAGCCCCGGCGCTTCCGCGCGCAGCGCCCGCGCGAGCACGCAGTGCAGGCACGTCCGCGTCACGGCCTGCTTTGTTAGCAGCTTTGGCGGCGGCGCGCGACGTCCCGGCCGGACGCACATTTTCGTCGCCGCGGGCGGGAGCCTGCGGCCCGGCACAGGCAGCGGCGTGCCGGGGCTCACGTCGACCGCCCGGGTCGCCTTGCCCCGCTGCACAAACATGACGGACGTCGTGGCGAGCGTCGCGCCAGACGCCTGCGCGTCCGGCAGGGACCGCGGACAGTCGTGTGCTCTCCCGTTCGGGATGCGGCGGCCGCGGCGGCCTCTGCCCTCCGGCCGATCCAGGGAACACGCGGCGCCGCCGTGGAGCGCTTCTTGATGACCCCCATTCCGATCGATGCGTGCGCGGTGGTGGCGGCTAGGGTGGCTGATGGGCCTGCTGTGCGCAGCGCCGCTGCCGGCGCGGGCCCAGACCTACACGGCGAACGTCACCTGGCAGCCGGACACCGGGAGCGGCGTCGCCGGCTATCACGTCTACACGCGGACCGTCGACGCCGCCTACGGCTCGCCGCTCGATGCGGGGCTGCCCACCCCCGCGGCCGACGGCACCATGAGCTTCCTCGTGTCCGGCCTCGACGCCTCGCTCGCCTACGCGTTCGCCGTCACGGCTTACGCGAGCGACGGAAGCGAGAGCGGGCTCTCGAACGAGGTCACGGTCCCGGCGCAGACCGCGACCACGACCACGACGCCGGCCACCACGAGCACGACCACCACCGTCCCCGGCGGCACGCTACCGGCGCCGTGGGCGGATCTGGACGTCGGTAGCGTGGGGATCGCGGGGAGCGCGAGCTGGACGGGCGGGACCTTCACGATCACCGGCTCGGGGACCGACATCTGGAACACCGCCGACGCGTTCCACTACGTCTATCAGCCCCTGACGGGGAACGCCCAGATCGTCGCGCGCGTCGTGACGCAGCAGAACACCGATCCCTGGGCGAAGGCCGCCGTGATGATCCGGCAGGATCTCACGCCGGGGTCGATCCACGCGATGATGATCGTCACGCCGGGCAACGGGACCGACTTCGAGTGGCGCCCGACGGCCGGGGGGCTCACCACGCACACCTTTGGGCCGGCGGCGACGGCGCCGTACTGGGTGGCGCTCGTGCGCACCGGCAGCACGCTCACCGGGTACGTGTCGCCCGACGGCGCCACGTGGACCCTGGTCGACAGCGAGACGGTCGCGCTCGCCGATCCGGTGTACGTGGGGCTCGCCGTGACCAGCCACAACAACACGGTGACGAGCACGGACACCTTCGACAACGTCACGGTCGGCGCGGTGACGCTCGGCGCGCCGCCGCCGACGACATCGACGACGACCAGCACGACGCTGCCGCCGACCACCACCACGAGCACGACAACGTCAACCACGACGTCGACGACCACGACCACGCGTCCGCCGACGACCACCACGACGACCAGCACGACCACGACCACCCGGCCACGGGCCACCACGACCTCCACCACATCCACGACGTCCACCACCCGGCCCCCGACCACGACGACCTCCACCACGTCGACGAGCACGACGACCGCGCCGCCCACGACCACCACGGCGCCGCCCCCGACCTCGACCTCGTCCACCAGCACGACGAGCACGACCACGACGACGACCGAGCCCCCCCACGAGCATCACGGGAAGACGAAGGACGCCGGCCCGTGTGCGACCGAGACCTGCGATCCCGTCACCGGCTGCGAGACGACGCCCCTGCCCGACGGCACGCTCTGTCAGACCGCGGATCCCTGCATCACCGGGGTGTGCGTCGGAGGAACCTGCACGGCGAGCCAGCCCGCCACGCCCGGCGGCGCCGCGATCCTCGACGTGCATGCCCTCGTGCTGCGCACGCTCGCCCGCCGCCAGCGGTTCTTCGCCCACGCCTCTCTGACGGCCACGGGGTCGCTCGATCCGGCCGAGACCGGGCTCACGCTCGACGTGCTCGGCGCCGACGGCTCGACGCTCTACGAGGCCACGCTGCCCGCGTCGGCCTTCCATGCGAACCGAGCCCGGACGATCTTCCGCTACTCGCTGCGCCCGGGCCAGACGCCCGCCGCGAGCGCCAACGGGTTGCGACGTCTGGTCGTCCGGGTCCACGCCGCCGCCGTCGATGTCGTCGCCGCGGGGAGCTGGCCGAGCGCCGCCGGTATCGCGGTCGTGCCGCGGCTCGGCTGGGTGCTGCGCGCCGGCGACCTCTGCGCCCGCAACCTCGGGCTCACGTGCTCCGCGGGCCGCGAGCGCTCGACGCGCTGCCGGTGAGGCGGGCGTCGCGGGAGGAACCCGATGCTCGAAGGCCTGATTCAGCCGATGCACCTGCTGCTCGTGCTCGCCGTCGTCCTGATCGTCTTCGGGCCCGGTCAGCTTCCCGAGCTCGGCAAGGGGCTCGGAACGGCGATCCGCGACTTCCGCCGGGCGCTGCACGACGGCAGCCGGCCCGACGGCGCCACCGCAGCCGGCCCCGGAGAGCCCGGTCGGACGGCCGGGCAGGTCGAGCACGACGCGGGCGGCGGCGCGAAGAGCTGACCCCCGCAAGCGCGGCGCTGGACGGCGGGCCACCCGCCGCAGTAGGACCGCGGGGCAGCCGTCGTGTCCGCCGATCCCTCCTTTCGTTCGCGCTACGGTCCCTGGGCGCTCGTCGCCGGGGCCGCGGTCGGCCTCGGGGCCGAGTTCGCGCATCAGCTCGCCGCCCGGGGCCTGGCGCTCGTGCTTCTCGACCACGACGAAGAGGCGCTGCGCCGCACCGCCCAGGCCATCGTGTCGGCGCGGGGCGTCGCGGTGCGGGCGGTCGTGATGGACCTCGGCCGCGCCGACCTCGTCGAGGCGATCGCCGGCGACGTCGCCGGGGCCGAGGTCGGGCTGCTCGTCTACAACGCGGCCCTCGGCACGGTCGCGCCGTTCCTCGCCATGGACCCGAGTCACACCCAGCGGATGCTCGACGTGAACTGCCGCGGGCCGCTGCTGCTGGCGCACGCGCTGGCGCCGGCGATGGCCGCGCGGGGGCGCGGGGGCATCCTCCTCATGTCGTCGCTGTCCGGAAGCTTCGGCTCCGCACAGCTCGCGGTCTACGCAGCGACCAAGGCGTTCGCCCTCGTGCTCGCCGACGCCCTCTGGGTCGAGCTCCGCGAGCGCGGCGTCGACGTGCTCGCCGTGCAGCCGGGCTCGACGCGGACGCCGGGCTGGCAGTCGTCGCAGCCCCCGGCCGGCTCCGCGGCGGCGCTCCCCGTCATGGAGCCCGCGGACGTCGTGCGTGAGGCCCTCGATGCGCTCGGCGCGGGGCCGAGCCTGATCGCGGGGGAGGAGAACCGCCGGGCCGCCGAGGTCCTCCGCCGGCTCGATCGCCGGCAGGCGATCGAGATCATGAGCCAGATCACGAGCACGCTCCGCTCGAACTACCGCCGCACCCCGCGCTGACCCTTGCCTCAGCTCCGCCGCTGGCGCAGAGGAGGTCCATGGCGACGCTCTACGGAGTCGGCGGCTCCCCCTTCGTGCGCAAGGTACGAGTGGTCTGCGCCGAGAAGGGCATCTCTTACGACCACGAGCCGACGTTCCCGGGCCAGGTCGACAGGCGGATCAGCCCGCTCGGGAAGGTTCCCGCCTGGCGGGACGAGCGCGGCCCGCTCGCCGACTCCTCGGTGATCTGCGCCTACCTCGAGCGCGTGAAGCCCGAGCCGGCCCTCTACCCCGCGGACCCCTACGACTACGCGCGGGCGCTGTGGTTCGAGGAGTACGGGGACACGGCTCTCCTCCAGGTGTTCGGGCCCAAGATCTTCTTCAAGAAGATCGTCGGGCCCCGCTTCCTCGGCCAGCACTTCGACCCCGCCGAGATCCAGAAGGCCTGGGACGAAGAGGCCCCACCGCTCCTCGACTACCTCGAGGGACAGCTCGGCGGCGAGTGGCTCGTCAGCGGCCGCTTCTCGATCGCCGACGTCGGCATCGCCACCCAGTTCGTGAACCTCCACCAGGCGGGCTACCGCACGGATCCCGCACGCTGGCCGAAGCTCGCCGCCTACGTCGCGCGCGTGCACGCCCGGCCGTCGTTCGCGGCGTGCATCGTCGAGGACAACGCGTTCCTCGGGCAGTGACGGCGGCGGTCAGCCGGCCGCGTACCCGAAGATCGCCTTCAGCTCGAGGAACTCGGCGAGCCCGGCCGCGCCCCACTCCCGGCCGTTACCCGACTGCTTGTAGCCGCCGAAGGCGGCGCCGAAGTCGGGCTGAGCGCCGTTCACGTGCACGTTGCCCGACCGGATGCGCTTGGCGACGCGGCGCGCCCGGTCGACGTCCGCCGAGGTGACGTAGCCCGAGAGGCCGTAGGGCGTGTCGTTCGCGATGCGGATCGCGTCGGCCTCGTCCTCGTACGGGATGATGCAGAGCACGGGTCCGAAGATCTCCTCCCGCGCGATGGTCATGTCGTTGCGCACATTGGCGAAGACCGTCGGCCTGGCGAAGTAGCCGCGGTCGAGGCCCGCGGGACGCCCGAGGCCGCCGGTCACCAGCTCGGCGCCCTCCTCGATGCCCTGCCCGATCAGGCGCTGGACCTTGTCGAACTGCGCCTTGCTGGCGAGCGGCCCGACCGTGGTCCCCTCGGCACGCGGGTCGCCCACCTTGGCGGCCTCCGCCGCACGCTTCGCGGCCGCCGCGGCCGCCGCCATCTTCGACCGCGGCACGAGCATGCGCGTCGGCGCGTTGCACGACTGGCCGGTGTTGAGCACGCAGCCCTGGACGCCGGCCGCCACCGCCTGCTCGACGTCCGCGTCGTCGAGGATGATGTTCGCCGACTTGCCGCCGAGCTCCTGGGTGACGCGCTTGACCGTGGGCGCGGCGGCGGTCGCCACCGCCACCCCGGCGCGGGTCGAGCCGGTGAAGGAGACCATGTCGACGTCGGGGTGCGAGGCGATCGCGGCGCCCACGGTGGGCCCGTCGCCGTTCACCATGTTGAAGACGCCCGCCGGAACGCCCGCCTCGTGCAGGATCTGCGTGAAGAGGTAGCCGGAGAGCGGCGCGATCTCGCTCGGCTTGAGCACCATCGTGCAGCCCGCCGCGAGCGCCGGCGCGACCTTGCACGCGATCTGGTTCACGGGCCAGTTCCAGGGGGTGATGAGGCCGCAGACCCCGATCGGCTCCCGGCGCATCAGCGTGGCGCCCCGCAGCTCCTCGAACGAGAAGCTGCCGAGGACGTTCACCATCTCGAGGAAGTGCCCCAGCCCCGCCGCGGCCTGCGCCGCGCGGGCGAGCCACATGGGCGCGCCCATCTCCAGCGAGATGGTCTCGGCCATCTCCTCGTACCGCGCCTGGTAGACCTCGATGATCCGCTGGAGTAGCTGCGTCCGCTCGGCGGGGCTCGTCTCCGAGTACGACGCGAAGGCCCGCTTCGCCGCGGCGACGGCGCGGTCGACGTCGGCCCGGGTGCCGAGCGAGATGACCGCGACGCGCTCCTCGGTGGCGGGGTCGACCACTGGGAAGTCGTGGGCCTCGATCGGGGCCACCCAGCGGCCGTCGACGTAGAACTGGCGGCAGTCCTTCATGCGCGTCTCCTCCGGAGCACTCCCTAGCCGAGAGGACGAGGCGCCGCCAGAGACGGCTCGGGCGTCAGCGGGCGTAGTCGTCGCCCGAGTCGTCCTCGCCGTCGGTGCCAGGGTCGTCCGGCGGAGCCGGCTCGTCGTCGTGCGGCGCGGCCGCCTGCACCTGGGGCAAAGCACCCGCGACCGCCCCCCCGGCGCGCACGGTCGTGACGCCGCCGACGGCGCCGACGAGCGCCATCACGCTGAGCATCCCCACGATTCGTCCGAACATCGTCACCCTCCAAAGAGTCGCTGCAAGCGACTAGTGAAATTCTCCCCCTCCCGTCAAGCCACCTCGTTTCGTCCTGACGTCGGGGACGAAAGCGCGGTTGACGGTGGCCCTTCTAGCGCACGCCCCGCAGCCGCTCGAAGATCTGCGTGGTGGCCGAGTTCATCGCGGCACGGTTCGCCTGGCCGAGGGCGCTCGCGGCGAACGCATTGCTCGCCTTGCCGATCCCGAAGAGCGAGAAGCCGCTCGCCGCCGACTCGTTGGTGAAGCTCCCGTTCGCAACCACGGCACCGATCAGGCGGCCGTTGCCCGGATTCACGATCTTGAGGTCCATCGCGACCGATCCCGTGCGCCGGGCCTTGGTGTTCTCGAGCGTCGGGTTCGCGATCGCGACCGCGGCGCCGGTGGTGGCCGCAGGGGTGTTGCCGGCGATGGCGCCCGCGACCCCGAGCGCGGCCCCCACCGCGCCGAGCGAGCCGCCGGTGCTCGACCCCGTCGCCTCGGCCACCTCGTTGAACTCGGTGACGTCGCCGCGGATGACGAACGGCCCGACCTCGTGCTCGCTCCTCTTGACCAGGCTGGCCGGGTTCCCCCGGTGCTGAAGGTAGTAGTCGTAGTCGATGATGCGCACGTTCCCGACGTTGCTGAGCGCGGTGACGAGCTGCGCGGCGATCGCCGCGCCCATCCCGGGCGGCGCACCCTGCGGCGGCGGGTTGTAGGGTCGTGCCTGCGGCCCCTCGGGCAGCAGCCCCCAGCCGAAGGGCCCCCAGCCGTAGCGGCGCCCCGGGATCGGCGGCGCCGACCCGCCCTCCGCGCCGCCCGCGGCGAAGCCGAACGGCTCGACCGTCACCACGTAGTACGGCAACGACGGATCGTACGGGATGCGCACCACCTCGACCTGCGTCGACTCGGGCGCCGTCTGGGTCGCGCGAACCGACTGCTTGTCGACGGTCGCCGTGCAGGCGCCGGCGAGCGCCGCGACGACCACCACGGACATCCTCCGCATGCTCTCCTCCGCGCAGCACCTCTAGCCCCATGCCTCGCCGAAAGCAAAAGACGCGGCGACGATCAGAACGCGAGGAGCGCCGATGTGCGCGCCTCGAGGTCCGTGATCCAGCCCGCGACGGCCTGCCGGCACTGGGGCGCCGCGTGCGGCGACCTCGCTCCCTCGCCGGTGCGCAGCATGGTCGAGCGGACGTGGGCCAGCCGGCGTCGTGCCCGCTCGAGGAGCCTCTTCGCGCGGCGCGAGGGGCCGGTCCCGCCGCCGCCCGCCTCGGCCGCCGCGATCAGGCGGCGCACGGCGGCGATCGCCGACGACACCCGGCGCTCAACGTGTGCGTTCATCTGCCCCGGCGGGCACAGCGCGGCGGAGGGCACGCTGCCGAGAGCACAGAGCAGGCCGTCGTACCCCTGCGGAGCGCAGGGGAGCGTCGTCGAGGTCGTGGTCCCGGCTCCCGGCGCCGCGGGCCCGGGCGGCGGCGAGGCGAGATCGCCCGAGATCGCGGGGTACACCGCGGGACACGACAGGCAGAAGCTCACCGCGCGCGTCACCGCCCCCGTCGTCGGATCGAGCGTGAGGAGCGCGTGGGGCGCCTGCCCGGAGTCGTCCAGCGTCGACGCCAGCAGCGCCCCGTCGTCGTAGTCGAAGGCGAGCCCGGAGAGGCTTCCCGAGCCCGGGGACTGCGGCGAGAGCGGCGTCGCCACCGCGCTCGTGACGTCGAGCCGGTAGAGCGCCTGCGTCGAGTTGGTCCAGAGGTACCACGCGCCCGACGCGTCCTCGGCGAGGTCCCCGCCCGAGATGGTCAGCGGCACGCCGCTCGGCGTCCCCACGTGGATCGTACCGAGCGACGTCACGCCGAAGGGCGAGGGCGTGATGACCGACAGCACGTTGCTCACCTCGTCGGTCGCGTAGAGGCGGCCGTCCGGCGCGTACCCGAGGCCGACGACGCCGTTCGGCCCGATCTCGCCCACGACGGTGTACGAGAACGGCGTCACGTTCATCTGGAGCACGGCCCCACCTTCCGCCACGGCGTAGAGGAGGTCGTCGCTCGCGGCGGCGAGCGCGAGGACAGCGCCGAACTGCGCGAAGGGCACCGATCCCAGCGCCGTGAGCTGCCCGGTGGCCGGGTCGACGCGGAAGAACCGATCGTACGTCGTCTGGTCCGAGTCGACCAGGAAGACCGGCGTGGCCGAAGCAACGGCGACGAATGCTCCCACGAGGAGAGCCAGCGTGATCGATGCACGCACGCGCTTCTGCATCGCGCGACGCTCCCTTCCCCCCGGAGTGCAGCGTTCGCAACCCACATGCCAGCACGCCGTCCGTCGAGAGTGGAGCCCGGGCCACGGCCGCGGTCGCGCGCGCCTGTAGCTCTTACAGACGTTGTAATCGGTGCGCGCAGGGCTCCCTTCCCCCCGGGAGCGCGATGCTCCCGTGAGCAAGGGATTGAGGCTGCCGCCGGCTCCTGCAACGCTCGTAGGGACCGTCGTGCCTGGGAGCTCGCAACGCGATCACCGGCGCACGTGGCCGACGCGGGACCGCCACCGGCCCCGGGGCCGCGTGCCGGCCGTCGCGCGCGCCGGCGACCGGTGGGGCACGGTGTGCTTCTACTGCGCCGGTCGGATCGTGGCCCGCTGGAGCGCACAATCGCCGCGCGGACCGCGCAACTTCGACCCCACTGCGTGACGCCGCCTCGCGGGCTCTCGGCGAAGGGAGGATAGGTCGATGAGATGCCGCCTCGATCGCCTCGTGCTCGGTGCTGCGCTGCTCCTCGGCGCCGCGCCCGCGAGCGCCTTCTCGAGCCTCACCTGCTTCGACGTCGCGGACCCGACGCCGCGCTCGAAGGTGCAGGCCACCGTCGACGGGCCGATGGGGTCCCTCACCTGCATCGTGAAGACCCCCGCCCGCAAGGCCTGCGTGTTCGCCGGGACGACCGCCGCCACGCCGCTGCCGGCCGCGGGCGGCGGCGCGGGACAGAGCTTCCTCTGCTACCGCGCGCGCTGCACGCCCGCCGCCGCCCGCGCCGACGCCGTCGGCGACGCGTTCGGCGCCCGCGTGATCAGGCTGCGCGCCGCGCAGCTCGTGTGCGTGCCGGCAAGCCTTCAGCCCGTCACGACCACCACCATCACGCCCACACCCGCGACCACGACCACCGCGCCGACGGGCTGTCGCTTCGCCAACGGCGAATGCACCGGGTCGTGCGGGCCGGGAATGAAATGCGGCGCCGCGGTGGGCACGGCGTCGTGCGAGTGCCGTAGCGTCTCCTGCGGCGAGGCCGATGCCCCCGAGTGCAACGGGGCATGCCCCGAACCGAGCGACGCCTGCATCTTCTCGATCACCGGGTGCAGTTGCGTCCACGTGCCGTGACGCCCGATGCCGCTCCCCGTCGGCGTCACGATCCGCCGTGGCCGGCCGGGTGACGCCGGCCACGTGCGCGACCTCCTGCTGCATCTCGGCTACGCCCTCGATCTGCGCACGTACGAGGAGACCTTCGCGCAGGTGGTGCGCCATCCCGAGGCGCTCGTCCTCGTGGCGGCCGAAGGCCCGCACCTGATCGGCTACGTGTCGGTCTCGAACCGCGCGCAGATCCGCCTCGGCGGTCGCCTCGCGACCATCGACGAGCTCGTCGTCGACCCCGCGCACCGCGGCCGCGGCGTCGACGCGGCACTCCTCGAGGCCGCCCTCTCTCATTGCACCGCGCTTGGCTGCCGGCGCATCGAGGTGGCGACGCCGCGGGAGCAACGCGACCTCTACACGAGTCATGGCTTCGTCGAGGTCGACGCCGCCCCCCTGCGCAACGAACCGCACCGGCCGGGGTGACGCGACCCTACGGGCGGTTACGCCGCGCCGGAGCGTCCCCAGGCCCGGCGAGCGCGGACGGCGCGCCGTTCATCCGCGCGAGCGGTCCTGCGGCGGCATCCGGGAGCCTCACCTCGAGCAGCCCGGGCCGGAGCCGCCACCGGCGAGCCACGTGCCGCGCCAGGAGGCGCTCGCCGGCAACGCGGCCGAGGTCGATGAGCGCGTCGGTGTGCACGAACCGGTCCAGGGCGACGGGGATCCGCAGGCGGGGCCGCACCATGACGAGCCGCAGCCGGGAGCCCCAGAGGCGGAGCTGCATCTCCGTCTGCCGGGCGACGAGGAAGGTCACCGCGCGGCTGGCCGACTCAAGAATGTCGCCGGCCGGCGCGTCGAAGCCCCCGGCCATCACGTCCACGCCGATGGCCTGGCCGATCCCCGCCTCGACGACCGCCTCCAGGTCGCAGTTGGCGACGAGGCCCCCGTCGACGTAAAGGTGCTCGCCGATCGTGACCGCCGGGAAGACGCCCGGAATCGCCGCCGAGGCGCGGACGGCGGCCTCCAAGGGCCCGCGGCGGATGACCTCGCGGCCCCCGTCGAGCGCCCGGGTGACGACGACGCGCAGCGGGTACGCCGCATCCTCCACGCACGCGCCGGCGGGCAGCGTGGCGCGCAGGAGCCGGATCAGGCCGCCGTCGGCGAAGAGGTGCCGGCCCCCGAAGAGGCGGGGGAGCGCCAGGACGGGATGGCCGCCGAGCAGCGTCGAGCGATCGATCCTCCGCCACACCTCGCGCAGCTCCGCGCCGGCATTCGCTCCGGGATGGAACGCCCAGAACGCCGCGTTGAGCGCCCCCACGCTGGTGCCGACGAGGAGGTCGGGCTCGAGCCCCGCGCGGGCGAGCACGTCGATCACGCCGACCTGGAAGGCCCCGAGATTGGCGCCGCCGCTGAGGACCACCGCCAGCGGCGCGGCTCGCCGCCGGGTCCACCACCACCCGCGGCGCGGCGCCATCCGTCCGTCGGCGGTCATGTCATCGCCCGCGGCGCGCGAGCGGAGCGCTCGCGGCCGGGCGGTCGCCGGAGCCCGCGAGCCCTCGGCGCCGACCGGCCCGCGAGGCGGCCGAGACACGTTGCCTTGCCCTTGCGGGAGTGGGTTGCGCCCCGTGCCGGCGGGAATGGTGATGTGCGCCCCGTCGCGTCTCGGACCGAGATCGTGCGCGGCCTCGGAAGGGGCACTCCGCGGCCGCGCGCATCACCCGCCGTGCCCACCCCCTTCGACGGCGGTGAGGAGGTGGTCGCCGGCGTCGCGGATTCTCGCCCAGGCGTCCGACGCGCCGACGACGGTCATCGCGTTCGACGGCGGGCTCTCGAGCGAGCCCGCACGCGCGGTGACCACGTAGCTTGCTTGCCGGCTCACCTCGCCCGCCACGTCTCCCCGGCAGCGCGCGCCGGCGCAGGCGCTCGAGGCTCGGAACTCGGCCACGCGGACCCAGCCGCTGTTCGGCGCCGACGGATCGCCGGGCGCGCGGCAGCTCTGGGGCGTGCCGACGCATCGCCAGGCCACGTAAGCGTCCACTCGAGCGCTGCGCGACGGGAGCCACTCGAGCCGCACGGTCCGTGCCTGCGGCCCCGTGGCGCCCGACCGAGCCAGCAGCAGCGCCAGTCCCCCCGCACCGACGAGCACCGCGAGCATGATCACGCGTCCGCGCTTCATGTTTCCAAACTCTGGCCGCCGAACCTCGCGGCGGCAAGGCCCAGAATGCGGGAGGGGTGACTCACGGCTCCGGGTGACGGCGCCGCTTTTCGCCGGCGTGCTATCGTGCGCGTGGTGTTTCGGGTTCGTTGCCCTGAACGCGGCCGGCGGCCGCGCGCCGCCGACGGCTCGCCGCGCGCGCGTGATGCCGCGGCCGGCGGTGACGCCGCGACCGGTGGCGCGCGGCCGCTGCGCGGGTTTCGTGTGCCGGCCGCCCGATCGGGGTGACGCGAACCCGGGCCGTGCCCGTCCGGACCATGTCCAGCCGGCGCGCCGCCGCGCGCGAGAGATCGATGCTGCGGCCGGGCACGAACGGTCCGCGGTCGTTGATCCTCACCACGACCGACCGGCCGTTGGCGAGGTTCGTCACCCGCACGCGGCTGCCGAGGGGCAGCGTGGTGTGGGCCGCGGTGAGCGCCCCGCCATCGAACGTCTCCCCGCTGGCCGTACGCCGGTGCTCGAACCCGGGACCGTACCACGAAGCCACGCCGACGGGCCCGGAGCCGCCCGGCAGATGCGCGCGCTCTCGCCGGGGCGCGCAGCCCGCCGCGGCGGCCGCGGCGGCGAGCGCCAGCGCCGCGCTGCGCCGGGCGCGCCGTCTACTCCCCTCGCGCGACGCGGTGTTCCCGTTCACGGCTCAGGACCGCGCGCGGCAGATCCGGCTGAGAACGCCGCCGGCGAAGCGGAACGTGAGGGTCTCCGTCTCCCGGCGCGGACGGGGAATCCGGTAGATGAGGGAGCCGTCCGGAGCCTGCACGTCGGGCCCTCCGAGCAGGTGCTCGACATCGGCCGGCGTCGTCCGGCCGATGCGCATCTGGTCGAGCACCCGGGCGGTGACGCGCCGGGCGGCCGGCGCATCTCCCGGGAGCCGGTCACAGCCGCAGAGCGCGACGGCGGCGCCGATCCCGACGGCGAAGATGTTCCTGCGCAGCCCGTGGACCATGGTACGGACGGTGATCCTACCGCCTCCACCCCTCGTCGAGGAAGGCCGTGTTCGGCGACGCGCATCCCGTCGCCGAACACGCGTCGCAGCAGCTCGGATGCAGGCCGGCGCTGCTCTTGGTCAGGCGGCGCGCACGGTGGCCGCCCCCCCGGCGAGCAGGGACGCCGCGATCAGACCGGAGACCATCCAACGCATGGGAACACCTCCTTCGGTCATCGTACCCACGGCCACGCTATCCACGCGGCGGGCTTCCCGCCCATGCCCGTCGAGCCGTGACAAGGCCGCCCTGCGATCGGGTATCCGCGGCTCGCGGTCTCCCCGGTGCAACGGCACGGCCCCGGCGCGTCGCAGTTTTTGAGAATCCCCCGTCGGTCCGGCGATGCGGCGCCGCTGGCAGGCTCCTTGCTGCGCGGATCCACGAAAGGAGGACAACGATGTCGCTCACGCGTTGGGAGCCGTTCCGCGCCCTGCGGCGCCGGGACGACCTGTTCGACGACCTGTTCCGGGACGTCTTCTTCCGCGGGCCGATGCTCGAGGAGGCGGCAGTGGTCGAGCCCGCCGTCGACGTGGCGGAATCCGACGGCGAGGTGACCGTCAAGATGGAGGTCCCGGGGGTCGAGAAGGATCAGCTCCACCTCACGGTGTCCGACGACCGCCTGACGGTGCGCGGGGAGTCGCGCAAGGAAAGCGAAGAGAAGCGGAAGAACTACTACCGCCAGGAGATCCGCTACGGCGCGTTCCAGCGCACGGTCTCGCTGCCCGTCGAGGTCGACGGCACCAAGGCGCGCGCGGAGCTGAAGAACGGCATGCTCAGCATCACGCTCCCCAAGAGCAAGCAGCCGAAGGCGCAGGAGATCAAGGTCGCGGTGGGCTGAGCGGCGGCGACCCCGGCGTCACAGCCGGCACGCGCCCGGATCACACTTGGCGAAGAGCTCCCGCGCGGCCAGGTCCTCGCCCAGGCCGAGGGTGAGGACCTGGCTCGCCTTCGACCCGCTGCGATAGATCGTCACGCCCTTGAGGCCGAGCCGCCACGCCTCGCGGTACGCCTCGGCGACGTCCGCCGGAGTGGCCTCGTCGGGGAGGTTGACGGTCTTCGAGACCGCGTTGTCGACGTGCCGCTGGAAGGCCTGCTGGATCCGCAGGTGGTGACCGACCGCCACCTCGGTCGCGGTGACGAAGCGGCGCGCCGTCTCCTCGGGGACCCCGGGGAGGTCGCGAAGCCGTCCCCGGGCAAGGATCTCCTCGAGCAATCCGTCACGCCGCGGCCAGAGCCGGCGGGCGTGGCGCAGGAAGACGGGGTTGATCTCGGCGAGCGGCGCGCCGCCGAGGGAGTGCTCGCGCCGGTAGGCGAGCGCGAAGAGCGGCTCGATGCCCCCGGTCGTGCCGGCGATCAGGCTGAGCGTCCCCGTCGGCGCGATCGAGAGCAGCGTCGCGTTGCGCAGCCGCCGCCCGACGGCGGCGTGGACGCTCCGATCCCAGGCCGGGAAGACCCCGCGCGCCGCCGCGAGCGCCCCCGAGGCCCGGCGCGCCTCCTCGGCGACGAACGCCATCAGCCGCTCCGCCCACGCGACCGCCTCCTCGGAGTCGTACGGGACGCCGAGCAGCATGAGCGCCTCGGCGAACCCCATGACGCCAAGCCCGATCTTCCGCGTGCGCCGCGTCGCCTCGGCGATCTCGCGCAGCGGCTCGCGGCTCACCTCGATCATGTCGTCGAGGAAGCGCACGCCGACGTGGACGGCGTGACGGAGGCGGTTCCAGTCGACCCCGGCCGCGCCCACCACGTGCGCGAGGTTGATCGAGCCGAGCACGCAGCTCTCGTAGGGCAGCAGCGGGACCTCGCCGCAGGGATTCGTCGTCTCGAAGGCGCCGAGCGCCGGCGTGGGGTTGTGGCGATTCACCTCGTCGAGGAACACGAGCCCGGGATCCCCGGTCGCCCACGCGGCATCGACGAGCCGAGCGAACAGCGCCCGCGCCAGCACGGAGGCGGTCGGGCGCCCCGTGGAAGGGTGGATCAGCGCGAAGGGCTCGTCCGCGTCGACCGCGCGCATGAAGCGGTCGGTGACCGCCACCGAGAGGTTGAAGTTGCGGAAGCTCGTCCCGTCGCGCTTCGCCTCGACGAACTCCACGATGTCGGGATGATCCACGCGCAGCACGGCCATGTTGGCGCCGCGCCGCCGGCCGCCCTGCTTGATGTTCTCCGTGGCGGTGTCGAAGATGCGCATGAACGACACCGGACCGGAGGCCTCGCCGCCCGTCGATTCGAGCCGGTCGCCCCGCGGCCGCAGCCGGGAGAACGCGAAGCCCGTGCCGCCGCCCGTCCGCTGCACGAGGGCCATCGCGCGTAGCGCGTCGAAGATGCTCTCCATCGTGTCCGCGACGGGGAGCACGAAGCAGGCGGCGAGCTGCCCGAGCGGCGTCCCGGCGTTCATGAGCGCCGGCGAGTTCGGGAGGAAGTCGAGGGACGCCAGCAGATCGTGGAAGGCGCCCTCCCAGCGCTCGGCCTCGCCCGCGGGTCCGAACGCGGCCTCCGCGGCGGCGACCCCGCGCGCGACCCGGCGCAGCAGCGCCGCCGGAGTCTCGATCACCTGCCCCGAGGCGTCGCGACGCAGGTAGCGCGCCTCGAGCACCCGAAGCGCGTTCGGGGAGAGCTCGAGGTCGCGCCCGCTCACTCGCGCACGGCGCGCCGGAAGCGCGCGAGCACCGACTCGGCGACCGCGCGCGCCTCGGTGAGCGTGCGGTCCGCGGCCTTCTTCACGTCCCGCCACGAGTCGCCGGCCGCCGTCGAGAGCCGCCGCAGGGTGCGCGCCGCGTCGCGCCGCCGCGCGCGCAGCACGGCGAGCTGCGCCCGAGCGTCCTTGCGCAGCGCGGCGATGCGCGCCCGGGCGTCGCTCTGAACCTTTCGCTCGGCGCGGCGGAGCGCCACCTGGATCTCGGCGGCCGACCGTGCGAGCCGATCGACACCCTTGGCGACCTCGGCATGAGCCGTGCGAGCCTCGCGCGACACCGTTCGTCCCTTCGCCATGGTCCTCCGGAGCTTTCAATCGTCGTGCCACGCACCCGGGGAGAGAATTCCCCTGCGGGAAGAGCGCCCAGCGGCAGCTACGGGAATCCCCCCGGAACCGATTCGCCGGCTTGCGAAGGGCCCCGCTTCGACACGTGCGGTCCGGTCCGGTAGGCTCTTCTCCGAGTCGACAAGGAGGCACCATGTTCGAGGGCCTGGTTCAGCCGATGCACCTGCTGTTGGTCCTGGTCATCACCCTGCTCGTCTTCGGGCCGGGCAAGCTGCCCGAGATCGGCAAGGGGCTCGGCGAGGCGATCCGCGACTTCCGCCGCGCGCTCAATGGCGGCGGGGACGCCGGCAGCGCCCGGCCGCCGCAGGCGAGCGTGACCAGCGCGAACGACGCCGGCGCCGGCTCGTCCGACTCGACGCGCCGTCCCACCTGACCCCCGACCGGCCGGCGCAAGCGCCACGCCGGTAACGGTCGGAACAAGTTTGAGCGCCCGCGAGGCCATCGCGTTCGAGGAGTTAGCGCCGCGCCGTTGGCTTCCCACCGCGGCCGGTCCCGAAGTGTACGGCACGCGGCGTGCTCCGCGAGGGCGGAGAGGTGGCATCAGTGACCGCCACCGATACCTTCCTCTGGGCTGCCGCCGGAAGCATCGGGCACGAGCTGCGGATGGTGCTCGGCCTGTTCGAGCAGAGCACCGCCAAGGGCGCGCCGGCGCTCCCCCGACGCTACCGCTCGCGCACGTTCTGGGCGGCGCGCGGGCTGTGGGTCGCCGTTGCCGGCCTGCTGGCCGTCGCCTGCGGCCCGTCGTCGGCCATGGGGGCGCTGGCGATCGGGATCGCGGCCCCGCAGACGTTCCGCAGCCTGGCGCACGTGGCCGCCCGCCGGCCTCGCCCGGGGACACGGACCCGCCCGCACCGCGGCTCGGAGCGCGACCGCCCGCCGACGGCGGCGCGTAGCCCGGCGGCTCGACGCCCGAGGCCGGGGCCCCGGCTCGCGGCCCGAGCTGCCGACGCGCCGGACGGGTTGGACAGCGCGCCACGTATCTGACAGCGTGGCGCTCGCCTTGCACAAGGGCGCCGGCATGGCGGGAGCTCGTTTGCGACGCGGATATGGGCATGGCACGTCCGTGGTCCTCGGGGTGATCGCCGCGCTCGGGCTCGCGTCCACCCCGTCGGCCACCGTCGTCCCCAGTCCGACGATCGAGGGCCCGATCTCCAGCCCCGGAAGCGCGTTCATCGAATCGACCAGCTTCGACCTCGCACGGGTGGGCTACGTGCAGGAGGAATACTTCATCTCCGGCACGGCCAGCGCTTATGCCGGCAGCGGGCCCCTCGACACGGACGGCCTGTGGACGGTGACGCCCGCCGACACCGCAGCCTACAAGACGCGCATTCTCGTCTACCGGCCGGCCGACCGGCGGAGGTTCAACGGCACGGTCGTCGTCGAGTGGCTCAACGTGAGCGGCGGAGTCGACGCCGCGCCCGACTGGGTCCAGGCGCACACCGAGCTGACCCGCGACGGCTTCGCCTGGGTCGGGGTCTCCGCACAATCCGTCGGGGTCGAAGGAGGCCCCGGCCTCGTCAACGTGATCAGCCTGCCGCTGAAGAAGGAGAACCCGGCCCGCTACGGATCGCTGCACCACCCGGGGGACAGCTTCTCGTACGATATGTTCTCGCAGGCGGGCGAGGCGATTCGGCATCCGAGCGAGGTAGACCCCCTCGGCGGCCTCGAGAGGAAGAGGATCATCGCGGCCGGCGAGTCACAATCCGCCTTCCGGCTCGTCACCTACGTCGATGCGGTCCACCCTCTGGCCCGAGTCTACGACGGCTTTCTGGTCCACAGCCGCGGCGCCGGCGGCGTGCTCGGCGCGCCGCTCTCCGAGTCGCCCCAGCCGGCGATTCCCGTCCCGTCGCCCTTGTTCATTCGCGGCGATCTCCGCGTCCCCGTGCTCACCTTCGAGACCGAGACCGACATGACGTTCCTCGGGTACTTCGGCGCGCGGCAGGCCGACAGCGCACACTTCCGTCTCTGGGAGGTCGCGGGCAGCTCGCACGCCGACACCTACACGTCGGTCACCGGACCGGGCGACCTCGGCACCTCCCCGAGCATCGGGAACCTCGTGGTGACCACGGCGCCCGTCCCCGGGATCATCGACTGCGGGACGCCGATCAACGCGGGCCCCCAGCACTTCGTGGTGAACGCCGCCTTCGCCGCGCTCGACCGCTGGGTCAGGAGCGGCAGACCGCCGCGGCCTGCACCGCGCCTCGACGTCGCCGCCGGCCCGCCGGTGGCCATCGTGCGGGACGCGAACGGCAACGCCCTCGGAGGCATCCGCACACCGCAGGTGGACGTGCCCATCGCCGCGTTCACCGGCCAGCAGAGCGGTTCCATCCTCTGCCAGCTGTTCGGCACGACGACCCCGCTCGACGCGAGCATGCTCGCCAGGCTCTACCCCACGCACCACGCGTTCGTCTCGGCGTACCTGCGCGCGCTGGCGCGAGCGGTGCGTCACGGCTGGATCCTCCACCCCGACGCGAAGCTTCTCAGGGCCTGGGCGAAGGGATCGAGCATCGGCGGCGGAAGCCATTGACCGCGGGCCGCGCCGGCCAGTAGATCACTCCCCCATGCAATTCGGGATATTCTACGAGCACCAGCTGCCGCGGCCGTGGACCGACGGGAGCGAGCTCCGCCTGATCCAGGAAGCGCTCGATCAGGTCGAGCTCGCCGACCGGCTCGGCCTCGACTACGCCTGGGAGGTCGAGCATCACTTCCTCGAGGAGTACTCGCACTCCTCGGCTCCCGAGGTGTTCCTCGCCGCGTGTAGCCAGCGGACCAAGCGGATCCGCCTCGGCCACGGCATCGTGCTGATGCCGCCACGCTACAACCACCCGGCGCGCGTCGCGGAGCGGATCGCGATGCTCGATCTGGTGTCGAACGGCCGCGTCGAGTTCGGCACCGGCGAGTCGGCGTCCCGGATCGAGCTCGAGGGCTTCGGGATCGACCCGCGCGAGAAGCACGACATGTGGAAGGAGGCGGTGGCGCAGGTCGCGCTCATGCTCTCCCAGAGCCCGTATCCCGGCCACGCCGGAAAGCACTTCGCGATGCCGGCGCGCAACGTCCTCCCGAAGCCCGTGCAGCGGCCGCACCCGCCGATGTGGCTCGCCTGCTCGAACCGGAGGATGATCCACACCGCGGCGCAGCTCGGGCTCGGCGCGCTCACCTTCGCCTTCGTGGACGTCGCCGAGGCGAAGCATTGGGTCGCCGACTACTACGAGACCTTCGAGCGCGACTGCACACCGATCGCGCAGAGCGTGAATCCCAACATCGCGATGGTCACCGGATTCAGCATCCACGACGATCCGGACGAGGCGCTCCGGCGGGGGCTCGAGGGGTTTCAGTTCTTCGGGTTCGCGCTGGCGCACTACTACCTGCTCGGCGCGCACGTCCCGGGACGGACCAACGTCTGGGACCTGTTCAAGGGCAACCAGATCCCGATGCCGGGCGGCAGCGGCGGGATCGGCACGCCCGACCAGGTGCGCGAGAACCTCCGCACGTTCGAGGACGCGGGCGTCGATCAGGTCGTCTTCATCCAGCAGGGCGGGAACAACCGGCACGCGGACATCTGCGCGTCGCTGGAGCTCTTCGCGGCGCGCGTCATGCCGGAGTTCAAGGCCCGCGACGCCGCGAGGCGCGCCGCGAAGGCCGCGCGTCTCGCTCCGGCGATCGCGCGGGCCCTCGAGCGCCGCACCGTCCCCCCGCCGCGCGGGGACGTCGAGCCGGTCGTCCCCTACGGCCGCAACGTCGAGACGGGAGAATCGTACTACGGTCCCGAGCCGCCGCGCGCGTGAGCCCGGGGACTCGACGACCACCGGGCGCTACTCGTCGAGCAGGACGTAGCCCGGAAGCTGCGCGGCCCGGAAGAGACGGCGCCCCAAGGCCGGGAGGCGCGGCGCCGCGGCGTCCACGTCGACGATGCGCGGGTTCCGGAGCTTCACCCGTCTCCCCAGGCGCTCGAGCTCGCAGCCCCTCGCGCCGACGATGTTGCGCGCCCAGTCGACGTCCCGGCCGTAGGTCATGGGGATGACGTAGCCGGCCGCGCTGTGGAAGGCCACGACCGGCGTGCGGTAGCGCCGGCGGCTCTTGCGTCCCACGTGGTGCACGACCGCGAGCGGGGGGACGAGCCAGGCCACCGTGCCGAGCAACGGGTTGGTGAACACCCGGTTCACGCGCCGGACGAAGCGCGGGATGTGCACCGGCGAAGCCTAGCGCCGCCCCGCCCGGACGGCAACTCACGGCCGCACGAGGTAGAACGCGTTCACCGGGTGGCCGAGCTCGAGCGGCTCGAAGCCCGTGAACCCCGCCTCCTCGGCCATCGCGCGCAGGCGCGACGGCGGCAGGCCGAGGGTCCCGAGCCCCGCGCCGTCGGGCTGCGAGAGCGCCGACGACATGCAGGTCAGCACCGAAGTCCCGTACATGAGCGCCGCCATCGGGTTCTTCTCGAGGTTCTCCTCGTACGTCTCGCGCGCCTTCACGTCGCAGACGAGCCAGACGCCGTCGGAACGGATCGCCGCGCGGACCCGGCGCATGGCCTCCGCGGGATCGGTCATGTCGTGCAGGCAGTCGAAGGTGGTGACCAGCGTGAAGCGGGCCTCCGTCGGGAGCGACTCCTGCCGCGCGTCATGGAAGCGGACGTTGCTCACGCCGGCCGCGCGGCGGTTGTCCTCGGCGCGCGCCAGCGCGTGCCGCGACACGTCCCAGCCGTGGAAGGTCGAGCGCGGGAACGCCTTCGCCATCTCCACGAGCGCCACGCCCGCGCCGCAGCCGACGTCGGCGACCTCGGCTCCCGCATCGAGCCGCGCCACCAGGCCGCCGATCTGCGGCAGCACGAACGGGACGAGCATCGTCCGGAACCAGGGCGCGAAGCCGCGCTCGATGCCGAGCGCGCCCTCCGCCCCCAGCGCGTCGTAGTCGAGCCCGACGCCGGTACGAAACGCCTCCGGCAGCCGCGCGAGGAGAGCCATCGTCTGCGGCAGATGGGAGAAGAAGCCGGCGCCGCAGGCGGGCGACGACTCGTCGGCGAGCACCGCCCGGCCCTCGGGCGAGAGCGCGAAGCGCCCTTCCCCCCGATATTCGAGCACGCCCGCGGCGCCCTGCTGGTAGAGCCACTCGCGAACCCACCGCTCGGCGCACCCGCTGCGGGCCGCCAGCTCCGCGCTGGTCGCCGGGCGGCCGTCACCGAGGGCACGGTAGAGCCCCAGCCGATCCCCCAGGTGGATCATGGCGCTGGTCATCGCCCCGCCGAGCGCGCCGAAGACCACCTTCGCGTAGGCCTTGAGTCGTCGCGGATCGAGCTCGTCGGACATCGCAAGCGGGTTGTAGCGCACCGGCTACGGCTTGATCGATCCCCACGCCGGATCGTCGTCCACGAGCTGTGTGACCCACGCGAGCAGCGGCACGCCGTTCTGGCTGAAACCCGCGGGGCTCCCCAGCATCGTGTGCGTGGAGCCGGTGATGAAGAAGTAGTGGAACGTGGCCGTGGGATCGAGACGATCGGCCGCCATCGTGAGCAGCGCCGTCTCGAAGGCCGTGGCCGAGAGGCCGTAGAAGGTTCGGATCACGCCATCCTGCTCGGATTCGAGCAGCGCGAGACGGTCGTGGGGATACCGCATGGCGAGCGCCGGCAGCGCCAACGAGAAGTCGGCGAGGCACGCCGTCCCGCACAGCGGATCGAGCACCTCGTCGAGGCGCCAGCTTGCGACCCACGCGTCGTGGAGCGCACCGGAATAGGCCGTGCTTTCGAGCGGCGGGCCGGAATCGTCCAGGAGATAGACCGCCGCGCTCGGCCAGTGGGCGCGGAAGTCCGCGTAGTTGGCGAGCGCCCCGAAACCTCCCGCCGAGGCCCCACTCACGACGAGCTTCTCCGGGCTCGGGAACGTGGGCGCGAGGCGGCGGAGGTAGGCGAGCACGTTGGCATGGCCGGTGTGATGATACGTCCGCGACGTCGCCCCGTTCTGATACACGATCACGTTGTCGCCGGCGTGCACGTCGCCGGTGCAGTACGGGACGAAGACCAGGCTCCAGTCGGCAAACGGATTGCCGGCAAGCTGCCGGTCGAGGATGCTTCCCGCCGTGCCACCAGTCCTCGCGTCGAACTGCGCCTTCCCGAACGGGCCATGCGTGGCGGTGTTCAGGACGTAGCACGTCGTGTAGTCCCAGCAGGCCCCTCCGCCGTCGAGAAACACGAGCACGTTGGGGCCGCTCGTGAGGTTCACGCCGATGCCGGTCGGCGACCCGTCGTCGCACGTGGCGTCCGGAAAGTCCACCCAGGTCCATTGCCCGAGGGGTGCCACGATCGGCGTCGCGGGGCCCGTCGGGCAGCGGCAGGCGCTGGACGTGCCGGGCGCCCCGCACGCGCCGGGACACGCTTGATCCCCGCCCGCCGCGCTCGCGTCGCATTGCTCGCCCCCGACCGTGTCGAGGCGTCCGTCGCCGCACAACGACCGCTCGGCGGAGAACACCTTCCGTCGGGTCTTCCGCGCCCGCAGGCTGCCGGCCATCGCATCGCAGCCCGGCGCGGCGACCTTCGCCGAGAGCGCCACCTGCGCGAAGGCGCCGCACCGATGCCACCGCGCCTTGATGGCGGTGAAGCGTCGCCTCGCCTTCACGGCGTCCCGACCGGCGGCCCCGCACCCGTCGAGCGACACGTGTCCCGCTCCGTCGATCGTGATGGCGTCGATCGCGGGGCTGATTCCTGGCAGCAGAGGCTCGGAGGCGGGGCTCACGAGAAATCGGCCCGCCGGGCACGACGGCGGCTTCGCCCGCTTCGCATCCGCGAGCCCCGCTCCTCCGAAGACGACCACCAGGACGGCCACGAGGCGACGCGGGCAGGCCATGGACCGAGCTGTCACTGGCGCTTCGCAGCGTCCGGCGTTCACCGTCCCAGAACCGACCCAGCCGACGGCCCCACCCGGGCCGCTCCCTCCACCGAGCCGAATCTAGGTCAGTTCAAGAACGCGCCGCTCGGGGACTCGTTGAGACAGAGGGCGTCGATGGCACTGTCGGCCTGGTCCCCAAGGGCAGCGCACGTCCGGGTCTGCACGGAGCAATCACCCGCCGTCTTCGCTTTGCCGCACGCTGCCGTGAACTTGTCCTCGCACTTCGACAGCTTGGCGCCGTCGGGTGGCAGGCCCTTCTTCTGCCCCACGGCGATCACGCCGCACTCGCAGGACACCTTCTTCCCGATGGCCTTCGAGACCCCGAAGTCACACTTGGACGGGACGGCCCACGCCGCCGCAGCCACCAAGCCGCTGACCAGTGCGATGCCTACCACGAGCCTCTGAATCATCTTGCGCTCCTTTTGCGCTCCTCGCCCCGTCTGGCGCGCTCAAGGGGCGCGGTGTGTCCTAAGCCGAGTATCGCCCGCTGGAGCACAGAGTCAAGGCAAATTTGACGCGCGGAGCAGTAACCGGCGATCACTGCGGCGACGAGCGGCCACGCGAAAACTGTTGCGCGAGCCCGGGATCGAGGACCGGCCGGCTGAGCAGCCGAAGTCGGACCGCCGTTGCCGAGCTGAGCGAGTGCCAACTACGCGAATGGACAGGAGTGGAGCCGAAGGGAGTCGAACCCTCGACCTCTTGAATGCCATGCGCGGTGGAACCAGTCGCGACCGTGCGCGACGGTGCTCGACGGTACGTTTCACCGCGACTTTTGCACCACGCCGACCACTGCTCGCGACCGATCACGGACCGAGCAACCACTGCAGAAGCACTACAGCAGAGGCGACGGCGCCCCACTGCCCTGCCCTCCTGCCTGACCGAATCTTTGCCGCGGACCACTTGAATCTCAGTCAAGCGGCCCCTGAAATCTCCACGCCCCGCTTCCATTTTTCGACCCTGCAGTGGTCGTGCAGTGGTTGCAACCTTTCCCAATGAACCACGCATCTTCTCCGCGGCGACGACCCCGACCGTACCAGAAGACCGGCATCTACAAGCTCAAACGTGCGGTGTGCACGCTGGGTTCGCGCGCACTGCCGACGAAGCGGACTGCCCTCGGCCGGGCGCTCCGTGCCTGGAAGGCCGACCTCGTCCGCGACCTCGGCGGCGACCCGAGCACGCAGCAGGCGGCCATCATCGACCTCGCCGTGCGGACCAAGCTGCTGCTCGACTCGATTGACGCCTGGCTGCTCGTGCAGCCCTCGCTGGTGAACGCCCGCAAGCGGGCGCTGCTGCCCGTCGTCCGCGAGCGGCAGTCCCTTGCCGACGCGCTCGCCCGCTACCTCGGGCAGCTCGGCCTCGAGCGCAAGGCCCGCGACGTGCCCGACCTCATGGCCTACATCGCCAGCAAGGGAGCGCCAGACTCGGACGCTCGCCCAGAGTCTGACACTCGTACAGTCTCGGACGCTCCGGCTACAGACTCGGACACGCGCATCATCCCAAAAACATCAACCACCACCACAGTCTCTGACACTCGTACAGTCTCGGACGTTGCGGGTGATGAGGGAGGAGCCCGGTGACCCCGCTCACGATCCTCGACGCCCTCGATGACCCGCAGCTCTTCGCCGCGGCCTTCGGTGACGCCGCCACGTGGACGGCCTGGCGTGCGTTCCTGGCGGCGCTGTTCGCCCTTCCCATGCCGAGCCCGCTGGGCACCGTGTACGGTCGCCACACGGGCCGCGAGCGGCTGCCGATGGTGCCGGCGCGCGAGGCATGGTGCATCGTCGGTCGCCGCGGCGGCAAGAGCCGGGTCGCGGCCCTGGTCGCCGTCTACCTGGCTGCGTTCCGCTCCTACGAGGCCGTCCTCGCCCCGGGCGAGCACGGGACGTTGCCGATCATCGCCGCCGACCGCCGCCAAGCGAGGACCGTCATGCGCTACGTGGTCGGCCTGCTCGAGGGCTGCCCGATGCTGGCGCGGATGATCACCGGGCGGACGGCCGAGTCCGTGACGCTCGCCAGCCGCGTCACGATCGAGGTGCACACCGCGTCGTTCCGCGCCGTCCGCGGCTACACCGTCGTGGCCGCCGTGCTCGATGAAGTAGCCTTCTGGCGGAGCGAGGACAGCGCCAACCCGGACGTCGAGATTGTGGGCGCGCTCCGGCCCGCGATGGCGACGGTGCCGGGCGCGCTCCTGCTCGCCATCTCATCGCCCTACGCCCGTCGCGGCGTGCTGTGGCAGGCATACCGCGACCACTACGGGAAGCACGGTCCGGTGCTCGTCTGGCAAGCGCCCAGCCAGTTCATGAACCCGACGATCCCCGAGGCGATCATCGCCGCGGCCTATGAGGTGGACGCCAGCGCGGCCGCCGCGGAGTACGGAGCGGAGTTCAGAAGGGACCTTGAGGCCTATGTGAGCCGCGAGGTGGTCGAGGCGTGCACGGTCCCGGGTCGCCATGGCGTCCCGCCGGTCGCTGGGGAGCGCTACTGTGGTTTCGTCGACCCGAGCGGCGGCTCGGCCGATGCGTTCACGCTCGCCATCGCGCACGCCGAGGACCGCGATGGCACCCGGCACGTCGTGCTCGACTACGTGAGCGAGACGCGCCCGCCGTTCAGTCCCGAGGCCGTCGTCAGCGAATACGCGGCCGCCTGCAGGAGCTACCGCGTGTCGGCCGTCACCGGCGACCGGTACGCTGGCGAATGGCCGCGGGAGGCGTTCGCCCGCCACGGGGTCACCTACCAGCCGTCCGCGCAGCCGAAGGGGGAGCTGTATGCGGCCTTCTTGCCGTTGCTGAATTCCGGGCGAGTCGAGCTCCACGACAACCGCCGCCTGGCCGCGCAGCTCCTCGGCCTCGAGCGCCGCACCGCGCGAGGTGGCCGGGACGCGATCGACCACCCGCCGAACGGCCACGACGACCTCGCAAACGCCGTGGCCGGCGTCTGCGTGCTCGCCCTCGGACCGTGTGAGGACGGGTATCTCGGTTTCATGCGCCTGGATGCGGCGGCCCGGGCGGCCCGCGTGCAAGCCGCGGCGGGCGAGACGCTGCGCGAGGCGGTCGTCGGGGGCGTGGACAGCGGAGACGAGCGCGAGCGCCGCCTAGCCGAGTACGAGCGGCTCGAACGCCTCGCGCGGCGCCTCTGATGACGAAAGGGCTGCTTGTGAGTGTGTGACAGTGCGTGTGAGTGCAAGCAACAGTGAGTCGCTAGCTTGACAACGTGCCAGCACAGAGCAATGCTGCAGAGCGTGGCGGAGCCGGCGGTGTTGACGGTCGAGGAGGTGGCCAGCGAGCTGCGCTTGAGTCGCTCGGCGACCTACGGCTTGATCCGCGCCGGCATCCTGCCGAGCGCCCGCATCGGGCGGCGCTATCGCGTCTCGCGCGCCGCGCTCGTGGCGTTCCTGGCCGCGGGCGGCCGTGGCTGGCCGGGTGGCTGGCGGAAGAGCGAGGCGATGCCGTAAGGGCATCGAGGAACGGAGAGGGGGACGACGAATGCCGACCACCGATGAGCGGCTGGCCGCGCTCGAGGCCCGGGTCGATACCGCGGACGAACGGGTCGCGGCGCTCGAGGCATGGGTCGATAGCGTCGTGCCGACACTGCGTAACCTCGCGTTCCGCGCCGGCGAGGCACCGATCCGGGACGCGCACGGCGAGCCGCGTCCGATCAACTACGTGCCGAGCGATCACGACGGCCTCGTGCGAGCGGACATTCGCGCAGCGGTCCCGAGGCGGGCGACGCGACCAGTGGAGGAGTAGAGCCGCCCTGCAGGCGGGGCGGCGCCTCGAGGAGAGGCGGAAGGAGGGCTCATGATGAGGATCGAGAACATGACGCCGGAGCAACTCGCGACGGCGACGCGCATCGCCGACATGGCGATCGCCGAGATGGAGGCGCTCCGGGCGCTGATGGGCGGCACGAAGCCGCTGGCGAAGGCGGCGGCCGCTGCCGACCGTAGCTTCCGGATCGCCGCCACGGCGCCGGCGCCGTCTGTACCCGCAGCGAAGCCCGAGGAGCCGCAGCTCTCCGACGGTGCGCTGCTCGAATTGATGGCGAAGGTGGCGGACATCATCGGGACCGAGGATCCCGAGAAGATCGTCGGGGCAATCCTCGCGGCGCGGACAGCGCCAACGGACATGCACGGCGACTTCGCGGGGGCGGTGCTGATGGCCAAGGTCGCGGGAGGTATGCCCGCACTCGGCGGGCCGGCGCCGACGGGCGAGGCGGTGGAGTTCTTCGAAAGCCGCCTTGAGCCCCTCGAGACCCAGCTACGCCACTTGTCCAAGGCTGCCGGCGGCACCCCGCAGGCGCTCGTGACGCGGACGCGGGAGGCGCGCAGTGACCTCGAGGCGGTGAAGCTCGCCAAGACGCTCAAGCCGACGCGCCCCGCGTCCGCACCGTATGTTGATCGCCGTCCTGAGTTGCGGGCGCTGCGGGACAAGCAGAAGGAGCTGGGCAATTTCGACGGCGCGGCGCTGACGACCCGGCAACTCCTCCTCGAGGAGGCCCGCGCGGCGCTGTGCACGCCGCTGCCACCGTCCGACATCATCCCGTGGGGCGGCACACCGCCCTTCACGCCGCCCGCGGCGTAGGAGGAGAGGATGGCGCAGGACGACCGACGGGCCGAGGTAGACCCCATGGTGGGGCGGGGGCAGGCAGACAAGGCGTGGGGGAAGGTGACGCCGCCGGCCAACACGCAGCAGCCGGTGCCGCCGCAGTCTCCGCCGCCGTCGCCTCCCGTGGAGAGCGACTTTTGGCAGAAGCCCCCCGCGCCCGGGCAGTTGCCGCGCAAAGACTGGGATTGACGTGCCCGTCTCCGCAACGGCCGGGCGGGGTGCGCGACGAGGAAGTGCGCGCGCTGACGCGGCCGGCTGCGGCGTAGCGGTTCACGAGGAAGCAGACGGCGCAACCGAGCGGCTGCTCGAGCTGGTGCGCGCGGGCAGCGACCCGCACTCGACGCGCGTCGAGCTGCGGTACGCGGTGGACCGGCCGCCCGTCGTGACGATCCGGCGCTACCGGCGCACCGCGGCGGGCTGGGAGGAGCGCAGCTATCTGGCGCTTCGGAACACCGAGTTGCTGCCGGTCGTGACGGCGCTCGTCACGGCGCTCGATCGGATGCGCGAGCATGAGCGCCGCCAGCGCCTCCATCCCGAGGACGTCGCGCGATTTATCGCCACACGCAGGCCGCGTCAGGACGCTCCGCCGCTGCCGCAGTTTGCCCGCGGCGCGCCGCCGGGGGCGGGATGATGTCCTGCTGTGCGCGCGACGTCGACGTGTACGGCAGCGGCCACGCGCTCACGACGGAGGAGGTGGCCGCCGCGCTCACGCGCGCCCTCGCCGAGGCGGTCACGGTGGCCGTCGCGGCGGCCGTGCTGGCGGCCCTCGCCCGCGTCGTCGTGACACGGCCCGCAACGTGTACGCGCTGCGGCGCTGAATGCATCGTCGTGGCGTCGCTCACCGAGACGCGGATCAGCACGCTGCAGTGACGCCCGAGCGAGCGCAGCCCGAGCCCCGGCGGCCGGGGTGGACGTGGGTGCAACACCTGCAAGCCGCGGTGCTCGTCGGCGCGCTCGAGGACGTCGGGCGCATCGGCAGCGCCCGCGCGCTCCGGCTCGCGGCGGCCGCGCGCGAATGGGTCGCGAGCGATGCGGACGGACACCCGTTCGCGTTCGTCGTGATCTGCGGCTCGCTCGCCCTCGAGCCCTCGGCCGTGCGGCGGGCGGTTGCGACGCGGGCGCCGAAGCCGCGCACCTTGTCTCCCCGGCTGCTCGCGTGGCGGGAGGCGCTGGCCGAAGGACCGACCCCCACGGCAACAGCCCCCGCGTGCATGTGCCTCTGAGGCGATCTTCGGCGCATGATGCCGCCGCGCGTGCCAGTGACGAAGGTGGAGGTTGACCCGGCCGAGCCGGGACAGTAGCGGGCCGTATGCTGAGTCGCAGATGATGAAGGGCCTGGTGCTGGCGAGCCTGGTGTGCCTCTTGGGTGCCTGCGTACGGCGGCGGTTCGTGCCCGATCCTCTCCCGCTCTCATGTCCCCTCAGTCGCCTCGCTATCGGCATGAGTATTCCGGAGGTACGTGCGATCATGGGGGAGCCGACGTCCGTCTACACGCACGTGACGGGCAAGGTGTTCGTGCACTTCTACTTCGGCGACGATGCCGCCGAGGCGGTGATGATGTACAAGGGAGTCGGCCGCGTCATCACGGCGGGTGGGATCTTCTGGCCGCCTGCGGTCTACCGGATCGAGTGCGATCCCATGGAGAATGGGTACTACCGACGGTGAGCCGGGCGCTCGGCATCCACTGAGCCGTGCGTGTCCGAGAACACGTGCCCGAAGGACTACACGCCGCCGGAAGCTGTGGCCTTGGGGCAGCGCCTCGCGGCGGTGGTACGGGAACAGACGCGGGCCGCGCAAGGCGGCGCAGCTCGCGTTGCAGCGCTGGCGCCGCGACCAGGATGGCAAAATGTGGCCGATTCCCGGCCGCGGCTTGCACCTCTCGGCGTTCTACGCGCGCGAGTTCATCGCCGCCGTACTCAAGGCGGTCCCCTACGAAGAAGCCTGGCGCGACGCGCGGGCCCGCGGCGAGCGGCGAGCGCGTGGCGCCGTCGCGTGATCGGCTCGCCGCCCGCGCGGATGCACGCTAGACTGCGGGCGTGCGTTTCGACGGTGGCGGCGGCGGCATGGGGTCGTCGCCGTTGCACCGTCTCGCGGTGACGGCATGAACGCCGACCGCGGCGACCTCGCTGGCTGCAAGCGGGTGGCGGCAGCTCCCATCACCCTGGGGTAGTACGTCCCTTCCGCTGTCAGGGCCTCACTCTAGCACCCAGGAAACTGAGCAGTTGACAGGTGCTCGTGGCGTGCCGTAACCACCCCGGGGCGTGAGTACTCCCGCGTCTCCCGCCGCCGCAGCGCCGTCCGCACGCCCTCTGGTCGACGATCGGACCGCGCGAGTGAGCCTCATTCGCACCATTGAGAAGGAACGCGGGTCGCGGGTGCTCGTCTATGTCACCGCTGGCCGCGAGCCGCCGCTCGATAAGCTCTCGACGGGTGTCGGTTTGGACATCCTCCCGTTGGTACATCGACACCTCGACAGTTTCGGGAAGGTGGGCAAAATCGATCTGCTGCTGCAGACGCTGGGTGGCCATACGATCGCGCCCCATCCGCTCGTGGATCTGCTGCGGGAGTATGGGAGTCAAGTTTCTGTCCTGGTCCCGCATGAGGCGCTCAGCTCGGGAACGCTGATTGCTTTAGGGGCAAATGAGATCGTCATGGGCCCAATGGGACGCCTGGGGCCGGTCGATCCATCGGTCGACGGGGAATTCAATCCGCAGATTGAGGAAGAGGACGACCAAGGAAAGAAACGCAAGGTTAGGAAGCGTATCAGCGTCGAGGACGTCGCCGGCTATCTCGCTTTGGCAAGGGACAAGGCCGGGCTCGATGTCAACGGGATGGCCGAAGCCATGCGCGCACTGACCAACCAGGTGCATCCGCTCGCGCTAGGGAATGTTCATCGGAAGTATCAATTGATTCGCGCCCTCTCCAAGCGCCTTCTCGGCCTGCACCTCGACGGTGATACGGACAAGGACCGGATCGAGAATATTGTGAGCTTTCTGACCGAGAAGTTGTATGATCACTTGTACCGCATATCGCCTGCCGAAGCCAAGGCCATCGGCCTGCCTGTGGTGCGTCCACCAACGGTAGTCGAAGACGCGATGTGGAGCCTCTACCTCGCGTGCCGCAAGGCGCTCTACTTGGATGGCATCGCGCTAAGCGGAAGCTTCGCGCTAGACTCGGGCCTGATCGAAAGCACGGCCTTTACGCACTCGTTCGTAAACGAGGGCGTGGCCACTACAACGAAGAACAAGGTCAACATCGAGCTGCGTTCTAGCGGATGGCGTCAGCAGTAAGAAAGGGAAACGCACCATGCCAAAGGGGAAGCAGGCTAAGGCGGCGGTCAAGAAGCAAAGCGCGGCGTCTGTCGCCTACGGAGTGTCGGTTGTCGCTGCCGACGGCAAACTGCTCGCCCGCCCCGAAGCGGGATCAGGCATTACCGTGCAAGAAGCGGCGGAAGTCACGGTCTCGGTTCCGTTCATAGCGCCCGGGTCGAGCAGCAGCCTGGCCTGATCGACCTATCCTTCGGCTTGCGGCCCGGCTTCTGACGGGGCTTCGCGGCGTGTGTGCATCGACTGGACTTGCCGAGGCGACGGTCGATGGTCGGGTTGACGGTTGCCCGTCGGGAACGATAGGGCGGCGGACGGTGAGCAGCCTGACCTTTCGCACCGTTGATGACGTGTGCGCGGGTGTCGACTTCACGCCAAGCCGCCCCGTGATCGACTTGTCTGGGATCACCTTTGTCGAGCCCTTCGGCCTCATCTACCTCGGCATGTTTTTGCGCCATCACAACGCGAGGGGTCGTGCCTTCGACGTGACCCTGCCGCGGGACCAGGCGGTGCGCGACTACCTCGCCAGGCAACACTTCTGGGAGCGGTTCAACTTCGATCCCCACAGCCTGCCGCCAACACGTCTGCGTCGTATGCGGTCGACTACCTCCCTGGACGACATCGTCGACATCGAGCGGCGTGCCGATGTTGCAGAAGAGATCGCGGGCGCCGTTCTCGATCTGCTGACGTACAATGCTGTGCCCGTCGACCTCGGTGCTGTCGTCGAGATCGTCTCGGAGCTGGTCGATAATTTCGCACTCCATGCGCAGGGCCCACTCGCCGCCGTCACGATGCAGCTCTACCGAGGTAGCTTCTATGGTGCGCCGCCGCGCTTCGTCCTCGCGGTAGGTGACTGCGGGATCGGTATCCGCGCCAGCCTGGCCACCGCACCACAGTACCGCTACCTGGCCGAATGCTCCCATCACGAAGCCGTCGCCAAGGCATTCGAGCCTATGGTCAGCCGCCGCCCCGATGCTGGGACGGGACTTACGGAGGTTCGGCACAGCACAAGGCGGCTGCAAGGTACCCTCTGCCTTGCCTCGGGAGACGGATATGTGAGACTGGCAAAGGGCGGCCTCTACACCGGCCGAATGGGGTACGATCTTCCGGGAGTCCAGATCGAGGTGTCCATCCCGATGGCACGGCGATGAGCGCAACGGTCACACGAGTCAAAGTCAGCGCCTTGGGGGTGCCGACGGTCACGCGCCCGCGGGGTCGCGAGGCGTATGCTATGCTCCGCGTCCCGCTTGCACAGGGTGCCGTCCTCCTGGAGCTCGACGCGGTTCCAGTGCTCTCGTTCTCGTTTCTCGACGGACTTGTCCTCGAGGCACTCGCGGCCGGCACCCTGGATGCGCTCACCCTGGTCACGGCGGAGCCGCGGACCCAGGAGAAGCTCGCTCGACTCGCGGCGCTGCACCCAGCGGCCACGCTGTATGCGACGACGGCGCCGACCGTCCCGCGCACCCGCGTCGTGCCCGCGGCGTTGTCCGACGACGACGAGCCGGTGTTCGAGACCAGCAAGGGGGATACGCCCCGTGGTGTCTCCGACGCGCGAGGGCTCGCCGCGAGACCACGGCGCTGAGCCGCGACCGGCTCGACTGACAACGGTAGCAACGAAGGCGCTCGAGGGGCGAAGCTTGGCCGCCAGTCTGCCAAGAAGTCCCGGACCGCGCGCTGCGTGAGTCGACGCCGCGCGTCTTGATCATCGCGCGCCGCGTGGGGTAGGCGGCGGGCGCAGCCTCGCTCACGCCAGGGCCGTGCGAAGGAGGGAACGCATGGTGGAAGCGTGGTGGTCACAGATCGGGGACGCCCTCGGGGCGTTGGTCGTCATCGCCGCGGCGCTCTATCTCTTCGTCGCGGGCGACCGGCCGTAGCGGGATGCCGCTGCAGTTCTACCGCCGCGTCCACCTCGCGCCCGGCCTGACCGTCAACCTCTCCCGCTCCGGTCCGAGCCTCTCGGTCGGCGGCCGCGGCGCGCACGTGACCGTCGGCCGGCGCGGTGTCACGCGCACGGTCGGGCTGCCGGGGACCGGTGTGTTCTACACGTCGCGCGCGGGGTGGCACTCGGGCGTGCACACGGGGCTCCCCGTGACGCCGGAGGCGGCGGGGGGCTCAGGGATCGGCACAGCGGTTGTCGTCGTGCTCTTGGCCGTGCTGGCGCTCGCCGCGCTCATCGCCTTCGGGCGGTAGGAAGACGACGAGCCGGTGCCGCCTCGTCGCCCCACCGACCCGAGGTTCAGACGCGATTGGCAGAAGGATCGCCAGCGGGCCGAGCGTAGCCCTATGCTGTGGCTGTTGAACGCCGAGGGACTGCGCTGGGCAGCCGAAACACTCTGGAACCAGTACTTCATCGACGACGCAAGTGGGCGTCGCCTGGGCCCGGTGATGCTGCTCGCCGGCCTCACCATCGAGCTTCTCCTCAAGGGGTTGGCTGTCGGAAGGCAAAAGGCGGCGCCGAGGACGCATGATCTGTTGGAACTCGCGGAGGTGGCGGGCCTACAGCTTCGTCCTCCCGAGGAAGAGCTCCTCGAACGACTTACGGTCTTCGTGCGGTGGGCGGGGCGCTACCCCGTGCCGCTCGAGAGGCACGTCGAGGACATGATGCCTCGCACGCACTTGGGCGGGGGTGCCATGCCGCTGACGTACATGCGAGGCGACGACCGGCAAGTCTGGTCCGCACTGATCGCGCGTCTGTCCGAAGAGCTGTCGGCCACGACGGAATCCGGGCCTGCGGGGTGAACGTCACTCCGGGATGTTAGCGAGCGCCGGCCGAAGCCGAAGGCGTGAGAGCTGGTGTTACTTGACTACATCGGGGCGCCGGCTGTAATACCTACCCCGGGGCGTGAAGCGTGAGGACGGCGGGGAAGGACGCGCGGATGCCGGTGGCGACGTTCCGCTGTGAACGCACCCTTCTCACGCGCCTGGCCTCCGTGGCACACCGCCTCGGCACGTCCCGGGGCAACCTGATCCGCGAGGCGCTCCGTCGGGAGCTGGCCTACCGCGAGCAGGCGGTGACGCGATGAGCGAACCCGCCGTAGGACAGGTGCCCCGCGCTTGTGCCTGTGGCTGCGGACAGTCCTTCGTCCCGCCGCAGCGGCCGGTGCTTGCCGGCGGTCCGAGCAGGCATTGGGACCAGTGCTACGCAACGGTCGCCTGCCATCAGCGGACGAATTTTTGGATGCGGGAGCCGCACTACAGCCGTGAGGTCGCCCGATGGCAGCAAGGCCGCCGCCAGAAGGCGCTGGCGCGGGAGTACATAGCTCTCCGCCGGGCCCCGCAGCGCCACAGTCCCATCATTGCTTCGCGGCCGCCCGGGTGTTCCCGAGCCCCCCGACGCCATCGCGTTGCTCGTCCCCTCCGCCGCGCAGGCGGTAGCCGGGGCGACCCGCCAGAACCACCGGGCCGCCACGCGGGGGGATCCGGTGGCGGCCCGTCGCAAGATCACGCTGCTAGCCTCCGCGTAGCACGGACACGGCTTGCGCGCGAGCCCCGGAGGCCGGCATGACAGCGCGGCCGCCGTGGCTCGACCCGACGCTGAGCGACCTCGCCGTCGGCCGACTCCTCGCGCACCTCGACGAGCTCGCGTCGACCGCGATCGACTCGCGATGGTTGGTTGGTGCGGCAACAACGATCTTCCGCACGATGTTGCAGGCGCTCGCGCAGGACCGCGACGTCGATGCGGCGCTCGCGGACGCGGGCTTGCTCGGGATCGCTGAAGCCTGCGCCGCGTTCTGGCAGGAGCATCCCTTGTCGCGGCGCGAGCTTGAATGCGCGCTCCGCGACGGGTGGGAGCGGCGCATGCTCGACATGGTCGGGCGCACAATGACGCTGCTCGCGTGGGAGCCGAGCCCGTACCTCGCGGCCGCGATGTTCGAGCTGCGCCCCGTTGATTCCGAACAGCGCCAGGACGTGCTCGCGACGCTCGGCCGGCTGGAAAGGGCCTGGGGGGGATGAGGCCGCCACGTACCCCGTACCCGCGGCGGCTGCCGCCGCCCCCGCCTCCGCTCGGCGCTGGCCCGATCCGGCGCGTGTGCATCGTCTGCGGCGTTGGCGTGTGGTGCAGCCGCTCGTGGCTCGGCGCCGACGACCGCGAGGCCTTCCGCTGTACGGCACACAAAGGCGGCGTGCCGCTCCCGAGGACGGCAGCGTGACAGCACCGAAGCCGCGGCCGTGGGTTCGCCTCGCCGACGTTGAGCCGGAGCCCGTCGCGTGGCTCTGGCGAGGCCGCGTGCCGTTGGGCAAGCTCACCGTGTTCGACGGCGATCCCGGCCTCGGCAAGAGCACCACCACCCTCGACCTTGGCGCCCGGGTGAGTGCCGGGCTCGAGATGCCCTGCAGCAGCGCCGGCGACCTCGACGGCCCGGCCGGCGTCGTGATTCTCTCGGCCGAGGACGGGCTGGCGGACACGATCCGGCCCCGGCTCGACGCGGCGGGGGCCGACGTCAAGCGGATCGTCGCGTTCCAGCTCGAGGCGCTGCCCGCCATCCCGAGGCAGCTCGCCGAGATCAAGGCCGCGGTGGAGGCCGTCGCGGCCCGGCTCGTGATCGTCGACCCACTCAATGCCTTCCTCGGCGGCGAGGTCGATTCACACCGCGACCAGGACATCCGCCGCGCGCTCGCGCGGGTGACCGCCCTGGCGGCGGAGACCGGGGCGGCGATTATCGTCGTCCGCCACCTGAACAAGGGGACGGGCCCCGCCCTCTACCGGGGCGGCGGCTCCATCGGCATCGCGGGGGCCGCCCGGGCGGGGCTCATCGTCTTCCGCGACCCGGAGGACGAGCTGCGGCGCGTGCTGGCGCCGTCGAAGGCCAACCTCGCGCTCGAGCCGCCCTCGCTGCTCTACACGCTCGAGTCGGTCGGCAACGTCGCTCGGATCCGCTGGCTCGGCGAGACGGCGCAGCGGGCGGACGAGCTGGCCGCCGAGCCGGGCACGGCGGAAGAGCGCGATGCCCTGAGCGACGCTGAGGACGTCCTGCGTGAGCTGCTCCGGGAGGGTCCGCGCCCAGCGAAGGAGGTGCAGCGGCTGCTGCGCGAGGCTGGGGTGGCCGAGCGGGCGTGGCGGCGGGCGAAGAGTCGCCTGCACGTGCGTTCGGACCCGAACGGCTTTCAAGGTGCCTGGCAGTGGTCGCTCCCCCCCAACACCGGGACACCGTCCGAGACTGCCAAGTCTGACGCGCCGGGGGCCGAAAAGTCCAACAGCGGCGCGAGTCCTGGACATTCGGACAGTGTCGGACGCGAAGCCCCCGGCGGTCAGACTCGGACACCGACCCTGACGGCCGAGGAGCGGGCCCGACTCGAGGCGGAGGCCGCGCGGGGGGACCGGCTCGCCCAGATGCACTTGGCCAAGGGGACGGGATGACCCCGGTCGACCTGCCGCCCGTCGAGGCGGTGGCGGACCTCGATCCCGAGACCGCCCGCGACCTCGCGCCGCGCTTGGCGGCCCTCCTTGAGGCGGCTCGGCTCGCCGCGGCGCACGCGGTGCCCGCGGAGACCGCGAGGGGCCCTGCCCCGCCCCCCTACACGCTCGCCGAGGCGTCCCGCCTCCTTCGCAAGTCGACCCCGTGGACGCGGCGCATGGCGAAGCGGGGACGGGTGCCCGGAGCCCGGAAGGTTGGACGAACTTGGGTGTTTGACCGTCTCGCCTTCGACCGCTGGCGCAGTCGGCCGGAGGTGGGTTGACGAGTGAATACGGTTATATGAAAACTGCCTTCATGCCAATCACCCGGCGCGCGCGCGGTGGCCGACCACGGACCACGGCGGCAGGCGAGGAGGTGACGACAACCGTCACCGTGCCCGCCGCGCTGATGCTTCGCGTGAAGCTTGAGGCCGTGAGGCGACAGACCTCCTTTAAGGCCTTGGTCGTCGAAGGCCTCCGCCTACTGCTCGCGCGCCACAAGGAGGAGAAGCAATGAGAGGCGAAGGATCGGTGTTCGCACGCGGGAGGTACTGGCACTATGTCTTCTGGCTCGACGGCGAGGCGCACCAGGGCTCGACCGGCGTCGCCGTCGATTCGACGGCTGGGGGCGCGGACGAGGCGCGGGCGCGCGCCGTGCTCGCCCGCAAACGCGAGGCGGCGCGGCGGGGCGATGAGGTCCCCCAAGAGGATCGGCTTGCGCTCAAGGGCCTCCGCGAGTTGCTTGAGGAGAACTATCTCTTCAAGCAGAACCGCTCGACGCCGACCATGCTCGCGAGCTTCAAGCATCTCACGGGCTACTTCGGTGAGAAGACGAAGGCCACGCGGATCGGCGCCAAGATCGACCGCTACGTGACCAGCCGTCGGGCCGAGGGCGCGGCCGACGGGAGCATCCGGATCGAACTCGCCCTCCTGAACCGCGCGTTCAAGCTCGCCGTCGTGAAGAAGCGGCTCAGTCCCCGGAGCCGCCCCTACATCGAGCTGCCGCCCGAGGACCCGAACGCGGTCCGCGAGGGCTTCTTCCGCCGCGCCGAGGTCGAGCGGCTCTGCGAACACCTGCCTCCGACGATCGCCGACGTGGTGCTCTTCCTGTTCTTCTGTCCGTGGCGGGTTGGCGCCGCACGGAAGCTTGAGTGGCGTGACTACTCGGCTGCCGACCGTGCACTGACACTCCGCCGGGCTGCCAACAAGACGAAGCGACCGCAGCAGATCCCGGTGGACCCGGAGCACACGCCGGAACTCATGGCGATCCTCGGGCGCCAGCAGGCCCGACGGCAGCCGGATTGCCCGTTCATCTTCCACGGCCCGATGTGCGGCTCCTCACGCGTCGACCAGCGGGGCAATCCGGTCGTTCGGTCGTGCCTCGGCAGTTTCCGCAAGGTGTGGGCCCAGGCGTGCATCGCCGCGGGCTTCATGAAGCCCGATCCCACCAACCCCGCGAAGGCGAAGGCCGCGCGCACCCCCCACGACCTCCGGCGCTCCGGCGTAAAGCACTACATCGACGCCGGGGTAGACCCGCACACCGTCATGCTCTGGTCCGGGCATCGCACGGAGGCGATGCTGCGGCGCTATCACATCGTCGACCTCGACGACCTGCGCCGGGCCGGAAAGCGCGCGAGCGACTACCGGGGGCCCGCAGCCAACGTGGTGCCAATCGGTGCGCGAGCAGTCGCGAAGGGAACCACTACAGAACCACTGCAGGAACTCGAAATGCTCCGTTCACCGAGCAGCCGTAGCTGAGTTGAGCGCGTGCTAAGCATTTGGAAAGGCAGGAGTGGCAAGAGTGGAGCCGAAGGGAGTCGAACCCTCGACCTCTTGAATGCCATTCAAGCGCTCTCCCAACTGAGCTACGGCCCCACGAGGCGGGAAGACGCGAGCGGTGAGCGGCGTATAGCCCGCCGGCCGCCGACGGTCAACGCTTCGGCCCCGTCGGCTCGAAGCCAGACGCATCGCGTGCGCGGGGCGATGGGGTATGATGCCCCCTCGGCGATGCCCCCGCTCGATTCTGTCGCCACCCGGATGACCTTCGCCGCCTCCGCCGACGACGTGTGGAGCCAGCTCGTGTTCTACGAGCAGATCGACGCGCGCCCGTCGGTGCCGCTGCGCCTGCTCCTGCCCGTGCCCCTCGGAACGGTCGGCCGTCCCTCGGCGGTCGGCGACGAGGCCCGCTGCCTCTACCGGGGCGGGCACCTCGTCAAGCGCGTGACGCGCATCGATCCCGGGCGCGCCTACGCGTTCGAGATCGCGGAGCAGGCGCTGGTGCTGCCCGGCGGGATGCGGCTCTCCGGCGGCGAGTATGCGCTGCGGGCGCTCGGCAGCCGGGGGGTCGAGGTGACGCTCGTCACGCGCTACGCGAGCGTGCGCCGGCCGCGCTGGCTGTGGCGGCCGATCGAGGCGGCGGTGTGCCACGCCTTCCATCGGCACATCCTCGGCGCGATGAGGACCGCATGCATGCGCTCCTGCCGCCGCCCTGGCTGATCCGCGCCGCGGTCGGCGCGGTGTGGCTGTACGAGGGCCTGTGGTGCAAGCTCCTCGGCGGCGCGCCCGACCAGCTGCGGGTGGTGGAGGCGGTGCCGCGGCTCGGGCCACGCGTCGGCGCCCCGTTCCTCGTGGCGCTCGGCGCCTTCGAGACGGCGCTCGGCGTCTGGGCGCTGACCGGGCGCGCACCCGCGGCCTGCGCGCTCGCGCAGACGCTTCTCCTGGTGACCCTCAACGCCAACGGCATCCTCTGGGCGCGCCGGCTCATCCACGACCCAGCAGGCATGCTGGTGAAGAACTTCGCCTTCCTGGTCCTGGCATGGGTCGCCGCGAGCCTGCGCTGAGCGGCGCGACCGCCTGGCGGACCGGCCGCTTCGACGCCCGCCGCGGCCCGAGCACGGTGCTCTTCGGCCGCATGTACGAGGACGCGGCAATCGAGTGCGGCGCGTTTTCCCCCGGCGGCCGCGTCTTTTGCATCGCGTCGGCCGGCTGCACGGCGATGGCGCTCGCGCCGGCGCACGAGGTGGTCGCCACCGACGTCAACCCCGCCCAGCTCGCCTACGCCGCCCGGCGGATCAGCGGCGCGCCGGCCGAGCGCGGCACGGCCGAGCGGGTGCTGGCGGCCGGCCGCGCGCTCGCACCGCTGGTCGGCTGGTCGCGGCGGCACCTCCGCGCGTTCCTCGCCCTCGACGACGTCGCCGCCCAGCACGCCTTCTGGCGCACCCGGCTCGACACGCGCCGCTTCCGCCTCGTTCTAGCCGTGCTCCTCTGCCCCGCCGTGCTGCGCGCCATGTACGCGGCGCCCCTCGTGCGCGTCCTCCCGCCCCGGTTCGGCGCGGTGCTGCGAGCGCGCCTGACGCGCGGCTTCGCCCGCCACCCGAACCGCGACAACCCCTACGCGCGCGCGCTCCTCCTGGGCACGCTGCCCGACGGGCCGCCGGCCGGCGCCGCGCGCGCCATCCGGCTCGTGCACGCCGACGCCGCACGGTGGCTCGAGCAGGCGCCCGCCGCCGCCTTCGCCGGCTTCGCGCTCTCCAACGTGCTCGACGGCGCCGACGACGCGTATCGCGAGCGCCTGTTCGCCGCCGTGCGGCGCGCCGCGCAGCCGGACGCGGTGGTGGTCCTGCGCAGCTTCCGCGAGCCCCCGGCGCACTCGACCACCAACCGCGCCGCCGACGACCGCTCCCTGCTCTGGGGCGTCGTCGACGTGCGCCCGGCGGCCGCACTCGCCTGACCCGAGCCGCCGTCCGCGCTACGGCCCCGCGATCCGGGACGGCGCACCGAGGCCCTCGACGTCGCCCGAGGCGGCCCGCGCCGCGACCTGCATCACCCCGCCGCCGGCGCGCGCGAGGTAGCGCCGCGGGTCGACGGGCTCGCCGTTCACCCGCACCTCGAAGTGGAGGTGCGGGCCCGTCACCCGCCCGGTGGCGCCGACCGCGCCGATCACGGCGCCCCGGCGGACCTGCTGGCCGGCGTGCACGTAGGCCGCGGAGAGGTGGCCGTAGAGCGTCTCGACGTCGCGGCCGTGGCCGAGGATCACCAGCACACCGTACCCGAGATCGCGCCCGGCGAAGAGGACTCGGCCTGCGCCGCTCGCCGCCACCGGCGTCCCGTAGCGCGCGCGGATGTCGAGGCCCGGGTGCGTCTCGGAGCCCGCGCCGTCGGGCGAGCGGCGCGGGCCGAAGTCCGAGGTGACGGCGCCGTTCACCGGCCACAGCGACGGCGCGGTCGCGGCTTCGAGGCGGCGCTCCTGGACGAGCGCGCCGAGGATCGCCACCGAGTCGCTCAGCAGCTCGGCGTTGCGCTCGACGCGCCCGAGCTGCTCGAGGGTCATCGCGGCATCCGACGCGAGCTGCGCGCGCGTGACCGGCGGGGGCGCCGCCGCGGCGCCGTCGTCGGCGAGGTGCGCGAGCCGGCGCACGACGAGCAGGCGCTCGCGCGCTCCGGCCGTCACCCGCGCCAGATCGTCGACCGCCGCGCCCAGGCGCGCGATCTCGTCGCGCTGGCGCGCGATGATGCGAGCCTGCTCGCTCGCCTGCGCGCGCAGCGCGCTCACCTGCTCGCCCGCGGCGCGCCGCCGCCCCAGCGCCCGCAGCGCCGGCGCCGCCGCCGCGAGCCCGATCGCCGCCGCCGCGACGGGCCACCACGTCCCCCTTCGCATCGGTCCCCTCCTCGGGCCGCGCGTCACGCGGTGGCGCGCACCCCCGCCTGGCGCAGGAGCTGCTGCGCGTGCTCCTCCGCCTCCCGGCTCACCCGGGCGCCCGCGAGCATGCGCGCCAGCTCGGCGACGCGCTCGGCCGTCGCCAGTGGCCGCGCCGTCGACACGGTGCGCCCCTCCACCACCCGTTTGACCACGCCGATGTGGTGCTGCGCGAACGCGGCCACGACCGGGAGGTGCGTCACGCAGAGCACCTGGCGGCGGCGGCCGAGCTGGCGCAGCTTGCGCGCCACCACCTCGGCCACCGCGCCCCCGATCCCGGCGTCGACCTCGTCGAAGATGAGCGCCGCTCCGCGCTCTTCGCTCGCCGCGAGGCACTTGAGCGCCAGCATGATGCGCGACAGCTCGCCGCCCGACGCGACGCGCGACAGCGGGCGCAGCTCCTCGCCGGGGTTGGCCGAGAGCAGGAACTCGATCTCGTCCCAGCCCTCGGCGCCCACCGGGCGCCCGTCGCTCTCGGCGAACCGCACCGCGAAGCGGGCGCCCTCCATGGCAAGCGAGCGCAGCTCGCTGGTGAGCGTCCGCTCGAGGTCACGGGCGACGCGCCGGCGCTCGACCGACAGCCGCTTCGCCCACTCGACGGCCGCCCGCTCCGCCGCCGCGCACTCGGCCTCCAGCGCGGCCGTCGTCTCGGCGCCCCCGCCGAATCCCTCGAGCTCGGCGCGCAGCGCGTCGCGACGCGCGATCAGGTCGCCGACCGCCCCGCCGTACTTGCGCTTGAGCCGCGCGAGCTCCGCGAGCCGACCCTCGACCGCATCGAGGCGCTCGGCGTCCGGCGTGAGGTCGCGGACGTAGCGGCCGAGCGTCGCGCCCACGTCCTGCACCTCGGCCATCGCCGTCTCGAGGAGCGTGCGCGTCGGCGCGAGGCTCGCATCGAGGCGCTCGGCCTCGCGCAGCGCCGCCAGCGCGCGCCCGATCGCGTCGACCGCGGCGCCCTCGCCGGAGTAGAGCCCGCTCTCCGCGCCGCCGACGAGCGCGGCGAGCTTCTCGGCGTGCAGGAGCCGCAGCCGCTCGGCCGCGAGCGTTTCCTCCTCACCTGCGGCCAGCGCCGCCCGCTCGAGCTCGCCGACCTGGAACTCGATCAGCTCGATCCGCTCCGCCGCCGCCTGGCGCTCCGCCTTGTGGTCGGCGACCGCCTGGCGGGTGATGCCGAGGCGGGCGTGGCGCTGGCGCATCTCCTGCACCGCGCTCGCGAGCCCCCCGACGTCGTCGACCAGCTCGCGGTGGCTCTCCACCCGGCGCAGCGCCTGGTGCTCGTCCTGCCCGTAGACGCGCAGCAGCGTCGGCGCCAGGTCCTGGAGGAGCGCCTGCGAGGCGAGCGCGCCGTTCACGTGCGTGCGCGTGCGGCCGCCGCGCGGGATCACCCGGCGGATGAGCAGCTCGTCCGTGCCGCCCACGGGGAGGCCGGCGGCCTCGAGGACGAGCCGGGTGGTCTCCGGGACGTCGGCGAACAGCGCCTCGACGGCGCCTTCCTCCGCGCCCCCGCGCACGAGGTCGGCTTCCGCGCGCCCGCCGAGAGCCACGTCGAGCGCGTGGAGCAGCACCGACTTGCCCGCCCCGGTCTCGCCGGTGAGCACGTTCAACCCCGGCTCGAAGAACAGCTCGAGCTCGTCGATGATCGCCAGGTCCGAGACTCGCAACGTCCGCAGCATGGCCCCTCGCTAGCGTGCGCCCCAGGCGAGCTTTGAGCGCAGCACGTCGTAGTAGGTGCGGTCGGGCGACCGCACGAGCGACACCGGAGAGCGCCCGCGGCGCACGACCACCACGTCGCCGCCGGCGAGCGGCAGGCCCTCCTGGCCGTCGATGGTGAGCACCACGTCCTGCTGCCCGCGCGCCACCGTGATGCGCACGACCGCGTCCGGCCGGAGCACCACCGGCCGGTTGCTCAGCGTGTGCGGCGAGATCGGGGAGAGGAGGAGCACCTGCACCGTGGGCTCGACGATCGGCCCCCCGGCGGAGAGGGAGTACGCCGTCGACCCGGTCGGCGTGGCGACGATCACGCCGTCGGCGCGGTAGTCGGCGAACGGGAGCCCGTCGATCGTCACGGCGAACTCCACGATGCGGGCGCGGGCGCCGTTGGAGACCACGACGTCGTTGAGCACGCGAAAGCGGCGGCGGGCCTGCCCCGCCCGCAGCAGCTCGCCCTCGATGGTCATCCGGCGGTCGAGCTCGTAGCGTCCGGCGAGCACGCGCGCGAGCATCGCCATCGCCTCGGGCTCGGTCACCTCGGTGAGAAAGCCGAGCTCGCCCATGTTGACGCCGAGGATCGGCACGCGCGCGTGCGCGCGGCGGGCGATCGAGAGCAGCGTCCCGTCGCCGCCGAGCACCACGATCAGGTCGGCGGCGCGCGCGAGCGCCTCCTTGCTGCACGCCGCCAGCCCCTCGAGGCCGGCGCCCTCGTCGACGAGGACCGCGAGCCGGCGGCGGCGGAGATAGGGCACCATGCGGCGCGCCAGCCGGATCGCGCGCGGCCGGTCACGCTTGACCACCAGTCCGACCGTGCGGATGCGCCTCATCGACCGCCTCGCCGCCCCGCGCTCTCCTACCACGCCGGTCGCGGCTATTCCAGGCCGAGCGCGTGTGCTAGATGGGCCCGATGCCGCGGCAGCCGGAGCTCTTCCCGCCGCCGCCCGCGGCCACGCGCGGTCGCGCGCCGCTGGCCGAGCGCATGCGGCCGCGCTCGATCGCGGAGCTCGTCGGGCAGGAGCACCTCCTCGGGCCGGGGCGGGTGCTGCGGGACCTGATCGAGAGCGGGCAGCTCGAGTCGCTGATCCTCTGGGGCCCGCCCGGCACCGGCAAGACCACGCTCGCCCATCTGCTCGCGGCGGCGAGCGGCGCGCACACCGTGGCGTTCTCGGCCGTGCTCCAGGGCGTGCGCGAGCTGCGGCAGGTGGTCGACGAGGCGCGCGAGCGGCTCGCGCGCACGGGTGAGCCGACCGTGCTCTTCGTCGACGAGATCCACCGCTTCAACAAGGCCCAGCAGGACGCCTTCTTGCCGCACGTCGAGGCCGGGCTGGTGACGCTCATCGGCGCGACCACCGAGAACCCGTCGTTCGAGGTCATCCCGCCGCTGCTCTCCCGCACCCGTGTGCTCGTGCTCGAGCCGCTCGGGCCGGACGCGCTCGGCACGCTCGTCGACCGGGCGCTCGCCGACCCCGAGCGCGGCCTCGGCCGCCGGCAGCTCGCGCTCGCGCCCGAGGCGCGCGCCTTCCTCGTCGAGCACGCCCGGGGCGACGCGCGCGTGGCGCTCGGCACGCTCGAGCTCGCGGCGCGGCTGGCCGCGCAGCGGCGGACGCGGACGCTCGACCTCGGGCTCGTCGAGGAGGCGGCACAGCAGCGCGCGCTGCGCTACGACAAGGGGGGCGAGGAGCACTACAACGTCGTCTCGGCGTTCATCAAGAGCCTCCGCGGCGGCGATCCGGACGCGGCGCTCTACTGGCTCATGCGCATGCTCGAGGCGGGCGAGGACCCGCTGTTCGTCGCCCGGCGCATGGTGATCTTCGCCGCCGAGGATGTCGGCAACGCCGCCCCGCAGGCGCTCCAGGTCGCGGTGGCCGCGAAGGACGCCGTCCACTTCGTCGGTATGCCCGAAGGCCGCATCCCGCTCGCGCAGGCCGCCACGTTCCTCGCCACCTGCCCCAAGTCGAACGCGTCCTACCGCGCCATGCTCGCCGCCGCCGAGGACGTCCGGCGCGCGGGCCCCCTGCCCGTGCCGCTGCACCTGCGCAACGCCCCGACGCCGCTCATGAAGGGCCTCGGCTACGGGGCCGGCTACCGCTACCCGCACGACAACGAGGGCGCGGTCGGCGACCAGACGTACCTCCCCGACGCGCTCGTCGGCCGGCGCTACTACGAGCCCACCGACCGCGGCGAGGAGCGGGCGATCGGCGAGCGGCTCGCGGGCTGGCGGCGGCGCGAGGACGAGGCGGGATGACCACCGCGCGTCTCCTGTGCGCCGCCCTCGCCCTCGGCCTCTCGGGGGCACCCACTTGCGCGAACCCGGACGTGAAGGCCACCGTCGACGCGGTCGCCGCGCGGCTGCTTGCCGCAGGCGAGGCGGTCGGCCTCGTGATCGGCGTCGAGGCCGACGGCAAGGAGCAGGTCTTCGCCTACGGCACGGTCGCCGCCGGGAGCGCCACCCGGCCGTCGGCGGCAACCGTGTTCCAGATCGGGTCGGTCACCAAGCCGTTCACCGCGACGCTGCTCGCGGCGCTCGCCCGCCGCGGTGTCGTGCGCCTCGACGACCCGCTCGCGCGCTGGGTGCCGATCGGCGTCGTGGTGCCGAAGGCGGCGGGCGGCCGGCCGATCACGCTGCTCGATCTCGCCACGCACACCGCGGGGCTGCCACGCACGCTGCCCCACCCGGGCACGAGCCTCGCCTCCGAGCAGATGTTCCGCCTCTTCCCCGGCCTCCATCCCCAGAAGCCCGGGGAGGTCTTCGTCTACTCCGACCTCGGCTACGCGCTCCTCGCGCACGCGCTCATGCGCGCGACCGGGGCCGCCTACGAGCCGCTGCTGCGCCGCGAGGTCTGCGACCCGCTCGGGCTCGCCGACACGCGGGTGGCGGTCACGCCGGCCGAGGCGGGGCGGCGGGCGACGGGCTACGGCGCGCCCGGCTTCCCGGCGCCGGCCGCGCTCGACACCTGGCCCGCGTTCGCCGGCGCGAACGGCCTCTCGTCCACCGCGCACGACCTGCTGGCGTGGGTCGCCTTCAACCTCGGGCTTCGCCCGGGCCCGCTCGCGCCGCTGCTCGACGTCGTGCAGGAGCGGCGGCACGACGCCGAGTCGTCCGCGCGCGGGGTCGCGCTCGGCTGGCAGCTCGCGCCGCTCGGCGGCGATCTCACGGCGGCGTGGGCGAGCGGGGCGACCCCGGGCTTCTTCGCCTATGTGGGCTTCGTCCGGGCGACCGGGACCGGCGTCGTGCTCCTCTCGAACACGCGCGCGCCCAAGGGCCGCGCGGGCGTCGAGATCCTGCGTGCGCTCAACGGCGCCGTGCTGCCCGCGGGGAGCGCGGCGCCGGCCGAGGAGCCGGCGGGCGACGTCGAGGAGTAGGGCGCTCGCCGTCGTAGCGCACGGCGACGAGCACGAGGCCGTGCGGCGGCGCCGTCGCGCCCGCGCGCGTGCGGTCGCGGCCCGCGAGCAGCGCCGCCATGCCGTCGGCCGGCCGCGCGCCGCGGCCCACCTCGACGAGCGTGCCCACGACGTTGCGCACCATGTGCTTCAAGAAGGCCGTCGCCTCGACGTGGTAGACGACGAGCGCGCCGTCGCGCGTGACCGCGCTCGCGAGCACGCGCCGGACCGTCGAGCGCACGGGCGCGGCATCGGCCCCCTGGAAGGCCGCGAGGTCGTGCGTGCCCTCGAGGGCGCGGGCGGCGGCGGCCATGGCCGCCGCGTCGAGCGGGTCGGGCACGTGCCAGGCGAAGCGGCGCCAGAACGGCGAGGGCGCCGGCGCGTTCCAGATGCGGTACTCGTAGAGCCGGCTGGTCGCGTCGCGCCGGGGGTCGAACGCGTCGGCGGCGAGCGTGACCTCGCGGATCGCGACGTCGTCGGGCGTGAGCGCGTTGAGGCTACGACGCAGGCGCCCCAGATCGGTTGGTGCCCGGGAGACGGCGGCGGCGGCCACCTGGCCGCAGGCGTGAACGCCGGCGTCGGTGCGCCCGGCGCCGCGCACGCGCACGCGCTCGCGCAGCGCGGTCGTGAGCGCCCGCTCGAGCACCGCCTGCACGGTCGGCCCACCGGGCTGCCGCTGCCAGCCCTGGTAGGCCGTGCCCTCGTACTCGACCACGAGCCGCAGTTGCACCGCCGCCCGGTCCCCGCGGCTCACAGGTAGTCGCGGATCAGGATCTCCGCGATCTGCACGGCGTTGAGCGCCGCGCCCTTGCGCACGCTGTCGATGGCGACCCACAGGCCGAGGCCGTGCTCCACCGTGGGATCGTCGCGAACCCGTCCGACATGGGTCGCGTCCGAGCCCGCCACCTCGTTCGGAGTGGGATAGGCGTCGTCGGCGCCCCCGTGGACGAGCACGCCGCGCGCCGCGCGCAGCGCCGCGGTGGCCGCGGCGGCGTCGAGCCGCTCGTCGGTCTCCACCGTGACGCTGAGGCCCGTGCCGAAAAAGGTCGGAACGCGTACCGCGGTCACGAAGAGCCCGAGCGCCGGCGCGTCGAGGATCTTGCGTACCTCCTCGGCCACCTGCAGCTCGTGGGTGCTCGATCCGCCGGGCTCGAGCGTCCCCACCTGCGGGACGCAGTTGAAGGCGAGCGGCCGCGCGAAGCGCGAGCGGCGCGCGCCGCGGCTGTTGAGCAGGTCGACGGTCTCCCGCGAGAGCCCGTGCAGCGCCCGCCGCCCCGCGCTGGCCACGCCCTGGTAGGTGGACACGGTCACGCGGCGCAGCCCGGCGGCGGTGGCGAGCGGCTCGAGCACCACCGCGAGCGCGATGGCCGTGGCGCTCGGGCTCGCGACGATCCCCTCGGCGCGGCGCTCGCCGATGCGCTCGGCGTTCACCTCGGGAACCACCAGCGGCACCTCGTCGGCGAGCCGGAAGCGGCTCGAGCAGTCGATCACGGCGGCGCCCGCGGCCGCGGCGGCGGGGGCGTGCTCGCCGGCGATCGCGGGGCCGGCGGCGAAGAAGACGAGGTCCATGTCGGCGAACGAGCGCGGCCCGAGGAGCCCGATCGTGTCGCGGCGGCCGTCCTCCTCGACGACCTTGCCGGCGGTGCGCACCGAGCCGAGCAGCCGCAGCTCGCCGAGCGGGAACCGCCGCTCGCGGAGCAGGCCGACGATCTCCTCGCCGACGAGCCCCGCGGCGCCGACCACCGCGACGCCGAGCGCGTCGGCCGCGGCCACCTACGCCTCGATCCGGGCGCGCACGCGCTCGCCCATCGCGCGGCATCCGAGCACCCGCTCGCCGGGCGCGGCCAGATCGGCCGTCCGCGCTCCCGCCGCGAGCACGCCGGCCACCGCCCGCTCGATCGCGTCGGCCGCCGCCGGCGCGCCGAGCGACCAGCGGCAGCAGAGCGCGACCGAGAGGATCGCGGCCAGCGGGTTGGCGCGGTCCTGCCCGGCGATGTCGGGCGCGCTGCCGTGGATCGGCTCGTAGAGGCCGCGGCAGCGCGCGCCGGGCGCCGGCGCCCCCGCGAGCGAGGCCGACGGCAGCAGGCCCATCGAGCCGGCGAGCATCGACGCCTCGTCGGTGAGGATGTCGCCGAAGAGGTTCTCGGTGGCGATCACGTCGAAGTCGCGCGGCCGGCGGAGGAGATGCATGGCCATGGCGTCGACGAGCACGTTCTCGTGCTCGACGTCCGGGTAGCGGCGCGCGACCTCGCCCGCGACCTCGCGCCAGAGCCGGGACGTCGCGAGCACGTTCGCCTTGTCGACCGACGTGAGCCTGCGGCGGCGCTGGCGGGCGAGGGCGAAGGCCGCCTCGAGCAGGCGGGCGATCTCCGCCTCGCCGTAGGCACACGTGTCCACGGCCTCGCGGCCGCCGGGCCCGGTCCGCCGCTCGCTCGGCCGGCCGAAGTAGATGCCGCCGGTGAGCTCGCGGACCACCACCAGGTCGACGCCGGCGAGCACCTCGGGCCGCAGCGGGGAGGCGGCGGTGAGCTCCGGCACCGTCCACACCGGCCGGATGTTCGCGTAGGCGCCGAGCCCCTGGCGGAGCGCGAGGAGCCCCTGCTCGGGACGCACCGCGGCGCGTGGATCGTCCCACTTGGGCCCGCCAACCGCGCCGAGGAGCACGGCGTCGGCCGCCTGCGCGCGGGCGAGCTCCGCGGGGGGGAGCGCGCTGCCGGTCGCGTCGATGGCCGCGCCGCCGATCGTCCCCTGCTCGAGCACGAGGTCGAGCCTGTGGCGGGCGGCGACCAGCTCGAGCACCGCCACCGCCTCGGCGGTGACCTCGGGGCCGATGCCGTCGCCGGGGAACACGGCGACCTTCACGCCGCCCCCGCGCCCGGGATCATCCCGGTCTTGCGGGCGTAGCTGAAGAGCCCCCCGGCGGCGATCACGGGCCCCGCGTCGCCGAGCGGCCGCAGCGCGACCGCGGCGCCGGTGCGACAGTTGGCGAGCGTGCTCGCGTCGAGGTCGAGGATCGCCTCGTCGCCGGTGCGAAACGCCTCCACGATCCGCTCGGGCGTCTCCACGGGGTACAGCTCGCCGGTCGCCACGCAGTTGCGGAAGAAGATGCGCGCGAACGACTCCGCCACCACCGCCTTCGCGCCCGCCGCGCCGAGCGCGATGGGCGCGTGCTCCCGCGACGATCCGCAGCCGAAGTTCCGTCCCGCCACCACGATCGCGTACGGGGTGGTGGTCTCCCCCTCGGGCACGAACGGCGGCTCGCCGGCGGCCCGGGGCAGCCCGGCGAGCGCGTAGCTGCCGAGCTTGCGGTACTCCTCGGGGATGGTCGGGACGAGGTTCAGGTACTCGGCGGGGATGATCTGGTCGGTGTCCACGTTGTCGCCGAGCACGTAGACCCGCCCGCTGATCGCCGTCATTGGAGCACCTCGCGCGGGTCGGTGATCCGGCCGGTCACCGCCGAGGCGGCCACCGTGTAGGGCGAGGCCAGGTAGACCTGCCCCTCCTTCGAGCCCATGCGGCCGGGGAAGTTGCGGTTGGTCGTCGAGATGCAGACCTCGGGGCCGTTGATGCGCCCGAAGGTGTCCCTCGGCCCGCCGAGACACGCGGCGCAGGAGGCGTCGAGCGAGACCTGGCAGCCGGCGTCGCGGAAGATGTCGAGGAGCGGCCGGCCGTCGATGGTCTCCAGGCGCAGCGCGCGCGAGACGTCGGTGGTCGAGGGCACGAGGAACGTGGCCACCGCGACCCGCCGGCCCTTCAGCACCCGGGCCGCGCTCACGAAGTCGGTCACCTTGCCGCCCGTGCACGAGCCGATGTAGGCGCGCGTGAGGCGCACGTCGGCGAGCTCGCGGGCGAGCGCGCGGTTGTCGGGCGAGTGCGGCTTGGCCACCGTGGGCTCGAGCGCGCGCGCGTCGTAGCGCCGCTCGACGAGGAAGCGCGCCCCGGGGTCGTTGGCGACCTCCGTGAAGGGCTTCCGCGTGCGCGCCCGCACGAAGGCGCGCGTGGTCTCGTCGCAGGCGATGATGCCGTTCTTGCCGCCCGCCTCGATGACCATGTTGCACACGGTCATCCGCTCCTCCATCGAGAGCCGCATGATCGCCTCGCCGGCGAACTCCATCGCCCGGTAGGTCGCGCCGTCGACGCCGATGTCGCCGATGACGTGCAGGATCAGGTCCTTCGCCAGAACGTAGGGCGGCAGCTCGCCGTCGAAGACGAAGCGCATCGTCGGCGGGACCTTGAGCAGCAGCTTGCCGGTGCCGAGCACGAACGCCGCGTCGGTATTGCCGATGCCGGTGGCGAACTCGTTGAACGCCCCCGCGGTGCAGGTGTGCGAGTCGGTGCCGAAGAGGACCTCGCCCGGGCGCGTGTGCCCGCCCTCGGGCAGCGCCACGTGGCAGACGCCCTTGTAGCGCGGCGTGCCGACGTCGTAGAGGTGCGGGATCCCCTGCTCGGCGGCGAACGCGCGCAGGATGTCGACGTTGCGGTGCGCCTTCTCGTCGCTGGTGAAGATGTAGTGGTCGGGGATCAGCACGACGCGGTCGGGGTCCCACACGCGCGCGGTCGACCCGAACTCGCGCCGGAAGATGCCGATCGTGCCCGGCCCGCACACGTCGTGGGTCATGAGCACGTCGGCGGTCACCCAGACGTTGTCGCCCGGCGCGACGGCACTGCGGCCGGCGGCCCGGGCCAGGATCTTCTCGGTCATGGTCATGGGCGCGCTCACGGTCCCACCTCCTCGGCCTGCTGGCGATGCTGGCGACGGTACTCGAGCTTGTTGAGGGCGTTCACGTAGGCGAGCGCGCTCGCCTGGATGATGTCCGTGTGGCTGCCCTGCCCGGTCACGGTGACGCCGTCCTCCGAGACGAGGCAGCTCACCTCGCCCTGCGCGTCGGTGCCGCCCGTGATCGCCTTGACCGCGTAGCGCTCGAGCTGCGGGCGCTTGCCCGCCAGCGCGCTGATCACCTGGTAGCAGGCGTCCACCATGCCGTCGCCGCGGCCCTGGCCGGCCACCTCGGCGTCGCCGACGCGCAGCCGCACCCGCGCCTCGGGGGCCACCGTGCTCGACGAGGTCACGCACAGCTCGAGCAGCTCGTAGCGGTCCCGCGCGCCGCGCACCGACTCGCGGGCCACGAGCGCGATCAGGTCCTCGTCGTAGACGTCCTTCTTGGCGTCGGCGAGCGCCTTGAAGCGCTCGAAGGCCCGGTTCATGTCGAGGTCGGAGGTGTCGAGCCCGAGCTCGCGCAGCCGCGTGACGAAGGCGTGGCGGCCCGAGTGCTTGCCGAGCACCAGGCGGTTCGAGGCGAGCCCGACGCTGCGGGGGTTCATGATCTCGTAGTTGCGCCGGTACTTGAGGACGCCGTCCTGGTGGATGCCGGCCTCGTGCGCGAAGGCGTTGTCCCCCACGATCGGCTTGTTGATCGGGATGGGGAACCCCGTGATCTGCGAGACGAGCCGGCTGGTGGCGTAGATCTCCTCGGTGACGATCCCGGTGTCGACGTCGAAGCCGTCGCGCCGGGTCTCGAGCGCCATCACGACCTCCTCCATCGCGGTGTTGCCGGCCCGCTCGCCGATGCCGTTGATCGTGCACTCGACCTGGCGCGCGCCGTTTTGCACCGCGGCGAGCGAGTTCGCCACCGCCATGCCGAGGTCGTTGTGGCAGTGGGTGCTCCAGATGATCCGCTCGGCGCCGGGCACCCGCTCGCGCATCGTACGGAAGAGCGCGCCGTACTCCGCCGGCAGCGCGTAGCCGGTCGTGTCGGGAAGGTTCACGACCCGGGCCCCGGCCTCGATCACCGCCGTGCACACGGCGATCAGGTACTCGGGATCGCTGCGGGAGGCGTCCTCGGCCGAGAACTCGACGTAGTCGAGGTGCTTGCGCGCCCGCCCGATCGCCCACGTCGCCGCGTCGACGACCTCCTGGCGGCTCATCATGAGCTTGTAACGGAGATGGATGTCCGACGTCGCGATGAACACGTGGATCCCGGGCCGCTTCGCCTTCTCCACCGCCCGGACCGCCCGCTCGATGTCCTGCTCGCGCGTGCGAGCGAGCGAGAGCACGATCGGGCGCGTCACCGCCTCCGCGATCCGCCGCACCGAGTCGAAGTCACCCTCGGACGACGCGGCGAATCCCGCCTCGATCACGTCGACCCCGAGGTGCTCGAGCTGGCGCGCGATCGCGAGCTTCTCCTCCGCGTTCATGGTCGCGCCCGGCGACTGCTCGCCGTCGCGCAGCGTGGTGTCGAAGATCTGTACTCGCTCCATGCTCACACCCTCCTGCCCGAGGGCCCCGTCGGCTCGCCACCCGCCAGCGTCAGAAACAAAAACGCCACGAGCGGTCAATCCGCCCGTGGCGTCCTCGTCGAGTTTCGGTACCGGTCCCTACACCGCGGCGAGGCCCCCGGGCGGGCTCGAAAGCAGCAGGCCCAGGAGGAGCCCCTCGGTCGCGGGTAGGAGCCGCTCGTTCATCTTGAGGTCGAGTTACCCGTGCCCTGCCGCCTTGTCAAGCGTGACCATTCCCGACCGCGGCCGCGCGGCGGCGGCGCCCCGTCGTCAGCAGCCGCACGATCAGCACCACCGGCCCCGAGAGCGCATAGGTGACCATGCCGAGGAAGAGCATCACCTCGGGCGCCCCGACCGTCACCATCACGAGGAAGACGAGCCCGAGCAGCACGGGGAACGGGTGGCGGCGGTGGAGCTGAATCTCCTTGAACGAGAAGTAGCGGATCTCGCTCACCATGAGGCCGGCGACCGCGTAGATCACGAGCAGCATCGTGAGGTGCTTGCTCGAGTCGCCCTGGCCGCCGAGGTGGTAGAAGAGGAGCACGGTCGACGCGATGACCAGCGCCGCGGCGGGAATGGGCAGCCCGATGAAGTGGCGCTTCTCGGCCGTGGCGGCCTGGACGTTGAAGCGCGCGAGCCGCAGCGCGCCGCACGCGACGTAGAGGGTAGCCGCGAGCCATCCCCACCGTCCCCATGGCCGCAGCGCCCAGGTGTAGACCAGGATGCCGGGCGCCACCCCGAAGGCGACCAGATCCGCGAGGGAATCGTACTGGACGCCGAAGGAGCTGCCCGAGTGGGTGAGCCGCGCGATGCGGCCGTCGAGCATGTCGCACGCCCAGGCGCCCCCGATGGCGAGGGCGGCGACCCAGTACTGGTGGTTCAACGTCGCGATGATCGAGTAGAAGCCCGCGAACAGACCGGCGGTGGTGACCAGGTTCGGGACGAGATAGACGCCGCGGCGCAGCGGCGGGATGCGCCGGCGCGCCCGGCCGGGCACCACCGTGAACCCCTGCGGCCTCACTCCGGCGCCTCCGCGAGCGCCGTGGCGCCCGCGCGCACGCGGTCGCCGCGGCGCACCAGCGGCCGCACGTCGGAAGGCATCCAGAGGTCGACGCGCGAGCCGAACATGATCATCCCCATGCGCTCGCCGCGGCGCACGGCGTCGCCCGGCCGCACGCGGCAGACGATGCGCCGGGCGAGCGCGCCGGCGATCTGCACCACGAGGTACCGGCGGCCGCCGGCCTCGAGCCCCACCGCGTTGCGCTCGTTGTCGAGCGAGGCCTTGTCGGCGAAGGCGGCGCGGAACCGGCCCGGCGTGTGCCGCACCGCGAGCACCGTGCCGCTCACCGGGTTGCGGTTCACGTGCACGTCGAGCGGTGACATGAAGATGCTGACGCGCGTCGCCGGGGCGCGGAGGAATCCCTCCTCCCGCTCGCTCGCGACCGCCACCACCCGGCCGTCGGCCGGCGCCACCACCAGCCGCTCGCCCGGCGGTGGCACCCGCTCCGGGTCGCGGAAGAAGTTGAGGGCGAGGCCGAGGCCGACGACGAGGGGGATGACGGCCGACGGTCGCCCCGCCGCCGCACCCACGACCGCCACCGCGCCGAGGACCGCCGCGACGGTCGCGATCACGGGCCAGCCCTCGCGGGCGATGGGCAGCCGCGGCCCCACGGGCTCCTAGTTGCGCGAGCGGTCGACCAGCCGGTTTTGCCCGAGCCAGGGCATGAGCGCGCGCAGCCGGCCGCCCACTTCCTCGATCGGGTGCTTCGAGGCCTCCTTGCGCAGCTCGCGGAAGTGGGGCGATCCGCAGCGGTACTCGGTGATCCACTCGTCGGCGAACTTCCCCGACTGGATGTCGGCGAGGATCTGCTTCATCGCCGCGCGCGTCTCCGGGCCGACCACGCGCTTACCCCGGGTCATGTCGCCGTACTCGGCCGTGTTGCTGATCGAGTAGCGCATGTTGGCGATGCCGCCCTCGTAGATCAGGTCGACGATGAGCTTCACCTCGTGCAGGCACTCGAAGTACGCCATCTCGGGCGAGTAGCCAGCCTCGACGAGGGTCTCGTACCCGGCGCGGATCAGCTCGGTGAGCCCGCCGCACAGCACCGACTGCTCGCCGAACAGGTCGGTCTCGGTCTCCTCCTTGAAGGTCGTCTCGAGCACCGCCGCGCGCGTGCCGCCGATGGCCTTGGCATAGGCGAGCCCGACCTGCCGCGTGTCGCCGCTCGGATCCTGCGCGACCGCGAGCAGGCACGGCACCCCGCGGCCCTTCTCGTACTCGCTGCGCACGAGGTGCCCCGGCCCCTTCGGCGCCACCATGAAGACGTTCACGCCCGCCGGGGGCACGATCTTCCGGTAGTGGATGTTGAAGCCGTGGCCGAAGGCGAGGTACTTGCCCGGCGCGAGCCCCGGGGCCACGTCGGCCTCGTAGATCTCCGCGCCCTGCTCGTCGGGCACGAGCATCATCACGACGTCGGCTTCGCGCGCCGCGGCAGCGGTGTCGACGACGCGCAGGCCCGCCGCCTCCGCCTTGGCGCGCGACGCGCTGCCGGGCCTGAGCCCCACGCGCACGTCGAGCCCGCTGTCGCGCAGGTTGAGCGCGTGCGCGTGCCCCTGGCTGCCGTAGCCGATGACCGCGATCTTCTTGCCGCGCAGCGGCTCGAGGCTCGCGTCCTGGTCGTGGTAGATTTTCAGCATGATGCCGCGCGCTCCTTGTCCTTGCCGTCGACCGTGAGGGTGCTCGTCCCGCGGAACATCGCCACCTTGCCCGTGCGCACGATCTCCTTGATGCCGATCGGCTTGAGCAGCGCGATCAGCGCGTCGATCTTGTCCTCGGAGCCCGTCGCCTCGATGACGTAGGAGCGGCGCGAGACGTCGATGATCTTGCCGCGGAAGATGTCGACGATGCTCGCAACCTCACCGCGCGTCCGCTCGTCGGCGGTGACCTTGAGCAGCACCAGCTCGCGCTCGACGTGCTCCGTGTCGGTGAAGTCCGTGACCTTGATGACGCAGATGAGCTTGTTGAGCTGCTTCTCGATCTGCTGCAGGACCTGATCGTCGCCGCGGGTCACGAGCGTGATCCGGGACACGGTGGGGTCGAGGGTCTCGGCGACCGACAGGCTCTCGATGTTGAACCCTCGCCCGCTGAAGAGGCCGGCGACGCGCGCGAGCACCCCGAACTCGTTCTCGACCAGGACGGATATCGTGTGTCGCATCGCGCCCCCCTCGGCGCTCAGACCGTCCGGTAGCGGGACAGGATCTCCATGATCTTGTCCTTGCCCGCGAGCTTGAGCTTCTGGAGCCGCTTCTTCTCGATCTCCTCGTCGGGGGTGAGATAGTGCTTCTGCTGGAAGCCGCCCAGCCGCCGCTCGAGATCCACGTGCTCGTCGTAGTACCGCCGCAGCTCCGGCTCGCGATCGAACAGGCTCCGGATCAGCTCCTCGTCCTTCTTCTCCATGTGCTCCCTCGGCTCGGTTCCGTCCCGGCGGACGCTGCAGTATGCCTCAAAACCCCCCGTCAAGGTAGGGCCCGGCGCACGAGCTCCGCCTCCGGCGGGCGCACGTACGCGGGCTCGATCGCCCCGACGTCGGCCCGCTCCCCCGCCGCCAGGCGCTCCCAGCCGAGCCGCGCGACGACGCCGCCGCGCGGCGGATGGCGGTCGAAGGGCAGGACCCGGGCCCGAGGACCGAGGACCGCCGCGTACGCCGCGGCCGCATCGCCCACGAGGAGGCAGCCCGCGGGCAGGCGCGCGGCGAGCGTCTCGGGCGCCAGCGCCACGTCGGGCCCGAGCCGGTGGCGCCGCCCGTCGGCCTGCGCCTCGAAGAGCGCCGCGTACACCTCGCGCTTGCGGGCGTCGAGCGCGGCGCACACCGTCGCCCCCGCCGGCGCATCGACCGCGTGGGCCAGCGCCTCGAGGGTGGATACGGCCGCGAGCGGCAGATCGCCCGCGAAGCACAGCCCCTTGGCGAACCCGAGCCCGATGCGCAGCCCGGTGAAGGACCCCGGCCCGATCGACACGGCCACCGCCTCGACCGCCTCGATGCCGAGCCCGGCCTCGGCGAGCACGCGGTCCACGAGACCGGGCAACGAAGCGGCGTGCGAGCCCGACGCCCGCAGCGTACCCTCGGCGAGCACCGTGCCGTCGCGGCTCACGCCCGCGGCGGCCGTCCACGTGGCGGTGTCGATCCCGAGGACGATCAGCGCTCTAGCCCTGCACGAGCCGATGGATGTCGTTGTAGAAGACGAACACCATCAGCGTGAGCAGCAGCAGGAGGCCGACCTGCTGCGCGATCTCGCGGTGGCGGGGGCGCAGCGGGCGACCGAGCGCACCCTCGATCGCGAACAGCGCGAGGTGCCCGCCGTCGAGCGCGGGGATCGGCAGGAGGTTGAGCACGCCCAGGTTGATCGAGAGGAACGCGAGCATGCTCATGAAGTAGCGGAAGCCGGCGCGCGCCTGCTGGCCCGCGGCCTGCGCGATGGCGATCGGCCCGCCCAGGTCGCGCAGTGGCACCCGGCCCTGCACCATGAGCGCGAGCCCCCGGGCCACGATCGCGGTCGCGCTCCACGTCTGCTCGCCCGCCATGCCGACCGCGGCGATCGGTCCGACCCGCACCCAGTCGTGGGAAGCCTCGATGCCGATCCGATAGGCCCGCCCCATCTCCTCCCCGAACAGGTTCTTGTCGGTCTTGAGCTCCGGGGTGACCTGCGACGTGAAGCGCGTGCCCCCGCGCTCGACCTCGAGCGTCAGGCGGGCTCCGCCCGAGTGGAGCACGCCCTGGGAGAGCTCCTCCCAGCTCGTGATCGGCCGGCCGTCGATCGCCACGATCCGGTCGTCCACCTCGAGGCCGGCACGCGCGGCCGGCGAGCCCGCCGCCACGCCGCCCACCCGGGGCAGCGTCGAGGGCACCTCCGCCCCCACCGTGGCGAAGAGCACGGCGTAGGCGAGGAACGCGAAGACGAAGTTCATCGCCGGCCCGGCGAACACGATCGCGCCGCGGCGCAACGGATGCTGAGTGGAGAACGCGCGCGCCGGGTCGGCCTGCGCCTCGTCCTCGTCTTCCTCGCCGAGCATCTTGACGTATCCGCCGAGCGGCATCGCCGACAGCGCGTACTCGGTCTCGCCCCGCCGGCGCGAGAGGAGAACCGGGCCGAAGCCGATCGAGAAGCGAAGCACCTTCACCCCGACGCGCTTGGCGACCAGGAAGTGCCCGACCTCGTGCACGAAGACCAGCACGCCGAGGGCCACGGCGAACGCCGCGAACGTGAGCACCGCGGGAGGCACGTGCATCGCCCGTCCTTTCAGCCGCGGGGGAACGCCGCGTAGTAGTAGGCGAACACGAAGGGGAACAGGAGACTGTCCAACCGGTCCAGGATGCCACCGTGGCCGGGGATAATCCAGCCCGAGTCCTTGGCCCCGAAGGCCCGCTTGAGGGCCGATTCGCCGAGATCGCCGAACTGCGCGAGCACGCTGATCGTCCCGGCGAGCGCCAGCGCCTCGTCCGCGCGGAGCACGCGGAAGAAGACGGCCCGACACAATAGCGCGACGACCATCGCGCCGCCCACCGCCCCGAGCGCGCCTTCGACCGTCTTGCTCGGGCTCACCGCGGGCAGCAGCTTGCGGCGCCCCCAGGCTCGACCCGCGAAGTACCCCCCCGAATCCGATCCCATCGCCACGTAGACCGTGAACAGGACCCAGCGCCAGCCGAGCCCGCCCGCGATGCTGCGCAGGAGCACGACGTGGGGGATGAAGAAGCCGACGTAGAGCGTGCCGAGCACCGAGAGGCCGAGGCGGCCCACCGCGCCGGGCAGATCGTCGTGCCGTATGAGCGGGAAGACGAAGCCCGCCATCACGGTGAGCGCGATGCCGGCGCCCCACAGCTCGGGCCGGCGCGCGATGACGCCGGCCACGACGCCGAGACCGCAGGCGATGCCGGTCGTCCGCTCGAGCGGCGCGTCGGGCAGCGCCATCGTGAAGTACTCGTAGAGGCCGACCGCCGCCACGGCGCCGATGAAGCCCGCGAACAGCCGATCGGGCAGGTACTCGACGATCAGCCAGAGCGCGGGGAGCGCGAGCGCGGCGGTCGCGAGCCTAGTTCGCAGCACGCAGTCGTTCCCGCTCGGTCTGAGCGGGCGTGCGGCCGAAGCGGCGCTGCCGCTGCTGGAAGAACGCCAGCGCCTGGAGGAACTCGCGCTCGCGGAAGTCCGGCCAGAGCGTGTCGGTGACGTGCAGCTCGGTGTAAGCGAGCTGCCAGAGGAAGAAGTTGCTGATCCGCATCTCTCCGCTGGTGCGGATGAGAAGGTCGGGATCGGGGATGCCGGCCGTGCCGAGGTGCTCGGCAAACACGCCCTGAGTGATGCGCTCCGGATCGAGCTCACCCCGCGCTACCCGGCGGGCGACCGCACGGACCGCGCGCACGATGTCGTCGCGCCCGCCGTAGCTCACGGCGAGCGTGACGGTCATGCCCGTGTTGTCGCGCGTCGCCGCGATCGTCTCGCGCAGCGCTCGGCGCACCGCCGGGGGCAGCCGGCTCAGGTTGCCGATCGCGAGCAGGCGGATGTGATGCTTCATCATCTTGCCGAGCTCGCTCTGCAGGTAGCGGCGCAGCAGCGACATGAGGCCGTCGACCTCGCGCGGCGGGCGGTGCCAGTTCTCGCTCGAGAACGCGAACAGCGAGAGGTACTGGATGCCCAGCCGCCGGCTCGCCTCCACCACCGCGCGCACCGACTCCTTGCCGGCACGGTGCCCGTGGAGGCGCGAAAGGCCGCGCTGCTGCGCCCAGCGGCCGTTGCCGTCCATGATGACGGCGACGTGGCGCGGCAACCGAGAGGGATCGATCTCGACCATCAGACCGCCATGATCTCCTCTTCCTTGGTCTTGAGCAGCTTCTCCACGCGCTCGATGGCGTCCTTGGTGAGCGCCTCGATCTTCTCGGCCGCGTGCCGCCGGTCGTCCTCGGTGATCTCCCGCTCCTTCTCGAGGTCCTTGAGCAGCTCGAGGGCGTCGCGGCGATGGTTGCGGGTGGACACCCGGTAGTCCTCGGCGAGCTTGCGCACGTGCTTCACCAGCTCGCGCCGGCGCTCCTCGGTGAGCGGCGGCACCGGGACGCGGATGAGCTTGCCGTCGTTCTGCGGGTTGAGGCCCAGGTCCGAGGCCTTGATCGCCTTCTCGATCGCCGCGACCACGGTCTTGTCGTAGGGCTGGATCACGAGCAGGGTCGCCTCCGGGGCCGCGAGCGACGCGAGCTGGTTGAGCGGCGTCTTGGTGCCGTAATACTCGACGACGATTCCCTCGAGGAGCGCGGTCGTCGCGCGGCCCGTCCGCACGTGGGAGAGCTCCTTGCGGAGCGCCGCGATGGTCTTCTCCATCTGCTCCCGGGCCGTGTCGAGGACCTCCTCGGTCATGCCCGGCTCCCGTGCACCAACGTGCCGATGCGGGCCCCGCACACGGCCTTCAGCACGTTGCCCGGCTCCATCATGTTGAAGACGAGGATCGGCAGGTCGTTGTCCATGCACAGCGAGATCGCCGTCGAGTCCATCACGTGGAGCTGGCGGTTGAGGACGTCGATGTAGGTGAGCTCCTCGAACCGGCGGGCACCGGGATGCGTCATCGGATCGGCGTCGTACACGCCGTCGACCCGCGTCGCCTTGAAGATCACCTCGGCGCCGATCTCCATCGCCCGCAGGCTGGCCGCCGTATCGGTGGTGAAGAACGGGTTGCCGGTGCCGGCGGCGAAGATCACGACCCGGCTCTTCTCGAGATGGCGCGTGGCGCGGCGGCGGATGTAGGGCTCGGCGACCGCCTGCATCTCGATCGCGGAGAGCACGCGCGTGGGCACGTCGAGCTTCTCGAGTGCGTCCTGGAGCGCGAGCGCGTTGATGACCGTGGCGAGCATGCCCATGTAGTCGGCCGTCGCCCGGTCGACGCCCCGGGTGCTGGCCGCCACGCCGCGGAAGATGTTGCCGCCGCCGATGACGAGCGCGAGCTGGCAGCCTCGCTCCCGGACGTCGCGCACCTCGGTTGCGAAGCCCGACAGCACCTCCGGGTCGATGCCATAGCCGGCGGGGCCGGCCAGGGCCTCCCCGCTGATCTTGAGGAGAACGCGGCGGTAGCGGATGGCGCCGGCGGCCGACGCCGGCTCAGGCTCCGGCCGCGCCTCCAGCGGGGCTCTCCTTGATGTCCGCCCGCCGCTCGAGGGTCTCCCCCAGCTGGAAGCGGGCGAAGCGACGGACCGCCACGTTGACCCCAAATCGGACGATCGCCTCCCGCACGATGTCCCCGACCGTCCGGTCGCTCTGCTTGATGAACGGCTGCTCGAGCAGGCAGACGTCCTTGTAGAAGCGCTCGACCTGCCCGTCGACGATGCGCTCGATCACCTTCTCGGGCTTGCCCTGCTGGCGCGCCTGGGCCGCGTAGATCTCGCGCTCGGCCGCCAGCTCGGCCTCGGGCACGTCCTCGCGTGCGACGTAGCGCGGCGCGGCCGCCGCGACCTGCATCGCCAGGTCCCGCACGAGCTGCTGGAACTCGGCGGTCTTGGCGACGAAGTCGGTCTCGCAGTTCACCTCGATCAGGACGCCGATCTTGCCCCCGGGGTGGATGTACGCGCCCACCGCGCCGTCGGTCGCCGCCCGCGTCGCCTTCTTCGCCGCCTTGGCGAGCCCGCGCTCGCGAAGCAGCCGCAGCGCGCGGTCGAAGTCGCCGCCGCTCTCCCCGAGCGCCTTCTGGCAGTCGAGGAGGCCGGCGCCGGTGCGCTCGCGCAGGTCCTTGACGAGCTCGAGGCTCATGGCTGCGGGGCCTCGAACGCCCCGGCCGGCGGCTCGACCCGTGCTCCCGCGCCGTTGCCGGCGGCCTCCGGCTCCTGGCCCGCGCCACGCTGGCGCTCCTCCCAGAGGTTGCGGCCCTCGATCACCGCCTCGGCGATGGCCGCGCAGAACAGCCGGATGGCGCGGATCGCGTCGTCGTTGCCGGGCACCTTGTAGTCGATGAGGTCGGGATCGCAGTTCGTGTCGACGACGGCCACGACGGGGATGCTGAGCTTGTTGGCCTCCCGGACCGCGATCTCCTCCTTCTGCGGGTCGATCACGAAGAGCGCGTCGGGAAGCTTGCGCAGGCCCTTGATGCCGCCGAGCGATCCGAGCAGCTTGTCGCGCTCGCGCCGCAGGCCCTGCGTCTCCTTCTTGGTGATCGCCTCGGTGATCTGCGGGTCCTCGAGCATCTCGTCGAGCTTCTTGAGACGCTCGATCGACTGCTTGATGGTCTGGAAGTTCGTGAGGGTCCCGCCGAGCCATCGGGTGTTCACGTAGAAGGCCCCGCAGCGCTCCGCCTCCTCGCGGATCACGTCCTGCGCCTGCTTCTTGGTGCCCACGAAGAGCATCTGCCCGCCCTGCGCGGTGAGGTCGCGGACGAAGTTGTAGGCGTCGCGGAACATCTTCACCGTCTGCTGGAGGTCGATGATGTAGATGCCGTTGCGCGCCCCGAAGATGTACGGCTTCATCTTGGGGTTCCACCGGCTCGTCTGATGGCCGAAGTGCACGCCGGCCTCGAGCAGGTTCTTCATGGTCACGTCGGTCATGGGCTACCGGAACGGCCCTCCTTCCACCCGAGAATGAACCGCGGCCCAATACCAGAAACCGCTGCCGGCACGCAATCCAGGGGGCGGGTCATTGGTTCATCGAGGTCAGGAACTCCTGGTTGGTCTTCGAGCCCTTGATCTTGTCGTAGAGGAACTCCATCGCCTCGACCGGGTTGAGCTGGGCGAGCAGCTTGCGCAGGATCCAGACCCGGTTGAGGACGTCGCGCGGCAGCAGCAGCTCCTCCTTGCGCGTCCCGGAGCGGGCCACGTCCATGGCCGGGAACATCCGCTTGTCCATCAGCCGCCGGTCGAGATGGATCTCCATGTTGCCGGTGCCTTTGAACTCCTCGAAGATGACCTCGTCCATGCGGCTGCCGGTGTCGACGAGCGCCGTGCCCATGATCGTGAGGCTGCCCCCGCCCTCGATGTTGCGCGCCGCGCCGAAGAACTTCTTCGGCCCGCGCAGCGCGTTCGAGTCGACGCCGCCGGAGAGGATCTTGCCGCTCGGCGGCACCACGGCGTTGTAGGCCCGCGCCAGCCGGGTGATCGAGTCGAGCAGGATGACCACGTCGCGCCCGTGCTCGACGAGCCGCTTGGCCTTCTCGATCACCATCTCCGCCACCTGGACGTGCCGCTGCGCGGGCTCGTCGAAGGTCGAGCTCACGACCTCGCCGCTGACCGACCGCTGCATGTCGGTCACCTCCTCGGGTCGCTCGTCGATGAGCAGCACGATGAGGACCACGTCGGGGTGGTTGGCGGTGATGCCGTGGGCGATGTTCTGGAGCATCACGGTCTTGCCGGTGCGCGGCGCCGCGACGATCAGGCCGCGCTGGCCCTTGCCGATCGGCGTGAGGAGGTCGATGAGCCGGGTGGTCATCTCCTGCGGATCGAACTCGAGGTTGAGCTGCTGGTCGGGGTAGAGCGGGGTCAGGTTGTCGAAGAGGATCTTCTCCCGCGCCCGCTCGGGCTCCTCGAAGTTGATCGTCTCGACCTTGAGGAGCGCGAAGTAGCGCTCGCCCTCCTTGGGCGGCCGGATCTGCCCGAAGACCACGTCGCCGGTGCGCAGGTTGAAGCGACGGATCTGGCTCGGCGAGACGTAGATGTCGTCGGGACCGGGCAGGTAATTGTAGTCGGGCGCGCGCAGGAAACCGAACCCGTCGGGCAGGATCTCGAGCACGCCCTCGCCGCAGACCAGCCCGTTCGAGTTCGCCTGCGCCTGGAGGATCGAGAAGATCAGCTCCTGCTTGCGCAGCGCGGCTGCCCCCTCGATGCTCATCTCCTTGGCGAGGGCGGCGAGATCGCCGATCTTCTTCTCCTTGAGCGCCTTCAAGTTGAGCGGCGGCCGGTCGTCGCCGCCCGGGGCCTCGACCGCGGGCGCGGGATCCGCCTCCGCGGGCGGCACAGCCATCGCCACCGCCGCGGCCTTCGTGCGCGCGCGGGCCACGCCCTCTCCTCCTCCTACCCTCTCCCTGGTGCTCAACGGACGTCCTCCCCGCGACGACGTGCTTCGGTGGGCTCGGCTGGCTCGACGCCGCGTCCGCGCCCGGGGGCGGCGGCACGACGTCCTGGATGGAAACGCAGACCTTTCTTCTTGGGGGGTCGAGTGGCTGGCGACTACGTCCGGAGCCTAGGCAATAGCCAGCGGACTGTCAAGCCAATCCACGGCAAGCGCCCGCGCGCAGCGCCGCCAGCAGACCGGCCATGTCGGCCGGCAGCGGGGCGCGCACGGTCACGCGCGCCCCGCTCGTCGGATGCGTGAAGGCGATCGACTCGGCGTGGAGCGCCTGGCGCCCGAACGCCCCGAGCACGGCCGCGGCGCGGGCCTGTGCCCGGGGCCCGTAGACGCGGTCGCCGACGATCGGATGCCCGGCCGCGGCGAGATGGACGCGGAGCTGGTGGGTCCGCCCGGTCTCGGGGTAGAGCGCGAGCAGCGTCGCTCCGGCGAGCCGCTCGACCACCTCGAAGCGCGTGACCGCCGCGCGGCGGCGGCGGCCGCGGACGCTCATCCGCCGGGCGTGCGGGTCGCGGCCGATCGGCCGGTCGATCACGCCCCGCTCGCGCCCCATGCGGCCGTGAACCACCGCGACGTAGCGCTTGTCCACCGTCCGGTCGTGGAACTGGCGGGCGAGGGCCGCCAGGGCGGGCGGCGTGCGCGCCACCAGCAGCACGCCCGAGGTGTCGCGGTCGAGCCGGTGGACGATCCCCGGCCGCTCGGGATCGACGCCGGGCAGCGAACCGAGCCGGTGCAGCAGCGCCGCGACGAGGGTCCCGCGGCGCGCGCCGGGGGCCGGGTGCACGACCATGCCCGGCGGCTTGTCGACCGCGAGCACGTCGGCGTCTTCCCAGAGCACCGCGAGCGGCAGCGCCTCGGGCGCGACGCCCGCGGGCGGCGGCGGGGGGAGCACGACCTCGATGCGCTCGCCGGACTTGAGCGGGCGCGCGGCCTTGCAGGCCCCGCCGTCGAGCCGCACCCGGCCCGCGTCGAGGAGCTGCTTCGCCTGCGAGCGGGTGCCGACCGCGGCGACCGCCCCGAGGAAGCGGTCGAGCCGCTCGCCGGCGGCGGTCGGGGGCACGACGAGAACCAGCCGGCGCTCGCCGCTCACGACGCGCCGAGCACGGCGCGCGCCCGCGTGACGTCCTCCGCGATCGCCCGCGCGAGCGCGCGCGGCCCCGCGAACGCCTGCTCGCCGCGCAGCCGGTCGACCATCTCGACCGTGACCCAGCGGCCGTAGAGGTCGCCGGTGAAGTCGAGCAGATGCGCCTCGATGGTCCGCCGCCGCTCGCCGAACGTCGGTCGGATGCCGATGTTCACGACGCCGCCGTGCCAGGCGCCGCCGACCTGCACGCGCGCCGCGTAGACGCCGTCGGCCGGCACCGCGAGCGTGGAGCGGCAACGGAGGTTGGCGGTGGGGAAGCCGAGCGTGCGACCCCGGCGTTCGCCGGCCACGACGCGCCCGCGCAGCGCATAGGTCCGGCCGAGGAGCCGCGCCGCCCGCCGGACGTCGCCCGCCCCCAGCGCCGCCCGCAGCGCCGTGCTGCTCACCCGCTCGCCGTCGACCGTCACCGGGCCCACCTCGTCGACCGCGAAGCCGTAGCGTGCGCCGAGCCCACGCAGGGTGGCAACCGTGCCCGCCCGGTCGCGCCCGAAGTTCACGTTGTAGCCGACCACCACGTGCACGACCTCGAGGCGGTGGAGCAGGAAGTCGCACACGAACGCCTCGGGATCGAGGGCCGCGAAGGCGCGCGTGAACCGTTGCACGACCACGATCTCCACGCCGAGCGTCGCGAGCAGCGCGAGCCGCTCGCGCAGCGGCTGGATGAGCGGCGGCGCCCGGTCGGGGGCGAGCACCGCCACCGGATGCGGCTCGAACGTGAGGGCCACGGGACACCCGCCGAGCCGCGCCGCCGTCTCCACCGCCAGGCGGACGATCGCCTGGTGGCCCACGTGCACCCCGTCGAAGTTGCCGAGGGTGAGGACGGTCCGGTGAATCCGCCCGGGTTCGCGCGAGAGGTGGCGGACGACCCGCATTCGACGCTCCCTCTATAGCGCAGCGCCCACGCCGGTTGAAGGCGGCGGGCCGCCGGGACTCCTTTAGCGCTCGAGCTCGGAGAGCTTCTGCCGCGCCTTCGCCGCCTCCTCGGAAGCCGGGTACTTCCGCACCAGCTCGGAGAGCGCGAGGCGCGCGTCGGGCGTGTCGCCGATCTGGACGAAGAGGTTGCCCTGCGCCCAGAGCGCGGCCGGAGTCTTGTCGCCCTTCGGATAGCGCGTGACCACGTCGTAGAACTTCGAGATCGCCTGCTTGGCGTCGCCACGGAGCTGGTAGCAGCGCGCCGCCCAGTAGAGCGCGTCGTCGGCCAGCGGCGAGTCCTTGTGGTTGGCCGCAAAGCTGTTGAGCTGTGGCACAGCGCGAGTGCAGTCCTTGCGCGCGAGCCCGTCGAGGATGCCCGCGAACTCCTGGCGCTCGGCGACGTTCCCCATGGCGCCCACGGCGGCCTGCTCGCGGGCGACCTCGCGCTGCCATTCATCGGCCTCCTCGGGCGGCGGCGCCGGGGCGGCCGACGGCGGGCTCGGCGGCGCCGGACGCGTCGGCGGCGCCGTCTCCTTCGCCTCCCGCGTAGGCTGCTGCTCCGGCGCCGCTTCCGGCGTCCCCGGCTCGGGCGCCGCCGCCTGCGCACCCGCGGCGGGGGCTTCGGGTCCGCCGAGGCGCCCCTCGAGCTCGGTCACCCGCCGCTCGAGCTCGGCCACCTTGTCGCTCGACCCCGCGGCGCCGCGGCGGGGCCCTTCCTCGAGGGCGCGCCGCAGGCGCTCGAGCTCGCGCTCGACCTGCTGGAGCTGGCGGCGATCCTCGAGGATCATCTGCCGCAGCTGGCGGTCCTGCTGCACGACGTCGGCGCGGGTGGCGCAGCCGGCGCCGCCGAGCAGCAGCAGGAGCCCTCCGGCGGCTGCGCCGTGGCGGCTCACTTGCCGAGGATCACGGCGTGGACGCGTCGGTTGCGCGCCCAGCAGCTTTCCGTCTCCTCCCGGCAGAGCGGCAGCTCCTCGCCGTAGCTGATCGTCGAGATGCGCTCCGCCGCGATGCCGAGCCCGACGAGATAGTCCTTCACCGCCTTCGCCCGCTTGGCGCCGAGCGCAAGGTTGTACTCGATGGTGCCGCGGTCGTCGCAGTGGCCCTCGAGCTCGATCTTCGCCCGGGAGTTCTGCCGCAGCCAGTCGGCGTTCTGGCCGAGGAGGGAGCGCGCCTCGCCGTCGAGGTCGTACTTGTCGAAGGCGAAGTGGACATCCTTGAGGATGCCGTTCTCCTCGGGCCCGAGCCCTCGGCGCGCGCGCTCGAGGCTCGATCCACCGAGGCCCTCCTCGCCGACGCCGGCGCCCGCCCCGGCGCCTCCCTCCCCCGCGCCGGGCTGCGGCCCCTTCTTCTTGCACGCGCCGGCAAGCGGGATCAGCAGCAGCACCGCGCCGATCGCCCCCCACGTCTTCACCGCGCTCGACATTCCACCCGTCCTCACTCCCTCCGTGGCGACCACGCGGGCGAGGTATCATCCGCTGCCCCGCGGGTCAATTCGTGCTGGCTGCGCCCGTCGCGATCGGCCATCACGAGGTGATGCCGCCCGGCGCGCGTCGAGGAGAAGATCAGGTAGCGGCCGTCGGGGCTCCAGGTCGGATCCTCGTTGCTCCCGGCCGAGGTGATCGTGTGCGGATCGGCGCCGTCGGCGTCGACCACGACCACCTGGAAGGCGCCGCCGGCGCGCGTCGTGTAGGCGATGTGATCGCCCTTGGGCGACCACACCGGCGACGTGTTGTAGCTGCCGGTCGCGGAGAGCCGGCGCAGCGGCCCGCCGTCGACGTCGCTCACGTAGATCTGCGGCGAGCCGGTGCGCGAGGAGCAGAACACGAAGTGCTGGCCGTCGGGGGACCACGAGGGCGAGACGTCGATCGCCCAGTGGTCGGTCACGTGCCGCAAAAGGTGCCCCGCGCGGTCGAGGAGGTCGATGTTCGAGTCGCCGCCGCGGTCGCGCGTGACGAGCAGACGCGACCCGTCGGGGGACCAGGCGCCGTTCAGCACCGGCACCGTCCCGGGCACGAGCTTGCGCACCTGGCGCGAGGCGAGGTCGATCTCGTAGAGGTAGGGGAAGTGCTCGCGGTAGGAGCGGAAGAGGATGGCCCGTCCGTCGGGACGCCACTCGGGCGCGCCCACGATCGAGCGCTCGTCGGTGAGGCGCACCGGCTCGTCGCGGTCGAACGTGAGTAGATAGACGTCCTTCAGCCGGCCGCCGCGGTTGCTGACGAAGGCGATCTCCGAGTCGAAGGGCCCGGGCTCGCCGGTGAGGTAGGCGAGGATCGCGTCGGCGGTCTTGTGCGCCATGCGGGGCACGTCGGCGCGCCCGCCGGTGAAGCGCTTGCCGACCTGCGGCACGTCCTTGCGGCCGGGGACGTCGAACAGGCGCACCTCGACGGTGACCCCGCCGCCCTGGGCGCTCACTCCCCCCTTCACCAGCGCCTGCGCGCCGAGCGCCGCCCAGCCCGTGAAGTCGATCGCGTCGGCGGTGATGCCCGAGGTCTCCGGGTTCTCGACGAAGGTCTTCGGGTCGATCAGCTTGAAGTACCCCGACAGCTCGAGGTCGCGGGAGAGCGCCCGCGCGAACTCCGCGCCGAGCCCTCCGCCGCCGCCGAGGTCCTTCAGCGGCGAGACCGCGATGCGGAACGACTCGCTGCCGGGGCCGTAGATCGCGCCCGTCACGACCGCCCCCGCCGGCCCGGCGACGAGCCCCAGCGCGAGCACCAACAAAACGAAGCGGGCTCTCATCCGGTTCCCCGTCCTCCCGTCTCCTCGGAGTGGAACTCGATCACGAACTCGCGGAACTGATCCGCGTAGCGCGCCGGCGGCGGCGGCAGCGGATTGGCGTGTTCCACGGCGCGCACGACCGAGGTGTCGTAGGCGGCGTTGCCCGAGCTCTGCTCGAGGCGAACGTCGCTCACGGTGCCGTCGCTCGCGATGCCGAAGCGCACACGCGCCACCAGGCCGGGGCGGGTGACCACGTTGGTCCACTGGCTCTTGATCGTGCCGATGACCTGCTGGCGGTAGGCGAGGAACTCGAGGCCGACCACCTGCCCGCCGCCGCCCGGGCCCTCCCCGCCCGCGCCGACCGGCCCGGAGCCCGCCTCCGAGCCCGCGAGCCCGCCGCCCTCCCGCGCCTTCCAGCGCTCGGCCGCGAGCGCGTAGGCGTCCTTGCCCTCCTCGCCGCTCGCCGGGCCCCGCTCCGCCTTGGCCGTCGCGTGCGCCGCCGGCTTCGTCTCCGGCGCGGGCTTCGCGGCCGGCGCTTCGTGCGCCGGCTTCGCCTCGGGCTCGGGCTTTGCGGCGCGCGCCGGCGGCTCGGGCTTTGCCGCGGCGACCTTCGCCGGGGGCTTGGCCTCGGGCTTGGGCTCCGGCTCGGGCTTCGCCTTCGGCGGGGGCGGCGGCTCGGGCTTCGGCTTCTCGGCGAGCTTCACCTCGGGCTCCGCCTTCGGCGGCGGAGGCTCCGGCTTCGGCTCGCGCTTGGCCTCGGTCTCGGCCTTCGGCTCGGGCTTGGGCGGGCTCGACGGCTCGGCCTTCGCCTCCTCCGCCTTCGGCTCGGGTGGAGGTGGCGCGGGCTCGGCCGCCGGCGGGGCGACAGGCCCGGGCGGCTTGCCCGCCACCGGGATCGGGCCGCCGCCGATCTCGTGCGTGATCGCGCCCGGCGGCAGCCGGCCGCCGAGCGCGCTCGGGTCGGTGAGCTCGACGGTGTACGCCCCGAGCGGCGGCGGGCGGCGCACGGCGAGCGGCGCGAGCAGGACGACGCCCGCGATCACGACGCCGTGCAGGACGAGCGAGAGGCCGATCCCGCCCGTGAAGCGCGCATCCCACTCGGGCGCGAGCCGTACCGGGGTCCGCGCCATGCTACCGCCGCGGCGGCGGGGGCTCCGTCACCAAGCCGACGCGGGTGAGCCCCGCCGCGCGCACGGCTCCCATCGCGCGCATGACCTCGCCGTAGGAGACGGCCTGGTCCGCCCGCACGTACAGCGGCCGGTCCGGGCGCGCCGCGGCGATCGCCTGGAGCTTCGCGGTGAGCTGGTCGAGGGTCATCGGCGTGTCGTTCAGGAACACCTGCCCACCCTTGGTGACGTTGACGACGAGCTGCTCCTCCTCGCCGGCGAGCGGCCCGGCGGCGATCTTCGGCAGGTCGATCGTGACGCCCTGCTGGAGGATCGGTGCCGTCACCATGAAGATGATGAGCAGCACGAGCATCACGTCGACGAGCGGCGTGACGTTGATCTGGGAGATGGAATCGCCGCCGCTGCCCTGGTCGAAGGCCATCGCGCCCTGCCGTCTACTTGAGGAAGTGCCGCTCCGCGATGTTGAGGAACTCCGAGGCGAAGGTGTCCATCTCGGCCGCGAGCACGCGGAGCTGGCGGGAGAACCGGTTGAACATGACCACCGCCGGGATGGCGGCGGCGAGCCCGACGGCGGTGGCGATCAGCGCCTCGGCGATGCCGGGCGCCACCGCCTGTATGCTCGACGAGGTCGTCGTCGACAGCCCGCGAAACGCCGTCATGATGCCCCACACGGTGCCGAAGAGGCCGACGAACGGCGCCGTGCTCGCCGTCGTGGCGAGGAAGGTGAGCCCGCGCTCGAGGCGCGTCACCTCCTGCGTGCGCGCCCGATGCACGGCGCGCTGCACGGTCTCGATCCCGCCCAGCTCGACCTCGCCTTCGTCGCCGGGGTTGCCGCGCTTGGCCTTGGTGAGACGCTGCAGCTCCTGATAGCCGGCGCGGAACACCTGCGCGACCGGGCTCTCCTTGAGATCGACGCTCGCCGCGTGGATCGTGGCCAGGTTCTTCGCCTCCCAGAAGATGTCGACGAACTTCGCCGACTGGCGCCGGGCCCGGCGCATCTCGACGCTCTTGGCGAGCGCGATGCCCCAGCACCCGACCGAGAATCCGACCAGGCAGAGCAGCACCACGCGCACGACGGGGCCCGACCCGAGCATCATGTCGAGCACGCTGTCCTGCGGCACACCGGCCTGCGCCGCGAGCCCCCCGAGGGACCCCGGCGTCGCCAGGAGGTTCAGGATCATGCCGTCAGCCGAGATGTGCCGTGCCTGCGGCCCCGCCCCACACCGAGCCCACGGCGAACCCTACTGCACGGCTCAGGGGCCGTCAACGTCGCGGCGCATGCGGGCGGCGTCGCCTTGACCGTCCCGGACGGATTTGGGATACGCTGGCCGCGCTTGCCGCGGCGGGCGCGCCCGCCGTCCACACGTGAAGGAGGCTCCCCACCGATGGCAATCCGGGTCGGCATCAACGGCTTCGGCCGCATCGGGCGCAACGTGTTCCGCGCCTGCCTGGACGAGGCGGCGCTCGAGTTCGTCGCCGTCAACGACATCACCGACGCCCGGACCCTCGCCCACCTCCTCAAGCACGACTCCGTGCACGGCACGCTCGCGCGCGACGTCCGCGCCGAGGACGGCGCGCTCGTCGTCGGCGGCAAGCGGGTCGAGGTACTCGCCGAACGCGACCCGGCGAAGCTGCCGTGGAAGCGCCTCGGCGTCGACCTCGTGCTCGAGTGCAGCGGGCTCTTCACCGCCCGCGACAAGGCCGCCAAGCACCTCGAGGCCGGTGCCCGCAAGGTCGTGATCTCCGCCCCCGCCAAGGGCGCCGACCTCACGATCTGCTACGGGGTGAACCACCGCGCGTTCGACGCCGCGAAGCACGACGTGGTCTCCAACGCGTCGTGCACCACCAACTGCCTCGCCCCGGTCGCCAAGGTGCTGCACGAGAGCTTCGGCATCCGCCGCGGCCTGATGACCACCGTGCATTCCTACACGAACGACCAGCGCATCCTCGATCTGCCGCACGAGGACCTGCGCCGCGCCCGCGCTGCCGCGCTGTCGATGATCCCGACCAGCACCGGCGCGGCGCGCGCGATCGGGCTGGTCATCCCCGACTTGAACGGGAAGCTCGACGGCATGGCCGTGCGCGTGCCCACACCCAACGTCTCGCTCGTCGACCTGACCGCCGAGCTGGGAAAGCCCGCGAAGGAGGCCGAGATCAACGCCGCGATGAAGGCCGCCGCCGCCGGGCCGCTGCGGGGCATCCTCCACTACTGCGACGCGCCCCTCGTCTCCTCGGACTTCAACGGCACGCCCTACTCCTCGATCTTCGACGCCGAGCTGACGCGCGTCATCGACGGCACCTTCTGCAAGGTGCTCGCGTGGTACGACAACGAGTGGGGGTTCTCGAACCGCATGCGGGACGTGGCGCTGCTCGTCGGCGGGAGCCCCCGCTGACGGGAGGCGTCGCGCCGTGCGCACCGTCGCCGACCTCGACGTCGCGGGCAAGCGCGTCTTCCTCCGCGCCGACCTGAACGTGCCGCTCGCCGACGGGCGGATCGGCGACCCGACGCGGATCGAGGCGACGCTGCCGACGCTGCGGCTGCTCGTCGAGCGCGGGGCCGCGCCGGTGGTCGTGGCCTCGCACCTCGGGCGGCCGAAGGGCAAGCCCGACCCGCGCTACTCGCTGCGGCCGGTGGCCGACGCGCTCGCGGCGCTGCTCGGCCGCCCCGTGCGGCTCGCCCCCGACTGCGTGGGCGAGGCGACCGAGCGGCTGGTGCGGGCGGCGGGCGCCGGCGAGGTCGTGCTCCTCGAGAACCTCCGCTTCCACCCCGGCGAGGAGCAGAACGACCCGGCCTTCGCCGCCGCGCTCGCCCGGCTCGCCGACGTCTACGTCGACGACGCCTTCGGCGCGGCCCATCGCGCGCACGCGTCGACCGCGGGCATGGTGGCCGCGTTCCGCGAGCGCGCGGCCGGGCTGCTCCTCGCGCGCGAGGTCGCGGTGCTCTCGCGGCTGCTCGCGGCGCCCGCCAAGCCCTTCGTCGCCGTGCTCGGCGGGGCCAAGGTGTCCGACAAGATCGGCGTGATCGAGAACCTGCTCGCGCGCGTGCAGACGTTCTGCATCGGCGGCGCGATGGCGTACACGTTCCTGCGCGCGCAGGGGAGCGGCGTCGGCCGCTCGCGCGTCGAGGAGGACAAGGTCGACCTGGCCCGCGAGACGCTCGCGCGCGCGGCGCAGGCCGGGGTGCGCGTGCTGCTGCCGAGCGACCACCTCGTCGCCGACCGGCCCGAGGCCGGCGCCGCCACGGCGGTCGTCGCCACGGGCGCCTTCCCGGCCGACCGGCTCGGGGTCGACATCGGCCCCGCGACTGCGCGGCGCTACCGTGAGGAGATCGTGGCGGCGGGCACCGTGCTGTGGAACGGCCCGATGGGCATCTTCGAGGTCGACGCGTTCGCCGCCGGCACGATGGCGATCGCCGCGGCGCTCGGCGCCTGCCGCGGCACCACGGTGGTCGGCGGCGGCGACTCGGTGGCGGCGCTGCGGCGCGCGGGCGCGACCGGCGCGGTGACCCACGTGTCGACGGGGGGCGGCGCTTCGCTCGAGTTCCTCGAGGGCCGCGAGCTGCCGGGGCTGCGCGCGCTCGAGGGGGGCAGCGCGTGAGCCGCACGCCGCTCCTCGCCGGCAACTGGAAGATGCACGGCACGCGCAGCGAGGCGGTGGCGCTCGCGCGCGCGCTCGCCGCCGCGATCGGCTCGGTGGCGGGGCGCGAGGTCGCGGTCGCCCCCCCCTTCACGGCGCTCGAGGCGGTGGCCGGCGCGCTCGCCGGCTCGGGCATCGGCCTCGCGGCGCAGAACGTCCACTGGGAGCCGAAGGGCGCCTTCACCGGCGAGGTGTCGGCGGCCATGCTGCGCGAGGCCGGGTGCACGCACGTGATCGTCGGGCACTCCGAGCGCCGGCAGTACTTCGGCGAGACCGACGCGACCGTGGCGAAGCGGCTCGGCGCGGCGCTCGCCGGTGGGCTCATCCCCATCGCCTGCGTGGGCGAGACGCTCGCCGAGCGCGAGGCGGGCGAGACGGCGGCGGTGATCGCGCGTCAGGTTGCTGCCGTGCTCGCGGGGGCCGGCGCCGGGATCGCGCGCTGCGTGCTCGCCTACGAGCCGGTGTGGGCGATCGGCACCGGGCGCACCGCCACGCCGGCGCAGGCCGAGGAGGTCCACGCCGCGATCCGCCGCCAGGTTGCCGGGACGGCCGGCGAGGCGGTCGCGGCCGGGCTCCGCATCCTGTATGGTGGCAGCGTGAAGCCGGACAACATCGACGCGCTCATGGCCGAGGCCGACATCGACGGCGCGCTCGTCGGGGGCGCGAGCCTGGAGGCAGCGGCCTTCGCGCGCATCGTGCGGTATCGGGGGTAGGTTCAATGGTCGGGGTGCTGCTCTACTACGTCGTGCCGATCATCCACGTGCTCGCCTGCCTCGTGCTGGTCGTGGTCGTGCTGCTCCAGCAGGGCAAGGGTGCCGACATGGGCGCGGTCTTCGGCGGCGGCAGCCAGACGTTCTTCGGCTCCGGCGGCGCGGGCAACTTCCTCACGAAGATCACGGCGACGACCGCCGCGATCTTCATGGTGACCGCGCTCGTGCTCACCTACGGCACGAGCCGCACGAGCACGTCGCGGCTCCTCGAGCGCATCCCGGCCACGGCGCCCGAAGCACCGCCCGCCGCGCCGGAGAGCACGCCCGCCCCGGCGCCCGAGGCGCAGGGGGGCGGCCAGCCGGCGGCTCCGGCCGAGCAGCCGCCGCCGGGCCAGGCCCCCGCGCCGCCGCAGTGATGCCGCGGCTCGACAGCACGACGGCCCTCTGTTAGGGAACTCGGCGCCCGAGTCTTTGCGAGGATGGCGGAACTGGCAGACGCGCTAGTTTGAGGGGCTAGTGGGCTAAACACCCGTGGGGGTTCAAGTCCCCCTCCTCGCACTTGATTTGCGAGTGTTTCTGGCGCGCGTGATGTTATCCCCGGCGGGACCGTTGTAGTCCGCTGCCTCGCAAGAGCGCGCCAAGCTTTCGACATCGCCTCCCGCCAAATCGCTGAGCGCAGCATCGCCGTGACGACCCGACGTCGAGCCGGGAGCAGCGTCGGCCGGCTCAGCGGGCAACGCCCTCGGCGACCAGGCGTCGGACCTCGGCCGGCTCGAGGCCGAGGACTTCGACCAGGACGGCTTCGGTATCCGCCCCGAGCCGGGGCGCCGGGCGCGCGGGTGCGACCGGCATGTCGGAGAAGCGGAGCGGGTTGGCGACGTGCAGCACCGATCCGACCTCCGGGTCCTCGATCCGCACGAGCGCCCCCCGGCCGAGCAGATGGGGATCGGCGCGGTGATCGTCGGGGCCCTGCACGGGGAATGCCGAGACGCGGGCCGTCTGGAGGAGCGAAGCGGCGTTTTCCGCCGTCCGCTCTCGCGTCCATGCGCCGATGCGCGCATCGAGCTCGGCGCGTGCGGCGAGTCGCCCCGAAAGCGTCGTGAGCCGCGCCTCGGCATCCCAGCCAAGCGCGGCCCGGAACCGTTCCCAGGCATCGTCGCCGACGACCGCGATGGCTACCCAGCGGTCGTCGCCGCGCGATGAGTAGACGCCATGCGGGCACGCGTAGGGGACGGCGTTTCCGCGCTGCACGACCGGATGCCCGGTGCAGGGCTCCTCGAGGTAGAACTCCCCCAGCAGATATGCCGCGGCCTCCGTCTGGGCGAGCTCGATGCGCTGCCCTTCCCCGGTCCGCCGCCGATGCTCGAGCGCCGCCAGCACCGCCAACGCGAGCAGCTTCCCCGCGAGGTGGTCGGGATGTTCGAGCGACGCGCCGGCGGGGTACGGCCCCTCGGGATCGCTCCACAGCCAGCCGAGGCCGGCGAAGGCGGCGTTCGTCGGTCCGAAGGAGGGGGCCGTTCCGAGCGGGCCGCCCGCGCCGTAGCCCTGGGAGGATGCGTAGACGACGTCGGGGCGCACACGGCGGACCGCCTCGTAATCGAGACCGAAGCGCTCGACCATGCCCGCCTGGCGGTTCTCGACCACGACGTCGGCGCCCGCGCACAGGCGCAGGGCCAGCTCGCGACCGCGGGCGGTCCCGAGATCGAGGCACACGCTGCGTTGCCCGCGGTTCTCGTCGTTGAACATGAAGGAGCAGTCCGGCGACGCGGCCTCGACGGTGAGCCGGCGAAGAAAGTCGGGGCTGGCCGCCGACTCGATCTTCACGACCTCGGCCCCGAGATGCGCGAGCATGCCGCATGCCTCAGGTCCCACGGCGCCGACGCCCAGATTCACCACCCGGGTCCCGGCGAGGACGGGGCGGTCGGCTTCCCGGGCGTCGCCACCATGCGGGCCCCGCGGGGCGAAGCCGTCCGAGTCCTCGCCGAGCGCGGGCGCGGGCCGGGCGAGCACCGCCGGAGTGACACTCAGGTTCGCGGGAAAGATCGCGACCGGCGCGTCACCGAGATGCGGAAACCCCGTACGCCGGAAGAACGCCCGCACGCGGGTCTGTTCGGCCGCGACGAACTCCTCCGGACGATGGACCGGTGCGATGGGTAGCCCGAGCCGGAGCCCGCGGGCGACCACCTCATCACGTCGCGATCGGGCGAGTGCCTGTCCCGCCAGTGTCCGGAACGCCGCGAACGCCGCATGTACCACCGGCAGCAGCGTCGGATGCCCCGGAAGCTGCGACACGGCCCCCATGACGAGGTTCGCCGCCCGGAGGCTCTCCTCGGCCGCCGCCGCGAATCCCGTGCTGAGGAGGCTCCACGTGCTGCGCCCGAAGAGCCGAAGCGCCGGCTCCGGACGCACGGCCTCGAGGTCGCCGCCCGTGAGCAGGGCGACCAGGGCGCGAAGCTGGCGCGGCGTCACCGCGAGCAGGCGCACCCACCCATCGGCCACGGCCACCACCGGGGCCGGGCCGTCGGCGTCACGCGGATAGATGGGCGGCAGCGCCGGATAGCGGGCGGCGTAGTCGCGGAGCACGATCCCCCACGGATCGAGGCTCGCCATGCCGGCTTCCTGCACCGCCACTTCGACCGTCTGTCCGCGTCCGTCGCGAGCCCGCGCGAGCAGTGCGGCGAGGGCACCGGTCACGGCGATCACCGCCGCCGCATCGTGCGCCTGATACCCGGGCAGCCAGCACGGCGGCCGGTCGGAGAAGCCCGAGGCCCAGAGCGCGCCCGTGGCGGCGAAGGCCGGCAGCGGCTCGAGGCGCCATCCCGCGCGCGAACCGCTCAGGCCGAAGTCGGCGATCGCCACGTGGACCAGATGCGGGTGACGCGCGCGCACGGCCGCGGGCGCCAGCCAGGGCTCGCCCGCCCCGACGTTCTCGATCAGCACGTCGGCGTCGCCGCAGAGCGCGCCGAAGCGTCGCCGCCCATCGGCCGTCCCGAGGTCGATGACGGCGCCCCGCTTCCCAAGGTTCCGGTAGAGAAACGGGAGCGAGCGGTCGGGACCCGGCACATCGCCCGCGAACGGCGGCACGGCGCGCCCCGGGTCACCCCCGGGCGGCTCCACCTTCACCACGTCGGCGCCGAGGTCGGCGAGCATGCGCCCGGCAAGCGCCCCACGCAGGTCGGTGAGGTCCACGACGCGGAGATGCGCCAGCGGTGCCGTCATGCTGCTCGCTGCTTGGACCCGACCCGCCGCTAGGCGGCCGCGGCGCGTCCGGGCGTCTCCGGCGTCGGCCCACGGAATCTCCCGACGCCGTCCGGGGCCGTCCGCGTCCGGAGCCCGCTGCCGTCGCGCGCGTCGTACGTGCTCCAGTAGATGCCGTGGCGGCGCCGAAGAGTGTCATCGATGAGCGCCTGCAGCGTCCGGCGGACGCCCTCGTTCAGCCGATCGACCACCGCCTGGTCGTCGGCCGCTTCGGGCGGCGCGTCGAGCCAGATCGCCTCGCCGAATCGCAGGTAGACGCGGGCGGGGAGCGGGAAAACGGACGCGATGAGCGGGAAGAACGGCACGCCCAACGCCTCGGCCAGTTGCGGGATGTCTCCGAGGCAGTAGTGGATCTCCTCGGTGCCCACGATCGCTACGGGCACGACGGGGCTTCGAGTCCGGAGCGCCGCCTTGACGTAGCCGCCGCAGCCTGGAGCGAAGCCCTTCTGCGGCTTGACCGTGTAGCGGTCGCCCTCGAGGTAGTAGGCGCGCCGATTACCCTCACCCCCGTCGGCGAAGATGGTGCAGATCTCGTCCCGACGCAGCAACTCCTCGAACTCGTCACGCCCGCCGAGAACCATCCCCGTCGGCACGAGCAGGTTCTTCAGAGCGGCGGAGCGCCCCCAGAACGCATGGCCGGCGTTCCACGAGAATCGGCCGGTGAGACGGTAGATCTCGGCCACGAGCAGCATCGCGTCCCAGGGCACGACCCCGGAGTGACAGGCGACGATGAGGGCCCGCCCGGGCGGAATGTGCTCGGCTCCCAGGGTCGTCGCCCGGAAGTAGCGCCCCGCAAGGCGCTCTACGAGGAAGAGCCATCGCTTGGTGGCGACGGGGTCGAACCCGCGGCTATCGCGTGGGTAGTCGAGCAACAGGTCGCTCGCCAGCGCTCCGAGGTCGAGGCCCTGGGCCCGCCGGACGACGGCCCGCTGCCACGCCGGCGGCAGGGCGCGACCCACGCGGTTGAGCCGCGGGACGATCATGACCTCTCTCCTCCTTCACTCGCCGAGAGCAAGACGCATACCGATCGCTCGGACAGCTCGACACTCTGGCACGTCTCTGGCTCCATGGGCACGGCACGCGAGACGGCGCAACCGAGCGTCGGCCGTCCGCGTGGCCTCGTCTCGCCCGGAGGAAATGTGCGGGCATACGTTCCCGTCGCTGCCAACGGAGCCGGGCGGTCCTTGGAGGATCGCGCGCCGTGAGCGGCGCTGCCGCCCCAGCGTTCGCCGGCCATGTCGCCCCGGGCTTCGAGGCCGTCGGGGATGCGTTCGCCGAGAATTTCGACCGGCACGACGACGTCGGTGCGGCATGCTGTGTCTACGTCGACGGTCGACCCGTCGTCGATCTGTGGGGTGGCCTCGCGGACCTGCACGCCGGACGTCCATGGCGCGAGGACACGATTCAGCTCGTCTTCTCCGCCACGAAAGGCGTTACCGCGGCCTGCGTGCACCTCCTCGCCGAGCGCGGCGCCGTCGACCTCGACGCCCCGGTCGCCACGTACTGGCCGGAGTTCGCCGCCCGCGGCAAAGACCGCATCCCGATTTGCTGGGTGCTCTGTCACAAGGCGGGGCTCGCCGCGGTCGACGGCGATCTCACGCTGGAGCAGGTTCTCGCCTGGAAGCCCGTCGTCGCCGCGATCGCCGCCCAGGCGCCCAACTGGCCCCCGGGGACCGCGCACGGCTATCATGCGCGGTCCTTCGGCTGGATCCTGGGAGAGGTCGTACGGCGGGTGACCGGCCGCAGCATCGGCCGGTTCCTCGCCGAGGAGATCGCCCGGCCGCTCGGCATCGAGTTCTGGATCGGGCTTCCCCGCAGGGAGCTGCCGCGCTGCGCTCGGCTCCTGCCCGCGCAGGACGGCACGCCGTCGATCGCCGACCTGCTCGGTGCCGGCTCGCTCACCGCCCGGGTGATGACCGGCCCGTCGGGCCTGTTCGCCTACGACGACACGTGGAACCGGGCCGAGGTCCTGATGGCCGAGATGCCGTCGTCGAACGGCGTCGGCAGCGCCCGGGCGCTCGCCCGCTTCTACGCGGCCCTGGTCGGCGAGGTCGACGGCTTTCGCATCCTCGCGCCGGCGACCGTCGCGGCGGCGTCCGCGGTCCAGGCCGAGGGACCCGATCGGGTGATCCTCCTCACGACGCGCTATGGCTCGGGCTTCATGCTCCCGCCGATGCTCGCGCCCGCCTGCGGCGCCCGCAGCTTCGGTCACGCGGGGGCGGGCGGCTGTCTCGGGTTCGCCGACCCCGAGGCGCGGGTCGGCTTCGGGTACGTCACCACGCGCATGAAGTTCGAGCCCACGGGGGACGAGCGGACGAAGGGGCTCGTCGCTGCCGTGTACCGGTCGCTGCGGTAGCGCGATGCCGCTTTACCGGCGCGAGTGGGGAACGGGCCGGCCGGTGATCGCGATGCATCCGCTCGGCCTCGAGTCCTCGGCGTTCGCGGGCGTCGGCTCGGCGCTCGCACGGCACGGGATGCGGACGATCGCCGTCGATCTACCGGGCTTCGGCCAGGCCCCCGCTCCCGACACGCCCCTCACGCCGGCCGTCATGGCCGAGCCCGTGATCGCGCTGGCGCGCTCCCTCGCGGAGCCGCCCGTCGTGCTCGGCATCTCGATGGGAGGACGGGTCGCGCTCGAAGCGGCCCTCGAGGCTCCCGAAGCGTTCGCGGCCGTGATCGCGATCGCGCCCTATCTCCCGTGGCGGCGCTTCCGCTTCCTGCTCGCGTGGGCGGCGCTCGTGAGCCCGCGGATCGCCGACTGGATTCCGCTCGAGGCCGCCTGGCCTGCGCTCCGGTGGCTCGCGCGGTGCGGCGAGTCCCTGCCCTACCTCCGCGACGACGAGCTGGCCCAGGCCGGCGCGCGGCTCGTGTACTACTTCGCTTGCCCGGCCACCCGGGCGAGCTTCATCTCCGCGGCGCGCGAGATGGCGCTCGACCCGGCGTTCGGTCCGGAGGGGCTCTGGACGCGGCTGCCTCACCTCGCGCTGCCGGCGGCATTCGTGTGGGGCGAGCGCGACCGGCTGATCTCGCTCCGCTTCGCGCGCCGCGTGGCGGTCTCGTGTCCACGGGCGCGGCAGCTCCTGCTGCCGTGCGTCGGCCACTGGTTCAACGGCCCCCATCACCGCTGCCTCGCCGAGGCGGTGGCCGGCCTCGCCGACGTGCTTCTCGACGGCGGCATCGCGCAGGCCTCGCCGGCCGAGCAGGCGGCGTTTCCCACGCAGCCGTGCGTGGTCGAGGCCGGCGCCCGCCGCGGGTCGCCCGAGGCGGCGATGGCGGGCGGGGCGACGCGTGGGGACTGATTCGGGGCGCCGGGAAGCCATGGAGCGCCTTTCGGGCATCGATGCCAGCTTCCTCTACATGGAGACGCCGACGCTCCACATGCACACGATCAAGGTCGCCGTTCTCGAACCGGCGCGCGGGGTCGACTACTCGGTGGCGCGCGTGAAGGCCGACCTGCGCGATCGCCTGCACCTTCTGCCGCCCTTTCGGCGCCGCCTCGTCGAGGTGCCGTTCGGCTTTCACCATCCGGTCTGGATCGAGGACCCGGACTTCGACCTCGATCACCACCTCCGGCACGCGACCGCGGCGGCCCCCGGCGGCCCGCGGGAGATGGACGCGCTGGTTTCCGAGATTGCGAGCGTCCCGCTCGACCGGCGCCGGCCCCTCTGGGAGCTCTGGGTGGTGGACGGACTGGCCGGCGGGCAGGTGGCCGCGGTCGGGAAGATCCACCACGCGGTTGCCGACGGCGTCGCCGTCGCTGCCCTGCTCGCCAACGTCATGGCCCCCGACCTCGCCGGGCTCGCGCCGCCGGCGACCGCGGCGGCCTGGTCGCCGGACCGCGCGCCGTCGCGTGCCCGCCTGCTCCGGGACGCCCTGCACGACCACCGGCACCAGCTCGCCGCGCTCCCCGCCCTGGTGCGGACCACGGCCCGCAACCTGCGCGCGGCCGCACGGTATCGCCGGCACGGCCGCGTCGCGCCGCCGCTGCCGCTCCTGCACGCGCCGGGGACGTGCCTCGACGGCGCGCTCACGGCACGCCGCGCCTTCGCCAGCACCGCGCTCCCGCTCGGCGAGCTGCGGGCAGTCAAGGAGGCCGCCGGCGTGACGTTGAACGACGTGGTGCTGGCGCTGGTCGCCGGGGCGCTCGGCCGTTACCTCGTCGCGCGGGGCGGGCTCCCCACCCGCCCGCTGGTCGCCGAGGTCCCGGTCGGGACCGATCCGCCCGGGGCCCGGCGCCTCGGGGGCAACCGCCTCTCGAATCTCTTCACGTCGCTGTGCACGGACGTGGCCGACCCGGCGGCCCGTCTCCGCGCCATCCACGAGGTCACCCGCGCGGCGAAGGAGCTGCACGCGCTTCTCGGCCCCGAGCTCTATCAGGCGTGGACGCAGTACGCGCCGCCACGATTGTTCGCCTGGTGGATGCGCTGGTACTCGCGGCTGCGGCTCGCCGACTGGCATGGGCCGCCCGTCAACGCGATCGTCTCCACCGTCCCCGGCCCGCGGGTGCCGCTCGCCTGGAGCGGAGGCCAGCTCGCCGCGGTCTACTCGGTCGGGCCGATCGTCGAGGGCGTGCCGCTCAACGTGACGGCGTGGAGCTACGTCGATCGGCTCTGCGTCGGCGTGCTGACGTGCCCGCGGCAAGTGGCCGACCCGCACGAGATCACCGACGGCCTCCAGCAGGCGCTCGCGGAGCTACGCGCCGCGGTCCCGGCGCGGTCGCGCGGCGCGGCCGGCAGGGGGGCATGACGCGATCCTGCGTCATGCGCGGCTCGCGGCGGCGGCCCGGCGCGCCGCAGCGCGCGCGGCCTCCCGCGTCCAGGGGCCGTCGACGCCCGGGTAGAGGCGACGGAACACCTGGGTGATGTGACACCTGCGGCAGATGGGCTGGCAAGTGGCCAGCACCTGGGGCAGCTCCTCCACCCTGATCTCGGACCACCGGGCCGTCCGTCCATCGGGCCACATCACGGCTGGTCGCTCGCGCGTCCGGTGGAGAGGCCCGAAGCGGTCGGCGCAGAGCGCGCATGCCTTTCCTGCATACCATCGGACCAGAAGCATGCGGGGATGGGTTTCCCGGGGCCCCTGCACGATCTGCGCGACGCACTGCTGCGCGCAGTCGCGCCGGGCGGGCCAGCGCGAGCACGCCCCGATGCGGAAGCTCGGGGCCCCGCGGAGAGCGGTGAGCGCCAGGTGCCCGAGGTCGAGGGCCGCCCCCGCGGGCCGGCCCACCTCGGGGCAGCGGACCACGTGCGTCCCACGGAACCACCAGACGCCCCGAACGGCTCGCCCGAATCCGATGGCGATTGCGGCGATCATCTCCCGACCCTCCCGTGATCGCGGACGCCTGCCCGCGAAGGGAAGCAAGTCTCCCGCCAGGACGAGCGCGCAGAGGCCTGCCGCGCGACGTCGCAAAGTCCGGACGCGATCCATCGTCGGCTCTCGGGGATGACAAGCCGAGCGCGAGCCTCTTGATCGCGCCGCTCTGAAACTGACCCACCCCCACAGCGGCGGAGGTTCCCGGACGAGGCCGTTCGGGCTTCCGCAGGAAGATCCGGCGGAGCGCCGCCGGTCGTTCGTGCTGTCTCGCATCCGGTTGGGATGAAGAAGCGGCGCCCGTAGAGCCGGTGATCTCGCGGCGGAAGAAGGGGACCGCGAGGAACGCAACCGCCAGTTGCACCACGCCGAAGGTTGCTAGAGCGGCGCTGAATCCGAGCGGGAGAGCCGCGCCGAAGAGGAGACTGCCCAGGCCAAACCCGGTGAAGAGGGTGAAGACGTTGAGCCCCATTGCTTGCCCACCGCGCCTTCCCCCGAGGGTGGTGACGATACCGGCGAGCAACGGCTGCGTCATGTCGTAGCCGAGGGAGAGGACGGTTACGGTGAGGGCAGCGACGACCAAGGGTGCCCGGGGTATCAGGGCAATCGCCGCCCCGCCGCCGATAGCCAGACCGCTCGGTATGAGCCAGCGCCGCCCCCAGCGGTCCGCTGCTCGCCCGATGGGCGGTCCGAGGAGCAACCCTGGCACGCCGTACCCGAGGAGCGCCAACCCGATGCCGACTTCCCCGATACCGAAGCGGTGCGAGAAGTACAGACCGAGCCAGGTGAAGACGCCCGAGTGGAAGATCGCGTTGAGGAAGACGTAGGCATAGGTGCGCCGCCCGCGTTCGGAGCCGAGGAGCGCGCCGTAGGCAGCGAGGACGCCAACCGCGTTCTCCGGTGGGCGTGTTCGTGGGGCATCACCGAGCAAGTGTCGGTACGGGAGGAGGAGAACGAGGGCGCACGCGCCGAAGACGCTAACTCCGAGGAAGACGCTGCGCCAGCCCACGAGCGGCTCGACCAGAACGCCGAACGTGGAGCCGAACGCCATCCCGCCGGCCATGGCGCCGAACAACCAGCCGAGAGGTCGCCCACGCCGCTCGAAGGGGAAGAGGTCGCCCATCAGTGCGAGCGCAAGGGGCACGACCCCACTGGCACCGACGCCCGTCAGCAAGCGCCAGGCGGTCATCTGCGAGGCGGACTGCGCGGTCGCAGTAAGAGCGGTCAGCGCGACGAACGCCAGCAGCGAACCGAGCATGATGCGCCGCTGCCCAAGATGGTCCGACAGCAGACCGTAGACGAGCGTCGAGGCGCCGTAGGGAATCAGATACGCTGGGACCATGAGCCCGGTGGTCTGCGCCGAGACATGGAAGACCGCCGAGAGCCGAGGGATCAGCGGCGCCACCATGTATGCCTGGAAGAAGATCAAGAACGTGGCTGCCGAGAGCACCCATAGGAGTTGCTCGCGCTGCTCCTCGGGTTTCTTGCCCGCTGCGCGGCACGTTGCCTCGCTGCGTGGTGAACGCGACGAAGGCTGCGGCACGAGACGCATGGTTGAGCTACTACCCATCCTCTGTCAGCCGTGGGAGGGGCGGTTCTCGCCCGCCCCTCCGTTTCCCGATGCAAGGGGCGTCAGAGTTCCTTGAGGTCGCCAGCCTTGATCGCCTGCACGAGCACGTTCCACTCGGCGGGCGTGAGCTTCACCAGGTTGCCCGCCTCACCAATGCGGACCTCGTGCACGTCGATCTCGACGCTCGGGCACGCACCGCAGGCTGGACAGAGCGAGATGCTCTTTTTCGCCATCACCATGTCACCTCCTTTCCCTCGACGGATTCTCGGACGCGCAGGCGGAACAGCGTGCGTCGGACGCCACGACCCCGAGAGCCAGAGCGGTTCGGGTCTCGGCTCGGAAGGCGAGCGCGCCGAGCGCGATGAACAGGAAAGCGACCGTCAGCGGCAGCAGGTACGGCGTGGTCGGGATGAACCCGACACCGGACCCCTTCGGCTGATCCGCAGCGGCCAGGGCGCTGACAATCAACTCGGTCGGCGGCACGCCGCTCCTCCTGCGGTTGCCCTCGTAAACACGACAAGACTCCGCTTCACCAGGTTCCGCTCCCGCCACGTCACGCCCGTTCACCAGCACCGTCGGCGATCCGTAGCGCCGAAGGTGAGCAGGCGTGGTGTCCGATGATGTCGTCCATTCGCTGCACTGCGCGGCGAGCCCCGTGATCCGCGCCTCCTCGGCGTTCGGACAGCCCTGGTCGCAAACGAGTTCGACCGTCACCATGCCTCGCGCCTCTCGTGATCGAGGCTCTCAAGAATCGGACAGGCGCTCACGGGCCCACGGCCGACGCAGGTGGCGGTGAGCCGTACCAGCGCCCGCTTCATTGCCCGCAGCGCCCGGAGCTTCTGGTCGATGTCCGCGATCTTCGCCTCGGCCCGCTTCCGCACGTCCGCGCAGGAGGTGCGAGCATCCACCCGCAGTGCGAGTAGCGCCTTGATCTCCTTCAGCGAGAAGCCGAGCTCCTGGGCGTGCTTGATGAAGCGTAGCCGGCGCACGGCGTCGCCTCCGAAGGTACGATAACCAGACGGCGTACGGGGCGGCTTGGGGAGCAGCCCGCGCCGCTCATAGTACCGGATCGTTTCGAGGTTGACGCCGCCCTGCTTGGCGACCTCGCTACTCTTGAGTCCGTCCATCGTGAAGGACACCGTACACCCCGTACCATGGTACGGGGTCAAGCCCCATTCGGCGTCCGTGTGGACGACCTTCGCGCCGCGAAGGACCGGGTTGCTCGGGCTGCGAGTCAGACGAAAGGCCGACCGCAGCACTCCTTGCTTCAAGAGCAGCAGAGGCTCTCGAGGTCGGATCCTCGCCGCGCTCCGCAATCGGATCTTCTACTCGCTCGCCGAGCTGCAGACCGCGGTCGCGGCGTCGCTCGAGGCTCCCGCTCGGCTTACGTCGACTACAGCCAGTTCTGCCGACGGCGTTGCGAGCTCGGCAGCAGCGAGGCCGACTTCGGGGAAGTGCTTGCCGACCCGGCGCTCAGCAGCCTCGTGAGCCATGAGGGCCCGCTCTCGCGCGTGCTGCTACCTGGGACAGACAGCGCATAGCGCCAGGAAGGCGGCTCCCACGATCCACCCGCGCTGGCCGACCTGCTCGATCGCATGAACCGCTGAAAGGAGCCGAGCGTTCGGGATCGGCGGATAGAAGATCGCGCCTCGAAGCCGGATCTCCGTGAGGCGCGCACAACGGGCGAGCTCACAAAGCTCGCCCGGAGAGAAGAAGTGCGCGTGCCGCCAGGTCGCTGATCCGAGCAGGCCCCGGACACGCCGGATGGCTGCCCACGAGGAATAGCACCCGAGCTCACCGAGCACCAGCCGTCCTCCCCGCCGGAGAACGCGTGCCGCCTCGTTCACGACGGCTTGGCGATCGGCAGCGAAGCAGAGCACCGTCACGGCGAGGACCACGTCGAAGCTCCCGGCGGGAAAGGGCAGCCGCTCCGCATCGCCATGGACCCACTCGATGTCGGCCCGCGCGCCCAGCCGTCGCTTGGCGGCGTCGAGCATCGCCGTCGATCGATCCAGACCGACGGCGGCGCCGCTCCGATCGGCCGCGAGCGCGGTGTAGTTGCCGTCGCCGCAGCCGACGTCGAGGACGCGCTCGCCCGGCTGCAGATCCGCGAGCCCGAAAACGACCGCCTTCTCATCCGCGTCCGCCCGAGCGCCGAGCGGCGTCTCGTACCAGCGCCTGTACGCCGCCGGATCGATGATGTCCGCCATCAGAACCAGCGCCGCAGCCAGTCCTTTTCGAAGAGGACCTTTCCGGCGTGCCAGTGACGGCCGGGCGGATGGATCTTCACCTCGGGGACCGGCTCCGCGTAGAAGTTGCCCTTGCCGAAGCCGGCCTTGCCGTCGCCGGTCTCGATGAAGCACTGACCCTCGCCGTCGAACGCAGCAGGCTTGCCCTTGCCAGTGATCGCGTGGGCGATGTTCTTCGCGACGACTTCGGCCTCCGCATGGGCGAAGACACCGGCCTTGGGCAGTGGCTTTCCAAGCTTGAGCGGAATGCTTACGACGTCGCCGATCGCGTAGATGTGCTCGTGCGTCGTCGCCATCGTCTCACGGTTGACCGCGATCCAACCGCTCTCGCCGGTGAGGCCAGCATCGCGCACGACCCGAGGCGCGCGGTGCGGCGGCACGTACGCGAGGATATCCAACGCGGCTTGGGCGCCGTTCGTGAACCGGAGGACGCGCGCCTTGGCGTCGACCTCTTTCACTTGGTGCTCGGGGTGATAGACGATGCCCTTCACCTCGACCATCTGGCGCACGGCCTTCGAGACGTCTGGACCGGCGACGCCCATGGGCCCCGGCTCCGCGGCGTACAGGTGGATCTGCGTCTTCTCGCGGATCCTGCGTCTGCGGCAGTGGTACTCGAGCAGCATCGCGGCCTCGTACGGAGCGGCCGGGCACTTGTACGCGGGCGCTGCCGTGAGAACGACGAGCTTGCCGCCAGTGAAACCGGCGAGCGCGTCGCGCAGCGCGCCCGCGCCCGCCAGTGTGTAGAAGTTGTGGCCGGCCTCGGCCAGGCCGGGAATCGTCTCGGGTGCGAGCTCCGCGCCGAGCGCGATGATGACGTGGTCGCCTGCGAGCGCTCGGCCGTCGACCACGACCTCGCGTCGCGCTACATCTATCTCCCGGATCTCGCCCCGAACGATCTCGATGCCCTTCTTCTCCAGGCGCGCGAGCGGCCTCGATATCTTCTCCGCGGTCCGGCTGCCGGTCATGAGCCACAAGAGCGACGGCGCGAACACGAACGCCGCCTCGCGCTCGACCAGCACGACTCGGTGCTCCTGCGACAGCGCCTTGCGAAGCGCGTTGGCGGCGATCAGCCCGCCCACGCCCCCTCCGAGAATCAGAACGGTCTGCGGCATCGTATCCTCCGTCAAAACACGAGCGCCTTGTCAGCCTCGGTGGTCCAGCGCGTCCACTCGTCGAGTGAGCTCTTGTGCGTGCCCTCGACGAGCTCCGCCTCGGCGATGCCGCGCGCCTCCATACAGGAGCCGCAGACGCCAACCTGAGCGCCACGCCGCACGACCGCCGAGAGCATCGTCTGCACGTTGTAGTACCCCTGCAGAACCTTCTGGCCGCTCTTCGCGCAGGCGGCGCCGTCGCCGACGAGGAAGACCTTGAGTTCGATGCCCTCCTGCTTGGCCAGCGAGCCTGCGAGGCGGAGAGCGTTGTAGGCCCGCTCAGATCCGTAGGGCGCGTCGTTGATGGTGATGAGCATTTTCATGGCGAGTTCTCCGATTCGACGGGCAGGCCGGCCGCGCGCCACTCAGGAAAGCCTTCGACGAGGCGCCGAGCGGCACGGCCGTGCATCCGCAGCTTCTGGACGGCCTCGACGGCCATTACGCAGAAGGGCCCTCGGCAGTAGGCGATGATCTCCTTGCCGGCGGGAAGCTCGTCGAGCCGGCGCTCGATCTCGGCGACCGGAACCGAGAAGGCGCCTGGGATGTGGCCCGCCCGGTACTCCTCCGCCGGCCGCACATCGAGCACGATGGCGTCTCCCGCGCGGGCCCGCTCGCGCAGGGCTTCTCTCGTGACGGGCTCGAGCTCGTCACGCGCGTGAAAGTACGAGCGCACGATGCGATCGACTTCCTCAAGCTGGCGTTCAGCCAGCGTGCGCAGGCTCCGAGTGAGCTCGAAGACCTCGGGAGCCGCGAGCCGGTAGTAGACGAACGTGCCCTCCTTCCGGGAGTCGACAAGCCGGGCAGCGCGCAGCGCCCGAAGGTGGTGCGAGGCGTTCGCCACCGGGATGGACAGCGCGTCCGCGAGCGCCTCCACCGTCCGTTCCCCCTGCGCGAGGATCTCGACGATTTCAAGCCGCTGTGGGCTGGAGAGAGCCTTCCCGATCCGGGCAAACTGCTCGTAGATGCGGTTCTTTACCTTCCGTGCCTTCATCGAGTCACCAGCCAGCTCATATTCAAAGGACGGTTTGAATATATGCCTGGCCGCAACCGTGTCAACCCACCGTGGCGGATGTCCCCTCAGATCAGCCGCCCATCCGGGCTGCCGCCGGGTGGGCGGCCTCCCGAGCCGCCAGCGCCAGCAGGTCAGCGTGCGCGGGTGACAGTGCTCGCGACGGGCGAACGTCGCTGCGTCGAGCCTACTCTCATTGCCAGCGGGCGGCAGCGAGGCGAAGAACCAGACGCTGTCGACGGAGCGCGCGCGCAGGCGGTCGCCACCTACCTGCAGTCGCAGGGCATCGCGAAGGACCGGCTGATGGTGCAGGGCTACGGGGCGGCGTCGCTGGCGGCCGCCAACCCGACCAAGCACGGGCGCAAGCGGAACCGCCGCGTCGAGGTGACGGTGCAGTGAGCGGCGGGGCGCGCGCAGCGCGCCCCGCTCTCGCCTCACGCGGCGCGCGTGCAGACCGCTTCGATGTTGTTGCCGTCGGGGTCGAGCAGGAACGCGCCGTAGTACGTCGGGCCGTAGTCGAGCCGCAGCCCCGGCGCGCCATGGTCGCGCCCGCCCGCTTCGACGCCGGCCCGATGGAACCGGTCCACGACGCTCCGCGCCGTCGCCGCGAACGCGACGTGCGCGCCGCCCCGCGCATCGCCGGCGGCGACGAGCCAGAACGCCGGCGCGCCCATCGGGCCGAACCCCGCGTACTGCTCGTCGCGCGAGCAGAGCACGAAGCCGAGCGGCGCCAGCGCCGCCTCGTAGAAGCGGACGCTCGCCGCCATGTCCTTCACCCGCAGTCCGATGTGGTCGTACACGAGGACCTCCTTTCGGAGGTCTTCTAGACCGCGGCGGCGATGCGCTCTTGGAGGATCTTGCGGTCGCCGCGCGCGGCGCGGCGGAAGGCGCGCGGCGACACGCCGGCGGCGCGGCGGAACGTGCGGACGAAGTTCGAGAGGTCGCCGAAGCCGACGTCGTAGGCGACGTCGGTGACGGAGCGCGCGTCGTCGGCCAGCAGCGCCGCGGCGCGCTCGAGACGCGTCCGCACCAGGTACTGATGCGGCGTCACGCCGACGACCCGCGCGAAGAGCCGCAGGAAGTGGAACGCGCTCACGCCGGCCGCGCTCGCGGCCGCCGCCAGGTCGATCGGCTCGTGCGCGTGCGCCGCGATCCACAGCGCAGCCTCGACGGCACGGCGCCGGTCGCGCGGCGTCGCCTCGCTCGCGCGCGGCGCGCGCCCGCCGACGACGCGCAGCATGCGCGCCGCGAGCAGCAGCCCCGCCTCGTCGACGCCGACGTCGCTCCGCCCGTCCGCCGCCGCGTCCGCGAGGGCGCCGAGCACCATCACCTCGGGCACCGGCGGCACCCCGCCTGCGCGCCACAGCGCCGGCGGCGCGTCGAGCGTGTCGGCGAGCGCGGGCGCGAGCCGGAACGACAGACACTCGTCGCCGACGACGTGCTCGTGCGTGCAGACGTACTCGTCGCCGGCGTGGCCGACGAGCAGTGCGCCGGCGACCAGGTCGTGCGTCCGCCCGCGCGCCCGGTAGCCGAAGCTGCCGCGCCGCACCCACGCGACGTCGAAGCCGCCGTGCCACTCGGGGAACGGCGCGTCGGCGGGGCCGGCCGCGCAGCGGTACTTGGTCACCGTGAGCAGCGGCGTCCGGAACAGCGTGCGCTCGTGCATCCCGAGGCAGCCTACCCGGCGCGGCGCGCGGATCAAAGCCCGCCGCGCTCCGCCGCCCGCCAGAGGTACCAGCTGGCCGCGGTCCGATACGGCGCCCACGGCGCGCCCAGCGTTGCCACCTCGCGCGGCGACGGCAGCATCGCCAGGCCGTGCACGACGCGCGCGCCGGCCCGCACGCCGAGGTCGTCGACGGGCAGGACGTCGGGGCGGCCGAGCCGGAAGATGAGCAGCATCTCCACGGTCCAGCGGCCGATGCCGCGCACGGCCGTCAGGCGCTCGATCAGCGTCGCGTCGGCGAGCCGCCGCGCCTCGGCGAGCGTCGGGAGGCGGCCGTCGTCGACGCGGCGCGCGAGGTCGCGGAGCGCCAGCGTCTTCGCGGCCGACAGCCCCGCCGCGCGCAGCCGCGCGTCCGAGACGCGGAGCAGCTGCGCCGGCGTCGGCCCCTCGTGCGCGCGCGGGAAGAGCGCGCACAGCCGCCCGAAGATCGTCGCCGCCGCCTGGCCGCTCAGCTGCTGGTGGACGATCGCCTCCGCGAGCGCGAGGAAGAGGCTCGTGCTGCGCTTCAGCTGGAGGCGCAGCGGGCCGACAGTGTCGACGAGCCGCGCCAGCTTACGGTCGACGGCGCGGAGGTGCGCGACCGCGGCGTCCGGATCGAAGCCGAGCGCGCCGTCACCGTCGAAGCCGGGCGGCGTCGCGGCGCGCTCGAGCGCGAGGAGCTTGAGCTTCGTGTGGACGCCGCCGTTGGCCGAGAAGCCGCCGACGCGTCCGCCGGCCGCGAGCACGCGGTGGCAGGGCACGACGATCGCGAAGGGGTTTCGGCCGAGCGCCTGCCCGACCGCCCGCGCCGCGCCCGGCGCCCCGGCCCGCGCCGCCACCTCCCCGTACGTGAGCGTCGTCCCCGGCGGGATAACGCGCGCGACGTCGTAGACGCGGCGGTGGAACGCCGGCACGCCGGCCATGTCGAGCGTGATGGTGCGCAGCTCGACGCGCTCGCCGCGCAGCAGCGCGCCCACGGCGGCGATCGCGTCGGCGACGCCGGGCGGCGGCGGGCCGAGCGTCGCGTCGGGGAAGCGGCGCGCGAGGCGCGCGCGCGTCGCATCCTCGCACGCCTCGGGCAGCTGGACGCCGGCGACGCCGCCGGGACCCCACGCGATCCCGCAGCGGCCGATCGGCGTGTCGAACAGAGTGAAACCACGCAGGTTCATGTCCGTCGCAGCGTAGCACCCCGGCGGCGCCGGAACTTGGCGAATCTTGCGATCCTCGGCGCGGGCGCCCCGTGGCGCGGCACCACCCTTGTGTGTTGGGTGCTCGTCTGGGACATGGGACCGTCGGCAGCGCGGCGGTAGCCCATGCGTTCGCGCGTGTCGGTCACCCCACCGACCTGCGTGCTAGAAGTCGCACTGAGCGGGCGTACACTGCACCGTGCCGTCCGTCGCGACCGTCCCGGGCGGCGAATCCTGCACGCGCGGAGGGACCACGTCGACGCAATCGCCTCTGAGCCCGATGGACCCCCCGGGCGCGCCGTCGGCCACGCACCCATCCGTGAGGTTCCACACCGCGTTGAGGCCCCCCTGGCAGAACCAGTTGCCCCCGGGGGATCGGGTGCCGCCGATGACCGGCTGCCCCTCGAAGTCGCCGCCGCCGAAGTCGATGCGCGCCGACGGGTCGTTGAGGTCGACCAGCGCCCCGACCTGACAGGCGAATTCCGTGAAGAAGCCGGCCCGGCGAACGCGGTTGCCCGTCCCCTTGAGAAGGGCCCCGCCGGCGCGCTTGGCCCGACTCACCTGGAAGGCGCTCACGTACGCGTCCGTGATGGTGTTGCCGTCCGCCTCGACGACCGCACCGTCGATCACCCGAATGCCGAACTTGCAGAAGTCGATCGTGTTGCCGCTGAAGAGCGCCGCCGCGGGCCTGAACGACGCGGACACCGTGTACGCCTCGCAGACGTTCTGGTCGGCGGGATCGCCGACGGTCGTGTTTCCGGAGACGACGTGCGTGCCGAGCCCTCCGATGATCTCCACCGGCTGGCCGATGCGATCGATGTGGTTGTCAGCGACCGTCACCGAGCCGCCGTCGATCTGGATGGCCTTGTCGAGGCCGCACGGACTCGGCCGGTCGTGGGGGTCCAGACACACGTGGTCGGGCCCCGCCGCCGAGTGCCCCACGAAGGTGTTGTGCACGACCCGGATGTTCCTGCCCGCGCCGCGGCGGCGCCCCGGACGTGGACCGGCCACGTCGACCGCATGCCCGCAAATGAAGCGGTCGGTCACGTGGTCGACGGCGTGACCGCTCCCGCCACGGATCACGATCCCCGACGGGAAATACTGCATGGTGAAGTTCGTCAGCGTGTTCGCCCGGCCATGCACGGAGAAGAGCGCCGGCTGCACGCCGAGACACGCCCCCGCGCATGCCTGGCACGGGATCGGTCCCGCGTAGTTGAACGTCACCTGGTTGCCGCCGTCGATGGTGATGTCGTGGCCCATGAGGCACACGGCTTGCCGCCCCGCGTTGAGGGGATCCCCAGCGCAGGTGGCGACGCGGGAGACCTGCGTCATGTCGATCGTGCACCCCCCCGCCGTGGTGAATTGGATGGTGCGGCGGAAGGCGGGATGCGAAGCGCAGCGGTTGGCGGCCGCCACCGCCCGGCGCAGGTCGGCCTCGGGGTGAGGGGATGCACAGTCGACGCAGCAGCGCCGCCGCTCGCAGTCGAGGACGTGACGGCAGTCCGGACAGCCGGCTCGCGCCGCGCGGCCGAGGCCGGATACCGCGAGGAGGAAGAGCGCCCACGGAATCGCTCGCTGTCGCGCGGGCATCACGCGACATTCTACGGCCGCACCGTACCGATGCCACTGTCGACCAGCAGCGGAAGGCCCGCCGGGCGCGCGCCCGGCTCTCAGGGCACCGGCTGCGCCGACTCGACCCATACCCGGCAGAAACCCGAGGCCGCCCGATTGCGAGTTCTGTGACCAGCTTGGCGTTGGGCACGCCCCCTGACCGGCGCTGCCGGTCGCCCCCCACGGTCCCAGCGTGCCCGTGCTCGACTGGAGCGCGATCGTCCCCGGGTCGCGCCGTAGCCGTCGTTCCAGTGGTAGGTGCCGATCGACACGACGCAGTAGGCCTTGCCATTGGCGCTGAAGCTCGGCGGCGTGCCGCCGTTGCTCACCGCGAAGCCGTTGGTGTCGTCGAACGGGGGGCGGTCGCATCACCCTGGATGTCGAGCCGCTCGGAGTACACGCCCTTCTTCTTCGCGGTGAAGCACACGCGATAGCGCTCACAGCCTTGTGGCGGGACGATCGCCGTCGTCGAGGTGGGCGTCAGAAGGGCACGCAGACGTCGCTGCCCGGGCAGGACCCCTTGTCCCCCACGTTCTGCCCGGTCCGGCATTCCATGCTGCTCTTGTCGCAGCACTGGGTGGCCGGCCCGTCGGCAGCCCAGCCCTGCGCGTGGAGACACGGCAGCGCGAGGGTGACCGGCGTTCTCAGCCAAGCGGAGGGAAGCATGCCTCACGCTCACGGGCACGCGGGCAGCGTGTCGGGTCCGCAAGCGGTCGCCGTCCCCACGTCACCGTAGCCGCAGTGCATGCCGCTCGATTCGGGGTCCACGTACGGCCCCGCCGTCGTCCCGCCGACGGCAACTGTGATCGTGCCCGAGGGCCCCGCCGCGGAGTGAAGATGGACCGCGGGGCACTGCCCCGGCGCCGCCACGCAGCCCCCCGTGATCTGGCTCAGGCAGAGCGTCTGCCCGGTGGTGAACTGCCCGCCGCTCTCGCTGGCGAAGGCCGCGTCCACGGTGAGCACGCGGCGGAGGGGGATGGTCGTCGTGGTCGTCTCCGGCGGAAGGCTCCCCGTCGGGCGGTAGCCGAACGAGAGTCCGAGGTTCCATCCCGTCGAGATCTTGCCCCCGATCGGCCTGATGCTCATCTGGACGGAATCGTTCTGGCTCAGACGATACCCCGGGAACACGCTGGGCTTGAAGTCGTAGACGATCCGGTAGTCGTGCCCGATTCGCGTCATCTTGCGGTTCGCCGTCATGGCGTAGGTGCCCAGCACCGTGGTGAAGGTCGGGTCATACCAGGTGGCGGTCCATCGCAGCGACTGCGGAACCGAGCCGATGGTGGAGGCAGGAACGAGCGTGGTGATCTTGGCCCCCATCGTTCCTGGCGGGAGCTGGAAGTCCTCGTTGAAGCGGTAGGCGCCGAAGGCGAAGTCCTCGTCCGCCGGAATGTCGAATTCGGTCTCGATCGCGAGCCGGCTGGTGAAGGGTTTCCCCGGGACCAGGCGACAACTCGGAAGCACCAGAGCCAGCGCGGCGAGCGCCCCGAGCATCGTCGTCAAGCGAGTCCCCATTGTTCTCACCTCCACGTCGGGACGCCTCCCCGCCGGCCACCGGCTGGCCGCCGGCTATTGGATGCACTGGAAACCCATGAAGCAGCCCACCACCCCATTCACCTCGCAGCACTGCGTCGGGGCTGCACAGCACTCGCCGTCGGCGCAGCACTCGGTGCCCGTGGCGCAACACATCGGGTCGCCGGAGACATTCGGGCACGGGTCCTGGCCGTCCGGACACGGAGTACAGATCCCCCCGAACGGATCGGCGCACGCGGACCCCGTGGGGCAGCAGGTCGCTCCACACGCCTGGTTGAGTGGGCAGCAACGGCTCGCGACGCAGACTTCGCCGGCACCGCAGCACTGCCCATTGCAGCAGCTGCCCGGGAGGGCGCAGCAGGTGTCCCCGCATTCGCCCCCCGCCGGACAGCATGTCCCGTTGACGCAGGTGCCGCCAGGACAACACGACCCGTCGGGGCAGACGTCGGTCGCCTTGCAGCACTGGTCCGGTCCCACGCACACCGAGTCGGCGGGGCAGCATGTACTGTCCCCGCACGGCTGGTGATCACAGCAGACGCGGCCGAGCACGTCGCCCGTGTCGGGGTTGTAGGACACGAAGCACTGTTGGCCGCCGGGGCAGCACCCGAGCCGACCGCAGTAGTCTCCGGTCCCGGCCGGGCAGCAATTGAGGGCGGAGCAGTGGTCCCCTTGCGGGCAACACCCTACCCCACACGGTTCGCCTGCATCTGCCGGGCAGCAGAGCGCCAGCGACGGATTCGCGCACTTCCCCCCAGGACCACAGGCCCCGACGAAGCCGTTCGCATCCGGCCCACAGCACGTCGCCCCGGCCTCGACGCACGTCCCGCATTCCACGGGACAGCACGCCCCCCCGCCGTTGTGGCACGCCTGAAGACAGTCGGTGGAGACCTCGAAGCAGGTCGGTTTGCCCGTGCCGGCCAAGGAGGCGAGTTCGGCCACGCCGGCCGTGTAGGGGCCGGCGACGGTCGCGCTGATGCACGCGAGCCATTCGCTCGAACACGCGCCCTCGCATTTGAGGCAGTCGAAGGAGAAGTCGGGCAGCGTCGCTTGCCCGCCGATGAGCAGCGCGTCGGGTACGATCAGCGCCTGCACGAGGGGTGGCGCCGGTGTCGCGAGCCCGTGCTGAGCCGCCGCGGGGGCGGGACATCCCACCTTCGCACTGGCGGCGATCTTGAGCAGCGCCTTGTGGACGCTCGGCCGGACGTGGAGCCGCGGGAGGCGACTGCCGTCCTCGAACCGGATGGTCGACGCGGCGGCCCCCACCTCGAACGGGCGCGTCCGCTTGCCGTCGATCACCATGACCCCCGTGGTGCCGTCCGTCGTAAAGGACGACTCGGTGATGCCCTTGAAGCCCCGCCCGAACCGCAGGGTCCCTGATGCGGAGCGATCCGCCGCCACCGTCTGTTGGAGCTGCAGCACCAACTGCTTCCCTTGATGCACGACAATCGTGAATGACGTTGCCCCGTTCGCCGTGTCCCTGCCCGTGGTCTGATCGAGGACGACGGGGCGCTGGCCCTTCGACTGCACCGAAAGCGTCCCGGTGACCAGCGAGCCGTCGGTCTGCGAGCCGCACTGCGGAACGGGTGGCCCCTTGGGCTTCGCGTGCGCTGGGACGGTCACGATCGTGAGCCAGAGGGCACATAGGACAAGAGTGCGACGCAAGGGAGCCTCCTTGTCCGCCCAGGGGCCCGGCCGACGCCGCTCCGCCTACCACGGGCTCGCGACCGGTCGCAACGGGAGTCGGGCCATCCAGCGCGCCACGCATGCACTGGCGAACGTGAAGCCGCGGAAGCTCTCGCTGTACAGGTGCACCTGCTCCTTCGGCAGCGGTCGTCGAAAGGACCGCCACGGGTTGCACGACGATGCGTCGGCCGCCGTATGGATGGGATCGCCCGCGTTCGGATCACCGCCCCTTGACGGCCTTCGCCGACCGTAGTTCAAGCGGCCTTGGGCTCGAACGTCCGCCCCAAGGAGGCACCGATGCGCGAGCTCGAGAAGATCCCGATCGGGCAGCTCATGTCGAGCCCGGCGGTGACGGTCACCCCGGACGTCGACCTCAAGGCCCTCGTGAAGCTGATGCAGGAGCACGCCTTCAACGGCTTCCCGGTGGTGAACGCGGCCGGCGTCTTGCAGGGCATGGTGTCGCGCACCGACCTCTTCAAGGTGTATCTGCTGCCGCACCAAGACCTGCGTCCCGTGCCCGCGGTCCGAACCATCATGACCCGGGGCGTGCTCGCGCTCTACGCGAGCGAGGCGGCCGTCGAGGCGATGGTCCTGATGGTCGACTATCGGGTGCGGACGATCCCGATCGTCGAGGACGTCGCGGCCGGCAAGACGGTGGTCGGCGTCGTCACGCGCGGCGACCTCGCCGCCGCGCTCGCGGGGTGGGATGAGGGACGCGGGTGATCGGCCGGCCGAAGGGCGGGCGGCTCGAGCCCGCGGAGGCCGCCGCGCTCGTTCGCTCCGGCGACACCGTGGTCTGCGGCTTCGCGAACGGGCAGCCGATCGGCCTCCTCGAAGCGATCGGGGAGCGCCAGGATCTGGAAGGCATCACGGTCCTCACAGGTCTCTTGGTGCACGCCTACGGCTTCCTCCGCCATCCCGGCGTGCGGTTGGTGAGCTGGTTCTTCGGCCCGATCGAGCGAACGGCACGCGAGATGGGTGGGCGTGTCGAGTACCTGCCGTGCGACTTCCACGGCTTCGAGCGCCTCTCGCTCCGCCTCGAGCCGCGCGTCGTGCTCGCGCTCACCACGCCGCCGGATGCCGATGGCTGGCTCAACTTCGGCATCTCGGCCGGCGCCTCGTACCGGCCGTTTCTCGAAGCGGCGCGCGACCCGGACCGGCTGGCGCTCGCCGAGGTGAACCCGCGGATGCCACGGATCGGCGGGCTCGCGGAGTTCGGCGACAACCGCGTGCACGTCTCCGAGGTGGACGGCTGGGTCCTTCGCGACGAGCCCCTGGTGACGCTGCCCGCGGAGGAGACCGCTGCCAGGGACTCCGCGATCGCCGAGCGGGTGATGGACCTGATCGACGAAGGGGCGACGCTTCAGTTCGGCATCGGCGCGATCCCGGGCGAGATCGCCCGCCGCGTCGCCGCGAGCCCGATCGGCGATCTCGGTGTGCACAGCGAGATGATCTCCGACGGCGTCATGCAGCTCCACCTGGCGGGCAAGGTGACCAACCGCAAGGGCCTCTACGACGGCGTGAGCGTCGGCACCTTCGCCCTCGGGAGCCTCGACCTCTACCGTTGGCTCGACGGCAATCCCGGAGTCCGCATGCTGCCGGTCTCGGCCGTCAACGACCCCGCGCTGCACCGCCGGCTGCGCCGGTTCGTGAGCATCAACGGTGCGCTCGCCGTCGATCTCGCCGGGCAGGTGGCCGCCGACCGGCTCGGGACACGGCAGTACTCGGGCGTCGGCGGGCACGAGGCCTTCGTCACGGGGGCCAGCGAGGCGCCGGGCGGCAAGAGCATCGTCTGCCTCGGCTCGACGGCGACCGTCGCCGGCCGGCGCGTGTCGACCATCGTCGCGGCCCTCCCCGCCGGCACGTCGGTGACGACGCCCCGCCATCACGTGCAGTGGGTCGTCACCGAGTACGGCGCCGTCGATCTCTCTGCGCTCCCGGACGTCGAGCGGGCGCGGGCGCTCGTCGATCTCGCCCATCCGGACTTCCGGGAGGACCTGCGCGCCGCCGTCGGACGCTGAGGCGCGCCGCCCGATCGACGCCGCGGGCGATTCGCGGTATCGAGAACCGTGCAGAGCACGCACACGCTGCGCCGCTGCTTCGTTCTGCCGTCCCCGGAGGATCGCCTGGTGAGGGCGCTCGAGCGGCGCCTCGGGTCGGGCTCGCCGCTTCCCGAGGGACCGCCGGCGTCGGTGGTCTTCGACGTCGGCCACGCGGCGTGGACGGTCGAGATCGACGGCGCTCGCATGGAGCTTCTTTCCGGGCGCGTCCTCGATCCCGACGCGACCGTGTCCGGCGACGCGGTCACGCTCGCCGCCGTGGTCGAGGGCACACGATCGGGCGTCGACGCCTTCCTCGCCGGCCGCCTCGCCATCCGCGGCAACATGGCCCTGGCGCTCAAGCTCGACGGGGTGGACCATCCCGCGCGGCCCGTGCGTTTCCCCCGAGCCCGCGCGGTCCGGGCGCTCGGCCTGCACACCTTTTATCTCGAAGCGGGCGAGGGTCCGCCGGTCGTCCTTCTCCACGGCCTCGGCGCCACCAGCGCCTCGATGCTCCCGACGCTGGCCGAGCTGTCGCACGACCATCGTGTGCTGGCGGTGGACCTGCCCGGCTTCGGGGATTCGGACAAGCCCGTGCGCGCGTACGACCCCTCCTTCTACGCCGGCTGGCTCGTGGCGTTCCTCGACGCCGTGGGCATCCGGCGGGCGGACCTCGTCGGCAACTCGATGGGCGGGCGCTGCGCGATCGAGGCGGCGCTGCGCGCGCCCGAGCGCGTCGACCACCTCGTGACCTTCGCGCCGTCGTTGGCGTTCAAGCGGTTGCGGGGGCTGACCCCCCTCGTCCGCCTGCTCGCGGCGGAGATGAGCGCCGTGCCGATGATCGCGCCACGGCCGCTCGTGCTCGCCGCCCTGCGGCTCATGTTCGCGCATCCCGAGCGGCTGCCCGCCTCGTGGTACGCGGCCGCCGCCGACGAGTTCGCGCGGGTGTTCGCGACGCCGCGCGGGCGCATCGCCTTCTTCTCGGCGGCACGCCAGATCTACCTCGAGGAGGCGCACGGTGATCGCGGCTTCTGGGAACGCCTGCCGGCGCTCTCCCGCCCCGCGCTGTTTCTCTGGGGCGACCGCGACCGCCTCGTGCCGTGGCGCTTCGCGCGGCACGTCACGGCCGCCGTCCCCCACGTCCACTCGATCGTGCTCGACGACTGCGGGCACGTGCCGCAGTTCGAGCACCCCCGACGCACGCACCGCCTGGTGCGCCAGTTCCTCGGGCGCCCGCGCGGAGGGATGTCGTGACCTACGCCTACTGCGAGCGGCTCTCGGCCCTCGACAACAGCTTCCTCGATCTCGAGGACGCCTCCACGCACATGCACATCGGAGCGGTCGCGCTGTTCGAGGCCGCGCCGTTGCGCACGGCCGACGGCGGCGTCGACGTCGAGCGCATCCGCGCCGCGGTGGCGACGGGCCTGCACCGCATGCCGCGCTACCGCCAGCGGATCGAGCGCGTCCCGATCTTCGGCCACCCGGTCTGGGTGGACGACGCGCGCTTCAACCTGAGCTACCACCTCCGCCACACGCACCTCCCCCGGCCCGGCGACGCCCGCCAGCTCAAGCGGCTGGTGGGGCGCCTCTTCTCGCAGCAGCTCGATCGCGGCAAGCCGCTCTGGGAGATGTGGGTGGTCGAGGGCCTCCCCGAGGAGCGGTTCGCGCTGGTGACGAAGGTCCACCACTGTCTGATCGACGGCGTCGGCAGCGTCGAGCTGACGGGCCTGATCATGCGCCCGTCCGCCGAGCCCGACCCGCGGCTCCTCGAGCCGCCGCCGCCGTGGCTGCCCCGGCCGGTGCCGTCGTGCGCGAGCCTCGTCGCGGGCGAGATGCTGCACCGCGGGCGTATGCCGCTCGGCGCGCTCGGGCGCGCGGCACGCGACCCGGGCGGCGTGCTCGCCGCGGCGCGCGACACGGCCGTCGGCCTGTTCGAGGCCGTGGCCCCGGCCCTCCGCCCGGCGTCCGCCACCCCGCTCAACACCGCGATCGGCCCGCACCGCCGCTTCGACTGGACGGAGACGAGCCTCGACGACGTGCGGCGCATCCGCCGTCTCGGCGGCACCGTGAACGACGCCGTCCTCGCGATCCTCTCGGGCGGCTTGCGTCACTTCCTCCACCGCCGGGGCGTCGACGTCCAGGGTCTCGAGTTCCGCGCGATGCTCCCCGTGAACGTCCGCACCGCCCTGACGCGGAGGCAGGCCGGCAACCAGGTCGCCATGCTCGTCGTGCGCCTGCCCCTCGACGAGGCCGACCCGCGCCGCCGTCTCGAGCGCGTCGTGCGCGAGACCGGGGACGCGAAGCGCTCACGGCAGGCCACCGGCATGCGCGCGCTCGAGGAGCTGAGCGACGTCACGTTCACGACGCTGCTGGTGCTGTTCGGCCGCATGACGGCCGCCGCGCGCCCCTTCAACATGGTCGTGACGAACGTCCCGGGCCCGCCCTTCCCCGTGCACCTGCTCGGCGCGCGGATGACCGCCTGCTACCCGCTCGTGCCCCTCTTCCGGAACATGGCGCTCAACGTGGCCCTGTTCAGCTACGCCGGACGCCTCTTCTGGGGGTTCAACGCCGACTGGGACGCCGTGCCCGACCTCCACGACCTGGTCGAGGCGGTCGAGCGCGAGTGCGCGCGGCTCTGCGACGCGGCGGGGGCGGCGTCCGGGACACCGGCCGCCTGACCCGCCAGGCAGCCGGGGGCTTCACCCGCCGCCGGCCTGCCGCAGGGGAAGCTGCGGCGCCTCGCCGGGCCGGAGCGGCCGAGGAGGCCGCCGGGTACGCTCCTGCGGGCGGCGCGCCGCCGCCATCGCGTGCGCCACCGCGGCCTGCACGTCGGCGGCGTCGGGCCTGCCGGGGAGCAGGCTCGCGTCGAGGACACGGGGGAGGTCCGCCTCGCGCAGGTCGCCCACGATGAGCACCGGCGCGCCCTCACCGGCCCGACGGAGAAGCTCGAGCAGGTCCACGGGCGAGAAGGGCGCGAACCGCGCGTCGGCGACGACGACGAAGTCGCGTCCACGCCGCCGTGCCGGCGCGAGCTCGACGCTCATCCGCTCGACGAGGCCAGCCATGGTGGCGACCGGGACCACCTCGAGCCCGTCGCGGATCAGCCCCACGGCGACGATGTGCCGGACGAAATCGTCGTCTAGCGCGACGAAGACCAGCGGACCCTGCACCGGGATTCGCCCCCCGGCCCGCTTCTAGCGAAGTCCGCTCGCCTCGGTAAGGTCGGTCGACTACGTGCGTAGTACCACGCTGGCTCAGAGCCCGAGCAGCGCCCCGCGCAGTAAGCCCCCCGCCGTGCAGGCCCGAAAAACCCTTTACCGCGCGCCCCGACCCGAGGTATGTCGAGCGGACCCGGCCAGGGCCTTTCGGCTACGGGGGAAACATCGCGCCGGCGGCGGAGGTTCGTCCATGCATCCACGGCTCTGGCTCGCTCTGGCCTGTCTCGGGGCGCTCGCCCGCGACGTCGCCGCACAGACGACCACCACGACCACCACGTTGCCGCCGACGACGGTGTCGCAGGTCTGTGCCCTCAACGGCGCGCCGAGCGGAAGGCGTTGCAACTGCACCACCGCGAGCGGCACGTGCACGGTGAGCGGCACCGTGTCCGTGAACGACGGCTCCACGCTCGACTTCACCGTTTTCGACGGCACGAGCTGGAACCTGGTCATCGCCCACGGCGGGACCCTCGACGTCGGCAGCGGCCTCGTGAACATCTTCGCCACGACGCTCGACGTCCAGCCGGGTGGGATTCTCCAGGGAAGCGGCGGGACTATCTCGGTCACCACCACGGGCAACATCAGCGTCGATGTGAACGGCACCACCAATGGCAAGATCGACGTTTCGGGTCCCGATCCCCTCGGCGGCGGCGAGGTCGATCTCACCAGCACGCAGGGAACGATCACCATCGCCGGCATCATCAACGCGAACGGCACCGCGACCACGACCGACGCGGGCGCCTCCGGCGGGACCATCAACCTCACGGCCTGGGGCGACGTCGACGTCACGGCGGCGGCCGGCAACGTGCGCGCCAACAGCCCGAATCAGGGCTACGGCGGCAACCTCTGCTTCCAGAGCCAGAACGGCAACGTCGTCGTGTCGAACCTGGTGACGGCGCAGGGCGGCGCGGGCGGCGGCGGCTGCATCGACATGGACGCGCACCTCGACGTCCAAGTCGCCGGGCTCGACGCGAGCAGCACCGCCGGCCAGGGCAGCGGCGGCATGATCATGATCACCGCCGACGGCGACATCACCATGAGCGGCGTCGCCAACGTGCAGGGCGACGGGACCACCGCCGGGGGCGACGGAGGGGACATCTGCGTGGCCGCCACCGGCGCCCTCACCGTGGGGCCGGCGGCGACGATGGAGGCGCAGGGCGGCGGGGGCGGCAGCGGCGGCTGCATCGACCTCTCGACGGTCAACGGCACGCTGCTCGCCCAGGGCCAGATGTGGGCGTTCGGCTCGCTCGACGACCAGCAGGACGTGGGCTCGGGGGGCATGGTCTGCCTCGACGGCGGCCCCGAGGTCGACGTGACGGGGGCCACCGACCTGCACGGGCCCGCATCCCAGGTGACGGGCGGCGAGTTCGACGGCACGGCGACGGGCACGTTCAACCAGAAGGCCGCGGTCAACGCGACCGGCGGCGACGGCTTGATCACGATCCAGGCTCCCACGGTGAGCGTCCTCGGCGCGGGTCTCGTCACCGACGACCCGCAGTCGGCGGGAGAGGTGAACCCGATCGGGTGCAGCGCGCTCACCGTCGATGCGGCGAGCACGCTCTCGTCGGTCGGCCCGGGCGGGTTCAATCTGCTCCAGGGCGGGAGCGTGGCGGTGCACGGCACGGTGCACGCCGATCCGACCCTGCCCGTGGCGCAGGGGACGGGCAACCCGTGCACCGCCAGCGCCAACTGCATCCAGTACGTCGCGGCGCTCGACGTTTCCGGCGCGGCGTTCTCCCTGGCGCCCCAAGCGGAGCAGGTCGCGGTCATCCTACCGTGCGTTCCGCCGACGACGACCACCACGCTCCCCGGCGGCACCACGACCTCGACGATGGCGACGACGACCACCAGCACCACGACGACGACCACGACGCTGCCCCTCCCGGTCTGCGGCAACGGCGTGTTGGACCCCGGCGAGCAGTGCGACGACGGACCGAAGAACGGCACGCCGGCGTCCTGCTGCACGTCGACCTGCACCCTCCAGCCGGGCGGCACGGCCTGCGCCGACGACGGGAACCTCTGCACGGCGGACGTGTGCACGGGCACTGCGGACGTCTGCAGCCATCCCGCCGAGCCTTCACCCACCTGCACCACCCCCACGGTGGCAGAGGGCGCGTCGCTGCTGCTGAGCGCGCCGGGCGCGCCCAAGCCCGAACGGCTCCGCTTCCAATGGGGGAAGGGCCCGGCGGTCCCACTGGCCGCCTTCGGCTCGCCGGGGACGGAGGCCACCTGGCTCTGCGTTTACGACGAGACGGGCCCCGGCCGCTGGGCGCTGGCCTACGGCGGCTCGCCGTCCGTGGCCGACGGGGGCACATGGGCAGGCACGCAGACGGGGTGGCGGTTCAAGAGCAAGACGGGGGCGCCGGACGGCGTCACCGGCGTGACGCTCAAGGCGGCCGCCGTCCCGCTCGAGGCGAAGATCAAGGTTCAGGCGAAGGGCAACGTCCTCTTCGCGGGGTTGCCGCTCGAGAAGAACCCGCGGGTCGTCGCGCAGCTCAGGACGTCCACGGGGGCGTGCTGGGGCGCCAGCTTCTCGACCGCAACCAAGAATTTCGCGGCCGAGTTCAAGGCGAAATCGGACCCGCCCGCGGTCTGCGGGAACGGGGTCGTCGAGCTGGGCGAGCAGTGCGACGACGGATCCGCGAACGGACAGCCGGGCGACTGCTGCGACGCCTCGTGCCAGTTCGTGCCGGCCGGAGCGCCCTGCACGGACGACGGCAACCTGTGTACCGACGACACGTGCAACGGCAGCGGCACCTGCCTGCATCCCTTCGTGCCGGCCACGGGCTGCAAGCGCCCGGTGATCGCGGGCCGCTCGACGCTGCTGCTCGTCGCGCCGCCTTCTCCCGCGCTGGCGTGGCGGTGGCGCCACGGCGCGCCCACCGCCCTCGGGGACTTCGGCAATCCCACGGCCACCACGGGCTACGCCGTCTGCCTCTACGAGCCGTTGGCGGGCGGCACGTTCCTCGGCACCGGGGCCGCGGTTCCCGCGGGGGGCGTCTGCGGACGCGGCCCCTGCTGGCATCCGACCAGCACGGGATTTACCTACTCCAACAAGGCCGCGACGCCCGACGGCGTGCAACGCCTGCGTCTGAAGGACGGCAGCCTCCCCGGGACAGCGAGCATCACCGTCCGGGGGCTCGGCGCTCGGCTCCCCGTGCCCTCGCTGCCCATCACCAACGGCCCGAAGGTCACGGTGCAGCTCCGCAACGGCGCCGGGGCGTGCTGGGAGGCGGACTACTCGAGCGCGCTACGCAACGACGCCGTGCGCTTCCGCGCGACGGATTAGCGGGCGCGGGGCGCGATTTCGTTTGACCTCGGCGGCCGGTTCGGTGAACATCCGCGCCGCCCCGGAAGGAGGACCCCGCCATGCTCCGCCCCACCCTCGCCCTCGTCGCGCTCCTCACCTTCGGCTTGGAGGCGGGCGCATCGCCCATCCCGCTCGTCGTGCCCCAGTCGGCGGCGTTCTCCGTCCTCGGCCACTCCTGCGGCGGCATCCAGGAGAAGGCCTACGCCACGGGGTTCGATGTGACCAGCGGCTATCCGACGGGCGACGTGTACCTGTCGACGAGTTGCGGGGGGAGCGGGCGCGGCGGCGGGTATCACACCACCACCTACTCCGCCTGGGTCGGCGCGACGTGGGACTTTACCGGCGCGCTCGTCTCCTACGCCGTGCTCTCCGCGGCCCCGACCGTCGACCCGACGTTCTCGGCCTTCGACCAGTACGGCAACGAGGTCTACAACCAGTCGAACAGCGCCTACCTGCTCCTCGCGCCCGGGTTCGTCCCCGTCCCGCGGGTCCTGGGCGTCTCACCAACCGCCGGCCCTGCGAGCGGCGGGACCACGGTGACGATCACCGGCACCGGGTTCACCAACGCCACCGGCGTGAGCTTCGGCGGCAGCGCCGCGGCGAGCTTCGTGATCAACGCCGACACCTCGATCACCGCCGTCTCGCCCAATGCAGGCGGGGGCACGGTCGACATCACGGTGACGTCGGCAGGCGGCCCGAGCGCCACGAGCGCGAGCGATCAGTTCACGTTCGTCGCCACCCCGACGGTCTCGGGCGTGAGCCCGAACGGCGGCCCGATCACCGGCGGGACGCTGGTGACGATCACCGGGGCGAACTTCGTCGACGTCACCGCCGTCTACTTCGGCGACATGCTGTCCTACGGGTTCACGGTCAACGACGACACGTCGGTCACGGCGACGTCGCCGGCGGCCGAGGCGACCGACACGGTGGACGTGACGGTCGTCACGGTGGGCGGTACGAGCGCCGTCACCGCGGCCGATCAGTTCGCGTACACGACGTCGAGCGGGGGCGCGACCTGCGGAAACGGGGTCGTCGATCCGGGCGAGCAGTGCGACGACGGCGCAGCCAACGGCCTGCCCGGCGACTGCTGCACGGCTACGTGTCAGTTCCAACCCGCGGACACGCCGTGCACCGACGACGGCAGCCTCTGCACCGCCGACCTCTGCGACGGGGCGGGCACGTGCATCCACCTGCCCGCTCCCGCGCCCACGTGCACCCCGCCCGACGTGGCGGGGGGCGCGTCGTTGCTCATGCACGCGCTCGCGGGCGGAGGCAACCAGACGCAGTTCAAGTGGGGCAAGGGGCCGGTGGTCGCTCTCGCGGACTTCGGCGATCCCACCGGAGGTGAGCAGCTCGAGCTCTGCGTCTACGACCAGGCCGCGCCGGGCGCCTATACGCTGGTCTTCAGCGGCTCGCCCTCGGTGAGCGGGGGCGGCGTGTGGACGCAGAACGCGATCGGCTGGAAGTTCAAGAGCACGACCGGCGCCCCCGACGGCGTCACCGGTGTCGTGCTCAAGGCCGGGGCGATGCCGCTGCAGGCGAAGGTGCAGGTGAAGGCGATGCGCAGTCCGTCGTTCGGGCCGCTGCCGTTGCAGGCCGCTCCCGGCGTCATCGCGCAGCTCGTCTCGTCGCAGGGCTCGTGCTGGGGCGCGACGTTCTCGACGCCGACGGTGCGTACCGCGACGGAGTTCAAGGCGAAGTCGGACTAGCGCGAGGGCTGCGCGACCGGCGGGCTCACGGCGGGGCCGAGAAGGTCCCGCCGCGGGCGACGCGCACGGTGCGGCCGCAAAACTCCTCCCGGGTCATCCGCTCGAGCAGCGACGGCTCGTCGCTCCGGACGACGGTCCGCTCGCCCGTGGGCGTGTCGCAGACGGCAATCGCGTGCGACGGCGCCGTTCCCTGATAGACCACCGTGTAGCCGACGATCGTGGCCGGGCCGACGTGGTCGCCCGCCAGCGGGATGGGTCGCTCCTCGTCGGCGACCGCAGCGGTCACGTCCTCGTAGCGGAATCCGCTCGCGCCCGGCACGTTCGAGAAGAGCGCGCACGCCTGCTTGCCGAAGATCCCGCTCAGGTTGGCGACGAGACCGATCCGCCGCTCACTCCCCGCCGTGCGGAGCACCTCGGCCATGCGCGCGACGCCGGAGAGGCTGAAGTGGTTGTAGGGACCGCCCGCGAACGGCATGCCGCCGGTCACGGTGAGCGGACAGGCGTCCCCCAGCCCGAGATCGAGCGCGAACGACTGGAGCGCGGACGGAAAGCAGCTATAGAGCTCCGCGGCCCCGACGTCGCCGGCGGCGACGCCCGCCAGGGCAAGCGCGCGCTCGCCGCACCGGACCGTCCCGACATGGCTGTGCAGCCGGCGCTGCTGGGCGAGCACGACGACGTGCTTCGACTCGACCGCCGCCAGCGGGTGGATCCAGCCCGCGCTCGGGAGGCCGAGCTGCTCGGCCTTCGCCGCCGAGCAGACGATGATCGCGACCGCCTGGTTCACGTTCCACTGGCTGCAGTGACGCTTCGTGTACGGGAACGCGAGCATGGGGTTGCGTGGCGACGGATCGCGGATCTCCTCGGGGCGCACCGGCTCGGGCCGCCAGGCGTGCGGGTTCGTGGCGGCGATCTCGCTGAGGTGCGCGTACAGGCGCGCGAGCCGATCGCGATGCTCGTCGACGCCGAGCCCCTGGGCGTGCCGGAGCGCCGACTCGATGATCGCGAAGTACTCGACGGGGACGTTGAGACCGCGCTGCGCCTCGAGGTCGCTGCAGAACGGGTCGGCCGAGGTGTGGTGCACGTCCGGCGGGGGCGTGTCCTCGGGCTGCCGGGTGTCGGTGACGGGCTGCCGGGTGATCATGCTCCGCAGCGCGCGGAACTGCGCCTCGCCGCCGGTCACGACGCCGAGCGCCTGCTCGCCGGCCGCGACGGCGCGGCAGAGGTCGCTCAGCAGGGTGAGCTGCAGCACCCCGAGGTCGGAGACCACGCTCCGCGCCGACCGGCAGCCGAGGGCGTCGGCGATCAGCCGGCCGGGGTTGCGGTACTGCCACATGCCCTGCGGGACGGCGATCGACTCGAGCTGCGTGAGCAGCGCAGCGGACCCCGCGTCCTCGGCGGCACGCCGGACCGCCGCGACCATCAGCCGATAGGGCTCGGGGCACGCGAGCGGATCGGGCGTGCGCTCCTGGTGGAGCCCGACGCCGACGATGACGGGTGTGTCGGGCGGCAGCGCCATCCGTCACTCGCCCGCAAAGGCGCGGCGCCGCAGGTGGCCGAGCCGCGCGGGCCGCCGGATACCCGACATCCCGGCGCCGACGACCACGAACCGGAGGTCGTGCCCCCGGCTCACCGCGGCCTCCCTTCCTGCCCCTCCCGCTTCTGCACGTACTCCGCGACCCGGTACGCCGCCGTCCAGCCGATGAAGCGCGCGATGTCCTCACGCACGGCGCGCTCGCCGGCCGACGAGTCGAACATCCCGTCGCGCAGCGCCTCGGGCGACGGGAAGTGTATCTCCGCGATGCCGTCCAGCTCCGGGCCGGTCGAAGAGAGCCGCGCATCGACGACGTTGGTCACGTAGCGCGTCATGCCCGGGTGGTGGCGGAGCGCGAGCGGCACGTGGCGCCCGAGCCAGTGCGCGACGAACGCCTCGTGGCTCATCCCCGCCCGCCGCACGAGCGGGCAGACGAGCTTCACCCCGGGCGTGCGTGCGCCGAGCACGGCCGGCGCGGCGGCACGCTGGACGTGCTCGGTCGTGGCGTAGGCGTCGGCGCCGCCGAGGAACCCCGCGACGTCCGTCGCGATCGCGCGCTCGCCGGCGGGCGAGTCGTAGAGGCGCTCGCGGTAGTCCGCGAGCGTGTCGAAGACGAGCTCGCCCACGCTGTCCAGCTCGGGCGCGCCCGGCGGCACGGCCTCGACGACGTTCACGACGTAGCCGCGCATCGCCGGATGGTGGCGGAGCGCGAGCGGCACGTGCCCCTCGAGGAGCCACGTCGCGTAGCGGGCGTGCGTCACGTCCGGGCGGCGGCGGCAGAGAAAGACGAGCTTCACCACGTCAGGCGCGCCGGGGCTCGACCAGGATCTTCGCGTGCGTGTCGGGGTGCGCGAGCGTCTCGAACGCCCCTGCGACGCCGTCGATGCCGACGCGGCCGGTCACCAGCGGCTCGACGGCGATCCGCCCCTCGGCGATGTCGCGCAGCGTGCCGGCGAACTCGTCGGGCAGGTAGCCGAGCACGAACTGGATCGCGAGCTCCTTGTTGATGCCGAGCATCGGCCGGATGCGGTCGTCCTCCATGCAGACGCCCGCGACGACGATGCGCGCGCCGCGCGGCGCGTCGCGCATCACCTGGTCGAGCAGCCCGGGGACACCGACGCACTCGAAGATCACCGCCGGCCGCGCGCCCGCGGCCTCCCGCCACGCCTCGATCGCAGGCCGCGCGGCCGGGTCGACCACGACGTGCGCGCCGAGCCGTTCCGCCAGCGCGCGGCGCGCCGGCGAGAAGTCGGCCGCGACGATCGGCTCCGCGTTGCGCAGCCGGAGCGCCGCGATCACCGCGAGCCCCACCGGCCCGCACCCGACGACGAGCGGCGCGTCGCCCCGGGCGAGCCCGGCCTTGGCGACCGCGTGCACGCCCACGGCCATCGGCTCGGTGAGCGCCGCGTGCGCGGTCGGAAGCCCGTTCGGCACGGGCAGCAGGAACAGCTCCGAGAGGCGCATCAGCTCGCCGTAGCCGCCGGGGTAGTCGTTCGAGTAGCCGACGCCCTGCACGCCGCTCGGGCCCACCGCGAGCGGCATCGAGACGACCCGGTCACCCGGGCGCAGCGCACGTTGCGTCTGCGGGCCGAAGTCGAGGATCTCGGCGCAAAACTCGTGGCCCATCACGACGTCGCGCGCCGGGTCGAGCACGAAGGGGACGCCGCTCATGCGCGCCGACTCCACCAGCGCATCCAGGTGCCGCAGCGCGTGCAGGTCGGAGCCGCAGATGCCGCAGGCAAGCGTCCGCACCAGCACCTCTCCAGGGCCGGGCTCGGGATCGGGGAGCGTGTCGACCACGAGCGCTCCCCGGCGCAGCACCGCAGCCCGCATGGACTCGACCTAACACCGCCGGCGCGCCGCGGGTCAAGCGCCGCAGCCCCGCCCTAGCAGGTCGCGCGCTGGCAGAGGTTCGACGTCGCCCCCTGCAGGCGACCGTCACCCGCCCACGACGTTCACCACCTGCGTCGCCGCCGGCGCGCCGTCGCAGGACGCGTCGGTGAACAGAGCGAAGGTGAGCGGCGTCCCGGCGATCGCGGCCTCACGGCACGCGCGCGGACGCTCGGCTGAGCACGCCACAGGTCAAGAGCTCTCACGCCTTCCGCGTCCTTCCCGGCCTGCAGGGGGCTTGGGGCACCGTCGGGGAGCTGCACGATGACGCCGGTCGGGCCGCAGACTCGGTGGTATGGACCCATGAGCCCACTCCAGCCTCCCCCGCGGCTCCGGGGCAACCGCGGAGGTGTGCGCCCGAGCGGCGTCGATCTCGGGGCTGCGGGCGCGCGCGGGCAGCCTCCGCAGCGCCGCCGCGAGCGCGCGCCGTGCCGCGGGATCGTCGCGCAGCCACAGCAGGTCGCGCGCGGCGCGCAGCTCGAACATCACCGCGCCCTGCCGCCGGGCCACAGCGAGCGCGCGGCGCAACGAGCGCGCCGCCTCCCCCGCGGCGGCGTGCCCCCCCGAAGCGAGCAGCACGGCGGCGCGGCTTCGGTGCCATTCCGCCAGCGCGACGCGCGTGCCGTGCCGCCGCAGCAGCCGTCCAACGGCATCGAGCGCGGCCCACGCATCGGCGACCCGTCCGGCCCCCGCGCACTGCTCGGCGAGCGCGTTCCAGACGAGCGGCTGCCACAGGTTCGTGACGAGCACGGCCGCCGTCTCGGGGCGCAGCTCGGCGACGGCCTCGTCGAGGCGGCCGTCGAGCACGAGCGCCCAGCGATGGAACCGCTCGGCGGGGGCCGCCCAGATCTCCAGTTCGAACCCACGGGCCGCCTCGCGCATCTCCTGCGCGAGGCGCTCCAAGGCCTGCCCCTCGTGGGCGAGTCCCGCCCGGAAGCACGCCGCGCCGAGGGGCCAGCCGATCGTTCGCGGATTGCGCGCCGCCCGGACCAGGACGAGCGCCTCCCGCTCGCGCCGGCTCGCCTCTTCGATGTCCCCGAGCGTCCAGAGCACCAGCGCCAGATTCGCGCCGACGGTCGCTGCGTCGATGTCGAACGCCGCTCGCGGTCCCGGCGCGCCGGGGGCCCTGGCGAGCGTCAGAGCGCGGCGAAACTGCGTGCGCGCGGTGCGCAGCTCGCCGCTCCAAAAGGCGACGAGCGCCCCCATGTTGTGCGCGACGAGGCGCTGGTCCCAGCGGCGGCTGCGGCGCGCCGCAGTCCAGAGCCGCCGCGCCAGCGGGCGCATCGCCTCGAGCTCGCCCCGCGCCATGTGATGGTCGAACAGCCCGAGCGGGACGCGAAACGGCACCTCGCCGGCAGGAGTCCGCCGGGCCAAGAGCCGCACCCGCCGGTAGGCCGCCTCGACCTCGGGGGCCAGCGGCCCGTGCTGGCGTTGCAGCAAGTTGGCGAGCCCGATGCGGAGACGCAGCTCGGTCGCGCGATGATCGGGAGCCGAGCGCGCGCGCTGCCAGAGCGCGACGCCCCGCGCGAGGTGCTCCGCCGCCTCGCGGTAGGCCGCCCGCCCGACGGCCGTCCCCGCCGCCGCGCGCCGGTACTCGGTCGCGCGCGCAAAGTCCCGCGCGCCTTCCCAGTGCTCCGCGAGGTCGACCGCGATGGCCCCGGCCTGCCGGCCGAAAGCCGCCTCGAGCCGCGCTCCCAGCCGGGCGTGCAGCGCCGCGGCGACCGCCGGGGGCACCCCCGCTCGCAGCACGTCGCGGTAGAGCGGATGCGCGAAGTCGTACGCGCCCGCCACGGTGCCGTCCGGCCATTCGACCATCCCCTCCGCGCGCAGAAACTGCCGGCGGCGCGCCAGCTCGGCACAAGCGTGGTCGGTCTCCACGATGCCGCCCGCGAGCGCCGCGGCGAGCGCCGCCGCCGAGAACGCGCCGCGCGCGAAACTCGCCGCCTCGAGCAGGCGGCGCGCCTCGGGCCGCAGCGCGTCCACCTGCTCGCCGATCACCGCCCCCACGGTCTCGGGCACAACGGCAGCGATCGCTTCCGGCGTGCCGCGGAGCTGCCAGCCGCCATCCGCTCGCGCGAGCCGGCCGTGCCGGCAGAGCGCCTCGACGAGATGCACCAGGTAGAGGGGGTTCCCGGCCGTGCGCGCGTAAATGGCCGCGCGCACCGGCTCCTCCACGGCCGCCCATCCGAAGCGCCGCGCGAGGTAGTCGCCGACCGCCCCCTCGTCGAGCGGCCCCAGCTCGAGCGCGCTACCCGGCGCATGGAGGCGCAGCTCGCGCAGCAGCTCGGCCAGCGGATGGGCCGGCTCCACCGGGCGGTAGGTGGTGAGCACGAGCAGGCGCGCGGGCTCGCGCCGCGCGGCGAGCGCGGCGAGCAGCTCGAGCGTCGACAAGTCGGCCCAGTGCAGGTCCTCGAGGCAGAGGACGACGGGGGCCGTCGCGGCGAGCGCGTCCAGCGCCTCCGCACACTCCCGCAGCATGCGCGTCGCGGAAGCCGCCACCCGCTGCCGCAGCGACGCCAACCGCTCCGGCGGCGCGGCGCCCGGGAGCTGGAGAAGCCAGGTCGGCGCATGACGACCGAGCGTCTCGATCACCTGCGCCCCGTCGGGACCGCGACAGAGGCGCCCGAGGGCGTCGAGCACCGCGCGGTACGGCTCTCCGGTGGTCCGCGGCTGGGTGCACCGACCCCAGGCGACCCGCCCGTCGGGCACCGCGCGCGCCACCGAGGCCGCGAACGTCTCGAGCAGCGTCGTCTTCCCGATACCCGGCTCGCCCGCGACGAAGGCCACTTGGCGCGTCCCCCCGAGCGCGGCATCGAGCCGGCGCACGAGCCAGGCGAGCTCCCGCTCCCGCCCGATGACCAGGCCGGGGGCCTCGGGACCTGGGACGAGCGCCGCGTCCGCCTCTGCGGCGGCAGGCCGGAGAAACCGGTAGCCGCGGCCGTGGACGTTCTCGATGAACCGCGGGCGGGTCGCGTCGTCCCCGAGCGTCCGCCGCAGCCGGCGCATCGTGACCTTGAGGACGCCGGCATCGACCGTCGCGTCTCCCCACACCGCGCGCAGCAGCTCGGCCGCCGGGACGAGGCGCCCGGCCTGCCCGAGGAGGTGCTGCAGGAGCGCGAGCTGCTTGCGGGTGAGCGCCAGCCGCTCGCCGCCGCGCCACAGGCAGCCCTCCGCCTCGTCGAGAACGAAAGCCCCGAACATCGGGGCGCGCGCGGGGCGCTCTGCCGGCATCAACGGCTGTTTAACACCAAAATGTCACCATTGTCTCCCTTGTCCGCGTGTCAGAGGCGCACCTATGAGCTTGCTGCATGGACGTGCCCCGCGAGTCGCGCCTGCCGCGGCATCGGATCACGGTCCTCCTCATGGTCGCCGGTCTGGTGGCGCCCGCGCCGCCCGTTCGTGCCGTGACGCTCTACGTCGCCAACAACGGGCTCGACGGGTCGAGCTGCGGGACGAAGACGAGCCCGTGCCGGTCGATCAGCCAGGGAATCGCGCTCGCCGCGACCGGCGACATGATCATCGTGGGGCCGGGACGGTATGCCCAGGACAGCGGAGAGACCGGCTCGGCGGGCTGCAGCTGCATGGTCTCGGTCAACAAGGGCGTCACCCTCGTGTCGAGCGCCGGGGCTGCGGCGACGACCATCGACGCACGCCTGGTGACGGTGAATAGCAACGTGATCGTCATCGCCGACGGCGTGACCTTCGGCAAGCCGGGGAAAGGCTTCACGGTGACGCCGCCGGGGCTTCTCCTCGCAACCAGCAACGGCATCGTGGTGGACGGATCGAACGTCATGATCTCCGGCAACCAGGTCATCGACGCCGGCCTCGGTCTGGCCAATGCAGTCACGGGCATCGACACGGTAGACAACGACGGGGAAGACGTCCTCATCGAGGGCAACCAGGTGACGGCGTGGCTTGTCGGCATCCACGCGGGCAGCTCCGGTAAGCGCGTCCTCAAGAATGCGGTTGCAGCCAATCAAGCAGGGATCGCCGCCGCACACGCGAGCGTCGTGGAGGGCAACGTGATCAACGGCAACGGCGCTGGCATGTTCCTATCCGACTCGGTGATCGCCCAGAGCAATGCCGTCTACGGCAACACGAATGGCGGCTTCCGGGTCGAACCGCCGTTTTTCGGCACCATCACGAAGAACGACATCTTCGCGAACGGCCTCTTCGGCTTTTTCGCCAACTGCGGCATTGCGACGGACCAACCCGTCGTCGTCTCCGCGCCGGACAACTACTGGGGTGCGCCGACGGGACCGGGCAGCGACCCGGCGGATCAGGCATGTCCTTCGAGCGGCGGGAGCGTGACGACGACGCCCTTCGCGACCAAGCCGTTCTCCATCAAGGCCACGATCAAGCCGTGAGCAACCATACGGGCGCGCTCACGGCGGCCCCGAGGTGATCATGAAGCACGCAGCCACATTCATCGGGCTCGCAGGTGGGCTGGTCTTGACCTGGGCCGGCCCGGGGCACGCCGCCCTCACCGCCGCGCAGAAGTGCCAGGCGGCCAAGCTGATCGCGGCCGGCAAAGACGCCGCCTGCCAGGCGAGCGCGCTCGCGAAGGCCGCGCTCGGCGGCGTCAACACGGTGGGCAAATGCGACGCGAAGCTCTCCGCGGCGTTCACCAAGCTCGAGGCGAAGGGCGGTTGTGCGAGCACGAACGACGCCCCAACCTTTGCCGCGCGCGTTGCGCTCTCGTCGGTCGTCATCGAGGGCCTCGCCTTCTATCCGGGCGCCCCGGGCGGACCGACGAACGGGCCCCACTTCACCGACAACGGGGACGGGACGGTGACCGACGACGGCACCGGGCTCCAGTGGGAGCAGAAGACGTTCGATCCGACCTCGGTGCACTACGGCTTCGCGGTCTACGCTTGGAGCAGCTCGGGGTGCGTCAACGGCGGCGGGGTGCCGATGCCGGGTGACGACGGGACGCTCCCGGACGGAACCGCGTTCACGACCTTCCTCGCCACCCTCGACGATTCCTCCGCCCCGGGGGGCTGCTTCGCGGGCCACTGCGACTGGCGGATGCCCACGGCGACCGAGCTGGGGACGATCCTCGACCCGCACGCGCCGACCTGCGGTCAGCCGCCCCAAGGCGCCTGCATCGATCCCATCTTCGGTCCGGCGGCGCAGGCCTACTGGTCGTCGGACACCGAGCCCGGCGTGCCCACCCTGGCGTTCCTGACCTTTCCCTTCGTCGATCGCTCCGGGCTTCCCGTCGACGCCCAGCCCACGGACAAGTGCGCGTCGGAAGCGACCGGCTACCCGTTCATCGACTTCAGCGCCCGCGCGGTGCGGAGCGTGAGCGGGCCGAACTGCGGGAGCCCCGAGCAGCCCTGCTGTGCCGGCGCGACGTGCAGCGACCCGAGCGTGGCATGCTCGGCCGCCGGCACCTGCATCGTCTGCGGGGGGCTCGGCCAGCCGTGCTGTGCGGCGAACGCGTGCACGGCCGGAACGTGCACCGGCGGGGTGTGCACGTGCGTCCCTCAGGGCGGCGCGTGCACGGTGGACGCCGACTGCTGCAGCCCCGGTTTCTGCGGAAGCGGAGTCTGCACGATCATCCAGTGAGAAGGCTCGTGGATGAGCACGAAGCGCTTTTTTCTCGCCGTTCTCGTGACGGCGGTTGTCACGGCTCCCGCCGACGCCCTCGTCTTCTGCAAGGGCCGGGGCGCCGCCGTCCTCGTGCGCGAGAAGTGCAGGCGGCGCGAGCAGCAGATCGACGCCACGACGATCGGCGACCTGATGGGTGCGCCGGGGACTCCCGGCCCGGGGCTGCACGTCGTCGACAAGAACGGGAACGAGGTCGGCCTCGTCACCGCGGATGACGGCTCGTACATGAGGATCGTTCGTCAGGTGAACGGAGAGTTCTTCAACCTGGAGGTATCGGGCAGCGGATTTGGTTTCCAATACGGCAACGACGGCCTCCCCGAGACGGGTTACCTGTATTACACGGATGCCGCCTGCACGAGTGCGCCATTCGTCCCGACCGACCAAGGGCAGTTCCTTCCCCTGGAGCATCCCGTCACCATCTCCGCGGACGGGCGAACCGGCTACTACGGGTTGGTGAGCGAGCAGCAGATGCTCGCTCACCCATACATGATCGAGGTCGAAGCCGGCATGGACGACCCGTCGGCGCGCGCCAATTGCACGGGGAGCGGCGGACAGATCGTGAAGGACTCACACGACTGCGTCTACCGCGGTGTCACGGAGAAGTGCGTGTGGTGTTGTAGAGTGAACGGTACGGATACGGCTTCGCCTGCGCACACGCTCGACCTCACTTCCTTCGGCCTGACCCCGCCGTTCACGCTGAAGCGGCAGTAGAAGGGACCATGCCGGCGATGCCCCTGCTATCGGCGCTGCTTGCGCTCGTGATCAGCGCCGTCCTCATCCCCGGCACCGGCGAGGCGCTAACGAGCTGCCAGGTCCACGTGAGCGCGAGGAACGGGACCATCGACGTGTTCGCCAAGGGCGTCTCGGGGCCGCTCCTCTGGGGCAACCGGCCGGGCGGAGAGAGCAACACCTTCGCCAACGCGGCCACCTGCATCAGCGGCACGTCCGCGAGCAAGTGCGAGCTCGGCCCGCCGGCAAGCCTGCAGGCGATCACCCCACCGGACGTCTGCACCCTCTATCTCAAGGACGACGGTGCCGAGTGCGCCGCGTACGTCAAGGGTTGCACACCCGGGCCGCGATTCAGCGACCAGGCGAAGGCCGACGCGCTCCAGCAGCTCGTCGGCGCGATCTCCTTCCATCACAGCGTGCCCACGATCGAGTTCAGCGGCGTGAACGTACAGATCGACTCGGGATCGGGGGCGACCGACGGGCCAGTGAACGGCAGCGGCAACCTCATCATCGGTTACGACGCGAACGCCGGGGCATGCTTCTTCGACCAGCGGTCCTGCGCCACCGATGCGGACTGCATCGCCGACGTCTGCGCCGCCGGCTTCTGCTCCCTGTCTCCTCCCACGCCCTGTTTCCAGGACGCCGACTGTCCGCCGAACCCGTGCAACATCACCAGCCTCAAGACCGGGTCGCACAATCTCGTCGTCGGCGACGGTCACACGTACACGAGCTTCGGCGGACTGGTTGCAGGGTCTCACAACGCCGTCACTGGCCCGGCGGCGTCCGTCGGCGGTGGAGCCGGGAACCGCGCAAGCGGCATCGGAGCCAGCGTCAGCGGCGGGAGCAACGTGACCGCGGGGGCCGCCGACGAGTGGCACGCGGGCCAGACCGGCGGCTTCCCGACCGGGATCGAGTACTGAGCCATGGAGATTCCCATGCGAGCCCGGACAGTCCTCGCCGTCTTTGCGGCGATCCTCGTGCCGCGACCTCCCGCCGACGCCCTCGTCTTCTGCAAGGGCCGGGGCGCCACCGTCCTCGCGCGCGAGAAGTGCAAGCGGCGCGAGCAGCAGATCGACGCCACGACGATCGGCGGCCTGATGGGTGCGCCGGGGACTCCCGGCCCGGGGCTGCACGTCGTCGACAAGAACGGGAACGAGGTCGGCGTCGTCGTGTCTGGAGGCGAGTTCGAGGGCCCCTACTTCGATGTCGTTCGGCAGATCGACGGTGCGTTCTTCGTGCTCACGGTTTCGGGCAGCGGTTTTGGCGTGTTCCAGCCGGAGAATGACGGTCTGACTCTTCAAGTGTTCTACGCCGACTCCGCCTGTACGACCCCGCCCATGGTCTTCACCCCGCCTGGCCCGCTCACTTCGCTCGCACGCCTCGTCGTCACCTCCGCCGACGGACGAACTGGCTACTACGGGCTCGTTGACGAACAGCGCACCCTGCTCGCGGCGTATTGGGTCTCCGTCGAATCCGGCGCCGACGACTCGAGCGCTCGTTTCAATTGCATGGCTCGGTCCGGTCAGATCGTGAAGGATTCCCACGACTGCACGGAGAACGGCATCGTGCAGAAATGCGTGTGGTGCTGCGAACCTGCCGGGGAAGGCACGTATTCTCCCGCGCACACCCTCGACCTCACCGCGCTCGGTCTGACCCCACCATTCACGCTGAAGCGACAGTAGGGCGACGATGGGTCGAAGGGTCGTCGCTGCAATGCTGGTCGGCGGGCTCCTGTGGGCGCCCGCGGCGGCCATTTCCTTCCCGCCTCCGCCCCCGCTCAAGGTCGAGATCGTCCCCACCCGCTTCGACGACCCGACGCCACCCCCCGAGGCGTGCGAGGGCGTACCGCCGGACTGCTCGCTGCGCGGGGCGATCCTCTTTGCGGAAGCCAACCCCGACACCGTCGCCAGCAACATCCCCCTGCCGGCAGGCACGTACACGCTCGCGCAGGGGGCGCTCGAGGTCGCGGGAACCCTGACGCTCACGGGCGCTGGCGCCGACACGACCGTCATCGATGGACAGAACCTGGGTCAGGTGATCGTGGTCGACTCGGGCGCGACGCTCGGGGTCACGGGCGTAACGCTCCAAGGGGGACATGGCCAAACCGGGGGTGCGGTCGACAACGCCGGCACGCTGAGTCTCACCGACTGCGTCGTGCGGGACAGCACGGCCAAATACGCCGGCGGGGGCATCTACAACGGGGGGGCCCTGACCCTCGTGCGCAGCACGATCGCGGGGAACCAATGCTTTGCCGGGACCGGCGCGGGACTCTTGAGCAGCGTGGCGAGCACGCTCACCCTGCTCGAGGGCTGCACCATCAGCGACAACGGCGCCAGCACTACGGGCGGGGGAATCGTCGGCGACGGTGCGGTTGCGATCACGCTTCGGAACTGCACCGTCAGCGGCAACCAATCCGGCCTGGCCCCGCTCCTGCTCCCCGGCGAGGGGGGTGGCGGTGGCATCGCGCTCCTCAACGGGGCGGACGCGACGCTGAACAACGTGACCATCACGAACAACGGCGCGGGCGGCGACGGCGGCGGTGTCTTCGTCGACAACCAGAGCACGCTGCAACTCGGCAACACGATCCTCGCCGGCAACCAGGCCCCTCCCGGCCTGTCGCTCGATTGCAGCGGCAGCCCGACGTCGGTCGGCTACACGTTGCTCGCCAATCTTCCTCGCAACGGGAGCTGCCTGGTACACGGCAGCATCATGGCGACGGACGATGCCCGGCTCGGCCCGCTGGCCGACAACGGCGGGCCGACCAAGACCCACGCGCTCCTCCCGGGCAGCCCGGCCATCGACGCGGGGAACCCGGCGCCCCCCGGTAGCGGTGGCACCGCGTGCGAGGCCACCGACCAGCGCGGGGTCCCGCGCGGCGAGCCCGGCGACGGGCGCTGCGACATCGGCGCCTACGAAGCCGTCACGACGAGCACGACGACGACCACCACGAGCACGACTCTACCCGCCGGCGGCTGCGATCCGGCCGCGCTGCCCTTGGCGTCGCTCGCCGGCGTCGATTGCGCGCTCGCCGGCGTCGAGCACGCGCTCGCCGGCCCGCCGCAGCCCGACTGCGCGCGCCACTGCCGCTGCGCGTTGCGGACGGCGCCCATCGCCGCTGCTCTCGCCGCAGCCACGCAAGCGACGTCGAAGAAGCGCTGCAAGGGGAAGGTCGGCGCGATGCACCGGGCGGCGAAGGGCCTGGGGCGCAAGGTCGCCGCGCTGGTGAGGCGTCGCTGCCTCACGCCGACGAGCCTCGCGCAGGCCGTGGCGCGGCAGACGGCGGACCTCGCCGATCGGGCGGCGGCGTTCGCCCGGAGCTCCTACTGCACCCAGAAGTAGCTCGACGGCTCACTGGGGTAGTACGTCGCCATGGACCCCGCCATCGTCCGGGCTGCGAAGGGGCACGTCGGGCCGGTGGCCTGCGCGACGACCACGTGCGCGGGCTTCGGGCCATCGCCGAGCGTCCGGCCGTCGTGCGCCGGCTTTTCGTCCACCTCGGGGGCGACCGGCGGCGCACGCCCGACGGCGTCGAGGTGCTCCCGCCCCCCGAGTTCGCCGAGCTGCTTGCGACGGGCAGGCTCTTCCGAACCTGTTGATCGGCGGCCCGCCCACAGTAGAATTCCCCCGTGGCTGGGCGGACGAACACGAAGCCTTACGAGGTCACTCAGCCCCTCGCGCGGCGCGACGCGCTGCGCGCCGAGCTGGTGGCGCGCATCCCCCGGTGGTACAGCCCGTGGGGGCACCTCGCCTTTCCCTCGCTCGTCGGCCTCGGCATGATCGCCGCAGCAATCGCGCTCCTCGACCGGCCGTCGGTACTCGAGCTGCTCACGGTCCCGGTCGTCCTCGTGCTCGTCAACTTGAACGAGTGGCACATCCACCGCAACGTGCTCCACCGCCGGACCTGGCCGCTCGAGGTGCTCTTCTGGCGGCACACGCCGGAGCACCATGTGATCTTCGTGCGCGACGACATGGCGATGCGCTCGGCGCAGGAGTTCCGCCTGGTGCTCATCCCCTTCTACGGCATCCTCGCGATCTTCGTGACCACGCTGCCCCTCACCGCGGCGCTGTGGTTGCTCGTCTCACCCAACGTCGCGCTCCTCTGGGTCGCCTCGACGATGGGATACGTGGTGGCCTACGAGTGGCTGCACCTGGCCTACCACCTGCCCGCCACGAACCCGATCGGCCGCAGCCGCCTGATCGCGAAGCTGCGGCGCCACCATGCCGTGCACCACACCCCGGAGCTGATGCAGCGCTGGAACTTCAACGTGACCGTCCCGCTCGCTGACTGGCTGCTGGGGACCATCTGGCAGGGCGAGACGGCGCGGTTGCCCCGGGCCCCGGCGACCGGGTAAGCTGCGGCCCCCCGGCGTTGACGCCGGGGCTTACTCCGTCCCGCCGAGGTTCCCGTGAACGCCGCGCTGAAATCCTGGGTCGACGAGGTTGCCGCTCACACCAAGCCGTCGCGCATCCACTGGGTCGACGGCTCGCAGGAGGAGAACGACCGCCTGATCGCCGAGATGCTGGACGCGAAGGTCCTGCACCGCCTCAACGCCGACCGCTTCCCCAACTGCTACCTTCACCGCAGCGACCCCACCGACGTCGCGCGCACCGAGCACCTCACGTTCATCTGCTCGGGGCGCCAGGAGGACACCGGGCCCACCAACAACTGGATGGCGTCCGCCGAAGCGCGGCGGCGGGTGGGCCCGCTCTTCGACGGCGCGATGCGCGGCCGCACGATGTACGTGATCCCCTACCTCATGGGGCCGCAGGGGTCGCCCTTCAGCAAGGTGGGGATCGAGATCACCGACAGCCCCTACGTCGTGGCCAGCATGCGCATCATGACGCGCATGGGCGACCCGGCGACCCGCCAGCTCGGCGAGAGCGGCGACTTCGTCCGCGGCCTCCATTCGCTCGGCGACCTGAGCCCCGAGCGCCGCTTCATCCTGCACTTCCCCGAGGAGAAGCTCATTTGGAGCGTCGGCTCCGGCTACGGGGGCAACGCGCTGCTCGGCAAGAAGTGCTTCGCGCTGCGCATCGCGAGCGTGCAGGCGCGGGAGGAGGGCTGGCTCGCCGAGCACATGCTGATCGTCGGGCTCGAGAGCCCGAGCGGCGAGACGCACTACGTGGCCGCGGCCTTCCCCAGCGCCTGCGGCAAGACGAATCTCGCGATGCTCGTCCCGCCCGCCTCGCAGAAGGGGTGGAAGGTCTGGACGGTCGGCGACGACATCGCCTGGTTGCGCCCCGGGCCCGACGGGCGGCTGTGGGCGGTCAATCCCGAAGCGGGCTTCTTCGGCGTCGCGCCGGGCACGTCCTCACGCACCAACCGCAACGCCATGGCGAGCCTGCACGCCAACGCGATCTTCACCAACACCGCGGTCACCGAGGACGGGTGCCCGTGGTGGGAAGGGATCGATGGGGAGGTGCCCGAGCGGCTGACCGACTGGCGCGGACGCCCGTGGCACCGGGGCTCGAGCGAGAAGGCCGCGCATCCCAACTCGCGCTTCACCGCGCCCGCGCGCCAGTGTCCGTCGATCTCCCCCCGCTTCGACGATCCGCAGGGCGTGCCGATCTCCGCATTCGTCTTCGGCGGCCGGCGCGCGCGCGTCGCCCCCCTCGTCTTCGAGGCCTTCGACTGGAACCACGGCGTGTTCGTCGCCGCGTCGGTCGCCTCGGAGACGACCGCGGCGCAGAGCGGCGCGGTGGGGGTGGTGCGCCGCGATCCGATGGCGATGCTGCCGTTCTGCGGCTACAACATGGCCGACTACTTCGGCCACTGGCTCGCGATGGGCACCGCGGTCCGCCGGCCTCCCCGCATCTTCCACGTGAACTGGTTCCGGCAGGGCGAGGACGGCCGCTTCCTCTGGCCGGGGTTCGGCGAGAACCTGCGCGCGCTGCGCTGGATCATCGACCGCTGCCGCGACGCCGCGGAGGCGGTGGAGTCGCCGATCGGGCTCCTGCCGCGCCGTGGCGCCATCGACACCGGCGGCCTCGAGGTGAGCGACGCCACGATGACCGAGCTGCTCTCGGTCGCGCGCGACGAGTGGCGCAGCGAGGCCGAGGGGATCGGGGGATTCTTCGCCAGGTTCGACGGGCGGCTCCCGGGCGAGATGGCGCGCCAGCGCGAGGCGCTGGCGAAGCGCGTCCGCTGACCGTTCCTACCCCGTCCGCGCCCGCCGCGCCCCGCGGTCGTCGAGGAGCGCGAGCAGCCGGCGCGCCGCCTCGGTCGGCGTGAGGCGCTCGGCCACGACGGCCGCCTCGAGCCCGGGCAGCAGGCGGCGCACGTCCTCGCGCGCGAGGAAGTGCTGCTCGAGCCCCTCGCGCAGCATGCTCCAGAGCCAGGCCTGCCGCTGGTCGCGCCGCTTGCGCTCGAGCGCGCCCGAGGCGTCGAGGCGCCGGCGGTGCTCCTCGACGAGCGCCCACACGCGGTCGATGCCCCGGCGTTCGAGCGCGCTCACGGTGAGCACGGGCGGGTCCCAGTCGGGGCTCGCGTGGCGGAAGAGACGCAGCGCGCTGCGGTACTCGGCCGCCGCCCGCTCCGCGCGCGCCACGCCGTCCCCGTCGGCCTTGCTGACCGCGAGCGCGTCGGCGAGCTCGAGGATGCCTTTCTTGAGGCCCTGCAGCTCGTCGCCCGCGCCGCCGAGTACGAGCAGCAGGAAGAAGTCCACCATCGACGCGACCGCGTACTCGGACTGCCCGACGCCCACGGTCTCCACCACCACGACGTCGTAGCCCGCCGCCTCGCATACGAGGAGCGCCTCGCGCGTCCGCCTGGCGACGCCGCCGAGCGAGCCGCCCGACGGGCTCGGGCGGATGAAAGCCTCGGGGGCGGCCGCGAGCCCCGGCATGCGGGTCTTGTCGCCGAGGATGCTCCCGCCCGTGCGCGCGCTCGAGGGATCGACCGCCAGCACCGCCACCCGCCGGCCGAGCCCGATAAGGTGCAGCCCGAACGCCTCGATGAACGTGCTCTTGCCGACGCCCGGCACGCCGCTCACGCCGATGCGCGCGGCGCCGCCCGTGTGCGGCAGCAGCAGCTCGAGGAGCCGCTGCGCCGCCGCCTGATGGTCGGCGCGCGTGCTCTCGACCAGCGTGATCGCCTTCGCCAGCGCCCGGCGGTCGCCGGCGCGGACGCCTTCCGCCAGCGCCTCGGGCCGGCTAGGCGCCGACGGCATCCGCGGGCTTCCCGCCGCTCTCGCCGCACTCGCGGATGAGCGCCAGCACGCGGCGGGCCGCCTTCGGGATCTGCGTGCCCGGCCCGAAGATCGCCCTGACGCCCGCGCGCGCGAGGAAGGCGTGGTCCTGCGCGGGGATGATCCCGCCGCAGGTGACCACGACGTCGCTCGCACCGAGCCGCGAGAGCTCGGCGACGAGCTGCGGCACCAGCGTCTTGTGCCCGCCCGACTGGGTCGAGACGCCTACCACGTGCACGTCGTTCTCGACCGCCTGCCGCGCCACCTCCTCCGGCGTCTGGAAGAGCGTGCCCACGTCGACGTCGAAGCCGAGATCCGCGAACGCGGTCGCGATCACCTTCGCGCCGCGGTCGTGACCGTCCTGCCCGATCTTCGCCACGAGCATGCGCGGGCGCCGGCCGTGCTCCGCGGCGAACCGCTCGACCTCGGCCCGCAGCGCCTGCCATTCCGCGTCGTCGGCGAACTGCCCGCCGTAGACACCGGAGATGGAGCGGATCTCGGCGTGGTAGCGCCCCCAGACCCGCTCGAGCGCCTCGGAGATCTCGCCGACGGTCGCCCGTGCGCGGGCGGCCTCGACCGCCAGCGCGAGCAGGTTCCCCTCGCCGCGCTCCGCGCAGGCGGCGAGCGCGGCGAGCGTCTCGCGCACGCGCGCGGCGTCGCGCGTCGCGCGGATGCGTGCCAGGCGGGCGACCTGCGCCTCGCGCACCGCCGTGTTGTCGATCTCGCGGATGTCGATCTCCGGCTCCTCCGGAGGCTGGTACTTGTTCACCCCCACGATGACGTCTTCGCCCCGGTCGACGCGTGCCTGGCGGCGGGCGGCCGTCTCTTCTATGCGGAGCTTGGGCATCCCGGCCTCGATCGCCCGGGTCATGCCGCCCATCGCCTCGACCTCCTCGATGAGGCCGAGCGCCTTGGCGGCGAGCGCATGGGTGAGCGACTCCATGAAGTACGACCCGCCCCACGGGTCGATCACCCGGGGGATGCCGGTCTCGAGCTGGAGGATGAGCTGCGTGTTGCGCGCGACGCGCGCCGAGGCGTCGGTCGGCAGCGCGATCGCCTCGTCGAAGGAGTTCGTGTGCAGGCTCTGCGTGCCGCCGAACACCGCCGCCATGGCCTCGACGGTGGTGCGCACGACGTTGTTGAACGGATCCTGCGCGGTGAGGCTCGCCCCCGAGGTCTGGCAGTGCGTGCGCAGCATGAGCGACTCGCGCCGCTTGGGCGCGAAGTGCTTCCGCATCAAGGTGGCCCAGAGCAGCCGCGCCGCGCGCAGCTTCGCCACCTCCATGTAGAAGCTCATCCCGATCGCGAAGAAGAACGAGAGGCGGCCGGCGAACGCGTCGATGTCGAGGCCCTTGGAGAGCGCGGCGCGCACGTACTCGAGCCCGTCGGCGAGCGTGAACCCGAGCTCCAAGTCGCACGTCGCCCCCGCCTCCTGCATGTGGTAGCCGGAGATCGAGATCGAGTTGAACCTCGGCATCTCTCGGCTGGTGTACTCGATGATGTCGGCCACGATCCGCATCGAGGGCTTCGGGGGATAGATGTAGGTGTTGCGGACCATGAACTCCTTCAGGATGTCGTTCTGGATGGTCCCGGTGAGCTTCGCGCGCGCGACACCTTGCTCCTCGCCGGCGACGATGAAGCTCGCGAGCACCGGGAGCACCGCGCCGTTCATGGTCATCGACACCGACATCCGGTCGAGCGGCACGCCGTCGAAGAGGATCTTCATGTCCTCGACGGAGTCGATCGCGACCCCCGCCTTACCGACGTCGCCGACCACCCGCGGGTGGTCCGAGTCGTAGCCGCGGTGGGTGGCGAGGTCGAAGGCGACCGAGAGGCCCATCTGCCCGGCGGCCAGGTTGGCGCGGTAGAAGGCGTTCGATTCCTCGGCGGTCGAGAAGCCCGCGTACTGCCGGATCGTCCACGGCTTCTCGGCGTACATGGTCGCCCGCGGGCCGCGGAGGAACGGAAAGGCGCCGGGCGTGGTGTCGAGGAAGTCGAGCCCGGCGACGTCGGCCCGGGTCCACAGCGGCTTCACGTCGATCCCCTCGGGGGTGTGCCAGACGAGCTCGTCGGGATCGGCGCCCTTGCGCTCCGCGGCGGCGAGCGCCCGCCACTCGGAGAGGTCGGCGCGGTCGGGGTGGTCGGCCATCGGCCCGTACCATGAGCCATTCACCGGCCCGGTTCAACCGAGCCGTCAGGCGCTCGCGCGCTGCTCGGCGGGCGCCTCGCCCGGCGCGCCGATGACGTCGAGCACGCGGTCCATCACCGCCATCAGGTCGAAGTCGCGCGGGGTGAAGATGGCCTTCACGCCGAGGCGCCGCAGCGGCTCGAAGTCGCTCTCCGGCACGATGCCGCCGACGACCACCGGGATCGACGCCCCTTCGCGCCCGAGCCCTTCCAGCACGAGCCGCGCGGTCTCGACGTGGGCCCCCGAGAGCACCGAGAGCCCGATCACCGTGGCGTCCTCCTCGATCGCGGCCTGGACGATCTCCTCGGGCGCCAGCCGGATCCCGCCGTAGATCACCTCGAAGCCCGCGTGGCGGGCCGCCACCGCGACCATCTCCGAGCCGTTGGAGTGACCGTCGAGCCCGGGCTTGCCGACCAGCATGCGCGGGCGCATGCCGTGGGCCTCCGCCCAGGCGGCGACCCGCCGGCGCACCGCCTCGACGCGGGCTCCCTCGAGGCCGAGGCGCTGCCCCTCGACGCCGGTGGGCGGCCGGTACTCGCCGAACACCGCCCGCAGCGCCCCCGCCCACTCCCCGGTGGTCACCCGCGCGCGCGCGCACGCGATCGACGCGGGCACGAGGTTCGTGCCCGCCACCGCGGCGTCGCGGAGCTGGCGCAGCGCCGCGTCGACCGCCGCCTGGCTGCGGCGCGCCCGGGTGGCGCGGAGCATCTCGAGCGTCTCGCGCGCGGAGGCCGGGTCGACCTTGAAGAGGCCCCCGTCCTCGCCGGCGAGCAGCGGGCACGGCAGCCCCTCCGTCCAGCGGTTGCGCCCGACCACCACGGTCTCGCCGGCGTTGATCCGCGCGAGCCGCTCCCCCTGGCTACGCACGAGCGCCGCCTTCATGTAGCCCGACTCGACCGCCGCCAGCGCGCCGCCGAGCGCCTCGATGCGCCGGATCTCGTCGTAGGCGGCGCGCTTGAGGTCGGCGACCTTCGCCGCCACCACCGGCGAGCCCGCGAAGAGGTCGGGGTACTCGAGCAGGTCCGTCTCGTAGGCGAGGATCTGCTGCAGGCGCAGCGACCACTGCTGGTCCCACGGGCGCGGCAGGCTGAGCGCCTCGTTCCACGTCGGGAGCTGGAGCGCGCGGCAGCGCGCGTCGCGCGAGAGCGTCACGCCCAGCGCCTCGATCAGGATGCGCCAGGCGTTGTTCTCCGGCTGCTCCTCGGTGAGCCCGAGCGAGTTCACCTGCACGCCGTAGCGGAAGAGCCGGTATTTCGGGTTGCCGACGCGGTAGCGGTCGCGGGTGATCTCGTCCCACATCTCGCCGAACGCCCGCAGCTTGCACAGCTCCTCGACGAAGCGGATGCCCGCGTTGCAGAAGAACGAGACCCGGCCGACGCACTGCTCGAACTCGGCGTGCGAGAACGTGCCCCGGGCCTCGATCGCGTCGAGCAGCGCCATCGCGTTGGCGAGGGCGAAAGCGAGCTCCTGCACCGGCGTCGCCCCCGCCTCTTGGAGGTGGTAGGAGCAGACGTTCGACGCGTTCCAGCGCGGGACCGCGTGCAGGCAGTACTCGTACATGTCGACGATGAGCCGCATGGACTCCCGCGGGGGGAAGATGTACGTGCCCCGGGCCAGGTACTCCTTGACGATGTCGTTCTGGGTCGTGCCCTGGAGGCGCGCGGGCTCGACTCCGCGCTGCTCGGCGAGCGCGACGTAGAGGGCGAGCAGCCACATCGCGGTCGCGTTGATCGTCATCGAGGTGTTGATCTGCTCGATGGGGATGCCCTCGAACAGCATCTCGAAATCGTCGAGCGTGTTGATCGGCACCCCCACCCGCCCAATCTCGTGCGCGGCCACGGGATGGTCGGAGCTGTAGCCGCACTGGGTCGGGAGGTCGAAGGCGATCGACAGGCCGGTCTGGCCCCGCGAGAGGTTCGCCCGGTAGAGCGCGTTGGATTCCCGCACGTTCGTGTGGCCAGCGTAGGTGCGGAAGAGCCAGGGCCGGTCGCGCGTCGGCCTCCCCTCCTCGTCGTAGAGCCGGTGCGCCTGCCGCTCGCCGTCTCGTTCCATGGGGCCTCCCGGCGGCTACCATGACCGCTTCGCGCTCCTGGTTCAACGCCCGATCGACAAGGGCGTACGCGCGGTGTCACGCGCGCGTCGGTCAGCGCGGGTGCAAGCCGCGTACGGACGCAGCGCTCCTCATGGCATGCCCATTGCTCGGCCGTGCAACCATGCCCGCCCAACCCGATCGCTGGTGCCGCCTCAGCGCGGAGTCGATCGGGTGGGTACCGGAGGAGGCCGGGGTCTTCGAGGTGGCCAACCTCGTACGCAGCATCCTCTACGTCGGACGGGGCGACGGGAACCTCCGCGCCCGCCTGGCGGAGATCAGCGGCTCGACCGGGCTCCTCCCCCCGATGGCCGGCGGGTTCTACTTCCGCTTCCGGCTCACCTCGAGCGAGGACGAAGCGTTCGCGGGGCTCGTGGGGGCCTATCAAACACGCCACGACGGCCGCGCGCCGCAGCTCAACGGCGCCGGCTCGCAGCGTGACGCCGCGTAGCCCCGGCTCCGGTCAGGCGCCCGGGTCCGCGACGCCGACACGCTCGTCGGCCACTGGGGTCGCCGCCACCACGGCGCCCGCCCGGAAGGTCAGCACGTGGCGGCCGTCCGTGCGGATGCGCCAGCGGTCCCCGGAGCCGTTGACCGGCCGCACCTTGCCCCGCACCACGAGGATCAGCTCGACCGCCCGACCCCGCTCCGCCGCGTCGGTCAGCCGCGCGTGGATCTCGAGCGCCCGGTCGTCTCGCTCGGTCAAGACGGCCTCACGACCCGCAGGCTCCCGTGGCGCAGCCATTCGAGGGCACGCCGCCACCACGGCGGCGGGGGCTGCCGTGGGCGCACGGGCGCCGGGAACCGCAGCACGACGCTCGCGCGGCCGCCGGGTCGGACACTCCGTGGCGCCTCCACGCCGAAGCCGCCTGAGCAAGAACCTGACCAGGGGGCACTGCACGGCGGCACGCGGCGGCCGGGTGGGCGCGGCGCGCTCGCTGCCCGACACGTGGGCAGCACTGCCCGCGCGCCGGGCGTTGACCCGCCGCGCCGGCGTCGCCTAAGCTCGTCGCCGTCTTCGAGGAGGCTCCGCATGGCGCAGGGCGCACCCACCGTCGAGCGGCCCCCCGACCGGGGCACCGTGGTCGTTCGCAACCCCGCCACCGGCGAGCGCATCGCGCAGTACCCGGCGGCCGACCGCGAGGCGGTCGAGGCCGCCGTCGCCCGCGCGCGGCGCGCGCAGCCTGGCTGGGCCGCGCTATCCTTCGCCGAGCGGGCACGCATGCTCCGCCGGCTGCGCGACCTCCTCGTCGACCGCAAGGACCGGATCGCCGAGGTGGTCTCGGGCGAGACCGGCAAGCCCCGCCACGACGTGCTCACCAACGAGCTGCTGATCGTCTGCGACGGTATCGGCTTCTGGGGGCGGCGGGCGGCCCGCTGGCTCGCCGACGAGCCGGCCCGGCCACACCTGATGCTCAACAAGCGCGCGTACGTGAGCTACCGGCCCCACGGCGTGGTCGGCATCATCGGTCCGTGGAACTTCCCCTTCAGCCTCACGATCGGCGAGGCCATTCCCGCGCTGATGGCCGGCAACGGGGTGGTGATCAAGCCCTCGGAGGTCACCCCGCAGAGCGCGCTGTTCGGCTGCGAGCTCGCGGTGGAAGCGGGCCTGCCGCCGGGAATCCTCCAGGCGGTCGTCGGCTACGGCGACGCCGGCACGCACCTGGTCGACCTCGCCGACATGATCTGCTTCACGGGCTCGGTCGAGACGGGGCGGAAGGTCGCCGCGCGCTGCGGGCAGCTCCTCAAGCCGGTCACGCTCGAGCTCGGCGGCAAGGACCCGATGCTCGTGCTGCGCGACGCCGACCTCGAGCGCGCCGCCAACGCCTGCGTCTACGGCGCGCTCGCCAACGCGGGCCAGGTGTGCATCTCGGTCGAGCGGGTCTACGTCGAGGCGCCGGTGTACGACGCCTTCGTCGCCAAGGTGGTGGAGAAGGTCCGCCAGGTCCGCCAGGGCGTGCCCGACGGCAGCCCGATGGAGGTCGGCGCGATGACCTTCCCGCCGCAGATCGAGAAGGTCGAGCGCCACGTGCGCGACGCGGTCGCGCGCGGGGCGCGCGTGCTCGCGGGGGGCCGGCGGCGGAGCGACCTCCCGGGCCTGTTTTACGAGCCGACCGTCCTCGTCGACGTCACCCACGAGATGGAGGTGATGCGCGACGAGACCTTCGGCCCCGTCATCCCGATCATGCGCGTCGCCGACGCGGAGGAGGCGGTGCGCCTGGCGAACGACTCGCGCTACGGCCTCGACGCCAGCGTGTGGACCCGCGACCGTGCGCGCGGCGCGCGGGTCGCCCGCCGGATCGAGTCGGGCGCCGTGTGCGTCAACGACGTCATGGTCAACTTCGCGGTGCCCGAGATTCCGATGGGCGGGGTGAAGGAGAGCGGCATCGGGCACCGCCACGGCCCCGAGGGCATCCGCAAGTTCTGCGCGCAGCAGGCGGTGGTGATCGACCGCTTCGGGATGAAGCGCGAGGTCAACTGGTGGCCCATCACGCCGGGCAAGCTGCGGCTCTTCCGCCGCGTCATCGACCTCTTCGGCTCGGGCTGGCGGCGCAAGCTCCTCGGCCGCGGCTGACGGCTGCTCAGTGCCCGAGGGGTGGCGGCGCGGGTGTGGCGGGACGCCATCCGCCGAGCCCGCGCCGGGCCTGCGTGCGCGCGAACGCGCTCGCGACGCGCAGCGCCTGGACGCGCCGGGCGGCGGCGATCATCTCGGCGGGCGACGCCGTGCCCTCGTAGTAGCGCACGGCGGTCTCGACGGCGTCGAACTCCGCCCGCGCCAGGTCTCCGTGAGGGACGCGCATGCCGGCGGAGAGCACCGGGCGTGCCGCCGCCGGACCCTTGCCGGCTCGGGCCCCCGGCACGATCGTGTGCCGGGAGCGCCCATCGGTCCGGCACACCTGACACCCGCGGGTGCCGTGCGCAGCGCCGCTCAGGGCGCCGCGTCCTCGGGCTGCGCGGGCGCCGCCGCCGCCGCGCTCGCCAGGGCGCCGGGCAGGCGCACGCGGAACTCGCTGCCGGCGCCGGGCCGGCTCTCCACCGCGACCTCGCCTCCGAGCAGCCGCGCGCAGCGCTGCACCAGCGCGAGGCCCATGCCCACGCCCTCGTGGCGGCGCGTGGTCGAGCTGTCGGCCTGGGTGAACGGCTCGAACAGCTCGTCGAGGCGTTCCGGAGGAATGCCGGCGCCCGTGTCGCGCACGACGAGCACCGCGCCGCCGGGCTCGACGTCCGGTCGCACCACCACGTGCACCTCGCCCTCGGCGGTGAACTTGAACGCGTTGCCGACGAGGTGGAAGAGCACGCGTCGCAGCAGGCTCTCGTCCACCCACAGGGTCGCGGCCTCGGGGGCGACCTCGACGTGCAGCGCGAGGCGCTCGCCGGCCTGGCGCCCGCGCACGGCGGAGACCGCGACGTCGATCACCTCGCGCGTGTCGACCCGCTCGCGGCGCACGAGCACGCGGTCCGCCTCGACCTGGACGTAGAAGAGCATGTCGCCGATCAGCTCGTTCAGGTTGCGGCTGCACCCGATCACGCGGTCGAGCGCGCTCTCCTGCTCGGCGCTGATCGCGCCGACCATGCCGTCGCGCAGCAGCGAGGCGTACCCGAGGATGCCGTTGAGCGGCGTGCGCAGCTCGTGCGAGACGGTGCCGAGGAATTCGCGCTTCGCCTTGTTCGCGCGGACCAGCTCGGCCATCAACGCCTCGATGTTCCGCTCGCGCGCCCGCAGCGTGGCTTCCTGCGCCGAGGCCGCCTTCCGCGCCGAGCCGAGCTCGCCTTCGAGCGCGACGCAGACGCGCTCGGTCGACTCGCGCAGCCGCACGAGCGCCATGGCCTGGCCGACGCACTCGGCGATCAGCGCGAGCGCCTGCCCGCGGCCGAAGCGCTGCGCCGGCGCCACGACCCAGTGGAGCACGAGCGCGCCCGCGATGCCGCCGAACGGCAGGACGAGGAACCCTTCGCCGGCGAGCTCCGCCTCCTGGACGGCGGCGAAGCCCCCGTCGGGCGCCCGGCGGAAGCACGAAGGCTCGGGGCGCGGACCGACCAGCCGGGCGAGGTCGAGCCACGCCGCCTCGCCCGGACCGCCGCCCGCGCCGCCGAGGCGCTGCGCCTGAGTGGCGAAGCCGAGCAGCGCGAGCGTCCCGCCCTCCTCCTCGAGGGTGACGGCGCAGCTCTCGACGGCGAGCTCGCGGACCAACACCTCGGCGATACCCTGCGCGCAAGCCTTGAGCCCGTGGCCGCGTGCCAGGACCGCGAGCAGCTCCTTGATCGTCGAGAGGTAGGCGACGGCGTCGTCGCGCTCGCCCTCGACCTGGACCAGCGCCTGGCGAATCTGCTCGTCCCGCACGGGGCCGGTCCTCACGCGCCTCGCGCGTCCCCGAGCGACCGGGCCGAGGCCAGCTCCGGGACGATCGCCTGCCAGAAGTCCGCGGTGATGCCGCGGTCGGCGACCGCGGCGATCACGTTCGCGGCCTCGGGCCGCATCGTGCCGCTGGCGAGATCGGTCGCGTTGACCAGCCGGTTGGCCACGGCGAGGAGCCAGGAGACGCCCGCGGTGGCCGCGGCCGCGTGGTGCAGGCGGGCGGCCTCGACGATCGGCGCGGGCAGGTTCCAGGCCTCGAGCAGCCAGGCCCCCACCTCGGCATGATCGACGCCGAAGGCGGTTCGCTCGACGACGTCGAGCGGCTGATCGCCCGGCTGGTCGATCGCCCGCCAGTACGCCTCGCGCAGGCGGGCAGCCATCAGCGGGCGCCCGACGTCGTGCAGCAGCCCGGCGGTGAAGGCCTCGTCGGGATCGCCCTCGAGGAGGCGGGTGGCCAGCATCTTGGTGGCGAGCGCGACGGCCACCGCGTGGTGCCACAGCTCCTCGAGACGCGCCGGCGCCACGCCGACCGCCAGCGCGTCCCAGACCTTGATGCCGAGCGTGAGGCTGCGCACGCTCGAGAAGCCGAGCAGCAGGATCGCGCGGGGGATGGTCGCGACCCGGCGGCTCTGTCCGAAGAAGGCGCTGTTGGCGAGCCGCAGGATCTTGCCGGTGAGCGCCTGGTCGCGCTCGATGACCTCGACGAGCTGCCGGGCGTTGGTCTCCTGCGCGTCGACCAGCGCGAGCACCCGCGCCAGCACCGGCGGCAGCGTCGGCAGGTTGCGCCGGGCGAGCACCTCGGCCCGGAACTTCTGCAGGCTCTCCTGATCCAACGCCACCGTGTCCCCTCGAGCCGGCAGGCCCCGCCCGGGCCATCACCGGACCCCCCGTGCGAGCACTATCGGCACCCCCGGCTCCCGGCTTGAGCCACGGCCACGCACCGGTTGCGCACGGGATACGGCCGTGCCACTGGTGTCGACTTTCCTTGCAACTGCGAACCCTCGGGTCACAATAGGCACGACGCATGGCACGGCCCCGGCTGCCCACCCCCGACGACCTCTTTCACTTCGCGGCGGTCGAGCCGTCCCCCGCCGAGCTCGGCCGGGAGGCGACGGCGCCCGCGGCGCGCCGGGGCGCCGAGCCGGGGGAGAAGGTGCTCATCACCGGCATCTCCGGCGGGCAGGGCCGTCTCATCGCGCGCCGTCTCGCGGGCTCGTTCGCGCTCACCGGGGTCGACCGCGTGCCGTGGGACGGCCATCCTCCGGGCGTCGGCATGCACGTGCTCGACATCCGCAAGCGCAAGTTCGAGGACGTGTTCCGCACCGAGCGGCCGGACGCGGTGGTCCACCTCGCCTTCGTGCGTCACTTTCGCGGTGCCCCCGAGGTCCGCCACGAGGTCAACGTGCTCGGGACCAAGCGCGTGCTCGAGTACGCGGTGGCCGCCGGCGTCAAGCGCGTGGTCGTGCTCTCGAGCGGCTACGTCTACGGCGCGCTGCCCGACAATCCCTACTACATGACCGAGGAGTACCCGCTGAACGTCAGCCGCACCTACCCCGAGGTGCGCGACCTGACCGAGGTCGACACGCTCGCCACCGCCTTCCTCTGGCGCCACCCCGAGATCGCCACCACGATCCTGCGCCCGGTGAACACGCTCGGCTACTACGTCCACAGCGCGATCGGGCGGTACCTGAAGCAGAGCCGCGTGCCGACGGTCATGGGCTACAGCCCCATGATGCAGTTCATCCACGAGGAGGACGTCGCCGAGGCGGTGGCGCTGGCGCTGCAGACGGGCACCCACGGCGTGTTCAACGTGGTCGGCCCGGGGGCGGTGCCGCTGCACGTGGCCGTGCGCGAGACCGGCGGCACCCCGGTGCCCGTCCCCGAGACCGTGGCGGCGCTGCTCTTCGGCGCGCTCTACCGGCTCGGGCTCTACCACACGCCCCCCGGCGCGCTCGATTTCCTCAAGTATCCCTGCACGCTCGACGGGCGGCGCTTCGAAGCGGCCACCGGCTTCCGCCCGCTCTTCAGCCTCGAGGAGATCTTCGCCAGTGTCCGTCGCTGAGGGGGTGGCGCGCGCGGCGAGCGGCCTCTGGGAGACGCTTTGGCGCCCGGCCATGGCGCCGCCGCTGTGCGCCCTCGAGGAAGAGATCGGCGAGCGCCTGCGGCGCATCCCGACGCGGCTCAACGCCTACGGCTACGACGCCTGGGGCTTCGACCTGGTGACGGCGCGGCGCGCCTACACGATCTGCGCTCTCCTTTACCGCCACTGGTTCCGCGTCGAGGCCCGTGGGATCCGGCACGTCCCGCCGGGACGCGTGCTGCTGATCGGCAACCACGCCGGCCAGGTGGCCCTCGACGCGGCGATGATCAGCATGGCGATGTTCCTCGAGGCCGAGCCGCCGCGGATCGTCCGCGGGATGGGCGAGTACTGGCTGCCGACGGTGCCGTGGGTGAACGTGCTCATGGTGCGTACCGGCTCGGTCGTCGGGACGCGCAAGAACTGCATCGACCTGCTCGAGCAGGACGAGGCCGTCATCGCCTTCCCCGAGGGTGTCCGCGGCATGAACAAGCTCATCTGGGACCGCTATCAGCTCCAGGAGTTCGGCCACGGCTTCATGCGGCTCGCCCTCGAGACGCGCACCCCGATCGTGCCCGTGGCCACGATCGGCTCCGAGGAGCAGGCGCCGGCGATCGCCAACTCGCGGCTCCTCGCCCGCCTCATCCGCGCGCCGGCCTTCCCGATCACGCTCACCTGGCCGTGGCTCGGGCCGCTCGGGCTCGTTCCCCTCCCGACCAAGTACCGGATCCACTTCGGCGAGCCCATGTGGTTCGAGGGCAACCCGAACGACGAGGACGAGGTGATCGCGGAGAAGGTCGAGCAGGTCCGCACGCGCATCGCCAACATGCTCGCCGAGGGGCTCGCCGCCCGGCGCGCGATCTTCTGGTAGCCGATGCGGCTCACGAGCCGGGTGCGGACCGCCGACCCCGAGTTCCGGGCGAACGCCGCCCGCATGGAGGAGCTGGTCGCCGCGCTCAGGCGCGCGCGCGCCGCGGCGGCCGCGGGCGGCGCCGACGAGGCGCGGCGCCGGCACACCGAGCGCGGCAAGCTCCTGGTGCGCGAGCGCCTCGAGCGGCTGATCGACCCGGACACGCCGTTCCTCGAGCTGTCGCCGCTCGCCGCCCACGGCTGCTACGGCGGGGCTGCGCCGGGCGCCGGGATCGTCACCGGCGTCGCCACGATCGCCGGCCGGCCCGCGGTCGTCGTGGCCAACGACGCCACGGTGAAGGGCGGCACGTACTATCCGCTCACGGTGAAGAAGCACCTGCGCGCGCAGGAGATCGCCTTCGAGAACCGCCTGCCCTGCATCTACCTCGTCGACTCGGGCGGCGCCTTCCTGCCGCTGCAGGCGGAGGTCTTTCCCGACCGCGACCACTTCGGGCGCATCTTCTTCAACCAGGCGCGCATGTCGGCGGCGGGCATCCCGCAGGTCGCCGTCGTGCTCGGCTCGTGCACGGCCGGCGGCGCCTACGTCCCCGCGATGTGCGACGAGACGGTCATCGTGCAGAACCAGGGCACGATCTTCCTGGGCGGGCCGCCGCTGGTGCGCGCCGCCACCGGCGAGGAGGTGACCGCCGAAGAGCTCGGCGGCGGCGACGTGCACACCCGGGTCTCCGGCGTCGCCGACCACCTCGCGCGCGACGACGCCCACGCGCTCGAGATCACCCGCACGATCGTCGCGCACCTGCCGGCGGCGCCCGCGCCGACCGTCGCCCGCGAGCCGCCCGAGCCGCCGGCCTGCGACCCACGCGAGCTCTACGGGGTCGTCCCACGCGATCCGCGCCGCACGTGGGACGTCCGGGAGGTCATCGCCCGGCTCGTCGACGGCAGCCGCTTCCACGAGTTCAAGGCGCGCTACGGCACTACGCTGGTCACCGGGTTCGCGCACGTTCATGGCTATCCCGTCGGCATCCTCGCGAACCAGGGCGTGCTGTTCTCGGAGTCGGCGCTCAAGGCGACGCACTTCATCGAGCTCGCCTGCGCGCGCGGCGTCCCGCTCGTCTTCCTCCAGAACATCACGGGCTTCATCGTCGGCAAGCGCTACGAGCACGGCGGCATCGCCAAGGACGGCGCCAAGATGGTGAACGCGGTGGCCAACGCGGCGGTGCCCAAGTTCACGGTGCTGATCGGCGCCTCGCACGGCGCGGGGAACTACGGCATGTGCGGCCGCGCGTACGGTCCCCGCCTCCTCTTCTCCTGGCCGAACAGCCGCATCTCGGTGATGGGCGGCGAGCAGGCGGCGCAGACGCTGCTCACCGTCAAGCTCGAGCAGCTCGCGGCGCGCGGGCAGACGATGTCGGCCGAGGAGCAAGAGGCCTTCATGGCCCCCACGCGGGCGAAGTACGAGGACGAGGGCAGCCCCTACTACGCGACTGCGCGCCTATGGGACGACGGCATCCTCGATCCGCTCGAGACCCGCGACGCGCTCGGGCTGGGGCTGGCCGCGGCCTGCGGCACCCCGGTCGCCGCCACCGCCTTCGGCGTGTTCCGGATGTGACCGTGCGCACGGTGCTGATCGCCAACCGCGGCGAGATCGCGGTGCGCGTCGCGCGCGCCTGCCGGACGGCGGGCCTGCGCGCGGTCGCCGTCTACTCGGACGCCGATCGCGACGCGGTGCACGTGCGCGCCGCCGACGCCGCGGTCGCGGTCGGCCCGGCGCCCGCGCGCGAGTCCTACTTGAACGTCGATGCGCTCCTCGCCGCCGCGCGCGCCGCCGGTGCGGACGCCGTCCATCCGGGCTACGGGTTCCTCGCCGAGAGCGCCGTCTTCGCGCGCGCCGTCGAGGCGGCGGGGCTCACCTGGATCGGCCCACCCCCCGACGCCATCGCGACCATGGGCGACAAGCTCGCCGCGCGCGCCGCCGCCGAGCGCGCGGGCGCGCCGGTCGTGCCCGGGACGGCGGTGGCGGCCGGCGACCTCGGCGAGGCGCGCCGATCTGCGGCGGCGCTCGGCTACCCGGTCCTGGTCAAGGCGGCCGCCGGCGGCGGGGGCAAAGGGATGCGCGCAGTCGCCGCCGACGCCGATCTCGCCCCCGCCCTCGAGGCCGCCGCGCGCGAGGCCGAGGCCGCGTTCGCCGACGGACGCGTCTACCTCGAGAAGCTGCTCGTGCGGCCGCGCCACGTCGAGGTCCAGGTGCTCGGCGACCGCCACGGCACCCTCGTCCACCTGGGCGAGCGCGAGTGCTCGATCCAGCGCCGCCACCAGAAGATCGTCGAGGAGACCCCCTGCCCCGCGCTCTCCGACGCCGGACGCGCCGAGCTGACCGCCGCGGCGCTCGCGATCGCGCGCGCCGTCGGCTACACGAGCGCGGGCACGGTCGAGTTCCTCCTCGCCCCCGACGGCCGCTTCTACTTCCTCGAGATGAACACCCGGCTCCAGGTCGAGCATCCGGTCACGGAGTGGGTCTCGGGCGTCGATCTGGTCGCCGCGCAGCTCCGCATCGCCGCCGGCGAGCGGCTCGGCTTCGGTCAGGCCGACGTCCGGCTGAGCGGCCACGCGATCGAGGCGCGGCTGTGCGCGGAGGATCCGGCCGCGGGTTTCCGGCCGAGCCCGGGGCCGATCCTCGCCGTGCGCGAGCCGAGCGGGCCGGGCGTGCGCGTCGACTCGGGCATCGGAGCCGGCAGCGTCGTGCCGGTCGAGTACGACCCGCTGCTGAGCAAGCTGTCCGCCTGGGGGCACGACCGGGCGGAAGCCGCGGCGCGCCTGCGCGCCGCGCTGCGCGACACGGCCGTCCTCGGCCCGACGACCAACCTGGCCTTCCTCGGCGATGTCCTCGCCCATCCCGCCTTCGCTTGCGGCGAGACCCACGTCGAGTTCCTGGCCGAGCACTTCGCGTCCTGGCGGCCGCCGGAGCCCGACGCCGCCGCGGCGCTCGCGGCCGCGCTCGTCCTCGAATGCACGCCCGCGCGCGCCGCCGAGGCGGCGGCGACCCCCAGCCCGTGGCGGACGCTCGGCCGCTGGCGCCTCGGGACATGAGCCCACCGGTGCGCCTGCGCGCGGGCGGTCGCACGCTCGCGGTCGAGCTGCCGCCGGACACGGCGGACGGCGGGACCGCGCGCGTCGACGGCACCGCGCACGAGCTGCGTCGTCTCGTCCGCGCCGCGGCCGGCCCGGACGCCTGGGAGCTCGTGCTGCTCCTCGACGGCCGCGTCGTGCGCGCGCTCGCGGCACCCCAGCGCGACGGGGCGCTCGTCGCCGTCGACGGCCGGGTCCACCGCTTCGTCGTCGGCGCCGCCGACGACGCCGCGGCCGCAGCCGGCCCCGCCGGCTCGGGCGCGGTGACCGCGCCGATGCCCGGGAAGATTGTCGCGCTGCTCGTGCGCGCCGGCGAGGCCGTCGCCGCCGGGCAGGCGCTCGTGGTCCTCGAGGCGATGAAGATGGAGAGCACGCTCGTCGCCGAGGTCGCGGGCACGGTTGCGCGCGTACACGTCGAGGCGGGAGCGACGGTCGAGGGCGGGGCGCTCCTGGTCGAGATCGACGCCTGACGCCGGCTGCGGGCGCGACGTATTCCGCTCGCAGTCGTTGCACGGGGGTGCAAACCGGGCGAGGGTGGCGGGCGCGAGGACAGCCGATGCGCATCCTCATCGTCGACGACGGCCCCCGGGGCGACCTGCTCGCCGTTGCCGCGGCGCGCGCCTGCCCGGGGGCGGCCGTGAGCCGCGCGCCGAGCGTGGAGCCGGCGCGGGTGGAGGAGGCGGCACCGCGGCTCGTCGTGCTGGGACCCGGCGTGGCCGACCGGCCCCATGTCGCCGAGATCGTGCGCGCGCTCGCGGCGCGGCAGCCCGACGTGCCGATCCTCGTGGCGAGCGAGCAGGACCACGCCGCCGCGGCGGTGGCCGTGGTCAAGGCGGGCGCGGCGGACTACGTCGTGGTGCGCGACGGGGGCGCCGCGCTCTGCGCCGCGGTCGCCGCGCTGCTCGGCGCGCGGGCGCCGACCCCGCCCTCGCGCGCCGCCGCCGCGGGCGACGGGCTCGCGGGCCTCGTCGGCGTGAGCCGCGCGATCGAGCAGGTGCGTGCGCTCGTGCGAACCGCGGCGCGCACCGAGGCCCACGTGCTGATCGAGGGCGAGACTGGCACGGGGAAGGAGCTCGTCGCGCGCGCGATCCATGGCCTCGGGCGCCGCGCCGCCGGCCCCTTCGTGCCGCTCAACTGCGCGGCCATTCCCGAGACGCTCGCCGAGAGCGAGTTCTTCGGCCACGCCCGCGGCGCCTTCACCGGCGCGCTCCAGGAGCGCCCCGGCGCGCTGCGGCTCGCCGACCGCGGCACGCTCTTCCTCGACGAGGTGGAGGACCTGCCGCTCGCGCTCCAGGCGAAGCTGCTGCGGGTCGTCCAGGACCGCGAGGTGCGCCCGCTCGGCGGGAGCGCCGCGCGGCGCGTCGACGTCCGCATCGTCGCCGCCGCCAACCGCGACCTCGGCCGCATGGTCGAGGCCGGCGAGTTCCGCCGCGACCTTTACTATCGCCTGCGGGTGCTCGCCATCGCGCTGCCGCCGCTGCGCCAGCGCCGCGAGGACGTGCCCGCGCTCGTCGCGCACTTCGTCGGCCGCTACAACCGCCGCCACGCCACGGCCTTCACCGTTCCTCCGGCAAACGCTTTGCGGCCCTTCCTCGAGCACGCCTGGCCGGGCAACGTCCGCGAGCTCGAGAACACGCTCGAGTCGCTGCTCACGCTGGCGAGCGCGAGCGGGGGCGACCTCGCCCAGGCGCTGCGCGAGCGTCCGGCCCTCGGCGCCGGGCTCTGGGCCGACGAGCGCACGCGCATCCTGCGCGTGCTCGAGGAGCACCGCTGGAACCGCCAGCGCTCGGCCGCGGCGCTCGGCATCTCGCGCGTCACGCTCTGGCGGCGCATGGAGCGCCACGGCATCCGCGATCCGCTCGGCGCGCCCGCGCGTGAAACGGCCTAGAGCGCGCCGGCTTCACCGCGTCCCCGCCGCCGACGCATCGCCACGGCGTCTCGCTGGCACGCCGGCTGCTTCAAGGAGACGCCGCCCTGCTGGCCCCGCCCGAAGGAGGCTCGATGTCGATGCGATCCACGTTCGTCGGCACGGCGGCGTTCCTCGTCGCCGTGGGCGCGCTGCTCGCGCGCGCGGTCACGGTCCACTCGGTCGCCTATGCTCCGCTGATCTACCGGGCGACGGTGAACAACAACGACCTCGACTCGGTCGAGGGCCTGGCGCCGCCCGGGAGCTTCGTGGAGCTGTGGTACCGGCAGCGCAACTTCATCGAGGGTAACCCCTCGATCCCCAGCGATCCGTTCAGCTGGTGTCCGTGGAAGAACAGCGGCACGGCGGTGCGCATCGGCTGGACGTGGGCAGATCAGGCGGGCGTCTTCCGCCTGAAGAACCTCCGAGAGGCGACCACCGTCATGCTCTTCCCCGCCAAGGGGGCGGGCGGCACCTGCGCGGGCGGCATCTACACCGAGCTGTTGCCGCGCGCCTGCGACGCTCCCGGGGTCAACTGCAGCGCCTGGGCCGCACCCACCCTCAACTGGCTCAACGTGCTCAAGGGCGGCGGGACCGCACAGGCCACCGGTGCGGAAACCGGCGCCGAGCAGGCCGCCATCGCCATCGCCGACGGGCCCGACACGGGCACGCAGTGGGGCGACATGAACGACGTCGATCAGAACGCGATCGACACCACGCAGCCGGGATTCGCCATCGGGCAACACGTCTCCTGGCGCTGCGGTGCCGGCGGCACGGCAGTCTGCCCGAGCATCGCCGTCCACGACGCCTCGACCGCGATCTCCGCCGACGCCGAGTATCCCTTCCTGCTCGGCACCCTCCAGGCGCACCGGCACGGCGGCTCCTTCGTGGCCGCCGCGGCCGCGGTGCGCAACCAGACCCTGGGCTTCACGGTGAACGTCAATGTGAAGTTCCGCGGCAGCCTCGACATCAATCTCGGGTGCGACAACAAGAAGTCGTTCGACTTCTCGCGCGGCCTCGTGAGCTAGCGCGCGAGCCGGGCGCCGGGCGCGAGCCCGAGCGCGCGGGCGAGCTCTGCGGCGGCGGCCTTCGGGCCGTCGCCGCGCGCGCGCGCGCAGACGACGGCGCCGTCCGCGGTGGCCACCGTGAGCCCGCCGGCGTCGACCGCGAGCACGGTCCCCGGGGCTGCGGCGGCGGGGGGCGACGGCGCCCGCCGCGAGTCGAACAGCCGCAGCACCGCACCGCGCCAGCGCGTGTGGGCCCCGGGCTGCGGATCGCAGCCGCGGATGAGGTCATGGACGCGCGCCGTCGGAGCGTCCCACGCGATCGCCGCGTGCTCGTCGCGGCAGAGTGGGTCGTAGGTCGCCCGCCCCTCGTCCTGCGGGACGCGCGGCGCCCCGCCCGCGCGCACGAGCGCCACCGCATCGAGGACGGCCTGCACGCCGAGCGGGAAGAGCGTCCGGTAATACAGGGAGCCCGCCGTGTCGTCCGGACCCGCGGTGGCCGCGCGCTGGAGGAGGATCGGCCCGGTGTCGATGCCCGCGTCCGGCCAGAACACGGTGACCCCGGTCGTCGTCTCACCCCGGATGAGCTGCCAGTTGATCGCGCTGCCGCCCCGGTAGCGGGGCAGCAGCGACGGATGGAAGCAGATGCTCGTGAGGCGCGGGAGGCGCAGCAGCGGCTCGGGGACGATCTGCGTGACGTAGGCGAGCACGCCGAGATCGGCGCGCGCCTCCGCGAACGCGGCCTGTGCCTCGGGCCCGCGCAGCGAGTGGAACTGATGCACCGGGACGCCGCGGGCGACGGCCGCGGCTTTCACGGGGTCGGGCTCGCCGCCGCGGTCGGGCGGGCAGACGACGGCGGCGATCTCGTCGCCCGCCGCGACGAGTCCTTCGAGGACCCGCGCGGCGAACGCCGCCTGCCCGACGAGCAGTATGCGCATGTCAGGCCTTGAGGTGCTGCGCGAAGAAGCGCTTGAGGCGCTCCCACGCGTCCTTGGCCGCATCGGGCCGGTAGGAGTCACGCTCGTTGCAGAAGAAGCCGTGCGGCGCGCCAGGGTACACGACCACCTCGATCGGCTTGCCGAGACGCGCCGCCTCGCGCCTGAGCCGCTCCACCTGATCGAGCGGGATGAACGGGTCCTGATCGCCGAAGAAGGCGAGCACCGGCGCACGCAGTCCGGCCGTGCGCTCGACCGGGATGCCGCCGCCGTAGAAGGGGACGGCCGCGCGGATCTTGTCGGGCAGCGCGCAGGCCGCGAGGTAGGCCACCCGCCCCCCCATGCAGAAGCCGGTGATCCCGATGCGCTCGGAGCGCACGAAGGGCTGCTTCTCGAGATACGCGATCGCGCTGCCCACGTCGGCGACGATCGTCTCGTCGCGCAGCTCGCCCATGAGCTGCAGCGCTTGCGGCAGCTGATCGTAGCCCGCGGTGCGCCCCGCGCCGCCGCGCCAGAACATGTCGGGGGCGAGCGCCACGTAGCCTTCGCCCGCGACCCGCCGGGCGACGTCCTTCACGTGGGCGTTGAGCCCGAAGGCCTCCTGGATGACGATCACCGCCGGGGCAGGTTCTCCGGCGGACGGCCGCGCGAGGAAGGCCGGCATCGAGCCGGCGCCCGCCGGCACCTCGATCATCGCGTCGTCCATGGTCTGCTCCTTTCGCGCGGATAGCTTCTCCAACGGCCCGTCCGTGTCAAGACAGCGTTCCCTGGGGACGCGGAACGCACGAAATCGTGATTTGCCATGATTTCCGGCGGGTTGTCGGGGGTACCGCCGCGGCGTTGACTCCCAGGGGGCCGAGGCATAGCTTAAAACACGTTTTTGCGCTTGGGGCGTCGATGCGGCGCGAGAAATCCAACTACATCATCCAATCCGTGGCGCACTCGCTCGACGTGCTCGAGCAGTTCTGCGGCGAGGCGGACGAGCTCGGCGTCACCGAGCTGTCGAAGCGACTCAAGCTCCACAAGAACAACGTCTTCCGGCTGCTCGCCACGCTCGAATCGCGCGGCTACATCGAGCAGAACCGCGCCACCGAGAACTACCGCCTCGGCATCCGCTGCCTCCAGCTCGGACAGAGCTACGTGTTCCACATGGGGCTCCTGCGCCAGGCGGGGCCGATCATGGAGGAGCTCGTGCGCCAGGTGCGCGAGACGGCGTACGTTGCCGTGCTCCGCCGCGGTGTGCTCGTGCCCGTGGAGGTCGTCGAGGCCGACCGCGCCGTGCGCATCAGCTCGCAGCTCGGCGAGCCGCTGCCGCTGCATTGCACGGCGGCCGGCAAGGCGTTCCTCGCCTTCGAGCCGGAGGACGACCAGCGGGCGCTTCTTCCCGACGGCGGGCTGCAGCGCTACACCGATCGCACCATCGTCGACCGTGCGCAGCTCCAGCAGCAGCTCCGCGCCGTGGCCGCGGCGGGCTACGCCGTCGACACGGGCGAGCACGTCGAGGATCTGCGCAGCGTCGCGGCGCCGATCCGCGACTACACGCGCAACGTGGTGGGGACGCTCGCGGTGGCCGGCCCCGCCTACCGCCTCCAGATCGAGCGGCTCGAGAAGGAGCTGGCGCCGCTGGTCGTGAAGGCCGGGCGCGAGCTCTCGAGCCGGCTCGGCTTCGACCTCGGGCGGCGCGAGGCGAGCTGAGCGGCTTCCTTGACTTGGCGCGTCGGCGCTGGGTACAAGGGCGCGATTTACCGCCCGTAGCACCCGTCGGCCCGGAGGCCGCCGTCGCCGTGAGGAGAGTCGCGCCGTGAAGATCCTCGCCACTGCCAAACGCGTCCCCGATCCCGAGACCGTCATCAAGATCAACGCCGAAGGCACGGGGATCGCCACCGACAACGTCAAGTGGGTGATCAATCCCTTCGACGAGATCGCGATCGAGGAGGCGCTGCGCATCCGGGAGAAGGTCGCGGGCTCCGAGGTGGTGCTCGTGAGCATCGGTCCCAAGACCGCCCAGGAGCAGCTGCGCACGGGTCTCGCGATGGGCGCCGACCGGGCCGCCCTCGTGCTCACCGACGAGCCGCTCGAGCCGCTCGCCGTCGCCCGCGTGCTGCAGAAGCTCGTGGAGGCGGAGAAGCCCGACCTCGTCGTGGTCGGCAAGCAGGCGATCGACGACGACGCGAACTGTGCCGGCCAGATGCTCGCCGCGCTGCTGGGCTGGCCGCAGGCGACGTTCGCCTCGAAGGTCGAGCTGGCCGCCGACCAGAAGTCTGCGAAGGTGACGCGCGAGGTGGACGGCGGCCTCGAGACGCTCGCGGTTTCGCTGCCGGCGGTGATCACCGCCGACCTCCGCCTGAACGAGCCGCGCTACGCCTCGCTCCCGGGCATCATGAAGGCGCGCAAGAAGGAGCTGAAGGAGATACCGATCGCCGAGCTCGGCGTGGACGTGACCCCCCGGGTGAAGGTGACGCGGCTCGAGACGCCCCCCAAGCGTTCGGCCGGCCGCAAGGTGACCTCCGTGCAGGAGCTGGTGCAGCTCCTGCACAACGAAGCGAAGGTGATCTGAGCATGAGCAACGTCCTCGTCTTTGCCGAGCACCAGCACGGGAAGTTCCCGAAGACCACGCTCGTCGGCCTGGCGGCGGGCAAGCAGCTCGCCGGGCTCGCGGGGGGCAAGTGCATCGCGGCGGTCCTCGGCGAGCGGGTGGACGCGCTGGCGGCCGAGCTCGCCGAGTACGGGGTCGACGTGCTCGCCGCGGAGGGCGCCGCGTTCGCCCACTACCTCGCCGACGCCCACGCCGCCGCGCTCGCCGAGCTGGTGCGCACGAAGGGCTGCGAGGCGTTGGTCGCCGCCGCCACCGCGGTGGGCAAGGACCTGCTGCCGCGGGTGGCGGCCCGGCTCGGCGTGGGGATGGCGTCGGACATCACCGGCATCGTCGACGCCGCCACGTTCCGCCGCCCGATGTGGGCGGGCAACGTGATCGCGACGGTCAAGGTGGAGGGCACGCCGCGGGTGATCTCGGTCCGCAGCACGGCCTTCGACGCCGCCGGGCGGGGTGGGGCGAAGGGCGCGGTCGAGAAGACCGCCGTGAGCCCGCCGGCCGCGGACACGCGCATGCAGTTCGTCGAGTTCGCCGAGACCAAGTCCGATCGGCCCGTGCTCACCGAGGCGAACATCGTCTGCTCGGGCGGCCGCGGCCTCAAGAACGGCGAGAACTTCACCGTGATCCTCGAGCCGCTCTGCGACGCGCTCGGCGCGGCGATGGGCGCCAGCCGCGCCGCGGTCGACGCCGGCTTCGTGCCGAACGACCTCCAGGTGGGCCAGACCGGGAAGGTCGTGGCGCCGCAGCTCTACGTCGCGGTGGGCATCTCCGGCGCCATCCAGCACCTCGCGGGGATGAAGGACTCGAAGGTCATCGTCGCCATCAACAAGGACGAGGAGGCGCCGATCTTCCAGGTGGCCGACTACGGCCTGGTCGCCGACCTCTTCAAGGCCGTGCCCGAGCTGACCGAGGAGATCAAGAAGCTCAAGAGCGCGTGAGCGCGCTGCCCCGCGGCTTCTACCTCCAGCCCACGTTGCGCGTCGCCCGCGCGCTCCTCGGCAAGATTCTCGTTCACGACACGCCCGACGGACGGCTCGCCGGCCGCATCGTCGAGGTCGAGGCGTACCGCGGCCCCACCGACCGCGCCGCGCACACCTACGGGGGGCACCGCTCGCCGCGCAACGAGTCGATGTGGGGCGAGGCTGGGCACGCCTACGTCTACTTCGTCTACGGGATGCACCACTGCCTCAACGTGGTCTGCCGCCCGCCGGGAGCCCCCGAGGCCGTCCTCCTGCGCGCGCTCGAGCCGCTCGAGGGTCTCGACGGCATGCGGCGGCGGCGCGGGCTCGCCGACGCGCCCGCATGGCGGCTCTGCCGCGGGCCCGGGGCACTCTGCCAGGCCCTCGGGATCACCCGCGCGCTCGACGGCGCGGACCTGGTCCGGGGTCCGCTCTCCATCCTCGACGCGCCGCCCGTGCCCGCCGCCCGGGTAGCCCGCACGCCGCGCATCGGTGTGGCCTACGCCGGGCCGCACGCGGCGCGACTCTGGCGCTTCCTCGAGCGCGGGAACCGGGCCGTCTCCGGTCCCCGGATCCCCTGAGCCGGCGCTACTTCACCACCCGATCCACGATCTCCATCACGTCGAGCGTCTGCACCCGGTCCTCGAGGTCCCGCGCCTTGACGCCGTCGGAGAGCATCGTCATGCAGAACGGGCAGGAGACGGCGATCACCTCCGGGTTCGGCTCGAGCGCCTGCTCGGTGCGCAGCAGGTTCACGCGTTTGTCCGGATCCTCCTCGATCCACATCCGCCCGCCGCCCGCCCCGCAGCACATGCCGAAGTGCCGGTGGCGCTGCATCTCGACCACCTGCGCGCCCGAGCGCGTGAGGACCTCGCGGGGCTCGTCGTACACGTCGTTGAAGCGGCCGTAGTAGCAGGAATCGTGGTAGACGGTCCGCTTGCCGAACTCGGGAGGCACCCGCAGCCGCCCGCTCGCCACCAGCTCGCGGACCAGCTCGGCGGCGTGGATCACTTCGTAGCGGCCGCCGAACTGCGGGAACTCGTTCTTGATCGTGTTGAAGCAGTGCGGGCAGTTCACGATGATCTTGCGCACGCCGTAGCCGTTGAACGACTCGATGCACGCCTGCGCCATCGCCTGGTAGAGGTACTCGTTACCGAGCCGCCGCGCCGTCTCGCCGTTGCAGAGCTCCTCCTTGCCCAGGCACGCGAAGCGCACGCCCGCCTTCTTGAGGATGCGCGCGAACGCCTGCGTGGTCTTCTTGTTCCGGTCGTCGAACGCGCCCGCGCAACCGACGTAATACAGATACTCGGCGTCGGGCGCATCGGCGAGGGTGGGGACGCCGAGACCCTCGGCCCAGTCGAAGCGCTTCTCGGCGCCGATCCCCCACGGATTCGACTGCGACTCCATGCCCTTGAACGTCCGCGTCAGCTCCTGGGGGAACCGCGCCTCCTCCTGCACGAGATGGCGGCGCATGTCGACGACCTTGTCGACGTACTCGATGAGCACCGGGCACGACTCCTCGCACGCCCGGCACACGTTGCACGACCACAGCACCTCGTCCGCGATGACCGGCCCGACGATGTTCTCGCCCACCTCGGCCGGCTCCGCGCCGTCGCCGGCGCGGCGACGGCCGCGCTTGGCGAGCATCTCGTCCTGGTGCGCGTAGAGGTAGTCGCGGAGGTCGAGAAGGAGCTGGCGCGGGGCGAGCGGCTTGCCGGTCGCGGTCGCCGGACACTGCGAGGAGCACCGCCCGCACTCGGTGCAGCTGAACATGTCGAGCACCTGCTTCCAGGTGAACTGGTCGATGTGCGAGGTGCCGAAGGTGGTCGCGTTCTCGAGGTCCTGCTTGGAGAGCTGGCCGAGCGGATCGAGCTTCTTGAAGAAGACGTTGGGCAGCGAGGTGATCACGTGGAAGTGCTTGGCCAACGGCAGGAAGTTGAGGAACGCGAGGATCACGAGGTTGTGGACCCACCACGCCACGCGGCCCGCCGGGATCGCCCCCGAGCCGAGGATCGACGCCACGAGGTGGGAGACGGGCTCCCAGCCGACCATCCGCGCCACCTCGGGGTCGTTCGCGTGCTCGACGATGCGCCCCGCGTCGTAGGTGAGGCCGCCCAGCCCGATCAGGCCGATGAAGCAGAGGATCAGGTACGCCTCCCAGTGGGCGTGGCTGCGCTGGCGGTTCTCCGCGGGCGCGTAGCCGAAGAGGCGCGCGGGATGCGTGATGCCCCAGCGCACCAGCGCCACCACCACGCACACCACGACGAGCGCCTCGAACACGTCGCGCACCAGCATGTAGGGACCGCCCAGCAGGTCCGGGCCGAGCAGCGGCAGGTAGAACGCGTCCGAGTACGCGCGACCGAACATCGTGACCACCTGGCCGCCGAGCACCACGAACGCCCAGAAGATGAAGAAGTGCATCCACCCCGCGGTCCACTCGCGCACGATGCCGACCTCGGGCCGCACGAACTTCTTCTGGCCGAAGAAGTAGACGAGCAACGCCCCGAGCCGCTCGGGCACGCGGTCGAGCGTGAGCCGGCCGGGGGCGGCGAGGAGGAGGCCGAGGCGCCCGCGGATCTGCCACGCGAAGTAGCCGACGCCCGCCAGCACGCAGAGCGTGAAGATCGCCGTGCTCAGCATGGCCACCGCTTAGTGTACGGCGGGCGCGGTTGCAACTTGACGACGCCGGCCGCGTCGCGCCCGGGCAGACGATCCTCTATGCTCGCACCCGTGCGAGCGCGCGTCCCGGGGGTCCTCCTCCTCGCGGCGCTGGCGGCGGCCTGCGCCGGGCCCGCCCCGCGCGCCGTGATCCGCACCGCGCGGGGGCCGGTCGCGGTCACCGTGGAGGTCGCGGACACCGACGCCGCGCGCGAGCGCGGGCTCATGTACCGGACGGCCCTCGCCGAGGGCCACGGCATGCTCTTCGTCTTCCCCACCGCCGCCGAGCACGCCTTCTGGATGAAGAACACGCTGATCCCGCTCGACATGATCTTCATCGCCGACGACCGCCGCATCGTCGGCATCCATCCCGACGCCACCCCGCTCTCGACGGCCCCGATCGGCGTCGGGGCGCCCTCCCGCTTCGTGCTCGAGGTCGCCGGGGGCTTCGCGGCGCGCCGCGGCATCGCGCCCGGCGACGCCGTGGAGCTCGAGGGCGTGCCGTCACCTTGAATTTGGCCCCCCCGCATACTAAGGAACCGGGCTTCACGCGATGCGACGCAAGCCCATGTCGATCAAGGAGAATCTGGAAGAGCTCGAGCGGCGCAACCAGGCCGCGCTGCTCGGCGGCGGGCAGGCACGCATCGACCGCCAGCACACCGAGGGCAAGCTCACGGCACGGGAGCGCCTCGACCAGCTCCTCGACCCCGGCAGCTTCGTCGAAACCGACCGGTTCAAGACCCACCGCTGCGCCGACTTCGGCATGCAGGAGCGGAAGACCTACGGCGACGGCGTCGTCACCGGCTACGGGACGATCGACGGCCGGCGGGTGTTCGTCTTCTCGCAGGACTTCACGGTCTTCGGCGGCAGCCTCTCGGGCGCCTTCGCCGAGAAGGTCTGCAAGATCATGGACCTCGCGATGAAGGTCGGCGCCCCGGTGATCGGCCTCAACGACTCGGGGGGCGCGCGCATCCAGGAGGGCGTGGTGAGCCTCGCCGGCTACGCCGACATCTTCCAGCGCAACGTGATGAGCAGCGGGGTGATCCCGCAGATCTCCGTGATCCTCGGCCCCTGCGCCGGCGGCGCCGTCTACTCGCCCGCCATGACCGACTTCATCTTCATGTCGAAGGCGAGCGGCTACATGTTCATCACCGGGCCCGACGTCATCAAGACCGTCACCCACGAGGAGGTGACGAAGGAGGAGCTGGGCGGCGCCGACGCCCACAACCAGAAGAGCGGGGTCGCGCACTTCGAGGGCGCCGACGACGCCGAGACGCTCGGGATGGTGCGCGAGCTGCTCTCGTTCATCCCGAGCAACAACCTCGACGACCCGCCCTTCGTGCCGACGAACGACCCGCCCGACCGGCGCGACCCGAAGCTCGCGACGCTCGTGCCCGACAACCCGAACAAGCCCTACGACATGCTGGAGCTGATCCGGGCGGTGGTCGACGACGGCTACTTCTTCGAGGTGCAGCGTGCGTTCGGCCGCAACATCATCTGCGGCTTCGCCCGGCTCGGCGGCCACGCCGTCGGGATCGTCGCCAACCAGCCCGCCTTCCTCGCCGGCTGCCTCGACATCGACGCGTCCGTGAAGGCGGGCCGGTTCGTGCGCTTCTGCGACTGCTTCAACCTGCCGATCGTCACCTTCGTCGACGTGCCGGGCTTCCTGCCCGGGACGGCGCAGGAGTTCGGCGGCATCATCCGGCACGGTGCCAAGCTGCTGTTCGCCTACTGCGAGGCCACCGTGCCGAAGGTGACGCTCATCACCCGCAAGGCCTACGGCGGCGCGTACGTGGTGATGTCCTCCAAGCACATCCGCGGCGACGTGAACCTCGCGTATCCCACCGCCGAGATCGCGGTGATGGGACCCGACGGCGCCGTCAACATCATCTTCCGCAACGAGATCGAGCGCGCCAAGGACGCGGCCGCCGAGCGCAAGCGCCTCGAGGGCGACTACCGGCGCACGTTCGCCAACCCCTTCAAGGCCGCCGAGCTCGGTTACATCGACGAGATCATCCAGCCCGAGGACACGCGCCCGCGGCTGATCGGGGCCGTCGAGATGCTCCAGAACAAGCGCGACAAGAACCCGCCGAAGAAGCATGGGAACATCCCGCTCTGAGCGGCCGCCGTTCCGGCGGGTGCTGGTTGCCAACCGGGGCGAGATCGCGGTGCGCGTGATCCGCGCGCTGCGCGAGCTCGGCGTCGAGTCGGTGGCGGTCTACTCCGATCCGGACCGCACCGCGCTCCACGTCCGCCTGGCCGACCGCGCCTATCCCGTCGGCCCCGCCGCGGCCACGGAGAGCTATCTCCGCATCGACAAGCTGATCGAGGTGGCGAAGGCCGCGGGGGTCGAGGCGGTCCACCCCGGTTACGGCTTCCTGTCCGAGCGCGCGGCCTTCGCGCGGGCCTGCACCGAAGCGGGCCTCGTGTTCATCGGCCCGTCGGCCGAGGCCATCGAAGCGATGGGGGACAAGGTCGCGGCCCGCAAGCGCATGATCGCGGCGGGCGTGCCGGTCGTGCCCGGCTCCGAGGAGCCGATCGGCTCCGACGCCGAGGTGGAGCGCATCGCGGGCGGCGTCGGTTTCCCGGTCATGCTCAAGGCCGCGGGCGGCGGCGGCGGCAAGGGGATGCGGCTCGTGCAACGCGCCGACGAGCTCAAGAGCGCGCTGCGCGCGGCGCGCTCCGAGGCGAAGAACGCCTTCGGCGACGACCGCGTGTACGTCGAGAAGGCCATCGTGCGACCGCGGCACGTCGAGGTGCAGGTGCTGGGCGACACGCACGGCCGCGTCGTCCACCTCTACGAGCGCGAGTGCTCGATCCAGCGCCGGCACCAGAAGGTGATCGAGGAGTCGCCGTCGCTCGCGATCGACGCGGCGACGCGCGAGGAGATGGGACGGGTGGCGGTGCAGGCCGCGCGCGCGGTCGACTACGTGGGCGCGGGCACCATCGAGTTCCTCGTCGACCAGGACCGGCGCTTCTACTTCCTCGAGATGAACACCCGTATCCAGGTCGAGCATCCGATCACCGAGGCGGTGACCGGCGTCGACCTGGTCAAGGCGCAGGTCGAGATCGCCGCCGGCCGGCCCCTGCGCTTCGCGCAGGCGGACGTCGTCCAGCGCGGCTGGGCCATCGAGTGTCGCATCTACGCCGAGGACCCCGACAACAACTTCCTGCCCGCACCCGGGCGCATCGAGGTCCTGCGGGTGCCCGGCGGCATCGGCATCCGCGACGACTCCGGCGTCTACGAGGGCTTCGAGGTGACCACGTTCTACGATCCGATCCTCTCGAAGCTCGTCGCCTGGGGGAGCAGCCGAGACGAGGCGATCGCCCGCATGCTGCGCGCGCTACACGAGTACGTCGTGGTGGGCCCGGTGACCAACGTCGCCTTCCACCGCTGGGCGCTCCGGCACGAGGCCTTCCGCCGCGGCGACATCGACACGGGCTTCATCGCCCGCGAGTTCCGCCCGGGGCCGCCCGCCGCCGGCCTCGCGGCCGACCTGCCGGCGATCGCCGCCGCGGTCGCCGCGGCTTCGCGCGCGCCGGCGCGATCGGCCCCCGGGGCTCCGGCGGCCGACGGCGCCGCGCCGTCGCGCTGGCGCGTGGCCGCACGCCGCGAAGGGCTTTATGCCTGAGGCGGGGCGCCGCGCCCGGTTCGCGGCGCTCGCGGGCGAGGCGAGCCGCACGGTCGAGGTCACCGCGCTCGGCGAGGGCCGATACGAGGTCGCCGTCGACGGCCAGGTCCGCGTGGTCGACGGCCGCGCCACCGGGCCCGCGAGCTTCTCGCTCCTGATCGACAACGTCGTCACCGAGGTCGGCGTGGTCGCGCGCGGCGACGTTTGGGCGATCGCCCTCGGCGGCCGCACCCACCGGCTCCGGCTCCTCGACGCCCGGGCGCTCCGCGCGCGGGCGGGCGGCGGCGTCGACACCGGCGAGCGCGAGGTGCACGCGAGCATGCCGGGGAAGGTCGTCGCGGTCCTGGTGAGCGTCGGAGCCACGGTCGAGGCGGGCACCGGACTGCTCGTGATCGAGGCCATGAAGATGGAGAACGAGATCGCCAGCCCGCGAGCCGGCACCGTTCGCGAGCTGCGAGTGCGCCCCGGGCAGGCGGTCGAGGCCGGCGAGCTGCTCGCGGTCGTCGAGTGACGGCCGTGCGCTTGAGGCCCGGGCGCTTCCGTGTTAGGTGCGCGCGATCGAGCCCGGGATGAGCTTCGTCGCCAAGAAGATCTTCCTGACCAAGGGGGTGGGGAAGCACCGCGAGAAGCTGTCGAGCTTCGAGATGGCGCTGCGCAGCGCGGGCATCGCCCAGTACAACCTCGTGCGCGTCTCGTCGATCTTCCCCCCCCACTGCAAGCTCATCCCGCCCCAGGAAGGTATGAAGCTGCTCAAGCCGGGGCAGATCCTGCACGTGGTGATGAGCGAGAACGCGACCAACGAGCCGCACCGGCTGATCGCGGCCTCGGTCGGGGTGGCCATCCCGCGCGACCGCTCGCAGTACGGCTACCTCTCGGAGCACCACAGCTTCGGCCAGACGGACGACAAGGCGGGTGATTACGCGGAGGACCTGGCGGCCACGATGCTCGCCACCGTCCTCGGCGTCGACTTCGATCCCAACACGAGCTACGACGAGCGCAAGGACCTCTGGCGCGTGAGCGACAAGATCGTCGTGACCCGCAACATCACCCAGTCGGCGATGGGGGACCGCGACGGGCTGTGGACGTCAGTGGTCGCCGCGGCCGTGCTCGCCGAGTAGCCCGCCTACGGCATCCCCTCGCGACGCCTCGCTCGAGGCCCGGCTGCTCGCCGCGGCCGCCAAGCGCCGCAAGCCGGTCGCCGGCGCCGACCTCTTGCGCGCCGCACGCGTCGGCCGCGAGGAGCGCGAGGCGGCGGCGGCGGCGCTCGCCGCGCTCGAGGCGCGCGGCGCGCTCGTGCGCACCCGGGCCGATCAGTGGGCGCTGGCGGAGCACCAGGGGCTGGTGGCCGGCCGCCTCGAGGTGAACCCCGCGGGGTTCGCCTTCTGCCGCCCCGACGACCCCGAGTTGGACGACGTCTACGTACCAGCGAAGGGCGTGCGTCCCGCCCTCCACGGCGACCGGGTGCTCGTGCGGGTCGAGCGCTTCCAGCGCCGCGGGCGCACCGAAGGGCGCGTGAGCAAGGTCCTCGCCCGCGGCGTCACCCGCGTGATCGGCGTGCTGCGGCGCGGGCGCGGCGCCGCCGTGCTCGTGCCCCAGGAGCAGCGGCTCACCGTGCCGATCGTCGTCCCGCGCGGCGCCGACGCGGGGGCGAAGGACGGCGACATGGTGGTCGCCGACCTCATCCGCTACCCGACCGCCGCCTCCGACGCCGAGGCGCAGGTAACCCGCGTGCTCGGCCCCGCCACCGACCCGCGCGTCGAGACCGAGGCGGTGATCCACGCGCACGGCCTCCCGCTCGAGTTCCCGCCCGAGGTCGTGGCCGCCGCACGCCGCATTCCCGCCGCGGTCCCGCCCGACGTCGTGAGCGGGCGCCTCGATCTGCGCGGGCTTCCGATCGTCACCATCGACGGCGAGAACGCCCGCGACTTCGACGACGCCGTGCTCGTCGAGCCGCTCGGCGCCGGCTTCCTGCTCACCGTGGCGGTGGCCGACGTCTCGTACTACGTGGCGCCGGGCGGCGCGCTCGACGCCGAGGCCCGCGCGCGCGGCACCAGCGTCTACTTCCCCGACCGCGTCGTCCCGATGCTGCCCGAGGCGCTCTCGAACGGCATCTGCAGCCTCAAACCCGGCGAGGACCGCCTCACCAAGATCGTCCGCCTCGAGTACGACGCCAAGGGCCGGCTGCTCGGGGCGGCCTTCCACGCCGCGATCATCCGCAGCGCCGCCCGGCTCACCTACACGCAGGTCCGCCAGGCGCTGGTCGATCGCGATCCCGGCGTCCGTCAGACCCTCGGCCCCCTGGTGGCCCCGCTCGAGCGCGCGGAAACGCTCGCGCGGCTCCTGATCGCGCGGCGGCGCGACCGCGGCGCGCTCGACTTCGATCTCCCCGAGGCGGAGATCGTCCTCGACCTGCGCGGGCGCCCCGAGCAGATCGTGCGCGCCGAGCGCTCGATCGCGCACCAGATGATCGAGGAGTTCATGCTCGCGGCCAACGAGGCGGTGGCGCGCGAGCTCGCCCGCCGCAAGCTCCCCTTCCTCCACCGGGTGCACGAGCCGCCGACCGACGAGAGCGTGCGTGCGCTCGCCCGCTTCCTCGAGGGCTTCGGGCTGCGGCTCGATCTCGGCAGCCGCGGCGTCACGCCGGGCGCGTTCCGCGACGTGCTGGCCCGCGCCGCCGGGCGGCCCGAGGAGCGGCTGATCAACACGGTGCTCCTGCGCTCGCTCCAGCAGGCGCGCTACGCGGCCGAGCCGCTCGGGCACTTCGGGCTCGCCACCGACTGCTACACGCACTTCACGTCGCCGATCCGGCGCTACCCGGACCTGGTGATCCACCGCCTGCTCGATCTCGCGCAGCGAGGTCAGGGCCGCGTGCCCCCCGACCTGCCCGCCATCGCCGAGGAGGCCTCCCGCCGCGAGCGGGTGGCGATGGACGCGGAGCGCGAAATCGTGCAGCTCAAGAAGATCCAGTTCATGCAGGACAAGGTCGGGCGGGTCTACGACGGCTTCGTGAGCGGGGTGACGTCGTTCGGATTCTTCGTCGAGCTGAGCGACGTCTTCGTCGAGGGGCTCGTCCACGTGAGCACGCTCGGCGACGACTTCTACGAGCACGTCGAGGCCCAGCACCTGCTCCGCGGGCGGCGCGGGCGGCGCACCTTCCGGGTCGGCGACCCGGTGCGCGTCGAGGTCGCCGGCGTGTCGGTCGAGCGGCGGCAGATCGACTTCGTGCTCCCGGGCGAGGGTCGGGCGGCGCGCCGGGCGCCGCGGCGGTCGGGATGGCAGGGACGCGCGCGGTCCTGAGCGGCATGCTCGCGATCGCGCTCGCCGCCGCGGGCGCGATCGCGGGAGGCACCGAGGCCGACCCGTTGCGCCACAGCGCCGTGGTCGACGCGGTCGAGCGCGACGGGCCGGCGGTGGTGAACATCTCGACCGAGCAGGTGGTCGAGCGGCCGGGCTCGCCCTTCCGCTTCCCCGAGGATCCGTTCTTCGACCAGTTCTTCCGCGACTTCTTCGACGCACGACCGCGCCGCTTCACCTACACGAGCCTCGGCTCGGGCTCGATCGTCGCGTCCGACGGGACCGTTCTCACCAACGAGCACGTCGTGCTGCGGGCAAGCAAGATCCACGTGACGCTCGCCGACGGGCGCGAGCTGCCGGGCAAGCTCGTCGGCGCCGACGTCGACTCCGACATCGCGGTGGTGAAGATCCAGGCCGACGGGCTGCCCGCGCTCACCATGGGCACGTCGGCCGACCTCATGATCGGCGAGACCGTGATCGCGATCGGCAACCCGTTCGGCCTTTCGAACACGGTGACCACCGGCGTAGTGAGCGCGCTCGGCCGCTCGCTGCGGAGCGACGACCATACCTATACCGACCTGATCCAGACCGACGCGGCCATCAATCCCGGCAACTCGGGCGGCCCGTTGCTCAACATCCACGGCGCGCTGATCGGCATCAACACCGCGATCTACAGCCGCAGCGGTGGCAACATCGGTATCGGCTTCGCCATCCCCATCGACCGCGCGCGGCGCGTGATGCACGACCTGGTCGCGTTCGGCGAGGTCCGTCGCGGCTGGATCGGGCTCGTCGTGCAGGATCTCACGCCGCAGCTCGCCCAGCACTTCGGCGCGAAGAAGGGCGTGGTGGTCACCGCGGTCGAGCCCGACAGCCCGGCGGCGGCCGCGGGCTTCGCCCGCGGCGACGTCGTCACCCGCATCGACGGCCACGACGTCCGCTCGAGCGAGGAGTTCGAGGAGCGCGTCGCCGCGCACGGCGCCGGTGAGCCGCTGGCGGTCACCCGCCGCCGCGACGGCCGGGACGAGGACGTGCGCCTGGCGGCCGCCGGCTTCCCCGAAAGCGCCGCGGATGCGCTCGCGTGGCGCGCGCTCGGGCTCGACGTGCGCCAGAGCGACGACGGCCTCGCCGTCGCCCGCGTGCGCCCCGGGAGCCCCGTCGCCCGCATCGGCGTGCAGCGGGGCGACCGCCTCCTCGGGCTCGGCGGCACGCCGCTGCGCTCGGTCGCCGAGTTCCGCCGCCGCATGATCGAGCTGCGCGCCAAGCGCAGCGTGCTCGTGTCGATCGGGCGGGGGCCGTTCGAATACAACGTCAACGTGCCGCTCGCCCGGGGGTGAGCGCGCCGCCCGCGGCGCGCCCCACCGCGATCACGGGCGCGGCAGCGACGCCGGGTCCTCGCACGCGTCGGGCGAGACGACGCTCACCGGCCCGAGCCGCGCCTCGAGCGGCGCGCGGATCGCGGACCCCTTGCCGACCACGACCACCGCCACCGCATCGGGCGGCGGCATGTCCGCCTGCGCGACGCGCAGCACCTCGTCCGCGCTCACCCCGGCCACGCGTCCGCGGAAGGTCTCGAGCTCGTCGCGCGGCAGGCCCTGGAACTCGATCTCCGCGAGCCGCGCCGCGAGCGCGTCGGGTGTCTCGAGCCGCAGCGGGAACTGGCCGCGGAGATACGTCTTCGCCTTCTCGAGCGCCTTCGCGTCGGGGGCGTGCGTGCGGAAGGCGCCGAGCACGTCGAGGGCGAGCGCGAGGGTTTCCGTCGACGTCGGGGTCTTCGTGAAGGTCCCGATGCGGAAGTCGCCCCCCATGAGCCGCGCGGAGAACATGCTCCAGGCTGCGTACGTGAGGCTCCGCTTGATGCGCAGCTCCTCGATCAGCTGCGACGTGAAGCCGCCGCCCAGGATCGTGTTCGCCACCTGCGCCGGAAGCCAGTCCGGGGCGGCGCGCGCGATCGAGAGGTTGCCGAAGCGGATCTGCGTCTGCGTCGCGTCGGGCTCGTCGACGAGCAGGACGCGGCGCGTGCTCCAGCGCGGCGGCGCAGGAGCCCGCGCCGCCACCGCATCCGGGCGCGGCGTCCACGCCCCGAAGGCGCCGGCGAGCTGCCGCTCGGCCTCGGGCGCGCCCACGTCGCCCACGAGCACGAGGATCGTGTCGTTCGGTCGGTACCAGCGGTCGTAGAAGGTCCGGACGTCGCCACGGTCGAGCTTCGCCACGCTCGCCCGCCGCCCCTCGACCGGCCGGCCGTACGCGTAGGTCCCGTAGAGAAACGCCGCGAAGCACTTGTCGGCGACCGCCGACGGGTCCTCGAGCGCCGCCACGATGCCCGCCGCCTGCTCGTCGCGCGCGCGGCGCACCTCGTCCTTGTCGAACGCGGGCTCCAGCAGCACGCGGCGGACGAGATCGAGCCCGGCGGAAAAGTCGCTGCTCAGGAACTCCGCCGTGAGCGTGGTGCCGTCGCTGCCCGCGGCGGCGGTCACCGTCCCACCGAGCGACTCGATCGCGCGCGCCAGCGCCTCGGCCGAGAGCCCGCCTGCGCCGCGCTTGAGGCTCGCGGCGACGAGCTGCGCGAGCCCCTCCTTGCCCGCCGGATCCTGGGCCGCGCCCGCGCCCACGATGGCGTACAGCTCGACCAGCGGCAGCTCGTGGTACTCGGCCACGACCAGCCGCATCCCGTTGGGGAGCGTCGCCCGCGTCACCGGCGGGAGCCGCAGCTCCTCGGCGGCCCGGGCGCCGCCCGCGAGCAGCGCCAGGAGCCCGATCGCGGCCCAGAGCCTCATCGCTTCGCTCCGCCGCCGAGCGGCTCGAGCACGACGACGGTCCGCTGGGCGGGCACGAGGTAGGTCGCGACCACACGGCGCACGTCGTCGGCCGCCACCGCGTCCCAGCCCGCCTCGAGGCCGAAGAGCGCACGATAGTCGCCGAACACGGTCTGGAAGAAGCCGAGCTTGTTCGCCTTGCCGCTCACGGTCTTGAGCCCGCGCACGTACTGCGCGCGCAACTGCTGCTTCGCCTTCGCGAGCTCGTCGGCGGGCAGCGGCTCGGCGGCGAGCCGCGCGAGGACGGCGTCGATGCGCGCGAGGAGGTCATCGGCCCCCTTGTGTGGACGGGCCTGGGCGTAGACCGTCACCAGGTCGGGGTCGATCCCCCAGTCGAAGTCGGCGGCCACCTGGGTGGCGACCTCATGCTCGCGCACGAGGTCGCGGTAGAGCCGCGAGCTCTCGCCCTCGGCGAGGACCTGGGCCGCGACGTCGAGCGGCGCCCGATCCGTGTCGAGCGCGCGCACCGCGTGCCAGCCGATGAGCACTGCGGGCAGCTCGGCCTGCTTGCGCACGACGATCCGCCGCTCGCCGTCCTGCACCGGCTCCTCCGCATCCACCGGCCCGGGCGGCGCGCGGCGCGGGATCTTCCCGAAGTACTTCGCGACGAGCGCGAAGGCGGGCTCGGGCTCGACGTCGCCGACGAGCACGAGCGTCGCGTTGTTCGGCGCGTAGTAGGTCTCGAAGTACGCGCGCGCCTGCGCGAGCGTGATCTTGCGGATGTCGGCCATGAAGCCGATCGTGTCCCAGCGGTACGGGCTGCGCACGTAGGCGTGGAGGTAGAGGGCCTCGTTCATCGCGCCCTCGACGTCGTTGTCGATGCGCAGCCGCCGCTCCTCCATCACGATCCCCCGCTCCTGCTCGAGATTGTGCGGCGTGAGCGCCAGGTGCCACATGCGGTCGCTCTCGAGGTCGAGGATGACGGGCAGGGCCTCGGTCGGAAAGTTGTTGAGGTAGGCCGTGTAGTCGCGCGTCGTGTAGCCGTTGGTCGAGCCGCCGTTGCCCTCGACGAGGTCGTCGAAGACGCCGGGGCCGAACTTCTTCCCGCCGTTGAACATCATGTGCTCGAACAGGTGCGCGATCCCGGTCTCGCCGTCGTGCTCGTTGCGTGACCCCGAGCGGTAGAACACGTACGACGAGACCACCGGCGCGGAGTGATCCTCGCTGACCAGCACGCGCAGCCCGTTGCCGAGCGTGCGCTCGACCACCGGGAGGGTCACGCCGCGGGCCGCGCCGGGAGCGAGCGCCAGCGCGACGAGCAAGACGAGGAGGCGGCGCGGCACGCCCGTCGTGTATCCAGATGACGGGCAGGCGTCAAGCTGCTAGAGAGCTTCGCGATGGCGCGCGCCGCCGCGCACGACGCGAGGGCGGAGGTCGAGCGGCTCCGCCGCGAGATCCGCCGCCACGATCACCTCTACTACGTGCTCGACGCCCCCGAGATCACCGACGCCGAGTACGACGCGCTCTTCCGCCGGCTCGAGGCGCTCGAGAAGGCGCACCCCGAGCTGGTCACGCCCGACTCGCCCACGCAGCGCGTGGGCGGCGCGCCGCTCTCCAAGTTCGAGCCCGTGCGCCACCGCCACCCGATGCTCTCGCTCGCCAACGCCACCAGCCGCGAGGAGGTGGCCGAGTTCGACGCGCGCGTGCGCAAGCTCGCGGAGCGCGCGCACGTCGAGTACGCGTGCGAGCCCAAGATGGACGGGGTCGCCGTGGAGCTCGTCTACGAGCACGGCACGCTGGCGACCGGCGCCACGCGCGGCGACGGCACGGTCGGCGAGGACGTCACCGTCAACATCCGCACGATCCGCAGCGTGCCGCTCACGCTGCACCCCGGGCGTCCCGTGCCCGCGCGGCTCGAGGTCCGAGGCGAGGTCTACCTACCGCTCGAGCCCTTCCGGCGCCTCAACCGCGAGCGCGAGGAGGCGGGCGAGCCGGTGTTCGCCAACCCGCGCAACGCGGCGGCCGGCTCGCTCAAGCAGCTCGATCCTCGCGTCACCGCGGCGCGCCCGCTCGATCTCGTCTGCCACGGCGTGGGCGCGTTCGAGGGGCTCGGCGTGCGCACCCAGGCCGAGCTGCTCGCAGCCTTCGCCGAGTGGGGCCTGCGCCCCGTGCCCCGCCACACGGTCGCCCGCACCCTCGACGAGCTGGCCGCGGCCTTCGCCGCGCTCGACGCCGAGCGCGACCGGTTGCCCTTCGAGATCGACGGGCTCGTGATCAAGGTGAACGACCTGGTGCTCCAGCGCGCGCTCGGCCAGGTCTCCCGCGCGCCGCGCTGGGCGGTGGCCTGGAAGTTCAAGCCGCGGCAGGCGGTCACGCGGGTGCGCGACATCGTGCCCTCGGTCGGTCGCACCGGCGTGCTCACGCCGATCGCCGAGCTCGAGCCCGTGCGCGTCGGCGGCGTCACCGTGCGCAACGCCTCGCTCCACAACATGGACGAGGTCACGCGCAAGGACGTCCGCATCGGCGACACGATTCTGCTCGAGCGGGCCGGCGACGTGATCCCCTACGTGGTGAAGGTCCTCGTGGACGAGCGCACCGGCCGCGAGCGCCGCTTCCGCATGCCGGCGCGCTGCCCCGTGTGCGGCGCCGAAGTGGTCCGTCCCGAGGGCGAGGTCGCCTACCGCTGCATCAACCTCGCCTGCCCGGCCAAGCTCAAGCAGGCGATCCGTTTCTTCGGCGCGCGGGGCGCGATGGACGTCGAGGGGCTCGGCGAGAAGCTCGTCGAGCAGCTCGTCGACCGCGGGCTGGTGCGCGACTTCGCGGACCTCTACCGGCTCGACGAGCAGGCGCTGGTCGCGCTCGAGCGCATGGGGACGAAGTCGGCGCAGAACCTGCTGGTGCAGCTCGAGCGCAGCAAGACGGTCCCGCTGTCGCGCTTCCTCGTGGGGCTCGGCATCCGTCAGGTCGGCGAGGCGACGGCGAAGGCGCTCGCCGAGCACTTCGGCACGCTCGAGCGCGTCATGGAGGCGAGCGAGGAGGCGCTCCAGGAGGTGCGCGACGTCGGCCCGGAGGTCGCGCGCAGCATCCACCAGTTCTTCGCCGAGCGGCAGAATCGCCGCGTGATCGAGCGGCTGCTCGCCGCCGGCGTGCGGCCCGCGCCGGTCCGGCGGACCCACGGCCCGCTCTCGGGGCGGAAGCTCGTGCTCACCGGCGGACTCGCGAGCATGACCCGCCCCGAGGCGCAGCGGCGGATCGAGGCGCTCGGCGGCCGCGTGGTCTCGAGCGTGAGCAAGGAGGTCGACTTCGTGGTAGTGGGCGCCGATCCGGGCTCGAAGCTCACCAAGGCCGAGAAGCTCGGCCTGCGCCTCCTCGACGAGGACGCGTTCCGCAAGCTCGTGGGCGCATGACGGCGGTGCGGACCCATCTGCTCGTCCGCGGCCGGGTGCAGGGCGTGTGGTTCCGCGGTGCGATGGCCGAGGAGGCGCGGCGGCTCGGCGTGGGCGGCTGGGTGCGCAACCTCGCCGACGGCGGCGTGGAGGCCGAGATCGAAGGGGCGCCGGCGGCCGTCGACGCGATCGTCGCCTGGGCACGGCGGGGACCGCCGGCGGCGCGGGTGACGAGCGTCGAGGCGCAGCCGGTTCCGGCGCGCGGTGAGCGGCGGTTTGCGGTCGTGGGCTGACCGCGCGGGTTGGGCGCTCGCGGCGCTCTACCTGCTCGCCGCGCTGCACGGGCTCGGCGCCGCGGACATCGTCGGCGACGACGAGGCGCGCGAGGCGGGCATCGTGCAGGACGTCGCCGCCGGCCACTGGCTCTGGCCGGAATTCGACCGCACGCTGCTGCCCGACAAGCCGCCGCTCTACCACTGGCTCGCGGCCGTGCCGTGCGCGCTCACGGGCTTTTCGGAGGCCGCCGTGCGGCTGCCGTCCGCGCTCGCGGGCGCGGCGCTCGTCGGCGTCACCGCGCGCGCCGGCGGGACGCTGCTCGGGCAACCCGACGGGCTCGTGGCTGCGGGGCTGCTCGCCACCATGCCCGCCCTCTTCGATCACGTTCGCGTCGCGCGGCCCGACGCGCTGCTGGTGCTGCTGCTCACGGCCGCGCTGGTGCTCGGGTTCCGGGCGTGGCAGGACGGGCGCCGCCGCGACGCCACGGCCGCGCTCGCGCTGCTCGGCCTCGCGACCCTCGCCAAAGGGCCGGTCGCCCCCGCCCTCTTCGCGCTCACGCTGGGCGGCCTCGCGCTCTGGGAGCGCGCACCAGGCCGGCTCCGCCGTCTCGTCACGGCGCCCGGCGCCGTGGCGCTCGCCCTTCTCGGCGGCGGCTGGTACGCGATCGCGCTCGCCGGCTGGCGGGGCCGTTTCGTGCGCGAGCACCTCGTCGGGCGCTATCTGCGCAACCTGGCGGGCGGGCTGATCGCGGGCCAGCCCTACTCCCCGCGGCCGCTGCTCTGGCACCTGCGCTACTATCCCGAGCATCTCCCGCTCGTGGCGCTGCCGTGGACGCCGCTGGTCGCCTACGCGCTCTGGCGGCTCTGGCGTCGCGGTGGGTTCGGCGACCCGCGAACGCGCTTCCTGATCGCGTGGGCGCTGGCGCCGGTGATCGCCTTCACGCCCGCGGAGTGGAAGCTGCGCTACTACCTGCTGCCGAGCCTGCCGGCGCTCGCGCTGCTCGCCGCCCCGGCGGCCGTCGCGCTCCTGCGGGGGCCGGTGGTGCGCCGGTCGCGCGTCGCCCCGCGCCGCGCGGCGATCGCCCTCGGAGCCGGCCTCGCGATCGTGGCCGGGGTGGGCGCCGTGGTCGTGCGGCCGGCGCTGCTCTCGGCATCGGACCGCAGCAACCTCGACGCGCTGCTCGCCGCCACCCCCGGCGGCGCGCCGGCGGCCGCGGCCCTGCTCGGCGTGGGAATCGGGGTCCTGGTCGGGGTGACGGCCCTCGAGGCCTGGCCCATCGGGCTCGGGCTCCTGGCCGCCGGGAGCGCCGTCTGGATGGTCGCCGGGGTCCCGGCGCTCGAGCAGGCGGCCAGCCGGCGCGACTCGCTGCGGGCGTTCGCCGCCGCCGTGGCCGCCCGCTTCCCGCCGCCGGCGCCGATCGTCTTCTCGGGCGCGCCGATCCGGCCGCTGGTGGTCTACCTCGGCCGGGACGTGCCGGTGGCGGGACCCGACGGGATCGCCGCCGGCGTGGGGGTGATTGCGACGGAGCCCGAGTACCGCCGGCTGGTCGAGCACGCGCGGGCAGGCCCGCCGCTCGCGCTGGCGGAGGGGCGGGTGGGCAACCTCGCGCGCGACCGGATCGTGCTCGCCGAAGGCGTCGGGCCCCGGCCGCCGTGAGGTCGGCGCGGCGTGCGTCGGCCGCGGCCGGCTGGTATGGTTCGCCGCTTCATGCCGCGCCCCGAGGCCGGAAAGTGGCTGGTCGCGATCTCCGTGATGCTGGGGACCATCCTCGAGGTCCTCGACACGAGCATCGTGAACGTCGCGCTGCCGCACATGCAGGGCGCCTTCTCGGCCAGCGTCGACGAGATCACCTGGGTGCTGACCTCGTACCTGGTGGCCAACGGCATCGTGATCCCGATGACCGGCTGGCTCTCGGGCCGCTTCGGCCGCAAGCGCTACTTCCTCGCCAGCATCACGATCTTCACGCTCGCCTCGATGATGTGCGGCGCGGCGCCGGACCTGCGCACGATGGTGCTCTTCCGCATCGTCCAGGGGCTCGGCGGCGCCGCCATGCTGCCGTCCTCGCAGGCGATCCTCATGGAGACCTTCCCGCCCGACGAGCAGCCGATCGCGATGGCGACCTGGGGCGTCGGGCTGATGGTCGCACCGGTGATCGGCCCGACGCTCGGCGGCTGGATCACGGACACCTACAGCTGGCGCTGGTGCTTCTACATCAACCTGCCGATCGGCCTCGTCGCGCTCCTCATGGCCTCGCGCTTCCTCGAGGAGCCGTCCTACCTCCGCCGCCGCGGCGAGCGCGCGGACTGGGTGGGCATCGCGCTGCTCGTGCTGGGGCTCGGCGCCACCCAGATCGTGCTCGACCGCGGCCAGCGCGCCGACTGGTTCAACGCCGGCTGGGTGCGTGCCTTCACCGCGACGGCGGCCGTGGCGCTGGGAACCTTCGCCGTCTGGGAGCTGCGGGTCGCGAACCCCGTGGTGAAGCTGCGCCTGCTCGGCGAGCGCGCGTTCGCCACGGGCTGCGGGCTGATCAGCCTGCTCGCCTTCGTGCTCTTCGGCAGCCTCGTGCTCTGGCCCCTCTACCTGCAGAACCTCATGCGCTACAGCGCCTCCCAGGCCGGCTGGGCGATGGCGCCGCGCGGGATGGCGACCGGGCTCGCGATGTTCTTCGTCGGACGGCTCGCCCGCCGCGTCGATCCGCGCCTGCTCATCGCCAGCGGCGTCTCCATGCTGATCGTCGCCCAGTGGGAGATGTCGCACTTCAACCTCGACCTCGGCTGGTGGCAGATCGTGCGGCCGAGCCTCCTCGGGGGCGCAGGCATGGGCTTCATCTTCACGCTCCTCTCGACCACGGCGCTCGCCCGCCTCCCGCGCGAGCAGATGAGCCACGCCGCGAGCATCTACAACCTGATGCGCAACCTCGGCGCGAGCACCGGCATCGCCGTGATGGGCACCCTGCTCGTCCGCCGCGAACAGTACCACCAGGCCGTGCTCTCGCGCTGGGCCTCTCCGCTCCACCCGCCGTTCCGCCACGCGCTGGCGGCGATCCCCGGCGCCATGGCCGCGCGCGGCTTCTGGGTGAGCGCCCGCCAGGGAGCCGCGCTCCTCTACGAGCAGATGCAGGCACACGCCGCCATGCTCGCCTTCGAGGACGCCTTCCTCCTCGCCGGCGGCGTCGCGGTCCTCATCCTCGTCGGGATCGCGCTCATGCCCTACACGCGACCGCCGGAGCGCGGCGTGGCGGCGGCACACTGATGGCGCGGCGCCGCTCCATGCTCGGGGCCGGGGCGCTCGTGCTGCTCGCGCTCCTCGTCGTCGCCGGCCGCTACTTCCTCTGGACGCTCACGCACGTCGGGACCGACGACGCCTACGTCGACGCGCACGTGGTCAACGTGACGCCACGGGTCGCGGGCGCCGTGGTGGCCGTGCCCGTCGACGACAACCACGTCGTCGAGGCGGGCAGCGTCCTCGTCCAGCTCGACCCGACGGACTTCCGCGTGCGCCTCGACCAGGCCGCAGCCGCCCTCGAGCGGGCACGCCAGACCGTCGACGAGGAGGTGGCCGCGGTCGCCGCCGCGCGCGCCGATCAAGCGCTCGCCGCTGCGCAGCTCGAGCAGGCGCTCCTCGAGCTCGATCGCGTGTCGCGCTTGCGCCGGCAGAACGTGGTCTCGGCCGACGACTTCGACCGGGCGCGCATCGCGGTGGACGTCGCGCGGGCGCGGCACGACTCCGTCGCGCGCGCGCTCGAGCGCGCGCAGGCGACCCTCGGCCCCGCGGGGCCGGGCGGCGCGTACGACCGCGCGATCGTGCGCGAGGCCGAGAGCGCCCGCCGCCGGGCCGAGCTCGACCTCGACTACGCGACCCTCACCGCGCCGCTGCGCGGCGTGGTCACCCGCCGCGCCGTCGAGGTGGGCCAGCGCGTCGAGGCCGGCCAGCCGCTCATGGCGCTCGTGCCTTTCGACCTCTACGTCGTGGCGAACTTCAAGGAGACGCAGCTCGCGCGCGTGCGCGTCGGACAGCCGGCCGAGCTGCGCGTCGACCTCTACCCCGGGGCGGTGTTCCACGGGCGCGTCGACAGCATCGCCTCGGGCACCGGCGCGGTGTTCTCGCTCCTTCCGCCGGAGAACGCCTCGGGCAACTGGGTGAAGGTGGTCCAGCGCGTGCCGGTGAAGATCGTGCTCGACGACCCGCCGGCCGCGCGGCCGCTGCGCGTCGGCCTCTCGGTCGAGGCCGCGGTGGACGTGTCGGACACGAGCGGTGCGCTGCTCGGAGCGCTCGGCCAGGGCGCGCGCGCCGCGGCGCGGTAGCCCCGCTCCTCGGTACTGATCGGCGACCCACGGCCGCTCGTGCACCTGGATCGGTCGAAGGCGTGGAAGCCCTGATCTACCTCGACACGCACGTCGTCGCCTGGCTGTATGCCGGTCGCGTCGACCTGCTCTCGGCACGCGCCATCCAACTCGTCAACGACGAGGACCTGCGGATTTCTCCTGCCGTGGTGCTCGAGCCGAAGGATCGGCGCATCCGCAATCACTATCGGAGCGCGCTGTGGTGAGCCCGCGCCCGCCTGCGGCGATCACACCCGCTCGACGGGAGGGATCGGGACCGGCTCCGCGGAGCGGCAGAGGATCTCGCGCACGCCCGGCACCGCCGCGGCGATCGCCCGCGCCCGCGCGGCGTGCGCCGGCCCGATGACCGCGCCGCCGAGCGTCACCCGGCCGCCTTCCGACGCCACCTCGATCGCGAGCGCGCCGAGCGTGCGCTCGCGGCCGAGCGCCGCGTGCACGGCGGCGGCGAGCGCGTGGTCGCGCAGGCGGGCGAGCACGGCGGGGCTCGGGCGATGGGCCTCAGCCTCCGCGGCGCGGACGACGAGCGCGGCGCACTCCTCGACGGCGAGGCGCGCGGTGTTGACGACCACGTCGTAGTGCACTGGATCGCGCCAGTCCTCCAGGTCGAAGAGGGACTGCGCCTGCGCCGCCAGCTCACGCTCGTAGGCGGCGATCTGCGCCCGGGCCGCGGGCTCGTCCAGTCGTGCCTCCGCCATGACCCGCCGGACGCGGACGTCGAGCGGCGCCGTCACGCGCACGAGGAGCACCGGCGGGACGTCGCGCAGCAGCATCGGGGCGAGCCGTCCGGTCACGACGCAGGCGCCATCCGCGAGCCGGTCGAGTAGCGCCGCGCGGATGAAAACCAGAAGCCGGCGCCGCTCGCGGTCGAACCGCTGCCAGAACGACGGCGCGCGCTCGTCGACGTCGGCGAGGCGCTCCGCCGCGACCTCGTAGCGCCGCGCCGCCTCGACGATGATCTCGCGGTCGACGAACGCACAGCCGAGCGCGCGCGCCACCGCCAGGCCCACCTGATTGCCGGCCGTGCCGATCTCGCGCGAGATGGCGACCACCGCCATGCGCGCACGCTACCGCGCCGCCGCGCCAAAGGACAAGGGCGCGCGAATACGGCGTTGACGCGTTGCCCTCGGGGTGTAGCATGCAAACGAGCGCACGACCCGTAGCATCACGGGGGAGAAAGGACCTCCTGACATGCGGAGCAGGCTCCTCCCCTGGTGGGCGGCCGCGATCGTCGCGCTGCTTTCGGCCTGGGGCGCGCCCGTGTGGGCAGACGTCGCGCCGGGCGACCACGTCACCGAGCAGAATCTCGGCGCGGTGAAGGATCTCGTGTCGCCGGGGCTCGCCTGGTGCATCAAGCACGGTTGGCCGATCACCATCGTGCCGACGCGGCACATCGTGTGGCCGAAGGCCTACCGCGAGGCGACCGAGCGCTACGCTTCCCAGGTGCGGCTCTCGGCCGACGGGCTCCACGTCCTCGATTACGTCGCCGGCCTGCCCTTCCCGAACCTCGACGCGAAGGACCCGCAGATCGCGATGAAGATCATGTGGAACTACAACTATCAGTTTCTCACCACCGACGACGTCGACCTGCGCAACTTCGACGCCGACACGGGCAGCATCGCCGATCACGGCCCGATGTCCGTCGAGCGGCACTTTCTGCTCGACCACTTTCGCCGGCTCTTCTGGACCGGGCGCCTATACATCGACCCCAAGCCGGACATGCCGAACCCCAACGGCTACCGCGCCCAGGAGGGCCTCTACCCCATCCTCGAGCCCTTCGACTTGAAGGGCGTCGGCGCGCTCGGCTACCGCTACCTCGACCCGAACAAGCAGGACGATTCCTGGCTCTACCTGCCGACGCTGCGCCGGGTGCGGCGACTCTCCAGCGCCCAGCGCTCCGACGCGCTTTTCGGCCAGGACACCGACGTCGACAGCTATTACGGCTACGCCGGCCAGCCGGCCTGGATGACGTGGCGCTACCTCGGCGAGCGCGACGTGATCGCCCCCATGCACGGCGAGCACTATCCCGCGCAGTGGGACCCGAAGGTCGACTGGGCGTTCGACGAGGGGTGGGAGAAGCGCCACGTCTACGCCATCGAGGGCGTGTCCAAGCTGCCGCAGTACGCCTACGGCAAGCGCGTGATCTTCATCGACAAGGAAGCGTGGGTGATCCCGTTCACCGACATCTACGACCGCTCGGGCGAGCTGTGGAAGATCTGGATCAACGACTTCAGCTTCCGCCATCAGGCCTTCCCGGGCGGCGCCAACTCGATCCGCTATCCCGACGAGATGGGCTTCGTCCCGGCGATCGTCATGGTCGACGAGCAACTCGAGCACGCCACCAAGGCGTCGCTGCCGAGCGCGCGCTTTCCGGGCGAGCAGGGCTGGTACTTCAATCAGGGCGAGAAGGTGGGCGACGTTCCGGACTGGTTCACCGTGGCGGCGATGGTCTCCGCCGGCCACTGAGCACGGCCATGCTACTCGAGCAGCGGCCGCGGCCGGTAGAAGTAGCGTCCGATCCAGGAGTCGCGCTCGCGCCGGGCGAGCGTGTGCAGCTCGGCCCGCGTCATCCACAAGCCGTGCCCCGCGGGGCACTCCTCCACGGCGACTCCGTGATGCTTCACGCTGACGAGCTGCGCTCCGCAGTCGGGGCAGCGCATGCGCACGAGCGCTTGCAGGCGCCGGCGCCGGCGGTCCTCGCGGCGCGCCCGCGCCTGCTCGACGAGCATCCGATCGCGGCGGGCGAAGAAGAGATCCTCCTCCGCCCGCTCCTTCTGTTCGAGTTTTTCGGGAAACTCATCACCTCCATGCTCCATACGCAATTTTTAGCTCCGCACGGCGCAGCGGGCAACTGGAGTTGACGTACGCGGGTAGCGGATGTATTGGCTCCAATATAATTGCATTGTGTCCCATATATGACCGCCGTGGTCTCGAGGAGGAGCGCATGATCGCACCGTATCCCGTGAAGGTATTCGAGCTGACCGGCCTGCACGGCCTTTCGACCCTGCAGATCGAGACGCATCTCGAGCTGTATGCCGGGTACGTCAACAACACGAACCGGCTGAACGAGCAGCTCGCCGAGCTCGCGGCGGGAGGCAAGGCGGGCACGCCCGCGTACAGCGAGCTCACCCGCCGACTGGGCTTCGAGTACAACGGCATGCGGCTGCACGAGCTGTACTTCGAGAACCTCACGCCGCGCTTCGAGCCCCCCGGGCGCGACTCGCCCCTCTACCGCGAGCTCGATCGGACGTTCGGGCGGTTCGAGCGCTGGCAACGGGACTTCACCGCCGTGGCGAGCATGCGCGGCGTCGGCTGGGCGCTTCTCTATCAGGACCCGGAGACCGGACGGCTCAGCAACCACTGGATATCGTTGCACGAGCACGGGCATCCCGCGGGCTTCCGGCCGCTGCTGGTGATGGACGTGTGGGAACACGCCTTCCTCGTCGACTACAAGCCGACCGAGCGCGCGAAGTACATCGACGCCTTCTTCGCGAACGTGAACTGGCGGGTGGTGGCAGCGCGGTTCGCCGGGGACGCGCGGGATGCTCGCCAGGCGGCGCAGGCCTGACGCGCGCGTCGGTGCGTCGGCCGCGGCGGCGCTCGTGCTGGCGGCCCTGCCCGCCTGGGGCTTCACGGCCGCGCAGGTGCAGGCCGGCGCGCGTACCTATCAGCGCCAGTGCGCCCGCTGCCACGGCCCCGACGGGCAGGGCAAGGACGCCGCCTTCAAGGGCCTGCGCGCGCCCGAGCTCATCGGCGCGGGCGCGCTGCCGGTCGAGCCGCGGGCCTATCAGCGGCTGCGCCGGCAGAAGTTCCGCACCGCGAAGGACGTCTACGACTTCGTGTCCGCCACCATGCCGGCGGATCAGCCGGCGATTCTCTCCGGCGACGAGTATCTCGGCGTCGTCGCCTACCTCCTCGCCCGCAACGGGACCGCGCCGGACGGCACGCCGCTTACCGTGGCGTCGAGCGCGGCCACCGCGCTGCATCCTCCCCATGCGCAGGCCGGGCGGTGACACGCTTCGTGCTGCCCGTCGTACTCCTGCTTTTGGTCGCCGGGGGTCTCACCGCCGCGCTTTCGCAGCGTCCGTGGTCCCCGCGGCGCGACGTGGTCCAGCCGATCGCCTTCAGCCATCGGATCCACGCGGGGGAGCGGCACATCCCGTGCGAGTACTGCCACGAGTACGCGCGGCGCTCGCCGACCGCCGGCGTCCCCCCGGTCGGGCGCTGCGTCGGCTGTCACGAGCAGATGAACGAGCACGGCGCGCTGCCGGCGGTGACGCAGCCGTGGACGGATCACCGGCAGCCGGCGTTCGAGATCGCGTGGAACCGGGTCTACACGCTGCCCGACTTCGTGCGCTTCGCGCACCGGCCGCACGTGCTCGCGGGCGTCCGTTGCCAGGAGTGCCACGGGCCGGTGGAGACCATGGACCGGGTCGAGCCGGTCCGCGACATCGACATGGGGTTCTGCATCGGGTGCCACACCGCGCGCGGCGTGAGCAAGGACTGTTCGCTGTGCCACTACTAGGGGAGGCGTGATGGCGGCCGAGCTGTCCCGGCGCGGATTCCTGAAGGCGGCCGCGATCACGGGCGCGGCGGCGGCCTGCGGCGAGGTGCCGAGCCGCCAGCTCATGCCCTACGTCGTGCCCGACGAGAACGTGATCCCGGGCGTGCCCACGTTCTACGCCACCGCGTGCCACGAATGTCCCGCCGGCTGCGGCGTGGTGGCGCGGGTGCGCGAGGGCCGCGTCGTCAAGCTCGAGGGCAACCCGCGCGACCCGATCGGCGCCGGCGCGCTCTGCGCCCGCGGCCAGGCGGCGCTCCAGGGGCTCTACAACCCCGATCGGCTCGCGGGGCCGCGGCGGCGGACGCCGGGCGGCGCGCTCACCCCCCTGTCGTGGGAGTCCGCGCTCGAGGCGCTGCGGACGGCGCTGCGCAGCGCCGCCGCCGCAGGCCGTGACCGGGTCGCCTTTCTGAGCGCCTCCGGCGGCCCCACCCTCGACGCGATCGTTCCGCGCTGGCTCGCCGCCTTCGGCTCGACGCGCTGGGTCGTCCACGAGCCGCTCGACGACGAGCCGGCGCGCGCGGCCGCCGAGCGCTGCTTCGGTCGCCGCGATTTGCCGACGTATCGCCTCGACGCCGCCGACGTGCTCGTGAGCTTCGGTGCCGACTTCCTCGAGACGTGGCGCTCGCCGGTCGAGCTGACGCGCCAGTACGCCGCGTTCCGCGCGCCGCGCCCGCGCGAAGGCGAGCCGACGATCGGCTGGTCGGCCTGGGTCGGCCCGCGCCTCGGGCTCACCGCCGCCAGGTGCGACGAGTGGCTCGCGGCGCGCCCGGGCACCGAGGCGTCGCTCGCGCTGGCCCTGCTCGCCGTGCTCGCCCGCGAGGGGCCGGTCCGCGGCGGCGTCGATCCGGCCGCGCTGGCGCGCTTCGCCGCCGGCTACGAGCCCGAGGCAATCGCCGTCCGCACCGGGATCGATGCGGAGCGGATCCGCCGCCTCGCGCGCCGGCTCGCCGCCGCCGCAGCGCCCGTCGTGCTCGCCGGGACGACCGATCCGGCGCTCCACGTGGCCGCCTTCGTGCTCGCCGCCGCCACCGGCAGCCTCGGCAGCACGGCCGTCTTCCGCGGGGAGGTCGAGCCGCCGTCGGCCTCGCGGGACGTGGCCGGGCTCGTCGAAGCCATGCGCGCCGGGGCGATCGACGTGCTGGTCGTGGCAGGCACGAATCCACTTTTCACGCTGCCGCCCACCCTCGGCGTCGCCGAGGCGCTCGGGCACGTGGGGCTCGTCGTCTGGTGCGGTGGCGTGCCCGACGAGACCGCCGAGGCCGCCCATCTCCTGCTCCCGATCCATCACCCGCTCGAAGCGTGGGGCGACGCGGCGCCCCGGCCGGGCGTGAGGGCGCTCGCGCAGCCGGTGATGCAGCCGGTCGTCGACTCGCGCCCGCTCGGCGACGTGCTGCTCGCGTCGGCGCCCCTGCCGTGGCGGGACACGGCCGAGGCGGTCGTGGCGACCTGGCGCGCCTACCACGACCGGATCGGCGCGCCCGAGCCGTTCGCCGCCTTCTGGGAGCAGGCGCTGCGCGCGGGCGGCCACTACCGCGAGCCGCCCGCGGCGGCGGTCGCGCTGCGCGCCGACGCGCTCGCCGCGCGGCTCGACACCGCGTTGGCGCCGGCCGGCCTCACGCTGCTCGCCTTCCCCCACCTGCTCCTCTACGACGGCCGCGGGGCCGACAAGCCTTGGCTGCAGGAGACCCCGGAGCCCGTCGCCCAGATCGTCTGGGACAGCTGGGTCGAGATCCACCCCGACACCGCCCGCGGCCTCGGCGCCGGCGAGGGCGACGTGGTCGACCTGCGTGTGGCGGACACCCACGTCGAGGTGCCCGCGCACCTCTCGGTCGGCGTGCGCCCGAACGTGCTCGCCATCCCGCTCGGGCAGGGGCACACGGCCTACGGGCGCTATGCCACGGACCGCGGCAACAACCCCTGGCGCGTGCTGCCGCTCGGCGCCCGCACCGTGGCGGTGACGGCCGCGCGGACCGGGGCACACCGGGCGCTCGTGTCGCCCGTCGGCATGTCCTCGATGATGGGCCGTCCGATCATCGAGGCGCTCAGCCTCGCGGACCTTCGCCACGGCGGCGTTCCGCCCCGCGCGGAGCCGGCGATCCCCGAGCCGTCGGAGATCCGGCCCGAGCACGTGTATCCCTCGCACCAGTGGGGCATGACCATCGACCTCAACGCCTGTACCGGCTGCAGCGCCTGCGTGACCGCCTGCTACGCCGAAAACAACGTGCCGGTCGTCGGGCCCGTCGAGGTCGGCAGGGGCCACATCATGTCGTGGATCCGCATCGAGCGCTTCGTGCCCGAGGGGCCGGACGCGCCGCCGCTCTACCTCGCCCCGATGCTTTGCCAGCAGTGCGACCACGCCCCCTGCGAGCCGGTGTGCCCGGTGTTCGCGTCGTTCCACACCGAGGAGGGCCTCAACGGGCAGGTCTACAACCGCTGCATCGGCACCCGCTATTGCAACAACAACTGCCCCTACAAGGTGCGGCGCTTCAACTGGTTCAGGAACGAGTGGCCGGCGCCTCTCCACCTCCAGCTCAACCCCGACGTCACGGTGCGCGGGGCCGGCGTCATGGAGAAGTGCACCTTCTGCGTGCAGCGTATCCGCGCCGCGGAGATGGACGCCCGCGCCGCGCAGCGTCCCCTGCGCGACGGCGAGATCGTGCCCGCGTGCGCGCAGACCTGCCCCGCCCGCGCGATCACCTTCGGCGACCTCAAGGACGCGGGCAGCGCGATGGTGCGCCGCCGCGACGAGCACCGGCGGCGCGCCTACCGCGCCCTCGAAGAGCTCGGCACCGAGCCGGCGGTGGTCTACCTCCGCCAGCTCTTCCGCCCCCCGGAGGCGACGTGAGCGCGCCGGGGCACGACCTCGACTACGCCGGGATCAACCGGCTCGTGCTGCGCACGCTGGCGCCGCCCGGGCGCGCCTACTGGACACTGGTGGCCCTCCTCGCCGCGATGGTGGCCGCCGGCGCGACCACCTGGATGTTCCAGGTGTGGACCGGGCTCGGCGTGACCGGGCTGCGCCAGCCGGTCATGTGGGCGACGTACATCACGAACTTCGTCTTCTGGGTCGGGATCGCCCACTCGGGCACGCTCATCTCGGCGATCCTCTTCCTCTTCCGCAGCCGCTGGCGGACGCCCGTCTACCGTGCCGCCGAGACCATGACCGTGTTCGCGGTGATGACCGCCGGGCTCTTCCCGCTCATCCATCTCGGGCGGGTCTGGTTCTTCTACTGGCTGCTGCCCTACCCCAACGAGCGCTGGCTGCAGCCGAACTTCCGCTCGCCGCTGGTATGGGACGCGTTCGCCGTGAGCACCTACCTCATCGTGAGCGTCACCTTCCTCTTCATGGGCCTCGTCCCCGACGTCGCCGCGGCACGCGACGCGGCGACGGGCTGGCGGCGGCGCTTCTACACGCTCCTCGCGCTCGGCTGGCACGGCACCGCCGAGCAGTGGCGACACTTCTCGATGGCGTACCTGCTGCTCGCCGGGCTCGCGACGCCGCTCGTGATCTCCGTGCACAGCGTCGTGTCCTGGGACTTCGCGATGGCGCAGCTCCCCGGGTGGCACAGCACGATCTTCGCGCCCTACTTCGTCGCCGGCGCGATCTTCTCGGGATGCGCGCTGGTGCTCACGCTGCTGATCCCCGTACGCCGCCTCCTCGGCCTCGAGGAGGCGATCACGCCCTGGCACTTCGACAGCCTCGCCAAGGTGATCCTCCTGATGTCGCTGGTGGTCACCTACTCCTACGCCGCCGAGAGCTTCATGGCCTGGTACAGCGCCAATCCCTTCGAGCAGGCGACCTTTCGCCTGCGCTATGTCGGCCCGTACGCGCCGCTCTCCTGGACCATGGTGACCTGCAACTGCGTGATTCCGCTCCTGCTCTTCTCGCCGCGCATCCGCCGCAACCTGCGCGCGCTGTTCGTGATCTCGCTGTTCATCAACGTCGGCATGTGGCTCGAGCGCTTCGTGATCATCGCGGGCTCGCTGGCGACCAACTTCATGCCGTCGCAGTGGGGCGTCTACCACCCCACGTGGGTCGAGATGACGATCACCGGCGCGAGCTTCGCCTGGTTCCTCATGTGGTTCACGCTTTTCACCAAGTTCCTGCCCATCGTGTCCATGACCGAGCTGAAGGAGGGCATCCCGTGGCTGCACCGGGCGCACGAGGTGACCGAGGCGCGGGCGGCATGACCGACGCGCTGCGCGTGACGGGCCTCTTCCCCGACGAGGCCGCGTGCGTGCGCGGCGTCGAGGCCGTGCGGCGGGCGGGCGTCGAGCTGGCGCAGGTGTTCTCGCCCTTCCCGTGCGAGGCGCTCGAGCACGCGCTCGGGCAGCGCCGGAGCCCCGTGCGGCTCTGGGTGCTCCTCGGCGGGCTCACCGGCTGCGCCTGCGGCTTCTGGCTCACGATCGGCCTCTCGCTCGAGTACCCGCACGTCACCGGCGGTATGCCGATCGTCTCGATCCCGCCGTTCGTCATCATCGCCTTCGAGCTGACGATCCTTTTCGGTGCGCTCGCCGGGCTCACGGGCTTCCTCGTCCACGCCCGCTTCCCCCGGCTCGACCCCGAGCCCGACTACCACCCACGATTCAGCGACGACCGCTTCGGCGTGGTCGTGCGCTGCCACCCGGCGCACGGGGCGATGATCGAGGCGGCGCTGCGCGCGGCCGGCGCGGCGGAGGTGCGCCACGACCAGACGTGACGTCGCTCGGGTGCTCGGCGTGGCGTCGATCTTCGTGCTCGGCGCGGGCGAGGCCCGGGCTTGGCCCTGGAGCCACGACATGTTCCGGGGCGCGGCCGTGCAGCCACTTGCCGTCCCGCCCCGCGTGATGCCCGCGGGCACGCTCCCGGTCGCGGGCGGCGAGCCGCCGATGAGCCGGGACGTGGCCGCGACGACGCTCACGAATCCCCTCGCGCCGACGCCGGAGCGCCTCGCGCACGGGAAGCGGCTGTTCACGACCAACTGCGCCCCGTGCCACGGCAGCGCCGGTATGGGCGACGGTCCGGTGGCCGACCACACGCTGGTCCCCGCCGCCAACCTGACGCTCGGGCAGCCGACCGAGCGCAGCGACGGCTACCTCTACGCGACGATCCGCGACGGGAGCGTCGTGATGCCCGCCTACGGCGACGCGATGTCCGCGTCCGAGCGCTGGCAGCTCGTGCTCTACCTCCGCCAGCTCCAGCGGGGGGCGCCGCCGTGAGCGCGCGGCGGTCGCTGGCGCCCGGGTGCGCCGCGCTGGCCGCCGCCGGCGTCGCGGCGTTCGGCGTCGCGCTCGCCTGCGGGGCCGCGCTGCGGGCGTGGGAGGCGTTCCTGGTGAACCTCCTGTTCTGGCTCGGCGTCGCGCAGGGCGGCGTGATCGTCTCGGCGTCGCTCTACCTCGCCAACGCCCGCTGGGGCGGGGCGCGCATCTACCGGCTCGCGGAGGCGTTCGCCGGCTTCGTGCCGCTCGGCTTCGTGCTCTTCTGGCTGCTCCTGCCGGGGCGGACCACGGTCTTCCCATGGATTCGCCACCCGATTCCCGCGAAGGCGGCGTGGCTCGACGCGCGCTTCCTCTTCGCGCGCGACGGGCTCGGCCTGCTGGTGATGGCCGCGCTCACCCGGTGGTTCGTCCGTCTCTCGCGGCGCGCCGACGCGGCCGCGTGGGCCGAGGACGGCTCGACGCTCGGCGAGCCGCCTCCGGCGATCCGCCGGCTCGCCCCCGCGCTCGTGCTCGCCTACGTGGTCGTGTACTCGGTCCTCGCCTTCGACCTGGTGATGTCGCTGTCCCCGCGCTGGTACAGCACGCTGTTCGGGGCGTACTTCTTCGCAGGCGCCTACTGGAGCGCGCTCGCGACCATGGGGCTCGTGGCCGCATGGGGTGCGGAGCGGCGGCCGGCGGTGCTGCACGACCTCGGCAAGCTCGTGTTCGCGTTCTCGATCTTCTGGGCCTACCTCATGTGGTCGCAGTACCTGCCGATTTGGTACGCGGCGCTCCCCGAGGAGACCTTCTTCGTGGTACCGCGCGTGCACCGGCTGCCGTGGGGCGTGCTCGGGTGGAGCGCGCTCGCCCTGGTCTGGCTCGTGCCGTTCGTGACGCTCATGGGGCGGCGCGGCAAGCGGACCCCGGCCGTGCTCGGGCTCGCCTGCGGGCTCGGGCTGGTGGGCATGTGGATCGAGCGCTACGTGCTCGTGGCGCCCTCGCTTTCGCCCCACGCGATCCCGTTCGGCTGGGTCGAGGCGTTCGTCACCGCGGGTTTCTTCGGCGCGTTCGTCCTCTGCGCGCTCCCGGGGATGCGGCTCGTACCCGCCGCGGCGGGCGACGGAGGGTGGTCGTGACCCGCGCGGGCGCGACGCTCACCACGCTCCTCGGCCTCGCCGTCCGCGCGGCAGCCGAGCCGCCGATGACGACGCTCGCGCCCAAGTCGGACTTCGCGCACTGGACGCAAGCGCTCTACCTGCAGGTGATCGGCTGGGATGCGTTCATCCTGATCCTCGTGTGCGCGCTCCTCGCCTGGGGGCTGTTTCGCAGCTCGACCCGGGCCGGCGACGCGCCCCTGCCGCCGCCGGCGGCCCGCGAGCGCCTGGACCTCGAGGTGGCCTGGACGGTGGGGCCGGCGCTCGTGTTGCTCGCGATCGCCGTGCCGACGATCCGGGTGACGTTCCGCTCCGAGCCCGCGGTCGCCCCCGCGAACGCGCTCGAGGTCGACGTGACCGCGCACCAGTGGTGGTGGGAGGTCGGCTACCCGGCGCTCGCGGTGCACACGGCCAACGAGATCCACCTGCCGGTCGGCCGGCCGGCGCGCTTCGTGCTGCGCTCGGCCGACGTCATCCACAGCTTCTGGGTGCCGCAGCTCGGCGGCAAGCGCGACGTCGTCCCCGGGCACACGAACACGCTCACGCTGATCCCCGACACGCCGGGAACCTATCTCGGGCAGTGCGCCGAGTTCTGCGGCCTCTCGCACGCCAACATGCGCTTGCGGGTCGTGGTCGAGGCCCCCGGCGCCTTCGCCGGTTGGGCCGCGCACCAGGCCACGCCCGCGTTCGCCTCGACCGAGCCCGGGGCCGTCGCGGGGGCCCGCGTCTTCGCCACGAGCCCGTGCGTCACCTGCCACACGGTCGCGGGCACGGCGGCCGGCAACCGCGGCCCCGATCTCACGCACCTCATGAGCCGCACGACGATCGCCGGCGGCACACTCGCCAACACGCCCGACGACCTCGCCGCCTGGCTCCTCGACCCGCAGGCGCTCAAGCCCGGTGCCCAGATGCCCGAGCTCGGGCTCGCCCGCGCCCAGCTCGCGCCGCTGGTCGCCTACCTGGAGAGCCTCGACTGATGCAGGGGTTCCGTATCGCGGAGATCGGCTGATGGCGGTCGCTCACCACGCGCCCGCCCCGAGCGATGAGAGCTATCTCGCCGGGTCCGGGCTCTGGGGCTGGCTGACGACCGTCGACCACAAGCGCATCGCGGTGCTCTATGGCCTCACGGCGCTCGTCTTCCTCTTCGTCGGGGGGATCGAGGCGCTGCTGATGCGCCTCCAGCTCGCCCGGCCCGACAACACGTTCCTCGGCGCCGCGCAGTACAACGCGCTCTTCACGATGCACGGCACGACGATGATCTTTTTGGTCGTCATGCCGCTCGAGCTCGGGCTGTTCGCGAACTTCGCGGTGCCGCTGCTGATCGGCGCCCGCGACGTCGCGTTCCCCCGCCTCAATGCGCTCAGCTACTGGGTGTTCCTCGCCGGCGCGCTGCTCCTGCACGCGAGCTTCCTCTTCGGCGGCGCGCCGGACGCGGGCTGGTTCGGCTACGCGAACCTGACCGAGCGGCTCTACTCGCCCGGCACGCCTCTCGACTTCTGGGTCGTGGGGCTCCTGATCCTCGGCGCCTCGACGCTGATGAGCGGCATCAACTTCGCGGTGACGATCGTCAACCTGCGCGCTCCGGGCATGACGTTCATGCGCATGCCGATCTTCGTGTGGACGGTTCTGGTCACTTCGGTGCTGATCCTGCTCGCGTTCCCGGCGCTCACCGTGGGGCTCGTCCTGCTCTTCATGGACCGCTTCCTGGGGACCCACTTCTACGTCGCGACGATGGGGGCGAGCCCGATCCTCTGGCAGCACCTCTTCTGGCTCTTCGGCCATCCCGAGGTCTACATCATGGCGTTGCCCGCCTTCGGGATCGTCTCCGAGGTGGTGCCGGTGTTCTCGCGCAAGCCCCTCTACGGCTACCCGATGATGGCCTACTCGACGGCGCTGATCGGGTTCCTCTCCTACGGCGTCTGGGGCCACCACATGTTCGCGGTCGGCATGGGGCCGGCGGCCGACAGCGCGTTCGCGATCACCTCGATGCTGATCGCGATTCCCACCGGCATCAAGATTTTCACCTGGATCGCGACGCTCTGGGGCGGGCAGCTCCGCTTCACCACGGCCTTCCTGTTCGCCCTCGGGCTCATCGTCGAGTTCACGATCGGCGGGCTCTCGGGCGTCATGCACGCCGCCGTCCCGATCGACCTCCAGCAGACCGACTCCTACTTCGTGGTCGCCCACCTCCACTACGTCCTCTTCGGGGGTGCGGTGTTCGGCATCCTCTCGGCGCTCTTCTACTGGTGGCCGAAGATCACCGGCACGCTGCTCGACGAGCGGCTCGGCAAGCTCCAGTTCTGGCTCACGATCGTCGGCTTCAACGGGACGTTCTTCCCGATGCACTTCCTCGGCGCCGAGGGCATGCCGCGGCGCATCTACCGCTACGCGCCCGGGCTCGGCTGGGACGTCTGGAACCTGGTCGCCACGGTGAGCGCGTTCGTGCTCGCGCTGTCCTTCGCGGTCCTGCTCGGGAACCTCTGGCGCACCTGGCGGCGCCGCCCGGCGGCGCCCGCCGACCCGTGGGACGGCCGCACGCTCGAGTGGTGGGCGCCCTCCCCGCCGCCCGAGCACAACTTCGCCCGCGTGCCGCTGGTGCGGGCGCGCGACGCGTTCTGGGGGCTCAAGTACGGCCGCCGATCCGACGGCCGGGCGCCGGTGCCACTGCGCCCGAGCCTCGAGCCGGCGCCGCCCGACACGATTTGCGTGCCCGTGCCGTCGATTCTGCCGCCGCTCGTCGGCGCCGGGCTGGTGCTGGCGGGCATCGGGATGCTCACCCGGCCGGCGGCGAGCGTGATCGGGCTCGCGGCCGTGCTGCTCGGGGTGCTCGGCTTCGCCTTCGAACGCCCCGCGTTCGGCGAGCCGCAGGCGGGGCGGCCGGCGGTCGCCGGCGTCGACGACCGCAAGCTCGGCGTATGGGCCTTCGTCGGCTCCGAGTCGATCTTCTTCGCGTCCCTGATCTCGACCTATCTCGTCTACAAGGGACACGACGTGAGCGGGCCGAGCGCCCGCCAGATCCTCGAGGTCCCGCTCACCTCGGTGAGCACGTTCGTGCTCCTCATGAGTAGCCTCCTCATGGTGCTGGCGCTCGCCGCCGTCGAGCGCGGAGCGGTGCGCGCGAGCCGCGCCTGGCTGCTCGGCACCGCGGCGCTCGGGCTCGTCTTCCTCGGCGGGCAGGCCTACGAGTTCACACACTTCTACCACGAGGGCGTGGCGCTCCAGACGAACCTCTTCAGCCAGACCTTCTACACGCTGGTCGGCTTCCACGGCCTGCACGTGGCGATCGGGGTGATCTGGCTGCTCGCGCTCGCCGGCGCGTCGCTGGCCGGGCGGCTGCCCCACGAGCGGCGCCTGGCGGTGGAGCTCTGCGGCATCTACTGGCACTTCGTCGACGTCGTGTGGATCGTGATCTTCACGCTCGTCTACCTGCTCGAAGGGGTGCGTGGCGCATGAGCGTATCCGCACGGACGCACCCTGGAACCGTGACCTACGTGATCGTAGCCGCGCTGCTCGCCGTGCTCACCGCGATGGAGATCACGGCGTTCTACGTCCACGCGCTGCGGCCGGTGCTGGTCCCGGTCCTGCTTCTGCTCTCGGCCGCCAAGTTCACGCTCGTGGTCCTCTTCTACATGCACCTCGCCTTCGACCGCTGGGCGTACGGCGCCGTGTTCGCCTTTCAGCTTCTGATCGCGGTCGCGGTGGTGCTGTCGCTCGGAGCGCTGTTTGCGAGCTTTCTCGGCGTGAGGTGAGCGCGATGGCGAGCATCCACGTGAGCGTGGCTCTCGGAACGGCGGTGCTCGCCGGCGTCTACGTGGCGACGGCGCGCGCCCTGCGCCGCGCCGTCGCGCCGCGCCAGGCGCTCGCGTTCGCCGGGGCGCTCGCCACCGTGCTCGTCGCGCTCGACGGCCCGATCGACGCGCTCGCCGACGCCCGGCTCTTCAGCGCCCACATGGCGCAGCACCTGCTCCTCGGCTACGTGATGCCGCCGCTTCTTCTGCTCGGCGTCCCCGGCTGGATGCTGCGTCCGCCGCTCCGCGTGCGCCCGCTCGCCGCCGTGGCCCGGGCCCTCACCCACCCGCTGGCGGCGTTCCTGGCCTACAACGGCTTCCTCGTCGTGCTCCACCTGCCACCCGTCTACGACCGCATGGTGCGCGACGGGCCGCTGCACGTCGCGCTCCACCTGGGGCTGATGGCGGCCGGCGTGCTCGGGTGGTGGCCGCTCTTGAGCCCGCTCTCCGAGCTGCCGCGGCTCGCGTATCCGGGACAGATGCTCTACCTCTTCCTGCTGCTGATCCCGATGGCGGCCGTGTCGGCGCCGATCGCGCTCGCGCCGACGGTGATCTACCCGTGGTACGCGGCCGGCCCCCATCCGCTGGGGACGGCACCCCTCGCCGACCAGGTGGTGGGCGGCCTCCTCATGTGGGTGGGCGCGGGGCTCTACCTGATGGCGGTGTTCAGCATGATCTTCTTCCGCTGGGCGAGCCGGGACGACCGCGACGAGCCGAGCGTCGGCCGCCCGGCGCCGCGGCGGGCGGCGTGAGGTGAGCGCCGCGCGCGCCCGCATCGTGCGCAACGGCGTCGTCGCCGGGCTGCTCGGCGCGGCGACGGTCGCGCTCTGGTTCCTCGTGATCGACTGGAGCCGCGGGCGCCCGTTCGAGACGCCGGCGCTGCTCGCCGCGACCCTGCTCCACGGGGCCGGGACGCCGCCGCCCGCCGCGACCTGGGCGCTCGTCGGCGAGTACACCGTGCTCCACGTCGTCGCCTTTCTCGCCGTCGGGCTGGTCGCGGCGGCGCTGATCGTGGCTGCCGAGCGCGAGCGGGGGCTGCTCGTGGCGCTGCTCGTCTTCTTCGCCGGCTTCGAGGTCTTCCTGATCGCGATCGTCGTGTTCCACGGCCCGGCGCTCATGGCCGCCATCCCGTGGGGCAGCGTGCTCGCGGCGAACCTGCTCGCCAGCGGCGTGATGCTCGCCTACTTCTTCCTCCGCCACCGTGCGCTCGGCCGCTCGCTGCTCGGCCCGTGGACGGAGGTGGCCCGCGAGGGCGTGGCGGGCGGGCTCGTCGGCGCCGGCACGGTCGCCGTGTGGTTCCTCCTTTACGACACGGCCGCCGGCCGGCCGTTCTACACCCCGGCGCTCCTCGGCGCGGCGCTGCTGCGCGGCCTCCGCGACCCGAGCCTGCTCCACGTCCACGCCACGCTGGTGCTCGGCTACAGCGTTCTCCATGGCGCCGCCTTCGTCGCCTTCGGCCTCGGCGCGGCGGTGCTGCTGGCGGCCACCGAGCGCGAGCCGGTGCTGCTGCTCGCCGTCTTCGTCCTGTTCACGGTCTTCGAGGTCGCGTTCTTCGGCTTCGTGATGCTGCTCGACGCCGAGCTGGTGCAGGCGCTCGGCTGGTGGACCATCCTCGCCGGCAACCTGCTCGCGGTGATCGCGATGCTGGTCTACTTCCGCGCCCGGCACGTGGGCCTCGGCGCGCGCTTTCAGGAGCGCTGGGCGAGCGCCGACTGAAGGCCGCGTCACAGTGCGACGCGCCGGAGCCGCAGCGCGTTGCCGATCACCGACACGGAGCTGAGGCTCATCGCCGCGCTCGCGAGCATCGGGCTCAGCAGCAACCCCACGGCCGGGTACAGCACGCCGGCGGCGATCGGGACCCCGAGCGCGTTGTAGACGAAGGCCCAGAGCAGGTTCTGGCGGATGTTGCGCATGGTGGCGCGGGAGAGCCGCCGCGCCCGCACGATTCCCCGCAGATCGCCCCGGACGAGCGTCACGCCGGCGCTCTCCATTGCCACGTCCGTGCCCGTGCCCATGGCGATGCCGACGTGGGCCTGGGCGAGCGCCGGCGCGTCGTTCACGCCGTCGCCCGCCATCGCGACGATGCGCCCCTGGTCCTGCAACCGGCGCACGACCGCCGCCTTCTCGGCCGGGAGCACCTCCGCGATCACCTCGTCGACGCCGAGCCGGCGCGCCACGGCCTCGGCGGTCACCCGGCTGTCGCCGGTGACCATCACGACGCGCACGCCGTCGGCCTGAAGCGCCCGGACGGCCTCGGGCGCGCTCGCCTTGATCGGATCCGCCACGCCGATGAGGCCCGCGACGGTCTCGCCGGCGACCAGGAACACGACGGTCTGCCCCGCGGCGCGCAGCGCCTCGGCCCGCGCACCGAGCGCGCCGGCGTCCAGGCCCAGCTCGGCGAGCAACGCGGCGTTGCCGAGCGCCGCCCGCCGGCCGGCGGCCTCGCCGATCACGCCTCGCCCGGTGAGGGAGCGGAACCCCGTCACTTCCGCCGGCGCGACGCCGCGCTCCGCCGCGCCGGCGAGCACCGCGGCCGCGAGCGGGTGCTCGCTGCCACGCTCGAGGCCGGCGGCGAGCGCGAGCAGCCGCGATTCGTCGCCGCCGGCGGCCACCACGGTCGCGAGCCGCGGCCGTCCCTCGGTGAGCGTGCCGGTCTTGTCCACCACCAGCGTGTCGACTCTCTCGAGCGCTTCGAGCGCCTCGGCATGCCTGACCAGCACGCCCGCCTGGGCGCCGCGCCCCGTGCCGACCATGATCGACATCGGCGTGGCGAGCCCGAGCGCGCACGGGCAGGCGATGATCAGCACCGCCACCGCGTTCACCAGCGCGTGGGCGAGCCGCGGCTCCGGCCCGAGGACGCCCCAGGCCACCGCGGTGAGCGCCGCGACGAGCACGACGGCCGGGACGAACCACGACGCGACCACGTCGGCCAGGCGCTGGATGGAGGCGCGGCTCCGCTGCGCCTCGCCGACCATGCGGACGATCTGCGCGAGCAGCGTCTCGGCGCCGACGCGCTCGGCGCGCATCACGAAGCCGCCCGTGCCGTTCATGGTGCCACCCGTCACGCGTGCGCCCGGCGTCTTCTCGACCGGGACCGCCTCGCCGGTGAGCATCGACTCGTCGACGGCGCTCGCCCCCTCAACGACGACCCCGTCGACCGGCACGCGCTCGCCCGGACGCACGCGGAGCCGGTCGCCCGGCCGCACGTGCTCGAGCGGCACGTCCCTTTCGCGGCCGCTCTCGTCGATCCGCCGCGCGGTCGTCGGCTGGAGGCCGAGCAGCGCGCGGATCGCGCCCGCGGTGGCGTGGCGCGCGCGCAGCTCGAGCACCTGCCCGAGGAGCACGAGCGTCACGATCACCGCCGCCGCCTCGAAGTACACGGGCGGCGTGCCGCCATGGGGCAGCGCGCGCGGCGCCAGGACGGCGAGCACGCTGTACCCGAAGGCTGCCGCGGTGCCGAGCGCGATCAGCGTGAACATGTTGAGCCGCCGCGCGAGCAGCGACTGCCAGCCGCGCACGAAGAACGGCGCGCCGCCCCACAGGACCGGGGGCGCGGCCAGCGCGAGCTGGACCCAGGGGGGCACGCGCACGGCCGCCAGCATCTCCCCCATCGCGAGGAGGACCAGCGGCAGCGTGAACCCGGCGCTCACCCAGAAGCGCCGGGTCATGTCGATCAGCTCGGCACTCGGCCCCTCGTCGGCCGCGAGCGGCTCGACCGGCTCGAGCGCCATCCCGCACTCGGGGCAGCTCCCCGGCCCCACCTGCCGCACCTCGGGGTGCATCGGGCAGGTGTACGTGCGAGCGTCCGCCACGGGGGCCGCGGGCGGCGGGGTCACCCAGGCGGCCGGATCGGCGAGGAACTTCGTGCGACAGCCCACCCCGCAGAACCAGTACGTGATGCCCGCATGGTCGGCGCTGCCACCGCGGGCCTCGCCGGGAACCACGGCCATGCCGCAGACGGGATCCGTGGCGCTCGGCTCGACGCCGGCCCGCCGCGCGTCGGGGTGCATCGTCGAGCGCATCGTACGCCGCCCGGCGGGGATTGTCGCCACCCCGCCACCGCCCAGGTGTCACACCGCACACCGGGCAGGGGCCCGATTGCAGAACTCCATCACCCCGTCGTCGACCTTCCCCCAGCAAAGCGACAGCAGATCGAGCACGTAGTTCTGATGGAGCTTCCACGGCATCTTCACCCCCTGCTTCGGGAAAGCGCGGATCGCCCGCTGGACGTAGCCGGAGGTGAGGTCGAGAAAGGGCGCCTCCTCCATACGCGCGTCGCCAAGCCGCGGCGTGCACTGCCGCACTCCCGTCCGCGCCATGTGCTCGAGCAGCCGGCAGACGTACCGGCAGACGAGCTCGGCCTTGAGCGTCCACGAGGCGTTCGTGTACCCGATCGCGAGCGCGAGGTTCGGCACGTCGCTCAACATCATGCCCTTGTAGGCGAAGGTCTGCGGGAGATCGACGCGCGCGCCGTCGACGACGAGCTCGATGCCGCCGAGGGGGAGCAGGTTCAACCCGGTGGCCGTCACCACGAGATCGGCCTCGATCTCGCGCCCCGAACGCAGCCTCACCCCTTCCTCGGTGAAGGTCTCGATCTGGTCCGTCACCACCGAGACCCGGCCCTCCCGCACGGCCGCGAACAGGTCGCCGTCCGGCACCAGGCAGAGGCGCTGCTCCCACGGGTCGTAGCGCGGGTCGAAGTCGGGGCTGAGCGGGTAGTCGGCTCCGAGATCCTGCCGAAGCCAGCGAGCGATGAGCGCCCGGGCACGCGCCGGATGCCGGCGGCAGAAGCGGTAGAACCACATGCCGAGGAGCACGTTCTTCCAGCGGATGGCGGCATTCGCGGCGCGCACCGGCAGGCGCCGGCCGAGCCAGCGCGCCACGCGGTCCTCGGCCGGCATCGAGACGATGTACGTCGGCGAGCGCTGCAGCATGGTCACGTGCGCCGCCGTCCTCGCCATCGCCGGCACGAGCGTCACGGCCGTCGCCCCGCTACCGATCACGACCACCCGCTTGCCCGCGTAGGCGACGTCGTCGGCCCACCGCTGCGGGTGGACGATCCGGCCCGCGAACCGCTCGACGCCGGGGAACGCCGGCGAGTACCCCTGCGCGTAGTCGTAGTAGCCGCTGCACACGAAGAGAAAGCTGCACGTGAAGCGCACGGGCTCGCGGCGCGCGCCGCGCTCGACCTCGACCGTCCATCGCGCCTCGTCGGAGGACCACGACGCGCGCCGCACGCGGTGGCCGTAGCGGATGCGCCGGTCGATCCCGTGCTCCCGGGCGGCCTCGCGCAGATAGGCGAGGATGGACGGCCCGTCGGCGATGGCCCGGGCGCTCGTCCAGGGCTTGAACGAGTACCCGAGCGTGTACATGTCGGAGTCCGACCGGATGCCGGGATAGCGGAAGAGGTCCCAGGTGCCGCCGAGATCGTCGCGCGCCTCGAGGACGGTGTACGTCCGGTCGGGGCAGCGGGTCTGGAGATGATAGCCCGCGGCGATGCCCGAGATGCCGGCGCCGACGACGAGCACGTCGATGGATTCGCGCGTCGCGGTAGGCACGGGATGTCCCACTATGACCCGGCGTTCCGCGCGAGCTCGAGCGCGCGGCGATAGACCGTGCGCCGTGCCAGACCCGTCTCCCGTGCGATCGCCGCGGCCAGCTCGCGGACCCGCTCGCCGCGACCGAGCGCCGCGCGGATGCGCTCGTCGAGCGCGGGCCCGGGGGCCGGGGCCGCCACCGGCGCCGCGCCGGCGACCAGCACCGTCACCTCGCCCTTGAGCGTCCCGGTGGTCGCCACCCGTGCCCGCAGTTCGCCGAGGCGGCCGCGGAGCCATTCCTCGTGCAGCTTGGTGAGCTCGCGCGCGATGACCGCCTCGCGGTCCCCGAGCGCCGCGGCCGCCGCGGCGAGGAAGGCCGGCAGGCGACGGGCGGCCTCGAAGAACACGAGCGCCCGCGGCTCGGCCGCGAGCGCCGCCAGCCGCTGCGCGCGCGCGCCCGGCCGGGTCGGCAGGAACCCCTCGAACACGAAGCGGTCCGCCGGGATTCCCGCGACCGAGACCACCGCCGCGACCGCCGACGGACCCGGCACGGGCACGACCCGCACGCCCGCCGCGAGCGCGCCGCGCACGAGGTGGTAGCCGGGATCCGCGATGCCCGGGGTGCCGGCGTCGCTCACCAGCGCGACGCGCGCCCCGGCGCGCAGCCGCTCGACGATCGCCGGCGCGCGCGCCCGCTCGACGGCGTCGTGGTAGCTCGCGAGCGGACGGCGGATGCCGTGGTGGGCGAGCAGCGCCCGGGTGCGACGCGTGTCCTCGGCCGCCACCAGGTCGACCTCGCGCAGCACGCGCAGCGCGCGCAGCGTGACGTCCTCGAGGTTGCCGATCGGGGTGGCGACGACGTAGAGCACCCCGCCGAACACGCCGCCGCCTCAGCCCGCGAACAGCCGGCCGGCGACCGCGACCCGATCGAGCAGCCAGCCGAAGCGGATGCCGAGCAGGAGCGTGGACGCCGACAGCACGCCGACGGGGCTCAGCTCGCCGAGCCCGAAGGACAACGGCGGGTCGCCGGCCGCGGGCTCGTCGAGGAACATCGCCTTCACCACGCGCGCATAGTAGTAGAGCGCGACCACACTGTTGAGGAGGCCCGCCACGACCAGCCAATAGAGCCGCTCCTGGATGCCGGCCGCGAACACGTAGAACTTCCCGACGAAGCCGGCGAGCGGCGGCAGCCCGGCGAGCGAGAAGAGGAAGACCGCGAGCGCGACCGCCGGGAAGGCGCCACCGGCGCGCCATGCGAGCCCGCGGTAGGCCTCGACGTCCTCGCGCCCGGTCGCGTTCGCCATGAGCATCACCACCCAAAAGGCGCCGAGGTTCATCAGGTAGTAGACCGCGAGATAGAAGAGCACCGCCTCGACGCCCGCGTCGGCGAAGACCGCGAAGGCGAGGAGCGCGTAGCCCGCGTGCGCGATCGAGGAGTAGGCGAGCAGCCGCTTCATGTTCTGCTGGCTGAGCGCCGCCAGGTTGCCGAGCGTCATGGTCGCGCAGGAGGCCACGGCCACGAGGGGCAGGAACGGCACGGCGGCGAGCACCGCCTGCGGGCCCGCGGCCGTCACCCCGAAATGGAAGAAGCGCAGCAGCATCGCGAAGCCCGCGGCCTTCGAGCCCACGGCGAGGAACGCGGTGACCGGGATCGGCGCGCCGGTGTAGACGTCGGGGGCCCACATGTGGAACGGCACCGCGGCCACCTTGTAGCCGAAGCCGACCAGCACGAGCACGAGCGCTACGAAGAGCGCGCCACGGCTCGCGGGGTCGAGCGCGGCCACGGCGCGCGCGATGCCGACGTAGTCCATCGTGCCGGTGAGCCCGAACAGCCAGCTCATCCCGTAGATCATCGCACCCGAGGCGACGCCGCCGTAGATCAGGTACTTGAGCGCCGCCTCGCCCGCCCGCCGGTCGTGGGGCAGGAAGCCGGTGAGCACGTAGGAGGTGAGGCTCACGAACTCGAGCGAGAGATAGGCCATCAGCAGGTTGCCCGCCGCGGCCATGAGGAACATCGCGAGCCCGCTCGCGAGGAGCAGCAGGAAGTACTCGCCCTCGTTCGGCCGGCCGCGCACCTCGCGCGAGCCGAGCGACATCCAGACGACCGCGAGCAGCGCCAGCCCGAGCAAGAGCTTGAAGAACACGCTGAATCCGTCGAGGACGAGCATCCGGCCGAACAGCCAGGTGCCGCCGGCCTGCCCGAGGAGCCCGCGCACGCCGAGCCCGGGCAACCCGATCGTCCAGACGAGCGCCGCGGCCGCCCCGAGCAGCGCGACCGTGCCCGGCCATTCGCCCGCCGGCCGTTTGCGCGCGGTGAGCGCCAGGTCGACGACGAGCACCGCGAGCAGCGCCCCGATCAGCGCCAGCTCGGGCAGGAAGTACGCGAGGCTTTCGGCGTTGCCCATGTCAGCGGGCGGCGACCTGCGGCGGCGGCGCCGCCGCGCGCACCTGGTCGGCGAGGCGCACGAGCGCCGGGCTCTGGAGGTTCAGGATCAGCGTCGGGTAGATCCCGAGCACGAGCACGATCGCGGCCAGCGGCGCCAGCGTGAACAGCTCGCGGCCGTTGATCTCCGCGAGACCCGCGTACTTGGGATTCGGCTGCCCGAGGTACATCCGCTGGAGCGTCCAGAGCATGTAGCCGGCGGTGAGCACGACCGCGCTCGCGGCCACCACGGTGAGGGCCGGGTAGACCTGCCACGCGCCGAGGAGCACCAGCACCTCGGAGATGAACGCCGAGAGGCCCGGCAGCCCCATCGCTGCGAAGAACGCAAAGCCCGTCACGCCGGTGTAGAGCGGCACGATCGAGGCGAGGCCGCCGAACCCGTCGATGTCGCGGTGATGCGCGCGGTCGTAGACCACGCCGACCAAGAGGAAGAGCATGGCGGTGATCGTCCCGTGGTTGAACATCTGGAGGACCGCGCCGTTGATCCCCTGCGGCGTGAAGGCCGCCATGCCGAGCATCACGTAGCCCATGTGGCTGATGCTCGAGTAGGCGACGAGCTTTTTGAGATCGCTCTGCGCCATCGCGCACACCGCCCCGTAGACGATGTTGAGCGTGCCGAGCGCCGCGAGCAGCCAGAACGCCACGCTGTGCCCGCCCCACAGCGGCGCGAGCGTCGCCGTCGGCAGGATGCCGTAGTTGATGCGCAGGATGCCGTACGTCCCCATCTTGAGGAGCACGCCGGCGAGGATCACCGAGATCGCGGTCGGCGCCTCGACGTGCGCGTCGGGCAGCCAGGTGTGGAACGGGAACGCGGGGATCTTGATCGCGAAGCCCACGAAGAGCGCGATCCAGAGGACCACCTGGACCTCGAGCGGGATCTTGTCGCGGACGAGCGCACCGAGCTGCGTCATGTCGAAGGAGTGGGGGCTCGGCGTGAAGTAGAGGTAGAGCAGCGCGACCAGCAGCAGGACCGACCCGAGGAGCGTGTAGAGGAAGAACTTGATGGCGGCGTACTCGCGCCGCGGGCCGCCCCAGATGCCGATCAGGAAATACATCGGCAGCAGCATGAGCTCCCAGAAGACGTAGAACAGGAACAGGTCGAGAGCGACGAAGGTGCCCATCATGCCGGTCTCGAGGAGCAGGAAGAGCGCAAAGTAGCCCTTGACCCCCTTTTCGATGCCGAACGACGCGAAGATGCACAGGAACGACAGCAGCGCCGTGAGCACGACCATCGTGATGCTCACGCCGTCGACGCCGACGAAGTACTCGATGCGGTAGGCGGGGATCCAGGTGTTGCGCTGTACGAACTGGAAGCCGGCGGCGTGCGGGTCGAAGTGGGCGAGGAGCCACGCCGAGAGCGCCAGCGGGAGCACCGTCGCCGCCGCCGCCGTCCAGCGGATCGGCCCGTGCGCACGCGACGGAAGGAGCAGGATCGCCGCCATGCCGAGGACCGGGAAGAAGACCATCCAGGTGAGCACACCGAGCTGCATGCTTGATTACCCCGCGCCTGCCCGTGACCACCAGAGGGCGACGCCGCCGAGGACGCCGAGGACGATCACGTAGAGATAGGTGTTGACCGCCCCCGTCTGGATGCGGCGGACGCGCCGGCCGACGAAGTAGGTCCCGTCGGCCAGGACGTTGACCGCGCCGTCGACCACCCAGCGGTCGAACAGGCCCGCCGCGGCCGACACCCCGCGGACCACCGCGGCCGCGCCGTTGACGAGGCCGTCGATCACCCAGCGGTCCCACCACGCGGCGAGCGCCGCGAGCCGCAGCGTCCCTTCCACGAACACCGCCTGGTAGATCTCGTCCACGTACCACTTGTTGAGCACGAGCCGGTACGGCACGCCGCCGAGCGCCGCGCTGAAGGTCGCCGGATCGGGCCGCCGGCGCACGTAGAGGAGCCAGGCCACGACGACGCCGCCCGCGGCCACCGCCACCGAGACCGCCATGAGCGCGAGCTCGACGCCGGCGTCGCCCCCGCCCGCGCCCGCAGCCTCCGCGAGGAACCGCGGGCCGGTCACCGGCTCGAGCCAGCGCTCGAAGAGCTGCGGGATGCCGAGCGGCCCCCCGAGCGAGTGCGGCACGCCCAGGTACCCGGCGAGGATCGAGCCCGCGGCGAGCACCCAGAGCGGGATCGTCATCACCGCGGGCGACTCGTGGATGTGGTGCTGCGTCTCGTGGTCGGCGCGGCACTCGCCGAAGAAGACCATGAAGACCTGGCGGAACATGTAGAAGGCGGTGAGCCCGGCCACCAGCGTGCCGACCGCCCACAGCCCGACATGACCCCCCGGGCTCGAGTAAGCCTCCCAGAGGATCGCGTCCTTCGAGAAGAAGCCCGCGAGGAACGGGCAGCCGGTGATCGCGAGGGTCGCGATCAGGAAGGTCCGGCCGGTGGCGGGGAGCTTCCGCCAGAGCCCGCCCATCTTGCGCATGTCCTGCTCGCCGCCCATCGCGTGGATCACGCTGCCCGAGCCCAGGAAGAGGCAGGCCTTGAAGAACGCATGGGTCACCAGGTGGAAGACGCCCGCCCCGTACGCGCCCACGCCCATGGCGAGGAACATGTAGCCGAGCTGCGAGACCGTCGAGTACGCGAGCACCTTCTTGATGTCGTTCTGCGCCACGGCGATCGTCGCCGCGAGCAGCGCGGTCGCCGCGCCGATGCAGGCGACCAGCCACAGCGTCGCCGGCGCCATCGTGAACAGGAAGCCCAGCCGGCCGATCATGTAGACGCCGGCGGTCACCATGGTCGCCGCGTGGATGAGCGCGGAGACGGGCGTGGGGCCCGCCATCGCGTCGGGCAGCCAGACGTAGAGGGGGATCTGCGCCGACTTGCCGGTGGCGCCGACGAAGAGGAAGAGCGTCACGAGCGTCGGCACCGCCACGCCCCAGAGCCGGTCGGCGGCGAGCACGGGCGCGTGGGCGCGCAGCTCGCGGAACAGCAGCGTGCCGTGGCCGTGCGCGTCGAGCGCCCAGAACAGGAGGAAGATGCCGAGGATGAAGCCGAAGTCCCCGATGCGGTTGACGATGAAGGCCTTGTTGCCCGCGCGGGCGTTGGCCGGCTCCTTGTGCCAGAAGCTGATCAAGGCCCAGGAGCAGAAGCCGACGCCCTCCCAGCCGACGAACAGCAGGAGCAGGCTGTCCCCGAGCACCAGCGTCAGCATCGCGAACGTGAACAGGTTCAGGTAGGCGAAGAAGCGCCAGAAGGCCGGGTCGTCGTGCATGTACCCGGTGGCGTAGACGTGGATGAGCCCGCCGATGCCGGTCACCACGAGGATCATCACGGCCGAAAGCGGGTCGACCATGAACGCGACGTCGACCCGCAGCGTGCCGACGTGGATCCAGGGGAAGAGATCGGCGAGCAGGCCGAGGCCCCGCTCCTCCGGCGCCATGCGGACGAGCTGGAGGAAGGCGGCGACCGAGAGCAGAAACGCGGCGCCGACCGTGGCGCACGCGAGCCAGCCGACGGCCCCCTTGCCGAGCCGCTTCTGCAGCGGCGCCCCGAACAGCCCGAGGAGCGCCGCCCCCGCCAGCGGGAGCAGCGGGATCAGCGCGACGTAGGCCGCGGAGGTAGGCTCGTCCACGGCGCTCACCCCCGCAGCCGGTCGGTGGCCTCGACGTCGATGGTCTCGAAGCTCCGATAGATGCCGAGAACGATCGCGAGGCCGATGGCCGCCTCCGCCGCGGCCAACATGATCACGAAGATCGCGAAGATCTGGCCGTCGTAGCCCGTCTGCGCGTAGCGCGCGAAGGCGACGTAGTTGACGTTGGCCGAGTTGAGGATCAGCTCGATCCCCATGAGGATGCCGAGGGCGTTGCGGCGCGTGACCACGCAGAAGAGACCGAGCGCGAAGAGGATCGCCGCCAGCACGACGAAGTGCGTGAGATCGAGCCCTCCCATCAGGCCCGCACCTCCTTCCGCGAGACGACGACCGCCCCGATGAGCGCCGCCAGCAGCACCACCGACGCCACCTCGAACGGCAGCAAATACTGCGTGAGGAAGGCGTCGCCGACGCCGTAGATCGTCGGCCCGGGCGCCGCCGGCGCCCTGACGACCCAGTGGGCGCGCAGGGCGACCCGGACCAGGTAGACGAACACCGCGCCGGCGAGGACCGCGCCCAGCGGCCGGCCGACCGCCCGGTTCGAGACGTGGACGTCGGCGATCCGGTGCGTGAGCATCACGGCGAACAGCGTGAGCACGAGGATGCCGCCGACGTAGACGAGGAGCTGGATGACCCCGAGGAAGTCCGAGCCGAGCAGCACGAAGGTCGCCGCCACGCCGAGGAGCGTTCCCATCAGCGCGAACGCCGAGTAGACGATGTTGTTGCCCAGGGCGACACCCAGGGCGGAGCCCGCGGTGATGACCGCGATCACGTAGAAGGCGACGGTGGTGACCGACACGGGACGGCGCTCGGACTCGGGGCTCGGAAAATCCGCTGCGACTTAGCAAATGCCCTGCGGCGCCGCAAACGGGCGCGCCCGGGGTGACTACGCCTCGTCGCCGGCCTCGGACTTCGCGAACTCGCTCACGTAGCGCAGCCCGCGATCGAGAATCGGCTTGACGGCCGGATCGACCTCGCCGGTCTTCTTCGGCTTGTAGGCGACGACGGGCGCCTTGACGAAGCGCCGCACGAGGCTCTCGAGCGAGTAGTCCGCGCCCTCGAACTCCGGCGTGTGGTGGATCGCCCCGGTGGGGCATGGCTCGCTGCACAGCCCGCAGTACATGCACTTGGCCATGTCGATGTCGAAGCGGGTCATCACGAGCCCGCCAGCGGCCTTGTCCTTCGTGGCGTCGATCACTATGCAGTCGATCGGGCAGGCCCGCTCGCAGGCGAGGCAGGCGGTGCAGATCTCGAGATCGACCTCGAGAATGCCCCGGTAGCGGAACGGCAGCCGGTCCTGCACGCGCACGCCGTCGGGAAGCCGATCGGGATACTCGACCGTGTACGGCTTGCGAATCATGTGCGAGGCGGTCACCGCGAGCCCGTCGGCGATCGTCACGACCGCGTCCTTGATGTTGCGGAGGTAGGCGCCGAGCCCCATGTCGATCACCCCGGAACGCGCGCCGTCGAGAGCGGGTTGAAGCTGAGATCGCGGCGCGTGAGGCGGGCGTTGCGGATGTGGAAGCGCACGCGCCAGAGGAACAGCACGACGAACCCCCCCGCCAGCGCGGCGAGCGCGGCGCGCACCGCGGGCACCCCGGCGGGGAAGGCGACCATCCACCCCGCCGCGCCGAGGAGGTCGGCGAAGGCCACCGGCACGAGGTACTTCCAGCACATCGTCATCATCTGGTCGACGCGGATGCGCGGCAGGGTCCAGCGCAGCCAGATGGGCAGGAGCACGCCTACCACGTACGCCTTGACGAAGAAGGTCGCCAGCTCGAGCGCCGCGCGCAGCACGGGGGCGTCCTCGAGGGCCCACGGGATGCGCCACCCGCCGAGAAACAGCGTGGTCGCGATCGCCCCGATCACGTAGAGGTTGCCCCACTCGGCCATGAAGAAGAGGAGGTTGCGCATCCCGCTGTACTCGGTGGCGAAGCCGGCGACCAGCTCGGACTCCGCCTCGGGCAGGTCGAAGGGGGTGCGGTTGCCCTCGGCCAACGCCGAGACGAAGAACACGAAGAAGGCGACGAAGGTGAACGGGTTCTCGAAGAGGTTCCACTGCCAGGGCGCCCACCCCTGGCGGGCGATGATCGCCTGCATGCTGAGCGAGCCGGTGAGGAGCACGATGGGGAAGATCGACAGCCCGGCGGGGATCTCGTAGCTCACGATCTGCGCCGCGGAGCGGACGCCGCCGAGCAGCGACCACTTGTTGTTCGACGCCCAGCCGGCCATCAGGATGCCGACGACGACCAGCGCCGTCACCGCGGTGACGTAGAGGATGCCGACGTTCAGATCGGCGACGATGAGCGCGCTCGAGAAGGGCAGCGCGGCGAACGTGCCGACGAAGCCGGTCATCACCACGTACGGGGCGAGCTTGAACAGCGGCGCATCGGCCGCCGTCGGCACGATGTCCTCCTTCAGCACGTTCTTGATCCCGTCGGCGAGCCACTGGAGGAAGCCGATCGGTCCCGTGCGATTCGGGCCGATCCGGCTCTGCATGCGCCCCATGATCCGCCGCTCGACCCAGGTCGTGATGCCCGCCACCGGCAGCACGAACCCGAAGACCACGACGCCGCCGAACGCCAGCATCGCGCCGAGGTAGGCGAGCCAGGCGGGGACGCTTGCGGGCACGGCGCCGCCCGCGATGAGGCCGTCGACGAACGCCTGCATCTACCGATCGATCTCCGGCGCGACCAGATCGAGGCTGGCGATCACCGCGATCAGGTCCGCGATCATGAGGTTGCGGCTCACCTTCGGCACGATGCTGATGGCGGCGAACGACCCCGTGCGGATCTTGCAGCGGTAGGGGAACGCCGTCCCGTCGCTCACCACGTACCAGCCCATGTCGCCGCGCGCGCTCTCGAGCCGCACGTAGCAGTCGCCCGCGGGCGGCTTGAGGTTCCGCGGCACCTTGGCGATCACCGGGCCCTCGGGAAGCCGCGCGAGGCACTGGCGGAGGATGCGGCAGCTCTGCTGCATCTCCCGCATGCGCACGATGTAGCGGTCGAAGCAGTCGCCGACCGTGCCCATCTCGCCTCGGCCGACCGGCACGTCGAACTCGAGCTCGGGATAGACCGAGTAGGGCTCGTCCCGCCGGACGTCGTAGCGGACCCCGGAGCCGCGGAGATTCGGGCCGACCAGGTTGTAGTCGACGGCCTCCTCGGCGGTGATCACGGCGACCCCGGCGAGCCGCTCGGCGTAGATCTTGTTGTAGGAGATGAGGCGGTCGTACTCCTCGATGATGGGCTCGAAGCGGTCGAGGAAGCGCAGCACCTTCTCGGTCCAGCCCGGCGGCAGGTCCCAGCCCACGCCGCCGATGCGCATGTAGTGGAAGGTGAGCCGCGCGCCGCAGAGCTCCTCGAAGAGGTCGTTCAGGTACTCGCGCTCGCGGATGGCGTGCGTGAACGGCGTGAACGCCCCGATGTCCATCGCCATCGAGCCCACCGAGAGGAGATGGCTGTGGATGCGGCACAGCTCGTCGGCGATCACGCGGCAGTACTCGGCGCGGCGGGGCACCTCGATGCCGGCGAGCTTCTCCACCGCCATCGCCCAGCCGTGGTTGCAGAACATCGCCGCCACGTAGTCGACCCGGTCGGTGTACGGGATGAAGCCGTGCCAACCGACCTTCTCCGCGATCTTCTCGATCGAGCGGTGAAGGTAGCCGATGTCGGGGATCGCCTCCTTCATGACCTCGCCGTCGGCGCGGACGACGAAGCGCAGCACGCCGTGCGTGGACGGGTGCTGCGGCCCCATGCTGAGCGTCATGTCCTCGGTGGCGAGCGCGCCGTTCACCTCGCGCTGCACCTCGACCTCGAATCCCGTGAGGCTCATGCGCCTACGCCTTCAGCAGGCTCTCCCGCGAGGTGACGATGCCGTGGTACTCCTCGGGCTCGACGAAGTCCTTGCGCAGCGGGTGCCCCGGCCAGTCCTCGGGCATGAGGATGCGGCGCAGATCGGGATGTCCGTCGAAGGTCACGCCGAGGAGATCGAAGACCTCGCGCTCCTGCCAGTCGGCATGGCTCCAGAGATGCGAGACCGTCGGCACCACCGGGTCGTCGCGCCCGGCGTCGACCTTGAGGACGATCCAGTGCCGGTGGCGGTACGAGAAGAGATGGTAGACGACCTGGATCACGCTGCGCTTGGGATAGTCGACGCCCGAGAGGTTCGAGAGACAGTCGAAAGCAAGTGCGGGCTCGGTCTTCAAGAACCGGCACACCTCGGGGAACGTCGCCGCGCCGACCGTCGTGCTCGCGTCCCGGCCCGTCCCGGCGAGGTCGCCGACCGCGTCGCCGAAGCGCCGCCGGAGCTGCGCGTGGATCGCTGCCGCCTCGAGCGCCGCCATCGGTCCCGGCTCAGGCGCGCACGCCGACCGGCGCGGTCTTGCGGACGAGCCAGCGCTCCTGCTGGATCTTCTCCTGCAGCTTCACCAGGCCCTCGGTGAGCGCCTCCGGCCGCGGCGGGCAGCCGGGCACGTACACGTCGACGGGAATCACTTTGTCGACGCCGTCGCAGACCGAGTAGGCGAGCTGGAAGAGGCCGCCGCAGTTGGCGCAGCTCCCCATCGAGACCACGTAGCGCGGCTCGGGCATCTGGTCGTAGAGGACCTTCGTCCGCAGCGCCATCTTGAGGGTGAGCGTGCCCGAGACGATGATCAGGTCGGAGACCCGCGGCGTGGCGCGCGGCGCCATGCCGAAGCGCTCTAAGTCCGCGCGCGGCCCGCCGGTCTGCATCATCTCGATTGCACAGCAGGCGAGCCCGAACATCATGTACCAGATCGACGACTTGCGGGTCCAGTTGAGGAGGTCGTCGATGCGCGTGGTGAGCGCCATCTCGGGCATGGAGTTGATGAGCGACATCGTCCTTCAGGCCGCCCGCCGGGCCGGCGGCTCCTCCCCGCGCTCGATCGGCAGGCGCTTGATCCACTCGAGGTCGCCCTTCACCCAGACGTAGACGAGCCCGAGGAAGAGGATGCCGAGAAAGGCGACGATCTCGCCGAGCGCCACCGCACCGCGGCCCCGGGCCACCCAGTCCTTGAACACCGCCGTCACCGGGTAGAGGAACGCCAGCTCGACGTCGAAGATCACGAACACGAGCGCGATCAGGTAGAAGCGGATGTTGAAGTTGATCCACGCGGGGCCGCTCGGCGGTTCGCCGCACTCGTAGGTCGTGAGCTTGCCCGGGTGCGGGTTGGCCGGCCGCAGCAGCAGCCCGAGCCCCAGCATGATCGCGCACAGCGCGAACCCGAGCCCGAGGACGACCGCGACGCTCGCGTAGTGGAAGTACACAACGGCTCGAACCTAGCAGGGCCGCCAGGGCGCATCAAACCCCGCTCCGCCCGCGCGCGAGCACGATCGGCGCCCGAGCCTCGGGGCTCCAGCCGACGGTCACCGGCACGCCGTAGGCCGCGCTCAGCGCCTCGGCGGTGAGCACCGCGGCGGGCGGCCCCTCGCCGGCGACCCGTCCCGCGGCGAGCAGCACCAGCCGGTCGCAGCGCGCCGCGGCGAGGCTCACGTCGTGGAGCACCGACACCACCGCCGTGCCCCGCTCGCGCCGGATGGCGTCGACCACGTCGTAGATGCCCGCCTGGTGGCGGAGATCCAAGTGCGTCGTGGGCTCGTCGAGCAGCAGCACGTCGGGCTCCTGGACGAGCGCGCGACCGAGCAGCACCCGCTGGCGCTCGCCACCCGAGAGCCGGTCGAGCGGCCGGCCCTCGAGCGCGGCCACGCCGAGCCGGGCGAGCACGGCGCGGCTGATCGCGACGTCCTCGCGCCGCGGCAGCGCGAGCGGCGGAAGGTGGGGGGCACGTCCCATGAGCACCACCTCGAGCGCGGTGAAGGACGCGTCGAGGTGCGGGTCCTGCGGCAGCACGGCGAGCCGGCGGGCGATCTCGCGCCGGCGATGGCCCGCGAGCGGCCGGCCGGCGAGCCGCACCGTGCCCGCGTGCGGCATGAGCACGCCCGAGAGCAGCCGCACGAGCGTCGTCTTGCCGCAGCCGTTCGGCCCGATCACTCCGACCAGCTCCCCCGGCGCCACCCGCAGGCTCACGCCGTCGAGCACCCGGCGCCCGTCGTAGGCGAAGACGAGCCCCTCGGCCTCGAGCGCCGGCGTCATGGGAGAGTGCGCGCGAGGCGCCGGCGCAGCAGGAAGACGAAGAACGGCCCGCCGACGAGCGCGGTCACTACGCCCACGGGCAGCTCGGCGGGGCCGAGCGCGGTGCGCGCGGCCGCGTCGGCCCACACGAGGAAGACCGCGCCGCCGAGGAACGACGCGGGCAGGAGCAGCCGCTGATCGGGCCCGAGGACGAGGCGCAGGAGATGGGGCACGATCAGCCCGACGAACCCGATCATGCCGCTCACCGACACGGCCGCCGCCACCAGCAGCGAGGCGGCGACGAACACCGACCGGCGCGCCCCCTCGACGTCGACCCCGAGCTGCTGCGCTCCCTCGTCGCCCGCGGCGAAGAGGTTGAGGCTCTGCGCGTGCGCCACCAGCCATCCGAGGCCCGCGAGCGCGTAGACGGCGACCAGCGCGACCAGCGCGTAGCTCTGCGTCGACAGCGCCCCCATGATCCAGAAGAGCACGCCCCGCGCCTGCGCGTAGCTCGCGATCGCATTCACCAACATGATCGCGGCCGCCGCGATCGCGTTGCACACGACCCCCACCAGCAGGATCGCGTGCGGCGTCGTGCGCCCGTGCGCGCGCGCCGCGAGATAGACGAGCGCCATCGTGCCGAGCGCACCGGCGAACGCCGCCGCCGGCACCAGCGGCGAGACCGGGTCCGCGCCGGCGATCAGCGCGACCATGCCCGCCACCGCGGCGCCGCTCGACACGCCGAGGAGGTGCGGCTCGGCGAGCGGGTTCTGGAGCAGCGCCTGCAGCGCCGCGCCGGCGGCCGAGAGGCTCCCGCCGACCACCGCACCGAGCAGCACGCGCGGCAGGCGGGTGCGCACGATGATGACGTAGTCGGGCGTGCTCGGCCCGCCGGGGCCGAGCGCGCGCCGGAGGCTCGCGTGAACCGGACCCACCAGGCTCGTGGCCGCGATCGAGACGAGCAGCGCGGCGAGCAGCGCGACGACGGTCGCGAGCAGCCGGCGGCGCGTGAGGTAGGAGGCGCGCATGCGGGTCACCCGCCCGCCTCGGGATGGATGGCGCGCACCAGGGCCTCGGCGGCCTCGACCACCCGCGGCCCGGCCCGAAAGAGCGCGTCGCCGCGCAGCGCCACGACGCGGCCGTCGCGCACCGCCGGCACCGTCGTGAGCCCCGCGAAGAGGTCGTGCCCGCCGGCCTCGGTGCCCATCGCCGCATCGACGATCACCTCGGGTGCGCGCGCCACCACCAGCTCGGGCGCGACCTGCGGCCAGGCCTGGCCGGCATCCGCGGCGACGTTGGTCCCGCCGGCGATCGTCAGCAGCTCGTCCTGCAGCGTGCCGGCGCCCGCGACGACGAGCGGGCTGTGACCGACGACGAGCAGCACCCGGCGCGCCGGGAGCCCGGCCACGCGCGCGTGCACGGCCGCGAGCCCGTGATCGACGTCCGCCACGAGCCGCTCGCCCGCGGCCGTGAGGCCGAGCGCGCCCGCGAGCGCGCGGACCGAGGCGCGCAGGTCGTCGAGCGTGCGATCGTGCACGACCAGCACGCGCACCCCCACGCGCTCGAGCGCGCGCACGGCCTCGCGGTTCCCCGGCGACGGCACCACCACGACCAGGTCGGGGCGCACGCCGATCACCGCCTCGACGCTCGGCGCGAGGTAGCCCCCCACCCGCGGCAGCGCCGCGACCGCGGGTGGATAATCGCACTGCGCGCACACGCCCACGAGCCGCTCGCCGGCGCCGAGCGCCCAGACGATCTCGGTGAGCGACGGCGCCAGCGACACGACCCGCGCCGGCGGGCCGCCGCCCGCCCCGGACGGCACGGGCGCGCAGCCGACCGTCGCGAGCACGAGCAGGGTCGCGCACGCCGCCCGCATGCGCACCCCTACGACGCCGGCAGCGGGTGACCCGGCAGCAGGTCGGCGAACACGAATCCCTCGCGCGCCACGATCTCGCCCACCTGCACGGGGACGGCGGTGCGGAACATCGGGCCGTCGGAGACGAACGTGTGGAACTCGCCGTTCTCGCCGCACGGGTCGGCGTCGCCCGGCAGAGCGGCGAGCAGCGCCGTGTCCCACGGACGACCGGCCAGGTCCGGCGAGACGCGCCGGGGGTCGACGCACGTGACGTGGGCCCGCACGCCCGCCCCCAGCATCTCGCGGGCGAGCACGGCGGTGGGGCAGCCCCAGAGCGGAAAGAGCGGATGGATCCCGGTTCCCTCGAGCTGCCGCTCGCGGTACGCACGGATGTCCGCGAGGAAGAGATCGCCGAACGCCATCGCGGAGATGCCCGCCGCGCGCGCCCGCTCGAGCACCGCGCGCATCGCCGCCTCGTAGGCATCGTTCGGGCAGGGGGTGGGCAGCGGCACGGTCCAGAGCGGCAGGCCGACGGCCGCGGCCTGCGCCTCCAGGAGAACCCGGCGCACGGCATGCATCGCCACGCGGTCGTGCGCGGCGCTGAGCGTGCAGAGCAGCCCGACGACCTCCACGTCCGCGCGGGCCCGCAGCACGTGGAGGGTCCAGGCGCTGTCCTTCCCGCTGCTCCAGGACACGAGCGCACGCGGCCGGGAGCGACCATCGCTCATCCAGCGCACCGTAGCATGCTCTCGTGCTTCCGGGCACACGCGGAGGGCATGAAGGCCGTCTCGCCGCACTGGCCGTCGGCGTCGAGCACCATCGTCGCGCGCAGCGGGAGGTCGCCGGGCGTGACCGTGAAGGCGCCCTTCGTCGCCACGGCGCGGAATCGCACCAGGCCGGGTATACGGGCGTCGGTCTCGATCGTCAGCCGGACGACGCCGCCGCGCTTGCGGTCACCACGATAGACCCAGCCGTGCCGCCGGTGCTTCCATCCGGTGCCGCCCCGCCGGAGCGTTCCGCCGGGGAGCTGGACGTCGTACAGGATGGACCCCGCCCCATCGGTCACGAGCAGGCGCGCGCCGCGCGCCGGCGGGTCGAGCGGGGGCTGCGCCGGCAGCATCATCTCGCCGCGGAACGCGAGCGTCGCGTGGCCGGGCGCCGCCGTGAGCTTCCCGAGGCGCAGCGCGGCGCGGGTGATCGTCGCCGGGCCGACACAGGGCTGATCGGCGTCGCACACGCCGTTTCCGTCGCGGTCGCGGCAGATGGCCGCGATGGATTTCGCGCCGACGTCGAGCACGAGCGTCTCGTTGCGGGCGCCGTCGAAGTAGACGTCGGTGGACGAGCAGAAGCCGCGCGCGCGCTCGCCGACGGTCCCGTCGGGCGCGACGGCCAAAAGACGGCCGTCGCAGGTGGCCGAGTACTCCCCGCTCACGAGCACGTCGCCGTCCGCGTCGACGGCCACACCGAAGGCTCCGGGGAGGTTGGTCGCCAGCGTGCCCTTGCCGGCGCCGTCCAGGCCGTACTCGAGCACCATGTCGACGAAGGAGCTTGTCACGTTGGCGACGAAGAGCGTATCGCGTGCGATGGCGAGGCCGCTCGCGTAGTCGAGGCCGGCGACGAGCGGCGTGGCGGCGCTGCTCACGGTGAGCACCCGGCCGGCGCCCGGGCCCTCGGCGTCGCTCACGAGCACCGCCCCGGTCGGTGCGACCAGGACGTCCGCCGCGCACGGGATGGAGTTGGCCGGAAGGACCGCCTGCGTCTCGGCGGTGACCTGATCGGCACGCGACACCGCGTCGGGGATCGCATACACGGTGCTCCCGGTCGTGGCGCCGGGGAGCGGGCCGAGGCAGCTGCCGTTGTCGACCACGTAGAGCGTCCCCGCGGCGTCGATGTCGAAGCCGCCGAGCGAGCTGAAGCCGGTGGCGAGCGTCGTCGGGGTGCCGCCCTCCGCGAAGCGGATGATGCGCTGGGCGTTGGCCGTGAACGTCGGCCCCTGGCCGACGAGGATCGTGCCCCCGCGGCGCACCACGCCGCCTTGCACCGTGTCGGGCGTCGGGATCGTGCGCACCACGTAGCCCGGCGCGGCCACGACCGCCGCCCGCGCGACGGGCGGCGCGGCGACCAGAGTCACCGCGAGCACGAGACCGAAAGCCCTCCCGCGTCCGTTCATCACTTGCTCCTTTCGAAAACGAGCCGATCCGCGTCGACGAGCCGCCGCCCGCCGGCGCGAGGCCCGCGGGCGCGCAGCCGCACGACCGTCCGGCGCCGTCGCGTGAGTGGGATGACCACCGTTTTGCCGGCGCCGGGCACGAACGGCCCGAGCGCCCGCGTCGCGTCCCACCCGCCGACGCGAACACGCACGCTGCCCGGCTCGACGTCCGCGGCGACAACGACCGCCACCACGGCGGCCGACACGCCGGATGGCAGCGTGGTCACCGCCGCCTGGGGCGCGAGGTAGGTGAGCAGGCCGCTACCCCGTCCGTGGCGGTGCCCCGGGTCGAAGGGCGCCGGCCCGCCAGCCTGATCGCCGGCGGGCGGCGGAACGCCACGGCAGGCGTCCCCGATCCCGTCGCCCACGCTGTCGAGCTGCGCCGGGTCGGGCACGTCCGGGCAGTCGTCGACGACGTCGGGCACCCCGTCGCCGTCGCGATCGGGCGCGCCGGGCGGCACGTCGACCGAGTGCACGCCGGCCATCGCGTCGAGGTCGAAGCCGGAGAGCCCGTCGAGGGCCGCGTGGATGTTCCCGCCCTCGATCCGGACGAAGCGGATCGCGTGGATGCCGACCGCCGCCAGGTCGAAGGAGTCGCCGCCGGAGCAGCGCGGCGGCACGAAGCTCGCCACCGGCACGCCGACGAGGCTCGACACGGGCTGCGTGCAGGGCACCAGCGCCGACGGCGCCGTGGGGTCGTTGCGGTCGGCGAACACGGGGAAGACGCCCGCGCAGCCGGGATAGAAGGGTGGCTCGTCCATCCGGCACGGGAAGCTCCGCCAGTGCACGGCGTCGGCGCTCACGGACACGGCGCCCGGCTCGGCGTAGGGGTCGCCCGTCACGAGGCCCGCCGGCAGGAACGGGTTCTCGAACACCGTGAGATCCACACCCGGCCCGTCGACGACCCAGTTGTCGGTGAAGGCGACGACGATCGACCCACCGAGCCCGAGGGAGAGCGTGTCGGTCGAGCCGTGGAACGCCCCGCCCCCGACGGGAGCGCCGAGCACGACGCCGGGCAGCGCCCTCACCCCGGTGCCGCCACCGGTGCCGACCTGGTAGTCGAGCACCGCATCGAGGTACGGATCGGCGGCGGCGGGGCCCGCGACCGCGAGCACCGCCACGAGGGCAAGCAGGCGTCCCGTCATGGCACGAACGCCATCGCGAAGGGCGGCAGCCCCGTGGCGATGGGGGCCCGCGTGCGCTGCCGGTCGGCGATCGTGTCGAAGATGCGGATGCCCGACGCGCCGAGCGTGCGGTCGGCGAGCCAGAGCGTCCCGTCCGGCGCCAGCTCGATCGCCGAAAGGTACTGCGGGCTCGCGAACATCCGCCGCGTCACCGCGCCGCGGCTCGGGTCGAACGCGACCAGCTCGTTGCGCAGCGAGTCGTCGAGCAGCAGCGCGTAGGCCTTGGTGGCCGAGACCATGACGAAGTCGGTGACGTTGCCGCCGAGCTCCGTCTCGGTGACGAAGAAGCCCTCGGCGGTGAGCGTCGCCGGGTCGACGCGCTCGATGCCGCCGTCGCCGGTCTTGTAGATGTTCCCCACCTCGGCGAGGAGCAGCGCGCCGGTCGTCGGGTCGCGGCGGATCGCGGGGCTCGCGGAGAAGGAGTTCGTCCCGCTGAGCACCACCCGGCCGATCACCTGGTCGGTCGTCGTGTCGATCACGACGAGCACGCTGCGGCCGGCGGGCGCGAACTGCCGGTCGCGATCGAGCTCTTCGAGGCTGACGAACAGCCGGTCGCCCACCACCGCGGTCTGGTCCATGTCGGGAATGCCGTTGGCCGCGGCGTACGGGCCCAGGTCGATCGCGCCGCGGAAGAAGCCCGCGCACGAGGCCGGCGCGCCCGGATCGACGATCCACAGCTCGGGGCGGTTGAAGCGGGTCACGTAGGCCTTGTGGGGACCGACGACCGCGACGTCGTGGGGATTCGAGCCCACCCCCGTCGAGCACTGGAGAACGCTCGCGAACCCCCGCGTCGGGTCGAGGACCTCGAGGTTGTCGCCCCCGAGCCGGTTGACGACGTAGGCAAGCCCGCCCGCGGCGCGCACGACCGCGTCGGAGTAGATGGGCGTGGCCGGATGGCCGACGCCGTGCCGGCGCACGCCGACCGTGGCGAGCTCGCCGGTCTCGAAGTCCGTGGTGACCACGACCGCGCGGCCGGCGCTCGCCTGCGGCGGGGCCACGCACGTGAGGGTCAACCGTGCGCGTCCCGGCCCGTCGCTCGCGCGCAGGACGACGCGCCGGCGGCGGCGTCCACCGAGCGCGACGCGCACCGGCACGCTCCCGCCGCACGCGGACGCGCCCGGCGTGGCCTCGGCCGCTGCCGCCGCGACGCTCGCGGCGCCCGGCCCCCGCACGCGCAGCGTGTCCGCGGCGCAGCCCGCGAGACAGAGCCCCACGGTGAACGTGCAGCCGCCGTCGGCGACGCCGTCGGCGTCGCACGTGGGGTCACCGTCCCGGCAACGCACGACCGCCGGCGTCCCGGCGCGCGCCGCGGCGCCGGCAGCCTGCCAGGCGAGCGAGCAGCCTGCGCGCACCTCCGCCGCACGCAAGAGCGCCGCGGCAACCAGCAGCGCCGTTCGCGGCCTCGTCGTTCGCCTCCCTCTCCTGCCGAAGGCGACGGGAGGTGGCGCGCAGCCGGCCGCTGGCGACATCCAGCTCCCTTCCCCTCGGAAGGCCTGTGCTGGCGTCAGCCGGACGGGTCTTCTGGCTCGAGGATCGTCCTCGCCCGGTCCCTTCCCACCCCGACGGGCAGTGGTTGCGACCGGGGTCGTCCCCTCTCACAGCTGCGGGGCAGCGGGGGATTCACACCCCCTTCCCCGACCCGACTGCGTCGGTCGCCCGGTTAGCGCAGCCACGGGCGGCATGTCAAGGGCGTTGCGCTCGTCCTTGACAGGCCCCGGCCGCGGGATGCAGGTACGGAGGCGGCATGCCCCTGCCCCGGCGACGCGCGCTCGCACTGCTCTTGGTGTGCGCGCTCGCCTTGCCCGGCTGCCGGGGCGCCGGCGGGGCGCCTCGGCCGAATGCACGCTGCGGGCCGACCACCTCTCTTGCTATGGATACGATCGTCCGACGAGCCCCAACGTCGACCGGCTCGCGCGCTTCGACCCGGACTACCACGGCGACTTCGATCTCTCCGACGTCCCGTACAACCCGCGAATCAACCCGCGGATGCCCGAGCGCGAGACGCAGCACATGATCGCGCTCTACGACGACGAGATCGCGTCGACCGATGCGGCCGTGGGCGAGCTGCGCGACGCGCTCGATCGCCACGGCTGGCTTGGGGAGCTCGCCGGGCCGGCCGGCGTCACGATCGATGATCTCGCCGTGGATGCCGCCGAGCAGCACCCCGCACCGGCGCTCGATGCCGAGACGCGTCGGGAGCTCCGCGCCCTCGGGTACCTCGGAAGCCCATGAGCCGGGGCGTCGGGCGCGGGCTGCTCCTCGCCGTCGCCGCCACGCTCGTGTGGCTCGGGTTCGGCCTCGCCAACGGGCCGGCGCAGGGGAACGACACGCGCTCCTACGCGCGCGTCGCCGACGCCCTCGCCGAAGGACGGATCGTGACGTCGATACGCTCCCCCGGCTATCCGCTCTTCGTGGTCGCCACGCGCAGGCTCGCCCGCCTGCTCGACACGGAGCCCGCGCACACGCTGCTGGTCGTGCAGACGGCGCTCCTCGCGGGCGTCGGCACCGCGCTCGTGTGCGCGCTCGGCGAGCGCCTCGCCGGCGGGAGGACGGCGGGCATCGCGGCCGCCGTCCTCTACGCAGGCGACGCCGACCTGCAGCAGTTCGCCTCGACGGCCCTCCCCGAGGCGCTCGCGGTGCTTCTGGCGATCGTCGGCGGCTGGCTCCGCGTCCGCGACGGCGGGTGGCGGCGCGCGGCGTGGCCGATCGCGCTGCTCGCGATCGTCCACCCGCGCTTCCTCGGCCTGCCCCTGGCGTTCGCCGCGGTCGCGGGATGGCGCCGGCCGGCCGCCGCGGTCGGGATACTCGGGCCGAGCGCCGTTCTGCTCGGCACGTGGGCGGCACTCTCGCTCGCCAGCGGCGCGGACCCGCTGCGGCCGCAGCGGTACTTCCTCCCGCTCGACGCCTTCGGCAAGATCTACGAGGCCGGCCTCTGGCAGAGGCTCCCCGATGGCCCCGAGCGCCGTCTGATCGCTACGGCGCGCGCCCGCGGCGACGATCCCTACCAGGCGGCCGCGGCGTTGCGCGCCCGCGGCGGTGACGCCACGGTCCTGCGCGTCGCGCGCAGCGCGGCGCGGGCCGATCCCCTGGGCTACGCGCGCGCCGTTGCGGCGATTCCCCGTCACGCCTTCAAGCAGGGCACGTTCATGCGTCCCGAGCTGATGCAGCCCGAGCACCCGAGCCCCGGCTGGCTCGCGGCCACGGGCGCCTGGCGCCGCGCGTACCGGCGAATCTTCTACGCTTCGTTCCCCCTCTTCGTGGTACTGCTCGGGCTCGCGTGCTGGAACGGGCTCGGTTGGCCCGCGGCGGTGGCGCCCTTGCGCGCATTCGTGGGGCCGTTCGTCGTCGGACTGCTCGCGACCGTCGCGCTCGGCTCGCTCTCGACCTACGACGTCGGCCGCCTCGCCCTGCCCGTCCATCCCTTCTATTGCCTCGAGTGGGGGCTCGTGGCGGGATGGGTTGCCGCCCGCCTGCGCGGCCACGCGCGTTGACCCGCGCCTGCATATGACCCCATGAGGTCAGCCGCCGTTAGAGCGGCCGAAGCCGTAGGACACCGTCACGAAGAACGACCGCCCCGGCAGCGGGAACCCGAACACGTCCGCGGTGTGGTCGTCGCCCGCGTTGCGCACCTCGCCGGTGATGCGCAGCCGCGGCAGGAAGGGGGGCGTCACCTCGAGCCCCACCCCGTGGAGCACGCGGCTCGCGACCTGCCTGGTGTTGGCGCGGTTCAGGAAGTCGTTGGCGATGACGTCGGCCTCGTAGAAAAGCCGCCCGGGCCAGAGGTGCGCGGCGGCGGCCCCGAGCGGCAGCGGGTGCGCCGGCGACCAGGCGAGATCGAGCTGCGCGTACGCCTCGTCGGCGGGGCGGCCCGGGAGCTGGTTGCCCCGATAGCCGTCGTTGCCCGTGTCGCGCGCGTCCTGGTGCGTGTAGTTGGCCACCACGCCGAGCCGCGACCACAGCCGCCCGCGCAGGCTCACCTCGTGCCCGCGGATGCGGGCCGAGCTGACGTTCTCGGGGTGGACGATCGTCTGCGAGTTCTGCACCAGCGCGATCAGGTCGGTGATCGTGTCGTCGAAGTACGCGTACTCGAGCCCCGCGTCGGCAAGCGTCGTGCCGACGGCCGGCAGCGCGAGGCGAAATCCCGCGTCGCGGTTGAGCGCGACCTCGGGACGCAGCGCCGGGTTGCCGATCACCACGCCGCGGTTGCCGAACAGCTCGTCGAGGTTGGGCTCGCGCGCCGCGCGCCCGATGTTGCCGAGCAGCGTGAGCCCGCGGACCACCTCGGCGCGCAGCCCGAGCCGCGGCGAGAGGAAATCGCGGACGTGGACGCCCGCGGCGCGCAGCGTCTGCGGCACCGTCGGGTCGCCCGGGAAGTCGTCGCGGAAGATCTCCCAGCGTAGGCCGGGCAGGATCGACACGCGGTCGCCGAGCGGCAGGATCTCGTCCTCGGCCGCGACCGTCGCCCGCAGCCGCGTGCGCGCCGGGAACGGCGCGGCGCGCAGCGCGTCGCTCTCCGCGAAGCGCTCGTGGCTGCCGGCGAGCAGCAGGCCCGGCACCATCCAGCGCCCGAGGTCGCCGCGCACGACCGCCTGCACGCCCTCGGCGGTGGTGTGCTGGTCGTTCTCGGTCGGCACCAGCGACACCTCGCCGAGGGGATCGGAGAGCGCCTGGCGGTCGTAGAGCACGTAGGCGCTCACGTCGGCGTCGAGCGGCAGCTCGGCCTGCGGCGCGAGCTTCGCGTCGAGGTGGGCGAGCTGGCGGATGCGGCGCAGCGAGGTCTCGCGCGTCTGGATGCTGCCGGCGCCGGGCACCCCTTGGTCCTTGAAGAACGTGTCGGTGGTGAGCGCGAGCGCGAGCGGCGGCGCCGGGTGCCAGCCGACCCGCGCCGTGAGGCTCGCCTGATCGAAGGCGTTGTTGTGCCGGCGCTCGACGACGTCGTCGGCCGTGTTCGCGGTGGTCCCCTGGTCGTTCAGGAACTCGAAGTTGCCGGCGCTGCCGAGGTAGTGCGCGAAGGCGAGGTAGTCCCACGCGCCGGCGGTGGCGGCGCGAGCCACGTCGACCTTGCGCGTGGTGAACGAGCCGTAGGACGCGCTTGCGGCGTCGAGCGGCTCCGACCCCGGCTGGCGCGTGACGACGTTCACGACCCCGCCCGGCGCCGACTGGGCGAAGGCGAGCGGCGTCGCGCCACGGTAGACCTCGATGTGGTCGACCGCGTCGAGGGGAAGGTCGCTCAGGTTGACGACCTCGTTGTCGGCGCGGCTGAGCGGCACGCCGTCGAGGTAGATCTGCACCTGGCCGGCGGAGAAGCCGCGGATCGATACCGTGCTGAAATCGCCGAGGCCGCCGAAGCGGCGGACCTGGACGCCCACGGCGTCGGAGAGCGCGTCGGCGAGCGTCTCGACGGTGGTCGGGGCCGCCGCCGTGTCGATGACCGTCGCGAATGCGGTCGGGTCCCCCGCGGCCTCCGGCGCGACGCGTGGCGCCGTGACCACGACCTCGCCGAGCTGCTCATCGGCCGCGGCGACGCCCGCGCACAGGCAGAGCGCGAGGAGCACTGTCGGTCGTCGCCGCGTCGTCCCAGCTCCTTCCCCCCGGAAGGCCGTCGTGCTGGCGTCGGCCGAGCGGGTCTTCTGGCTCGAGGATCGTCCTCGCCCGGTCCCTTCCCGCTCCGCCGGAGCAGTGGTGCTGACCGGGGTCGTCCCCTCTCACAGCTGCGGGGCAGCGGGGGATTCGCACCCCCTTCCCCGACCCGACCGCGTCAGGCGGGCTCTACCGGGTGCCCCCCGAGGGAGTCAAGCGGTCGCTTGACGCCGCGCCGGCCATTCCGGATAAGCGCTGCCGGGCATGGGGCGCTACCTCGAGGACTTCCGGGTGGGTGAGGTCATCAAGCACTGGCCCGGGCGGACCATCCGCGACTTCGACGACACGTGGTTCACGCTCATGACCATGAACACGAACCCGCTGCACTTCGACGAGCACTTCGCCAGCCGGAGCCAGCACGGGCGCTGCCTGGTCAACGGAACGCTCGTCTTCGCGCTCGCCGTCGGCATGAGCGTGCGGGACGTGAGCGAGAACGCGATCGCGAACCTCGAGTACGAGAAGGTGATCCATCACGGGCCGACCTTCCACGGGGACACGATCTACTCCGAGTCGGAGGTGCTGGAGGTGACCCCCTCCTCGAAGCCCGACCGCGGCGTGGTCTACGTCGAGACGCGCGCCGTCAACCAGAAGGGGGAGAAGGTGCTCTCGCTGCGCCGGCGGGTCCTGGTTCCCCGGCGCCCGGCCGAGGCGCCCAAGCCAACATTTTGAGCAGGTGACCGCCCGTCTCGTGAGCGGTTGGGGAGGGACGCGCCGGAATCTCACGGCGCGATGACGAGTGGCCCATGGCACGAGCCTTGCGTTGCGAGCGCTCGGCTCCGCCAGGGCCTTGGTGGAGAGGAGGAGGCTCATGCGAACCTGGAACCGGACGATCGGCGCCCTGGGCGCCACCGCGCTCGCCTGCGTGCTCTCGGGGGGAACGGGCTGGGCAGATGATCAGGGGGCGCCCGCCCCGGCGCCCGCGGCGGCCCCCACCGACCCCACCCGCGGCCAGTGGGACAGCTTCCTCGATCCCCTGCGGGACGTCGAGGACGATTACGTGACCGACTTCCAGAAGAAGATCGAGGACATCACCAAGATTCACTTCTCCGCCGGGCTCACGGAAGCCTACCTGTGGGATTTCAACGACCCCGGGTCGGGCAGCCTCATTCCGCTCCACTCGATGGAGCACCACAACGACGGCACCCCGGCCTTCGGCCAGATCGCGGCGTCGCGGCCGAGCGAGGGATGGTTCGTCCCGGGCTTCGGGGTGAAGCTCGACTACGGCAAGGGTGCCCGCGACATCAAGTCCGACTGGAACGGCGACGGCGCGGTCAACCACGGTGACGTCTTCGAGACCAACGACTTCGACGCCGAGGAAGCGTACCTCACCTGGACGGTGCCCGACGACGGCCCATCGGCGCTCAAGGGCCTGTCCATCAAGGGGGGGAAGTTCGTCACGCTGCTCGGCGCCGAAGTGATCGAGCCTTGGGCGAACTTCAACTACAGCCGCTCGCTCCTCTTCAGCCTCGCGATCCCGTTCACCAACACGGGCGTGCTCGTGAGCTATCCCATCACCGACAAGCTCTCGATCACCGGCGGGCCGATCGTCGGCTGGGACAAGGTCACGACCAGCAACAACGGCTGGAGCGGCATGGGAAACCTCACCTACACCGCCAACGACCAGCTGACCCTCTCGAGCAGCCTCATCTTCGGCCCCGAGCAGGTGAACAAGGTCGGCGCGAAGCGCGAGGTCGTCGACCTGGTGGCGACCTACAAGCCGGCGCAGATATCCGCCCTCACCCTGCTCCTCAACTACGACTACGGGCACGAGGACGACGCCGCGCTCGACGTCGCCGGCAACGCCGCCTACTGGCAGGGCTTCGCGGCCGTCGGCAACTACAACCTCACCGACCGCGCCTCGGTGGCCGTCCGCGGTGAGTGGTTCGAAGATCATGGCGGCAGCCGCACGGGCCTCAGCCAGACGGTTTACGAGGGCACGCTCACGGGCAAGTACCTCATCACCCAGCACCTCTATGGGCAGGTGGAGTACCGCCACGACGAGTCCGGCAAGCGGGCCTTTGCCACCAGCAGCAACACGATCTTCCTGCCCGGCCAGGACATCCTCGGCTTCGACGTCACCTACGTATTCAACTGATGTGAGTGGACCGAGCGAGAGCGAGGCGGCCTGACGGCGCTCCTCGCTCTCGCTCTTCCCTGCTGCACGACGGCGCAACCCCTGCTGCCCCGGTGGGCAGCCCGCAATGGCTCCCGAGGAAAACGGCCCGAGATGCGGACCAGGGTTGGCTGGCACGAGCGTTGCTGCTGCGACTTCGCATGCGTCGTTCGGTGAGCGCACGAACCCTGATGATAGCCCTCGCGGTGGTGGGGGGCCTCGTATCCGCCCCGGCGAACGGCGCCCGTCGGGAAGAGCTTCCCAGCGGGTGTCCAGGGTACGTCGCTCACCTCCAGAGCGCCCGCGCCTGCCTCGCCCGGGGCGACCGCCGCGCGGCCGCCGCCGAGCTTCGGCAGGCGGAGCGGGCGCTCGACTCCTGCATGCACGGCGCCGCCGGGAGCGACGCCGTGGCGCAGGTGAGCCCTTCTCCTCGCGCGACCTAACGAGGACTCGCTAGAATGGGTGGTCCGCCTTTTCGAGGACCCTGTCGATCTCCTGCGGATCGACGGCGCGGCCCGCGTCGAGATCCTCGAGCAGGCGATGCACCCGCTGCTTCTCGAGGAGCAGCCGCTGCTGCGGCCCACCCTTGGTCTGCCCCGCCATCTGACCGAAGCGCGCCTCGGCCCGCTCGAGCGCGGAGACGCGAGGCGCCGGCGGCGCAACCGCGAGGAGCGGCGAGGCCGCGGCGAGGGCAAACAGCGTGAGAGCCATTGTCGTGTAGCGCTTCATGATCGTACCTCCCTTCGATGATCGGTGCGGCTCGCTCCCGAGCCGCGTGCTCAACCGGAGATACGATCAGCGTCGCAGCGAGCAGGTCGCGAGAAACAGTGGCGGCCCGTGCTCGACCGGACGATCGAACCGCCCGCCCGGCGCACGCAGCCCGAGCGACGTGCCGGGCACCTGCTGAAGACCGAACCCGGCAGCGAGCGCCGGCTGCGGGTTCGGCGTGGCGGTGAGCAGCGCTGCCTCGCTCGCCTGCGGGCGGACGTGGCAGCAGTCGTTTGGACGCGTCCGCGCGGCACCGTGCGCGCAGTACCGTCTGCAGCAGCCCGACACCTTGGGGCACGCCATGGGCCCGGCAGGGGTGGCGACGGTCGTGCGCCCGAGGATCGAGAGCATCAACGCCGCGACGACGAGCACCCGCCGAGAGTCGCCCACGACGGCGATCGTAGCCCCCCTGGCGCCCACCGACAAGCGGGGGCGCGAGGGCGGCCGGCGGCCATCGATCGCTACTTCTTCTTCGCCGCGGCCTCGGCCATCTGCTGATGCGCCTTCGCGAGCGCGTCGAGCTCCTTCGCGGCCCCTTCGAGGTCCTGGGTCAGCGCGCGGCAGTGGCGTGGGAACCCGAGCTTGGACGACCTGTACCCGGGCTCGCTGTACCAGCTATCCATCTTTCGGTGCGCGTCCGCCTGCGCCCGAAGGTCCGCGGCTTCCTTGGCATAGGCATCCGCGATCGCCCGATGCTGCTCCGGCGTCTTGGCGCTCTTGACGGCGTCTTCCGAAATCCCGGGCGGCGCCATCTCCGCCAGCGCCCCTGTCGAAACCGTGAGCACCGCTGCCGCGACAAGCATCAGCACCCCTCGCCGAAGTCTCATGGATCCTCCCATCAGCAACGCGGCTGTCCGCGAAGGTTGTTCGATAGCAGTTTGCGTGCCGGCGGCGCACGCCTCCCCCATTGCGCTCAGCCGCACCCGAGCAGCAACGCGAGCGCCAGCAGCACGCCTGCCTCGACGGCCGCGCTCGTGGCGGCGAGCGCCGTGATCGTGAGCGCCCGGGCGCGGCGGTAGGCGACGACGCGGATTGCGACCGTCTCGAGCGCCGCTAGGACGAGCAGCACGAGCCCGATCGCCTGGCCGAGCGCCAGCGTCACCGCGAAGGCCGTCGTGCTCGCCACGCCGAACTCGCGGAAGCGCGCCCGCCCGACGCCGGGCGCGGGCGTCCCGCCGTAGCCCTGCACGACCAGCGCCCAGCGCCCGAGCATCGGCGCGAGCAGCAGCGCCGCCGGACGCGCCGCGGCCGGCAGCACGCTCACTGCCCCGAGCTCGAGGAGGAACGCCGCAAACATGACGGCGCCGCCTCGGGCCGCCGGCCGGCCACCGCCGAGCAGTTCGAGCACGGCCACGCCCGCCGCACCGCCCGCGGCCGGCGCCACGCGTCCTGCGAGCGCCGCGGCCAGCGCCGCCAGCGCCCCGATCCCGAGCCCGACGGCTGGATACCAGGCGAGCGCGCCGGCCTTCGCCTCCGCGGGCGCCTGCGGCAGCCAGCTCCCGAGCGGCGTCAGCGCCGCCAGCGCCGCCCGCGCCTCCGCCCGCATGCCCATTCCGCGCGCGGGTAGCGGGGGCACCGGCCCCGGTCAAGCGCGCCCGCCCGCACTTGCCGCCCCCCGGCGCGGCCACTATCTGGGGGCAGCATGCTCGATCGGAAGGCCGAGGCGACGCTCGCTGGCTACGCTCGCGACGTCCGCGCCGCCCTCGGCGACGGCCTCGTGGGCCTCGTTCTCTACGGCAGCGCGGTCGGCGAGGAGTGGGTCGCGGGACGGTCCGACCTGAACACGGCGATCGTCGTGCCACGAATCACGATGGAGGTCCTCGAAGCGCTCGCGCCGGTCGTCGCGCGCTGGCGGCGGCGCGGGCTCGCCGTCCCGCTCATCGTCGACCGCGACTGGCTCGAGCGGGCGCGCGACGTCTTTCCCATGGAGCTCGACGACATCCACCGCCGCCACCGGGTGCTGGCCGGAACCGACCCCTTCGCCGCGCTCGCCGCCGATCCCGCGGCGCTGCGCCGCGAGTGCGAGCACGAGGCGCGCGGCAAGCTGCTGCGCCTGCGCGCGCTCTTCCTCGACGCGGCCGGGCGCCCGAAGGCGCTCGAGCCGCTGATGCTGGGCTCGCTCAAGACCTTCCTTGTGCTGCTCCGCCACCTGCTCCGGCTCGCGGGCCGCGAGCCGGAGCACGGCTACGCCCAGGTGCTGGCCGACGGCGAGGCCGTCGTGGGCCCACTCCCCGTCATGCGCCGGCTGCTCGCGCACCGCGCCGGCGTCGAGCGCCTGCGGCCGGCGGCGTTGCGCGCCGAGTTCGGCCGCTACCTCGACGAGGTGGAGCGCATCGTCGCCGCGCTCGACCATGCGTAGCGCGCTCCTCGCGCTGCTCGCGCTCGCCGCCACGGCGCGCGCCGCACCCGCGCCGGCGCTGCCGCAGCCGCAGGGCTTCGTCACCGACGCAGCCGGTGTGCTCTCGCCGGCGACCCGCGCCCGCCTGACCGACCTGCTCGAAGAGCTGCGGTCCCGCACCGGCGCCGAAATCGCCGTCGTCACCGTGCCGACCACCGCCCCGCTCGACGACTTCGGCTACGCGATGGCGCTCATGGACGCGTGGAAGCCGGGTCGCAAGGGCGAGGACACGGGGGTCGTGTTCCTGCTCGCGGTCCGCGACCGCAAGGTCCGCATCGTGACCGGCTACGGCCTCGAGGGCATCTTGCCCGACGGGCTCGTCGGCGCGATCGAGGACCGCGACGTCGTGCCGCGGCTGCGCGTGGGCGACGTCGACGGCGGCGTCTGGGGCGGGGTCGCCGCGCTCGCCACGCGGATCGCGGCGTCCCGCGGGGTGACGCTCACCGGGGCGCCTCCGCCCGAGCCGGCGGCCGCGCCTCCCGAGCTCCCCGGCTGGGCTGCCCTGCTCCTCTTCCTGCTCGTCGGCGCGCTCGTGCTATATCAGGCGAGCCACCCCGGGCTCCTCGGCGGCGGATTCTACCCGCCGTTCGGCGGATTCGGCGGCGGGTTCGGCGGCGGTGGTGGAGGCTTCGGGGGATTCGGCGGCGGCGGCTCGGGCGGCGGCGGCGCCGGCCGCGGCTGGTGAGGAGACGGCATGCGGGCGACGATCGCGATGGTGATGCTGGCGCTGGGGCTCTCGGGCTGCGGCTACAACCGCATGGTCGCCATGCGCGAGGCGATCGAGGCCGCGTGGGCGCAGGTCGAGAACCAGATGCAGCGGCGCAACGACCTCGTCCCCAACTTGGTCGAGGTCACCAAGGGCTACGCCGCCCACGAGCGCGGCGTCTTCGAGAGCATCGCCAACGCCCGCGCGCGCATGCTGGCGAGCGGGTCGCGCGAGGACAGGATGGAGGCGTCGAACGCTCTCTCGGGCGCGGTCGGCCGGCTGCTCGCGCTCGGCGAGCGCTACCCCGAGCTCAAGGCCAACGAGCAGTTCGCCCGCCTCTCCGACGAGCTGGCCGGCACCGAGAACCGGATCGCGGTCGAGCGCATGCGCTACAACGAGGCCGTGCGCGCGTACAACACGTACCTCCAGAGCTTCCCCGCCGTGCTCTACGCCTCGGCGCTCGGCTTCGCGCCCGTCAAGTACTTCGAGGCGCCGAAGGAGGCGCAGCAGGTGCCGAAGGTCGACTTCGGCACGCAGCCCCCGGGCAGCCCGTGACGGCGCCGGGGCCCCGGAGGCTACGCTCCGGGGCCCCGGCGCCTGATCAGTCGATGAACGCGCCGCTCGGCGACGCGCAGTAGGTCGGGCCGCTCGAGGCGTCGACGCCGCCCTCGACCAGCCCAGGCAGGGTCGGCAGCAGGCCGGACAGGCAGGTCGGGCAGCCGGTGAGCTTGCCGATCGCGGTGTTGAACTTGCCCTCGGCCGTCGTCTCGCAGCCCTCCTCGTCGAAGGACTTGGCCGCGAGCTGCGCGCCTGCGGACTTGGCGTGACAGGTGACGATCGCGCCCTCGAGCTTGGCCACGTTCTTGGCCACGCCCTCCTGGCACTTGGCCGTGGTCTTGCTCGCCGGCACGAAGCCGCTGTCGTCACCGTCGGACAGCGCGATCCCCGACGTCTTGTCGCAGAAGAAGAGCGCGTTGGCCGCAGTGTCGAGCTGGCTCTTGGCGTTGGCCGCGATGGCCGCCGGGTCCAGGCACGGCGGGCAGCCCGTGAGCTTCGCCACCGACGCGTTGTACTTGCCGAGCGCCGTGCTCTCACACGCTGTGTCGTCGGCCGGGGTCAGGGTCTTGAGTCCGGCGGACGCCGCCTTGTTGTGGCAGGTGACGATCGCCGCCCCGTACTTCCCGGCGGCCTTCGAGACCCCGGCCTCGCACTTGAGGATGGCCTTGGCGTTGGGGCCGCTCGGGACGAAGCCGGTGTCGTCGCCGTCCCCGAGATGCGTCGCCGCGAGCGCCGCCGCGCCGACCGCGAAGGTGATGCCGGCAACCACTGCGAGCTTCTTCAGCATGTCGTGTACCCTCCTGCTCGCCCTGTCTGGGGAGCTTCGCTGTGCCTCGTTGGCCGCGCTCTCTATCGCGTCGGCGGTCGGCAGGTCAACGACATTCGGCACTCGCGGGCTGGCGGGCTCGCATGACTGGATGATAGCGCCGCGCGTCATCGCCGGCCGCCTGGCGGCGCGCGACTGGGCACGCTACGCTCCCGCCCGCGATGCGGGTCCTCGTCTTCGGCGCCGGCGCCGTCGGCGGCTACTTCGGGGCGCTACTCGTGCGCGGGGGCCAGCCGGTCACGTTCGTCGCCCGCGGCCGGACCCTTGACGCGCTGCGCGAGCGCGGGCTCGTCATCCGCCTGCCCGGGGAGACCTGGCGGCTCCCCGTCGAGGCGGTCGCCGAGCCCGCCGACGCGCCGCGGCCGGACCTCGTCCTGGTGTGCGTCAAGTCCTACGACACCGAGGCCGCGGCGGCGGCGCTCCGGCCGGCCGTCGGGCCCGACACGGTCGTGCTCTCGCTCCAGAACGGCGTCGAGAACGAGGAGATGCTCGCTCGCGGCCTCGGGCTCCCGCCGCTCATGATCGCGCTCACCCGCATCGGCGTCGCGCGCGCGGCGCCGGGCGAGATCCTCTACAGCGGCCGGGGCACCATCCACTTCGGCGAGCCCGACGGCCGTGAGAGCGCGCGCGCCCGCCGGACGTACGACGCGCTCGTCGCCGCCCGTGTGCCGTGCGAGCTGCGCGGCGACATCCGCATCCTCGCCTGGGAAAAGCTCGCGTGGAACGCCGGGTTCAACGCCGTGACGGCGCTCACGCGCGCGACGGTGGCTGAAGCGCTCGCCCACCCTGCGAGCCGCGACCTGATCGTCGCGGCCATGGAGGAGACCGACGCGGCAGCGACGGCGCTCGGCATCCCCGTCCGCCGCGCGCGCACGGCCGCCGTGCTCGCCGAGAGCGCCGCGGGCCTGCCCGACTTCCGTACCTCGATGCTCCAGGACCTGCTCCGCGGCGATCGCCTCGAGCACGACGCGCTCAACGGCGCGGTGGTGCGTGCCGCCGCGCACGGGGGCACCCCCGCGCCCGTCAACCGCACGCTGCTCGCCCTCCTCGCCCGCCTCGACCCTGGCGCGCGGTGAGCGCGCCTGCGCACCGCGTCATGCACACGTAAAGCGCGCTTGCCAGACAGATCGCAACCGCGCTATGCGCGGTGCCACAGGCTGGGCTCGCGAGCCGACAACGGCCCAGCGAAAGGAGGAAAGGTATGGAACATCTCTCGGCGAAGCGACGGCGGCTGCTCGGCTGGCTCGGGCGCGCCGTCGTCATTGGGGGCGGCGTCCTCTCCGGTGGGTTCGCCTGGGCGGGCTCGACCGTCTACACCACCAGCGGCGCAACCGTGGTGTGCAACACGGTCATCGGCACGGCCTCGATCAACCCGCCCATTACCTCCGCGTCGACGGGAAGCGCCACGATCAAGGTGAAGGCGACACTCGGCGGCTGCAGCGTCACGGGGGCCAGCCCCGCGTCGCCCGCGCTGACGGTCGTCTCGGGCTCGATCGGCGGCACGCTCACGACGAGCGGCGCACCTGGCTGCGCGGGCCTGATCTCCCCTGCCACGATCAGCGGCAACCTCGTGGCCAAGTGGAAGGTGGCCAGCGGGCAGAAGCTCGACTTCGGCTCGACCACCGTATCCGGGGGATCCATCGTCGGCAGCCTCTTTGTGCCGGGTGGCTCGTTGATGGGCTCCTACGGCGAGTTCACCCTGAGCGGTTCGACTCTCCAGCCGAGCAGCGCCTTCGCAGGCGGAACCCCAGGGTTCGTGGCGGTGACTTCGGAGGACGTGGTGAATCTCGGCACGCAGTGTGCCGGGCCGGTGGGGATCAAGACGATTCACCTCTCGATCGGCACGCTCACCCTCTAGCAGCGAGCGCCGGGCGGCCCGCGGCGCCGCCGGCCGCCCGGCCTTCGACTAGCGCAGCGACGCGAACGCTGCGCGCGCGACCTCCATGGCGCCCGCGGGGAAGACGCCCAGCAGCACGGTGACGACCGCCGCCGTCGCGATCGCCGCGGCGAGCGCCGGGCGCTCGCCGAGTGGGATCACGGGGCGCGCTCCTTCGGCCATGTACATCTGCACCACCACGCCGGCGTAGTAGTAGACCGAGACGAGACTGTTGAGGACGCCGATCACCACGAGCCCCACATAGCCCGCGTCGACCGCGGCGCTGAAGAGATAGAATTTGCCGACGAAGCCCGCGGTCGGCGGGATGCCCGCCAGCGAGAGCATGAACACCGTCATCGCGAGCCCGAGCAGCGGATGGCGGAAGCCGAGCCCGGCCAGGTCGGCGAGCGCCTCGTGCGGCTCGCCGCGGCGGCCGAGCGCGATCAGCACGGCGAAGGCGCCGGCGTTCATCGCCGCGTAGGCGACGAGGTAGAAGAGGAGCGCCGAGCCGCCGGCGGGCGCCGCCACCAGGCCGACGAGGGCGTAGCCTGCGTGCGCGATGCTCGAGTACGCCAGCATGCGCTTGACGCTCGTCTGGCTCACCGCGGTCACGTTGCCCACCGTCATCGTGAGCGCCGCCGCCACCCAGAGGAGCCCCGTCCAGCTCGCCGCCGCACCGCCGAGCGCAGCCACGAACACGCGCGCGAAGGCGGCGAATCCGGCGGCCTTCACGCCCACCGCCATGAACGCGGTGATCGCCGTCGGCGCGCCCTCGTACACGTCGGGGGTCCAGACGTGGAAGGGGATGAGCGCCACCTTGAAGCCGAAGCCGACGAGCAGCAGCGCGGTGCCGACGAGCATCATCGGCGTGAGCCCGCCGTGCCCGACCGCCTGCGCGATCGTGTCGAGCCGCGTGCTGCCGGTGGCGCCGTAGAAGAACGCGATGCCGTAGAGGAGAAACGCGCTCGCGAACGCGCCCAGCAGGAAGTACTTGACGGCCGCCTCGTTGCCGCGCGCGTCGCCGCGCAAGATGCCGGCGAGCACGTAGACGCCGACCGACATGATCTCGAGCGCGAGGAAGATCACGATGAGGTCGTTCGCCGCGGCCATGAACACCATGCCCGCCGCCGAGAGCAACAGGAGCGCGTAGTACTCCCCGCCGGCTATCCCCTGCTCCTCGACGTACTCGACCGACATGAGCAGCGTGAGCCCCGCGCCCGCGCAGACGAGCAGCGCGAAGAAGAGCGCGTAGCGGTCGGCGCGCAGCGTGTCCTCGAAGCCGGCCGCCGTCCCCCCGGCCGCCCACAGCCAGAGCGCCGCTGCGGCCGCGGCGCCGAGCCCGAGAATGCCGAGCGCCGCGAGCCCCCGCTGCTCGACGCGGCGCCCAAGCGCGTCGACCAGCATGACGAGCATGGCGGCCGCCGCCACCAGCAGGCCCGGGAGCGCGACCTCCCAGCGGCCCAAGAAGGCGCCGGGGTCGAGGGGCATCACCGCGCCTCCGGGGCGGCGGCGATCCGCTCGACGGCCGCCGGCGCCCACAGCCGCGCCAGCATGCGGTCGACCGAGGGCTGCGCACAGCGCAGGAACGGCGCCGGGTAGAGCCCCATCACGACGCACAGGCCGAGCACCGGCACGAGCAGCGCGAGCTCGCGTGCGCCGAGGTCGGTCAGGCGGCGGTTCTCCTCGTGGGTCACGGGCCCGAAGGCCACGCGCTGGTACATCCACAGCAGGTAGAGCGCGGCGAAGATCACTCCGCTCGTCGCCCAGGTCGCCGCCACCGGCCGGGTGCGGAACGAGCCGAGCAGGATCAGGAACTCGCCGACGAAGCCGTTGAGCCCCGGCAGCCCGACCGAGGCCAGCATCGCGACCAGCAGGCACACCGCGAAGCGGGGGACGGTCGCCCAGAGCCCGCCGTAGGCGGCGATCTCGCGCGTGTGCCGGCGCTCGTAGACCATGCCGACGAGAAGGAAGAGCGCGCCCGTCGAGAGCCCGTGGTTCAGCATCTGGTAGACGCTGCCCACCGCCGCGGTCGGCTCGAACGCGAAAAGCCCGAGCACGACGAACCCCAGGTGCGACACCGACGAGTACGCGACCAGCCGCTTCCAGTCCGGCTGCACCGTCGCCACCAGCGCCCCGTAGAGGATGCCGATCACCGCGAGCACGACGAGCCACGGCGCCGCCGCGCGCGCCGCGTCGGGGAAGAGCGGGATCGCGAAGCGCAGGAAGCCGTAGGTGCCCATCTTGAGGAGCACGCCGGCGAGAATCACCGAGCCGCCGGTGGGCGCCTCGGTGTGCGCGTCGGGCAGCCAGGTGTGCAGCGGGAAGATCGGGACCTTGATCGCGAAGGCGAGCCCGAAGGCGGCGAACAGCCAGAGCTGCTCGCGGGGCGAGAGGCGCAGCGCGAGGAAGCGGTCGTAGGCGAAGGACATCGCCCCCGTCTGCGCCTTCACCTGCCAGGCGCCGTAGAGGATCGCGACCAGCATGAGCAGGCTGCCGGCGAGGGTGAAGAGCACGAACTTCATCGTCGCGTAGATCCGCCGCTGGCCGCCCCACACGCCGATCAGGAGGAACATCGGCACCAGCATCAGCTCCCAGAAGACGTAGAAGAGGAACAGGTCGAGGGCCACGAAGGCCCCGAGCATGCCGGTCTCGAGCACGAGCAGCGCGGCGTAGAATTCCCGGTCGTAGCGGTGGATGTCGCCCCACGAGGCGAGCACGACCACCGGCGTGAGAAACGCCGTGAGGAGCACCAGCAGCAGGCTGATGCCGTCGACGCCGACCCGGTACTCGATCCCCCAGGCGGGAATCCACGCGACCCGCTCGAGGAGCTGGAAATCGGCCTCGCCGACGTGGAACGCGCGCAGCACCCCGAGCGCCAGCACGAAGGGCACGAGCGCGAAGACGAGCGCCGCGCGGCGCGTGCCGGCCACCGGCTCGCGCGGCAGAAGCCCGAGCAGCACGGCGCCGGCGAGCGGCGCGAAGACCATCAGCGTGACGAGCGGCATCGCTCAGCGCCCCAGCACGTACCAGCCGACCAGCAGCAGCGCTCCCGCGAGGAAGGAAAGCGCGTAGTGCTGCACGTTGCCGGTCTGGAGCCGGCGCCAGGCGCCGCTCGTCGCCCGCGTCACCGCGGCCGGGCCGGTGGCGAGGCCGTCGATGAGCGGGTCGATGCCGCGGGCGCCGAGCGTCGCGAGCGCGAACACCGGCCGCACCACGATCCCGTCGTACAGCTCGTCGATGCGGAACTTCTCGCGCACGAGCGCGGCGAAGCCGCCGAGCGCCGCGCTCACGCGCCCGGGCAGCGCCGGCCGCGCCACGTAGAAGAGCCACGCCAGCGCGAGCCCGCCGAGCCCGAGCGCCGCGCCCAGCACGTCCATCCCGAGCGGCGCTTCCGGCCCCTCGGCGCCGACGACCGGCTCGAGCACACGGGGCACGGGCAGGAACCCGCCCACCGCCGCGAGCGCGGCCAGCACGACGAGCGGCAGCGCCATCGTCGCCGGCGACTCGTGCAGGTGGTGCTGCGCCTCGGGGGAGGCGCGGCAGGGCCCGAGGAAGGTGAGGAACAGCAGCCGGCCCATGTAGAAGGCGGTCATGCCCGCGGTCGCGTAGCCGACCGCCGCCGCGACCGGCGCCGCGTGCGCGCCCGCGACGGCCGCCCAGAGGATCGCGTCCTTGCTGAAGAACCCGGCGAACGGCGGCACGCCCGCGATCGCCAGCGTCGCGACGGTCATCGTCCAGAACGTCACCGGCAGCCTGGCGCGCAGCCCGCCCATGCGCCGCATGTCCTGCTCGCCGCCGAGCGCGTGGATCACGCTGCCCGCGCCGAGGAAGAGCAGCGCCTTGAAGAAGGCGTGCGTGACGACGTGGAAGACCGCCGCGCCGGCCGCGCCGACGCCGATGCCGAGGAACATGTAGCCGAGCTGGCTGATGGTCGAGTAGGCGAGCACCTTCTTGATGTCGGTCTGCGCGAAGGCGATGGTCGCGGCGAAAAACGCCGTGGCGGCGCCGATCCCCGCCACCACCGCGAGCGCGGCGGGCGCGAGCGCGAAGAGCGCGTGCAGGCGGGCCATCATGTAGACGCCGGCCGTCACCATCGTGGCGGCGTGGATCAGCGCCGAGACCGGCGTCGGGCCGGCCATGGCGTCGGGCAGCCAGACGTAGAGCGGGATCTGCGCCGACTTGCCGGTGGCGCCGAGCAGCAGGCAGAGGCAGGCGACCAGCGGCAGCGGCCACCCGCCGACGGTCGCGGCCCGCAGGATCGGGAGGTGCTGCTCGATGCCGCCCACCGCGAGCGTCCCGGTGGTCCGGGCGAGCAGGAACAGGCCCACGAGGAAGCCGGCGTCGCCGACGCGGTTGGCGAGGAAGGCCTTCTTGCCCGCGACCGCGTTCTCCTCCTTCGCGTACCAGAAGCCGATCAGGAGGTACGAGCACAGGCCCACCCCTTCCCAGCCGACGAACAGCAGCACGAGGTCGTCGGCGAGGACCAGGATCAGCATCGCCGTGACGAAGAGGTTCAGGTAGGCGAAGAACCGGGCGAAGTCGGGATCGTCGTGCATGTAGCCGAGCGAGTACACGTGGATGAGGAACCCGACGCCGGTCACCACCAGCGTCATCACCATCGACAGCGCGTCGAAGCGCAACGTGGCGTCGGCGCGGAACCCCCCCGCGTCGAGCCAGGTGTAGCACCGGTCGAAAAGCACCACGTCCGGGCCGAGCGCATGGAGCCGCAGCGCCGCCGCGACCGCCACCGCGAAGGCGCCGAGGACGACCCCCGGCCCGACGAGCGCGACGCCGGCGCGCCAGCGCCGGCCGGCCGTCACCTGGAAGAGGAAGCCCGCCGCCGGCAGGAGCACTATCCAGCGCAACCAGTCCGTCGCCGTCACCATCGGAGCGTGGTCACCTCGTCGGCGTTGGTGGTCCCGCGCACGCGGAACAGCGCGAGGATGATGGCCAGCCCGACGGCCGCCTCGGCCGCCGCCACCGTGATCACGAAGAACACGATCACCTGGCCGTCGACGGCGCCGTGCGCGCGCGCGAAGGTCACGAAGCTCAGGTTGACGGCGTTGAGCAGGAGCTCGATGGCCATGAAGATCACGATCAGGTTGCGGCGGACGAGCACGCCCACCGTGCCGATCGCGAACAGCAGCGCCGAGAGCGCGAGGTACCAGGAGAGGGGAGTCGTGCCGGTCACGACGGCCTCCGCTTGGCGATCGCCACCGCCCCGACCACCGCAACCAGGAGCAGCAGCGAGGTCAGCTCGAAGGGCAGCAGGTAGGCGGTGAACAGCCGCTCGGCGACCTGCGCGACCCCCCCGAAGCCGGCCTGAACCCCCGCCCCGGCCGGCGGCGCGCCGCGCGCGAGGCCGCGCACGATCAGCGCGGCCAGGCAGAGGCCACCCGCCGCCGCGGCACCGACCAGCAGCGGACCGTCGAGGCCGCGCGGCTCGCGCTGGAGGTTGAGCAGCATGATCACGAAGAGGAACAGAACCACGATCGCGCCGGCGTACACGATCACCTGGAGGACGCCGATGAGCTGGGCGTCGAGGCCCAGGAACAGCACCGCGAGCAGGCCCATGGTGCTCACCAGCCCGAGCGCGCTGTGCACGGGGTTGCGGTGCAGCACCACGGTCGACGCGGCGGTCACGGTGAGCGCCGCGACCGCGAGGAAGAGGAGCGGGCTCACGCCGCCCGCTCCAGAAGGAGCAGCACCACCGCCGAGGCCCCCACGTTGAGGAGCGCGACCGGCAGCAGGCCCTGCCAGCCGAGCCGCATGAGCTGATCGTAGCGGAAGCGCGGCAGCGTGAAGCGGATCGCCACCTGGAGGTAGGTGAAGAACACGGTCTTCAGCAAGAAGGCGGTCACCTGGAGGATCGTCACCACGAGCGACGGCAGGACGACCACGCTTCCGCCGGGGAGGTGGAACCCGTCGCGCGCGAGCCAGGGCACCTGCCAGCCCCCGAAGAACAGCGTGGTGATCATCGCCGCCACGAGCACCACCTCGACGAAGTCGCTCATCATGAACATGAGGTGCTTGGCGCCCGAATACTCGGTGAAGTAGCCGGCGACCAGCTCCGACTCGCTCTCCGGAAGGTCGAAGGGCACGCGCTTCGATTCCGCCACGCCGGCGGTGAAGAACACGAGGAAGGCGACGGGCTGGTAGAGGATGCCCCACGCGGGCAGCCAGCCCCAGAGGAGCCGGCCCTGCTGGCGCGCGATCTCCTGGAGGTCGAGCGTGTTGTAGGTCATCACGACGCCGATCAGCGCGAGCCCCATCGCGATCTCGTAGGAGATCATCTGCGCCGAGCCGCGCACGCCGCCGAGCAACGACCAGCGGCTGTTCGACGCCCAGCCGGCGAGCACCACGCCGTAGACGCCGAGCGACGCCATCGCCAGCACGTAGAGGAGGCCGACGTCGAGACGCGCCGCCTGCAGCACGATCGTGCGGCCGCCGACGACGAGCACGTCGCCGAAGGGGATCACGGCGAAGGCCGCGAGCGCGGGCATGAGGCTCAAAAACGGCGCGAGCGCGTGGAGCGTGCGGTCCGCGCCCGCGATCCGGACGTCCTCTTTGAGGAGGAACTTGATCGGGTCGGCGACCAGCGTGTTGACGAGCCCGAGGCCCGCGAACCCGAGGATGGACGCCCGATTGGCCCCGATCCGGTCCTGCATGAGCGCGCTCGCCTTGCGCTCGAAGAAGAGCCCGAGGCTCATCACCTGCAGCATCAGCAGGATCATGAACAGGGCCTCGGCGCTGGCGATGGCGGCGTCGGCGAGCATCGGCTCACTCCGACGCCAGCCGCTCGATCAGAGCGAGCACCTTCGGGACGTCGAGGTTCTCGTGGTACTCCGCGTTGTCGAGCTGGAGCACGGGCGCCGTGCCGCACGAGCCGAGGCACTCCACCTCCTCGAGCGCGAAGCGGCCGTCGGCGGTGCGCTCGCCGTCGCGGATGCCGAGCCGCCCCTCGACGGCCGCGAGGATCTGCTCGGCGCCGCGCAGCGCGCAGGAGAGGTTGCGGCAGATCTGGAGCCGATGGCGCGCCGGCGGCTCCTTCCAGTACATCGTGTAGAAGGAGGCGACCGACGTCACCCACCCGAGCGGCAGCTCCATCAGCCGGGCGACGTGCTCCAGCACCGCCGGCGAGAGCCAGCCGAACTCGCGCTGCGCGAGCCAGAGGGTGGGCATGAGCGCGGCCCGGCGGGTGGGATAGCGCGCGAGGATCTCCCGGTACTCGACGAGCGCGGCCGGCGAGAGCTCGAGCGCCTCAGCGGTCACACTCGCCTCCGATCATGTTGATCTGGCCGAAGGTCGTGATGATGTCCGCGACCATGGCGCCCTTGAGCATCCGCCCGAGCGCGCCCATGCCATAGAAGCACGGCGGCCGGACCCGCACCCGGTAGGGACGCCCGCTGCCGTCGCTCACGAGGTAGAACCCGAGCTCGCCGTTGGCGCCCTCGGTGACCACGTACGCCTCGCCGGCGGGGATGCGCTGGCCCTCCATGACCAGCATGAAGTGGTTCATGAGCCCTTCGATCGAGCCGTAGACCTGCGGCTTCGGCGGCAGCACGAAGCGCGGATCGGCGACGCGGATGGGACCGTCGGGGAGCTGGTCGAGGGCTTGCTCGACGATGCGCATGCTCTGCTCCATCTCCGCCATGCGCACCTGGAAGCGGTCGTGATTGTCGCCGGTGGTGCCGGTGGGCACCTCGAACGCGACGCGGTCGTAGATCAGGTAAGGCTCGGCCTTGCGGACGTCCCAGGCGACGCCGGTGGCCCGCAGCAGCGGCCCCGTGAGGCCCCACGAGATCGCCTCCTCACGGCCTATCGCGCCCACCCCGACCATGCGGTCGAGGAAGATCCGGCTGTGGTCGAGCAGCATGCGGCAGTCGTCGAGCACGCCGCGCAGGCTCGCGAAGGCGGCGGCCACGCGCGCGCGGAAATCCGGCGGCAGGTCGTTGGTGACCCCGCCCAGCCGGCAATAGGTCACCGTGAGGCGCGCCCCGGTGATCGCCTCGACGAGGTCGTAGAGCAGCTCGCGCGCCTCGAGCATGTAGAAGCCCGCCGATACGGCGCCCACCTCGCTCGCGGCCATGCCGAGGCAGGTGAGGTGGTCGGTGATGCGGGAGATCTCCCCGACGATCGTGCGGACGTATTGGCAGCGCTCGGGCACCGTGATGCCGGCGAGCTTCTCCACCGCGAGCGCGAAGCCCACGTTGTTGAGCAGCGGCGAGGCGTAGTTGAGCCGGTCGGCGTAGGGGAAGACGTGGTTCCACGTCCCCTGCTCGCACATCTTCTCGAAGCCGCGATGGAGGTAGCCGATCTCGACGTCGACGTCGACGATCGTCTCGCCGTCGAGCTCGAGGTTGAACTTGATGGTGCCGTGCGACGCGGGGTGCGACGGCCCCATCTGGATGTGCATCGCCTCGGTCTGGCCGGCCATCGGCCCTAGACCCCGGCCCGCCGCGCCGGCCAGGGATCGGCGATCGGATCGCGCTCGGGCACGAGCGGCTGGCGGCGGCCGACCGGGTAGTCCTTGCGCAGCGGGTGGCCCTGGAACTCGGGATACATGAGGATGCGACGCAGATCGGGGTGGTCCGTGAAGCGGATGCCGAACATGTCCCAGGCCTCCCGCTCCGCCCACAGCGCGCTCTTCCACAGCGCCGCGGCCGACGGCACCTCCGGGTCGTCACCGGGCAGCGGCACCTTGACGCGTAGGCGATGGCCGTGGGCGAGCGAGTGGAGCTGGTAGACGACCTCGAAGCGGGGCTCCCGCGGGAGGTAGTCGACCGCGGTCACGTCGCTCAGGCGATCGAAGCGGAGCCCGGGGTCGTCGCGCAGCGCGCGCAGCCCCGTGCCGAGCCGCTCGCGCGGCACGATCACGACCGCCTGACCGCGCACCAGCTCCGGGGGCGCGGCCGTCGCGCCGGGGACGAGCGCGAGCGCGCGGGCGAGAACCTCGTCGGGGCTCATCGGCGCACGGTCAGTCCCACTCGAGCGCTCCCTTGCGCCAGACGTAGACGAGCCCGAGCGCGAGCACCAAGACGAAGATCCCCATCTCGACGACGCCGAAGAGCCCGAGGCGACGGAAGAGGACGGCCCACGGGTAGAGGAAGACCACCTCGACGTCGAAGACGATGAAGAGGATCGCCGGCAGGTAGAACTTCACCGCGAAGCGCCCCCAGGCCGGGCCGCTCGAGGGGTTGCCGCACTCGAACGCCTCGCTCTTCACCGGCGAGGGCCGGCGGGGGCCGAGGAGGAGATTCACCGCGAGGAACAGACCGGGGATCAGGGCCGCGATCACGAACGTCGCGACGACGGGCACGTACTGAAAATGCATGGGGAAAACTTGAGGCTAGGTACGAGAACGGCTCTGCCCTGTCAACCACGGCGCGCCGCGCACACGTCGCGCGAGCGCGCAGTTGCCCCCACGCTCCGACGTGGTAAAGGCGGCGAGCGGACGATGGCGGAGTCGATCGGGCGGGAGGTGCGCGCGGCCTGCGAGCGCGCCGTGCACGACGCCTTCGGGACGGCGGCGCGCATCGTCGCCACGACCGCGCTCGCCGGCGACGCCTCGAGCCGCCGCTACGTGCGCCTCGTGCTCGCGGGGCCGGGCGTGCCCGCCAGCGCGGTCGCCATGGTGCTCGGCGAGGGGCGGTTCGCGCCCGGCTCCGACGAGCTCGGCGGCGGCATCGTGATCGACGAGCTGCCCTTCCTCAACGTGGGCCGGTGGCTCGCGGCGCGCGGCTTCCCGGTCCCCGTGATCTACCACGACGCCGCCCGGCGCGACGGCCTGCTCCTGCTCGAGGACGTCGGCGACACGACGCTCTGGGCCGCCGCCGGCGCGGCGCCGGCCGCGGCAGCCGGGCTCTTCGCGCGCGCGGTCGACCTCCTCGCGACGCTCCAGGCCGAAGGGGCGCGGCATCCCGACCCCGGCTGCTACGCGTTCCGCCGCCGCTTCGACCCGAGGCTCGCGCGCCGCGAGCTCGAGCACTTCGTCGAGCACGGGATCGAGACGCGCCGCGGCCGCCCGCTCGCTCCCGCCGCCCGCGCCGCGCTGCTGGACGCACTGGCGGCCGTGGCGGCGCCGTTCGCCGCGCCCGATCCGGTCCTCGTCCACCGCGACTTCATGGCCTGGAACCTCCACGTGCAGGACGGCCGGCTGCGGCTGCTCGACTTCCAGGATGCGCTCCTCGGCCCCGACGCGTACGACTTGGCGGCGCTGCTGACCGACCGCACGACAGCCACGCTGATCGACCCGCCGCTCGAGGCCGAGCTGCTCGCGCGCTTTACCGCCGCACGCGCCGCGGCCGGCCTCCCGCTGCCCGGGGAGGTCGCCGCGCGCTACCGCCTGTGCGCGCTCCACCGCGCGCTCAAAGTGATCGGCCGCTTCCACTTCCTCGAGCTGGTGCAGGGCAAGCCCGGCTACCTCGCCTACTTGCCCGCGGTCTACGCGGTCGGACGGCGGATGCTCGCCGCGTTGCCCGCCCTCGCCGGCCTCCAGGATCGGCTGGCCGAGCACGTGCCCGAGCTGGCCGCCGCATGATCCGCCGCGCCATGGTGCTCGCCGCCGGACGCGGACGGCGGCTCGCCCCGCGCACCGACGTGCTGCCGAAGCCGCTCATGCCGGTGGGCGGCCGCCCGCTGCTCGAGCACCTGCTCGCCTTTCTGCGCGCCGGGGGGATCGAGGAGGTCGTCATCAACCTCCACCACCTCGGCCGGCTGATCGAGGAGCACGTCGGGGACGGGGCGCGCTTCGGGCTGCGGATCCGCTACTCCTGGGAGGATCCGATCCTCGACACCGGCGGGGGCATCAAGCGCGCCGAGCCGCTGCTCGGCGAGGAGCCGTTCGTGGTGGTCAACGGCGACAGCCTGCTCGAGGTCGACCTCGCGGAGATCGTTGCGTTCCACCGGGCGCGCGGCGGGATCGCGACGATCGCCGTGCGCGCCGATCCCGAGGCCGCGCATTGGGGGCTGGTCGAGCTCGGCGCCGAGGACCGCGTGCGCCGGATCGCCGGGCTCCCTCCGGGCGACGCCGGGGAGCCCTTGCGAAGCTTCATGTTCCCGGGGCTCCACGTGCTCGAGCCCGGGATCTTCCGTTGGATGGACGCTGGCGTCCCGTTCGGGATCACGCGCGTCACCTATCCTCGGTTGATCGCGGCCGGCGTGCCGGTCTACGGCTGGGTCACCGCGACACGGTGGCTCACGATCGACACGCCCGAAGCGCTCGCGCTCGCCGATCGAACGATGCGCGACACGCCGTTTCGCTGGAAGCCGATCCGACAGGCGCGCACGAGCTGAGCGGTCTGCAAGGCCGGCTCTTGCTCTAATCGGCGCAGAATGAGTCCGTTTCTTGACTGGCGAACTGCCCTTTAGTACGACGCATCGTGCCAATCCTGAGAGTCCGACACGGAGGGGCTGGGGGATACCGAATGGTACATGCCTTGCTTATCCTGTGGTCATGACGGGATGCCCCGACCCCGAGTGGCGCCGGCGACCCGGCGAAGCGTGAGGGGGTAGCGAGCGGCGGCCATGGGCCTCACGATCGTCCACAAGAGCGACCTCTCCGTGCGCAAGCGCAATCCGCGCATCGCGATGGTCCTCGCCGGCGGGGCGATCACCGGTGGCGCCTACAAGCTCGGCGGCCTGAAGGCCCTCGACGACTTCCTCGTCAACCGCAAGACCACCGACTTCGACGTCTACGTCGGGCTCTCGGCCGGCGCCTTCCTCGCGGCGCCGCTGGCGGGCGGCGTCTCGCCGCCGCAGATGCTGCGCGCCCTCGAGGGAACGTCCGACGCGTTCACCTACTTCTCGCCGCTCGACTTCTACCAGCTCAACCTGGGCGAGTTCCTCGCCAAGCCGGTCGAGTTCCTGATCGACCTGATCACCTACGTCCCGGGGCTCCTCTACGACTTCTTCGTGCAGACGCCGGGGCTCGTGCGCTCGCTCGAGGATCAGCTCACGCGCGCCCGCCGGCAGCCGACGCTCTCGAATCTCGTCGCCTGCGTGCGCCCGGTGGTCGACGCGATCGCTTCGGTCCGCGAGTTCCCCTTCCCGCTCGCCTACCTGCCCTCGGGCATCTTCGACAACGCGGCCCTCGAGAGCTACCTGCGCCACAACATCGAGCGGCGCGGCATGAGCAACGACTTCCGGGTGCTCTTCCGCATGCGCGGCGTCGAGCTGTACATCGTCGCGATGAACCTCGACACGGCCGAGCGCGTGGTTTTCGGCCACGACGAGGACACCTCGGTGACCATCTCCGAGGCCGTGCAAGCCTCCACGGCCCTGCCCGGCTTCTACCGTCCGGCGCGCATCCGGGGCGTCGATTACGTCGACGGCGGCGTGCGGCGCACCGCGAACATCGACGTCGCGATCGAGCACGGTGCGGACCTCGTCATCTGCTACAACCCGTTCCGGCCTTTTTCGAACCGCGTCGTGCGCCGCTACCTGCCCGACCGCGGCGAGTACGTCCTCCAGGGCCGTCCGCTCGCCGATCAGGGCATGCTCACGGTGCTCAACCAGGTGCTGCGCACGCTGCTCCACTCGCGCCTCCAGCTCGGCATCCGCCAGTACCAGGACGACCCACACTTCCAGGGCGACATCATTCTCATCGAGCCCGCCGAGAGTGATCTCACGTTCTTCAAGATGGCGCCGCTCAACCTGTGGGCCGGCCGCAGCGCCGGCGCGCACGGTTACCTCTCGGTCACGCAGTCGATCGAGTCGCACTACGAGCTGATCCGCGCGATCCTCCAGAGCTACGGCGTCCAGATGACCCGCAAGGAGGTCCGCGAGGGGCTCGAGCGGCTCCTCGAGGGCGACCAGCGCGAGGCGCCCGACGACGTGCTGCTGCGCGACGTGCCCAAGCGCAACCTGCACGTGGCGTGAGCGGCGGTCGGCGGGCGGGGGTGCGCCGGTGAGCGACCTCCGCAGCGACCGCGCGCGCCCGCAGCCGACGCCCGCCGCTACACCCGCTCGATGATCGTCGCGATGCCCATGCCGTAGCCGATGCACATCGTGCACAGGCCGACGGCCTTGTCCTGACGCTCGAGCTCGTCGAGGAGCGTGCCGATCAGCATCGCGCCGGTCGCCCCGAGGGGGTGCCCGAGCGCGATCGCGCCACCGTTGACGTTCACCTTCTCGTGCGGGATGCCGATCTCCTGCATGGTGATCAGCGGCACCGGGGCGAAGGCCTCGTTGATCTCGACGAGATCGATGTCGTCGACGGTCATCCCGGTCCGCCTGAGGATCTTCTGCGTCGCGGGAATGGGCCCGGTGAGCATGATCACGGGCTCCGACCCGACGATCACGGTGTCGACGATGCGCGCGCGCGGCGTGAGGCCGAGGTCCTCGGCGGCGCGCTTGGAGGCGAGCAGCACCCCGCCTGCGCCGTCGACGATGCCGCTCGAGTTGCCGGCGTGGATCTTCCCGTCGGGCTTGAACGACGGCTTGAGCGCCATCAGGCCCTCGAGCGTCGACTGCGGGCGCGGATGCTCGTCGGCGGCCACCGTCTTGCGCGTGCCGTCGGCCTGCGGAGCGTCCGGGACCGGCACCAGGCTCTTGGCGAATCGCCCCTCCTGGATCGCGCGCCACGCCCGCCGCTGGCTCTCGAGCGCATACTCGTCGAGCCGCCGGCGGCTGTATCCCCACTGATCGGCGATCATCTCGGCCGAGAGCCCCTGCGGGATCAGGTTGTAGCGGTCGGTGAGACTCGGCGGGAGCGCGCCCATGTCGCTGCCCATCGGGCAGCGGCTCATGCTCTCGACGCCGCCCGCGTAGACCACGTCGTAGGCGCCGGATGCCGCGCCCTGCGCGGCCAGGTTCACCGCGGTCTGCCCGGAGCCGCAGAAGCGGTTTAAGCTGAAGCCCGCGATCTCGATCGGCCAGCCGGCGGCCAGCACCGCCGCGCGGCCGATGCAGGCGCCCTGCTCGCCGGCCTCCGTGACGCAGCCGACGATCGCGTCGTCGATGCGCGTGGGATCGATACCGGTGCGCTCGACGATCGCCTTCATCGGCACCGTGCACAGATCGACGGGATGCACGCCCGCGAGCCCGCCGTTCTTCCGCCCGCGCGGGGTGCGGCAGGCGTCGATGATGTACGCGTCCATGGCGCCCGGCGCTAACAGCCGCGGCGGGCCGTGTCAAACTTCACGGCGGTCGGTCACGGCGATCGCGTTGTTTGGCCCATACCCCTGTGTTACCGTCCATGGATGTCCGCGGCGCCGACCGATTTCGACTTGGACGCGGCCAACCGCGAGCTCGAGGAGGCCACGCCGGAAGCTGTGCTCTCTTGGACGTGGACGCGCTTTCGCCCCGACGTGATCCTCACCTGCTCCTTCCAGCACGATGGTGTGGTGCTCGCGCACATGCTGCGTGCGATCGCGCCGGAGGTCCCGGTGGTCTTCATCAACACCGGCTTCCACTTCCCGGAGACGCTCGCCTACCGCGACGAGCTGGTGCGCCGCTTCCAGCTCAACCTCGTCGAGCTGCATCCGGTGATGCCCAGGCAGGCGTTCGCCGCACGTTACGGGCTCGATCTCTACGCGCGCGATCCCGACCTCTGCTGCCACGTGAACAAGGTCGAGCCCCTGCGGCGCTTCCTGCCCGGCGTGCGCGCGTGGGTCAACGGGCGGCGCCGCGACCAGGCCTTCACGCGACAGGCGCTGCCCGTGGTCGAGGAGTACCAGGGCGCCCTCTACAAGATCAACCCGCTGGCGTCGTGGACGTCGCGCGACACGTTCTACTATCTCCAGCGGCACGACATCCCCACGCATCCGCTCTTCGAGCGCGGCTACGCGAGCATCGGCTGCGCGCCTTGCACGCGGCCGGTGCTGCCGGGCGAGGACGAGCGCGCGGGCCGGTGGGCGGGCCAGGAAAAGACCGAGTGCGGCCTGCACACGTTCCTGCCCCCGAAGCAGCAGGCCAGCTAGTCATTCGTCCACGTCCTCGCCGTCGCGCTCCGCCATCGCCTCGGCGTAGAAGTCGAGCAGCCTCTCGCCGAGCTGCTGCACGATCCAGCGATGGACGGCGCCGACGCATTGCTCCCATCCCGGCGCGCACTGGAGCCAGCGTCCCGCGCCGGGCAGGAGGTGATGCTCCGCGCCGATCGTCGCAGCGAGTGAGGCGGCCGCGGGCGGCGGTAGCAGCGGATCGCGCTCGCCGGTGGCGAGTAGCACCGGCGTCGCCCCGGGGGCGGCCGGCCGGACGCGACCCCGCATCAGGTCGAGCACGGCGGCCGGGTGGTCGGCGGCGAGGCCGCCGATCACCCCCGCGCGCGTGGCAGCCGGCAGCTCGTCGAGCGCGAGCACGGCCGCGGGCGGCGCGGGCGGGAGCACCGGCCGGCCGAAGGCCACCGCGCGCAGCACGCCCCAACGGCCGAGCAGCGCACGTAGGGCGGTGCTGCGCGGAGGGAGCGGCGCGAGCAGGACCACGGCCGCCGCGGGTCCGAGGCCCGCGGCGGCCAGCGCGGCGAGTGCCCCTGCGCCGTGGCCGACGAGGACCGGCGGCGCCGCGAGCGTGCGCGCGTGCGCCGCCAGCGCCTCGGCACGGGCCACCACGCCGCCATCGATCCGCCGCAGGTCGGCGATCTGGGCTTCCCAGCCGCGGTGCGCGAGATAGCCGGCGAATCCCCGCCACGCCTCGGGGCCGGTCCACAGCTCGCCCGCGCAGATCAGCGCGGAGGCGTAGCGCGCCGCCTCGGGATGCACGGGCGTGAAGCGCAGGGATGCCGCCATCGGAAACGAAAAAGGCCCTTCGGATTCGAAGGGCCTTTCTCCGGACCCGTCAAGGGCCCGCTCTCGCCTGAGATCGAGTTCCTTGCGTTTATCGGTCTCTGTTACGTGCCTAGCAGAACGAACCGAACGGAAGCCGCGTCACTTACTTCTTCTTCTTCGACCCCTTCTTCGCCGGGGCCTTCTTCTTCGCCTTGCTCTTCGATGCCTTCTTCCTTGCCGCCATAGCTACCTCCTCTTGGAAGCTCTTGTCCGGACGAGATGTCCGCTTGGGTCACTCAGGCGAGAGCCCAGCCACCCCACCTCTCAACATCCGGGGCGGAGTATAGGGTGGCATCGCTGCAAGAGTCAAGGGACGACCACTGTTTTGGAAATTTTTTTTTAAAGTGGACCGCCCGCCGGTGCTGGCAGATCGGCGCCCTAAAATCCCGTTCACGAAGCGTCGAGGGAGGAGTTAGCAGATCGTTTTACCCCGTTCAGGTTGCCATCGGCCGGCCTTTCCGCTACCACCCCCGCGTGCACCTCACCGGAGGGCAGGTGCTCACCGCGGGGCTCGTGCTCGCGATCTTCGGGGTGGCCGGCTCGGCGCTGCTCGGGCCGCACGGCGTGCGCCACCTGCGCGAGCTGCGCGCCGAGCGCGGCCGGCTCGCCGCCGCCACCGTGCGCCTGCTCGAGCAGAACGCGCGCTTGCGCGACGAGATCGCGCGCCTCGAGCGCGACGACACGTACCTCGAGGGGCTGGCCCGCCGCGAGCTCGGGCTCGTGCGCCCGAACGAGACCGTCTATCGCTTCCCCCGCCCGTAGCCCGGCGGGAGGACTCGACGAATCCTCCGCGCGAGCTACCCCTCGCTCTCGCCCGAGGCGTACTCCTCGTACTCGTCGGAGTCCATCAGGTCCTCGAGCTCCGTCTCGTCCGCCAGCTCGATCTCGACCAGCCATCCCTCGTGGTACGGATCCTCGTTCACGATCCGGGGATGGTCATCCAAGTCGCTGTTGATCGCGGTGACGGTGCCGCCGAGCGGCGAGAGCAGCTCGGAGACCGTCCGCACGGACTCGATCTCGCCGAAGGGCTCCCCCTTCTCCAGCTCGTCCCCGACGTCCGGAAGCTCGACCGCAATGACCTCGCCGAGCTCGTTCTGGCCGTAGTCCGAGATCCCGACGTGGGCGCGGCTGCCCTCCACCCGCACCCACAGGTGGTCTTCCGTGAACTTCAGGGTGTCCGCCATGGTGACTCCCTCGAGACGGGACGCCGAGCACCGCTGCGCGCTCTCGGCTCGGGCCTGTTATAGGGCGAGCCCGAATGCCGTCAAGGGCTCCGCCGGCGACGGCGACGAGTGCCGCCGCCGCGGGGCGCCCTTGCGGGCGCCCCGCGTCCGCACCCGCGGACCTCCATCCCCACTCCCGAGGAGGCTCCCCGCGTCACCCCACCCGCATCCCCACGGAGCCGGCGGCGCGCCTCAGGAACACCCGCTGGTCGCGCCGCAGTTGAGGCACTTGTAGCAGGAGCCGTTGCGGATCATCAGCGAGCCGCAGTCGGGGCAGCTCGGCGCATCGGCCTGCGGGCTGAAGGCGATCGCCCCCCGCATTCCCGCCGCCGCCTCGATCCGCGGCCGCTCCGGCGCGTTCACGGCCCGCGCCGACTCCTCCCGCTCGACGAGCCCCACCGCCGCCCGCGCCTCGCCGGAGAGGAAGCGCGAGCCCAGGAAGCGGAAGATGTAGTCGATCAGCGACTTGGCCATCGGGATGTCGGGGTTCTTGGTGAAGCCCGACGGCTCGAAGCGGACGTGGCTGAACTTCGACACCAGGACCTCGAGCGGCACGCCGTACTGGAGGGCCATCGAGGTGAGCACGCCGACCGAGTCCATGAGGCCCGAGATCGTGCTGCCCTCCTTCGCCATCTTGATGAAGATCTCGCCGGGGGTCCCGTCCTCGAAGAAGCCGACGTGGAGATAGCCCTCGTGCCCCGCGACCTCGAATTTGTGGCACAGCGCCTGGCGGTCGGTCGGCAGGTGGCGGCGTACCGGCTGTGGGACGGCCGCCCGCTGCGCGGCGGCGGCCGGCTCCTTGGGCGCGCGGCCCGTGTTGAGCGGCTGCACCTTCTTGCAGCCGTCGCGGTAGATCGCCACTGCTTTCAGGCCGAGCCGCCACGCCTCGACGTAGGCCTCCTCGATGTCCTCGACCGTCGCCTGCTCGGGGACGTTGATCGTCTTCGAGATCGCGCCGGAGATGAACGGTTGGACGGCCGCCATCATCCGGAGGTGCCCGAGCGGATGGATCGAGCGCGTGCCGCGCGCCGGACGGAATGCGCAGTCGAAGACCGGGAGGTGCTCCTCCTTCAGCCCCGGCGCCCCTTCGATCGTCTCCTGCTCGTCGATGTACTCGACGATGTCCTGGACCTCGCGCGAGTCGTAGCCGAGCCGGCGCAGCGCCCGCGGCACCGTCGTGTTCACGATCTTGAGCATCCCGCCGCCGACGAGCTTCTTGTACTTGACCAGCGCGATGTCGGGCTCCACCCCGGTCGTGTCGCAGTCCATCATGAAGGCGATCGTGCCGGTCGGCGCGAGCACCGTCACCTGCGAGTTGCGCACGCCGTGCTCCCGCCCGCGGGTGAGCGCCTGGTCCCACACCTCGCGCGCCGCGGCGAGCAGGTCGAGCGGGACGAGCGCGGGATCGAGCTTGTGGGCGTGCGCACGGTGCTTCTCGATCACCCGCAGCTGCGGCTCGCGGTTGCGCGCAAACCCCTCGTAGGGGCCGAGCGCCGTCGCGATCCGCGCCGACTCCGCGTACGCCTCGCCGCACATGAGCGCGGTGATCGCCCCCGCGTACTGCCGCCCCGCGTCGGAGTCGTAGGGCAGCCCGAGCGACATGAGGAGCGCGCCCAGGTTCGCGTAGCCGAGCCCCAGCTCGCGGTAGGCGTGCGCGTTGGCCGCGATCTGCTCGGTCGGATAGCTCGAGCGGTCGACGACGATGTCCTGGGCGAGGACGGCGACGTCGACCGCGTGCCGGAAGGCGGCGACGTCGAACACGCCCGCGTCGTCGACGAAGCGCATGAGGTTCAGGCTCGCGAGGTTGCAGGCGCTGTCATCGAGGTGCATGTACTCCGAGCACGGGTTCGACGCGTTGATCCGCCCGCTGTTCGGGCACGTGTGCCAGTCGTTGATCGTGGTATCGAACTGCATCCCGGGATCGCCGCACTGGTGCGTGGCCTCGGCGATGCGCCGGAGCAGCGTGCGCGCCTGGATGGTCTCGCACACCTCCCCGGTGGTGACGTAGCGCGTGTTCCATGGCCGGCCGTCGAGCGCCGCGCGCATGAACTCGTCGCTCACGCGCACCGAGTTGTTGGCGTTCTGGAAGAAGATCGAGCTGTAGGCCGGGCCGTCGAGCGAGCCGTCGTAGCCCGCGGCGATGAGCGCCCAGGCCTTGCGCTCCTCCTCGGCCTTGCAGCCGATGAACTCGCCGATGTCCGGATGGTCGACGTTGAGCACGACCATCTTCGCCGCCCGGCGGGTCTTGCCGCCCGACTTGATCACCCCCGCCGACGCGTCCGCCGCGCGCATGAACGACACCGGCCCCGACGCCGTCCCGCCGCCAGCCAGCCGCTCCTTCGAGGAGCGGAGCCGCGAGAGGTTCACGCCGGAGCCCGAGCCGCCCTTGAAGATGATCCCTTCCTTGCGGTACCAGTCGAGGATCGAGTCCATGCGGTCGTCGACCGAGAGAATGAAGCACGCCGAGCACTGCGGCTTGGGCTCGACGCCGACGTTGAACCACACGGGGCTGTTGAACGAGAGCTTCTGCTGGAGGAGGAGGTGGGTCAGCTCGTCATGGAAGTTCTGCCGGTCGAGCGGGGTCGCGAAGTAGCCCTGCGCGGCGCCCCACTCGCAGAGCGCGCCGACCACCCGGCCGACGAGCTGGCGCACGCTGCGCTCGCGCTGCGGCGTGCCGAGCGGCCCGCGGAAGTACTTCGAGACGACCACGTTGGTGGCGAGCTGCGACCACGGCCGCGGCACCTCGACGTCGCGCTGCTCGAAGACGACCTCGCCGCTCTCGCCCTGGATGACCGCCGTGCGAGTCTCCCACTCGACCTCGTCGTAGGGATTCACGCCGGGGGGCACGAAGCGTCGCGCGACGCTGAGCCCCGATGCGCGGCGCGGCTGCGGCTGCTCCTCGTGCATCAGCCCGGACCCACCCTCCGTCCGCCGCCCCTCAGCCTCCGCCGTCCCCATCGCCGCCCTCCCCTCTTGAACCCCATGATGTGGGGGTGCGCAAGCCAATACACCACCACATCTTGTGCTGTCAAGGAAAATTCCTCAAGTGGTCGCACGGCGGCCATCGAGGCCGACGGAGGCGGGAATGGGGCGTGAGCCGACGCGCCTCGCCGAGGTGCTCGCCGCGGCGCTCGCGCGCCTCCCGAACGGCCGGGACCTCGCCGATTACGCCGTGTGGGGCCACTGGGAGGAGGTCGCCGGTCCCGTGCTCGCGCGGCACGCGCGCCCGCGGCGGCTGCGCCGCGGCGTGCTCGTGATCGACGTCGACGACTCGTCGTGGATGCAGGAGCTGCTGCTCCTCAAGCCCGAGCTCTGCGCGCGCCTGAACGCGCGTGTCGGCCGCACGGCGGTGCGCGACGTGTTCATCGTGCTCGGCGAGCCCCCACCTCACCCCGCCTCGGCGCGCCGGGCGCCCGCCGGCCGCTCGGGATAGCGCAGCACCGTCCGCTCGACGCCTTCGACCGCGAGCGCGATCAGCGCCGGGACCTCGATGCGGGCCTCGGCCGCCGCCACCGCGCCCGGCTGCGCCCGCGTGGCCGGATGCCGCGGCACGAAGAGCTGGCAGCAGTCCTGATCCGGCTGAATCGAGGTCTCGAGCGTTCCCAAGCGCGCGGCCTGATCGGCGATCTCCCCCTTGTCGAACCCGAGCAGCGGACGGAAGACCGGCAGCGCCGTCGCGGCGCCGATCACCGCGAGGTTGGCGAGCGTCTGCGAGGCGACCTGCCCCAGGCTGTCGCCGGTCACCAGCGCCTCGGCGTCGCTCGCGCGCGCGAGCGCCTCGGCGATGCGCAACATCATGCGGCGGTAGAGCACGACGCGCAGCGGCCGCCCGATCGTGGCGACGATCCGGCGCTGCACCTCGGCGAACGGCACGGCGTGAAAGACGGCCTCGAGCTCCCAGCGCACGAGCTGCCGGGCCAGCTCGCGCGCCTTCTCCTCGCCGCGGCGGTCGAGAACGGGCGCGCTGTGGAAGTGGACGAAGTCGACGTGGCAGCCCCGGCGCATCATCCGCCACGCCGCCACCGGCGAGTCGATGCCGCCCGAGAGCAGCGCGAGCACGCGTCCGCTCGTGCCGACCGGCAGCCCGCCCGCGCCGGCCACCTTCTCGAGCGCGAAGAAGGCGCGCCCGGGCAGGAGGTCGACGGCGACCGTCAGCGCCGCACGCCGGAGGTCCACACGGGCGCCGGTGGCGGCCTGCACACGGGCCCCGAGCCAGGCGTTCACGGCCGGGGAGGTGAGCGCGAAGCGCTTGTCCGCCCGCTTGGTGAGCACGCGAAAGCTCGGCACCGCCGTGCCGCCGAGGGCACCCACGACGGCGTCGGCGAGCGGCGCGAGCGCCGCGGCACCTTCGCCGCCGGCCAGCGCCACCTCGTGCGCGAGCGAGAAGTTCGCGAGGCCGAAGACGCGCGCGAGCCGGGCCCGGACCTCGGGCCAGCACGCGCCGTCGTGCAGCGGCAGCAGCAGGCGAGCCGACGCCGAGCGCGGACGCCCGACCGGCAGCCCTGCGGTGACGCGCTCGAGATGCTCGGCGAGCCGGCGGACGAAGTAGGGCCGGTTGCGCCCCTTGAGCGCGATCTCGTGATAGCGGAGCACGACGACGGAACCGCCGCGGGCCATGGGGCTCCTTACCACGGCGGCGCGCCTTCCGCCTCCGCGGCGCGGATGCTACTCTCGACGCCTCTGGAGACGCTCGCGCAGCTCGCCGGCGGGCTCGCTGCGGCCCTCGCCGCGCGCCCACGGCGCACCCTCGACCACGCCGACAAGACTGCCGCGGCCGTGCTCGTACCGCTGCTGGCCGTCGACGACGACCTCCACCTGCTCTACACCCGCCGCGCCGCCTCGCTGCCGCACCACCAGGGGCAGGTCGCGTTTCCCGGCGGCGCCATCGACCCCGGCGACGCCGACCCCGCCGCGGCCGCGCTGCGCGAGGCCCGCGAGGAGATCGGCCTCGATCCGGGCCGGGTGCGCGTCCTCGGCGTGCTCGACGACCTCGAGACGGTGAGCACCCGCTTCGTGATCACGCCCGTCGTCGGCCTCGTGCCGCATCCCTATCCGTGGCATCCCTCGCCGCACGAGGTCGACGCCATCTTCACGGTGCCGGTGCGGACGCTCGAGGCGCCGGGCACGGCGCGGCGCGAGGTCTGGGACTTCGGCGGCGGGCGCTGGCCGGTCGACCTCTACGCGGTCGACGGGCACGTGATCTGGGGGGCGACGCAGCGGATCACCGCGCACCTGCTCGAGCTGCTCCGGGCGCTGCGGTGAGACGGCTCCTCGCGCTGCTCGGGCTCCTCCTGCTCGCCGGCCTGCTGCTCACTCGCGCCGAGCCCTTCGCGCCGACGGCCGAGCTGGTGCACCCCCCCGACGTCGTCGGCCGCGCCACGCCGATCACGGTCGTCGCGCGCGACCGCGGCACAGGACTCGGGCGCGTCGAGATCCGGCTCGTGCCCGCGGCCGGCGGTGTGCCGGTCGTGGTCGCCGCGCGGGACTTTCCGCGCGTCTCGTTCTTCGGCAGCGGGGTCCACGAGGCGACGGTTGCCGCGACCGTCGACGCCGCCGCGGCGCACGTGCCCGAGGGCCCGGCCACGCTCGAGGTGTGGGCCACCGATCACTCCTGGCTCGCGGGCCTGCACCGCGGCCCCCGGCTCGCTCATGCCGTCGCGGTCGACCTCACGCCGCCGACGCTCGACGTGCTCACGAACCGGCACGTGGTGCGCCAGGGCGGCAGCGAGTGCGTCGTCTACCGCGTCGGCGCGGACGCGGTGCGCAGCGGCGTCGAGGAGGCCGGTGATCTCTACCCCGGGACCGCCGGCGTCTTCGCCGACCCGACGCTGCGGGCGGCGCTGTTCGCCGTCCCCCCCGATGCCGACCCGGCCCCGCCGATCGTGGTCGCCACCGACGCCGCGGGCAACCGTCGCGAGCAGCACTTCGACGTCACGGTGCGCACGCGCCGCTTCGCCGAGAGGACGCTCGCGCTGAGCGACGCCTTTCTCGCCGGCAAGATTCCCCCGCTGCTCCGCGAGGCCGGACTCGCCGACGACGGCGATCTGGTGGCAGGCTTCCGGCGCGTCAACGGGGAGCTGCGGCGCGCGACGGAGGCGCGCATCCGGGCGCTGTGCGCGCACCCGACGCCGGAGCCCCTGTGGCAGGGCGCGTTCCTGCGCCTGCCCGACTCGGCGCCGCTCGCCGGCTTCGCCGACCACCGGACCTACGAGTACCAAGGGCGCGCCGTCGACCGCTCGCTCCACCTGGGCTTCGACCTCGCCTCGGTCAAGGCGGCACCCGTGCCCGCGGGCAACGCGGGACGCGTCGTGTTCGCGGGCCCGCTCGGCATCTACGGCAACGCGGTCCTGCTCGACCACGGCCTCGGCCTGTTTTCGCTCTACGGCCACATGAGCGCGATCGCGGTGCAGCCCGGAGACGCCGTCGCCCGCGGGCAGGTGCTCGGGCGCACGGGCGACACCGGGCTCGCCGGCGGCGATCACCTCCACTTCGGCCTCCTCGTGGACGGCACCTGGGTGGATCCGGTCGAGTGGTGGGACGCGCACTGGATCGAGGATCACGTGCTGTCGCGCCTCGCCGCCTTCCCCCGCGCGGCAGTGCCCGGGGCGTCCTCGTGAGCGATCGCCGCCGTGACGCCGAGGCCGTCCTCGCCCGCCTGGGGCTCGTGCTCGACGACCACGAGATCCCTGCGGCGCGGCTCGGCGAGCTGGCGGCCGGCGCGGACGCGCCGGCGCTGATCGAGGCCCTGGGTGCGATCCCCACGCCGGCCGCGGCCGCGGCCCTCGCGGCCGTCGAGCAGCGCGCCGCGGACCGCGGGGTGCGCAAGGCCGCACGGCGCGCGCTGCACGGACTACGCCAGCGGGGGATCCTGCCGCCGCCGCGCCCGAGGCCCGCGGCGCCCCCGGCTCCGGCTCCGATCGAGGGGCTGGTGAGCGCCTTCGATGGGCGCGGCGATCGGCTCGTGTGGCTGCTGCGCGCGCTCGCGGACGGCGGCACGCTCCTGGTGGCGGCACGCCTGGGCGAGCCCGCGGGCCTGCACGACCTCCAGGTCGCCGAGGTCACCCGCAAGCAGGTGCGCGCCGCCCGCCGCGAGCTCGCCGACGACGCCGGGCTGCGTCTGGTCGCGGCCGACTGGCGGCTGCTCGATGCGCTCCTCGTCGAAGCCGACGAGCGCGCCGCCGCCGCCGGACGCGGTCGCGCCTACGCCAAGGTCCGCGTGCGGCTGACGAGCGACCCGCCGGCGACCGCCGCCGAGCCCGTGTCCACACGGGTTCGCGCGCCCGCGGCCGACGAGGTCGAGGCCCTGGTGGATCGTTCGGGCACGCTCCTCGACGAGCCCGAGCTGCGCGCGTGGTGGCCCGCGCCCGACGCGGTGGCGCCCTTCCTCGCCGAGGTGGAGGCGCTGCGCGAAAGCCCGCTCGTGCTGAGCCCGGCGCAGCAGGAGGAGCGGGTGGCGGCGGTGGTGCGCAGGGCCGCCGCGGCGCTCTTCCCGCCGGCCGACCTCGCGCGCCGGCTCGCGGGGACGGCCTACGTGCTCGCCGAGACCGGGCGGGGGGAGGCCGCCGCGCAGGCGCTCGCCGTCGCCGGCGTGCTGCGCGCCCGGCCCGAGCGCGCCGCCGACGTGCCGCTCGTGGCGACGCTCGTGCGCGGCGTGCTCGGCCGGATGCTCGCGGCCGAGGAGTCGCGGCAGGTCGAGGAGCGCCGGGGTGCCCTCGTGCTCACCCCGGGCGAGGTCAGAGCTCGATCGTCATCCCGTCCTCCGCACACTCGAGGGTGATCTCCGCCCGGCGGCCGAGCGGCTCGCTGCCGAGGTGCGAGAGGACGAGGCGGCGGCAGCCGAGCGCGCGCGCGCGCGCGGCGATGTCGGGATACGCCACGTGAATGTCGACGCGCGTCGCGTACCGCGTGCACTCGCACAGGAAAAGATCCGCGCTGCGTGCGTACGAGACGAGGGGCTCGAGCGACGCCGTGTCGCCCGAGTAGAGGATGGACCGGCCGTCCACCTCGATCCGGTAGGCGTAGCAGGCGAGCTCCGCAGCGTGCGGGACCGCGATGGGCACGATGCGCACCGCCCCGGCCGTGCGCGCTGCGCCGTCGGCGACCGACACGTACTCGAGGGCGAAGGGGAGCGGCTTGCGCGCGGAGCGCTCGTAGAGCGCCTCGAAGAGCTGTTGCACGCGGGCGGCCGTGTCCGCCGGGCCGTAGATCGCGAGCGGGCGCCGGCGCGGGCTCTCCCAGCAGTATTCCATGAACAGGAAGGGGACGCCGGCGAAGTGGTCGCCGTGGAGGTGCGAGAGGAGCACGAAGTCGACGGCGCCGGGCGCGCGCCCGGCACGCTTGAGCGCGGAGAGCACGCTCGGGCCGCAGTCGACGAGGAAGGTCGCGCTCGGCGCTTCGACCAGGTACGCGCTCGGCAGGCGCCCCCCGGAGCCGAACGCGTCGCCCGAGCCGAGGACCGTCAGGCGCACGCTCCCCGCGGCCCCCGCCCGTGCCGCGGCGGACGCCAGGGTCACGCCAGCGGCGCGGCTGGCGGCCGGCCGGCGCGTGCGCCGCGGCGGGTTGTGCGCCCGGGGCATGTCGCCCGCTGTTTATCCTGAGGCGCGGGGCCGTCGCCAGCGGCGGCGGCCGGTCGGGCAAAGCACCGCTCAGGCCGACCACTCGCGCCTGACCTGGGCGTGCAACCGCTCGACCAGACGCTCGACCAGGTCGAGGCTCTCGGGATCCCTCCAGGACCAGGCGGCGCGGGTGAGCTCGAGCAGCCGATCCCAGTCGGCGTTGCGCTCGGCGTCCGCCGCGCGGCGTCGCCTTCGCCGAAAGGGAAGCACGAGGCCGCCGCGTTGCACGCTCGGGCGAGCCCGGGCGACCGGATCGTCCATGGCCGTCGTGTAGCGGGAGCCGGATCGGGCTGTAAATTCGTGGAAACCCGTAGTCGGCTCTACGGGATTCCCCGCGGGCCTCCGAGCAGCGCGAGACGGACCAGCTCCGCCACCGAGCCCACGCCGAGCTTGCGCATGACCCGGCCGCGGTGCACCTCCACGGTCCGCGGGCTCAACGACAACGCAGCCGCGATCGTCTTCGTCGAGCCACCGCCCACGAGCATGTCCATCACCTCGCGCTCCCGGGGGCTCAGCTTGGCGGCGCGCAGCGCGAACGCCTCCCCAGGCGGATGGTCCCCCTCCGAAAGCGCCGGCACGGCGTCCGGTGAGAGCGCCTTGTAGAGGATGTCGAGGGGCTCGCGCACCGCCCGCACCAGCCGAGCGGCGTGCTCGCGCGCCTCGGCCAGCACCTCGGCGGCCCGCATGCGCTCGGTCACGTCCTCGGTGATGCCGGCGATGCGGCTCACACCGTGGCTCGCGTCGCGGATCGGGATCACCCGTACACGTAGCCAGCGGATTCCCCCGGCGTGCGGGACTCGGAACTGGATCTCCGCCGGCTCGAGGATCCGGTTGGGTGGAAGATACGCCGCCACCAGCGCGCGATCGTCGGGATGGACGGCGTCGAGCACGCGCATGGGGTTCTCGCGGATGGCCTCCATCGCCGGCCCCCACAACCGCTCCGCGGCGGGGCTCGCGTAGAGGAGCACACGGAAGTCCGCGGCGACCATCCAGAACGCGTCCTGGATGTTCTCGGCGAGCTGGCGGACCAGCGCTTCGCTCTCCCGCAGCGCCTCCTCCGCGCGCTTCTGCTCCGTGATGTCCTCGACGAGATAGGCGAGCTGCCGGACCGCCCCCCGGGAGTCGCGGACCGGAAAGACCACGGAGCGAGTCCAGACGTACGTGCCGTCCGTCCGCCGGTACCGGACCTCCTGGCGGAACAGCGCGCGCCGGCCAGCGATCAGGTCCTCGACCAGCCGGACGGATTGCGGCCAGTCTTCGGGGTGCGTGAGCCGCTCCATCCGCGACGGCTTCTGCTCCGTCGCGGCGACACCGAGGAGGCGGCGGAACTCCCGGTTCGCCAACCCCGCGTCTCCGGGCAGCTGGCGGATGAATGCGGCGACCGGCGTCGATTCGAACAGCGCGCGGACGAGTCTCGAGCGCTCCCACGACGGGAACGGGGCCGTCCGTGCCGCGGCGCCCGGCCTCCGTGCCTCGTGCGACCGTGGGCGCCTGCGACCGCGACGCACCGTCGTCATTCGCGTGCGCTCAGCGACCCTCGCCCGGCTTCGCGGCCGGCGCCTCCTGCCCGCGCTGGAGGTCGTTGAAGCGCCGCTCGAGCTCCTTGAAGCCGTCCTCCATCCGCGCCGCCCGGTTCTGCAGGTCGTCGAGCTTGCGCCCGAGCTGATCGCGCTGCGCCTCGGAGTCGTGCAGCTTCTGTTGCAGGTCCTGCACCACCGCGGCCCGGCGGACGAAGAGGTCGCCGGCCCCCGTGTTGAGGAAGTACACCGTGGCGCCGACGCCGACGACGAACCCCAGCAGCAGCGCGAACAGGAACCGCATCACCGCCATCGCTCAGCCTCCCAGGTTCTCCGCCAGCCGGCGCAGCTCGCGCACCACGACTGCGAGCGCCGGCAGCGACACGCGGGGCGCCGCGCGCAGGTCGCGCAGGAGCCCCTGCACCGCCTCGACCCTCTGCGCGGAAAGCGCCTCGGGACCGCGGCGCGCGAGCCGGCGACGGGCAGCGAGCACGTCGGCTTCGAGGCCCTCGACCGCACGCCGCTGCCAGCGATCCTCGTCGCCGACCTCCCCGAGCCGCGCGAGCACCCAGGCGAAGTCGAGCGGCTCGCCGAGCGCGTAGTAGCGGGCCCCGGCAGCCGCGGGGGGGATGCCCAGCTCGGCCGCGACCGTGACCACGTCGAGCGCGCCCGGCAGCCACTCCGCGAGCGTCACGTCGCGCGCGAGCGCGCCCGGCAGGCCGGCGATCTCGAGCGCCGCGGCGCGCCTGCGGAACGCCTCGGCCTCCGCACCCGCGAGCCACGACTCGAGCTGGGGCATCACCGTGCCGACCGCCGTGCCCAGCTCCGCAGCCACCGCCGCCGCCGGCCGCTCGAGGTCGGTGCTCCCGAGGACCCACTCGGTCGCCCGCACCGCGACTCCCTCGAGCGCGAGCCGGCAGCCCGTCTCGACGTCGAGGGCGAGCCCGGCCGCCTCGACCCCATCCGCCAGCCGCTCGCCGTCCGCCACCGCCCACGCGATCGCCCAGGCGCGCATCACGGCCGCGGGCGGCGCGCCCGAGTCGCGCGCGAGCCGGGAGACGAACGCCATGCCCACCCGATCGACGATCGCGTTCGCGAGCTCGGTGGCGATGATCTCCCGCCGCAGCCGGTGGCCGCGGACCGCGTCGGGGAAGCGCTCCACGACCGCCGCCGGAAAGTAGGCGAGGAGCAGCGGCTCGAGGAGCGGATCGTCGGGAAGCGTCGAGGCGAGCGCCGCCCCCTGGAGGTGGAGCTTCGCGTGCGCCATCAACACCGCCAGCTCGGGCCGCGCCAGCCCGAGGAACGCGCCGCGCCGGGCGCGCAGCGCGACTCGATCGGGCAGCGCGGCGAGCGCGCGGTCGAGCTCACCTGCGGCTTCGAGCTCCTCCATGAGCGCACGGAACTCCTCGAGGCGCGTGCGGCTGCGTACCTGCTCGACGCCGAGCAGCCGCGCCTGGCGGCGGTTGTGGGCGAGCACGCGCTCGGCGACCTCGGGCTCGACCGCGGCGAGGAGCGCGTCGCGCTCCGCGGGCTCGAGCCGCCCGGCCGCCACCGCCGGCTGGATGACGATCTTGAGGTTCACCTCGTGGTCCGACATGTCGACGCCGGCCGAGTTGTCGACCGCATCGGTGTTGATGCGGCCGCCCGCGATCGCGTACTCGACGCGCGCGCGCTGCGTGAACCCGAGGTTGCCGCCCTCCGCGACCATTCGCACCCGCAGCGCCGCGGCGTCGACGCGCACGGGGTCGTTGGCCGGATCCCCGACGTCCGCGTCGCTCTCGGTGCCGCCCTTCACGTAGGTGCCCACGCCGCCGTTGAAGAGCAGGTCCGCCTCGCGGACGAGCACCGCACGCACCAGCGCCTCGCCGCTCGCAGCCTCGTCGACGATGCCGAGGAGGCCGCGCACCTCCGGGGTGAGCATCACCCGCTTCGCGGCCCGGTCGACGATCTGGCCACCGCGCGACAGTGCCGCGGGATCGTACGCCTCCCACCCCCTGCCGGCGCGGAAGAGACGCTCGCGCTCGGCGAAGGAACGGGCGGGATCGGGATCGGGGTCGAGGAAGACGTGGCGGTGGTTGAAGGCGGCGAGCAGGCGCACCGCGGACGAGCGCAGGAGCCCGTTGCCGAAGACGTCGCCCCCGGGGTCGCCGATGCCGATCACGGTGAGCGGCGCGTGCTCGGCGTCGAGGCCGAGCTCGCGGCAGTGCGCGCGCACGCTCTCCCAGACCCCGCGCGCGGTGATGCCGAGCGCTTTGTGGTCGTAGCCGTGCGACCCCCCCGAGGCGAACGCGTCGCCGAGCCAGTACCCGGCCTCGGCGGCGAGCGCGTTGGCGACGTCGGAGAAGGTGGCCGTGCCCTTGTCCGCGGCGACCACCAAGTACGGATCCTCGCCATCGTGGACGACCAGGCCGCGAGGGTGCACCACCCGGCCGTCGACGAGGTTGTCGGTGAGCGCGAGCAGGCTGCGCACGAAGGTCTGATAGGCGCGCGTCACCGCCGCCGGCGTCGGCGCCGCGGCCGCCGCACCGCGCAGCACGAACCCGCCCTTGGCGCCGGTGGGCACGATGACCGCGTTCTTCACGCGCTGGGTCTTCATCAGGTCGAGGACTTCCGTGCGCAGGTCGTCGGGACGATCGCTGAAGCGGATGCCGCCGCGGGCGACCAGCCCGGCTCGCAGGTGGATGCCTTCGACCTCCCGACCGTGGACCCAGATCTCGTAGAGGGGGCGCGGGCGCGGCAGCCACGTGGGCGTGCCGCGCAGCTTGACGGCGATCGCCTCGGGCTCGGGCTCGGCGAAGAAGTTCGTGCGCACCGTCGCCTCGACGGCGTCGAGCGCCGCGCGGAGCAGCGCATCCGCACGCAGGCTCTGCACCTCCTCGAGGGCCGCGAGGAAGGCTGCGCGCGGATCGCCCGCCGCGCCACCGGGCCGGAAGCGCGCCGCGAAGCAGTCGAAGAGCGCGCGCGCAGCCGCCGGGTGGTCGGCGAGCGTGCCGAGGACCGTCGCGCGGGGGGCGAGGCCGGCTTGCGCCAGCCAGCCTGCGTAGGTGCGCAGCGCAGCGGCGGCGCGCCAGTCGAGATCGGCCTCGAGCACCAGGCGGTTGAGCACGTCGTCGTCGGCCCGCCCGGCCGAAACCGCCAGCAGCGCCTCGGCGAGCCGCGCGCCGCGGGCGGCCACGTCGACGGGACGGCCGTGGCGGTCCTCGATCTGGAAGCTCTGGATGAAGCCGGGGGCGGCGCCGGCTGGCGTCACCGCCACTTGATCCTCGCTGAGCGGCCGCAGCCCGAGGTGCTCGAGCACGGGGAGGAAGTCGGCGAGCGCGACCGGCTCCCCCGTCGTGTAGAAGCGCAGCCACGACGCGCTCCTGTCCGCGTCCGCCGCGAGCACCGCCCGGGGCGTACCCGCGCGCAGCGCCGCCTCGAGCTCGGCCACGTCCGCGCACGCCCGCTCGACGGGCACGGCCGCCTGGTAGTCGCGCGGGAACGCGCTCGCCCAGTGGGCCGCGAGCCGCGCGCCCTCCACCCGGCCGTGGCGCTCGAGCAGCACGTCGCCGAGCCGCTCCTCCCACGTGCGCACGATCGCCTCGACCTCGCCCTGGAGGGCGTCGAGACGCTCGCTCACGGGGGCCGCCCCCTCGGAGAGCGCGAAGTGCAGCCGCGCGCGTCCCTCCTCGTCGACGTGGAGGTGCTCGGCGAGCAGCGTGCCGCCGAGCCGCGCCAGGAGCAGCTCACGCACGCGGCGCTGCGCCTCGCCGGAGAACCGCGCCGCCGGCATCACGACGAGCGCCGAGACGCGCCCCGGCGCGCGGCGCACGCCGACGGCCACTGCGTCGGTGCGCTCGGCGGCGAGGATCGTGCGGATGTCCGTGCGGATCTCGACCGCCGTGCCGGCGAGCAGCTCGCTCTTCGGCATCGTGTTGAAGACCGCGACGATCGCCTTGTAGTCGTGGCTGCCGCGCACGACCCGCTCGGCATTGAGGATCTGGCGCAGCGTGCGGCGCAAGAGCGGCATCTCGGCCGCCTCGCCCGCGTGCGCCTTCGAGGTGAGCAGTCCGAGGAAGCGGTGCTCGCCGACCGGCCGGCCGGTCGGCGCGAACGCCTTGACGCCGAAGTCGTCCATGTGGGCGCGGCGGTGCACTGGCGACTGGGCACGCGTGGTCGCGTAGGAGAGGAGCTGCGGGCCCGCGAGCCAGGCGCGCACCCGTGCGGGCAGCGCGTCGAGCGGCGTCGGGGCGACGAAGGCCGAGCCTTCGCGCAGCAGCCCGAGGCCGCTGCCCGGGCGCACGTGCAGCGCCGGGCCGCCCGCCGCCTCGGCGAGCGCGTACTGGCGGTATCCCAGGAACACGAAGTTGCCGTCGACCAGCCAGCGGAGCAGGTCCGCCACCGCCGCCGCCTCGGCCGCTTCCTGCCCGACCCCCGCGCGGGCGCGCTCCTCGCAGGCGGCCGCGACCGCCTGGGCGCGCGAGACCATGGCGGTAAAGTCGTCGGTGACCACCAGGACGCGCTCGAGCTGCGCGCGCACGGCGGTGGCCAGCGCCTCGCGGCGCGCCGCGTCGGCGATCGGCGCGATCCCGACGTGGAGGAACGACTCCCACCCTTCCTCGCCGCGTGGCACGCCGAGCGCCTCGAGCCCGCCCGCCGGATCGCGGCGCGCGGCGAAGATCGGGTGGAGCAGCGTGCGCACCTCGATCCCACATGCCGCCAGCTCGGCGCGCACGGTGTCGACGATGAACGGCCGATCGGGCATCGCGGTCTCGATCACGGTGACCGGCGCGTCCCAGCCCTCGCTCACGTAGGTCGGGGTCACCACCCGCACCCGCAGCGTGGGGCCGGGCGCGGCGTAGAAGCGGTAGCCCGACCACACCGCCGCCGCCAGCTCCTCCTCCCCGAGCGCGTCGAGGTAGCCGCCCCCGCGGGCCAGCAGCTCCTGCGTGAACACCGCGAGCCGCAGCGCCTCGGCGCCCGTCGCCCGCCGCGCCAGCAGCGCGCCCAGCCGCGCCGGCGCCGGCACGCACGTGCGCTCCCTGCCTCGCTCTCCGTTGCGCTCCATCGTGCGCGCCTCCGGCGTCATGCGCCCTCACCCAGCTCCGTGGCGAGCAGCTCGCCCGGACGGTAGCCGCGCGCCAGCAGCGCGGCGCGCAGCGCGCCGTCCTCGGGAGCGACCCACGCCGTCAGCCGCCGGCAGCCGCGACGCCGCGCGCGCTCTTCCGCGAACGCCACCAGGCCGTCGAGCACCCCGCCGGCTTCGCCCGCCGTCCGTACGCCGTCGAGCACGGCCGCCCATCCCCCGCGCACGAGCGAGCGCGCGTACGCGAGGGCGACCAGCCCCACCACGCGCCCGCCGGCGTCCTCGGCGACGTAGACGTCGGTGGCGAGGCTCGCGAGCAGCCGCCGGCACTCGCGTTCGGCGAGCGCCCCGGGGCCGAGAAGCGCCCGCACCCGCGGGGCGTCACGCCGGCCGCCACGACGGACGCGCAGGTCCGTGCCCGGGAGAACTCGAGTCGCCATGGGGACGGGCGGCTCTTAGCACACTTCGGCCGCCTCCCCCCAACGGCCTTGGGCGGTCGGCGCAACGCCTTGTCAACGCGGGCCGGAAGGTGCAGGAATGGCGGCGGGCTGTCGGGGGAAATGGAGGAGATCCCCCATGGACGAACGCGACGCCGATCGTGTGGCGGAATCGTTCCGGCAGCTCCCGGAAGCGCTGCGCTTGCGCACAGCCATCAAGCTGATGGGCGACGACCCCGAGGTGTTCGCCAGCGCGCTGGTCGGGCTCATCCGCGCGGCCAGCGCGGGCGAGGCCGCTCCGAAGCGGCGATGAGCGGTGCGCGCCGGCTCGGCGCCCGGCTGCTCTTCACCCTCGCCGGGCTTCTCGGGGCGGCGCTCCCCGGCCGCGCGGTCGACGGCGGAAGCGCGCACGCGCTGGTCGCCGGCGTGGGCTCGAGCGCGATGCCGAGCTGGTTTCCCGACGGCACGCGCCTCTTGTTCCACTCCCGCCGCAAGGACCAGCCGCAGCGCGGGCTCGCCACCCGCAACCTCTGGACGGTGAACGCCGACGGCTCGGGCGAGCGCCGGCTCACCAAGGGGCCCAAGGACGAGTACCACGGGGTCGTGTCGCCCGACGGCCGGCGCATCGTGTTCGTCTCGGAGCTCAACGGCTCGCGCGACCTTTGGATCGCCGACGCCGGGGGCGAGGACGCCGTGCCGCTCACCGACGATCCCGGCACCGAGGACCAGCCGACGTGGAGCCCCGATTCCCGGCGCATCGCCTACGCCGCCTTCCCCAAGGAGGGCGGCAGCTTCGACCTCTGGGTGATCAACGCCGACGGCAGCGGCCGCCAGCGCCTGACGACCACGGCCGCCAACGAGATCTTCCCCGCCTGGCATCCCGACGGCGACCGCATCGCCTACGTCACCGACGCCAACGGCAACTTCGACCTCTACGTGCTCTCGCTGCGCGACGGGAGCACGAGCCCGCTCGTGGTCTCCCCGGACCACGAAGCGCGGCCGGCCTGGTCCGCCGATGGCACGCGGCTCGCGTTCTCGCGCTGGCCGGCGCAGGGTCGCAGCACGGACGCGACGCTGTGGATCGCGAACGCCGACGGCACGGCCCCGGTCGAGCTCGATGCGGCACCGGCGCCTGCCACCCACCCCGCCTTCGCCCCCGACGGGCGCACGCTCGCCTTCCAGCACCGGGGAGCGGCGGGCTGGGAGATCTGGCGCCTCGACCTCCCCGCGGATCTCGCCGAGGCGGGCCGCATCCGGCTCGCGCAGCAGATCCGCGGCGGGGCCGACGTCGACACCGCGAAGCTGCGCAACGGCGACACGGTCCGCGGGCTCCTGCGGGAGAGCCGCCTCGTGCTGCGCGCGCCCTACGGCCTCCTCGAGCTGCGCGCCCCCACGGTGGCGAGCGTTCTCTTCGACGACCGGGGGCTCGCCCGCGTCGTGCTCGGCAACGGCGACACGGCGAGCGGGGTGCTCGACGCGACCGAGCTGCACCTCGCCGGCGGGGCCCGCATCGAGGCGGTCGCGGTCGAGCGCCTCGCCCAGCTCTCGTTGCGCGCGGCGCACGTGAGCGGCCCGGGCGGCTTCCGCGCCGTCATGCGCAACGGCGACAGCCTCTCGGTCGCGCCCCCCGGCGCGCTGCGGCTGCGGGTGGGCGGCCAGACGATCGACGTCGAGCCCCGGCGGATCGAGCGCGTGGAGTTCGCCGAGGGCGGCGAGCGGGCGCGGATCACGCTCGTCGGCGGCGACAGCCTCGCGGGCGATCTGGCGAGCGGGCGCATCGATCTCGCGCTCGCCGCCGGGCCGCGCCTCGCCCTCGATCCGAGCACGCTGCGCGCGCTCGTGCGCGTGTCGAGGGCGGCGCCGTGACGCGGTCCCGCCTCGCCCCGATCCTGCTCGCTACGCTGCTCGGCGGCGGCCTCGGCTGTGCCGGCATCCACCCCTATCACCCGAACTTCTACTCGGTCGACGGCGACATCCGCCTGGGCCAGCAGTTCGGCAAGGAGGTCGATGCCGAGCTGCCGCTCTTGCGCCACGCCGCGCTGCAGAAGCTGGTCGCGGGCATCGGCCAGCGACTCGTCGAGTCGAGCCCCGAGCCCGCCTACCGGCTCTTTCCGTACACGTTCAAGGTGGTCGACACGCCCGAGGTGAACGCGTTCGCCCTGCCCGGCGGGCCGATCTACGTCAACATGGGGATCATCGAGATGTGCGACACCGAGGACCAGCTCGCCGCGGTGCTCGCGCACGAGATGAGCCACGTCGCCGCCCGCCACACGACCGAGATGCTCACCACCCAGAACCTGACGCAGCTCGCGCTGGTGGCGGCCGTGTCCGTCATCCCGGTGCCCGTGCCGCCGATCGCCTGGGAGGGGGCGAAGCTCGGCTACGTGCTCGGGCTCCTCACCTACAGCCGCGGCATGGAGGCGGAGGCCGACCGGCTCGGGCTGCGCCTCATGAACGCCGCGGGCTACGATCCCGCGGAGATGGCGGCCGTGTTCCGCAAGCTCGGCGAGCAGCAGCGCAGCCTGCCGTCGCTCGTCGAGCGCTTCACCTCGAGCCATCCGCTCGACGAGGACCGCGTGCGGGCCGTCGAGACCCAGCTCTCCACGCTGCCGCCGCATCCCGGGCCGGTCGTCGCGGTCCATCCCTCGACATTCGCCGAGACGCAGCTCATGTTCGCGAAGGACTGATGCGGCGCGCGCTCGTGCTCGCCACCATGCTCGGCTGCGGGCTTCCCGCCGACGCGCCCGATCCCGCGGCCCACCCGCGCGGAGCGATCGCCCGGCGGCTACCGGAGGCGCCCGAGCAGCTCTGGCCGGCGCTGCTCGTGGCGCTCGCCGCCGAGGACGTCCGCGTCGGACGCACCGATGCGGTGCGGCGGCTCGTGGTCGTGCAGTGGCGCTACACCGGCCCCGACGCCGCCCGCCGGCTCGCCGACTTGGCCGACCTGGCGGCCGCGCGCGCGGAAGGCCTCGGCGCCGTGTCGGCCTTCACCGTCACCTATGCGCTCCTCGTCGCGCCCGCCGGCGGCGGCGGCAGCCTCCTCGAGATCGCCTCCTCGATCCGTGCGGTCGAGCGCGGCGAGGCGACGCTGCTCGGCGGCGTGCTCCAGCCGCTCACGTTCACGACCGAGGTGCCGTCGCGGGGGACGGCCGAGCGCGGCCTGCTGGGGCGGCTCGCGGCGGCGATCTACCCCGCCGAGGAGGTGCTCCTCCTCACCGGCGAGCCCGGTGCCGACTGACACGCTCCTCCTCGACGTCGAGCGGCTCACCTACGGGCCCGACGCGCTCGCGCACGACGACGGGCAGGTCGTGTTCCTGCCCTACGCCGCGCCCGGCGACCGGGTCGCGGCCGAGGTGGTGGCGCGCCGACGGGGCCATCTGCGCGCGCGCGTCACCGCGCTGCTCGCCCCCGGCCCGGCGCGCGTGGTCCCCGCGTGCCCCGCCTTCGGCGCCTGCGGCGGCTGCCAGTGGCAGCACGTGGCGCCCGAGGCGCAGCGCGACGCGAAGCGCGCCGTGGTGGTCGAGCAGCTCCGGCGGCTCGGCGGCGTGCGCGACCCCGAGGTGCTGCCGGCGCTCGCCGCGCCCGCGCCGTGGGCCTACCGCGCGCGCATCACGCTCGTCGCCGAGGGCCGGCGCCTCGGCTATCGCCGGTTGCGCTCGCACACGCTCGTGGAGGTCGACGGCTGCCCGATCGCCGAGCCGGCACTGGCCGCGCACCTCGCCGCGGCGCGCGCCTGGGCCGGCACGCTCCGCGTGCCGCTCGCGCGCGTGACCATCGCCGCCGCGCCCGGCGGCGTCGTGCTGGTCGCGCGCGCCGCCGCGCGTCCTGGGCCCGCCGACCTCACGGCGAGCGAGCGGCTGCTCGCCGCGCAGCCGAGCGTGCGCGGCACCGTCCTCACCGGCGGCGGCGCGCGGCTGGCGGCCGGCGATCCCACCGTGCGCGTGGTGCTCGAGCCGGGCTGCGCGATCGAAGTCCCCGCCGACGTGTTCGCCCAGGTGAACCCCGCCGCGAACCGCCTGCTGGTGGCGACCGTCGTCGAGCGCGCCTGCGGCGCGCGGCGCGTGCTCGACCTCTACTGCGGCGCCGGCAACTTCGCGCTCCCGCTCGCCCGCCGCGGCGTGCACGTGCTCGGCGTCGAGCGCGACGCCGTGGCGGTGGCGGCGGCGCGGGCGAACGCGGCACGGCTCGGCCTCGCAGGCGCGGCGTTCGTCGTTGCCGACGTCGCGGCGGCGCTCGAGACGCAGGCCGCGGGCAGCGCCGACGCCGTCGTGCTCGATCCGCCGCGGGCGGGCGCGGCGGCCGCGCTTCCCGCGCTCGCCGCGCTGCGCGCGCCGCTCGTCGTCTACGCCTCCTGCGATCCGGCGACGCTCGGCCGCGACGTCCGGACGCTCGCCGCGCACGGCTACCGCCTCGGTCGCGTGCAGCCCCTCGACCTCTTCCCGCAGACGTATCACGTCGAGACCGTGGCCGAGCTGCTGTTGACTTGAGGGGGCGGCGGCCCCTATCCTGCCTCCCACGTGGCCAAGCAGCCGGAGAAATCCGCGCGCCCCAAGGTGACCATCATCCCGGGCCGCGGCGTGGCCCAGACCATCAACTACCTGCTCGAGGACCGCGATGACCTCGAATGGCTGGTCGCGGTCGGCCGCAACAAGAAGGGCGAGATCTTCTTCTACGACACGGGCGGCGACATCGTCGAGGACCTGGGCACGCTCGAGTATCTCAAGGAGCGCATCACCCGCGCCCATTTCGGCGACGAGCCCGACTGAGCCCCGGCTCGTCCCCTCACGGCGGGAGCGCCGGCGGCGGCTCGGCGACGATCGCATCGCCCTCGACGCGGAGCGGGATGCGCACCAGCGACTTGCCGCACGGCGGGCCGGCCACGCACTCGCCGGTATCGGGGAGGTAGTAGGCGCCGTGCGTGGCGCACTGGACGAAGCGGCCGTCCTCGGTGAAGAACTGGTTCTCCACCCAGTCGAGCCCCATCGGCACGTGCCGGCAGCGGTTGACGTACGCGTGGTAGGCGCCGGCGTAGTTGAGAACGAAGCCCTCGACCTCCTCCGCACCGCAGACGAGGACGAACTTCTTCGACTGCCCGGGGCCGACCTCGCCCACGCGTGCGATCGCCACCGCCATCGGCTCGAGGGATGGACTCTACCGAGCGCCGGCCACCGACGCCATCACAGCACCCGGCGCAGGGCACGCACGAGCGCATCGAGGTGCACGCACTCGAGCACGGCGTCGCAGGAGGGCGCATAGAGCGGAAGCACGCTGTCGCCAGTCCCCCAGCGCGCCGCCGGCTCGGGCACGAGCCAGACCAGCCGCCCGACGCGCTCGCGCACCGCCCGCAGCAGGTCGAGGCGCGGCGGACGGCGGTTGTTGCGGGCGTCGCCGAGCACCAGCAGCAGCGTGTCGCGCCGCAGCCACCGGCGCTCGGTCCGCCAGAGGTCGTCGAGCACGTGGCCGAAGTCCGAGCGGGCGTGGAGGTCGAGCGGCCCGCCAGGGGCGACGTGCCCATCCTCGACCGACACCGGGCATAGGCGGTCGACGTACGCGAAGAGGTGCGCGTGCCGGAAGTACTCGCCGGCGGGGGCGATCAGCGCCAGGCACACCTCGCTCGCCGCAGCGACCGAGCCCGAGAGGTCGCAGAGCGCGACCAGGTCGGGGCGCGGCGGGCGCCGCCCGCGGAAGCGCAGCCGCACCGGCACACCCCCCGTGCCCATCGCCGCGCGGATCGTGCGCCGGAGGTCGGTGCGCCCGCGCCGCATCCGCCGCTCGCGGCGGGCGAGCCGCGCTCGCAGGCGCGTGGCGAGCTCGCGCACGACCTCGCGCGCCTCGACGACGTCGCGTCCCGTGAAGTCCGCGAACGGGAGCGTGCGCAGGCGCCGGGCGCGGGCGGCGCGGCTGCCCGCCGCGTCCTCCCGCTCCTGCGGCCCCTCCCGTGCCGGACGCGGGCCCCGCGCCTCCCCGGGGTGCGACTCCCGCTCCGCCAGCCGGCGCCCGCGCATCCCCTCCGTGGTGCCGCCCGCCCTGCCTCGGGCGTGCCCCGCACCGCCGGCCGGCGCCGGGCGCCGCCGGCGCCCGGCCGTCCGCTCGGCGCCGCGCAGCGGGAAGGCCTCGTCGAAGAGGCGATCGAACACCGGACGGTCCGCCTCGTCCTTCACCAGCGCCGTGGCGAGCGCCTCGCGCAGCACCGGCCGCTCGATCCCCGCCGCCGCGACCGCCTCCATGGCATCGAGGCTCTCGGCCACCGACACCGCGATGCCGCGCGCGCGCAGCGCCCGGATGAGCCCGAGCACCCGCGCGCGCATCAGGGCGGAACGAGCCGCGGGTCTACGCCGTGAGCAGCGACACGAACCGCGTCATCCAGGGAAGGAAGGAGAAGCACCCGTACACGGTCGCGATCCCCGCCAGCGACTCGAAGACGAAGGGCCGCCCCTCGAGGCGGCGCAGGAGCAGCAGGCACCCGCAGGCCTTGGCCTTCACGAGCAGCAGCGTGAGGCCAAGGCCGTAGTACGGGATCATCGAAGCGACCAGCGGGTTGCCCTCCCCCCAGAGGCGCAGCCCGTGGTAGGTCGCCACCCCGTCGAAGAGCTGGAGCACGATGTTCAAGAGGAAGAGCTGATGCAGGCGCTCGGTTGCCGCCATGGTCCCGGGGGTTCGGTCCTGCAAGCGCAAGGCCAGGGAAAATCCCAGGAAATCCGCCCCGCCGGCGCCGTCGCTGTGTCACCCGCGCACCATCGTGTGCCGCCTCAGCGCGCGCTCGGTGTGCCGAGCAGCGCACTCACCCTGCCCTCCGCCTTGCGCAGGTCCTCCTCGTGCTTGAGCACGAGCGAGAGCGTACGCCGGGCGGTGGCGGCGTCGAGCTCGCGCACCCCGAGCGCGCACAGCCCCCGCGCCCAGTCGAGCGTCTCGGCGATGCTCGGCGCCTTCTTGAGGTCGAGCTTGCGCAGGCCGGCGACGAAGCGCGCCACCTGCAGGCGCAGGCGCTCGTCGAGCTCCGGGACCTTGAGCGCGACGATCTCGGCTTCCTTCTCGGGGCCGGGGAACTCCACGAAGAGGTGGAGGCAGCGCCGCAGCAGCGCCTCGGACAGCTCGCGCGTCCGATTCGAGGTGAGCAGCACGACCGGCCGCTCGACCGCGCGCACCGTGCCCAGCTCGGGAATGCTCACCTGGAAGTCGCTCAGCACTTCCAGCAGGAACGCCTCGAACTCGGGATCGGCCTTGTCCACCTCGTCGATGAGCAACACGATGCGCCGCGGGGCGGTGATCGCGCGCAGCAAGGGGCGCTCGAGCAGGAAGTCGGCGGAGAAGATGTGGCTCGATGCGTCCTCCCAGCTCCGATGCTCGGCCTGGTCCGCGTGGATGCGCAAAAGCTGCTTCTGGTAGTTCCACTCGTAGAGCGCGCGCGCCTCGTCGAGGCCCTCGTAGCACTGGAGGCGCACGAGCTCGGTCTCGAGCATCGCCGCGAGCACCTTGCCCAGCTCGGTCTTACCCGCGCCCGCCGGGCCTTCCGCGAGCAACGGCTTCTCGAGCGCGAGCGCCAGGAACAGCGCCGTCTCGACGCGCGGGGTCGTGACGTACCGCGCTGCGCGCAGCCCCTCGCGCACGCGCTCGAGGGTCACCTGCACGGCGCGGGCACGGCGCGGGCGATCAGGGCTCGCAGCGTAGCCTCACCGTCGCGGAGCCGGGGGCGACGCCGGCCGCGAGCGTCTTCGCGCGCAGCCGCGCCGTCCCCGGCTTCGTGCCGAGCGGGTCGGCCTGCGTGCCACGCGTGGCCACCGTGATCCCGAAGGGCGCCGTGCAGGTGAGCGCCGTGATCGCCGGGCTGAACGTCACCTGCTTGCCGGCGCGCGAGCCGAAGGCCGCGACCGCCTCGAGCACCGCCGCCGCGTTGGCGGTGTCGAGCGGCCTGTGGCTGGTGAGGGACGGCGCGCGCAGCGTGAAGCCGACCACCGGGGCAGGCGTGCACGCCGCCGTCGTGGTCGTGTGGAAGCAGAGCGCCACGCGCAGCACGCAGCGCCCGTCCCGCGTCCGGTCCATGTCGCAGGCCGGATCGCCGTCGTGGCAAGCCTGGACCGGGTTCACGTGTCCGCGCCGGTCGAGGAAGGGCATGTTGTCGACGTTCACCACCTCCCACTCCCCGCGGCAGTCGGTGGTCGGCCCGGCGCCCCCGGGGATGAGCGGCGGAACGAAGCCCGTGCCGAGCGCGTCCTGGTGCGCGACGACGAACGTGCGGTCGAAGGATGCCCCCGTGGCCGTGACGGTGTGCGCGCCGGTGTCGACGGTGCTCGCCAGCGGCGTGTAGGCGGTCCCGTCGAAGCTCGCCACCACGAGCTTCGCCTCGTCGGCGGAGCCCGCCGCGATCCCGGCGACGGCGAGGTCAACCGGCGTGTAGGTGATCGTGACGCCGGCGCCGGCGAGCCCGGGCAGCTCCCGTTGCAGCGTGACGAAGAAGGGCAGGAACCCGAGCGCCGGCAACGCGGGGCCACCGGGGCCGAGGGGGTCCACCGCCTCGTGCGGCGGGAGGTCCGACGCAACCGCCTGAGCGGTCGTACCGAGGATCGAGCGGCCTGCGGTCACCCGCGTCGCCACGCCGTTGCCCGCGACGCTCACGTCGACCTCGCCCGTCGACTCCGCGATCGGCGCGGCGCCCCCGACGTTCACCCTGCGCGTGAAGAACTGCACGGCGGATGCGCCGACGGGAATCTCGGCGTTTTCGATCGGGTTGAAGTCGGGCGTCCCCCCGAAGCTGAAGGTGCCGGGCGGGCCGTGGGCGACGACGTCGGAGAACCAGGCGAGCACGCTCGGGAGGATACCCGCGTTCGGCACGTTGATGCCGGCCAGCAGCGGCGGGAACGCCTGGCCGGTGGCGGGGAACTCGTCCTCCCAGTGGGCGAACTCGGGGACGAACGTCACGGTGCCCGGCAGCGTACCGAGACTCGAGGCGTGCGTCGCCGGGCCGTTCTGGAGCAGCAGGGCCGTGGTCGTCCCGCCCGCAGCGTTGCCGTGCACCGTGCCCGGCGTCGCCGAGTTTGCGACCGCGAGCGCGAGCGGGCTCTGGTGCAGATCCTCGACGAACGGATCGAAGAGCTGGAAGCCGGAGGCGACCGCCAGGGCTTCGTTCGCCTGGTTCGGCACCACCTGGTCGCCGAAGTCTTCCACCTGGATCACGTTGCGCGGTGCGCCGCCCCCGGGGCCGGGATCGAGCAGCAGGCCCGCCGCGTTGAGGCCGTCGGCGGGGTCGACGATCATCTGCACCAGGTTCGGCAGGAACGCGAACTGGTCGAAAGCGTCCGCCGGGTCGAGCCCGAGGATGCCGTCGACGAGCCCGAGCGCGCCGGCACCGATCGAGGAATTGACGAACAGCCGCTGCGTGAGGCCGCCGCCGCTCGCGTTGAGCAGCACGCCCTTCAGGTCGGGCGAGAAGGGTGCGAAGCCCGACCCCATGAGGCCGCCGAGCGAGTGCCCCATGTAGAAGATGTGCTGGTCGTCGATGGGCGCGCCGAGGGCGGCGTCGATCGAGTGCCCCTTGATGAGCCGCACGAGCGAGAGCAGGTCGGCGTAGGTCTGGCGGAAGTTGTCGCGCACGCCGACGAAGTTGTGGAAGGCCTGGAAGAATCCCAGGTTCACCGTGAGGAAGCTCACGCTGAAGCCGGCCAACGTGCCGTCGGCGAAGCCGTCGGGGACCGCCGTGCCGCCGAAGTTGTTGGCGGTGTCCTGGGAGCACGGCGCGCTCGGCACGCAGTCGAAGAAGCGGTAGCCGTGGGCGACGGCGTCGATGCCGATCGAGGCGAACCCGGCGGCCGCGTCCGGGTCGCCGAAGCCGACCACCGTGTCGCGCTGCCCGCCGAGCCCGTGCTGCTGGATGATGATCGGCCAGCCACCCGGCGGCGGGGTGCCGGCTGGGATCACGACCGTGAAGGGGATCTCGGGGACGTCGATTACGACCGGATTGCCGCCGGTGTCGCGGGTGAAGCGCTCGTCGGTGGTCTCGCACGGGTCGGCGGCGGCACAGGTGACGAACGACGGCGGGATCGGGAGGTCGCCGAACGGGCCGTCGCCGTTGGGATCGTGGGTCTGGAAGCGGGCGCTGTCGTAGTAGCCGGTGGCAACCGCGGCGACGTGGGCGTGCGGCGTCGCGCCGAGGAGCGCCGTGAGCTTCGCCGGGGTGGCGAAGACCAGGCCCGGCTGGCTGGTGAAGTCAGCGTGCGGCACGGGGAGGCCGGGCAGCACGACGTCGCGGATGCGGCGGAGGTCGTCGGTCGTCGACTCGGTGGTGAACACGGTCATGCCCGCGATCTCCCCGGCGGCCACGCCGCGCCCGGCGAGCACGGCGAGCACCGGCCCGAAGATGTCGTTCGCGTCGGTGTTGGGGCTCGTCCCGGCGAGCACGGCGGCGAAGTCGGCCGACGGCACGGCGGGCTCGCCCCCGCCGGTGACGGCCGTGCGCACGACGCACGTGTACGTGGTCTTCGGCGCGAGCGGCCGCCCGGGCAGCGGCACCACCGCGAGCACGTTCGGGATGCGCGTGTCGACGCCGAACTTGAGCTCGATCGGCACCGGCGTGCCGTTGGCGGCGTCGGCGCAGAACACGGCGTCGGACAGCGCGGGGCTCGTCCGCGGCGAAGGCGGCAGGCTGCCGGCGTCGACCGGCCCGCTCAGAAAGAACCAGATCGCGCTCGTGGTGCCGAAGCCGTCCATCAGGTCGAGCGCGTCCTGGATCGAGGCCGTGTTGGTGGTCACCACCTGGGCGTCGAGGCCGATCGGCGCGTCGGCGTCGATCAGCGTGCCGTCGCCGGCGCCCGGCTTGCCCTGGTCGAAATAGAGGTCGCAGGGAAACGGCAGCGATCCGAAGACCGCGGGCGTCTGGTGCAGCGGCGGCACGGTGAAGGCCACCGTGGGTCCCGTGGCGCGGGCAAGCCCGGGAAGAAGCGTCAGCGCGGCGAAGAGAGCAGGCAACCTCGACATGCGGCCTCCCTCGAGTGGGTGAGTGTTCGCACGGCGCGGCCCCGCGACGCAAGGCGAGAAGGGGTATGTCCGCCGCCCGGCCCGCGGGGGCCCGCGCCGTGCACGGACCCTCCCGAGGCGACTGGGGCCGGAGGCCGGTCGGGGTTACACGTCGGGCGATCGTCCGCGCCCCGACCCCGCGGCGTTCACGATGCGGAAAGGCAGCAGAGCGTCGTGCCCGACGCGGGGACGAAGACGCAGAACCACCCGGCCATGCAGCCCGAATCCGAGCTACACGGATCGGCGCACGTGCCCGAGACGCAGGCGGTGCCGCCGCCGGCGTCCGCCCGGCAGGTCCCCGAGCCGCACGGCGAGCCCACCGGGGCGCAGACGGGCACCGTGGTGCTCGTCGCGGTCGTCGTCGAGGTGGTCGACGAGGCGGTGGTCGAGGTCGTGGCGGTCGTCGCCGTCGTGATCGTGATCGGGGTGAGCGCGCTCACCACGGCGGTGACGGCGGCGTCCGCCTGCGCGCCGACGGCGGCGGCGTCGCCCGTCGTCGCGCAGCCGCCCCTCCCCTCCGCGGCCGCGAACGCGGCCGTGAACGCCTGCGTCGCCTTGGCGAGGCAGGCGGCACGGAGCACGCCGCCCGCGGTGATCGCCCGCTGGTAGCAGCGCAGCTCCCCCGCGAACCGGCGGGCCGCCGCGCCGACCTTGGCGGCGGCGCACCGCTCGGCACGCGTCGGCCGCTTGCCCGCGGCCGAGCCGCCGAGCGCCAGCGCCACCAGGATCGCCGTTCCCATCCGCCGGCCCCGCCCGCTCATGCCCACCTCCTCGACTGCTCCTTCGTCTTACTCCCTGCGCGGACGCCGGTACGGCGGCGCGGGCCGTGCCGACGGCGCGGGCCCTGTAGCCGGCACCCGCACCGTGGTGCTCAGCGGCGCACACCCCTCGCTGGGCGCGAACCCCACCTGGCGGCGCACGCGATCGACGACGACGAGCAGCGTGTGCAGCGCGTTGGCACCGAGGATCGTCGGGATCCCCTCCGCCTGCTCGATCCCAGGACAATAGTATGCCGTTCCGCTCGTGTCGTTCTGCTGGAGAAGGTAGGACTCCGTGGCCGGCAGGTCGACCGTGAACGTCGTGCCCGCGGGTGACGGGAAGGCGAGCGTCAGCATCGGGAGCGCCGCGTCGAGCTCGGCCTTCGTGAGGCCCTGCGCCGGGGTGTAGCAGAAGCCGCCCGTGAACCACGAGGCGCCGCCGAAGTTCTGTGCAAAGACCGGCTGGGCCGCGACCGCGTTCGCGAGCGCGGCGAAAGCGGCGGGCGGGAGCACGAGAGCCGTCGTCCCGATGTCGACCAGCGTGGCGCCGAACGCGCTGGCATCGAAGCCGAGGGTGCTGCCCCCGATGCGGACGTCCGCGAGCGTCACCGCGTAGTAGGGGGTGCCCGCCACCATGGGCGTGTAGGTCGGGACGGCCGCCGCGGCCGCGGCGTCATACCCGCCGAGCCAGAGCGTGCCGCCCGAGTCGCACACGCGCACCGCGAAGGTGTCGCCGAGGGCGCTCTCGCGCGCCAGCGTGTCGAGATAGGAGTCCGTCCCCGCCACGGCGAGCGCCGTCCCGCCAAGCCCGAAGATCCCCTGGCTCGCGTCGAGGACGTCCACGAAGTTGCACGCCGCGGGCACGAAGAAGCCCTGCTCGGCGTCGATGGCCGCGAAGGCCATGCGCACGGCGGCGGTGGAGCCCGCCGGCGACACCAGGTCGCTGAACACGCTCCCGGACCAGGTCGAGCCGTCGCCGTACAGGGCCGATGCGGTGCGGCCGAGATCCACCGCCGTGCCACCGGGACCGTAGAGCGGTGAGAGGCTCCCGCAATCCGCCGCGGGACACGTGGTCGACGCTACCGCGACCGTCGTCGAGCCGGAGTCGGTCACGAGATCGAAGCGTTGCGCGCCGATGGTGACCGGGGCCGTGTAGCCCGACGACGCGCAGCCCGTGAGCGCGATCGCCTGCGGCGCCGAGAGCGATGGAGCCGTCGTGGTGGAGGTCGTCGTGGTCACCGTGGTGGTCGTCGGGGGTGGATAGGCATCGGTGCAGACCGCCAGACCGCGCCGGCGGCACTTGGCGGAGAGCGCGGCGAGCTTCCGCCGGCACCGCCGACGCCTCCAGCCCGTATCGGCGACGCAAGTGTCTACCGCGCTCATGCACGCCTCGTGGCAGGCGCGGGCGGGGAGGAGCCGCCGCGCGGGGACGCCCCGCGGGGCGAGCACCAGGAGCGCAAGCACGGCCGCCTCGCGGACCGCTCGTCCCAGAGGCCGCAGCCGTACGCGGCGGCCGGCCGGGCGAGCGCGAGGCGGACCCCCGAGCGCGACGAGGCGGCTCACGGCTCCCTCGCCGCGCGGATGCGCGGCAGCCGCAGGCGGTCGGCGATCCGGTGCGGGCGGTCGACGCCCTTGAGCCACACGACGAACGCGTCGCATTCGCCGACCAGCGCCTCGACGTCGACGCCGTGCGCGGCCGGGCGGTAGTCCTCGAACGTGATCAGCGCCTGCGAGAGAAGGTGCACGGCTCCGCGGGTGCCGTCGCGGCGCGTGCGCAGATGGAGGCCGCCGGCGAGCTGGATCAGCCCCTCGAGGAACCCGCGCTCTTCGGGCGTCGCGTCCTGCCACACCGCCTCCCAGGCCTGCTGGGCGGCGAGGTAGCGGGCGCGGTTGAAGAGCCGCGCGCCGCTCCGCACGGCCGCGTCGACGCCGTCGGGCCGCGCGGCGAGGGTCATCGGCGATCCACCCGCGGCACGGCGGCGGCCATGTGCGCCGCGAACTCCTCGGCCGAGAGCGCCGCCGCGGGGTCGAGGGCGAAGTCCGCGGGGGCGGGCGGGCGCTCGAGCTTCGCCACGAGCTCCGCGATCTCCCGCGCCGACAGCCCCGCGCCGAGCATGTCCTCCTGCCCCACCGGGCGCGCGCCGTCGCGCGGCCGGAGCGTCTGGTCGTCGCCGACGTGCACCAGGCGGCGGAGCAGCGCCAGCTCGACGCGGGAGAGGCGCACACCGGCGAGCTCGTAGTCCACCCACGCCTCGAAGCTGAGCGGCGCCACGCGCGCGAGCATCCCCGCCATCACCCGCGCGTAGGCGCGAATCTCCACCTGCGCGTGCGGGTCGACGCGCAGCGTGAGAAAGTGCAGCAGGTTGTGGAGGTCGATCTTCCAGTACCACTGCGTGTAGACCGACAGGGGCAGGTCGATGCGCGCCAGCTCGCGCGCGACGTCGTGGCCGACGAGCCACTCGTACTGCGCTGCGCTCTCCTGCCGCAGCGCGTCCCAGCGTGCGAGCGCCTCCTCCACCACCGCGCCCGGCGGCGCGCCGTCGCGTCCCTGACGGTTGGATGCGCTCTGCATCTGGATCAGCCCCGGATCCGGGCGATAGAACAACAACGGGAGCAGGCTGTATCGGCCGCTGTACTCGTTCACCGAGGCCGTGCGGTGCCGTATCCACTGGCGCGCAACGAAGATCGGCATCGCGCAGTGGAACTTGAGCTCGACCATCTCGAAGGGCGTCGTGTGGTGGTGGCGGCGGAGGTAACGGATGAGCCCACGCGTCTCGCTCGTGCGTCGCGTGCCGTAGCCGTAGGAGACGCGCGCCGCGCGCTCGACGTCCTCGTCGGATCCCATGTAGTCGACGAGCGCCACGAAGCCGTGGTCGAGCACCGGGAAGTAGCGCCCGAGGATCTCCTCCGCCGCAGGGGTGGTGGGCCGGCGGGTCTCCACGACGTCCCGCTATCAGATCCACGGCGGGCCGACGAGGTCGAAGACGAGGCCGCTGGCGAGCTTCGGGTAGAAGTACGTCGATTTCTCGGGCATCAGCTCGCCGGCGAGGCAGACCGCGCGCACGGCCGCCATCGACGGCGGGTTCAGCAGGAACGCCGCCGCGGCCCGCCCCGTCTCGACCGCCGCCACCGCCTCGGCGTCGTCGTGGGTGAAGGCGAGGTCGCTGGGCGCGACCCCGAGCAGCGGCTCGAGGATCGCACCGTGGAGGACGGCGACGTCGAGCGCGCGTACCGCCGCCGGCAGCCCCCCGAGCGCCGCCCGCGCGGCCTCGCCGGGGTGGACGCGCAGCCGGCGCTCGGGCAGCACCACGTCGATCGCGCCCGCGGGCCGCGCCGCGCCCGCCGGGAGCGGCTCGACCCGGCCGCACGCCCGCAGCCGCGCCTCGAGCGCGCCCGCGTCGAGACGCAGCGGGCCGCGCACCAGCCGGTGCGTGGGCAGGATCACGAGGCCCTCCTCCTCCATGTTGGCGAGGAATGCGAGCACGTAGGCCGTCGCCCCGGCGCCGCGCTGCTCGTCGCGGTAGGCGAGCGCGGTCTCGTAGCGGTGGTGGCCGTCGGCGATGAGGATCGTGTCTCCCGCGAGCGCCGCCGCGAACCGTGCGATCGCCGCGGCATCGGTCACGCGCCAGAGCCGGTGGCCGTGGCCGGCGTCGTCGCTGATCTCGACCTCGGGAACACCGGCGGCCGCCGCGCCGAGCACGTCGGCGACGCGCTCGCCGGGCCGGCCGTAGAGGCCAAAGATCGGGCTTAAGTGCGCACCGGTGGCGCGCAGGACCGCGAGGCGGTCGGCCTTGGGCCCGGGAAACGTGCGCTCGTGCGGCCGCACAACGCCGCGCGAGAACGGCTCGAGGCGCAGCCGGCACAGCACGCCGTCGCGGCAGCGGCGGACGCCGTCGGACGTGACGTAGGTCTGCGCGTAGCGGTAGAGCGCGGGCGCGGCATCGCGGCGGAGCACGCGGGCGTCCATCCACGCGCGCAGCGTGCGGCTCGCCTCCGCGGCGCGGTCGGGCTCGCGGCCGAGGATCAGGCGCACGACGTTCCACGGGCTGCGCGCGTAGAGCGCCTCCTGCTCGGCGGGCGAGATCACGTCGTAGGGCGGCGCGATCACGTCGCGGAGGTCGCCCACCCGCGCGGGGTCGTAGCGGACCGCCGGGAACGGCCGGACCTCGGCCATCACCGACCCTCCTCCGCCAGCACCGCCTCCAGCGCGGCCGCCGCGATCGTCCCCGCCCGCAGCACGCGGACGCGGCCGTCCTCGACCGCCGCGACGGTCGACGCGCCGCCGGGAAGCGTGCCGCCGTCGATCCATGCCGCCACCGCGTCGGCGAAGTACGCGCGCGCCTCGGCCAGCCGTCGGGGCGGCTCTGCGCCCGGCGGGTTCGCGCTCGGCGCGGTCACGGGCCGGCCGAGCGCCGCGACCAGCGCCGCGGCGAGCGGATGCGACGAGACGCGCACGCCGACGGTGCCCGTGCCGGCGGTGAGCGCCGGGGGCAGCTCCGCCCGTGCGGGCAGCACCAGCGTGAGCGGCCCCGGCCAGAAGCGCGCCGCGAGCCGGCGGGCCGCGGCCGGCACCTCGGTCGCCACCGCGAGCGCCATCGCGAGGTCGCGCACCAGCACGAGGATCGGCTTCCCCGGCGTGCGGCCGCGCGCCGCGACGAGCCGCTCGACCGCCGCCGCCGCGGTGGCGTCGGCGCCGAGGCCGTAGAGCGTCTCGGTCGGGAAGACGACCAGCTCGCCGCGGCGAAGGGCCGCCGCGGCCACCTCAATCCGTTCGCTCAGGGAAGAGCTTCCTCTGGAGCCGCAGGTTCCTGCCCTCTACGCTCTCGACCAGCTCGACCTTGAAGCGCTCGAGCCGCTGGCGAAGCGCGCGGTTTCGCAAGCTCAAGATCTCCGCCGCGAGGATCGCGGCGTTCTCCGCCCCGGCGCGGCCGATCGCCACGGTCGCCACCGGCACGCCGCTCGGCATCTGCACGGTCGCGAGCAGCGCGTCGAGGCCCTCGAGCGAGGCCGCGACGGGCACGCCGATCACCGGCAGCGTGGTCCAGCTCGCGACCACGCCACCCAGGTGCGCCGCGCCGCCCGCACCCACGATCACGACGCCGAGCCCGCGGCGCCGCGCGCTCTGGGCGTACTGCGCCACGGCCTTCGGCGAGCGGTGCGCCGACATCACGGCCACCTCGTAGGCGATCTCGAAGGCCGCGAGCCGCTTGGCCGCGGGCTCCATCGTCTCCCAGTCGTTGTCGCTCCCCATGAGGATGCCGACCTGCGGCCGGCCATCACGCACCGCCATGTGCCTCCTCCGCCGCGCCTCCGAGGGCGCGGCGCCCGATGTCGCGCCGGAAGTGCATTCCCGGCCAGGTGATCTGCGCCACCGCCGCGTACGCCGCGTCGACCGCCGCCCGGATCCCGTCGCCGAGCGCGGTGACGCCGAGCACGCGCCCGCCGGCGGTGAGCACCCGGCCGTCGGCGGCCCGGGTGGCGGCGTGGAAGACCACGCCGTCGCGCCAGCCCGCGAGCCGCTCGAGGCCCGCGATCGCCTGCCCGTGCGCGACCTCGCCCGGGTAGCCTGCGGCCGCGAGCACGACGCACACCGCCGCGCGCGGATCCCACCCGGTCGCCGCGCCGGCGAGCCGCCCATCGCAGGCGCGCATCAGCAGGTCGACCAGGTCCCCGCGCAGCCGCACGAGCAGCACCTGCGCCTCGGGGTCGCCGAGGCGCACGTTGAACTCGAGCACCTGCGCGCGCCCCTCGTGCACCATGAGCCCCGCGTAGAGCACCCCCGTGTAGCGCACGCCCTCCGCGGCGAGCCCGCGGACGACCGGCTCCATCACCTCGCGCATCACCGCCGCTTGGAGCGCTGGCGTCGCCACGGGCGCCGGCGAGTAGGCCCCCATGCCGCCCGTGTTCGGCCCGCGGTCGCCGTCGAGCGCACGCTTGTGGTCCTGGGCGGGCGCGAGCGGCAGCACCGTCGTGCCGTCGGTGATCGCCATGAAGGAGAGCTCCTCGCCGACGAGGCAGTCCTCCACCACGACCCGCGCGCCGGCGTCGCCGAAGGCCCGCCGCCGCATCACCTCGTCGATCGCCGCGAGCGCGTCCGCCACCGTGGCGCACACGAAGACGCCCTTGCCGCTCGCGAGCCCGTCCGCCTTCACCACGACCGGGGCGCCCCGCGCGCGCACGTGGCGCGCCGCCGCCTCCGCGTCGTCGAAGACCGCGAACTCGGCCGTCGGCACGCCGAGGCGGCGGAGCAGCGCCTTGGTGAACGCCTTGGAGCCTTCGAGCCGCGCGGCGGCGGCGGTGGGGCCGAAGGCGCGGAGCCCGCGCTCGGCGAAGCGGTCGACGAGGCCGAGCGCAAGCGGCAGCTCGGGCCCGACGACGGTGAGGTCGATCCGTTCCCGCTGCGCGAAGCGCAGGAGGCCGTCGATGTCGCCGGGGGCGATCGGCACGCACGTCGCCTGCGCCGCGATGCCCGCGTTGCCCGGCGCACAGAAGATCGCCTCCGCCCGCGGGCTCTGCGCGAGCTTCCAGACGAGCGCGTGCTCGCGCCCGCCGCCGCCGACGACGAGGATGCGCATGGCTCAGTGCCGGAAGTGGCGCACGCCGGTGAAGACCATGGCGGCGCCGCGGGCGTCGACGGCGCGGATCACCTCGACGTCGCGCGTGCTCCCGCCGGGCTGGACGATCGCCGTGGCGCCCGCGGCGAGCGCCTCCTCGGCGCCGTCGGGGAACGGGAAGAAGGCGTCGCTCGCGAGCGCCGCGCCGGCGAGCGGGATCGCGAGCCGCGCCGCACGCGCCACCGCGCCCCGGATCGCCTCGACGCGCGAGGTCTGCCCGCCGCCGAGCGCGAGCGTGCGGTCGGGGGCGGCGAAGACGATCGCATTCGACTTGACGTGCTTCACCACCTTCCATCCGAAGGCGAGCGCGCCGAGCTCGGCCGCCGTCGGGGCGCGCCGCGTGACCACCTTGGCCGCGGCCACGTCCTCGGCGGTGCGGTCGGCCTCCTGCACGAGGAGCCCGCCGGCGACCCCCCGCAGCGCCGGCGCGCGCACGGGCATCGCGTCGGGGTGCCAGCGCACGAGGCGGCGGTTCTTCTTCCTCCGCAGCAGATCGAGCGCGTCGGGCGCGAAGTCGGGGGCGATCAGCACCTCGGTGAACAACTCGTCGACCGCGCGTGCGAGCGCGAGCGTCCACCGCCGCGTGCACACGACGACGCCGCCGAAGGGCGACTCGGGATCGGTGGCGTAGGCACGCTCCCACGCGACGAGCGGGTCGGGCCCCGCGCCGACCCCGCAGGGGGTGTTGTGCTTCAAGATCGCCACGGTCGCGTCGGCCGCGCCCACGAACTCCGCCGCGAGCGCGAGCGCCGCGTCGATGTCGACGACGTTGTTGTAGGAGAGCTCCTTGCCATGCAGCGGCTCGGCGACCGCGAGGAACTCGCCGTAGAGCGCGCCTGCCTGGTGCGGGTTCTCGCCGTAGCGCATGTCGAGCGCCTTGGTCCCGCCCCAGTGGAAGCTCGCGCCGAAGCGGCCCTCCGTGCCCTGCGCGCCGAGCCAGTCGGCGATCATCCCGTCGTAGCAGGCGGTGACGTGGAAGACCTTCTGCGCGAGCCGGCGATTGGTCGCCGCGGAGACCTCGCCGCGCTCGCGCAGCTCCGCGATCACCGGCGCGTAGTCGTCCGGGTCGACGAGCACGGTCACCGCGGCGTGGTTCTTCGCCGCCGAGCGCAGCATCGAGGGTCCCCCGATGTCGATCTGCTCGATCGCCTCCTCGAGCGTGACCCCGGGGCGCGCCACCGTCTCGCGGAACGGATAGAGGTTCACCGCGACGAGGTCGATCGGCTCGATGCCGTGGGCGCGCATCTCCTCGCGATGCGCGGGAAGATCGCGGCGGCCGAGCAGCCCGCCGTGGATCTTCGGGTGCAGCGTCTTCACGCGCCCGTCGAGCATCTCGGGGAACCCCGTCCAGTCGCTCACCTGGCGCACGGAGATCCCGGCCTCGTCGAGCAGCTTCGCCGTCCCGCCCGTGGACAGGATATCCACGTCGCGCTCCACCAGCGCGCGCGCCAGCTCGACCACGCCCCGCTTGTCGCTCACGCTGATCAGCGCCCGTCGGACCCTAGGCATCGAGCTCCTCCACGTACGCGCGCGGCACGCGCCGGCCGATCGCGGTGAGCACCTCGTAGCTGATGGTCTCGCACCAGCCGGCGAGGTCGTCGGCGCCGACGGCCGCACCGCCCTGCGCCCCCAGCACCACCACCGGCTCGCCGGCGCCGACATCCGGGACGTCGGTGACGTCGATCATCGTGTGGTCCATGCACACGCGCCCCACGACCGGTACGCGCCGCCCGCGCACGAGCACCCGCGCGCGGTTCGAGGCGAGGCGATGGTAGCCGTCGGCGTAGCCGAGCGGCAGGGTCGCGATCACGCTCGGGCGGGCGGTGACGAACGTGCCGCCGTAGCCGACCGGTGTCTCGGCGGCCACCGCGCGGGCCTGCGTGATCCGCGTCCGAAGCCGCAGCGCCGGCCGCAGCGCGGCGCGCGCCGCGAGGTGCGGCGCCGGCGCGTAGCCGTAGAGCATGAGGCCGGGGCGCACCATCGTGAAGTGCGCGGCGGGCAGCGAGAGCACGGCGGCCGAATTCGCGAGGTGTACGAGCGGCGGGCGCACGCCGGCCGAGGCGAGCGCGTCGCGCGCCTCGGCGAAGCGGGCGAGCTGCGCGCGCGCCGCGGCGGTGTCGAGATCGTCGGCGGAGGCGAAATGCGAGAAGACCCCCTCGATCGCGACGCCGGGCACGCTTCGGACCGCCGCCCCGAAGGCGCCCGCCTCACCCGGCTCGAGGCCGAGGCGGGTCATGCCGGTGTTCACCTTGACGTGGACCGGGACCGTGGTCCCCGCGGCACGCGCCGCCGCGCCGAGCGCCCGTACGCCCTCGACCGTCCAGACCGCCACCCCGAGCCCGTGGGCGGCGACCACCGCCTCCTCACCGGGGAACGCGCCGCCCAGCACGACCACGGGCGCGCCGAGCCGCGCGCGCGCGATCTCCACCCCCTCCTCGACGGTCGACACGCCGAGCGCCGCCGCTCCCGCCTCGACGAACGCACGCGCCGCCGCGACCGCGCCGTGCCCGTAAGCGTCGGCCTTGACGACCGCCATCACGCGCACGCCCGCGCCGACGCACGCCTGCGCCTGGCGACAGTTGGCACGCAGCGCACCGAGGCTCACCTCGGCCACCGTCGGTCTGCCGGGGACGTCACGCATCGAACCGGGGGATGGGGATGAACGCTCCCCCGCATACCAAATCGTCCGACGCGCTGTCGAGGCGCGACCGTCAGCAGATGTCGAGCGTCAGGGCCCCCCGGCGATGCCGTGCAGCGGCGGCGTGATGCCGAGCGCGTCGAGCGTGGTCGTCGCGGCGGTCGCCATGCCGCTCCCGCCCGTCGCTCCCGCGCGACAGCACCCGCCGCGCGCGGTGATCGACGTGCAGCCGTTGCTGCGGTCCGTCGTTTCCGCCGACTGGAACGCCGTGACCGACGTCGGCTGTGCGGGATAGAAGACCGTGCTTTCGACCGCCTGTCCGACCGCGAGGAGGTCGCCGGCGGACACGAACGGCGTGCCGCTACAATCGGTCGTCTGGTAGAGGACCGAGCCGGTCGGGTTCCCCGTGACGTCGATGCCGAGGATCAGGGGCATCCCGATCGGCGGGCTCGCGAGCAGCACGTAAGTCGCGGGGAACGAGGACCCCAGGAAGGCGTAGGTCTCCACCTCCATCACGGGGCCGACGTCGCGTCCATCGGCGTCTACCAGCCGCGCCGCCGCCGCTCCGCGGGAGCCCACCGGCCCCGGCACACCCCTGGGGCCGGCGACGCCGATCGCCGAGAGCATCACCGGCGTCTCCTTGCGACGGCAGGCGGGGCGCGCGAACAACGCGTGGCCGCGCGTCTGGCAGAGGACGAGGGCCGAGGCTCGGGTGCCGCCGAGGAGGCTCACGGTCACGAGCGCCAAGACGAGGCGTCCCATCCGATCGATCCTCCTCAGCGCGGCACCGCCCGGAACGGCGGGACGAAGCCCAGGGTGGCGAGCGACACGCGTGCGCCCGGCGAGACGCCCTCCATCGTCGAGGCCGCGGCGCAGCACGTTCCCCGTCCCGTGTCGGTGGCGCCGCCGCCGCAGGGGCTGCCGTTGGGATCGTATTCCTCCGACGCGATGGTGAGCAGCGCGGACGGCCCGGTCGGCACGTACGCCGCCGTGCCGTAGACTTGGCCGATGGGCGGCATACTCAGGTCGGCGAAGACGAGGTAGGGCACGCCGGCGCAGCCGGCGCTCAGGTAGTCGACGTGAGAGATCGCACCGCCGATGTTGCGGAAAAAGCCGGTCGCGCCAACTTCGAAGAACACGGTCGTGCCCAGCGACGGCCCGGAGAGCGCGACGAGCGATGCGACCGGATCGAACCCCACGATCGGCCCGAGCTCCACGCCCCGGCTGTCGACGAGGGCGAGGGGAAACACGCCCGGCGCGCCGGAGGCCCCCGGCGTGCCGCGCGCACCGGTGAGCGCCGAGAGGCCGAGCTGCGTCGCGTCGAGGACACGCTCGGAGCGACGGCAACGCGCCCGCGCCGCGACCCGTCCCGACCGCGCGGCACACAGCGTCGCGCCGCGCGCCGGCGGCGCGAGCAGGACCGCCGCGAGCAGCACGAGCGCTCTCATCGCGGCACCACCGTGAACGGCAGCGACACGCCGAGCGCGGTCGCGTCGAACGTCTGCGCCGGGCTCGTGAACCTCATGTTGCTGGTGCTCGCGCAGCACGTGCCCCGCCCCGTGGGAACGTCCGCACCGCAGTCGCCGGGCGTGGACGGGACGAACTCCTCGGAAGCGGGGGTCTCGAAGCTCGGCGCGACCTGCGAGAAGTATCCTCGCGTGCCGATCACCAGGGCCTGCGGCGACGCCGTGCTCCCGTTCGTGACGATGAGCGGCGTCCCGACGCAGCCTGCGGCCGCGTAGAAGATCGTCTGCTGCTCGAGCGGCACCGACCACTGCCCGTAGGCGACCTCGAACACGAGCGGGACGCCGACGCCCGGCGGCTGGAAGATGGCCTGCGCCGTGGCACCGTCGAAGCTGAGGAGCGTGCCGAACGCGTGGCCGTCCGCGTCGACGAGCTGATAAGGGATCATGCCCGGCGCGCCGGGCGCGCCCGCGAGCCCCGCGGGGCCCTGCCCCCCGACGAGGCCGACGTCCTGCGGGGCGATCGCGTGCTCCCGGCGCTTGCAGGCATCGCGGATCGACACGAGACCCGCGCGGGACGCGCACAGCGTCGTCGCCTCCGCGACGCCCGTGGCGAGCGCGCCGAGCGCGGCGAGCGCAAGCAACCGTCCGACGCGGCTGGTCACCATGGTCTCAGCGCACGCTCGAGCCGCCGCCGAGGCTGATGCTCTGGCCGCTGATGACCTCGCCGTTGACGAGGCCTGGACCGAAGGTCACGGCCCGGCCCGCCGCGAGCAGGGTGCCATCCAGGCTCGCGCTGCAGCAGCTCGCACCGCCGGGGCCGGCGCTCGACAGCACCACCTGCTGGCCGGAGCCCACGACGTCGTAGACGATGGCGCTCGGCGGTACCCCCGATGCCATGATCTTGCCGCTCTCCGTCAGCTTGAGCTTGCCGGCCACCTTGACGACGAACGTGTCGTTGGCGCCGCCGCTAAGGACGACCGTGTCGTTCCCGCCCAGATTGACGTTCCCGACACAGATGACGTTCTGCCCGCCGGCGCCGACCACGACCTGCGGGCCGTTCCAGCGCGCGAACGTCTGCGTGCACGGCAAGGCCGCAAGGTCGGCCGCCGCCGTGAGCGTGTCGCCGATTCGCGCGCTCAGATCCTGGTTCTGCAGCACCGGACCGATCGCTCCCGTGCCGCTCTTGGTCAACGGGTCGCCCGCGGCGAGGTAGATGTTGCCCGTGACGAACTGCGCTCCGGTGACGGCGAGGCTTCCCCCTGGGCCGACGCAGACGTCGCCGCCGATGCCGCCCGCGTCCCCCGTCACGTTCACGTTGCCGCCGCCGAGCTGGAGCACGGCTGCCGGCCGGATCGTGACCGACGACGTGCAGCTCGTCGAAACCGTCCCGTTGCTCACGGTCAGCGTGACGGGGAACGTCCCACCGCCGCTGAACTTCACCGTCGGCGTCACGCCGCTCGCGCTCCCGCCGAGGAAGGGCCCACTCCAGGTATAGGTCAAGGGGTTCCCGTCCGGATCGGACGAGCCGCTCCCGTCGAGCGTGACGCTCGTCTGCGGACCGGCGCAGTGGGCGCCATAGGGGCCCCCTGCGTCACACCGGAACCACCCGACGTTGATGCGACCCGACACCGGGAAGGCCTGCGAGTCGTCGATCGTCTGCGCAGCCTGCGCCGTTCCATCGAGCTGATCGGCGAAGCTGATGCTCGGCGACGTGTCGTTGGCCGGCGCCGCCGGGGCCTGGTAGCGGTCGGAGAACAGGCCGCGGTCGACGATCGCCACTTGGACGGGCGCGACGATGAAGGCGGCAAAATCGAGCAGCCCCCCGAGCGAGAAGCTCGGGTACACTTCGCCCGGGTCGATGACCCAGTCCTGCTTGGACGGAAGCGCCGCCTTCTTGTAGCTGCCGTCGTCCATCGTCACGTCGACGAGCACGCCGGCGTCGCCGCCGTTCGACAGCGCCACGGTCACCCCGCTGCGCGCGGTGAGCGCCCACTTCACGAGCATCCGGTCGCCGGGATGGAGCCGGCCGTTGGCCGGCTGGACGTAGTACTGCATCTCCTGCGTCCCGGTGAAGGGCACACCGTCCACGTGGGCGCGCGACTCGATCTGCGTCGAGCACGGCAGTCCCAAGGGTGGGTCCGCCGCGCCGCATGCGAACGGGACGCCGGCGATGCAGGCATCGAGCGCCGCGCAGCTCGCCGCCTCGCAGGCGATGCAGCCCACGTCGTCGTTGCACACGCAGGTCGGATCCAGCCCGAGGCTGCAGTCCGGCAGATTGGCGTAGCCCTCGTGGTCGACGACGCCGCTGACGATCGGTCCCGTCGCCTCCAGGCACCCGAGCTTCTCGAGCTCGTGCTCGAGGTGGCGCAGGAAGGCGCCGTCTCCGAAGTTCTGGCTGACCAGATACGGGCGACCGATCACACTGGTGCACGTCTGTTCCCCCGAACAGTGCGCCCCGAAGAAGCCGTCACCCGTGTCGCGACCCGACGCGACCAGGAGGGGCGGATGGATCTCCGTGTGCCACCCGCGAAAGCCCGCGCTGTCGCCGTGGCCGCAATCGACGATCCAGCGCCCGAACACCGCGACCCGATCGCCGTCGCGTGGCTGGTAGCTGTCCGGAATCAGGTCATGGTCGGTTTCCATGCCCAACGTGCCCGGCAACGCCAGGGGATCCAGACCGAGCCCATTGACGACCCCCTCGCAGGCGTTCCCGCCGCAATCCGCCGAGCTGGCGCATCGGTTCTTGAAGTCGGGGCTACACCACCCGTTCGTGGTCGTATCGGCCGGCGTGGTCGCGTGGAGGTAGGGGTAGACGATGTCTTCGAAGCCGCCCTGGGCGGTCTCGCCCGTGGGGTCGCCCGGGTCGAGATGGGTGCTCTCGACGTTTCCGCGCGAAAGCAATGGCAAGTAATCCGGATCCGGAGCGATCGCCACGTCGTAGTCGAACCCGAAAGGATGGGTAGCCTGCAGGTCGCCGCGAGAGCGCCCGAGCGCTGCGCAGACGCCGCCGCACGCGGCGCACTGCGCGTCGTTCACGCACGCGATCGGCGATCCGACCTGAGGGTCTGTCCAGGGGGAAGGGCACGCCCCTCCGGCGCACGACGGTCCTTGGGCGAAGTCGCAGAACCCGCCGCAGACGCCGAAGCAGTCGAGGGAGCTGCTGCAGGAGATCGGCTGACCTGGGCACGCTGCGCCTCGACAGTAACCGCTCTCATCCGGTTGCGGATTGTAGACCGTCGTGCCCGAGACGGCGACGAGATTGATCTCGGCATCCTTGCCGGGATCGAGGACCGGGGCCCATTCCAGCTCGTCCCCGTTCGGGAACGCCTTGGCGCCGCTCGTACATACGTCCTGCGCCCAGGTCTGGTCGCTCGCGTAGCTGGCGACCCCTGGTGGTACGCCAGGTGCCGGAAGATTCGCTTGCGTCGTGTACAAGATCCGGTTGTCCGCACGCACGCCGCCCGCCACGGCGAGGACGACGGCGAGGGATGCGGCGACGCGACGGGCGAGGCACCCTCCGCAGCCTTCGGCGACGGCCCGGCTCATCGTCGATCCTTCCGTGCTTCGAGACCCGAAACGCGAGTACGGCGGTTTTTCCGACATGTCGTGCTCCTCAACGCGGCATCTCGCTCGACGCCGCCCGCGCCATCCAGCCGATCAGGTCCGCGACCGAATCGAAGCGCGCCGCGACGCCGGAGACCACGTGCTCCACGCGCCCCCGGACCACGCCGTTGGCAAGATCCGCGTCGGCATAGAGCTGGACGACGAACGCGCGCCCCGCCGGCAGCGCCGCGCGGCGCGGGGCGGCAGGCGATCGTTTCGTCGGGCGTTGCATCGGTCGGGGCGCACACTAGGGCAGGCGGCGGTCGCCGACCAAGGCGGGAACGGTAAAGATCGCGGTAAAGTTTTGGGGCGGCGCCGGCCGGGTCAGGAAGCGCGCCACTGGCCGACCAGCCGGCGCGCCGCAACGACCTCCGGTGTCACGGCCCGCACTGCGGCAAACGGGGCGAGAGCGGCGGCGAGCAGCGCCCGCGCCTCCGCTACCCGTCCGCGCTTCTCGCAGTGGCGCGCGAGCGCGAGCGCCGCCCGCAACGCGATCAGCACCGCGCCCTGCGCACGGCCCACCTCGAGGGCCCGCCGCAGGCATGCCTCGGCGGCGTCGGCACCGGTGCGCACGGCGCGTCCGTCGCTCCCCGCGGCCAGCAGCCGGCTCTTGGCGATCAGCAACGCCCCCTCGTGCAGGCGCTCGCCCGTGCGCTCGACCTCGGCGAGCCCCTCGTCGAGCCTACCCAGGGCGGAGCGGCGGTTCCCCTCGATCGCGTCGGCCGCCGCCAACATGCCGAGGTACGACGGCCGCAGCAGCGCCGCCCCGGTCGCCTCGACGGCGGCGACCCCGTCGCGCAGCACCGGGATCCCGAGGTCGGGCTTCCCCTGCATCACGAGCGCCCATCCGCGGTTGACCGTCGCCATGCCGAGCACGTGTGGAAACCCGTGCTCCTCGGCGAGCCGGGCCGCTTCGGCCGAGGCCGCCTCGGAGGCGGCCCAGTCGCCGAAGACCTGCTGCGTGACGCCCGCGGCGTGCCGCGCCCAGGCCAACGTGAAGGCGTCGCCCGCCCGCTCGGCCAGCGCCAGACCCGCGCGGTCGAGGGTCACGGCCTCGTCCAGCCGCCCGAGCAGCGCAAGCGTCCAGGCGAGCCACAGCGAGCAGGCGACGCCCGGGTCGTAGCCCCCGTAGACGAGCACGTGCTCGCGATGCGTCGCCGGATCGTAGTCGCGTAACGCGGCCTCCAGGTGCCCGCGCGCGCCGGCGAACGCCGCCGTGTGGAACAGCGTGGCACCGTGGCCGTAGTGCGCCTGCACGCTCAGCGCGCGGTCCTCGGGATGGTCCGCCGCGTGCGCGAGCAGCACCTCGCCCAGCCGGGCCGCCTCGGCCAGCTCGGCGCGCACGTGATGATAGGAGACGAGGCCGCGCAGCACGGAATACAGCTCGGGGGTGGCAGGCGCCGCGTCGCACAGCACCCGCGCGCGCGCGAAGGCCTGCTCGGTCTCGGGCGCCGCATAGCCGCGGGTCGACATGAGCAGCGTCGCGCTCGCTACGACGAGGCTGCGCTCCCGCTCGGCGAGATCGGGCGCGGCGGGGATGCGCGCGAGGGCGACAAGGGCGGCGTCGAGGTGGGCGACGGCCTCCTGCGAGGCGTGGCGGTCGAGCGCGGCCCGCGCCGACAGCTCGTGGTAGCGCAGCGCGCGCGCGTCGTCGCGGCCGCGCGTGAAGTGCATGGCGAGCTCGGCCGCACGCTCGGCGGCACGAGGGCCGAACGCGACCTCCTCGCGCAGCCCGATCGCGCGGTGCAGACGGACGCGGCGTGCCGCGCCGACGCCTTCGTAGAGCACGTGGCGGTAGAGCGCGTGCAGGAACCGGTACCGGCCGCTCACCGAGCCGTCGGGCCATTCCGCGACGCCGGCCTCGGCAATGAGCGCCCCCTGGGCCGCCGACGTCTCGCACGCCTCCTCGACCGCCTCGGGATCCTCGGCCAACGCCGCCGCGACGGCGGCCACCGCGAACTCCTCGCCGGCGACGCTCGCGACTTCGAGCACCCGCCGGACGGCGGGCGCGAGGCTCTCCAAGCGGCGCGCGATCAGATCTCGAAGACCCGTCGGCACCCGGTCGGGCAGCGTCTCGACGGGACCCACCACGCGCCAGCGCCCGTCGCGTCGAGCGAGCACGCCGCGCGTGACGAGGTCGTTCACCACGTTGACCATGAACAGCGCGTTGCCGTCCGTGCGCGCGTGGACCCACGACGCGAGGCGGCGCATCTCGCCCGGGAATCCCGCCGCGAAGCGGGCCCCGAGGTACGCGGCCACGTCGGCCATCGAGAGCAGCTCGAGCGCGACCTCCTCGCAGCACCCGATCGCCCGCAGCTCGCGCCGGACCGCGCGCAACGGGTGGTCGTGCACGATCACGTCCGCGGGGCGGAGGCTCCCGATCACCATGAGCCGCGCCGGCCCCCGTCGCCGCGCGAGGCAGGCCAGCAGGTCGACGGTGGAGGGATCGCTCCACTGGAGGTCCTCGAGCACGAGCACGAGGGGCTGGTCCCGGGTGAACACCTCGAGCGCATCGGCGATCTCGCGCAGCATCCGTGCCGGGACGGCGGCGATCGTCGTCCCCGCCCGGGGCGCGACGCGGCCCTCTCCCGCGAGCCCGGGGAGCTGCGACGTCCACGTGGGCGCGTGGCGGCGGAGCACAGCACTCAGCTCGGCGCCCGCGGCGCCGCGCGCGAGGTTGCCGAGCGCCTCGAGCACCGGCAGGTACGCCTCCCCTTCCCCGTACTGCTCGAGGCATTGGCCCCAGGCCGCCGCCGTGCCTCCGCGCGCCACCTCCGCGACGAAGCGCTCGATGAGGGTCGTCTTGCCGATCCCCGCCTCGCCGGTGACGAGCACGATCCGGCGCGATCCCGCGGCGGCCCGCGCGAACGTGCCGTGGAGGATCGCCAAGTCGCCCGCGCGACCGACGATGGGCGTCGCCTCCGGCACCGGCCCGCCGGACCGCGGCCGCGCCGCAACCGGATCGAGGCCGATGAAGCGGTAGCCGTCGCGTCCGACCGTCTCGAGGAAGCGCGGCGCATCCGCGTCGTCGCCGAGGGCCTCGCGAATGGCCCGGACCGCGACCTTGAGGACGGCCCGGGTGACGACGGTGCCGGCCCAGAGCGTCCGGAGAAGCTCGTCCCGGCCCACCACGACGCCCGGCCGCGTAGCGAGGTAGCACAGGACGGCGAGCGGGCGGGGCTGGAGCGGGACCGGCTGATCGTCCTTCCACAGGCGCGCTCCGTACGGATCGAGCCGGAAGGGTCCGAAGGTGATCGCCGTGATCGCCTGCGCCATGCAGAGGGGCCCACGCCGCGGTCCCGCACGGGTCGTGAAGCACGGATGCGTGGCGATCGGCAAGGCGGCGCGCGCTTCCGACGACGGCGCCGCGGGTGTAGGCGAGGCGCATGGACGTGTTCGACGCGATGCGGACCTGCCGCGCGATCCGGCGCCTGCGGCCCGATCCGATCCCGGCAGCGCTGCTGCGCCGCATACTCGAGGCCGCGAGCTGGGCGCCGAGCGGCGGCAACCGCCAGCCCTGGCGCTTCCTCGTCGTGCAGGAGCCGCGGCTCAAGGCCGCGCTGCGCGACCTCTACGGGCCGACCTGGCGCGCCTATCGCGAGCAACGCGGCCGGCTCGCCGCGGAGCTGCCCGCGGACCGCCGCCGCCGCGCCGAGCGGGGGCTCGCGGCCGGCGACCACCTGGCCGCGCACCTGCACGAGGCGCCGGCGATCGTCGTGGTGTGCGCGCGCCTGAAAGATCTGATGATCACCGATGCGCAGCTCGGCCGTCCGTCGGTGGTCGGCGGCGCGTCGATCTACCCTGCCGTGCAGAACCTGCTGCTCGCGTGCCGGGCCGTCGGGCTCGGCGCCGTGCTGACGACGCTGCTCTGCCTGCACGAGCCCGAGGTGCGGGCGCTGCTGGCTATCCCCGACGGCTGGGCCACCTGCGCGCACGTGCCGATCGGATGGCCGGCGGCACGAGGTTACGGCCCGGTCGAGCGCAAGCCCGTGGCGGCGCTCGCGTTCGCCGACCGCTGGGGCGCGCCGCTCAGCCTGCCGCTACCGTCCCCTACGCCCCCGGCCCGATCCACACCATCGAGAACTCGGGTGAGAACGCAGGGGCGGCGAAGAGGCTGATCGCCCCGCCGCTGTTCTGCCGCAACGTCACCTCGACGTAGTCCCCGGCGGCGAGGCTCACGCCCTCAGGGTACCGCTCCGCGCGCGCCGCGCGCGAGCGTGAGGAGCATCGCGTCGAGCGTGGCCCCGATCTTCCGGCCGTGGAGGTGCTGGAGCTGGCCGGCGAGACCGTCGAGCCCGTGCTTGAGCGCCTTGAGCGCCTTGGCGCCGCGTCGTCCCGGCTTCCCGGCCTTCTGCACGAGCTTCGTCAAGTGCTTCACCGCGTGCAGCAGGTGGCTCTTCACCGATTTCTTGACGTCTCCACGCGCCGCGCCCTCAAGAGCGGCGGCAATCTGGTCGAGGTAGCAGGCGACCCCGCCGAGGCCCGCTCCGCAGCCGACGTCGAAGCCGACCGCGTCGCTGGCGGCGAGGAGGGCCGACGTCCCGGCGAAGCTCGCGGTGAGCGTGCCGTTGCCGAGCCCCGCGGGCGTGAGCGGGCACGTCGCCATGCCCCGACCGTCGGTGGCTGCGGAGCAGTGCGCGCCGCCGAGCGCGAACGCCACCGTCGCGCCGCCGACGGGCGCCGGGGGGCGGGCGGACACGTCGGCGAGCGCGGCGACGACGCCGACGGGCCTCCCGGGCACGCCGGCGGTCGGGCTCGGGTTGAGCGTGAGGAACGTGACGTGCGGTCCCGCGGTCCACGTCACCTGCGCCGTGTTCGAGGTGAGCGAGGTGTTGCCCGGGGTCGCGGTGGCGATCACGAGGTCGCGGCCCTGGCTCGCGCCGACGTAGCGGAGCGCCGCCCGGCCGGAGGCGTCCGCGCGCACCATCCGCACCTGCGGGTTCGCGCCCGTGACCGAGAAGAACACCGGGGTGCCTGCGAGCGAGCCGAGCGCCGCGCCGACGTTCTCGAGCGTCGCCGTGAAGGTCTGGGCGCTGCCCTGCGCGGGGCCGGGGGTGACGATCGTGGGCGTGAGGACCAGCGACGGCGTCGGATTGGTCGCCGCGAAGCTGCAGCTCCCGTCGGCGTTGCCGAGCTTGTAGACGACCGTGCCCGTGCCGTCCACGGCGTAGAGGCAGCCGTCGGGCCCCGTGAGCCCGCCGCCGATGCCGTGCGCGAGCGGAGTCGCGGTGGGCGGAGTCGCGGTGATGTCGGTGAGCTGCAGGTCGCCGCCGCTGGTGAGCGTGATCAGCGAGCGCGCCTCGCCGTCCGCGCCCACCTGCCCGATGTTCACCCAGAAGCTCGAGGTCACGCCGGTGAGCGGCGTGACCACGGGCGGCGTCGGGCCGTTCGTGCCGGTCACGTGGATCACCGGCGGCTTCGAACCCGTGTAGCCGGTGACCACGTAGAGCGAGCCGTTCGGCGCGAACACGAGCTTGCCGTTCGGCGTCGAGGGGAGCGTCGCATACGTCTCGACGGTCGGGCTCGCCGCCGTCGGATTGCGGATGCGGTAGATCGCGGGGTCGTCGGAGCCGGCGCCGAAGCACTCGCCGTCGAAGAACAGGTCGCCGCTCAGCGGATCGACCGCGAGGCTGCTCGGACAGCGGTAATTCGACGCCACCGCGCGGAGCACGCCGCCCGTCGCGGGGTCGAGCTGCAGGACCGCGCCGGTGGTGAAGTTGCCGGTGGTCGCCGCGCGCGTCGCGTAGAGGCTGCCATCGGGGCCGAAGGTCGGCCAGCCGAGCGTCGGACCGACGGTCCCGAGCCGGCTCGCGCTCGACGCCGAGCCGCCCGTGGCCGGCAGCTTGAAGACGTCGCCGTTCAGGAAGTCGTAGAGGAAGGCGCTCGCGCCGAGGAACCCCGGCGGCGAGATCCCCGAGCATCCCCCGAAGTTGACGCCGCCGTAGGAGAGCGAGGCCGACGCGAAGCCGCCCGCGAACGGCGTCAGCGCATAGCCGGGGGCGGCCGTCGGCGGTGGGGCGTTGTTCCCGCAGGCGGTGCCCGCGCCGTTGCCGAAGGTCACCACCGCGCTGCCCGGGACCGGCAGGTCGCCGTCGCTCGCGTCGACCGCCGTGTACGTGACCGTCTCGTTCACCTGGTCGGTGGCGGTGAACCGGATCTGCCCGCTCCCGTCGGTCACGCTCGGGCTCGGCCCGGTGACGAACGAGTGGCCGGCCCCTTGCGAGAGCGTGACCTCCTTGCCCGGCGTCGGGCGGCCGAGCGCGTCCTCGAGCGTGACCGTGATCGTCGTGGTGGACGTCCCGTCGGCGGTGACGTTCGTCGGATTGGCCCCGATGCCCGCGGAGGCGGCGGCCGGCACGACGAAGGGCAGCGCCGGCGTGTTGGTGAGCTGCACGCCGTCGGTCGTGTCGGTCGCGGTCAGGATCACGTTCTCCGCAACGAGGTCGGTCAGCGTGAAGACGGCGCGGCCGTCGGCGTTCGAGACGGCGCTCGCCGGGGCGATCGTCGCGTGGCTGCCGCCGCCGGCGGTGAGCGTGACCGTCTTGCCGCTCACCGCGTGCCGGCCGGCGTCGAACAGGCGGACGATCACGTATCCCGCCGATGTGCCGTCGGCGGGCACCGCGGCGGACGTGTCGAAGCCGGAGATCACCTGCGTGTCGAGCGCCGGGGAAGCGATCGAGACCCCGGGGTCGGGCACGCCGATGGCCTGGCCGCCGAGGCGCGCGATGATCTCGCCGACGTCGGGGGAGCCGAGCCCGACGTGGGCGAAGTCGCTGCCGAGCGCGGCGGCGTTGCGGAACGCGGCCGTCCCTGCCAGCGGATAGAGCGCGGCGTTGGCGAAGCCGACGTCGTGACCGATCGCCTGGTTGACGAGCGCCATGTACGCCGCCCACAGCGGCGCGGAGAAGCTCGTCCCGCCGTAGAGCGCGCCGCTCGGGCAGCCGCCGGCGGTCGCCTGGCAGATCATCACGCCGTTGGCCGGATCCGCATTGGCCACCACGTCGGGGACCGAGCGATTGGCGGCGGGGTTGAGCCCGTCCTGATAGCTCGGCCGGGCGAAGAAGCGGCTCACGCCGAAGCCGCCCTGCCCCGTCGGCGGTGTCGCCGCGGAGCCGTCCCACCAGCTCTCGTGCACGTAGGGGTTGCCCTGCCCGGCGGTCACCAGCGACCCGCCCACCGCGGTCGCGTGCGGGGCGTCGGCGGGCACCGCCACCGTGTTCGGGCTGCCGTCGAGACACGTGCTGCCCGTGTCGCCGGCGCCGTTGAAGATGCTGACGTTCGACATGGCGGCGTTCTGGAAGATGGCGTCGATCCCCTGCACGTCGGCGAGCGACGTCTGGTCCTCGCAGTACGCCCAGCTGTTGCTGATCACGGTCGCGCCGCCGCTGATCGCCGCATTGAACAGCGCCTGGAACGAGCCGGGACCGGAGAACGGTGCGTCGTAGACGACGATCTTCGCATCGGGCACGATCGTCATCACGGTGTCGATGTCGAGGAGCACCTCGTCCTGGCTCGTCCCGGGCGCGGCACCGCCGCCCACGTGCACCTGGCTCAGGTTGTCGAGCTGCGAGGCCGGCAGGCCGAGCAGCGCCGCGTAGTCGGCGACGTCGCTCGGGTCGAACGTGTCGAACTCGACGAGCGCGACGGTCTGGCCGGCGCCGCTCGCGGCGACCGCCGGCCGCGTCCCGGCCGCACGGCTGCGGACCAAGGGAGAATACCCGGGGGGACAGGGATCGCTCGGGCCGACGATGCTCATCCAGTTGTAAATGAACTGGTACCGCGGATCGAGGAAGTCGAAGTTGAAGTCCGTGTCGTTCTCGGCCGCCTGCTTGGCGGCGGTGAGGCATTCCTTGTACGGGTTCATGCCGCCACGGGTGCAGATCTTCTGGCCGAACGGCGGCTCGATCGGGGCGAGCGCCAGCGCACAGATCGTCGTGTAGAAGCCGAGGCGGAGGGCCCTCACCGTCGCCTGCGGCCGGGCGAGGTTCGCGAGACCCGCGACCGTCTGCACGTGCGCGGCGAGCCCGCGCGGCAGCGCGGGATCGACGTCGTTTGCGAAGAAGACGCGGTCGCCGAGCCGGTAGTCGGCGAGACGGACGTCGAGCAGGCGCTCCGCCGCGGCCCGGGTGCCGCGCACGGTGAGCGTGAGCCGATTCGCCGACTCGGAGACCACGGCGAAGCCGTGGGCCTCGAGGTGACGGCGCAGGCGCGCGTAGACGCCGCGCGACGGCCCGAAGCGATCGGCGATCTGCCGCTGGGTGAGGTACCGCCGGTAGTGAGACGACGCCGGGTCGCCGAGGCTGGCGAGGTAACGCTCGAACCCGGCCTGATCGTCGTGCCGCAGCACGAACGTCAGGGTGAGCGGCGCGCGCTCCTCGCCCGGCGTGGGCGCGATCGGGACCGCGGCGCCCAACGAGCCGAGGACGTGCCCCGGCAGGCGCGTCGTCCCGGCAAAGGCCGGCGAGCTTCCAGCCACCAGCGCCATAGCCAGGACCGTCAAGAGAGAATGCGAATGCCCTGCCATCGAGGCGCTCCAATACCGCAACTGCCCGCCGCGGGGGAAGCGCGTCGCGAGGCCCGCGCGCCGGGAGATCTCCGCCGCCAGCGCGTCGGCCAGCCCCGCGGCGGTGCCGTCGGTCAGGATCGCGACGTCGAGGTCGCTGCCCGAACGCGCCTCGCCGCGGGCCCGCGAGCCGAACACCCACGCGGCGACGACCCGACGATCGGCGGCGGCCACCGCCGCCACGACACGCTCCGGGTCCTCCGCCGCCATGCGACGGCGAGCGTAGAAGCGCCCCTTGCGGGCCGTCGAGCCGTTGCCCGGCCGGCGGCGAGGGGCTATCGTCGGTGGTGGGTGGAGATCATCGTCAACGACGAGCCACGCACGGTGGACGCCGGCGCCACGGTGGCCGATCTGGTGACGGCCCTCGGCCTCGGCCGGCGGCGCATCGCGGTCGAGGTGAACACCGCGGTGGTCCCGCGTGCGGCGTACGGCACGACGGCGCTCGCCGAGGGCGACCGCGTCGAGGTCATCCATTTCGTCGGGGGCGGGTGAGATGGCGGCTGATGCGTTCCTCCTCGCCGGCCGCGAGTACCGGTCGCGGCTCATCGTCGGCACCGGCAAGTACCGCTCGTTCGAGGAGACGCGGCAAGCCGTCGAGGCATCGGGCGCCGAGATCGTCACGGTGGCCGTGCGTCGCGTGAACATCACCGATCCGGCCAAGGAGAACCTCCTCGACCACCTGCCGCCCGAGCGCTGGACGATCCTCCCCAACACCGCCGGCTGCTTCACGGTGGAGGAAGCCGTGCGCACCTGTCGGCTCGCTCGCGAGGCGGGCGTCGGCACGCTCGTCAAGCTCGAGGTGATCGGCGACGAGCGGACGCTCTTCCCCGACGTGCCGGCCACCGTCGAGGCGGCGAAGGTGCTGGTGAAGGAAGGGTTTCAGGTGATGCCCTACGTCACGGACGACCCGGTGGCGTGCAAGCGCCTCGAGGAGCTCGGGTGCGTGGCGGTGATGCCGCTCGCGGCGCCGATCGGCTCGGGGCTCGGCATCCGCAACCCCTGGAACCTCCAGATCATCGTCGAGCAGAGCCGTGTGCCGGTGATCGTCGACGCCGGGGTCGGCACGGCGTCGCACGCGGCCGAGGCGCTCGAGCTCGGCTGCGACGCGGTGCTGATGAACACCGCGATCGCCGGCGCGCAGGACCCGCTGCTCATGGGCGAGGCGATGCGGCTCGCGGTCGAGGCGGGCCGCAAGGCTTACCTCGCCGGGCGTATCCCGCAGAAGCTCTACGCGACGGCGTCGAGCCCGCTCACCGGGTTGATTCGCTGACGGTCGGCGCATCCCGTGCCGGCGAGCGTGCCACGGCTGATGCTCGTGACCGACCGGTCGGCGACCGCCGGGCGCGATCTGCTCGACGTGGTCGTTGCGGCGCTCGACGCCGGGCTGCCGGCGGTGCAGCTCCGCGAGAAGGATCTGCCGGGGCGCCCGCTGCTCGCGCTCGCCGAGCGGCTGCGCGCGGCCACCATGCGCGCGGGCGCGCTGCTCCTGGTGAACGACCGCGTCGACGTGGCGATCGCCGCCGGCGCCGACGGCGTGCATCTGGGCGGCGGGGCGCTGCCCCCGGCGGTGGCGCGGCGGCTGCTGCCCCCGGGCGCGCTCGTCGGCGTATCGATTCACGCGCCCGGGGAAAGCACCGCCGACGCCGACTTCGCGTTCTTCGGACCCGTGTGGGACACGCCGGGGAAGGCGGCGGCCGGGCCGGCCCGACTCGCCGAGGCCGTCGCAGCGGCGGCCGTGCCCGTGCTGGCAATCGGCGGCGTCACCGCCGAGCGTGCACCGGCGGCGCGCGCGGCGGGCTCTGCGGGCGCCGCCGTGATCCGCGCCGTGCTGGCCGCCGCCGATCCCGCCGCCGCCACGCGCGCGCTCCTCGCCGCGCTGGCGTGATCCCGCGCCGGCGTGGCAAGCTGGACGGCGATGCCCTGGACGCCGTGGGTCCCGTGGGTCTTCCTGGCCGTGAGCCTCTGGGGAGCGTGGTTCACGTACAACGGGCTGCGGCCGACGTACCGCGGCGGGCGCCGCGCCGTGCTCAGCTTCTTCGCGGGCTGGCTCACCACCGAGCTGGCGCTGCACCACGTGGCCTGGCAGGCGCTGTTCACGCTCGGCTTCGTGTGGCTGGGCGCGCTCGGCGCGTGGCCCGGCTGGCTCGGGCTCGCGGTGACGCTCGCGTCGTGGGGCGGCCTCGTGCGCATCTGGCGGGCGGCGCACCTCGCCGAGGACGCGGTCGAGGCGGCGCTCCGGGCCGGGCTCGGCGAGCGCTACGCGCAGGCGATCCCGGCCGATCTGCGCGCGCGCCTCTCGCCCGCCGTCGACTGGAAGCAGCTCCTCCTGCCGATCCCCGTGCTCCACCCCGAGGTCGAGCGCGTGCGCGACCTCGTCTACCATCGCGAGGGCCGCCGCGCGCTGCGCCTCGACGTCTACCGCCGCCGCGACCGGCCGACCGGGTGCCCCACCCTTCTCCAGATCCACGGCGGAGCGTGGATCGTCGGCAGCAAGAACGAGCAGGGCATCCCGCTGATGGTTCATCTCGCCGCGCGCGGCTGGGTGTGCGTGGCGGCCAACTACCGGCTCGCGCCGCGTGCGACCTTCCCCGATCCCCTGATCGACCTGAAGCGTGCGATCGCGTGGATCCGCCGCCACGGCCCCGAGCACGGCGCCGATCCCGACTTCCTGGTGGTCACGGGCGGGTCGGCCGGCGCGCACTTGGCGGCGCTGGTGGCGCTCACGCCGAACGCGCCCGAGTTCCAGCCCGGCTTCGAGGACGTGGACACGGCGGTGGCGGGCTGCGTGGCCTTCTACGGCGTTTACGACTTCACCGACGCCCGGGGCAACTGGCCGCACCGCGGCCTCGAGCGGCTGCTCGAGCGGCGCGTGATGAAGTCGAAGCTCGCGCGCGCGCGGACGGCGTGGGAGCGGGCGTCGCCGATCTACCACGTCGGGGCGCACGCGCCGCCCTTCTTCGTCATCCATGGCGACCGCGACACGATGGTGCCGGTGGCCGAGGCGCGGCGCTTCGTCGACGCGCTGCGGGGCGCCTCGGAGCAGCCGGTCGTCTACGCCGAGATCCCCGGCGCGCAGCACGCGTTCGAGATCCTTCCGTCGCTGCGCACGACGTTCGTGGTCCACGGCGTCGAGCGCTTCCTCGCCTGGCTCTACGGCCGGCGGGCGGCCGCCTCCCGGACGCGCGAGACCGCCGCGAGGTGACGTGCGCCGCTTCGGCGTCACCCTCCTGCTGCTCGTCGCCGCCGCCCCGGCGGCGGCGCGGCACGTCCCCGTACACGACGCGCTCTGCGTTTCGGTCTCGGCGGGCCCCCTGCTCGGCGCCTCCGCGGTCGCCCGCGAGGCGTATCTCGGCGCGCTCGACGACCTCGGCTGGCGCGGGCTCCGCACCGACTTCACCTGGACCGCGCTCGAGCCCGCGCGCGGGGCGTTCGCCTTCGCCGATTACGACGACTTGGTCAGCCGCGCGAGCGCGCACGGCATCGGGGTCCTCGGCATCCTCGACTACGGGAACCCCTGGGCCGCGCCGCAGGCGCCGGCGGGCGACGATCACTACCCGCCCGCCGACCCGGCCGACTTTGCCGCCTTCGCGGGAGCGGCCGCCAGGCACTTCGCGGGACGGGTGGCCGCGTGGGAGCTCTGGAACGAGGAGAACAATCCGACCTTCTGGAAGCCCGCCCCCGATCCGGGAACGTACGCGCGGCTCGCGCTATTGGCGGCGCGGGCGATCCACGCCGCCGGCGCGCGCGTGCCGGTGGCGACCGGCGGGCTCGCGCCGACCTTCGACTTCCTCGCCTACCACCAGGACTGGGGCTTCCTCGCCGCAGCCGCCGCCGCGCACCGTGGATGGCTGCGCGGCTTCGACGCGGCCGCCGTGCACCCGTACACGTTCCTCCAGACCCCCGCCCCAGAATTCGACACGAATGCCATCGGCCCGTCGGTGCCGCACCAGCTCGCCGACTTCCGCGCGCGCCTCGCGGCGGCCGGCGGCGGCCGCCTGCCCGTGTGGGTGACCGAGATGGGGTGGTACACCGCACCCGACAGCGGGACCCCCCTCTTCCCGCCCGGCGTGAGCGAGGACGACCAGGCGCGCTACCTGGTGCGCGGCACCGCGCTCGCGCTCGCCGCCGGCGCCGAGCGGGTCTGCTGGTACACGCTCACCGACTTCGCGAACTTCCTCCACGACAAGGAAGCGGCGTTCGGTCTACTGCGCTGGAATCCCGATCCGGCGCCCGGCGCGCTCGTCCCGAAGCCCGCCTACACGGCGGCGCGCACCTTTGCGGCGATACTCGGAGACACGCGCTTCGGCCGCGACCTCTCGGCCCGGCTCGGCGTCGAGGCGGCAGGCGGCTACGCGCTCGCATTTCGGGGACGGGCTCGCACCGTGCTCCTCCTCTGGGCACCCGGCGCCGCCGTGCCGCTGCGGCTCACGCCGTCGGGGCGCGTGCGCGCCGCGCGCGTCATCGCGCAGGACGGCACCGTGACGGCGCTCGACGCGCGCGCTCCGATCACGTTGACGCTCGGGCCGAGCCCGGTCTACCTCGAGCTCGAGGAGGGAGACGCATGAGCTGCATCTTCTGCCGGATCGTCGCCGGGGAGATCCCCGCCGAGGTGGTGGCCCACGACGCGGGCGCGGTGGCGTTCCTCGACGTGCAGCCGCTCGCCGACGGGCACGTGCTGGTGGTGCCGCGGGCGCACGTCGCGCGCCTCGAGGAGATGCCCGCCGCCGACGCCGACGCGCTCTTCCGCACGGTCGTGCGGCTGGTGGGCCCCGTGCGCCGGGCGCTCGGCGCCGAGGCGACGACGGTCGGCGTCAACGACGGCGCGGCGAGCGGACAGACCGTGCCGCACGTCCACGTCCACATCGTGCCGCGCTGGACCGGCGACGGCGCGGGAACGATCCACACGATCTTCCCGCGCACCACGCGCCGGACGCTCGCCGAGGTGGGCGCGGCGATCCGCGGCGCGCTCGGCTGACGCGCCTCAGGAGGCGCGCGACGCCACCGAGCGCGCCCAGCGGTAATCGGGCTTGCCCGACGGCGAGCGCACGACGCGCTTGACGAGGCAGAGCCCCCGCGGCACCTTGTAGCCGGCGATCCGCGAGCGGCAGTGCGCCTGGAGGTCGTCGAGGGTGGCGCGGGCGCCGGGCCGCAGCTCGACGACCGCGGTGACGCGCTCGCCCCAGCGCTCGTCGGGCACGCCGACGACCGTGCAGTCGAACACGGCCGGGTGCGACTTGACCGCCGCCTCCACCTCCTCGGGGAAGACCTTCTCGCCGCCGGTGTTGATGGAGACCGAGCCGCGGCCGAGCAGCGTGATCCGCCCGTCCGCTTCCACCGTCGCCCAGTCGCCCGGCATCGCCCAGCGCACGCCGTCGTAGGTGACGAAGGTCTCGGCGGTCTTCTCGGGATCCTTGTAGTACTCGAGCGGGATGTCGCGGGCGCGCGCGATCTTGCCGATCCGCCCCGAGCCGGGGGGAATCGGCCGGCCGGCCTCGTCGAGGACCGCCGTCGTGCCGATGCGCGACACGGTGGGCCCCCCCTTCATCGCGGTCGCCCCGGGCTGCACCATCACCATGCCGTTGTTGCCGCCCTCCGACGACCCGACGGCGTCGATCATCACGAGGTTCGGGAAGCGCTCGAAGAACTGGTCCTTCACCGACGGCGAGAACGTCGCCGCGCTCGAGGTGAGGAGGTAGAGCGACGAGAGATCCCACCGCGCGTCGGGCGCGGCCAGGGCCTCGACGAGCGGGCGGCCCATCGCGTCGCCGGTGATCATCAGCGAATTGACCTTCTCCGCCTCCACCAGCGCCCACACGCGCCGGGCGTCGAACCGGCTCATGAGCACGACCTTGTTGCCGAGGAAGCTCTGTCCCATGACCGCCCACTGCGTCGCCCCGTGCATGAGCGGGGCGATGGGCAGGAACGTGAGGGGAACGCCCGCCTTCGCCTTCTCGACCAGGTACTCCGGGTAGGGCGCGCGCTCGTTGGTCATCGGGTCGATGCCGCCGCCGAGCGCCATGAAGACGTCGACGTGGCGCCAGACCACCCCCTTCGGCATGCCCGTGGTGCCGCCGGTGTAGAGGATGTAGCGGTCGTCGGGCGAGCGCGGTGGGAAGTCGCGCGCCGGCGAGGCGTCCGCGAGCGCGGCCTCGTAGTCGGCCGAGCCGAGGACCCGGGCGTCCTCCCCGCTGCCGTCGTCGACGCAGACCGCGTGGCGGAGCAGGGGCATCGCCTCCCGGACGCCGGCCACGCGCGGGGCGAACTGCCGCTGATAGACCAGCGCTTTGAGGTCGGCGTTGTCGAAGAGATAGCGCAGCTCGTCCTCGACGTAGCGATAGTTGATGTTGATCCAGACCGCGCGCAGCTTGAAGACGGCCCACAGCGTCTCGACCCACTCGACGGAGTTGAGCGCGTAGATGCCGACGTGGTCGCCCGGGCCGACGCCGTGCGCGGCCAGGTGGTGCGCGAGGCGGTTGGCGCGCGCCTCCATCTCGCGGTACGTGCGTCGCTTCCCGTCGCAGACGAGGTACTCGCGCTCGCCGAAGTGGTCGACGGCGTGCTCGAAGAGGTCGGCGAGGTTGAACTGCATCGGCGGGAATAAGACCACGATCCCGGCGTGCCGCTCAAACGCTAGCGCACCTCGATCGGGTTGGTCTCGACGGTCTCGGGCGTGCGCTCCACCCGGGGCTCGCAGGTGCGCAGCACCAGCCGCGCCCGCCCGCGCGCGGGCGCGGCCGGGACGCGGAACTCGGCCCCCGTTGCCTCGGCCGCGAGGCAGCCCTCGCCCGGCTCGCCACCCGCGGCGAGCGGCACCGCGGCGGGCGCGCCGCGCTCGGGGATGAGGGTCGCGGTACGCGCGAGCCGCACCGGGGGGACCGTGAGCGCGTGCAGCGCCACCGCGATCGGCTCGCCCGCCGCGTAGCGGTCGAACTCGGTGCGCGCGAACAGCCGCGCGTTACCGGCCGAGAGGTTCTCGTCGACGCGCGAGGTCGCGGCCTCCCAGAACCGCGGCCGGCCGACGTCGACGTGGAGGAAGCCCTCCTCGGCGTAGTAGCCCGCACCGCAGCAGCCGAGCGCACGGACCCGCAGCCACAGCGGCCGCAACGCCGCGCGCGGGAAGGCCAAGTCCGCGGCCAGCCCTTCGGTGTGCAGCGAGCCGCCGGCGACCTGGCGGCCCCGGGCGCGGAGCCCGGCGTTGTAGTCGGGGCTGCGGTAGCCCGACATGAGCACGAGCGGCCGCCCGCCGCTCCGCTCCTGGAGCCAGCCGAGCACCTCGACGAGCCGCAGCGCGATCGGCGCCTCGCGGCCGTCGCCGCTGCGAAAGACGCGCTCGAGGCGCGCGAGCGCGCCCGGATCGTAGGTGCCGTCGGCACGCCGGTAGCGGACCGACGCGCGCGCGCCGGTGTGCGCGTTCTCGATCGCGAGCGTGCCGCCCCCCTCGACGAAGAAGCGGGCGGGGGCCGCCGCGCACGGCAGCGCCAGCGCGAGCGTCGCGGCGGCAGCGAGGCGGCACATCGACATCGACTCTAGCCGCGGCCGGCTCGCACGCAAGCTACCCAGCCCCGGCGAGGCGCCTCGCCGCGTCGGTCGCGAGCCCGACCAGTCGCGCGCCGAGGCCCGCATCGAGGCGGCCGCGCTCCATCCCGCCCTCTACCGTCGCGACGAAGCCTGCGAGCGCGTGCGCCGCGCGCGCGAGCGTGCGCCGCGCGCGGGCCGGCGGCTGTGCGCCCCCGCGGCGGACGAGCGCGCGGGCGGCGCCGACGCGCGCGCGCAGCCGGCGCAGCAGCGGCCGCGGCGCGCTGCCCGGGGCGAGCAGGCCCGCCAGCGTCTCGAGACGGCAGCCGACGGCATCGAGGCCGGCGGCCGGCTGGTGCGCGCAGATGCCGGCGACGCAGGCGTCGAGCGTGCACGGATCGCCGTCGTCGCACGCGCCCGGGTCGTCTGCGGCGCAGGCGACGGGCGGGACGAGCGTGGTCGAGGTGGTCGGATCGACTCGGCCCGTCGGGTCGAGCGTCGTGGTCGTGGAGACGACGGTCGTCGAGGTCGGCGGCAGCGTGTCGGTCGTGGTGGTGGTGGTGGTGCTGGTGGTGGTCGCGCCGCCGGCGGTCGTGGTCGTCACGGTCGTGGTCGTCGACGTCGTCGTGCTCGCCGGGGTCGTGGTCGTCGTCGAGGTCGCGAGCGTGGTCGTGGTCGGCCCCTGATCGGCGTAGAGGTAGGCGGCGCCGCTGCCGCCGCCGGCGAACCACGCGCCGACCAGCACACCCTGGCCGGCGAAGGCGACCGCCCCTCCGAACTGGTCGCTCGCGGCCGGCGACGGATCGGCGAACGTCCACAGCGGCGTCGGGCTCGACGCATCGAAGAGGAAGACCTGCCCCGCGTCGGGCAGGCTGCCGGCGCCGGCGAAGGGCGCGGCGACGAGCGCCGTCGTGCCCGCGAGGGCAACCGCGGCGCCGAAGCGCGAGTCGAGGAGCCCGGCCGGCGGCACGAAGGTCTGGAGGAGCGCGCCCGAGGCCAGGTCGAAGAGGTAGGCCGCGCCGGCGGCCGAGCCGCCGGCGGGATCGAGGGGCGCGCCGACGAGCAGCTGCGTGTCGGTCGCGGCCACTGCGGCGCCGAAGGCCGCCCCGATCGCGGGCCGCGGGCTCGTGAACGTGCGCAGGAGCGCCCCGGTGGTGCCGTCGAGCAGGTAGACGGCGCCGGCGTTGGCGAGGCCGTTGCCGTCGTAGGGGGCGCCCACGATGAGGCTCGCGCCCGCCGCAGCGACGGCCGTGCCGAAGCGCGCGTAGGCCGTGGGCGCCGGGTTGGCCGCCTCGAGGAGCGTCGCGCCCGTGTCGGGGTCGACGAGGTAGACGGCACCCGCGGCGGCGGCGCCGGGCGCGTCGCGGTAGGGCACGCCGACCAGCAGGCTCGATCCCACCGCGGCGAGCGCCGCGCCGAACAGCTCCGAGGCCGCGGGCGCGGGGTTCGCGATCACCCGCTCGGGCACCCCGCCGCCGAGCGGAAAGAGCGTCACGGCGCCCGCGCGGGGCGCGCTTCCGCCGGCGTCGGGCGAGCCGACCGCGAGGTGCGCGCCCACGGCCGCGAGCGCGCTCCCGAACTGGTCGCCGGCCGCGGCGCCGAACAGCGTCGCCAGCAGCCCGCCGGAGGCCGGATCGAAGAGGTAGACGGCGCCGGCGTCGGTCCCGGCCGAGTCGTTGCGGCTCGCCCCGACGGCGATGGCGCCGCCCGCAGCCGTCACCGCCGCGCCGAAGACGTCGTAGCGGACCGGCACCGGCTCGGCGAAGCTCTGCGCGAGCACGAACGGGACGGCTGCCGCCGGCGCCGCGCGCAGGAGGAGGAAGGCTCCGACGGCGAGCCCCGCGCGTGTCAAGGCGCTGACTCCGCGTCAGCGGGAGCAACCGCGAGCCGCCGGGCGCACGGGCGTCGGGAGGTCGGGGACATCCCGGCAGCAACGCGCGTGCCGGGCAAGGCACGGGCGTCAGCCGCCCACGGCGAGCGGGAAGAAGGCGCGGCCGGCCTGCATCTCCTCGGCGAGCCAGGCGGCGAAGCCGTTCTTCACGACCCACTCGAGCCGGTCGCTGCGCCACTGCACGCGGTAGGGATCGAAGGCGGGGCGCTTCTCGGCCTCAAGGCGCCGCAGCGTCTCGAGCACGTCGGCGCCGTCCTTCTGCACCGCGGGACGCTCCTGCACGCGGGCGAGCCAACCGAGCAGCCGGGCGTGGCGATCGGGATCGGGGGCAAAGCCGAAGAAGACCGCCGCGGTGACGTGCGGGACGACCGCGATGTCGGCGAGCGAGTAGTCGCCGCAGAGGAAGTCCCCGTCGCCGAGGCGCCGCTCGAGCTCGTCGTAGAGGCGTGCGAGATCGCGCGCGGCGGTCGCGTGCATGGCTGCATGGCGCTCGCCGCGGCCGAACTCGACGACCGTCACCGCGTAGAGCGCGGCGTCGAGCTGCGTGTCGGCGAGGTCCTCGATCAGCCGGCAGCGCGCGCGGCGCCGCGGGTCGGGCGGGTAGAGCGGCGGCGTCGGCCAGCGGTCCTCGAGGTACTCGCAGATGATCGTCGAGTCGTAGAGGGCAAAGTCGCCGTCGACGATCGCCGGCACCTCGGCGCGGGGGTTCACGTGCACGAAGTCGCGCCGGTTGCAGTCGCCGCCGAGCGCCCGCACGCGCTCGAAAGGAACGCCCTTCTCGTAGAGCGCAACGCGCACCTTGCGCGCGTAAGGGCTGAAGACGTCGTCGTAGAGGGTGATCATGCGCCCCGTGTAGCCCCGGCGCCGGGGCGACGCCAGGGGTCAGGGGCGGCGCAGCGTCCGCCACCCCGCGTCCTGCTCGTCCGCCAGCAGCGCCGCGATCACCCACGCGGCGGCGGCGCCGAGGACTCCCGCGAGCGCGAGCACGTCGAGCAGAGCCATGGGCGCAGGGTACCGGCCCGAGGTTGCCGCCGGGTGAGGCAGGGATGACGAGTGCGAGAAGAAGGGCCGGACGGGTCACGATCGCGGACCGGCATGCGGGAGGCAGGTAAAGATTGCGGTAAAATCAACGCCGTAGCATTGACCGTCGGGTTCCCCTCGTGCCAAGGCGCCCCGAAGGAGGTGCACCATGCGCTTCGGTTTCCTGGTTCCCGTGTGCGCGGGCCTTGCCCTCGCCGGCATCGCGGTCGGCGTGCGCGCGGCCAGCATGCAGACGCCGCTCGACGCCGTCACCGCCGCCGTCTCGAAGCTCGGGCCGATGTACCCGAACGTCCCCGCCAAGCATCTCTGCGCGTGTGAGGACGCGGGGCTCCAAGGGACGGTGGGGTATCTGAACTGGCTGCCCCACGGGTATGGGGGCGGTAACGAGACGATCCAGGTGGTGTGCGCGTATCAGGGCTACAACATCGCCACCGGCGACGTGGCCGCGACGGGGAACTGCGTGAGCTTCGTGCTGCTCAAGTAGCCGAGCGCCGCTCGCGTCGCCGGCGTCCCGACATCGCTCTGCGCCGATGTCCGTCCGCACGAGACCCGACTGCCCATTTGCCGCCCGGCCAGCCACGGGCGAGGCCGGGTCAAGAGGTGTGTAAATCGTGAGGATCAGGCGGCAGCCTTCAGCGACTGCTTTTCCTTTACGAGCTTCCCGTCCGCGAATTTCCTCCCGTCGTAGACCGCCGCGAGTTGTTCCGGCGCATCGAGTCGCCGGA